>CAVTFU010000008.1:0-112139 GCA_963734045.1 uncultured Actinomycetes bacterium | reverse complement strand
GCGTCGTCGAACTGGTCCCGCTGCGATCGCGCGCGCTGGAGGTTGCGCTCGGTCATCCCGACATTCTGCGTGATCAGGTAGACGAAGACGCCGAGGAACGGCAGCAGGATCGCGAAGATGATCCACAGCGTCTTCGCTCCTCCACCGATGTCGTGGCGGCGGAAGATGTCCGCGAAGACGGTGAAGAGCAGCCAGAACCACACGATCCACAGAAAGAAGACGGCCATCGTCAACATCAGGTCGAGAAACGGGTAGTCCGCGGCGAGCATTCACGTCCTCCGGGTTCGGTGTCCGAGCACCATACGGGGACCGCCCGAGCCTGCGCGAGAGAACGGAAGGACTCGCCGTATCGCGGGCTCGCTGCCACGCGACGACGCTACGACGACGCGCGTTCGTTCGCGAGACCGACGGCCCGGTTCATCCATGTGAGCGCGAATCCGATCGGGGCGCTCGCACGCCTCGGCGGGCAAGGCTGCCCCGGCCGCGGACGCCCGTGGCCGGGGACGTCCCTAAGATCGGATGCCCGGAGCGAAGAGAACAGGAGGACACGGTGGAGGGAACCCGTCGGGAGCTGCCGTTCGTGGTCATGATCGCGTCGTTCTTCGGGTTCGCCAAGGCGGCGTTCCTCGGATTCATGGGGCTCATCGGCGTCCTCACCTGGGACGACGTCACCGACCCCTGGGGAATCGGCGCCCTCGTGCTGGCCGCGGTGTTCGGTCTCGCCTCGCTTGCGCTCCTGCGCGGCAGCCGCGCCGCGCGCATCGTGCTGACAGCCCTCGCGCTGTTCGGGGCTGCCGCCGCGCTCGTCTACGTGTTCGTCGGGCCGACGAGCGCGATTCTCCCGTCGCTCGTCACCGCGGCTATGGCCGCCACGGTCGTCTGGCTGCTCTATGGACCTCGGTCTGCCAGGGAGTACTTCGCCTGACGCTGGACCTCAGAGGAAGAACGCCAGCTTCTCCCAGACCCAGCTCTCGAGGCTCTCGCGCGTACCTGACGGGGGCCGACCGGGCTTCGAGCGCGCGATGTCGGGCTCGAACAGCCGCTCCTCCAGCTGCGCCGCGGCGTCGGAGCTTCGCGCCAGGATCATGATCTCCGAGTTGCGGTAGAGGGCCCAGGAGTCGAGGTTGACCGTGCCGAAGCTGACGACGTCGTCGGCGACAACGACCTTCGCGTGGACGACCGTGCCCGGCAGCTCCCACACCTCGGCACCCGCGGCGATCAGGTCGGCGTATCGATGCCTGAGCGCGGCCGTGGCCTGCTTGTTGTTCGACGTCTCGGAGACGACGATCCGCACATTCACTCCGCGCCGGGCCGCGGCGAGGATCCGCTCGATCATGTCCCTGTCGGTGATGTACGGGTTCATCACGTCGAGGCGCTCACGAGCACCGTCGATCTGCTCGCGGAGCGCCTGCGAGGCAGCGACGAACCCGCCCGGGATCACCTGGGCGAGAGCGACCGGCGTCGAGCCGGCGTCGGCCGGTTCGGGGAAGTAGCGCGAAAGGTCGGCCCGTAGCGCGCCGCCGTGCCCCTGGAAGCTCGTCAGGAAGGCGGCCTGCGCCTGTCGCACCACACCGCCGGTGACCCGCACCATCACATCGTGGAAGCCGCCGTTCTCGAAGTGATCCTCGATTCCCGCGCCTCCCGTCCAGGCAACAGCGCCGTCGACGACGTAGAGCTTGCGATGGTCGGCGCGGCCGACTTCGTCCTGCCGCCAGTCGAGGTGCTGGTCGTACGGGAAGAAACCGTCACGGTCGAGCGGGAAGACGTCGTTGACGACGATCTGCGCTCCCGCGTCGGCGAGCCGCGTATACATCGCGCGCGCCTGCTCGTAGGGCCGCGAGCCGAAGCTGTCGACGATGACGCGCACCTCGACACCCGCCTGCAGCTTCCGCTCGAGTAGTTCCGCCATCTGCATTCCGATCTCACCCTCGCGCCAGCCGAACATGAGGATGTGCACCGACGAGGAGGCCGCCTCCACGTCGGCGAAGATGCGGGGGAAGAAGCTTGCGCCCTCGACCAGGGGCTCGATCGAGGCCGCCGTCGACCAGGCGAAGTCGAGCGCCGCGTCGTGGGGCCGTGTCCCCCCTCGGGCGACGAACGCTTCCACGGCCGCCTGGGCGCCGGCCGGCGTCACGGCCTCGGGCGGCGGAGGCCAGCTCTGGCGCTGGGTGACCCCGAGCACCTGCCGGTACACGCCGACGAACATCGCTGCCGCCACCAGAGATGTGATCCCCAGCGCCCGAGCGAGGAGGTCCGCGGGCGCGTCGTGCTAGCTTCGCCGCTCATTGCGGGAGGACGCTACACGTGCGAGCGTGCGGCCCCGAGGGGCGCGATTGCTCGTCTGGGGGGCGCTCGCCGCGGCGACGCTCGGAGTGTTCTCCACATGGATGGAGGACGGCCCGGTCAGCCTCGACGGGACGCAAGGGCCGAACAACGGGTGGCTCGTGCTGATCGTCGCAGCCTTCGCGCTCGGTTGGGAGCGCGCCATGGCCCGCGGTTCCTGGGTCGGGGTCGTCGGCGTTCTCGGCGCCGCGGCCGTCATGGCCTGGACGTCCGTCGAGACCTGGCGCGACAGCCGAGAGGTCCTCGGCTCGACCGCGGGGTACGGGTTGCTCGTGATCATCGGCGCGAGCGTCGCTCTGGGCGGCGCAGCCGTGGTTCAGGGGGTCGAGATGGTGGGCCGTGGACGCAGCGCGTGACTCAGCTGTCGCCGCCCTCGTCGATCGAGCCGGCCGGCGATTCCTATGCGGCTCCTCGTCGCCCCCGGTCACCTGATCCAGACGCCGTTCTCCTGGACGACCCTGCCGTCCAGCTCGATGCGCCCGCCTCGGCGCAGGTCCTTGACGATGTCCCAGTGGATCGCGGACTCGTTCGTGCCGCCGACATCCGCGAAGCCGGCGCCGAGCGCGATGTGGATCGTGCCGTCGATCTTCTCGTCGAAGTAGACGTTGCGCATGTACCGCGTGATCCCGGGGTTGCAGCCGATGCCGAGCTCGCCGATCCGGCGCGCTCCCGGATCGGTATCGAGGACGTCCAGGAGGTAGTCCCCCTCCGTCTCGGCCGACGCCTCGACGATCTCTCCCTCGGAGAACCGGAGCCGGATGCCCCTCACGTCGCGGCCCTGCCAGAGGGCGGGGAACTCGGTGAACGCGATCGTCCCTTCTGCCGAGGTCTCGACGGGGCACCCGAAGAGCTCGCCGCCGGGCATGTTGCCCTTCCCGGCGTCCACCTCCATCCGCCTGTCCGCGAGGGAGAGGGTGAGGTCTGTCCCGTCGCCGACGATCCGCACCTGCTCGCCCTCGTCGAAGAGCGCCGCATGGCGCTGGATCCGCTCCCGCTCGGCGGCCCAGTCGAGCAGGCACGAGCCGTAGAGGAACTCCTCGAACGCGGTAAGCGTCATGCCGGCGTCCTGGGCCAGCGCCGGGGTCGGGTACCAGCACATGACCCACGGGAACGTCTCGCTGTTGACGCGCCCCAGGGCGGCCCGGTACGCGGCCTGCACCGCGGCGGTCGCCTGCGGGGCGATGTCGTCGGCGTCGCGTGTGTTCTCCGGGCCCGGAGGCGTACCATCCGCGGGGGTGAGCGGGCCGGACGAAGAGCTCCTGGCGATCGACGGCCGCGAGGTCCGGATCACCTCTCCGGGCAAGGTCTTCTTTCCCGAGCGCGGCGAGACGAAGCTCGACCTCGTCCGCTTCTACCTCCGCGTCGGGGAGCCACTCATGCGCACGACGCGTGGCCGCCCGCTGCTCCTCCAGCGGTTCCCCTCCGGCGCCGGCGGGCCGTCCTTCTTCCAGAAGCGGATTCCCGACTCGGCGCCCGACTGGCTCGAGACCACGATCGTGTCGACGCCGAACGGGACGACCTCCCGCGCTCTCGTCGCGGCCGACCTCGCGCATGTCGCGTGGGCCGTGAACCTGAACTGCCTCGGCTTCCACGTCTGGCCGTACGTCGCGAACGACCCCGAGCACACCGACGAGCTCCGGCTCGACCTCGACCCGCAGCCGGGGACGGACTTCGCGAACGCCTGCGAGGCGGCGGGCGAGCTCAAGGCTCTCCTCGACGAGCTCGGCATCGTCGGGTACCCGAAGACGACCGGCAACCGCGGGCTGCACGTGTACGTGCGACTCGAGCCACGGTGGGACTCGTATCAGGTGCGCTTCGCTGCCGTGGCCGCGGCGCGCGAGCTCGAGCGCCGCCGGCCCGACCTCGTGACCGCGCAGTGGTGGAAGGAGGATCGCGGCGAGCGGATCTTCGTCGACTACAACCAGAACGCACCCCACAAGACCGTCTTCGGCGCGTGGTGTGTCAGGGCCCGCCCCGGGGCGCAGGTCTCCACGCCGCTCCGGTGGGACGAGCTCGGCGCGGTCCACCCGGACGAGCTCACGATCGAAGCGCTTCCGGCGCGCCTCGGGGCGGACGGCGACCCGTGGGAGGCGATGAACGACGAGCCCCAGTCGCTCGAGCCGCTGCTCGCCATGCACGCCCGCGACCGCGAGAGCGGCCTGCTCGATGCCCCGTGGCCGCCGGTCTACCCGAAACAGCCGGACGAGCCGCCGCGCGTCTCGCGGAGCCGCGCGAAGAAGAGCTGACCCCGGCGGTGCCGCTCAGCCGCGCTTGACGGCCTGCAGCGTGTAGGTGTGCGGGAGCCGCTCCGGCCGGTCCTCGAGGCGCCACTCCTTGCCGTCGATGCGTGCCATCTGGCCCGGGAGCGCCTCGTACGGGACGCTCGTGTGCTCGACGAGCCCCGTGAGCTCCAGCCCCGCGTCGAGCAGCGCCGTGACGATCTCGCCGAGCCCGTGGTTCCACTCGTGCGTCACCGTCTGGGTGAAGACGACGTCGGTCTCGACGTAGGTCCCGCCCTCGTCCCAGACGAGCGGCTCGGCCGTCTCGAAGTACGGGAACTCGATCGCGAGGAAGTCCCGCCGCTCGTCGATCGACCACAGCACCGGGTGGGTCTCGCGCATGAAGAACCGACCGCCGGGGCGTAGCAGGTCGGCGACCACCCGGCCCCAGCGGCGGGCGTCCGGGAGCCAGCAAAGGGCGCCGATCCCCGTGAAGACGAGGTCGAAGCGGCCCGCTCCGAGCGCGTCTGCGGCGGCGTAGACGTCGGACTCGACGAACTCCACGTCGCTCCCGGTCGCCTCGGCGAGTCGTCGCGCCTCGGCGAGCGAGGCGGGCGAGAAGTCGAGGCCCGTCATCCGCGCGCCGAGCCGGGCGAGCGAGATCGTGTCCGTACCGATGTGGCACTGGAGGTGGACGCCCTCGAGCCCCGCGATGTCGCCGAGGAGCGGCACGTCGAAGCGCACGACGTCGCTGAGGTGGTCGGGATCGGCGCCGAACGACTCGAAGGCGTAGTCCGGCGAGGCGGCGTGAGCGGGGGCCCGCTCGTCCCAGTTGGCGCGGTTGACCTCGCTGAACTCGGCCATGCGCCCATCGTGTCAGCAAACGCTCTAGGTTCCGCGGGTGGACTGGACGCTGGCGACGCTGGCGCTCGCGTTGCTCGCGTACGCCGCCGTGTCCGGACGGATCGCCGGCACGCCCGTCACCTCCGCGATGGTTTTCGTCACAGCGGGGGTGCTCGTCGGGCCCGAGGCACTCGGCCTCGTCGAGCTCTCCTCGCACGGCGAGCCCGTCAAGCTCCTCGCCGAGGCGACGCTGACCGTCGTGCTGTTCGCCGACGCGTCGCGCCTCGACCTGCGCGTCCTGCGAACCGAGATCGCGCTGCCCGCACGTCTTCTCGGCATCGGGCTCCCGCTGACGCTGGTCGCCGGGCTCGTGGCGGCCGTCGCGCTCTTCGCCGAGCTCTCCTGGGCGGAAGCGCTGCTGCTCGCCGTGATCCTGGCGCCGACCGACGCCGCGCTCGGGCAGGCGGTCGTCACCCTCCCGCGGCTGCCGTCGCGCATCCGGCAGGGGCTCAACGTCGAAAGCGGGCTCAACGACGGCATCTGCGTGCCGCTCTTCCTGGCCGTGCTGGCCGTCGCCGAGGCGGAAGCGGGGGAGATGGGGAGCGGGGCGGCGGTCCGCCTCGTCGTCGAGCAGATCGGGTACGGGCTCCTTGCGGGAGGGATCGCGGGCGCGGCGGCCGCTGTCGTCGTGCACTCGGCGCGGGAGCGGGGCGGCGGCGCGGCCTGGCTCCAGATCGGGCCGGTCGCCGGTGCGGCCCTGGCCTACGGAATCGCCACTCCGCTCGGAGGGTCGGGCTTCATCGCCGCCTTCGCGGGCGGGATGGTGTTCGGCGGCCTGCTGCGCGGCCGCTCCCACGAGGTTGCACACCTTCTCGAGGAGGCCGGCGAGGTCTTCGGGGCGCTGACGTTCGTCGTGTTCGGCGCAGTGCTCCTCGGCCCCGCGCTCGGCCATCTGACCGTGACGATCGTCGTCTACGCCGTGCTGAGCCTCACCGTCGTGCGCATGGCGCCGGTCGCCGTTGCGCTGCTGGGCACGGGCGCACGCCGCGAGACGGTCGGGTTCGTCGGCTGGTTCGGGCCGCGTGGGCTCGCGTCGATCGTCCTCGCGGTTCTCCTCGAGGAAGGGAGCAACCTGCCGCACGAGGAGACGATCCTCCTCACCGTCTTCGCGACGGTGGGGCTGTCGGTCTTCGCGCACGGGCTGACGGCGGCGCCGCTCGCCGAACGCTACGCGCGCTGGTTCGAGACGCATCCCCGCGACCGGCGGCCCGCACTCGAGTCGGGGCCTGCTCCCGACCTTCCCCTGCGTCGCTCACACGGCGCGCGACGGCCCGGCTGACCCGACGAGGTCGATCTCGGCGGGGAGCTCTTCGGGGTCCGCCGGCTCGAGCTCGTGCCGGGAGCGGGCGTCGAAGTACACGTACGCGGCCACGAGCGCCACGAACGGGAGCGCGAGGGCGTAGACGAGGCCCGCGACGACGTTGAGCAGCGGAAGTGGTGCCGCGGTGGCGAAGATCAGCAGGACCCCCAGCAACGGCCCGGCCGCGAGGGCGATCCCTGCTCCCAGCCCGACGAGCAGGCCGACGCGGAGCCAGCGACCGCGAACGAGCCGCGCACTGCGCCGGAGCGCCTCCCGCGGAGACTGGTCCTCGAGCTCGACGACGGCTGCGAGGAGCGACCAGCGCACGGCGAGCCAGATGGCGACCGGGATCAGCACGGCCGTCGTCGTGAGCACCACCCAGGCGACCACGAAGAGCACGGTCGCGCCGAGGAGCGGCCGCAGCTTTCGCGCCGCGAGCCGGTAGGCCTCGACCGCGTCGACCGGTCGGCCTGCGTCGAGCTCGACGAGCGCGCAGGCGGTCGCCGCCATCACGAGCGAGAGGCCGATGAGCGCGAACGTCGTGCCGATCACGAGGGCGAGGAACGCCGCCGTGCCCGCGATCTCGCCCGTGACCGCGGTGACCAGGTCGAGGCCGTGGTAGATGAGCCACTGGAGCGCCGCGATCGCGATCGTGATGGGAATCAGCAGCAGGCCGATCCCGAGGAACACCTTCGGTCGCGCCACGTACATCCGGGCCGACGCAGAGAGGACCTGACCGCCGGTCCGGCGACGGCCGAGGCGGAGCGGGGCGGTCGGTGTCCAGGTCGCACGGATGACGACGAACAGCACGAGCGCGAGCAGGCCCGTCAGGAGAAGCAGCATCGGGAGCGGGTTGCTGACGAGCCGCGCAAGGGCCCGCGACCCGGTCGCGACCCCGGAGCAGAAGAGGTCGGTCGCGCTCGTCCCGAAGACACCCGCGGTCGGCACCCCGTAGCTCAGGTCGCGCCAGTCCTCTGCCCATTCGAGCGGGGCCGTCCACTGCGTCTTGAGATTCGGTCCGGTGGGGCCGTTGAAGAACGCCTTCTGCAGCTCGCCCCACCGGCCCTCGAAGGTGATCCACGGGAATGCGCTTCCGGCCGCGGTTGCATCGCTCGGGATCGTCGTCACGGTCGGCCGCAGCTCGTCGTGAGGGCCGCGCGTGTCGTCGCACCCGACCCCGGCCTCCGCCGAGCTTCCGAGGTAGAGCGCCTCGGTGAACTTGTTGGCGTGCGACCCCGCGGCCGGGTAGACGACGGGGTGGGTGCCGTCGACGATCGTGAGCTTCTCGTCGTCCCACGCGGAGCGCTCGGCGCCCTCGTGCGAGCTGTAGCCGACCTCCGTCGGCTCCGCCTCGAGCGCCTCCGCCGCATCGGCTGCGTCGAAGACGAGCTGGATCATCTCCCAGTCGCCCTCGTGTGTGTTGTTGAAGTCGTTGAAGGCGTAGAAGAACCAGTACTGGAGCGCCAGCTTCCCCGGGAAGCCGGGATCGGTCGCGACGTGCGCGTAGATGGCCGGGTCGGTTCCCTCCGTGATCCGGCGCGCCCACAGCTCGTAGCTGCAGCCCGGATCGAGCGCGTTCCCGGGGAAGTCGAGGTGGTACTCGTAGAGTCCCGCGAGATCGTCGGCGCCCGGGCCGATGGTCACCAGGTCGGCGGCGTTCCAGGGGCCGCGTAGCGCCACGGTCGACTCGCCGAAGAGGGCGTCCACGGCCATCGGCTCGTACGGCTCGCCGGGGCCGCATTCCTCGACCTGCTCGACGAGCCGGACGACCGGCGCGTACTTCTCGGCGAGTGCCGTCTCGTCCGAGAGGTCGGCCGAGGCCGCCGGGGCGAGCGCCAGTGCAAGCGCCGCGGCGAGCGCGAGCAGGAGTGGCCGCGGTCTCACCTGCGCCGATTCTCTCAGGCTTGCCGGTCGGGCTCGGAGACGAAGAGGTCGAGGCCGAGGGCGGTCGAGAGGAACCGCGCCGCGAGCTGGCCCTTGACGCTGTTCCCGGCCGCGTCGAGCCGCGGCGCGAACGTCCCGAGCCCGCCCTTGCCCGGGGCCACCGTGACGATCCCGCCGCCGATCCCGCTCTTGCCCGGAAGCCCGATGTCGTAGAGCCAGTCCCCCGAGGTCTCGTAGAGGCCCGAGCTCGTCATCACCGCGAGGGTGTGCCTGCAGGTCGCGGCGCCGACGACCTGCCGGCCGGTGAGCGGATTGACGCCGCCGTCGGCCAGCGTCGCGCCCATCACCGCCAGGTCGCGGGCGCTCACGCTGAGGCAGCACTGGCGGGTGTAGAGCTCGACCGCCTCGTCGGCGTCGCACCCGAGACGATCGCGGCTCGCCAGGGCCCGGGCGAGCTCCCGGTTGCGATGGTTCGTCTCCGACGCGGAGTCGAACACGACGTCGTCGAGTGGAAGCTGCCTCCCCGCAAAGGCCGACAGGCCGTCGTGAATCGCAGACCAGCGAGCCGAGGCGTCGTCGCCGGGTGCGAGGCTCGTCGTGGCGATCGCACCGGGGTTCACCATCGGGTTCGTGCGCCCGTCGGCGCTCCGCTCGACTGCCTCGAGCGAGTTGAACGGCAGCCCGGTCGCGTTGACGCCGAGCTCGAGGCGTGCCCGCTCGGGGCCGTGCGCCTCGCAGACGAGCGCGAACACGAACGGCTTGGAGACGCTCATGATCGCGAACTCGTCGTCCGCGTCGCCCGCAGCGTGCGCGTCGCCGCTCGTGGCGACGACGGCGATCCCGAAGCGGTCGGGCGGTGCGTCGCGCAATGCGGGGTACACGTGCGAGGTCGCGCCCTCCGCGTTGGACCCGTAGCGCTCGTACGCCTCGTCCACGAGGGCCCGTACGAGCTCTGGCCGCGGCAGGGACCCGGTGGAGACGTAGGCGCTCACAGCAGCGCGTTCCGCTGGAGCGAGCGCATCGCGAACACCCCGATGCCGCCGGGAGATTCGCCTGCGCATAGTGAGAAGAGGCGGCCTCGTCGCCACGCGGCGCCACGGGTCCCGGTCCCAGGGTGCAACGCGCTCGGGCTCGTCGCGCTCGTCATCGGCCCCGGGACGCGGGCTCGCTAGTCCAGGTGGACGGGCGAGCCCGGGCCGAGCGGGATCCCGACCAGGTACCACGCCACGAAGAACATCGTCCAGATGACCGACAGGACGACGACGTACGGCAGCATCATCGCCACGACGGTGCCGATGCCGGCGTCCCTGCGGTAGCGCTGGGCGAAGATGATGATCAGCGGGAAGTAGGCCATGAGCGGCGTGACCACGTTGAGCGGCGAGTCGCCGACCCGGTAGGCGGCGAGCACGGTCTGCGGCGCGACGTCGAGCCGCAGGAAGAGCGGGATGAAGATCGGGGCGAGGATCGCCCACTTGGCGATCGCCGCCGGCATGATCAGGTCGACCAGCATCGTCACGAGCACGAACCCGATCAGCAGCCACACCACGCCGATATTGGCCTCCTCGAGCCAGTCGCCGAGCTTCACGGCCGCCACCTGCGCCATGTTCGAGTAGTTGAAGTACGCGATGAACTGCGCGATCAGGAGGAACAGGAACAGGAGGCTCGCGAGACCGGCCCACGACTTCGTGATCGACGCGAGCACCTCGTCGCTCGTCCGGATCGTCCCGGCTCCACGACCGTAGGCGAGGCCCGCCGCGAAGAAGATGATCGTGATGATCACGATCAGGCTGTCCATGAACGGCGAGTCGCCGATGATGTCCCCGGTCTCGGGATGGCGGAGCGGTGCGTCCGGGAGGACGGTGAGTAGGGTGATCACGGCGAGCACGGCTGCCGTCGCGAGCAGGGCGTAGCGGAGACCGCGCGCCTCGGCCTCCGGCGACACCTCGGGCCCCTTGTCGGCGTCGAGGGACTCGTCGTCGCTCTCGAGCGCCGCGTCGTGCTTGCCGAGGCTGCGCTCGACGACGTAGACGGAGACGAGCGTCAGGACGATCGTGACCAGGATCGTCGAGGCGATGCCGAAGTACAGATTCGCGGCGAGGTCGATCGAGCGGTCGGGGTCGACGAGGGCGCTGGCGTCGTTCGTGATCTCGGTCAGGACGCCGTCGAGCGGCGTGATCAGGAAGTTGACGCCGAACCCCGCCGCGACACCGGCGAACGCCGCCGCCATGCCGGCGAGCGGATTGCGGCCGACGCTCTTGAACGCGGCGGCTCCCAGGGGTATCAGCACGAGATACCCGGCGTCGGAGGCGATGCTCGAGAGGACGCCGATGAAGATGATGATGGGCGTCAGCATCGCCTCGGACGAGACGCTGACGAGCTTGCGGATCAGCGCCCCGATCAGACCGGCGGCCTCGGCCAGGCCGACGCCGATCATCACGACGAGGATGATCGCGACCGCCGCGAAGTTCCGGAAGTTGGCGACGAAGGACGTGAAGAGGAAGCGGATTCCGTCGGCCGACAGGAGGCTCCGAACCGCGGCCGTCTCCTCCGTGACCTCGTACTCACCCTCCTGCACCGAGGCGTCCGGAAGACCACCGGAGGGCTGCGTGGAACCGCCCTGGACGACCTCTTCGACCGCGATCGGCGGCGCCTTGACGACCTGGTAGGTGACCTTGATGTCCGCCCACGCGAGCAGGGCGGAGACGATGATCACGATCACGCAGAGCCAGACGAAGAGGATCGCGGGGTTCGGCATCTTGTTCCCGCCGCGCTCGATCGCACCGAGGATCCGCTGCATCATCCCGCCCGAGGGCTCGGCGACCGGAGGTGGTGCTGCCTGCTCGCTCATGCGTCCTCTTCGCTCGATCCCGCCGCGAATGCCTCGGCGAAGCGCCCGAGGAACTCCGTCTCGACGAGCACCGCCTTCTCGAACTCCTCGAGCAGCACGCGCTCGTTCGGCGCATGGATGTTCGCGTACCCGTCGGTCGTCCCGAGGAGCAGGATCTCGGCCTCCGGCACGGCCACGTGGAGGGCGTTGACGAGCGGGATCGAGCCTCCGGTCGCAGCGTACGAGGCCTCGACGCCCCAGGCAGCCTCCATCGCCTCGCGGGCGGCCCGGTAGGCGGGGCCTGTCGTCTCCGCGAGGAACCCGTTGCCCGTCACGCCGGGATGCACGGTCAGCCCGATCCCGAAGGGTCGGACCCCCTCGAGGTGGCGGACGACCGCCGCCTGTGCCTCGTCCGCGTCCTGGGCCGGGTGGACGCGCGTGTTGATCTTCGCCCGGGCGCGCGCGTTGACCGCGTTGAGCGCGTCGTCGACGGACGTGATGTCGATCCCGGTGACCGTGATCGCGGGGCCCGACCAGACGCGCGAGCCGAGGTCGCCCGACCCGACGAGCGGCAGCCCCTCCTTCACCTCCGCGAGCGTGCGGAACTCGTCCTCGGTGTAGCCGGCCCCGGTCCACGGCTCGCGCTCGAGGCCCTCGACCGCGACGTCCCCGTTGGAGTCGTGGAGCGTCGCGAGCGCCTGCAGCAGCACGCCGAGCGCGTCGGGGGCGGCGCCGCCGTACTGGCCCGAGTGCTTCGGGCCGGCGAGCGTCTCGACCTCCATCGTCGTCTGCGCCATCCCGCGCAGGCCGATCGTGAGCGTGGGCACGCCGGGGCGGACGCTGCCCATGTCCGCGATGACCATCGCGTCGGAGCGGAACAGCGCGGGATGCGTTGCGGGGTAGTCGTTGAGCGCGCTGCCGACTTCCTCCTGGCCCTCGATCACGATCTTGATCCCGACCGGAGGCCGCCCTTCCCAGGCGCGGAGCGCGCCGATGTGGGCGACGATGTTCGACTTCGTGTCGGCCGAGCCGCGTCCGTACAGCGCGCCGTCGCGCTCGGTCAGCTCGTACGGGGGCGAGTCCCATTTCTCCTCGTCGCCTGCGGGAACGACGTCGTAGTGCCCGTAGAGCAGGACCGTGGGCGCGCCTTCCGGCGCCGGGATCTCGCCGAGCACGACCGGCGCCGTATCCGGGAGCTCGAGCGACCGGACATCCTGGACGCCGGCTCCCTCGAGAAGCTCCACGACAACGTCTCGGGCGGCGAGGAGCTCCGCGTGCGTCTCGGGCGGGTAGTTCGTGGCAGACACGGACGGGATCGCTACGAGCCGGGCGAGGTCGGTCCTCAGCTCGGGCATGACCGCCGTCACACGAGCTCGGGCGTCGTCCAGATTCGGCACTGGCCCGATCCTAGAACGTCGATCGTTGCAATGCAGCTAGAACGACCAGATCGCGGGGACGAGGAGCACGGCGACGACGCCGAAGAGCGTGAGGAGCGGAAGGCCGAGCCTCCAGTAGTCACCGAAGCGATACCCGCCTGGTCCCATCACCATCAGTTCGCGGGCGTCGGCCGTCGCGCGACGCCGCATCCGGCTCGCGACCGACGGCTCGGCCGCAGCGCTCTGGGACGCGGTCGGCGCCTGCAGCGACCGCCGAGAGACCACTCGCTGGGCTTCGCAGGACTCGCGGTCGCGCTCCTCGTCGTGTCGTGGCTCGCCGTCCCTGTCGTCGTCTGCTCGTGGTCGGCTGAGCGCGGACCACCCCACGCGGAGCGGACACGACGCGTGGCGAGCGGGCTCAGATCCGGCGGTACCGCGCGTCCGCGATCGAGTAGACCGCGAAGGCGATCAGCCCCGCTGCGACGAGCCCGAGCAGCAGCTGCCCGTAGGTCTGCTGGAGTACCTTCGCGAGGGCGCCGTCGAGGCCGACGGCCTCGTTCGCGTCGAACTCGATCGCAGCCTTGACGAGAAAGATGCCGACGAGGGCGAAGACGACCGCGCGGGCAACGTGGCCGACCATGCCGAGCATCCCGATCGTGTGCCGCACCTCGGGGCTCATCTCCTCGGTCTTGGACTCCTCGAGGAACTCCTTGGTGAGCCCGCGGTAGGCCTGATACGCGGCGACGCCGAGGAAGACGGCTCCCACGGCGCCGACGAGCAGACGACCGGCGGGCCAGTCGAAGACACCCGCGGTGGCCTGGTCCGGAGACGTGCCGCCGGCCTTTCCTCCCTCCCGGAGGATCGAGATCGCGAGGAAGCAGAAGAACCCGTAGACGATCCCGCTCGCGAGCGCCGCGATCCGGTCGAAGCCCGAGTCCGAGCCCTCCGGGCCGTGGCCGAGCGCCGCTCGGAACAGCCGCCAGAGCGAGTACCCACCGAGCCCGATCGCCATCAGCGTGAGGAGCAGGGTGCCAAACGACTGGTCGGCGATCGTCTTGAGCGCTCCCTCCTGATCCGTGGCGCGGCCGCCGGCGCCGAAGGCGAGCAGCAGCGCGAGGATCCCGACGATCGCGTAGATCAGCCCGCGGGCGACGAACCCGGCCCGAGCGAGGACCTCGAAGAGCCGCGTCTGGACGAAGCGCGAGCCGGCCCGCCTGGGGGCGGCAGTCGCATCCTGGGCTCGGATCGGCGAGGGCATCGCCCTCACGTACCCCGTCGGGCCGCCCCCCCAAACGCATCGTCCCACTGCCGCACCGAGGGCGACCGTACGCTGCGCCGGTGCGCATCCTCACCGTCGTCGGGAACCGGCCGCAGTTCGTGAAGGCGGCGCCACTCTCGGAGGCCTTTCGTGACGCCGGGATCGGCGAGGTCGTCGTCCACACCGGCCAGCACTGGGATGCCGAGCTCTCGCAGGTCTTCATCGACGAGCTGGCGCTCGAGGAGCCTGCGCATCGTCTCGATCTCCGCACCGCCGACGTCGAGGCTCTCACCCCCGCGATCTCCGAGGTCGTCGACGCGGAGGCCCCCGATGCGGTCGTCGTCCTCGGCGACACGAACTCGACGCTCGCCGGCGCGCGGGCCGCCGCGGCGCTCGGGATCCCGATCGCGCACGTCGAGGCGGGCCTTCGCAGCGGCGACCTGTCCATGCCGGAGGAGAGGGCGCGGATCGAGGTGGACGGGCTCGCGGCGCTGCTCCTCTGCCCCGACGAGCGTTCCGCAGCGACGCTTCGCGCGGAGGGAGTAGGAGGGAGGACCGCGGTGGTCGGCGACGTGATGGCCGACGCGACCCTCCGGTTCGCGCCCCTCGCTCGGGAGCGTGTGCCGCCCCCGCACCCTGCGGGCTCCTACGTCGTCGCCACCGTCCACCGCGAGGCGAACGTGCGCCCGGACCGGCTGCGCCGGATCGTCGACGGCCTCTCCCGCCTCGACGAGCCCGTCGTCCTCCCTGCGCACCCGCGGACCGCGGCCGTCCTCGCCCGCGAGGGGATCCGGCTCGGTGTCAATGTCGAGCTGCGGGAGCCGCTCGGCTACCTGGCGTTCGCGTCGGCCGCCTCCCAGGCCCGGGTGATCGCGACCGACTCCGGCGGTCTCCAGAAGGAGGCGTACTGGTACCGCGTCCCGTGCGTGACGATGCGTCCCTCCACCGAGTGGGTCGACACGGTCGAGGCCGGCGCGAACGTCCTCGTCGACGACGGCCCGGATGCGATCGCGGCGGCCGTCCGTGCCGCCGCGTTCCCGCCGGATGCACCGCCGCTGTACGGCGACGGGCACGCGGCCGAGCGGATCGCCCGAGCACTTCTGGCGCCGCCGGCCTAGAGGATTGCCCGGGCAGGAGGGGACGCGAGGAGCGTTTGCGCGCGGCCCGGTGCGAGTGTCGCGGCGAAGTCGGTCAGAATCCGTCGCGCCTCGCTCGTCGTCGCGGCCGCCTCGGCCTCGTCGCCGGTCATTCGCAGGACGTCCGCGAGTGCCGCGCGCGATTGCCAGCGCCCGACGGGGTTGACGAGTGCGTCCGCGATCCCGACCGCCGCCCGGACCTCGCGGAGCCCGTCGGCGGGGCGATCCAGGGCCACGAGCGCGCGGCCGAGGTGGACGCGGGCAAGGGCCTCGTACTTCCGCCGTCGGGTCCGCGTGGTCACGTCCACGGCCTTCGCCGCCCATTCGGCGGCCGCGTCCGGCGGGTCGGCGTGGAGCGCGATCTCCGAGCGCGCGACGGCAAGGCGGCCGAGGATCAGCCAGCGCGTCCACCCGGTCGCCACCGACGCGTCCTCCCAGAGCGCGGGCCAGTCGGCCTGGGCGCGGCCGACGTCACCGTCCAGCAGCGCGGTCTGGAGGAGATCGGAGAGCGCAAACCGGCGCGGCATGGCGAAGGAGAGCTTGCGCGCCGCCTCGAGCGCCGCCTCGTTCGCCGCGCGCGCGGCGTCGAGGTCTCCCAGCTCGCGGAAGATGACCGCCTGGTAGTTCGAGAGGTACGAGCCCGCCCGCCCCAACTCCTGGGCGATCGCGATCATGGAGTCGAGCTTCGCGAGCGCGGCCTCGTGCTCCCCGAGCCCGACGCTCGCCATCGCGTCGATGCCGCCGCCGCGGAGGAGAGCATGGGCGCTCTGGACCTCTCCTCCTGCCTCGCGCGCCCTGGCCCCGCACGCCGCGGCGCCGCGATAGTCGCCGATCCAGTACTTCACGCTGGCCTGGAGGTGCATGTGGTCGGCGTGCTCGTACCGTCGAGCGCCGGCCGGCCACAGCTCGAGCGCTTCGTCTCCGAGCGCCACGGCGCGCGCGATGTCGCCGTCCTCCCCTCGCATCGCGAGGGCGTTCGAGACCACGGCCAGGGCCGCCGCACGGCCGCCGGGCTCGTCGAGCTCCTCCGCGAACGCGAGCGCCTCCTCTCCGTACCGGAGAGCTTCCTCGTCGTGCTCGCACCACACCTCAGCGCGCCCCGCGTAGAGGAGGCCGTCGAGCCGCTCTGCCCCCTCGAGCTCCGGGAGTGCTGCTGCGAGCTCGGCGGCGGCCTCGTGATCGGCGTCGAGCGCCTTCAGCGCCATGCCGCGACGCAGGCGGATCGTCGTCCGCATCCGGGGCTCCGTCGCGAGCTCGAACGCCTGTGAGTAGAGATCGACGACCTCGTGCGTCGCCCAGCCGCGCTCGGCCACGCGGGCGGCGGAGAGAAGGTGCGGGACCGCACGCCCGGGGTCGCCGGCCAGGCGCCAGTGGTGCGCGAGGATCCAGGCGACGGCCTCCGTGCCCTCCCCGACCCGGGCCTCGATGTACCGGGCGACGTCCGCGTGAAGATCGGCGCGCTCCGCACGTGGGAGCGTCGAGTACGCGACGTCCCGGATCAGTGCGTGCCTGAAGCGGTACTCGACGTCCCCTTCCAGGCGGCTCGAGTGCTCACGGCGGACGAGATCGCGCCGCTCCAGCTCGTCGAGCGCCTCGTCCACCGCCGGCTCCTCGGAGACCTCGGCGACGACGTTCCTCCAGAAGCTTCGCCCGACGACCGCCGACGAGAACAGCACCGACCGAAGGTGGGTCGGCAGCGCGTCCAGCCGTGATGCGATCGCAGCCGTCACGGTCACCGGAAGCCCCGTTCCGGGGGCGCCGTCGGCGAGCGCCGCCGAGAGCTCCTCGACGAAGAGCGGATTACCTTCCGAGACTGCGACCAGCCGCTCGACCGCCTCGTCGCTCCCCGACGCGGCGCCGACGAGCTCCTGGGCGAGCTCCCGCGTCTCGGGGGTGCTCAGCGGATCGAGGACGATGCTCGTATGCGCGGGCAGCCGCGCGCCCCACGGGCGCTCGTCGAGGAGCTCCGGCCGGGTGAGGACGACGACGGCGACCGGTGCCTCACGCAGTTGCGCGCCGAGGTACTCGATCAGGTCGAGCTCCGACGGAGCCGCCCAGTGGATGTCCTCGAAGACGAGCAGCGTCGGCTGCTCCTCGCCGAGGCACTCGATCACCCGGCGCATCGCGAGAAACACGAGCCGCTGGTTCACTCCCGGGATTCCCGTTCCGAGCCCGAGCAACAACCCGAGGTAGCGCGCGGTGTCCGCGCTCTCCGCAGCCGGAACGAGCCGCGCGACGCCCTCGCCGAGCTTGTCGCCGGTGACCTGCGGTGAATCCGAGTCGAAGATCCCGAACGCCTGTCGCACGATCTGGGTCGCGGCGTGGTACCCGGTCCGCTCCTCGTACGGCAGACATCGACCCCGGAGCGAACGGCCTCCACCGGCGCCCACCTCCGCAGCGATCTCGCGGCACAGCCTCGACTTCCCGATGCCGGCCGACCCGACCACGGTGATCAGGTGCGGCCTCGACTCGGCCGTCGCCTGGCGCCACACCGAGCGGATCAGGTCGAGCTCGCGCGTCCGGCCGACGAACGGGCCGAGCGTCTCCGGCCGTTCGGCCGGCTCCGAGATCACGCGCGTCGCGAGCCACGTCTCGATCGGTGCTGCCTTGCCCTTCGCGACCGACGCAGGAAGTTCCTCGTACGCGATTGCGTGCCTCGTCGCCCGCCGGGTCTCCGCGCCGGCGACAAGGCTGCCGACCGGGGCGGCGGACTGCAGCCGCGACGCCGTGTTGACCACGTCACCGACCGCGAGCGCCTCTCCGGCATCCCGCCGGTTCACGGTCACGATCGCCTCGCCGGTATTCACGGCCGCGCGCGCCTCGAGCGCGAAGCCCTGCTCGCGGAGCTCCGCGATCGCCTCGAGCACCTTGAGGCCCGCGCGCACGGCTCGCTCCGCGTCGTCGCTGTGGGCCACCGGAGCCCCGAACACCGCCATCACGGCGTCCCCGATGAACTTCTCGACGACCCCTCCGTAGGCCTCGATCCGCTCGCGTGCGACGTCGTGGTACCGGCCGAGGGCGTCGCGCACGTCCTCGGGGTCCGCTGCGTCAGCCGAGGCGGTGAACCCCTCGAGGTCGACGAAGAGGATCGAGACGAGCTTGCGCTCCTCGCGCGCAACCCTGACGGCACCGAGCGACGCGCCGCACCTGGGGCAGAAGAGCGCGTCGCCGGGCACGCTCTCGCCACAACGCTGGCACGTGAGCCCTTCGCCGGACCCCGCGGCATCCACCACGGGAGTATTCCGGCGCCCGACGGCGAAGTCCACGCGGAACGACCGCTTGTGACGATCGGTCACAAGCTGCCTCCCCCGCTAGCATTCCGACCTCGTGAGCGGCCCCGAGATCACCACCGAGACGACGCAGGACCTCTCCCGGGATGGGCGGCCCGCCGCGGCGACGTACGACGTTGCGATCGTCGGCGCCGGCTACGTCGGCCTGCCCCTCGCGCAGGTGTTCGCGGAGGCCGGGCAGCGCGTCGTGCTCGTCGAGACGGACGCCGGTCGCGTCGAGAGGCTCAACCGCGGCGAGAGCTACATCGAGGACGTCCCGTCGGAGGCCCTCGCGGCGCTCGTCCGCGAGCGAGCGCTCGGAGCGACGACCGACTACGACGTCCTGCGCGACGCCGGCGCGATCCTCATCGCGCTCCCGACCCCGCTCTCGCGGCAGCGCGAGCCCGACCTCTCGATCGTCCTGAGCGCCGGCGCCGAGATCGGCAGGCGGCTGCGGCCGGGCCACCTCGTCGTCCTCGAGTCGACGACGTACCCCGGGACGACGCGCGACCAGCTGCAGCCGATCCTCGAGCGGGAGTCGGGCCTCTCCGCCGGGAAGGACTTCCACCTCGCGTTCTCGCCGGAGCGGGTCGATCCGGGGCGGGTGGACTGGACGACGAAGACGGTGCCGAAGGTCGTCGGCGGGATCGACGAGGCTTCGACGGAGGCCGCGGCCGCGCTCTACGGGTCGGCGGTCGACGAGATCCACCGCGTCTCCTCGCCGGAGGCGGCCGAGCTGACGAAGCTGCTCGAGAACATCTTCCGCTCGGTCAACATCGCGCTCGTCAACGAGCTCGCGCAGCTCTGCGACCGGATGGGGATCGACATCTGGGAGGTCGTCGACGCCGCGGCCACGAAGCCCTTCGGCTTCATGCCGTTCCAGCCGGGCCCCGGCCTCGGCGGCCACTGCATCCCGATCGACCCCTTCTACCTCACCTGGAAAGCCCGCGAGTTCGACTTCCAGACGCGCTTTATCGAGCTCGCGGGCGAGGTCAACCAGAACATGCCGTACTACTGCCGCTCGCGCGTCTCGCAGGCGCTCAACCACGGCGCCCAGAAGTCGCTCTCGGGCTCGGATGTGCTCGTGCTCGGTGTCGCCTACAAGGCGGACATCGCCGACTGGCGCGAGTCCCCGGCGGTGAAGCTCATCGAGCTCCTGCGGAACGCGGGGGCCTCGGTCGCCTACCACGACCCGCACGTCGCGTCGTTCTCGACGGACGGGATCGCGCTCGAGTCGGTGCCGTTCGCCGCCGCCGACTACGACGTCGTCGTCATCGCGACGGCGCACTCCGGCATCGACTACGCGCAGCTCGTCGCGGACGCCCAGCTCGTCGTCGACCTACGGAACGCCACCGGCCGCGCGGGCGTCACGAGCGACAAGGTCTGGAAGCTTTGACCCGCGTCGCCCACGCGGGCGTCGGCGGGTGGGGAAGGAACGTCGCGCGGGTCGTCGGCGAGCTCGCGGAGCTTGCCTGGATCTGCGACACCGACGAGTCGCGGCGGGCGGAGTATGCGACGCGCTACCCGCAGGCGCGGACGACCGGATCGTTCGCGGAGACCCTCGCCGACGACTCGGTCGCGGCCGTCCTCGTCGCCACGCCGGTCCCGACACACTACGAGCTCGCGAGGCAGGCGCTCGAGGCCGGGAAGCACGTCTTCGTCGAGAAGCCTCCGGCGATGCGCGGGAGCGAGATGGAGGAGCTCGTCGCGCTCGCCGAGGCTCGCGACCTCGTCCTGATGCCGGGCCATCTCCTCCTCTACCATCCCGGCCTGCGCAAGGTGAAGGAGCTGGTCGACGCGGGCGAGCTCGGCGAGGTCGCCTGCGTCTACGGGCAGCGGCAGAACCTCGGCGTGATCCGCTCGAACGAGAACGCGCTCTGGTCGCTCGGCGTCCACGACCTCTCGGTGATCCTGTGGCTGCTCGGGGAGGAGCCGAGCGAAGCCGTCGCCCACGGGATGGCCTACCTCCAGGAGGGCATCGAGGACGTCGTCTTCTGCTTCCTCCGCTTCCCTTCCGGCAAGGTCGCGCACATGCACCTGTCGTGGCTCGACCCGCAGAAGATGCGGAAGATGACCGTCGTCGGCCGCGAGAAGATGGTCGTCTTCGACGACATGGAGCTCGAGCGGAAGGTCACCGTCTACGAGAAGGCGCCGTGGGAGCCGGCCGAGACGTACGGCGAGTGGAGGACGCGAACGGGCGACATCTTCAGCCCCAAGGTCTCGACGGACGAGCCGCTGCGCCTCGAGCTGCGGCACTTCCTGCGACTCGTCGAGGAAGGCCCCGGCGACCACCGCGAGGCGCGCGACGGGCTCGCCGTCGTGCGGACCCTCGATCGGCTGACCGAGAGCCTTCGCTCGACACAGGGATAGGAGCCCGTGGCGGCAGACATCCATCCCACCGCGGTCGTCCATCCCGGCACCGTCCTCGGCGAGGGCGTCAGGGTGCTCGAGCACGCGGTGGTCGGCAAGCAGCCGACGCTCTCGCCACGCTCGACGGCGAAGCGAGAGCCGCTCCCCCCCACGGTGGTGGGCGACGGCACGGTGATCTCCACCGGCGCGATCCTCTTCGCCGGCTCGACGATCGGCGCGCGCGTGATCCTCGGCGACCAGTCGTGCGTCCGGGAGCGCGTCACGATCGCCGACGACGTCGTCGTCGGTCGCGGCTCGCTCGTGGAGAACGACACCACCATCGGCGCGCGCACCAGGATCCAGGCCGACGCGTACGTCACCGCCTACTCGACCCTCGAGGAGGACGTCTTCGTCGCCCCGTGCGTCGTGACGACGAACGACAACTACATGGGCCGCACCGAGCAGACGGCTCGAGCTGATGAAGGGCCCCACGATCCGCCGCGGCGCGCGGGTCGGCGGCGGCGCGATCCTCTGCCCCGGGATCGAGGTGGGCGAGGAGGCGTTCGTCGGCGCCGGCGCCGTCGTGACGAAGGACGTGCCCGCGCGGTCAGTCGTGGTCGGGAGCCCCGCGCGCGTCCTGCGCGAAGTCCCACCTGACGAACTTCTCTAGCGAGTCCGGACGATCGAGAGGCGGTAGGCGACGGGCGGGTGGCTCGGCGCCGTGAGGCGTGCCTGCAGGTAGTGCCAGCCCTCCTGGATCGCCTTCCAGCCGAGGCGCTCGCGGCGGCCGGCGCGGTCCGAGAGGCGGACGCGGCGTCCCTGCCGGGCGAGATCGGAGACCGAGGCGGTCCCCGGCCGCCAGAGCGCGAGCGCGACGTTGCTCGGGACGGCCGGGACGAGCGACGCGAAGAGCCGCTCGCCACGGCGCAGGTAGACCGCGTACACATCGTCCTGGTCGTCCCAGAAGTCGACGGACGCCTTCACGAAGCGCGCCTTCTCGCCCGACGGGAAGTAGAGCCGGTAGGCGTCCTCCCCGGCGTTGTCGTTGGGCTCGTGGTCGTCGCGCGGCGGCAGCGTCCCTCCCAGGGCTCCCACGCTCGCGGTCGCGTCGAGCGCGCCCCAGCCGGTCAGCGAGTCGCGTCCGAGATCGCACATCCGGCACCCGGTCGCGGCGCTCGCGTCGGCGGCGGTGCGCTCGATGAGCGCGGTCACCTGCTCGGGCCGGAGCAGGGGCCGCATGCCGAGCAGGTTCGCGGCGACCGCGCTCGCCTGCGGAGCCGCGAAGGACGTTCCGTCCGGGGGCCGGAACTCGTCCGAGGCGCACGGGGTGTACCCCTGCTCGACGCACGCCGCCCGCTCGGCCGTCAAAGCCCGCGGAAAGGTCGAGAGGATGTCCTCGCCCGGCGCGGCGACGTCGTTGAACACGGCGTCGCGGTTCGAGAAGCCGGGCGAGGCGCCGCTCCGCGTCAGCGCGCTCACCCCGAGCACGTGCGGCAGCGCGGCCGGGTAGCTCGCGAAGTCCCACGGGGAGTGCGGCGCCTGGTCGCCGTTCCCGACCGCGGCGACGACGACGACCCCGCGCCGGACCGCGTAGCCGACGGCCTCCTCCTCGAGCCGCGAGTACGTGTCCCGGTGCGGGTGGCGCGGGTCGCGCAGGCCGCCGAGCGAGATGTTCACCACGCGGGCGCCCGAGTCCACCGCCCAGCGGATCGCCTTGGCCTCCGCCTCGACCGCGATCGTCCCGGCGGGCGAGACGACCTTCGCCACGACGAGCTCCGCCGCCGGAGCGAGCCCCGCGATCCCGGTCGCGTTGTCGAGCTCGGCGGCGATGATGCCGGCGACGATCGTCCCGTGGCCGCGCGTGTCCTGTACGGGGCCGCCGACGAAGCTCTTCGCGTCGGCGATGCGCCGCTGGAGGTCCGGATGGGCGAGATCGACGCCCGAGTCGATCACCGCCACGCGGACCGGCGCAAGCGGCGGCGGCGTCGCCCACGCGTCGTAGGACCGGTTGGCGACCGCGTACCACTGCCGTGGCGCGAGAGGATCGCTCGGCGCGAACGCCAGGCGGCGCGACCGGGCCGGTTCGACCCAGGCGATACCCGGGAGGCCGCGAAGCGCCGCCCTCGGCACGCTCTCCGTCTCGATGGCCAGGGCGCGAAGCGGCGCGAGGGTCTCCGGCTGCACCCCGGTCGCGGACTGCACCCTCGCCGCGACGGCCCCCGCGTCCGCTCCGGGTGCGAGGCCGAGGTGGTAGCGCTCGCCCTGGGCGACCGCGGGGAGCGCGAGCGCGGTACCGACGACGAGCACCCGGGCGAGCGAGCGCGTGCTCACGCGGTCAGCCGGACCGTGAGCGGCGGCCCGGCCAGGTCTCCCGCAGAGAGCCGGAACACCGTCGTCGCCTCCAGGCGGAGCGAGACGGCGAACGTCCCGTCGGCCGCGGGACGGACGTCCCGCACCTTGATCCAGGTGCCGCCGGACCCGCGCCGCTCGAGCACGACGGCGTCGATGTCTCGCGCGACTCCCGTGAGCCGCAACGCTCCGTTCGCACCCGGTCGCGACGGCGCGTCGAGTCGCAGCACCCCGAACCGGAAGCCGGTCGACTTGAGACCGAGCCGGGAGCGGACGTCGCTCAGGCGCACGTCCGAGGAGCCGCTGGCCGTCGTCAGCCGGATCGCAGCGGGCCGCCCCGGCGTGCCGCTCACGTACGTGACGTCGGTCACCGTGCCGCCGAGCCCGAAGCGAGCCGCGAGCTGCGTCCCGTTCAGGACCTGGGCGGGCCAGCGGAAGTTCGGGGACGCCTCGTCCCATGGATCGTCGACGCCGACGAGGTACGGGACCTCGGTGCCGAAGACGTCGAGCGCGCTGAGCGTGCGCCCGCCGCTCGAGGAGAAGTAGAACGTCTGGGCGGGCGCGCCGTCGAAGGCGAGGATCTCCCCCCGGGTCTCCGCGACGGCGCGCGAGGGGCCGACCGCCTCGGAGCTGACGCCGTAGTACACCTGGCTGCGCCAGTCCGAGAAGAGATCGAAGCCCTTTCCCTTGACGAGATGGCCGATCGCATACGTCCGGGCGGCGACTGCCTGGGCCTTCAGGGCCTCGAGCGGCCAGTCCTTCGGCATCTCGCCCGGCACGACGCCGAGGAGGTACGCCTCGAGACCGACGACGTTGACGAGCTGGAGGCGGTTACCGGACTTCGCGACGCGAAGGTCGCCACGGTACGCCTTCTCCGCGACCGTGAGGAACGAGCCGGGCGCGGCCCGGAACGTGACCGGGCCGGGAAGCGCGATCCGCTTGCCTCCCTTCCCCAGGGGGAGCCGGAGGTCCGGCTCGATCGTCGCGGAGCCGTCCGGGAGGGCGTAGCGCTTGCCCGTCCCGTCGAACACCGCGAGGCCCTTTGTCACGGTGACGCCGGCGAGGCCGTCGCCGACGAGGACGCGAACGCGCTCCAGCACCGCGGCGGAGGCCGGCGCGAGCTCCGTCCCGCGGTAGTAGTGGGCCAGGATCGCGCGGTAGTCGCGGCCCGCCTTGGCCTGGCCGAACGCGCCCCACTGGCTCATCCCGACACCGTGCCCCCAGCCGCCCCCGGAAAGGACGAACGCGGGTTGCGGAGGCTTGGGCGCACCGGAGAGGCTTCCCGCCGCGACCGCGGCGAGGGCGGCTGCGACGCAGAGGACGAGCAGGCGGCGCATGTCTCTCGCTCTCGGCACGGTGCGCTCAGACCCGGAGGCGCTCGGCGTACTGCTCCTCGTAGTAGCGGCGGTAGTCACCGGACTTGATCGGCTCCCACCACGCGCGGTTCACCCGGTACCACTCGACGGTTCTCGTGAGGCCCGCCTCGCCGAACGAGTGCTGCGGCGACCAGCCGAGCTCGCGGAGCTTCGCGTCGTCGACGGCGTAGCGGCGGTCGTGCCCCGCGCGGTCCTCGACGTGCCGCACGAGGCGCGGATCCGCGCCCGTCAGCTCGAGGATGCGGTGCGTGACCTCGAGGTTGTCGTGGTCCTCGCCGCCGACGTTGTAGATCTCCCCCGGGCGGCCCTCGCGCAGGACGAGATCGATCCCGGCGCAGTGATCCTCCGCGTGGAGCCACTCGCGGACCTGCTTGCCGTCGCCGTACACCGGCAGCGGCTGCCCGTCGAGCGCGTTCGTGACGAAGAGCGGGACGAGCTTCTCCGGGTACTGGTTCGGGCCGTAGGTGTTGGCGCCGCGCGTGATCGACGCGTCGACCCCGTACGTGCGGACGTACGCGAGCACCTGGAGGTCGCCCCCGGCCTTCGCGGCGCTGTAGGGGCTCGACGGGCGCAGCGGGTCGCTCTCCAGCGCGCGGCCGCCTGCCTCGAGGTCGCCGTACACCTCGTCGGTCGAGACCTGGACGTAACGCGCGTCGTGCGCGCGCGCCCACTCGAGGAGGGTCATCGTGCCGAGCACGTCCGTGTGGACGAACTCCTGCGGCCCGAGGATCGAGCGGTCGACGTGGGTCTCGGCCGCGAAGTTGACGATCGCGCCGCACCCCTCCGCCGCGCGTGCGACGGCGTCGGCGTCCGCGATGTCGCCGGTGACGAGCTCGACGCCCGTCCCCTCGAGGTTCGCCGGGTTGCCCGCGTAGGTGAGCTTGTCGAGGACGACGACCTCGTCGCCGCCCGCCACGAGCCGCTTCACGAAGTGCGAGCCGATGAACCCCGCGCCGCCGGTCACGAGAACGCGCATCGGCAAAGGGTAGTCGACGGAGCGACACGCTCTTCCCTTTCGCGTGCACCCGTGGGACGCGAGGGCTGCGTCACCGGCCGTCGAGACGCGCGAGACAGGCCCGGAGGCCGTCGCGCCAGTGCGGCAGGACCGGAGCGCCCTTCTCGCTGCGGAGCACCGAGTACGCCGGCCGGGGCGCACGCGCTCCGAACTCCGCGGTCGTGATCGGTCGGACGCGACACCCGAGCCCTGCCTCGACGAAGATCGCCTCTGCGAACTCCGCCCAGGTGCAGTCGCCGTCGGCAGCGAGGTGCCAGACGCCGGCCTCGGCTGCGCCGTCCACGAGCGAGCGAGTCGCCTCGGCGAGATGCCCGACGTACGTCGGGCAGCCGCGCTGGTCTGCGACGACGGCCACCTCGTCGCGCTCCGCTCCGAGTCGGAGCATCGTGCGGACGAAGTTGTGGCCCGTCTCGCCGAAGAGCCACGACGAGCGCACGATCCACGCGCGCTCACCGGCGGCAGCCTCGCCGTGCAGCTTCGTCCGTCCGTAGGCGGACTGCGGCGCGGTCCCGTCGGACTCGACGTACGGGGAGCGCTTCGTCCCGTCGAAGACGTAGTCGGACGAGTACGCGACGAGCGGTGCCCCGAGGGCCGCTGCGTGCGCCGTCCCGCCGACGTTCGCGGCGGCGGCTCCCTGCGGATCGTCCTCGGCGCCGTCGACGTTCGTCCACGCGGCCGTGTGCAGCACGAGGTCGGGCGTCCACGGGAGCGCGGGCGCCTCGAAGCGGACGTCCCAGTCTCGGTGGGCGAGCGGCAGGACCTCGTCGTCGGTGAACGTCGCGGTGAGCGCACGGCCGAGCTGGCCGCCCGCTCCCGTGATCAGGACACGGCGTCGCGCGCGGAGAGGATGGGCGTCGTCGTGCTCCACAGGTGGGCGACCCGGGGATCGCTCCACGGCACGCCGTGCTCGTCCGGGTCGTCGGGGTCGTATTCCTCCGTCACGTGGTAGCAGAAGAGCAGATCGGTGAGCGCCTCGAAGCCGTGGGCCAGCCGGCCGGGCACGTAGATCGCGACCGGGTTCTCGTCGCCGATGTCCTCCGTGAACGTCTCGCCGCTCTCGCGGTCGAGGACGACGACGCGGGCCGTGCCCCGGAGGCAGACGAAGAGGTCGTCCTGGCCGCGCTCGTGGTAGTGGAGCCCGCGGATCACTCCCTGCCGCGAGTACGAGAGGTTGGTCTGCACCATCGCGCGCGGGAGCTGGCTGTCCTGGCGGATCTGGCAAAACCAGCCGCGTTCGTCCTCGAACCGCCGGAGCGGGAGCCTGCGGACGCCGTCGAGGATCACCGATTCGCCCCGGTCTCCTCCACCAGCCGGCCGATCTCGGCCAGGTGCTGCCAGTGCTTCCCGGCGTCCTCCCACCAGCCCTCCACGCGCACGGCGTCGAGGCGGCCCTCGCTCGCGTAGTACCGGTTGACGTCGGTGATCTCGAGCTCGCCGCGGTTCGACGGCTCGAGCCGCCCGATCACGTCGAAGACGTCGGGGGGGAAGCAGTAGAGGCCCACGACCGCCTCGTTCGACGGAGGCGCGTCGAAGCGCTTATCGACGATTCCCGCCTTCTCGACGATGTCGGTCACGCGCCCGTCCCCGTCGGCGACGACGACCCCGAAGTTCTCCGGGTCGGGAACCTCCTTCACGAAGATGAGCGCCCGGTCCTCGCCGCGCGCCCAGGCGCCGATCGCAGCCGCCTGCGAGCGCTCGAAGACGTTGTCGCCGAGCACGACGACGAGCTTCTCGCCCCTGGCGAAGTCACTCGCCATCCCGACGACCTGCGCGATCCCGCCGGCCTGCGTCTGAACCTTGTAGGTGAGGTCGAGCGTGAGCAGCGGGTCGTCCGAGCCTCGCACGCTGACGCGGCCGTCGCCGAGCAGGTCGATCATCTGTCCCGCGTGCCCCTTGCCGGTGACGACGAGGACGCTCTCGACACCGGCGCGCTCGAGGAGCTGGAGCGGGTAGTAGATCATCGGCCAGCGCCCGACCGGGAGCAGGTGCTTGTTGGCGACGCGGGTCAGCTCCCCGAGTCGGGTCGCCTCACCACCGGCACACACGAGACCCTTCACGATGCGCGATCGTACTCGCGCCGCGCGGCGGGCGGGCTCGCGACCCCGATCCGCGCGAGCAGCGCGAACGCGAGCTCGACGGACGGCCCGATCCCGAACGCGAACGCGAGCGTCCCGATCCCGACCGTCCCGCCGAGGGCGAGCCCGATCCCGGCCACTGCGACCTCGAGCCCCGCTCGGACCGCGCCGATGCGGACGCCCGTCCGGCGCGCGCCGACGAGCATCAGCGAGTCGCGAGGGCCCGCGCCGAGATCGGCGCCGATGTAGAGCCCGGTGCCGAGCGCAACCGCAGCGATGCCACCGGCGAGCAGCGCGATCCGGACGCCGAGCCCGTGTCCGGTGAGCGACTCGATCGGCTCCAGCCGCAGCAGCAGGTCGACGAAGACCCCGATCAGCACGGCGTTCGCGACGGTTCCGATCCCGATTCGTGCCCCGAGCGCCCACGCGAGGCCGAGCACCGCGAGCGCGACCAGGACGTTCGCGGTGCCGAACGAGATCGAGGTCTGCTCCGAGAGGCCCTGGTTCAGGACGTCCCACGGCCCGAGCCCGAGCTCGGACTGCAGCTGAAGGACGATCCCGAGAGCGAAGAGCCCGAGGCCGGCGACGAGCGCAGCCGCGCGCACACGGGCGCCGCCGTGGATGCGCGGCGGCTCGATCACGGCTGCGAACGGTGGCTCAGCGCGCCGACCGGGACGCGCGCACAGCTGCCTTCCTGCGGCGCACCCGCGGCACCGCGCGAACCGCCGCGACCCAGACGTACCCGAGGAGCGCGAGGACCGACGCGGCCCCGAGCGCGATTCGCTTCACCGAGCGCACGCGTGCATCGTAAGTGGCCGCGCGGGGTAATACTGCAGCACGCTCACGAATGAAAGGACGGGCCGCATGGCGAAGAGCAAGCAAGCGGCGAAGGTCACGGACACACTCGAGGCGGTCAAGCCGTACTTCGAGCGTGCTCTCAAGGACGACGAATTCCGGCAGGATCTCAAGGACGCGCTCGTCGCGGCCAGGGAGCTCTACGGCCCGCTCTCGAGTGGGAACGGCCTCTCCGGCTCGGCGAAGGTGCTCGCGACCGACAAGAAGGCGCAGGAGCAGCTACGGCGCGCCCTCGACGATCTCACGAGCGCGGGGCAGACCCTCCAGGGCAAGAAGAAGAAGAGCCACAAGGGCCGCAACGCGGTCCTGCTCGCCGGCGTGATCGCCGGAGCGCTCTACAACCCCTGGACGGGCCCGCAGACCCGCGAGAAGCTTCTCGACATGATCGCCGGGCAGGACGATCTCCAGCCCCTCGACACGTTCGAGACGACGAGGTCCGACGCCGTCGACGCGATCGACACGACGGCGGACAAGGCCGCTGCCACGGCCGACAAGGCCGCCGCAAAGGTCGAGGCTACCGCCGACAAGGCGGCGGCGAAGGTCGAGGACACGGCCGCAGACGTCAAGGACAAGGCCTCGAAGGCCGGAAGCTAGGGGTTCTTCGTGCTGGAGCGGGCCTCGCCGACGGCGAGCGCCCGCTGCAGCGCGCCCGGCACCAGCCCGCTCTCGCCCGAGATGTCCCGGGCGTCGAGCAGCACCGCCCCCGCGCGCGCGACGGCGACGGGGAGGCCTCCGCTCGTCGTGTCGGTCGGAACGTAACGGCGACCCGACTCGAACGCGACGTCCTCGGCGCGACGCCACGCGATCAGGAACGGGTACGGCGCGACCGCTCCGTCGTAGCCGAGCCCGAGCAGCTCCACCGGGTGGATCTCGAAGTGCAGGTGCGGCAGCCCGCCGTCGGCGTCCCCTGAATCGCCGACGAAGCCGAGCACGTCACCCGACTTCACCCGCCGACCCGCGACCGCCAGCGGCGAGTACGCGCTGAGGTGCGCGTAGTAGAACTCGTTGCCGCCGTTGTCACGGAGCCAGAGCCGCCAGCCGCCGATGTCGTTCCAGCCGACCGAGAAGAGGGTTCCGTCGGCGACGGCGAGGAGGGGCGTGCCGAGCGGCGCCACGAGGTCCTCTCCGTGATGCCACTTGCCCGCGACGTCGGCCCGGAAGGCACCGAACGTGTCGCCGTACGCGGCCGTGCCGAAGACCGGGAAGACGTAGCCGCCCCGCGTGAAGCGCGCCGTCACCTCCGGTGCCGGCCGCACGAGCTCCGGCGGAGCGCCCGGGATCGAGCGTCCCGGCTCGCGCGGCGCGTTCGGCAGAGGCGTGGACGGGCCGCCGTCGGGCGCACCCGGCCTTGTCACGGCCGGCGGACGCCCGGGACGTGTCGGGGGCTTCGAGGCGGTCGGCGTCGGGACGGCCTGGGCAACGGCACGGGCGGTCGCAGACCCGACGAGGATCTCGGTCCCCGCCGGCAGGCCGGCGTGCTCGGCGATCAGCCGGATGCGGAGCCCGCTCACCGACCCGTCTGCCGCGCGCGGGGCGTCCGAGGTCGAGCTTGCGACGCCGAGGACGTCGAGCGTCCCCCAGTCGGCCAGCGGAACCTGGATGTTCCCCGTCGGGGTGACGGCCTGCCCCAGGACGACGAGGCCCGTGACCGACGAGCCGCCGACGTCGCCGGTCGCGCCTGCCGGACCGGCGGCGGCGCCCGCACGGACCGTGAGCGCCTGCGCGGCGACCTCCCCGCCGAAGACCGAGACGGCGAGGATGCGCAGGTTCGCCTCGGCCGCCGACGACGTCCCGGGCTGCGCCGTGACCGTCGAGGTCGCGGCGCCGACGCGAAGCACCGAGCCGTCCGCGGGGTGGGCGAAGGCGCCGTCGGCGTTCGCGTTCGGGGGAGCGCTGAGCGCGGCGCTCGCGGCGCCCTGCTGCCCGGGGATCGTGACCTGAGCCACGAGTGCGGTCGCGCCGGTGTCGCGCGGCTGCGGATCGCCCGGGGCCGCAGCGGCGATGCCGGCCGCGAGCGCGCCGAGCAGGACGGCGGCCACGGCGAGATGGGCTCCTCTCACGACACGTCAGGGTAGCGCCGGCCCTCGCGGACGCCCCTGATCACGAGCTGGAGCGCCACGGCGACGAGCAGGACGCCGAACGCACGGCGCAGCAGCGTCTCGTCGGCCGAGGTGGCGACCCGGACGCCGACCTCTGCGCCGACGATCGACGCGAGGCCCAGGACGAGCGCAGGGCGGATCCGCAGGTTGCCGTGCGCGCGTTGACGGAGCGCGCCCATCGCCGCGGTGGGCACGATCGCGAGCAGCGAGGTGGCGGCTGCCTCGACCTGGCCGAGGCCGAGCGCGACCAGCGTCGGCACGAAGAGAATCCCCCCGCCGACGCCGAAGAGCCCGGAGAGGACACCGGCGCCGAGCCCGAGCACGAGCGCCGCAGCGATCGTCCAGCCGCTCATCCGGCGATGAGCCAGGCGCCGATCGCGGCGAGGAGTGCGGCGAACGCAAAGCTCAGCGACCGTCCCGAGAGGCGCTGCTGCAGCTGCGTTCCCGCGAGGGCGCCGACAACGGCCGGCAGGCCGACGAGCGCCGCGTACTCCGGCCGGACATCGCCCCGCGCGGCATAGAGCAGCACGCCGGCGGACGCGGTCAGGAGGATCGCGCCGAGCGAGGTGGCCGCCGCCGCGTGGATGGGGAAGGCTGCGAGTGCGACGAGCAGCGGCACCACGATGATCCCGCCGCCGACGCCGAAGAGGGTCGAGAAGAGCCCGGCGACGAGGCCGATCAGGACGAGCCGCGCCGCGAGGGGCACCGTGTCGGAGCGCACCGCTCGTATCCTAGGACGCCGATGGCGGCGGATCCCCTCGCTCTGCTCGCGGACGAGCCCGCCCGCGCCGCGATCCTGCTCGACGTGGACGGGACGCTGGCACCCATCGTGGAGCGGCCCGAGGATGCGCGCGTCCCGGACGAGACGCGCGCCGAGCTCGCGCGGCTCGCCTCGCGGTACGGGCTCGTCGCCTGCGTGAGCGGACGGCCCGGAGCCGACGTCGACCGGATGGTCGCCGTCCCGGGCGTGGCGATCGTCGGTGAGCACGGGCTCGAGCTCGCGCCCGAGGCACAGCGCTGGGCGGGCACGATCGCGGACTTCGCCGGCGGCGTCGACTGGCCCGCGGAGCGCAAGCCTCTGAGCCTGTCGTTCCACTTCCGGCGGGCCGACGACGAGGCGGCGGCGCGTGCCTACCTCACCGGCGTCGCCGAGGCTGCCGAGCGCGCCGGGCTCGTCCCGCGCTGGGGCCGGATGGTGCTCGAGATCCGCCCGCCCGTGGCAGCCGACAAGGGAACGGCGGTTCGCGCGCTCCTGACCCGGGCGGCGACGGACCGCGGGCTCTACGCGGGAGACGACACGACCGACCTCGACGCCTTCCGCGGCCTCGACGGGCTCGAGTTCGCCGTGCGCGTCGCCGTCGACTCCGGCGAGGCGCCGCCGACACTGCTGGCAGCCGCCGATCTCGTGGTCGAGGGAACCGGGGGCGTGCTCGCCCTCCTGCGGCGGCTGTAGGAGCGAGATCTAGCTCGCGGCTGCGGCCTCCCGGCGCAGCACGTCCCAGGCGAGGCGCACGTCGTCCTCGGTCGTGCGCGCACTCCCGATCGCCAGCCGCAGGACGAAGCGGTTGCCGACCCTCGTATGCGAGAGAAAGACCTCCCCCGTCGCGTTGACGCGCTCGAGGAGGGCCTCGTTCTCCTCGTCGGAGCCGTCGCGCCGGAAGCAGACGAGCGAGAAGGGCCGCGGCGCGGAGACCTCCCAGCCCGGCTCCGCGCGCACCCATCCCTCGAAGAGCGCCGCGAGCCGGAGGTGCTCCCGGATGACGGCCTGGAGCCCCTCCCGGCCGTAGCAGCGCAGCACCGCCCAGAGCTTCAACGCCCGGAACCGTCGCCCGAGAGGCACGCTGTACTCGCTGAGACTGACGACGTCCTCGTTCACGCGCAGGTACTCGGGCACCAGGCTGAACGCGCGGCGCAGGTCGTCGGGCCGGCGGGTGAAGAAGGCCGAGCAGTCCGTGGGCGTGAAGAGCCACTTGTGCGGGTTCACCCCGACGGAGTCGGCCTGCTCCCAGCCGGCGAAGAGCGGCCGGGTCTCCGGGCAGACGGCGGCGGCTCCCGCGTAGGCCGCGTCGACATGGAGCCAGACGCCGTCGGCCGCGCACCGCTCGGCGAGGCGCTGCACCGGGTCGATCGCCGTCGTCGACGTCGTGCCGATCGTCGCCACGACGGCGCACGCATCCGTGAGGTCGACGGCATCCGCGCGGATCGCGTGGGCGTCGTCGCAGGGGGCGGTGCGGAGCTCGAGCTCGAGGAGGCGCGCGGCCTTCGTCGTCGAGGAGTGGGTGTGCTCCGAGCAGACGACGACGCGCCTCGCGGGAGCGGCGGTGCGGGCGGCCGCGAGCGCTGTGACGAGACCTGTGGAGGCGGTGTCCTCGAGGTGGCCGTGCAGCCCGGACGGCAGGCCGAGGAGCTCGGCGAGCCATGCGAGCGTCACCTCCTCGAGCTCCTGGAGAGCCGGTGAGGTGCGCCAGAGGATCCCCACCTGGTTCAGACCTGCCGCCAGGAGCTCGGCGAGGATCCCCGGCTCGGAGCCGGTCGAGGGGAAGTACGCGAAGTAGCGCGGGCTCTGCCAGTGCGTGAGGCCCGGCAGGAGGATCTCGTCGAGGTCCCGGAGCACCGCCTCGAACGGCTCCGGCGTGTCGGGCGCGCGGTCGGGGAGCGCGTCCCGGATCGCGCCGGGCTCCACCCGGGAGAGGACCGGCAGCTCACCGACGCGGTCGAGGTACGACGCGACCCAGTCGACGGCCGCGACTCCGTCGTCGCGGAAGCTCATCTCGGCGCGATCTCGCGCCAGGGGCGCGTGTTGAGGACCTGGTCCTTCGTGAGCCACGCGCGGCGCGCCTGCGCGACTCCCAGCTCGGCGTAGCCGAGCGCCCCCACCGAGTGGGCGTCGGTCGTGATCGGGATGCGAACGCCCGCCTCGCCGGCCAGGCGTGCGTGCGCGTCGCGCATGTCGAGCCGGTCGGGCTGGCTGTTGATCTCGAGCGCGGTGCCGGTCTCGGCGGCACGGGCGACGACGCGCTCGAGGTCGACGTCGGCCCCCGGCCGCTTGCCGAGCTTGCGTCCGGTGAGGTGGCCGATCGAGTCGACGTGCGGGTGCTCGATCGCCGCGAGGAGCCGCTCGGTCGGGTTCCGGTCGAAGCCCCCGTGGAGCGACGCGACGACCCAGTCGAGCGACGCGAGCGCCTCCTCGTCGACGTCGACCTCGCCGTTCGCGCGAATGTTCGCCTCGACGCCGCGCAGCACCCGGAACGGCTTCAGGCGGTCGTTCACGCGCTCGATCTCCTCCCACTGCGCCTCCATCCGGCCCTCCCGCAGGTAGTGCGAGTGGTCGGTCAGCGCGAGGAACCGGTAGCCGCGCGCGCGGGCGGCCGCGGCCATCTCCTCGATCGAGTTCTTCCCGTCCGACGACCAGGTCGAGTGGCAGTGCAGCTCGCCCACGAGATCGGAGGTCTCGACGAGCGCCGGCAGGGCGCCGTCGCGGGCGGCCGCGAGCTCGCCGCCGTTCTCGCGCAGCTCGGGCGGGATGAAGGCGTAACCGAGGAAGCCGTACAGGGCCTCCTCGGTGGGGAAGCGGTGCACCTCGCCCGTCTCGACGACGGCGACGCCGTACTCGGAGACCGAGAAGCCCCGGCGCTGCGCGTCCTCGCGGAGCGCGACGTTGTGGTCCTTCGAGCCGGTGAAGTGCTGCAGGAGGCTGCCGTAGTCCTCGGGCGGCACGACCCGCAGGTCGATCCGGAAGCCCTGCTTCGTGACGACCGTGGCCTTCGTGTCGCCGTGGGCAGCTACCTCGAGCACCCAGGGAAGCCCGACGAAGTGCGTGAGCAGCGCGGGCGGGTCGGTGGCGGTGGCGATCACGTCGAGGTCGCGGAAGGTCTCGCGCCCGCGACGGACGCTCCCCGCGGCGGAGACCTCGACCGCCGCAGGATGCTCCTGCAGTGCCTCGACGACGTCGCGCACGACGGGCAGCCCCTTGCCGAGCAGTCCCCGGCGCTCCGGCTCGGGCCCGAATCCCTTGGCGAGCGCCGCCAGGATCCTCTCCTCGCTCTTCGCGCCGAGCCCCTGCAGCGTGCGGACGCGCTGGCTCTCGGCTGCCTCCCGGAGCCCGTCGAGCGTCGTGACGCCGAGCTCCCGCCAGATCCGCGCCGCCGTCTTCGGGCCGAGGCCGGGAAGCCGGAGGAACTGGGTCACCTCGTCGGGCACCTCCGCGCGACGCTTCTCGAGGGCGGACAGCTCGCCGGTCTCGGTCAGCTCGACGACCTTCGCCTCGATGGTCGCGCCGATGCCCGGGAGCTCCTTCGCCTTGCCGGCGAGCGCGAGCTCGGCGATCGACGAGCCCGTCTCCCGGATGCGGGTGGCAGCCCGTCGATAGGCGAGGACGCGGAACCCCGTCTCGCCGAGGATCTCCGAGACGTCGGCGAGCGCGTCGAGTGAGTCGGCGACGTCCGCATTGCGTGGGAGGGAGGGCACGGGACGATCATAGGGCGGCCCGATCGCGCCCCCGACGGGCAGACTCCCCGGATGCCGCGCGCCGTCGTCTGCCTCCCGACCTACGACGAGCGGGAGAACCTCGAGCCGGTCGTGCGCGCGCTCGGCGAGGTGCTCGACGTCTCCCGGGACCGGGTGCTCGTGATCGACGACGGCTCGCCGGACGGCACCGGCCGCCTCGCCGACCGCCTCGCGACGGAGCTCCCCTGGCTCGAGGTGCTCCACCGTGAGCGGAAGGAGGGGATCGGCCGCGCCTACCTCGCGGGCTTCGCCCACGTGCTCCGCGCCGACGCCCGGCTCGTCCTCGAGATGGACTGCGACTTCTCCCACGATCCTCGCGACGTGCCGCGCCTCATCGCGGCCTGCGAGGACGGCGCCGACCTCGCGCTTGGGTCGCGCTGGGTCGCGGGCGGCGGCACCGTGAACTGGGGCCTCCTGCGCCGGGTCATCTCGCGCGGCGGGTCGCTCTACGCGCGTCTCGTGCTCGGCGTCCCGGTCCGGGACCTCACCGGCGGGTTCAAGTGCTTCCGGCGGGTCGTGCTCGAGACGATCGATCTCGACGCGATCGCGGCGCGCGGGTACGGCTTCCAGATCGAGGGCACGTACCGTGCGCTGCGTGCGGGGTTCCGGGTCGTCGAGCTGCCGATCACGTTCGTCGACCGGCGGGTCGGGGAGTCGAAGATGAGCGGCGCGATCGTCCTCGAGGCGATGCGGCAGGTGCCGGTCCTGCGGTGGAAGGCGCTCCGGGGCCGCCTGTGATCTTCACGACGGACGACGCCTTCGACCGGGACGTCCTCGAGTCCGCGGTGCCCGTGCTGGTCGAGTTCACCGCGCCGTGGTGCCGGCCGTGCAAGGCGATCGAGCCGTTCCTCGCCGACCTGGAGCGGGACCACGAGGGGCTCCTCCGGGTCGTCTCGCTCGACATCGACGCGAACCTCGGCGTGCCGGCGCGCTACGGCGTCCTGGCGCTGCCGACGGTGATGCTCTTCCGGGACGGGAGTCCCGTCGGGACGATCCACGGCGCGCAACCGCGGCGCCGCTACGCCGAGGCGGTCGCGCAGCTGCTCGCCGAGGCGTCGCCCTGAGCTCGCCCGCGGACGAGCTCCTCGGCGGACCGGAGGTCGTGCACCGAACGGCCGAGCCGGCGCGGCCCGGACGGTCCGTCCCCCTTCCTCCCGATCTCCATCCCGCAGTTGCGGAGGCGCTGGAGACGCGGGGGGTGAGCGGGCTCTACCACCACCAGGTCGAGACATGGGAGGCCGCTGCGCGCCGCGAGAGCGTCGTCGTCACGACCGGCACCGCGTCGGGGAAGTCGCTCGCGTTCTCGCTCCCGGTGCTCGACGCGATCGCCCGCGAGCCGGCGACGCGTGCGCTCTACCTCTACCCGACGAAGGCGCTCGCACAGGATCAGGCGCGCTGGCTCGCCGGGCTCGGCATCGCGGGGCTGCGTCCGGCGATCTACGACGGCGACACGCCGATCGAGCGCCGCGCGCACATCCGCCGCAACGCGAACGTGATCCTGACGAACCCCGACATGCTCCACGTCGGGCTCCTCCCGCATCACGACCGCTGGGGCGACGCGCTCCACAACCTGCGCGTGGTCGTCGTCGACGAGGCACACGTCTACAGAGGGGTCTTCGGCTCGCACGTCGCGAACGTGCTGCGCCGCCTGCGGCGGCTCGCGCAAGCCTACGGCGCGGAGCCCTCCTTCGTGCTCGCCTCGGCGACGATCGCCAACGCCGGCGAGCTCGCCGAGCGCCTGACAGGGCTCGACGTGCAGGTCGTCGAGAGCGACACGTCGCCGCGCGCCGAGCGCGACGTCGTGCTCTGGAACCCGGAGCTGCTCGACGCCGAGCTCGGGACACGGGCAAGCCCCCTCGGCGATGCGTCGCGGCTCCTCGCCGGGCTCGTGACGGCCGGGCTCCGCACGATCTGCTTCACGAAGAGCCGGAAGGCCGCGGAGCTGGTCCACCGCTTCGCCTCGGACAGGGTCGACGCGGCGACCGCTCGCAGGCTCGCCCCCTACCGGGCCGGTTACACGCCTGAGCAGCGGCGCGAGATCGAGCGGCGCCTCGTCGAGGGCGACCTGCTCGGCGTCACGGCGACCGAGGCCCTCGAGCTCGGCATCGACGTCGGCTCGCTCGACTGCGCGATCTCGGTCGGCTTCCCCGGCACAGTCGCGTCCCTCCGGCAGCAGTGGGGCCGTGCGGGCCGCCGCTCCCGCGGCCTCGCCGTGCTCGTCGCGAGCGAGGACGGGCTCGACCAGTTCTTCATGAACGAGCCGGCAGCGCTCCTCGAGCGCACCGCGGAAGCGGCGCTCCTCGATCACGCCGCGCCCCGCATCCTCGACCCGCACGTCCTCGCCGCCGCGTACGAGGGACCGCTCACCGGGGACGACGCCGCGATCCTCGGGCCCGAGGCGCTCGCGCGGGCCGCCGAGCTTCCCGAGCTCGAGCGAACGTCCGCCGGCTACGTCTGGCGCGGGCGCGACACGCCGGCGGCGCGCATCTCGCTGCGCTCGGGCGGCACGGACGGGTTCGTCATCGTCGACGAGGAGAGCGGCGCGCTGCTCGGCACGTCCGAGCGGGAGCGGGCGTTCTCGACGATCCACGAGGGCGCCGTCTACCTCCATCTCGGCGACTCGTACGGCGTCACCAGGCTCGACCTCGCGACGCGGACGGCCCTCGTACGGCCGGTCACGGTCGACTGGTACACGCAGGCGAGAAAGGAGACCGAGACCTCGATCGTCGAGCCGCTCCGGACGAGAATCGTCGCCGGCGTCGAGCTCCACGTCGGGACGCTCGCCGTCAGCGAGCAGGTGGTCGCCTTCCAGCGCAAGGCGATCGCGGACGGCAGCGTCATCGACACGACACCACTCGATCTTCCCGAGACCTCGTTCGAGACCGAGGGCGTCTGGTTCTGCCCCGACGACCTCCTGCTCGACGGCATCGAGACGATGCCGACGCTCGTCTCGGCGCTCCATGCCGCCGAGCACGCGCTCATCTCGCTGCTGCCGCTCTTCGCGATGTGCGACCGCTGGGACATCGGGGGGCTCTCCACGAACGTCCACGAGCAGACGGGGCGGCCGACGGTGTTCGTCTACGAGGGCCATGCCGGCGGTGTCGGGATCGCCGAGCGTGGCTTCGACCGGTTCGCCGACTGGGCGGCGGACACCGCCCGGCTCCTCGCCCGGTGCCCGTGCAGGGCGGGCTGCCCCTCCTGCGTCCAGAGCCCGAAGTGCGGCAATCTCAACGAGCTCCTCGACAAGGGCGCCGCCCTGACGCTCCTCGACCGGATGGTCTCCGCGCGAGAGTGAGGCGACCGCAGCCCAGGGCTGCATGTCCTCCAGCCGCCCGGACAGGGCGGGCATGCCCGGAAGTCGGCACGGACACGGCACAGACGTGACACGGCCGCTGTGGGATCGTTCGTTCAGGGGCGCTCCGTTCCCCCCGTGGGGCCTGCTGGACCGAAGCCGCCTCGCCGTGTCGATTCCGGACGGTGCCGTTCGTCTCGGAGGTGGAAGCGTCAATCGAGACCGAGGAGGATGCGTGGAGTACCTGGCCCTGATCTATTCCGACGAGACGGCGTGGGAGAGCTTCTCGGAGGCCGAGCGGAACGCCATGTACGAGCAGTACGGCGAGTTCACCGACGCCGCCCGGAGCGAGGGTGTGCTCGTGGGCGGAGACGAGCTCGCCCCGACGTCGTCCGCCACCACGGTGCGGATCCGCGAGGGCAAGCAGCTCGTCACCGACGGGCCGTATACCGAGGTGAAGGAGTCGCTCGGCGGCTACTACCTCTTCGACTGCGCGTCGCTGGAGGACGCGGTCGGGTGGGCGTCGCGCATCCCGGGCGCGTCCCACGGCGCCGTCGAGGTTCGTGCGGTCCACGTCGAGGAGGAGGCCTGACATGCGCTACGCACTGCTCGTCTACAGCGACCAGTCCGACTGGGACGGGATCGACGAGGAGGAAGCCGCGCGCCGCCGCGCCGAGTCGATGCCCCGCTGGCTCACCCTCTTCGAGGAGATGGGGAAGGCCGACCCCAAGGCCGACGGCAAGGAGCTCGAGGCCGCGTCGGAGGCGAAGGTCGTCCGCATCGTCGACGGCGAGACCGTCGTCACCGACGGCCCGTTCGCCGAGACCAAGGAGCAGATCGGCGGGATCTTCCTGACGGCCCTGCCCGACCTCGACGAGGCGATTCGCATCGCGTCACTCGTCCCGGCCGCCGAGTACGGCTCGATGGAGGTCCGGCCTATCGTGGAGCGGTGACGCTCTCGCTCGAGGCGACCTTCAGGGAGGAATGGCCTCGTGCCGTCGGGATCCTCACCCGCGTCCTCGGCGACCTCTCGCTCGCCGAGGACGCGGTGCAGGACGCGTTCACCAGAGCCCTCGAGCGCTGGCCGCGCGACGGCGTTCCCCGCTCGCCCGGCGCGTGGATCGTCGCGACGGCGCGAAACGGGGCGATCGACCGGATCCGGCGCGAGCGCACCTTCGCGCGCAAGGCGGAGCTGCTCGCGCGGCTGGAGGCGATCCACGTGGCCGAGGACGACGACGTGAGCTCGATTCCGGACGAGCGCCTCGCACTGCTCTTCACGTGCTGTCACCCCGCCCTCGCCGTCGAGGCGAGGATCGCGCTCACCCTGCGCGAGGTGGCGGGCCTCCAGACCTTCGAGATCGCCCGCGCGTTCCTCGTCGCCGAGCCGACGCTCGCCCAGCGCCTCGTCCGCGCGAAGCGCCGTCTCCGGGAGACGGGGATCCCCTTCCGTGTGCCACCGGATCACCTGTTGCCCGAACGGGTGCCGGACGTGCTGCGCGTCCTCTACCTCGTCTTCAACGAGGGGTATGCCGCGAGCGCCGGCGAGGCGCTCGTCCGTCGTGAGCTCTGCGCGGAGGCGATCCGGCTCGCCAAGCTGCTCTGCGTCCTCATGCCCGACGAGCCCGAGGCGTTCGGCCTCCTCGCGCTGCTCCTCCTCCAGGATGCACGGAGGGATGCACGGGTCGGCCCGGACGGGGAGCTCGTGCTGCTCGCCGACCAGGACCGGGCGCTCTGGGACGGCGCCTCGATCGACGAGGGCCTGCGGCTCCTGCGCCGCGCGGAGGGCCTGCGACGGCCCGGCCCGTACCAGCTCCAGGCTGCGATCGCGGCAGGACACGCCGAGGGGGCGGAGCCCGGGGTGATCGCGGCCGTCTACGACGCGCTCGCAGAGCTCGACCCCTCACCTGTCGTACGCCTCAACCGTGCGGTCGCGATCGCGCTGGCCGGGGACGTGGAGGCGGGCCTCGCGCTCGTGGACGAGATCGCGGAGCTCGACGGGTACAGCTACCTGCCTGCCGCCCGAGCCGACCTGCTCCGCCGACTCGGGAGGCACGAGGAAGCGGCGGCGAGCTACCGCGAGGCCCTCGCCCTCACGGACAACGTCCCCGAGCGACGCTTCCTCGAGCGCCGGCTGCGCGAGGTCGGGGGCAGCGGCCCATAGCCCGCACCAAGGCCGGGCGGGCGGCGGCGGCGTCGTTCGGCTAGGGCGCGGGAAGCGCGGCGAGCAGCGCGTCGACCGCCTCGGCGGCGCTCGTCGCGCGGGGCACGCCGTCCACCGGCGGGCCGGCGAGGACGACGACCGGCCGCCCCAGCCGCATCGCGAACGCGATCTCGGCCAGCGTCCCCCAGCTCCCGCCGACGGCGATCACCCCGTCGCCGGTCGCAGCGACGGCGAGGTTCCGCCCGTGACCGATCCCCGTCACGACGACGTGGTCGGCCCACGGGTTGGCGTCGCCGCGGCGCTCGCCCGGGAGAATCGCGATGGTCGTGCCGCCGACGGCCTTCGCGCCCCGATGCGCCGCGGCCATGACCTCGCCGAGCCCGCCCGTGACGACGACGCAACCGCGCTCGGCGAGCAGCCGGCCGACCTCCTCGGCCGCCGCCTCGTGCTCGCGCCCGCTCCCGATGACCGACACCTGCCTGGCCACGCTTGCGATCCTACGGCCATGGTCGCGAGACGAGAGGCCGTCGGAGGCACGCTCGTGGTCGGCGGCGGCTTCGCCGGTGCCTACGTCGCGCGCCTTCTCGGGCGCCGCGGCGCGACGGTCGTCAACCCGGACAACTTCATGCTCTACACGCCGCTCCTTCCCGAGGCGGCGGCGGGCACGCTCGAGCCTCGGCACGTCGTCGTGCCCCTCCGCCAGATGTGCCCGCACGCGGAGCTACTGCTCGGACGCGTCGTCTCGCGCGACGCTGCGGCCAGGTCGGTCGTCGCCGAGACACTCGGCGGCACGTTCGAGATCGGCTACGAGCGCCTCGTGATCGCGCTCGGCGCGGTTCCCCGGACCTTCCCCGTGCCCGGCCTGGCGGAGCACGGTCACGGGTTCAAGGACGTCGCCGACGCGATCGCGCTCCGCAACCGGCTCCTCCGCTCGCTCGAATCGGCGGCTGCGCGTCTCGACGGGCAGGAGGCCGAGCGCGACCTCGGCTTCGTCTTCGTCGGCGCCGGCTACGCGGGCGTCGAGGCGCTCGCCGAGCTCCACGACCTCGCCCAGGACGCGATCCGGCGGTCGTACCCCACGCTTCGAGACGTCCCGCAACGGTGGGTGCTCGTCGACGCCGCCCCGACGATCCTCGCGGAGATCCCGCGCAAGCTCGGCGCGTACACGCATCGAGAGCTCGAGCGACGCGGGATCGAGATCCGCGTCTCGACGACGCTCGCCTCGTTCGACGAGCGCGAGGCGATCCTCTCCGACGGCTCGCGGATCCCGGCCCGCACGCTCGTCTGGGCCGCAGGCGTGCGCGCGAGCCCGGACCTCGCACGCCTCGGGCTGCCCCTCGACGACCGCGGGCGGGTCGTCGTCGACTCGACCCTGCAGGTCGTCGGCGACTCCGACGCGTGGGCGCTCGGCGACTGCGCGGCGGTGCCGAACACGGCCACGCCGGGCCGGTTCGACCCGCCGACCTGCCAGCACGCGCTCCGGCAGGCGCGGCGGCTCGCGAAGAACCTCGTCGAGGCGCCCGAGCCCTACGGCTATCGCATGCTCGGCCAGGTCGCGACGCTCGGCCGCTACAAGGGGATCGCAGAGCTCCCGGGATTCCGGCTCCGCGGGTTCCTCGGCTGGTTCGTCGCGCGGACGTACCACCTCTACGCGCTCCCGACGGTCCGTCGGAAGATCCGGGTCGTCACCGACTGGACCGTCTCACTCGCCTTCCGACGTGACATCGCCGAGCTCTCGGCGCTCGGTCACCCGCGGAGGCTCGACGGCGAGGGTCCCGTCAGCGAAGCGCCCTGAGCGCGGCGCCGAGCGACTGGCCGCCCTCGAGCACCCGCGCGAAGAGGTCGCCCTCGCGTGCGATTCGGTCGAGGACGACGTCCATCGTGAACGACGCGGTGTCGAGCCCGGGCCGCACCTCGTCCCACCGCAGCGGCGTCGACACCGGCGCCCCCGCGCGCGGCCGCACCGAGTAGACCGAGGCGGTCGTCTTGCCCGGGCCGTTCTGGTTCGCGTCGACGAGGACACCCTTGCGCTTCGCCTTCGTCCACTCCGTCGTGACGAGGCCCGGATGGGCACGCGCGAGTGCGCCCGCGACGATGCCCCCGAACTCCCGCACCGCCTCGAAGTCGTGGCGGCGCGCGATCGGGACGAGCACGTGGATCCCTCGCGAGCCGCTCGTCTTCGGCACCGACTCGAGCTCGAGGAGGTCGAGGGTCTGCTTGACGAGCAGCGCGACCTCGATCACCTCCTCGAACCCCGCGCCCTCCGACGGGTCGAGGTCGAACATCACCCAGTCGGGCTTCTCGGGCCGATCGGCCCGCGAGGCCCAGGCGTGCATGTCGATGCAGCCCATGTTGACGACCCAGAGGAGCGCGAGCTCGTCGTCGACGAGCGCATAGTCGATGATCCGCCGCTCACCCTCGCGGGTCGAGGCGGGGAACGCCGCCGTCGGGATCCACTCGGGCATGTGGGACGGCGCCTGCTTCTGGAAGAAGCTCTTTCCCTGCCAGCCGTCGGGGTAGCGCTTCATGGTGAACGGGCGCTGTCGGAGGTGTGGGACGAGGACGTCGGCGACGTCGCGGTAGTACGCGAGGAGCTCGCCCTTCGTGATCCCCTCCTCGGGCCAGAAGACCTTCGCGAGGTTCGAGAGCTTCAGCACCCGCCGGCCGCGGCGGGCCTCCGGTTCCATCGGCGGCCGCTCCACGGGCACATCGTCGCGAACCCCGAGGAAGACCGGGGCGCGGAGGCGTCCCTCGCGGGTCTCCTCGGCGTAGGTCACCTCGGCCGCGAGGCGAGGCTCGACCCACGTGATGTCCGACGCTCGGATGCGGGGCATCCGGGGGGTCGTGACGAGCGGCGACGACGCACGCTCGAGCGGCGCGAGGAGGTCTCGCAGGCGGCCGACGTCCTCGTCCCGGAGCCCGGAGCCGACGTTTCCGGCCCAGTGCAGCCCGTCTGCCTCGCGGCGCCCGAGGATCAGCGCGCCGAGCTTGGCCCGGCGGCCCGAGCCGCGCGTGTAGCCGACGATCGGGAAGTCCTGCTGCGCGCGGAGCTTCACCTTGCGCCACTCGGGCGTTCTCCTTCCCGGCCGGTAGGGAGCGTCGGCCCGCTTGGCGACGACGCCCTCGAGCCCCTGCGCGCGGGCGGCCTCGAGAAGGGCCGCGCCGTCGTCGAAGGCCGGGGAGAGCCGGACGCCCCCCACCGAGGGGTCGAGGATCTCCTCGAGCAGGGCCCGCCGCTCGGACAGGGGGCGGGTATGGACGGGCTCGTCGTCGAGCGAGAGCACGTCGAACACCATCAGGACGAGCCTGCCCGAGCCGCTCTGGAGCGCCTCGAACCGCGCCGCGCCCTCTCCGTCGAGGGCGCAGACCTCGCCGTCGAGGACGGCCGCCGGCGTCCGGAGCGCCCGCGTGACGGCACGCGCGACCTCGCGGAAGCGCTCGGTCAGGTCGATCCCGTTGCGGCTCGTGAGCGTCGCCTCGCCGCCGGAGACGGCGACGAGCGCGCGGTAGCCGTCCCACTTCGGCTCGAAGAGCCAGCCGTCGCCCTCGGGCAGCGCGTCGGCGAGGGACGCGAGCTGGGGGCGCAGCGCCTCCGACGCGTCGGGCTCGACGTGCTTGCGCAGCAGGAGCCAGTTCTGCTCCTTCCCGTCGAGCCGTGCCGGCACGAGCGTCCAGACGCCGCGGGCCCGCTCGCCGTCGAGCCGGAAGGTGAGGCCGCCGCCGCGCTTCTCCTCGAGGAGCTCGTAGGTGCCGTGATCCCAGATCTCGACGGTGCCGGCGCCGTACTGCCCTGCCGGGATGACTCCCTCGAAGCTCGCGTAGTCGAGAGGGTGGTCCTCGACGTGCACCGCCAGGTGCCGCTCGCCTGCCCTGAACGGAAGCCCCTTCGGGACCGCCCAGCTCGCGAGCGCGCCGTCGCGCTCGAGGCGCAGGTCGTAGTGGAGCCGACGCGCGTCGTGGCGCTGGATCACGAAGAGCGGGGCGTCACCCGAGCCGTTGCCGCCGAAGGGCTCGGGCGTCTGCTTCGGGTCACGCTTGCGCCGGTACTCGCCGAGAGGAGCCATGCCTGATGATTCCACGCCGCGGGCCGGCTCCTAACATCCTGTGCACAGGTCGTGCGAAAGACCTGGAAACCACGGCTTCGGGGGCGGGGGATAAGCCTGTGGAAAGTGTGGAGAGACCTGTTCAGACCCGCTCGAGCACGCCCATCGAGCGGAACTTCGCACGACGGCGGCGCCGTAGCTCGTCGGGGGCCACGGTCGAGAGGTCGTCGAGATGGGCGACGAGCGCCTCGCGCAGCAGGGTCGCGGCCGCATCGTGGCTCTCGTGGGCGCCGCCGGCGGGCTCCGGCACGATCCCGTCGATCACGCCGAGCTCGAGGCAATGGGCAGCGTCCGGCTTGAAGGCGGACGCCGCCTTCTTGGCCTGGGCGGCGTCGCGCCAGAGGATCGACGCGCACCCCTCGGGGGAGATCACCGAGTACATCGCGTTCTCCTGCATCAGCACGCGGTCGGCGACGGCGATCGCAATCGCCCCGCCCGAGCCTCCCTCGCCGATCACGACGGCGATCGTCGGCGTCTCGAGTCGGAGCATCACCGACTGCGATCGCGCGATCGCGCCGCCTTGCCCGTGCTGCTCCGCGGCGATGCCCGGGTAGGCACCCGGCGTGTCGACGAGGGTCACCAGTGGGAAGGCGTGCCGCTCGGCGAGCTCCATCGTGCGCATCGCCTTGCGATAGCCCTCCGGATAGGCCATCCCGTAGTTCCGGTAGACGCGCGTCTTGAGGTCGCGGCCCTTCTGGTGACCGACGAGCGCAACCGTGCGACCGTCGAGCTTGCCGAGGCCCGCGACCATTGCGGTGTCGTCCATGCGCCCCCGGTCGCCGTGGAGCTCGAACCAGTCGTCGAGGATGCGCTCGACGTAGTCGAGCGTGTACGGCCGCTTCTCGTGCCGTGCCAGCTCGACGCGCTTCCAGATCTCCTCGTCGGAGGTGTCCTCCCGGAGCCGCTCCAGCTGTCGCTGGAGGCGCTCGAGCTCCGCCGAGAGCTTCGTGCCGCGAAGCAGCGTCACGCCGGAGAGGCGGGCGAGCCGGTCGCGCAGCCCGAGCTCGGCTTCCTGGGTCACGCGTCCTCCTCGAAGAGGCGCAGCAGCTGCGCGACGGTCGAGCGCAGCTCGGAGCGCGGGACGACCGCGTCGACGTGGCCGAACCGGAAGTTCGACTCGGCGAGCCCGAAGTCGTCCGGGAGCTTCTCGCGTGTCGTCTGCGCGACGACGCGCGGCCCGGCGAAGGACGTCAGGGCCCCCGGCTCGGCGAGGATCACGTCGCCGAGGCTCGCAAAGCTCGCGGTCACGCCGCCGGTCGTGGGATGCGCGAGGACGGAGAGCAGCACGCCGCCGCTCTCGTGGAGCTCCTCGACCGCGGCGACCGTCTTCGGCAGCTGCATGAGCGCCAGGATCCCCTCCTGCATCCGGGCGCCGCCGGACGCGGAGACGGAGACGACCGCGCCGGCGTCCTCCGCCGCGCGCTCGCAGGCGCGCGCGAACCGCTCCCCGACGACGCTCCCCATCGACCCGCCCATGAACGAGAAGTCCATCGCCGTCAGCCGGCACGGGTGGCCGTCGATCGTGGCGCGCCCGGTGAGGATCGCGTCGCCGAGGCCCGTCCCCAGCTCTGCCTCGGCGAGGCGCTCCGTGTACGGCTTCAGGTCGAAGAACTCGAGCGGGTCGGCCGACCGGAGCTCTGCGTCCTCCTCCTCGAAGGTGTCGGGATCGGCGAGCTGCCGGATGCGCTCGGGCGCCCGCACGGGGAAGTGGTGACCGCACTGCGGGCAGACGCGCAGGTGCTCGGCGAGCTCCTCGTCGCGGTAGTGCGACCCGCAGCCCGGGCACGTGTTCGGATGGTCACCGTCCCGGCTCTCGGGCTCGGAGCGCTTGTGCTCGATCGAGACGTCGATCTGGCCGGGGGTCGACATCGGGTGAATCTTAGTGCGGTGCCGATCAGATGCCCGCAGCGGCCGCAAAGCGCGCGAGCACGGCGGGATCCGCATCCGGATGGAGGCCGGTGATGCCCATCCCGGCGACCCGTCCGCGCGAGGCCACGTCGCGCAGGACGGCCTCGACCTCCTCCACGCCGGGACCGTCCGGCACCGGGTAGTGGCAGGGCACGAGGCCCGGATCGAGCACGTCCACGTCGAGGGCGACGTAGACCGCATCCACGTCTGCGAGCGCCCGGGCAAGATCGTCGTCGATCCCGCTCGCCGCGACGAACTCGCGCTCGGGCGGGTCGAGGTCGCGCGCGCCGACGAGCGCGACGTCGGCGGCGCGGACGCTTCCCTCGTCGATGGCCATCCGGAGGGGCATACCCCACGTGTTGCCGGACGGCGACGTCTCGGGCGTGTTGAGGTCGCCGTGGGCGTCGAGCCAGACGACCGCGATCCGGCCGTGACGCGCGGCGAGGCCCCGGATCGCGCCGACGTGGGCGCAGCAGCACCCGCCCAGGACGAGCGGCCGGCGCGGAAGCCCCCCGGCGAGCTCGGCGCTCTGCTCGTCCACCGTGTCTTGCTCGACGACGAGCGCCTCCGGGTAGGGCAGCTCGAGCCGGGCGGCCTCGGCCATCGCCTCGCCGCCGGCCCCCCACGCTCGGGGGACGCGCACCAGCCCGGCCCCGAACTCGGCGCCGCAGCTGTGGCACTCGTAGCCGTCGTCGAACGCGACCGCGGTCAGGGTGCGGCAGTTCGGGCAGCGCGCCCGCAGCGCGCTCATCGCGACCGCTCCCAGAGATCGTGGCGCCAGAGGACTCGCATCCCGGCCCGCTCATAGAGTCGGACCGCGCCGGTCGTGCTCTCCGCGTCGACGCCGAGCGCGACCCGCGACCGGCCTCGGCGCTGGAGCTCGGCGAACGCGTGCGTGAGCAACGCCGTGCCGAGGCCCGTGCGCCGGTGCTGCCGGAGGACGCCGAGCACGGACACCCAGCCGCTCTCCGGATCGCCGTGCTCGGTGGGACGGCAGATCGCAACGCCTGCGGGAACGCCGTCGACCTCGGCGACGAACCAGAGCGACGGGTCGTAGACACCCATGCTGCGGAGCCAGTGGACCCATTCGTCGTACGGCGTCGGCGTATGGCCCCAGTGATCCGCGAACGACTGCTCGTTGAGCTCGTACAGGAGCGGCTCGTCCACACCCTCGACCGAGCCCCGCACGACGGCGCCCGCGGGCCACTCGGGCGTGAAGGTCCGCCCGGCCAGGTCGATGCCCATGCGGTACGACGCGCGAAACCGCCGATAGCCCCGCCCTTCCAGGATCCTGCGAAGCGCCTCGTCGCGCTCGTCGGCGACCGCCCTGACGACGCCGTCCTCGCTCCGGCGCTCGAGCGCGCGGCGCTCGAGCTCGGCGTGCACCTCGTCGAGCGCCTCGCCCCTGACGTCGAGCCAGAGGACGCTGCCGTCGTTCGCCTGGTCGCCGACGTCGCCGTAGCCGACGATCGCGTCGTCGCGGATCGCGACGACGGCGTCCGCGGCGAGATCGAACGGCGCCGGCTGCGTCCACCAGCCCTCGATCGCGCTCGCGTCGACCTCGTCCCGCCCGCGCCGCGCCTGCGACTCGCGGTTGATCACGGATGCGACTTCGGCGGCGTCCGCGAGCGTCGGGGCGCGCAGGGTGACCTCACTCATCCCGCCGAAGCTCCTTCTGCCAGGTGTCCGCACTCCAGAGCACGCGCATCCCGGCCCGCTCGTAGAGACGGACGGCGCCGGTCGGGTTCTCCGCGTCGACCCCGAGGGCGACGGTCGTCTCGCCCGCCCGCCGGAAGCGGCGAAACGACTCGCGGAGGAGGGCAAGCCCGAGGCCGCGGCGCCGCCACGCGGGTCGCACGCCGATCGAGCCGATCCAACCCCAGTCGCCCCTTCGCTTCGGGTAATTGAGTGAAAACCCGGCGATCTCGTCGCCCTCCCACGCGACGGGCACGAGCGACGGGTCGAACCGCGGCATGCCGAACGCGCGGGCATGCCACTCGTCGTACGGTCGGTCCACGTGGCCCCACTCGTCGGCGAACGCCTCCTCGACCGCCTCGTGCACCCGTGTCCCCTCGCGTTCGACGTCCAGCGGACGGATCTCGATGCCCTCCGGCCAGACGGGATCCGGCTCGCCGGCCGACACGTCGACGACCATCCGAATGCCGCTCCGGACGTAGTGGTAGCCGCGGCTCCGGAAGAGCGCGGGCGCGCGCTCGTCCCCGGCGAGGTGGGCGCACCGGAGGACGACGGCCTCGTCGTCAGGCGTCGCCGACTCGCGCTCGAGCACCCGCTCCTCGAGGAGCGCGAGCACCCGCGAGCCCACGCCGCGACCGCTCAGGTCGGGGTGCACGTACGCGTCGCCGAAGTACCGCCGGCGGCCGCTCTCGAGCAGGTGGGCAACGCCCGCGAGCCGCCCGTCGAGCTCGACGAGCCACGCATCGCGGCCGAGGTCGAGCTCGTCCCATTGCTCGTCCAGCTCGTCTGCGGTCCAGTCCGAATCGCCGTAGACAGCGACGTCCGCGGCCCGCATCAGGGCGAGCGCGTCGTCGAGGCGGTCCGGGGTCGGATGCGTGATCTGCACGGCCGGGACCCTAGAGATCGCCGCACGTGGCGTCGGTTCGGAGATCCGTACTGTGGGGCGGGTGCTCGCGATCCGCCCGATGACGGCATCCGACTGGCGCGACGTGGCGCGGATCTACGCCGAGGGCCTCGCGACGGGCATCGCCAGCTTCGAGGTCGCCGTCCCCTCCTGGGAGGCCTGGGACGCCGCCCACCATGCGGCTCCGCGGCTCGTCGCGGCGCTCGACGGCGAGGTGGTCGGCTGGATCGCCGTCGCACCCGTCTCGCGCCGCGACGTCTACGGGGGCGTCGTCGAGCACTCCGTCTACGTCGCCGAGGCGGCGCGGGGGCGGGCGATCGGGCGCGCGCTCCTCGAGAGGCTCGTCGCCGTCGCCCCGGAGCACGGGATCTGGACGCTCCAGACGTCGATCATGGAGGCGAACGCCGCGAGCGTCCGGCTCCACGAGGCGGTGGGGTTCCGTCTCGTCGGGCGGCGCGAGCGGATCGCGCAGCGCGACGGGGCGTGGCACGACACGGTGCTCCTCGAGCTGCGGCTGTCGTGAGGTCGGGCGTTCAGCCGTGCCAGCGTCGAAAGACGACGCAGGCGTTGTGCCCGCCGAAGCCGAACGAGTTCGAGACGCCGATCTCGACCTGCTCCTCCCGCGCCTCGTTCGGGATGTAGTCGAGGTCGCACTCCGGGTCGGCGACCTCCTGGTTGATCGTCGGCGGCAGCACGCCGCGCTCGAGCGCGAGGATCGTGAAGGACGCCTCGACCGCGCCCGCGGCGCCGAGGCAGTGCCCCGTCGCCCCCTTCGTCGAGGAGACCGGCGTGCGGTACGCCTTCTCCTCGCCGAGCGCCATCTTGATGACCCGCGTCTCGGCGCTGTCGCCCACCGGTGTCGAGGTCCCGTGCGCGTTGACGTAGCCGACCTCGTCCGGCTGGACGCCGGCGTCCTCGAACGCCATCGCGAGGGCGCGGGCGGGGCTCCAGCCCGTCGGATCCGGGTCGGAGACGTGCGTCGCGTCCGACGAGAGCCCGTACCCGAGCAGCTCGGCGTAGATCTTGGCGCCGCGCGCCCGGGCGTGCTCGAGCTCCTCGAGCACGACCATCGACCCGGCCTCCCCCATCACGAATCCGTCCCGCTCGGCGTCGAACGGCCGCGAGGCCGCCTTCGGATCGCCGTTCCGCCGCGAGATCGCGCGCATCGCGCCGAAGCCCGCGATGCCGACGCGCGACACCGGCGCCTCTGTCCCGCCGCAGAGCATCACGTCCGCGCGGCCGAGGCGGATCGCGTCGAGCCCGTCGCCGAGCGCCATGTTCGACGCCGCGCACGCCGTGCACTCCGAGAGGAGCGGCCCCTTCGTGCCGAGCTCCATCGAGACCCAGCCGGCGGCGAGGTTCGGGATGATCTGCACGATCGAGAACGGGTTGACCCGGTCGGGGCCGCGCTCGTCGAGCGTCTGGATGCATGCCTCGAACGACTTGAGCCCGCCGATCCCCGTCGCGACCGCGGCGCCGATCCGCTCGGGCTCCGAGGCGATGTCGAGCCCGGAGTCGGCCTCGGCCTGCCGTGCGGCGGCGAGCGCCAGGTGCGTGAAGCGGTCCATCCGCCGCGCGGACTTGTGGTCGATGTACTGCGAGAGGTCGAGGTCCTTCACCTCGCAGGCGAAGTCGACCGGGAAGCCGGTCGTGTCGAACTGCGTGATCTTCCCTGCCCCCGACTCGCCCGCCACGAGGCCGGCCCAGGACTCCTCGACGGTGTTCCCGAGCGGCGTGACCATGCCGAGCCCGGTGACGACGACGCGACGCCTGCCGTTCGTGCTCACGCCGGTCACGCTACATCCCGAGGCCGCCGTCGACGAGGAGCACCGCTCCCGTCACGAAGGCGGCCGCGTCCGAGCACAGGAACCGCACGGCGCCGGCGACGTCCTCGGGGTCGCCGAGCCGGCCGAGCGGCGTCGCTGCGAGCATCGTCTCCGTCGCCTCCTCCGGCAGGACGTCCGTCAGCTGCGTCCGGACGTACCCGGGCGCGACGACGTTGGCGCGGACGTTACGGCTCCCGAGCTCTCGGGCGAGCGATTTCGTGAAGCCGATGATCCCCGCCTTCGACGCCGCGTAGTTCGTCTGCCCCCAGTTGCCGTGGACGCCCACGATCGACGAGACGTTGACGATCGCGCCGGCGCGGCGCTTCATCATCGGTCGCGCCGCCGCGCGGCAGGTGTAGAAGACGGAGGAGAGGTTCGTCTCGAGCACGATTCGCCAGTCGTCGTCGCTCATCCTGGCGAGAACGCCGTCGCGGGTCAGGCCGGCGTTGTTGACGAGGATGTCGAGGTCGCCCGCCGCCTCGACGAGCGACTTGCGCCGACCCCGGGTCGCTGACGTCGGCCTCGACGGCCCGGCCGCCGAGCTCCGCCGCGACCGCCTCGGCCTCTTCCCGACCGGTGCGATAGCCGACGACGACCTCTGCGCCGGCGCGGCCGAGCTCGAGCGCGATCGCGCGGCCGATCCCGCGGGAGCCGCCAGTCACGAGTGCGACCTTCCCCTCCAGCGAGGCGAAGCTCATTGCGTGGCCAGCGACTCCTTGGCCTTCTCGAGGCTCGCGAGGTCGTTCACCGAGAAGGTCCGCACGCCGCGGTCGATCCGCTTCACGAGCCCTGAGAGCACGTTCCCCGGTCCGATCTCGACGAACGTCGTGACCCCGCCGCGGACGAGCTCGCCCGCCGCCTGCGTGAACCGGACGGGCGCGGTCAGCTGGTCGACGAGCAGCGAGCCGAGCCGCTGGGCAGGCTCGATCTTCGCGGTCACCGTCGACATGAACGGCGCGACGGGGTCGGCGAAGCGGATCCGGTCGAGCGCCGGCTTCAGCCGGTCGGCGGCGCCGGTGACGAGCGGGCTGTGGAACGCGCCGGAGACCTTGAGGCGGATCGCTCGTCGGGCGCCGAGGCTCTCGGCCTCGGCGCAGCACTCCTCGACTGCATCGTTCTCCCCCGAGACGACGATCTGCCCCGGGCAGTTGTAGTTCGCCGGCCAGACCCCGAGGATCTTGCGGCAGAGCGTCTCGACGAGGTGGTCCTCGAGGCCCAGGATCGCGGCCATCGCGCCGGGCCGCTGGCGGGCTGCCTCGGCCATCGCAAGGCCGCGCTCGCGCACGAGGCCGATCGCGTCGCCGGTGCCGATCGCGTTGACCGAGGCGAGCGCGGCGAACTCGCCGACCGAGTGACCGACGACGACGTCCGGCTCGATCCCGTCGCGCCGGACGGCGGCGAGGATCGCGAGGCTCGTCGCGACGAGCGTCGGCTGCTGCACCTCGGTCGCCACGAGCTCGTCGAGCGGTGCCTCGAAGCAGAGGTGCGCGAGGTCCATCCCCGTCGCCTCGGAGCCGATCCGGTAGACCTCCATCGCCTCGGGCACGGCCTCGGCGATCTCACGGCCCATGCCCGCCTCGAGCGAGCCCTGGCCGGGGAAGCAGAACGCGACCTTCATGCAGCTCTCCTCTCCGACCCCGGAGCCGACCACTCGAGCAGCGCCGACCCCCACGTCAGCCCTGCGCCCATCCCGGTCATCAGCACGAGCGCCCCCTCGTGCAGCCGCCCGTCCGCACGCGCGTCGGCGAGCGCCAGGGGGATCGAGCCCGATGAGGTGTTGCCGAACCGGTCCACGTTCACCACCGTTCGTTCCTGGGGGACGCCGAGCTTACCGACCGCATGGTCGATGATCCGCTTGTTCGCCTGGTGCGGGACGTAGACGTCGACCTCGTCGATGGTCTTCCCACACTCGGCGAGCACTGCCTCGGCCGACGAGACGAGCACGCGCGTGGCGAACTTGAACACCTCGCGGCCGTTCATCTTGAGCATCGACTCCGGGTCGTCGAACGCCCGCGAGCCGCTGCCCGGGTACTGGAGATGGACGCCGCCGGCGCCGTCCGCACCGAGCTCGAACCCCAGGAAGCCGCCCTGCTCGACCGGCTCGAGGACGACGGCGCCGGCGCCGTCGCCGAAGAGGATGAGCGTCGAGCGATCGTCCCAGTCGAGGATCTTCGAGAGAACGTCGCCGCCGACCACGAGCGCGTGGCGGGAGAGGCCGGACGCGACCATCCCGTACGCCTGGGCGATCGCGTACATGAAGCCCGTGCACCCGGCGAGGAGGTCGTAGGCCGCCGCCTGCGGCGAGCCCAGGGCGTCGGCCATGAGGGCCGACGACGTCGGGAACATCATGTCGGGCGTGACCGTGGCGCAGATCAGCAGGTCGATCTCGCTCGCGTCGACACCCGCGTCCGCGAGCGCGGCCCGCGCGGCGGGGAGCGCGATGTCGGTCAGCGCCTCCTCGCGCGTCGCCATCCGGCGCTCCCGGATCCCGGTGCGCTCGCGAATCCACTCGTCCGAGGTGTCGACGTGCTTGGCGAGGTCGTCGTTCGTCACGACCCGGGCCGGCACGTTGACACCGAGCCCGGTGATCCCGATGCGCACCCCGTTGGCGCTGCCGATCATCGGACGTCAGCGCTCCACCGCGAAGGTGAGCGTGCCGCGGGCCGCGAGCGCGCCGTCGACGTGCGCCGTCGCCTTCCCGCGTCCGATCGGGCCGCGCACCTGGTCGATCTCGCAGGTGAGCGTGAGCGTCTCGCCCGGCTGAGACGACGCGCTTGAACCGGCAGTCGTCGATCCCGGCGAAGAACGCGATCCGGCCGCGGTTCTCCTCCTCGGCGAGGACGGCGACCGCGCCGGTCTGCGCCATCGCCTCGACGATCAGGACGCCGGGCATGACCGGCCGCTCGGGGAAGTGCCCCGCGAACCACCAGCCGTCCTCCGGGACGCGATAGGACGCAGAGACACGCGACCCCGGCTCGAGCTCGTGCACCTCGTCGAGCAGGAGGAACGGGTCGCGGTGCGGAAGGATCGAGGCGATCACGTCGCGCCCGAAGGGGAGGGCGGGAAGCACGGCCCGAGTGTACTCGGGCGGGTGGCCGCGGCCCGTCAGCGCCGCAGCACGGCCTGGTTCCCTGCGGCGTCCATCGCGGTCACGACGAGCGTGCGCAGCCGCTCGATCCTCGGGATCCGCACCGTCCCCGCCGCGGCGACCCGGAGGCTGCGGCGGGCGCCGTTCACGGCGAGGCGCAGCGTGGCCGGCTCGGAGACATGCAGTCGCGGCGGCACCGCGGAGACGACGCGCACGCGAGGAGCCGTCGCGTCGAGGAGCGACGGGAAGCTCGACACCCGCGGTCCCCGTCGCGCCGGCCGCCTCGACCGAGATCGTGTAGCTCCCGTCGCGGGCCTTGCCGAGCCGCTTGGCGCCGTCCCACGTCACGACGCGCGTGCCGGCGACCACGGCCTCGGAGAGCGGCGTCGCGACCCAGCGTCGCCGTCACGGAGGACGCGAACGGTCAGCGTCGCGTCCGCGGTGACGGGCACGGAGATCGCGAGGTCGTCGCCTCGACCGTCGCCGTTCGGCGTGAACGTGGTGCCGGAGAGCACCACACGGCCGAGCAGGCGCGAGACGACGACACCGACGTCGGTCGAGGCCTCACGACCGCCGGTCGCCCGCGCGACGATGCGGACGACGTACGCCCCGTCCGGCAGGCCGCGGCCGTCGAACGCGACCGTCCGCGGGCCTGCTCGCCGCCAGCGCAACGGCTCGAGCTGCGCGACCGTCGCGCCCGACGGGGTCGATCACCGTCGCCATGACGTTCGCGTCACCGGAGAGCGTGAAGCCGATCGTCGTCGTGTCCGCCTGGCCGTCGCCGTTCGGCGAGATCGTCTCGGGGGTCGCCGTCGCCGCCCGGATCTGGAGCGTCGAGGGCGCGAGCGTGCCGATGATGCCCTCGGCCGTTCGGAGGCCCGGCGCCTCGAGCCGCCAGCGCAGGCCGGGCGGAGCCGGGCCGGCGGGCACCCACGCCCAGTCGACCGCAGGCCCGCTCCCGAGCCGCGGCCGAGCTCGTTGCCGTCGGCGTCCGAGACGACGACGGACCACGGCGAGCGGCGACGAGAGGCGCGCGCGGATGCGGACGCCGCCGGCCTCGTCGGCCTCGACCACCGGCGCGTAGAGCTTGGGGAGGCCGGTCGCGCCGACACGGCGGGCGATCTCGCCGAGGCGTGCGTAGAGGCGCTCGCCGGGGCACGTCGTCGCGCCCGTGTCGCGGTGACCCGAGATCGCGCGGAGGAAGACGGGGATCCCGGCGCCGAAGCGCTCGTTGCCCGAGGAGATCCCGTTGAAGGTCGTCGAGCGGGTCGACGTAGCCGAGGTCGAGGCGCCAGGCGAGCGTGCGCACGAGCGCGTCGACGGCCGCCGCGGGCGGCTCGACGCGCTGGAAGTCGCCCATCACGGCGATCCCGAACGAGCCGGTGTTGAACCCCCGTGCGTGCGCGCCGACGACGTTGCGGTCGACACCGCCGCCACGGCCCTCGTAGACCGTCCCGAACCGGTCGACGAGCGCGTTGTAGCCGATGTCGTTCCAGCCGTTGCCCTTCACGTGGTAGAGCTGGATGGCCCGGACGACGGCCGGCGCCTGCGCGCGCGTGTAGTCGTTCGTCCCGGCCGTGTGGTGGACGTGCGCCATGCGCAGGGTGTCCGCGTAGGACGGGCTCCCCGCGGACGATCCCCTCGTCGGCGAGCCAGCCGCTTCGCGGGACGAACTGCGGCGCGGCCGGCGGAGGCAGTCGTCCGCAGCGGCACCCTGGAGACCGGGCTCCGGACGGTGAGCGCCCGCGCGCGCGTCACGCGCCCGACGGTCGCACCTCGAGCGCGACCGCACGGCCCACCCAGAGCGGCGCGCCGAGCCGCCAACCCGCCGTCGCCCGGCCCTCGACCGCTGCTCGTGTCCGGGCCGTCGCGATCGGCCTCGCGCACGGCACGCCAGGCGGACCAGCCCTCCGCCGACCGCGTCCGGAGCTCCACGTGGCCGGGACCCGCGCCAGTGGACGCCGACGAGCTGGAACGCACCGGCAGCCGCTCGCGCCGCGCTCGGCGCACGCCCCTGGAGCGGCGAGCTCGCGGACCTCGAGCGAGGCGAGCCCGCCGACCGCGGACGCCGGGAAGGCGAGGACGAGCGAGGCGACGAGGAGGAGGCGGCGGATCATGACGGGCCACAAGCGTGGCGCTCCAGGCGTTCTTCGGCAAGCCCGCCGACCCTTCCCTCACCGAATGCGAACCGGCCTGCCCGGCGAGAAACCGCCGCACAGGTACAGTCGAAGCGTCGTGAGCGCGGCACCGGGGCGTCTGGTCGGCCTCCTCGTAGCGGCAGTCGCCGCCGCCGCTCCTCCTCGCGGTGCCGGCCGGCGCCGCGGACGACGCCGACCGCCGCGCGTGCTCGTCGTCGAGTTCGACGAACGACGTCAACCCGGTCACGCAGGACTTCCTCCAGGACGCCATGGAGCGCGGCGAGCGGGAGCAGGTTCAGGCCGTCGTCATCGAGATGGACACCCCCGGCGGGCTCGGCTCGTCGATGCGCGAGATCGTGAAGACGATGCTGGCGCTGGAGGTGCCCGTCGTCGTCTACGTCGCCCCGCCCGGCTCGAGCGCCGACTCGGCCGGCGCGGTGATCGGGCAGGCGGCCGACGTCCTCGCGATGGCCCCGCAGACCAACATCGGCTCCTCGACGCCGATCTCGGCGACCGGCGAGGATCTCGGCGAGGACCTGCGCCGCAAGGTGATCAACGACGCGGCCGCCTACATGGCGGAGCTCGCGCGCGAGCACGGCCGCAACGCCGAGGCAGCCGAGGCGATGGTGCGCACGGCCGCGAACTACGGCGCGCGCGAGGCGCTCGAGCTGCGGCGTCGATCGACCTCGTCGCTGACACGACGCCCGCGCTCCTCGACGCAGATCGACGGGCGGAAGACCGTGCCGAAGGGGTTCACGCTGAACACCGCCGGCGCGGAGGTCGAGCGGGTCGAGATGTCGTTCTGGAAGCGCGCGCTCGACCTCCTCATCGACCCGAACATCATCGCCCTGATGCTCTCGATCGGCCTCATCGGGATCGTCGTCGAGCTCTGGAACCCCGGCCTGATCCTGCCCGGCACGGTCGGCGCGATCTCCCTGATCGTCGGGCTCTTCGGCCTCCAGGTGCTTCCGGTCTCGGCCGCCGGCCTGCTGCTCATGGCGCTCGCCGCCGGGTTCTTCGTGATCGAGTCGTTCGTGCCGAGCCATGGCGCCTTGACCCTCGCCGGCGCGGTGACGTTCGTGATCGGGGCGCTGATGCTCTTCGACCCGGCCGGCGAGGCCTACCAGGTGTCGCTCTGGGTCGCGATCGCGATCGCCGGAACGCTTGCGCTGCTCCTCGGCGTCGCGCTGAGCCGGGTAGTCGAAGGCGAGGCGCAATCCGGTCGAGGTCGGCGTCGGGCGGCTCGTCGGCGACGCAGCGGTCGTGCGTCGCGAGGGCTGGGTCGCCGTGGGCGGCGAGCTCTGGCGCGCGCGCTCCGCCGACGGCGCACCGCTCGTCCCCGGCGACGCACGTCACCGTCGAGGCGGTCGAGGACGGCCTCGAGCTCGTCGTAGGATCCCCGCACCCGACCGAAAGGGCCTGATGTCCATCGCGCTCATCGTCGTCGCCGTCATCGTCGTCCTGCTCGTCCTGCTCCTCTTCGCGACGGTCAAGGTCGCCCGCGAGTACGAGCGCGGCGTGATCTTCAGGCTCGGCCGGCTGCTGCCCGAGCCGAAGGGCCCGGGCCTCTTCCTCCTCATCCCGGTCATCGACCGCATGGAGAAGGTCGACCTCCGCACCGTGACGCTCAACGTCCCGCCGCAGGAGGTGATCACGAAGGACAACGTGCCGGTGCGGGTCAACGCCGTCGCGTACTTCCGGATCGTCGAGCCGAAGGCGGCGATCGTCCAGGTCGAGAACTACATGGTCGCGACCTCGCAGATCTCGCAGACCACCCTTCGCTCGGTGCTGGGCCAGCATGTCCTCGACGAGCTCCTCTCCGAGCGCGACAAGATCAACCAGATCCTCCAGTCGATCATCGACGAGGCGACCTCGCCCTGGGGCATCAAGGTCTCGATCGTCGAGGTGAAGGACGTCGAGATCCCGGCCGACATGCAGCGCGCTATGGCGCGCCAGGCGGAGGCCGAGCGCGAGCGCCGCGCGAAGGTCATCTCCGCGGAGGGCGAGTACCAGGCGTCGGAGCGGCTCAAGGACGCGGCAGCCGTGATGGCGCAGCAGCCGATCACGGTGCAGCTCCGCTACCTGCAGACGCTGCTCGAGATCGGCGCCACGAACAACTCGACGATCGTCTTCCCGATCCCGATCGAGTTCCTCGAGACGCTCGGGCTCCAGAAAAAGGGAGAGTAGGTGCGCACGCTCGTCGGCGTCGTCGTCGTCGGCCTCATGCTGGCGACGCTCGCCGGCGTGGCGATCCGCGGCGTGCGCCGCGTCCCCTGGCCGGGCGCGATCGACGAGGCCGGCAGGACGACGCTGCAGACGATCGTCGAGGGCCTCATCGTGCTGGCCGCGATCATCCTCGGCGTGGTGTTCGTCGTCGCGGTCGCCGACTGAGCAGCTCAGTCGATCGCCACGATCCCGAGCGCGACCGCGAACGTGCCTGCGCTCGCGACGACGTCGGGCCACGGCATGCGGGCGCCGCGCAGCCGCTCGGCGCCGCGCAGTCCCTCGAGGTCGCAGCCGCGTAGCTCCAGCCGCTCGACCGTCGCCGCGTCGAACGTCGCCTCGACGAGCGGGCAGCGCTCGAAGAGCACCGAGCGGAGACTCGCCGAGTAGAAGTCCGCCTCCTCCAGCCGGCAGTCCCGGAAGGCGACCCGCACGAGCCGGGCGAACCGGAACGACGCGACATCGAGGCGGCAGCTCTCGAACGTCACGTCCGAGAGCGATGCCTCCGCGAAGGCCCCGCCGGTCGCGCGGCACCCGTTGAAGGTCACGCGACGCAGTTCGGCCCGTGCGAGATCGGTGCCCGCGAGCGTGCAGGCGTTCAGTACGGCGTCCCGGATGGTTCCCTCGCGAAGGGTCGCGCCGGAGAGATCCGCTCCGGTGAGCGTGCCCTCGACGAGAGCGGCTCCGCGTCCTCCGTCGGGGGCGGCGAGCTCGGTATCTGTTCCGTCCGGGGGACGGGGCGCCTCGGGAGCGTCAGTCGGCTGCGCCATCGGCCGACACGGCGGCGTCGGCTACCTCGGAGTCCTCGGCCGGCTCCTCGTCGTCGGCGCCGATCACGGGTGCGAGGCTCGACACCTTCTCGGCCTCGCGGAGCCGCATCACGATCACGCCCTGCGTCGCGCGACCGGAGCGCTTGATCCCGTCGGCGGCCATCCGGATCACCGTGCCGCCGTCGGAGATGAGCATCACCTGGTAGCCCTCGCGCACGATCCGGGCGCCGGCGAGCCGGCCCTTGCCCTCGACGAGCTGAGCGGTCTTGACACCCATCGTGCCTCGTCCCTTGACGGGGTAGTCGGAGACGCGCGTCCGCTTGCCCCAGCCGTTCTCCGTCACGACGAGGAGGTCGGCCTCGTCGGAGGCGATGTCGACCTCGATCACCTCGTCCGCCCCGCGGAGCTTCATGCCGGCGACGCCGGAGGCGGGCCGTCCCATCGAGCGGACGTCCTTCTCCGAGAACCGCACTGCCTGCCCCAGCCGCGAGACCATGAGGATGTCGTCCTCGCCGTCCGAGAGGCGGACGCCGATCAGCTCGTCGTCCTCCCGCATCCTGAGCGCGATGATGCCGTCCGCCTTGAGCGGCGTGTTGTACTCGAGGAACTCCGTCTTCTTGACGATGCCCTTCTTCGTCGCGAAGACGAGGTACTTCGCCTCCTTGAAGTCACGGGTCGCGATCACCGCGCGGATCGCCTCGTCCTGGCGGAGCGGCAGCAGGTTGACGACCGCGCGCCCCTTCGACTGCCGCGAGCCCAGCGGGAGCTCGTGGACCTTCAGCCGGTAGACCTTGCCGACGGTCGTGAAGAAGAGGATGTAGTCGTGGGTGGAGGCGACGAAGAGGTGCTCGATGTAGTCCTCGTCCTTCATCTCCATGCCCATCACGCCGATCCCGCCGCGGCGCTGCTCGCGGTAGGTCGTCACCGGCAGGCGCTTGATGTAGCCCGACCGGGTGATCGCGATGACCATGTCCTCCTCGGCGATCATGTCCTCGAGCTCGAGGGAGTCCTCGCCGGCGACGATCTCCGTGCGCCGGTCGTCGCTCTTCCCGTAGATCTGGCGAACCTCGAGGAGCTCCTCGCGGATGAGCGCGTCGACCCGAGCCGGGTCGCCGAGGATCCCGCGGAGCTCCGCGATCCGCTCCTGCAGGTCGGCGTGCTCCCCCTCGATCTCCTTGCGCGCGAGGCCCGTGAGCCGCGCGAGGCGGAGGTCGAGGATCGCCTGCGCCTGCTCCTCCGAGAGGCCGAACGTCTCGATGAGCCCGGTGCGGGCCTCGTCCGTGTCGTCCGAGCCGCGGATCAGCGCGATCACGGCGTCGAGGTTGTCCAGCGCGACGAGGTAGCCCTGGAGGATGTGCGCGCGCTTCTCCGCCTGCCGGAGCTCGTACTTCGAGCGGCGCGTGACGATCTCGCGCTGGTAGTCGAGGTAGTGCCGCGCCAGCTCGAGCAGCGACAGCGTCTTCGGGACACCGTCGACGAGCGCGACGGCGTTGTACCCGAACGTCGTCTGGAGCCCGGTGTGCTTGAAGAGCTTGTTGAGCGCGACCTGCGGGATCGCGTCGCGCTTCAGCTCGACCTGAATGCGCATGCCCGTCTTGTCGGAGTGGTCGGCGAGGTCGGAGACCTCGGTGATCACCTTCTCGTTGACAAGGTCGGCGATCTTCTTGATCACGCCGGAGTCGCCGCCCTTCTTCACCCCGTACGGCAACTCGGTGATCACGATCGCGCTCTTGCCGCCGCGTAGCTCCTCGACATGTGCGCGGGCGCGCATCACGATCCGGCCGCGACCTGTTCGATAGGCGTCGCGGATCCCGGAGCGACCGACCACGATGGCGCCCGTCGGGAAGTCAGGCCCGCGGACGTGCTTCATCAGGTCCTCGACGTTCGAGTCGGGCTTGTCGATCAACTGGACGACGGCGTCGACAGCCTCGGCGAGGTTGTGGGGCGGGATGTTCGTGGCCATTCCGACGGCGATCCCCGTCGAGCCGTTGACGAGCAGATTTGGGAACCGCGACGGCATCGACAGGGGCTCCTTGCGGGACTCGTCGTAATTGGGCCCGAACTCGACCGTGTCCATGTCGATGTCGCGGAGCATCTCGGTCGCGAGTCGCTGGAGCCGGGACTCCGTGTAGCGCATCGCAGCCGGCGGATCGTCGTCGATCGATCCGAAGTTCCCTTGCCCGTCGACGAGGGGGTAGCGCAACGAGAACGGCTGCGCCATGCGGACGAGCGTGTCGTAGATCGCCTGGTCGCCGTGCGGGTGGTAGTTGCCCATCACGTAGCCCACGACGTTGGCCGACTTCTTGTACGGCCGGTTCGGCTGCATCCCTGACTCGTGCATTCCCCAGAGGACACGCCGATGGACGGGCTTGAGCCCGTCGCGCACGTCGGGCAGTGCGCGCCCGACGATGACGCTCATCGCGTAGTCGAGGTAGCTCGAGCGCATCTCCTGCTCGAGCTCGCGCGGCTCGATTCTCCCGGCGCCCAGAGGCTCCGTGACGTCAGACAAGGCCCTTCTCCTTCCGGAGAAGAACCACGTTCAGCGCAGAGGCTCGTGAAGTCCCGGCCAACCTGCGCCTCCCGCGGCTAGACATCGAGGAACTTCACGTCCTTCGCGTTCTGCTCGATGAAGAGCCGGCGCGGCTCGACCGCGTCGCCCATCAGCATCGTGAAGACGCTGTCCGCGGCTGCCGCATCCTCGACCTCGACACGCAGCAGCATCCGATTCTGGGGGTCCATCGTCGTCTCCCACAGCTGCTCCGGGTTCATCTCCCCGAGGCCCTTGAAGCGGCTGATCTGCATGCCCTCCTTCGCGAGCTCGAGCGCTGCCTGGCGGAGCTGCACCGACGTCTCGGCGCTCGCGCTCTTCTTGCCGTGGGTAACGCTGTAGGGCGGGAGCCCGACGATGTCTGCGACCTTGCCGTACGAACGGCGGAGCGCCGCGTAGGCCGGATCGGTGAAAAGCGCGGCCGGGACGTCGACGAACGTCGCGGTGCTCGTCTCGCTCTCGACGACCTTCACAGACAGGTGCCCGTCGGCGCGATCGACGACAGAGAGCTCGTAGCCGTTCTGCGGCATCGCGCCGATCAGCTTCTCCAGGCCCTTCGTGTCGGCGGCATCGCTCTCGACGATCCGATGCGAGACGACGAAGGCGGCCGCGGGCCCGTAGTCGGAGGCGAGCTTTGCCTGCCACGCCTCGACGTCGGCGAGCTCGCGTGAGAACCTCGCCCAGCGCGCCTCGGTCAGCGCCAGCTCGTTGCCGTCGCGGTCGTCGACGACCATCTCCGAGATGCGCTCGCGGGCAAGGAGCTCCTCGAGTTGGTGATCCTTCTCGAAGTAGAGCTCCTGGCTGCCGAGCTTCACCTTGTAGAGCGGCGGGACCGCGATGTACATGTGGCCGCCCTCGAAGAGCTCCGGCATCGTGCGGTAGAGGAACGTCAGGACAAGGGTCCGGATGTGGGCGCCGTCGACGTCGGCGTCCGTCATCACGATGATCCGGCCGTAGCGGATGTTCTCGATCGTGAACTCGTCCCCGAAGCCGGTTCCGATCGCGGTGATCATCGCCTGGATCTCGTTGTTCGAGAGCACCTTGTTGATGCGGTTCTTCTCGCTGTTGATGATCTTCCCGCGGAGCGGCAGGATCGCCTGGTACGTGCGGTCCCGAGCCTGCTTCGCCGAGCCGCCGGCGGAGTCGCCCTCGACGATGTAGAGCTCGCAGAGGTCGGCCTCCTTTAGGGAGCAGTCGGCCAGCTTGCCGGGGAGGGACGAATTCTCGAGCGCGCTCTTGCGGCGGGTGAGCTCGCGGGCCTTGCGTGCCGCGGCGCGGGCGCGGGCGGCGGAAACGGCCTTCGTGATGATCTGCCGCGCCTCCGTCGGGTTCTCCTCGAGGAACTCGCCGAGCCGCTGGTTGACGACCGTCTTGACGAGGCTCTCCATCGGCGGGTTGCCGAGCTTCGACTTCGTCTGCCCCTCGAACTGCGGGTTGCGGAGCTTCACCGAGATCACAGCCGCGAGGCCCTCGCGGACGTCCTCGCCCTCGAGGTTGTCCTCCTTCTCCTTGAGGAGCCCCTTGTCGCGCGCGTAGCGGTTGAGGGTGCCCGTGAGGGCGGAGCGGAAGCCCGAGAGGTGCGTCCCGCCCTCCGCCGTGTTGATGTTGTTCGCGAACGAGAAGACCGACTCGACGTACGAGGTGTTCCATTGCATCGCCACCTCGACCTGGCCGTCGTCCCCGCTCTCGCCCTCGAAGTAGACGACGTGCTTGTGCACGGGGTCCTTGCCCGAGTTGACGTGCGAGACGAAGTCCCTGATCCCACCCTCGTAGTGGAACTCCTCGGTCTTGCCGCCTGGCCGCTCGTCGCGGAGGGCGATGCGGAGCCCGGCCGTCAGGAAGGCCGTCTCGCGGAGGCGCTGGGCGAGGGTGGCCGCGGAGAACTCGGTCTCGTCGAAGATCTCCCGGTCCGGGAGGAAGGAGATCGTCGTCCCGGTCTCCTTCGTCGTGCCCGTCACCTCGAGATCCCCCTGCGGCACCCCCCGGGAGAACTCCTGGCGGTACACCTTCCCGTCGCGGTGGACCTCCGCGACGAGCCACTCACCGAGCGCGTTGACGATCGAGAGGCCGACGCCGTGCAGGCCGCCGGAGACCTTGTAGCCGTCACCGCCGAACTTGCCGCCGGCGTGGAGCTTCGTCAGGACGACCGTCAGCGCCGACAGCCCCTGGTCCTCCATCGTGTCGACGGGGATCCCACGGCCGGCGTCCCGGACGGTGACCGAGTCGTCGGGGTGGATCGTCACGTCGACGAGCTCGTTGCGACCCGCGAGGGCCTCGTCGACGGCGTTGTCGACGAGCTCGTAGACGAGGTGGTGGAGGCCCCGGGAGCCGGTCGAGCCGATGTACATCCCGGGCCGCAGACGGACGGGCTCGAGGCCCTCGAGGACCGTGATGTCCTTTCCGGTGTACGCCGTGTCGGTCAAACGTCTCCTGACGTAGAAAATGCCTGCAAAACACCTGTTTTGCGGGCTGCAATCATTGTATCAGAGACCGCGGTCGCGACGGGTTGCGGCGAGGCTCGCGGCCGCGGCCCGGCGGACGGCCTCTCGGAGTCCCTCGTCCTCGATCGCGGCGGCCAGCAAGGCGGCCGCCGCGGTCTCTTCCGCGGTGACCTCGAGGTGTGTGGGAGCGGGTGTGTCCTCCCGCCCCGGCGAGGGCACCGGCCCGGGCGCGAAGCGGAGCGAGGGCGGGGTCGCATCGCCGACGAGCGGCCGGAGCTTCGCCCGCAGCTCCGCCTCCATCCGCCCGAGCTCGAAGGCCCAGGTGGACGACTCGGTCGTCACGTGCAGGGTTCCGTCGCGGGCAAGGCGCTGCGGCCACGCGGCGCGGGCGATGCCGGGGCCGACGGCCTCGGGCCAGGCGCGCGTCACCTCCGCGAGCGCGCCGGCGTCCGGGACGCCCGCCGTCGAGAGCGCCCGCCGCACCGAGCCGTCGAGCCGTTCCATCAGCCGGGCCGCACCGTTCCCGGCTCCACGACGAGGAGCTGTGCCGGCGCGAGCGGCAGGGCTTCCGCACCGGTTGCGGTCACGAGCGTCTGGCCGGCGAGGCCGAGCCTGGCGCTCAGGGTTCTACGACGCTCCCCGTCCAGCTCCGAGAGGGCGTCGTCGAGCAGGAGCAGCGGCGGGATGCCGGTCTGCTCGAGCAGGAGCTCGGCCTCGGCGAGCAGGAGCGAGAGGACGGCGAGGCGTTGCTCGCCCTGCGAGCCGAAAGTGCGCAGGTCGCGGTCGCCGGAGAGCAACCGGATCTCGTCGAGGTGCGGGCCGAGACCCGTGACGCCGCGCTCGAGATCGCGTGCCAGCCGCTCGTCGAGGGCGGCCCGGCTCGGCGGCGCCGCGTCGTAGGAGAGCGACGCGGCCGGGAGGCCGAGCTCGCCGGCCCGCTCGCCGAACGCGGGGCCGAGCAGCGTGAGCATGCGCCTGCGCGCCTCCACGAGCTCGGCACCGAGCGAGACGACGCGGTCGCTCCACGGCTCGAGCGCCTCCGTGTCCGACACTCCGGCGGCGATCCGCCGCAACGCCGCGTTGCGCTGGCCGACCGCCGCCGCGTAGGCCGTCGGGAGGTCAGCCCGTGCAGGGAGCGCGCGGGTGAGCGCACGGTCGAAGTAGGCGCGGCGGGCCGCGGGGCCCCCCTTGACGACTGCGAGCCGGTCGGGCGTGAAGACGAGCGCGTGGACTCGGGCCCGCAGCTCCTCGGCGGAGCCCACGGGAGCACCGTTGAGCCTGATCCGCTTCGGCGCGCGGACCGAGAGCTCCACCATGGCCTCGATCGCCACCTGGTCGCGGCGGCCGGCCACGCGAGCCCGGCCCTCCTCGGCCCCGTGCCGCACGAGTTGCGCGTCCTGGCGCGTCCGGAACGAGAAGCCCTGCGCCGCGACGTGGACGCCTTCGAGGAGGTTCGTCTTCCCCGCGCCGTTCGGACCGGTGACGAGCACGAGCCCGGGCTCGAGGGCGAGCTCGAGCGCGGGATACGAGCGGACGTCCCGGAGTGAGACGCTCGCGACGATCAGCCTGCCCGCTCCGCGGTCTAGCCCGCGAGGCGGATCGGCATGATCAGGTACCAGAACGCGTCGCCGTCGGCGCTGAGCAGGCCGGGTCGGAGCGGGTTGATGAGCTTGAGCTGGACGGCGTCGGCCGGGACCGACTCGAGCCCCTCGCGGAGGAACTCGGCGTTGAAGCCGATCTCGAGCGGCTCGCCCGTGTACGCGACGGGGAGCGACTCGCGCGTCTCACCGACGTCCTGGCTCTGCGCCGAGATCGTCAGCTCGCCCTCGGCGAAGCGGAGCCGCAACGGCGTGTTGCGCTGCGCGAGCACCGCTGCGCGACGCACGGCCTCGAGAAGCTCGCCCCGCGGGATCTCCAGCTCGATGTCGAACGTCTCCGGGCGCAACTGGGCAACGTTGGGGAACTGACCGTCGATCCTGCGGGTCGTCAGCCAGGCGGAGCCCGCACCGAAGATCACGTGGTTCTCGTGGACCCCGAGCTGGACGCTCTCCGCGCCTGCAGCGACCCTCGAGAGCTCGTCGAGCGCCCGTGCCGGGATGATCGCCTCGAGCTCCGGGCCGCTCGACTCGAGCTCGGTCTCCTTCACCGCCATGCGGTACGAGTCGGTCGCCGCCATCGTCAGGTTCGACCCCTCGAACCGCACCAGGATCCCTGTGAGCACCGGCCGCGACTCGTCCCGTGAGGCCGCTCGCGAGACCCGCTGGACCGTCTCGAGCAGCGAGCTCGCGTCCACGTCCTGGAGCGGCACGTCGATCGCCGGGAGCCGCGGGAAGTCCTCTGCCGCGAAGACGTTCACCCGGGAGGAGTACGAACCGGACTCGATCGAGGCGACGCCGTCCTCCGGGCGGTAGGCGAGCGTCACCGACGGGGCCGGCAGCAACCGCACGATGTCCCCGAGGAGCTTCGCCGGCACGACGAACGAGCCCTCGCCTTCGACCTCGGCCGGGACGGTCGTCCGCAGCGAGAGCTCCATGTCGGTCGCCTCGAGCTCGACGAGCCCGTCCTTCGCCCGGAGCAGGATCCCACCGAGCACCTGGACGGTGCCGCGGGACGAGGTCGCTCGGGCGACGAGGGCCAGGCGGCTGGCGAGGTCGTCGCGCGAAACGGTGACGCGGGCGCCCGAGCCGACCGCGGTGTCGGTTTCCATCATTTCTCTCTTAAACCTTTCGTCGTAGTCCATAGGGAGTGTGGACGACGGGGAAGACGGACCCAAGCCGTGCGTTCATGCGGCTTTGGCCGGTGGGTCCCGCCGGTCGAGTTATCCACCGGTCCCACAGGAGCGGCACGTTCGGCCGTAGCGGGTGCGGAGTTATCCATGGTGCTTGATCTGTGCCGTGAGGTCCTGCACAAGGTTGTAGACAGCTCTGTCCTCAGCCATCATCCGCGTGATCTTCGTGTTCGCGTGGAGCACGGTCGTGTGATCCCGCCCGCCGAACTGCTTGCCGATCTTGGGGAGCGACGAGTCGGTCAACTCGCGTGAGAGGTACATCGCGACCTGGCGCGGATAGGCGACCGCCTGGGAGCGCCGAGGGCTGCAGAGCTCCTGCACCGAGAGGGAGAAGCGGTCACAGACGGCCTCCTGGATACGGGCGATCGTCACCTGGGGAAGATCCCCGCTCGAGGGGAAGAGGTCACGGAGCACCTGTTCCGCGAGCTCGACGTCGAAGGGGAGCCCCGTGAGCGACGAGAACGCGACGACGCGCGTGAGGGCGCCCTCGAGCTCGCGGATGTTCGTCGAGACGCGCCCGGCGATGAACGTCAGCACCTCCGGGTCGGTCACCGCGATTCCCTCTGTCGTGACCTTCTTGCGGAGGATCGCGATGCGCGTCTCGAGATCGGGCGGCTGGATGTCCGTGATCAGGCCCCACTCGAAGCGCGAGCGCAGCCGATCCTCGAGCGTCGCGATCTCCTTCGGCGGCCGGTCGGACGAGATCACGACCTGCCGGCCTGCCTCGTAGAGCGTGTTGAAGGTGTGGAAGAACTCCTCCTGGATCCGCTCCTTGCCCTCGAGGAACTGGATGTCGTCGACGAGGAGCACGTCGTAGGCGCGGTAGCGGTGCTTGAAGCCCTCGATCCGCTTGTCGCGAAGCGAGTTGATGAAGTCGTTCGTGAACGTCTCGCTCGTGACGTACCGGGTGGTCAGCCGCTTCGCGTGGTCGCTGACGTAGGCGCCGACCGCATGCATCAGATGGGTCTTGCCGAGCCCCGTCGAGCCGTAGATGAAGAGGGGGTTGTACGCCTGCGCCGGCGCCTCGGCGACGGCGAGCGCGGCTGCGTGCGCGAACCGGTTCGACGACCCGATCACGAAGTTGTCGAACGTGTACTTCGAGTTCGAGCCCGGCTGGCTCTCGTTCGCGGACGGAGAGGCGGTGGCGCGGGGCTCGTCCGGCTCCGGCGCCTCGGCCACGGTCAGGTTGACGCGCATCTCCCGGCCGAGGACGTCTCTCGTCGCGGCGCGGAGAAGCCCGAGGAAGTGGCTCTCGATCCACTCGCGCGTGAAGTCGTTGGGGACGATGACGACGAACGCCTCGTCGGTGAGCCGGCTGCCCGCCGCGGCCGCGAACCAGGTCGCATAGGTCGTCTCGTTGAGAGTGTCCTGCAAACGCCGGGAGACGTCGTCCCAGAGACGCCCGGCAGTGGGCTCGACGCGCTGTTGCAACCGGGTTCGGTGCTCCTCTCGGACTCGCGGAAGGCGCCGAGCATACCACCCTCCCGAGCACGCGGAGACGGCCGCGGCGCACGCCCGTCCAGGCAAAAAACAGCGTGTTTTGCAGGTATTTATTACGTCTCCACACGACTTTCCACAGCTGTGGATATCGTCGCACGCGACGTCCGCGTGGGCGACGCTCGGTGCGCGTGAGCAGCCCTTTCGATCGCCCACGCGGACGGTTGCGTTGTGGATAACCGGGGCTGCGCGACCCTCGTCTATACTCCGCCCTCCGCCGCGCCTTCCGGGCGCGGAGAGCCCCGAAGGAAAGCTCCTCTCCGTGAAGCGCACCTACCAGCCGAACGTCCGCCGCCGCAAGCGCAAGCACGGGTTCAGGGCCCGCATGTCGAGCCGCGGCGGCCAGGCGATCCTCAAGCGCCGCCGCGCCAAGGGCCGCAAGCGGCTCTCTGCCTAGCTCGCCGGCCGTGGAGCGCCGGCACCGACTGTCCCGCTCGCGCGATTTCGACGCGGTCTACCGTCAGGGACGCTCCGTGTCCACGCGCACGCTCACGCTGCACTGGTTCGCACGTGGCGACGACCCCGAGGGGGAGCCGCGGCTCGGCCTCGCCGTTCCGCGCGCCGTCGGCAGCGCCGTCGTCCGCAACCGGCTCAAGCGGCAGCTGCGCGCGGTCTGGGCGGATCTCGCGGCCGAGGCGCCCGCCGGACGCGACTACGTCCTCGCAGCGCGGCCCGGGCTCGCGGAGCCGACCTCCACGCGCGGCCACGAGTGGCTCGTCGCCCAGGTCCGCGAGGTCCTCGGCAAGGTGACGACGTGAGGTACCTGGGCATCGGCCTCGTGCAGCTCTGGCGGCACAGCTTCGGCCGCCTGACGCCGGAGGGGACCTGCAAGTACCACCCGAGCTGCTCGCAGTACGCGCTGGACGCCTTCCGTGAGCTCGGCCTCCTCCGCGGCGCGATCGTCGCCGGGTGGCGGGTCCTCCGCTGCAACCCGTGGAGCCACGGCGGCGTCGACCACGTGCGAGACCGGACCCTCTTCCGCGCCTCGTCGGGACGGAGCGCGACGTGATCGGCGTCTTCAACCCGCTGAAGCCGATCGAGGACCTCCTCACGACCCTCCTGGAGTGGTTCCACGGCACCGTGGGGCTCACCTGGGCCTGGTCGATCGTGGCGCTCGTCGTCCTCGTCCGGATCGTGCTCGTGCCCGTCACGGTGCGGCAGATCCACTCGATGCAGAACCTCCAGGCGCACGCGCCCGAGATGAAGGAGATCCAGCAGCGGTGGAAAGGCGACAAGCAGCGGCAGAACGAAGAGCTCATGAAGTTCTACCGCGAGAACAAGATCAACCCGGCCGCGTCGTGCCTGCCGATCGTGCTGCAGATCCCGATCTTCATCGCGCTCTTCTACGTGCTGCGCGACTTCGAGAACGAGATCTTCCCGAAGTACCCGGAGTCGTCGCTGGAGTTCCTCGGCCTCGTCAACATCACCGAGCCCACGATCGAGGGCTGGGGCCCGGTGCTGCTCGTCGTCTACGTCGCGAGTCAGCTCACGTCGTCGTACTACATGTCGGCGTCGATGCAGAAGGCGCAGCGGATCCTGCTGCTCGTCCTGCCGATCGTCTTCATCCCGTTCATCCTCAACTTCCCGTCAGGGCTCATGGTCTACTGGCTGACCACGAACCTGTGGACGACCGGTCAGGGCATCATCACCCGCCGGCTGATGCCCAAGCCCGACCTCACCGCGGCCGCTGCGAAGCGAAGCTCGCGAACCCCGGCGAAGGAGCCGCCCGCGGAGGACGCGACGACCGGCGCGTCGGCCGGTGGGACGGCCGCCAAGAAGGACGGCGCCTCGGTGGTCGCGGGCCCGCCGAGGCGGGTGAAGAAGAAGCGCTCGAGCGGAGGAGGCAGGCGGCGGTGAGCGAGGAGCTCTCCGTCGAGGCGACCGGCGAGACGGTCGGCGAGGCGAAGTGGTCTGCGCTCCGCGAGCTCGAGCGGCTGGCGCCGGGGCTCGACCGCGAGAGCGTCCGGTTCCAGGTCGTCACCGAGGGCGAGCGGGGCCTGCTCGGCGTCGGGTATGCGCCGGCCCGGGTCGTCGCGACCGCCAATCCTCCGCCGCCGCAGCCCGCCGCGGACGCCGCGCCTCCTCCGGAGGGCGAAGCGGCCGTCGCGCGCGAGCTGCTCGAGCGCGTGCTCGCGACGCTCGAAGTGGAGGGGCGCGTCGAGGTCGTCGAGTCCGAGGACGAGGTGGTGGCAACGGTCATGGGTGCCGACCTCGGTGTCCTCATCGGCCGTCACGGGCAGATGATCGATGCCCTTCAGTACCTCGCGAACACGATCGCCCACAGGGCGGTCGGCGACGAGCGTCGCCGCATCGTGGTCGACGCAGCCGGCTACCGGGCCCGCAGGAGCGCGACGCTCGAGTCGCTCGCGCGCCGGAGCGCCGAGCAGGCTTCGGCGACGGGGCAACGGGTTGCGCTCGAGCCGATGAGCGCGGTCGAGCGCCGAATCGTCCACGAGGCGCTGAAGGACGACCCGGAGGTGGCGACCGAGAGCGAGGGCGCGGAGCCGAACCGCTACGTCGTCGTCCTGCCGCGCCGCTCCCTGGACTGACCTGCGGCCGGCGGTGGCCGACACCCTCGACCGCTGGCTGGCCGCGCTCGTCGCGACGCCGGGGCTCACCGCGATCCGCGACCCGGCGGAGGCGCGCCGCGCCCTGCTCGACGACGCCCTCCGCGGCCTCGAGGTCGTGGCGCAGTACGACGGCCCGATCGTCGACGTCGGCTCGGGCGGCGGCACGCCGGGCATCCCGCTCGCCGCCTACCTCCCCGGCCGCGAGGTGACGCTGCTCGAGGCCGACCGCCGCAAGTGCGACTTCCTCGACCGCTGGACCGGCGACCTGCCGAACCTGCGGGTCGTCTGGGGCCGCGCCGAGGAGCAGCCGCTCGAGCGGTTCGGCGTTGCGGTCGCCAAGGCGCTCGCGCCCCCGCCGACGGCGGCCGAGTGGTGCCTCCCCCTCGTGCGGGAGGGCGGTGCGGCGGTGCTCTGGGTCGGGCCGACCGCCGACCGCGAACGCGTCGCGACTGTCGCCGGACGCCTCGCGGGCGAGCTCGCCCCTGCGCCCGACGGCTTCCTCGTGATCCGCAAGGTCGGCGCGACCCCGCCGGGCTTTCCGCGCCGCCCGGGGATGGCGAGGAAGCGGCCGCTGGGCTGAGCCACTTCCGTGGCGGAAGACCACGAAGTGCTCCCCTGCCCGGGCCGGGAGGCGTCCGGAGGCCGGGGTACCGTGATCCCGTGGCGGCCCGGATCTACGCGATCGCGAACCAGAAGGGCGGGGTCGGCAAGACGACGACCGCGATCAACCTCGCGGCCTGCCTTGCCGAGGCCGGCGAGCGATGCCTGCTCGTCGATCTCGACCCGCAGGCGAACGCGACCTCCGGCCTCGGCCGACGGGCGAACGGCCACTCGACCCTCGACCTGCTCGACGGCTCGCCGCTTCGCGAGCTCGTGACCCCGAGCTCGTTCGCGAACCTCGACCTCGTGCCGGCCAGGGCGGAGCTCGCGGCCGCGACCGTGCACCTCTCCGCCCTCGAGGGCGGAGAGCGGTACCTGGCCGAGGCGCTCGCCGGCGAGGCGACGGCGGCCTACGGCTTCGTGTTCGTCGACTGCCCGCCGGCGTTCGGCCCTCTCACCGTCAATGCGCTGGCCGCGGCCGACCGGGTGCTCGTGCCCGTGCAGGCCGAGTACTACGCGCTCGAGGGGCTCTCGCAGCTCCTCGGCTCGATCGACCTCGTCAAGCGGCGCCTGAATCCGCGCCTCGGGGTCGCCGGAATCCTTCTGACCATGGTCGACGGCCGGACACGGCTCGCCGACGAGGTCGAGGCCGAGCTCCGCTCCCACTTCGGCGAGCTCGTCTTCACGACGACCGTGCCGCGCTCCGTGCGCCTCGCCGAGGCGCCGAGCCACGGCGTCCCCGCGATCGCCTACGACCGGCGCTCCGCCGGAGCGGAGGCCTACTGGAAGGTGGCGATGGAGCTTGTCGAGCGCACCTGAGACACCCGTGCCCCGGCGTGCGCTCGGCCGCGGGCTCGAGGTGCTGGTCGGCGGCGGAGCCGCTGCCGCGGAGCTTCTCCACCTTCCCGTCGGCGCGGTGCACCCGAACCCGCGCCAGCCGCGCCGCCGGTTCGAGCCGGAGGCGACCGCCGGCCTCGCTGCCTCGCTCCGCAGTCAGGGCGTCCTCCAGCCGGTCGTCGTCCGGCCGCGAAGCGCGGGCGGCTACGAGCTGATCGCGGGCGAGCGGCGCTGGCGCGCGGCACGCGAAGCCGGCCTCGAGACGCTGCCGGCGCTCGTGCGCGAGGCCGACGATCGGGACACGCTCCTCCTCGCGCTCGTCGAGAACGTCGCCCGCGAGGATCTCTCGGCGGTCGAGGAGGCGCGTGCGTACGCCGTCCTCGTCGACGAGTTCGAGCTCTCGCTCGGCGAGCTGGCCGAGCGCGTCGGCCGCTCGAAGTCGGGCGTCTCCAACCGGCTCCGCCTGCTCGAGCTCCCCGAGGACGTCCTCTGGATGCTCGCGCGCGGTGAGCTGACCGAGGGCCACGCCCGCGCCGTGCTGTCCGTCCCCGACGACGAAGGGCGCCGCCGGCTCGCACGCAGGGTCGCCCGCGACGGCCTGACCGTCCGCGCGACCGAACGGGCCGCACAGGAGGGCGGCGCGAGGCGACGTCCCCGCGCGGCGCCGGTCGACCCGGCCCTCGCCGAGCGCGCCCGCGGAGCCGCCGAGCGCCTGACGGGTCTCCCCGCCCGCGTCTCCGCGGGGAAGCTCGAGCTCCACTTCGGCGACGAGACCCGCCTCGCCGAGCTCGTCGAGGCCCTCGAAGCGCTGTAGCCGGAACGCGGCTGAAGCCACGTCCCTCGATGGGCGATGGTGGACTCGAACCACCGACCTCCGCCTTATCAGAGCGGCGCTCTAACCGACTGAGCTAATCGCCCGCGCGGGTGCCGAGTGTAGCGAAGGAGACGGTGCGTCCTCTCGGCTCCACGCGGCAGCCGCGAGCCGCGGCGGGGGGTTCGCGAACGTGTCGGGATTGGCCCCGGGAGGCCCCGGATACACTGGACCCACGGCCCATGCAGGAGATGACGGTCTACGGCGTGAGCTTCGACCTCGTCGGCAAGCAGCCGATCGTCCTGCTGCGCTCGGCCGAGGGGCCGATGTACTTGCCCATCTGGATCGGCCACCCCGAGGCGGCGGCGATCCTCATGCGGCTCCAGGGCCAGGAGCCGCCGCGGCCGCTCACGCACGACCTGGCGCTCTCGCTCGTCGAGTCCCTCGACGCCGAGGTCGACCGGATCACCGTCACGGAGCTGAAGGACGGCACCTTCTACGCGCGCATCACGCTCGTCCGCGACGGCACGGAGATCGAGATCGACTCGCGGCCGTCGGACGCGATCGCGCTCGCCATTCGCGCCGAGGCGAAGATCTTCGCCGAGGACGAGGTCATCGAGGAGTCCGGGGTGGTCTGGGAGGGCGATGTCCCCGACCTCGCCTACGCGCAGAACATGGACCTCGGCGAGGTGGACATGGGCGAGTTCCGCAAGTTCCTCGACACCGTCACGCCCGACGAGTTCGCGACCGGCTCGGAGGACCCGCCACCCTCATAGGGGCGAGGTACGTCTCGCCTAGGACCCGCCGAGCTCGCGCTTGGTCAGGGCGAGGAGCTCGTCGACGAGTCGCTCGAGCCCCTCCCCGGAGAGCGGGCCGCTGTTCGCGGCCGCGAGCTCGTCGCGTAGGCGTCGCTCGCGGTCGGGATCGATCCGCTCGGCCCCCTCACGCCGCTTGAGCTCCCAGAGCTCGGACACGAGCCGCAGCCGCTCGTTGACCCGCTCGACGATCGCGAGGTCGTTGGCGGAGATCCTCGCCCGCAGCTCCTCGATCCCGTCGCGCCCGGTCACGTGGACACCGACGCGACGAGCGCGATCCCGTTGAAGAGGGAATGAAGGATGACCGGCGGGTACAGGCTTGCCGTCCTGAAGCGGAGCCACGCGAGGATCACGCCGAAGATCGTCAGCACCGGCAGCGCGACGACGAGCCCGTGGGCGAGGCCGAACGCCAGCGCGGTGACCCCGACCGCGGCCGCGACGCCGAGGGCATCTCGCACCGCGGCGTACCCGAGCCCGCGGTAGGTGAGCTCCTCGACGAAGGGCGCGACGAGCGCGACGACGACGAAGTTCGCGACGAACGGCGCCGCGCGGTCGGGATCCCAGCCCTCCGGGACGAGCCCCTGCTCCTCGCCCGCCTTCAGGAAGAGATTGAGGACGGCGCCTATCACCCAGATGGCGACGAGCGCGCCACGAGCCAGCCGGCCGCCTTCCGCCAGGACGCAGGCGCCCTGAGCCCGAGCGTCTCGCGCGAGAGACCGCGGGCGAGTGCAAGCACCACCACGAGGATGATCGCGTACTGCACGAGCCCGCCGACGGCGCTCGACCAGCGGTAGAGGACATCGTCCGGCGTCTCGCCGTCGGAGGCGACGCGCGCGGAGTACGAGATCGCCGCCAAAACCACGACGAGGACGATCCAGCCGAGCAGCCGGCCCCGCGGGACGACGTTCAGGCGACCCAGTACCACAGCGCCCATCGAACCACGTTGACCACGAGCAAGGACCCGAGAACCGCAACCGCGACGAGGTGCACGCGGCGGTTGCGGCCGAGGAACGCGAGCGCGACGAGGCACGGGAACGCGGCGAGCGCGAGCCGCGGGAACGAGTAGAGCCCGCCGAGCCGCTCGGACGGCAGCGCCATCGGCAGCACGAGCGCCCCGATCGCGTAGATGCCGTACGTCGCGCCGACCGTGCGCCAGGCGACGAGCGCCAGACCGAGCATCGCGACCGCGAGCACGGGACCGACGACGTCGCCCTCGCCGACCGCCTGGACGAGCCCGCCGAGGGGGCCGAGCGGCGCGACCGACCGCTCCCAGATCCGCTGAGCGTCGACGAACGCGAGGCCGTGCCCCACCGTCGCCTCGAGCGCGAGCGGGAAGGCGAGGAACATCCCGGCCGGGACGAGGAGCAGGGCCAGGTCGCGGGCCCGCCGCTCCGAGCGCCACGCGTACACGGCCAGCGCGGGCAGGAGCGCGATCCCCTGGGCGCGCGTGAGGAGCGCGAGCCCGGCGGTGACGGCCGCCCAGCCCGGGCGCCGCCGCTCGGCGAGGAGGAAGGCGGCGATCGCGAGGACGAGGAAGAGCGACTCGCCGTAGACCGCGCCGAGGAAGAGCGAGGTCGGGAAGAGGGCGAGGTACAGCACCGACCGGCGGCCGCGTCGGCAACTCGGAGGCGCTCCCGCACGAGCCGGTGGAGCAGCACGAACGCGGCCGCGGCCGCGACGAGCGAGACGACGAGCCCGCCGAGCAGGAACCGGTCCCCCAGAAGCCGTCCGAGCCCTCCGACCAGCAACGGGTAGAGAGGGAAGAAGGCGGGGGTCGAGGACGGCCAGTCGTATCCCGACTCCGCGATCAGGAGGTACCAGTCGCTGTCCCAGCGCGCCCAGACGTCGACGGCAGCACCGAGCTCGTGCAACCGCGGGCTGTCCCAGCGGAACCGCGACGGGTTGAGCTCGTCCTCGAAGAGGAGCACCGTCCCCGCGGCGAGCGCCCAGAGCGCGAGCCGGCTCCACAGGAAGATCCGGCAGTGCCGGCCACGACGCTGCGATCGCGCCGCGCACGGGACGACGATAGCGAGGGGCGCGCCGGGCCGCGAAGAATCCATACAGGCCGTGGCTACCATCGTCTCATGAGCCCGACGCGGCGCCCACGCTCCCGGCGCGCGCCCGGCGCCTGCTGCCCCGCGCCGCCACCGGCGCCGGCGCAACCGCCGGAACGGCAAGCGCCTAGCGCTCGTCGGCGTGCTCGTCGTGCTCGTCGCGGCGGCGGGCGTCGCCGCGAGCGCCGCGGTGCTCACCTTCTCGCCCGCGCTGCGATCTCGCCGCGCTCAAGCCCGCCACGATCGGCGAGAACACGTTCGTCTACGCCGCCGACGGCTCGCTCCTCGGGGCGATCCCCGCGGAGCGCAACCGCCAGGTCGTGCCGCTCGGGCAGATCTCGCCGTGGCTGCGGAGTGCCACGGTCGCGATCGAGGACCGCCGCTTCTACTCCCACGGCGGCGTCGACGCGGAGGGAATCGCGCGGGCGCTCTGGCGCGACGTGAAGGCCGGCCGGGTCGTGGAGGGCGGCTCGACGATCACGCAGCAGCTCGTCCGCACCCTCTACATCTCGAACGAGCGGACGGTCGAGCGCAAGGTGACGGAGGCGTGCCTCGCGGTGAAGCTGGACGGCGACCGCTCGAAGGAGTGGATCCTCGCGAACTACCTCAACTCCGTCTTCTACGGCAACCTCGCCTACGGCGCGGAGGCCGCGGCACGGACGTACTTCTCGCGCTCCGCACGGTCGCTGACGCTGCCCCAGGCGGCGCTGCTCGCCGGTCTCATCCAGGCGCCGTCGGCGTACGACCCGTTTGCGGATCCCGCTCGGGCTGGTCGCGCGGCGCAATCAGGTGCTCGCCGCGATGCGCGAGCAGGGGATGATCACGCGGAAGCAGTACCGCGGCGCACGGAAGAGCCGCACGCCTGTGCTCCGGCCCGGGCGGCTCTACGAGGAGATCCGCGAGCCGTACTTCTTCGGCTACGTGCGCGACCAGCTCGTCCCCGAGTACGGAGCGGAGACCGTCCGCTCGGGAGGGCTCCAGGTCTACACGACGATCAAGCCCCGCTAGCAGCGGCTTGCGCAGAACGCGATCCGCGGGACGCTGACCGCCAGCGAACGACCCGGCGGCGGCGCTGATCTCGATCGATCCCGCGACCGGGTCGATCCGCGCCATGGCCGCCGTCGTCCCCGGGCCACGCGAACAACCAGTTCAACCTGCTGTCCCAGGCCCGCCGCCAGCCGGGCTCGACGTTCAAGACGTTCGTGCTCGCCGCCGCCGTCGAGCAGGGCCTCGACCCGACCTCGACGTACTACGTCTCCGCGCCGTTCACCTACAAGCCGCGCGAGATCGGCACCTGCGAGAGGGGCTGGTGGTGCGTGAAGACGTACGACTCGAGCTACGTACGGCTGGAGCTCGGTCGAGCGCGCGACCCTCCGCTCCGACAACAGCGTCTATGCCCAGCTGACGCTCGACGTCGGGCCGCAGCGCGTCGCCTCGCTCGCCCGGAGGCTCGGAGTCCGGACACCGCTGCAGGTCGGCGGCGAGTTCCCGCCCGCGATGGGGCTCGGCTCGATCGCGGTGTCGCCCCTCGACATGGCCTCCGCGTACGCGACCCTCGCCGCCGGCGGGATCTACAGCGAGCCGACCGCGATCCGGAAGGTGATCCTCCCGAACGGGAAGCCGGACGACCGCTGGGCGTCGAGCCGTCGAGCGCAGCCGCGTGCTCCCGGACGGCGTCGCCGACGTCGTCACCAGGATCCTCGAGGACAACATCCGCTTCGGCACCGGCACCCGGGCGGCGCTCTCGCGACCGGCCGCGGGCAAGACCGGGACGACCGACAAGCACGCCGACGCCTGGTTCGTCGGCTACACGCCCGGCCTCGCGACCGCGGTCTGGATGGGCTACACGCGCGGCGAGATCCCGATGGAGTCGGTCCACGGCATCTCGGTCTCCGGTGGAGTCCTTCCCGGCGGAGATCTGGCAGCGCTTCATGGAGCCCGCGCTCGCCGGGCGGCCGGTCCGGGAGTTCCCCGCTCCGCGCCAGCCCGTCACGTTCAGCACCTGGGAGCGCGGGCCGTCGTCCCTGAGCTACGACCCGTACTACGTCCCTCCCGCACCCTCGACGCCACAGCCGAAGGAGCCGGACGAGACGGACGACACGGAGACGCCCGCGGACGGGGAAACGAAGCCCTCCGGCACGGACTCGCCCGGATCCTCGGAGGGCGACGGAGGCGACGCCGCCGGCCCGCCGTCGAGCCCCGGCCAGCCGCTCGACCCGTGAGCCCTCGCCCGGCGCTCGTCGCCGGCGCCGCCACCCTCGTCCTCGTCGCGGCGGCCTGCGCGCTCGCCTGGCGCGACGGGTCGCCGCTCGTCCCGCGCGACGGGGGGCTCGCCGAACAGGGGAGCGCCCCGCTCTTCCTGATCCTCCTGGCTGCCGCATTCGGCGCCTACCTCGTCGGTCTCGCGCTCCTCCGGCGGGGAGGAACACCCATCCGGTGGGTCGCGGGGCTGGCGGTCGCGGTGCAGCTCGTGCCCCTGGCGGCGCCCGCTTCTTCTCTCGACGGACGCGTGGACGTACTGGGGATACGGCTGGATCGGCGTCGAGGGAGGCGGCAACCCGTACGTGGATCCCCCGTCGGCGTTTCCGCAGAGCCCTGCCGCGCCGTATCTCGGGGCTGCGTGGCAGGACACGACGACGGTCTACGGCCCGGCGTTCACGCTCGTCTCGGAGCCCGTCGCAACGATCGCCCGGACGTCTGCGGACACCGCGGCCTGGCTCTTCAAGGCGCTCGCCGCGGCCGGCATCCTGCTCGCCGTCGCGGCCGTCGCGCGGGTTGCACGTCGGCGGGCGCTGGCGGTTGCGTTCGTCGGCTGGAACCCGGTCCTGGCCGTCCACCTGGCCGGCGGTGGTCACAACGACGCGCTCGTCGCAGCGCTCGTCGCGGGCGCCGTGGCGCTCGCCGTCGCCCGTCGCCACGACCTCGCGGGCGCCGCGTGGGCGCTCGCGATCCTCGTGAAGTGGGTCCCGCTCGTCTTCCTCGCGCTCGCCGCGCTCGCCGGCGGCGCCCGCGGGCGGCCGCTCGGCCTGCGCGGCCTCGTCCTCGCGACGCTCGCCGTGGGGGCCGTGGCGACGTGGCGATACGAGCTGGACTGGCTGCGCGTCGTCGGCCCCCTCGCCGACAACGCCGTGCTCGAGACGAGCTACGCGCTGCCCTCGCGGCTCGAGCAGCTCGGCCTCCCGGACCGGGTCGCGCTCGGCCTCGCGCTGACGCTCGCCGTCGCCGGCTTCGCCGTGCTCGCCCGCGACGCGGTGCGCGGCGTCCCGCGTCTCGGCCGCGCGGCGTGCCTCGTCCTCGTTACGACTCCGTACCTCGCGGTCTGGTACCTCGCGTGGGCGGTGCCGCTCGCCGCGGCAGACGACGACCGGGTCGCGCGGTACGGGGCCCTCGCCCTGACGGCGTACCTCCTCCCGCAGACGATTCCGCTCTGAGAGCCCGATCGGACCTCTAGCGCCGCCGGAGCACGAGGAACCCGTCCTCGTCGAACACCCTCGCGAACTCTCCCGTCGCCTCGAGCCGCGCGAGCGACGCGCGGAACTTCACCGGCGCGACCGCCTGGTCGCGATGGCTCGGCCGGAAGGTGTCCACGGCGACCCACTCCGCCTCGCCGAGCACCGGGAAGCTGAAGACCCGCCTGCGCTCGGAGAGATGGGCGCCGAGGGTGTTGGACGCGCTCACGGGCGCGCCGGCGGGGATGAGCCGCACCACGCGCTCCGCCACGGCGGCACGTCGCCCGACGACATGGTCGCGCGTCGCGAGCTCGGAGCCGAGCGGAACGTGCGCCCAGAGCGGCAGCGGCCCGAGCACCATGCCCGCGAGCAGCGTCGAGACGACGATCGCGCGCCCCTCCGGCCGGCGTGCCCACGGGAAGCGGCGGCGGAGACGTGCCGCGCCGAGCACCGCCGCCACCATGAGGCCCGGCAGCGCGCCGGCCGTGTAGTGGAAGTGGATCGAGGTCTGCGTCCGGGTGTCGGAGAGGAGGTTCAGTGCCAGTTCGGGAAGCGCGGTGAGGGCGGCGAGGGGGGCCAGCAGCGGCAGCCCGAGAAGCGGCAGCAGCAGATCGGCGAGGTACCCGAGGTCGCGCGCCTGGCTCGTGGCCTCGGCGATCGCGGCCGGGTCGGTCAGCGCCGTCTCGACGATGCCTGCGGGCGAGCCGCCCACCGCCGTGTAGCGGCCCTCGAACGGCGAGCCGCCGCCCGGGGCGAAGTGCGGGACGACGACGAGCACGGCGACGAGCGAGACGATCGTCCCGGCACCGGCGACGACGAGCCCTGCCCGCCGTGCCCCCGGCCGAAGCGCGTACCAGAGACCCATCGCGGCCACGACCAGCCCGATCTGCTCCTTCGTGAGACACGCGAGACCGGCGACGACGGCGAACGGCACGAGGCGGTCGCAGTCGAGGAACCAGAACGCCCAGAGGAGCAGCGGCGTTGCGAGCGCGACCGGGTGGAAGTCGTCGAGGACGAGCCACTGCGTCGCCGGATGGAGCAGGTACGCGAGCGCGAAGCCGGCGGCGGCCCACTCGGACGCAAGGTGCCGTCGGGCGAGCAGGTACACGGGGGCCGCGCCGGTCGCGACCGCCGCCGCCTGGCTGACGAGGAGCAGGGACGGGTCGGGCCAGAGCCACCAGAGCGGGGCGAACGCTGCGACGAGCGGATCGAAGTGGGCCCCGAGCCGCGAGATCTGCAGTCCCGTGAGACCGGTCACCGAGAGGAAGTCGCCGTCGGCCGTCGACCAGACGGCCTGGACGAGGTTGCCGACGTCGAAGCGCCCGGTCCAGAAGGCCCGGTGCGCGAGAACCGCCAGCGCGGAGAACCCCACCCCGAACGTCACCGCGCCGGCGGCGACCAGCCGCGCGGGGCGTGTCATCCGAGACCGACGACGCGCTCGAGCAGCGACCGCCAGCGCTCGCCGAGCACGGTCTCGGACGCCCGCCGCTCGTACGTTCCGCGGCCTGCCTCGCCGAGGCGCTGCCCGAGGCCGGCGTCGGCCGCGAGTCGATGCACCGCTCCGGCGAGCGCCTCGGGATCGCCCGGGGGGACGAGCACCGCGTCGACGCTGTCGGTGAGGAGCTCGCGCGCGGCAGGCGTGTCGGCCGTGACGACGGGGCGCGCGCACGCGAGCGCCTGGAAGACCTTGTTCGGGATCACGCGCGCGGCCTTCTCGCCGGTGTCGAAGATCCCGAGCGCGCAGCCGGCGCGCTGGTATGCCTCCGGGAGAGCGGGATAGTCGATCCATTCCGTGTGCTCGACGTTCGCCGGTCGCCCCTCGAGGAGCGGCGCGAGCTGGCCGTCACCCACCACGCGGAACGGGATCTCGGGCAGGAGCGCGGCCGCGGCGAGGATCGTCTCGAGGCCGTGGAGCGGGATCAGCTTCCCGACGAAGAGGACATGGAACGGCTCGGGCGGATGCCACCCGGGGCGAAAGAGCGCTTCCTCGGCACCGACGAGCGCGACCTCGACCCGCGCCGTCTCGAGCCCGAACCGGTCGCGGAAGAACCGCGCGTGCGCCTCCGTATCCGCGACGACGAGGTCGGCGGCGCGGAAGGCGCCCCGGTCGACCAGCTCGAGCATCCTGGCGGCAGGCGACGCCGGGCCGAACCGCCTCCGGTCGTCGACGAGCGTGTCGTGGAGGGAGACCAGCGGGTTGAAGACGATCGGGCGCCCCCGGGCGACGCGACGCGCGGACGGGAGGTCGAAGTGACCGGGGTAGCCGACCAGGACGACGTCCGCCTCGCGCTCGCGGTCGCGCTCGCGGGCGAGCGAGCGCTCCGCCCGCACGACACGCCCGAGTTGACGGAGCCCGAGCGACCAGTTCTGCCGGCCCCAGACCTCCCGGTGCTGCTCCACGACCTCGACGCCTGCGGCTCGCAGGCACGAGACGACCTGCGTGTTCCGCGGCGCGGCACGGTCGTACGTCCCGAAGTAGAGCGCCTTCATTCTCGCTCCTGCGGTCTCAGCGCAGGATCTCGTCGACGAGGCGCTGCTGCCGGTCGCCGACGGCGCGCATCCGCTCGCGGTGCTGGCTCGTGAGGAGCTCGGAGACGAGGCCGAGCGAGAGGAACTGGATCCCGACCACGACGAGGAGGACGCCGAGGAGCAGCAGGGGCCGCCGCCCGATGGCCTCGCCGGTCAGCTTCACGATCGTGAGGTAGGCGAGGATCGCTCCGCCCGCCGTCGAGAGCCCGAGCCCGAGCCCGCCGAAGAGGTGCAGCGGCCGGTGCCGGTAGCGGCTCATGAAGGAGACCGTGAGCAGGTCGAGGAAGCCACGGAGGTACCGCTCCATCCCGTAGCGGCTGCGGCCGTGCTCGCGCGGCCGGTGGTTGACGGCGACCTCGGCGACGCGGAAGCCGAGATCGTGGGCCAGCACGGGGATGAACCGGTGGAGCTCGCCGTACAGATCGAGCTCGCGCGCCACGTCCGCGCGAAACGCCTTGAGGCCGCAGTTCATGTCGTGGAGCCGCACCCCCGAGAGACGGCCGGTCACGCCGTTGAAGATCCTCGAGAGGAGCCTGCGCGCGAACGGGTCGTTGCGCCGCGTCTTCCAGCCGGTGACGAGGTCGAAGCCCTCGTCGAGCTTGGCGAGCAGTCGGGGGATCTCGGCCGGGTCGTCCTGGAGGTCACCGTCGATGGTGACGACCACGTCCCCCTCTGCCTCGCGGAAGCCCGCGTCCAGGGCCGCCGCCTTGCCCGCGTTGCGGCGGAGGCGGACGACCTTCACGTTCTCGGCCCGGTCGTGCAGCCGCACGAGCGCCGCATAGGTTCCGTCCCGCGAGCCGTCGTCGACGTAGACGACCTCCCACGCCTCCCCGCGCCCGGCGAGCGCGGCGGCGAGCTCCTCGTAGAGAGCGCCGACGGTCTGCTCCTCGTCGCGAGCCGGGACGACGACCGAGATCACGCGCCGAGGGTACCCCGTGTGTAGCGTCATCGGCGTGGGCGAGCTCCTGACGGTGGAGGAGGCTCTGGCGCGGGTGCTGGAGCGCGTTCGGCCGCTTCCGGCCGAGGCCGTGCCGCTCGCGGAGGCCGCCGGCCGCGTGCTCGCCGAGGACGCCCGGGCCGCGATCGACCTACCGCGGTTCCCGAGCTCCGCGATGGACGGATTCGCCCTCCGAGCGGCCGACACGCCCGGCACGCTGCCGGTCGCCGTCAGGATCGCGGCCGGCCGCCCGTCACCGCGCGCCCTCGGCGCGGGCGAGGCGATGGGGATCGCGACCGGCGGCGTCGTGCCCGACGGCGCCGACGCGGTCGTCCCGATCGAGCGCGTGACGGACGAGGGGGAGCGCGTCGTCGTCCCCGAGGCCGTCCCGGCGGGCGCGAACGTCCGCCCGCGCGGGGGTGACGTGGAGGAAGGCGCCGCGCTCCTGGCGGCGGGGACGCTGCTCTCGCCGTCGCGGCTCGCGGCGCTCGCCGCGGCGGGGGTGGCCGCGCCCCGGTGCGCTCGCCGGCCGCGCGCCGCGATCGTGACGACGGGAACCGAGCTTCGCGCGCCCGGCGAGGAGCTCGGGCAAGGCGAGATCTACGAGTCGAACGGCGTGATGCTCGCGGCGCTGCTCGCCGGAGCCGGCGCCGAGGTCGAGACGCACGAGCGAGTCGCCGACGACGACGAGGCGCACCGGGCGGCTCTCTCGCAGGGGCTCGAGGCCGACCTGCTCGTCACCTCGGGCGGCGTCTCGGTGGGCCCCCACGACCTCGTGCGGCCGATGCTCCGCGCGCTCGGCGCCGAGGAGGTCTTCTGGGGCGTCGCGATGCGGCCCGGCAAGCCGCTCTCGTTCGCCGTGCGTCGGGAGACGCTCGCCTTCGGCCTGCCGGGCAACCCGGTCTCGTCGTTCGTGGGAACGGTGCTCTTCGTCCTACCAGCGGTTCGCGCGCTCCAGGGCGCCTCGCAACCGATGCCGGTGTACGCCGCCGGCATTCTCGGCGCCCCCACGGCAAGACGGCCTCGACGCGACGACTTCCAGCGGGCGCGCCTCGGGCTCGCGGACGGTGTGGCGACGCTCTGGCCGCTGGAAGGGCAGGAGTCGCACATGATCGTCCGGGCCGCGGCCGCGGATGCGCTCGTTCACATTCCGCGTGGCGACGGCGAGCTGCCCGCGGGCGCCCCGATCCGCTACCTCCCTCTCGACGCCCGCAGCGGGGCGTAGCGCCCGGCGGCGATCGCCCCCACGAAGCTGGCGATCGCACCCCAGCCGGCGAACGCGAGCGTCGCCGCCCACGGGACGACTCCGGTCGTGACGAGCGACGCCGCATACAGGGGTGTCCGCACGCCGAGGCCGAGCGCCTCGCCGAGCACGACGAGCGCGAGCACGGGGCCGACGAGCCCGACGCCGAAGACGACGTCGGTGAGCCACCCCGGCGAGCGACGGAGCTGAGGCAGGCAGAGCCAGGCGTAGAGCGAGGGGACGACGAAGACGAGGCTGTACGGCGACACGAGCGCCGTGAGCGAGCAGACGAGGAGCAGCGCGAGGAACGCGACCGCGTACGCCGCGAGCTCCTCCTCGGGCGTCGCCCGCACGCGGGGCACGAGGCCCACCCGCGCGCGAAGCCAGACGAGCGCGGCGATCACGAGCAGCACGACCGCGACGCCGTAGGGCCACGAATCGACCGGCGGCTGGTCTGGGGGCGGCGCGAGCCGTGGCTCGCGGGGCAGCGCGCCCGCGACCGCTGCCACACCGACGAGGCCGATGAGGACGACCCACACGCCGGCCCGGCGTCGAAGGGCGCGCCACCCCGCTGCGAGCGGTAGTCGCCTGAGTCGGCAACGGGAGAGCAGGTCGAGGGTGGCAGCGGCGAAGGGCACGACGGCCGCGAGCAAGAGCAGCTGGAGCGCCCAGCCACGGACGACGCGGTCCGAGAGAAAGAGCGCGCCGTCGGTCGTGTCCGGGAGCTCGACGGTGGCGTCGAGGGACGCGAGGAGCGACTCCGAAGCACGGCCGAGCTGTCCGAGCCGCTGGCGGTCGAGCCCTTCGAGCTCGTCGCCGCCGGCCGGCGTCCCGGCGTCGGGCGCAGTGGTGATCCGGAGCGCGGGCACGCCCCGGGCGAGCACCGGCGCCTGCTCTCCGTACCCGAAGGGCAGGCCGAGCGAGACGAGTTGCGTGAGGACCCCGGGCTGATCGGGCGCCCGCCCCGTCTCCGCGTCGATCCGTGCCTCGGCCGTCCGCACGAGCGCCGGCGGCGGGGAGCGGCTGTCGAGCCCCGCCAGGTCCAGGCGGGTGCGAACGTCCCCGGCGAGCCCGTCGAGCGAGACGATCGCCACGGCGCGCCCCGCCAGCGGCGAAGAGGCGGCGAAGCGCGCCGCGCCGAGGCCTCCGTACGCCCCTCCGTCGGACGAGAGGAAGACGAGCGTGTGCAGCGGCGTGCGCGCCGACTCGGTCGTCCCCGCGCGCGCGTACGCCCGGGCGAGCTCGACGAGCGTCGCCGTCCCGCTCGCGTTGTCGTTCGCGCCGGCGCTCCGACCATTGTTGTCACGATGGGCAATGACGACGATCGTCTCGTCGAGAGTTCCCTCGACGACGGCGACGAGATTGAGGAGCTCGACGCGGCCGACGCCCGGCACCTCCTCCCGCCATCGCTCGTCGACGACCGGAAGCCCGTACAGAGCCAGCTTCGCCCGGAACCAGTCCGCTGCCCTCGCCGCCTCGAGCGAGCCCGGCACCCGGTTCGGGTGGTCCGACGCGAACTCGCTCGTCAGCGCGACCGCCGTCTCACTGTCGAAGGCGGGCGGCAGCGTCGGCGCCGGCAACGGGCCGGAACGACTGAGCGTGAAGACCGCGAGCAACAGCGGGGCGACGAGGACGAGCGAGACCTTGCGGACGAGGCGCATGTCGATCGGTCGCTCGACGGAGCCGCGCCGCGGCCTCCGGGACGCCGTGACGAGGCGGGCGGGCTCCATGGAGGGGGCTATAGTAGGCGCGGGCAGGTGACCACGTTCAGGAGCGTCGCCGCCGCCAAGGCATGCCGGACCCCTCCTCGACCATCCTCCTCGTGGACGACGAGGACGCGATCCAGTCCCTGCTCACCTACCCGCTCGAGCGGGACGGCCACCGGGTGGTTCAGGCCCGCGACGGGGACGAGGCGCTCCAGCGCTTCGCCGAGGAGGACGTCGACCTCGTGGTGCTCGACATCATGCTTCCCCGCGTCGACGGGCTCGAGGTGTGCCGGCGCCTCCGGGCGGAGAGCACGGTGCCGATCATCATGCTCACCGCCCGCGACGACGAGCTCGACAAGGTCCTCGGGCTCGAGCTGGGGGCCGACGACTACATCACGAAGCCGTTCTCGATCCGCGAGTTCCGGAGCCGCGTCCGGGCGCTCCTGCGGCGCGCCGCGACGCCCCATCTCGCCGGGCGGCGCGACGAGGTGCTCGACCGCGGGGACGTCGTCGTAGACCTGCCCCGACGGACGGTCGAGGTGCGTGGCGAGCCGGTGCAGCTCACCTTCGTCGAGTTCGAGCTGCTGGCGCTGCTCGCCTCCTCGCCCGGCGTCGTCTTCAGCCGCCGCCAGCTGCTCGAGCGCATCCGCGGCAGCGCCGACTATCGGGAGCCACGGACCATCGACGTCCACGTGCGTCATCTCCGCGAGAAGATCGAGCGAGACTCGGGCGAGCCCGAGTTGATCCTCACCGTGCGCGGCGCCGGCTACCGGTTCCGGGACGGCGCGACCATCGTGGGATGAGCCTGCCCGGCGGGATCCGCACGACGCTCGTCGTCGCGCTCCTCGTCATCGTCGGCGGTGCCCTCGGCGGGGCATACGCGATGGTCGTCCCCTCGCTCGAGCGGCGGCTCGTGGACGAGCGCCTCGACGAGCTCGAGCGTGACGGGCTGGCAGCGGCACGCGGCTACGCATTCGTCGACGAGGCGAACCCGCTGGCGCTCGACGAGTTCGTCGAGACCGTCTCGCTCCTCTATCGCGCGCGTGTGGTCGTCTTCCAGGTGCTCGGGCCGAACCCGCTCACGCTCACGCCGCGGTCGGACTCGGCACCCAGAACCGGGCCGATCGGCAGCGATCCGGTCGCGCTCGAGACCGCGCGGACCAGCGGGCTCGCCCGCGGCCGCGTCGTCCGGGGCGGCCGTCCGTTCGCCGAGGTCGCCGTCCCGCTCCTCTCGGGCGAGGTCATGCTCCTCTCGGCGCCGATCGAGGACCAGCTCGCGACGGTACGCGTCGTGAAACGGCGGCTCCTGTATGCGACGGGGGTCGCGGTCGCGATCGCGGCGATCCTCGGCGGCCTCGCCGCGACGCTGCACGCGCGGCGCATCCGCCGGCTCGAGCGCGCTGCCGACCGCATCGGCAAGGGCGAGTTCGACGAGCCGGTCGTCGACCTGGGCGGCGACGAGCTCGGCGAGCTCGCGGCCGCGTTCGAACGGATGCGCGTCCAGCTCGCCCAGCTCGACACGGCCCGCAAGGAGTTCGTTGCGAATGCCTCGCACGAGCTGCGGACGCCGCTGTTCTCCCTCGCCGGGTTCCTCGAGCTGATGGCGGACGAGGATCTCGACGAGGAGACGCGGGCCGGCTTCCTCGTGACGACGCGCGAGCAGGTGGAGCGGCTCACGAAGCTCGCGGCTGACCTCCTCGACCTGTCCCGGATGGATGCCGGCAGTCTGAGGGTGGAGCGAGAGGAGGTCGCCCTCGCAGAGACGACTCGCGTGCTGGCGGACGAGCTCGCGCCCCTGGCGGAGGCGACGCGTCATCCGCTCGCGGTCGAGGCCACGCCCGATGCCTGGGCGCTCGCCGACGAGGAGCGCGTCCTCCAGATCGGCCGTGCACTGGCGGTGAACGCCCTGACCCACACGCCCGCAGGGACGGAGGTCCGCGTCAGCGCTTCCCGGCGGGACGGTCGGGCCGTCCTCGTCGTCGAGGACGACGGCCCGGGGATCGCCCCGGAGCACGCCGAACGCGTCTTCGATCGCTTCTACCGCGTTGAGGGCCCGCAGGCGCAGGCGTCCGGCAGCGGGCTCGGGCTCGCGATCGCCAGGCAGCTCGCGGAGCGGATGGGCGGCACGGTGGAGCTCGCGAGCGTGCCCGGCCGGACGACGTTCACGCTGACGCTCCCCGGCGTCGACGCGCCCACCCCGGAGCTCGCCGTTTCCACGTGAAATCCCTTCTCCGGAGCCGTTTCCACGTGGAAACGGGCTTCCGGCGAGTCGGGAGGCCGCTGCTACGGTGGCTCGAATGCGTCTGCCCGCCGCAGCGGCCGTCGTCGCGCTCGCCGCCGCCGCCGGCGCGGGGGCGGCAATTCTCGTGGCGCAGGTGACGGGGATCGGTGGCGAGACGACCACCGTGCTCGCACCCGCGGGCCCGGTCGGTTCCGCCGCGCCGGCGGCGCCGGTCGCCCGGCCGCTCGCGGGACGGTTCGACCCCGCCGCGCTCTACGCGGCGCGTGCCGGTGGCGTCGTCACGATCTACGCGAACCTCGGGACGGACGGCGCCTCGCAGGGCTCGGGGTTCGTCGTCGACGGCACGGGGTCGATCCTCACGAACGCGCACGTGATCACGAACGTCGCCGAGACGCAGGGGAGCGTCCAGGGGGCCAGCGCCGTCTACGTCGAGTTCTCGGACGGCGAGCGCGTGCCCGCCAAGATCGTCGGCTGGGATCTGTTCAGCGACGTCGGCGTGATCCGCGTGAAGCCCGCCGACCACCGCCTCGCGCCGGTCCCGCTCGGCCAGTCGTCCCGCGTCCTCGTCGGCGAGCCGGTCGCCGCGATCGGCAGCCCGTTCGGAAAGCAGACGTCGCTCTCGGTCGGCGTCGTGGCCGCAACCGGCCGCACGATCGACTCGCTGACCGCGGCGGGCTTCACGGTCTCGAACGCGATCCAGACCGATGCGCCGATAAACCGCGGCAACTCCGGCGGGCCTCTGTTCGACGCGGCGGGCCGCGTGATCGGGATCAACGCACAGATCCAGAGCACCTCCGGAACGGCCGAGGGCGTGGGGTTCGCGATCCCGATCGACGTCGCGAAGCGATCGCTGGATCAGCTCGTGCGGACGGGACGTGTCCGCTATGCGTACATCGGGATCCGCACGCAGGACGTCACCCCCGGCATCGCGAAGGCGTTCGGTCTCGGTGCCGAGCGCGGCGCGCTCGTGACGCGTGTCGAGGGCGGCACGCCGGCCGCCCGGGCCGGGATCCGCGGCGGCTCGCGGGCGGAGGTCCACAACGGGCTCGACGTGACGCTCGGCGGGGATCTGATCGTCGGTATCGCCGGGAAGGCGGTGCGCGGCGCCGACGACGTCTCGCGCATCGTCACGGAGCTCCGGCCCGGCCAGACCGTCGAGTTCACGGTCGTCCGCGGCGACCGCACGGTGCCGGTGGACGTGACGCTCGGCGACCGGCCTCGCGCCGACGGCTAGCCGGCTCGTGCCACAGCCGCTCGTCCTCGTCTCGAACCGGGGCCCGGTCGGCTTTCGCCGCGGCCCGGGTGAGGAGCTCAGCGTCGTCCGGGGCGCCGGCGGCCTCGTGACGGCGCTCCGGCCGCTCGTCGACCGCGGCGACGTCACGTGGGTCGCGAGCGCGATGAACGAGGTCGAGCGCGGCCTTGCCTCGGAGGGGCCGCGGGTGGAGCGCTCCGCCGCAGGGACGCCGTTCCGGCTGCATCTCGTCGCGCACGATCCGGAGGCGTACGCGCTCTTCTACGGCGTCGTCGCGAATCCGGTGCTCTGGTTCGTGCAGCACGGCTTGTGGGACCTCAAGGTCGATCCGGACGCAGATCTCGGGATCCCCTGGGAGCAGGGCTACGTCGCCGCCAACCGCGCGCTCGCGGCGGCCGCCGTCGAGGAGCTCGACCGGACGCCCGGGGCATGGCTCTTCGTGCAGGACTACCACCTCTACCTCGTGCCCTCGCTCGTGCGCGCCGCCCGCCCGCGGGCGCGCATCGCACAGTTCGTCCACATCCCGTGGGTCGGTCCCGCCGCCTGGAGCGTGCTGCCCGTCGGCATCTCGCGCGCGATCCACGAGGGTGTCCTCGCCTGCGACAGCATCGGCTTCCACACCGAGCGGTGGCGCACGGCATTCGTCGAGAGCTGCGAAGCGTTGCTCGGCCGCGGAGCCGAGGCGGATGCCCGTTCCCATGCGAACCCGGTGGCCGTCGACACGGCGGAGTTCGAGGCGCACGCCGCCGGCGACGGGGTGCGGGAGCGCCGCGCGGAGCTGCTGGCCGAGCGCCCCGAGATCCTCGTGCTCCGGGTCGATCGGACGGATCCGTCGAAGAACGCGGTGAGGGGCTTCGAGGCGTTCGGCCGGCTGCTCGAGCGGCATCCCGATCTCCACGGCCGTGTCGCCCTGGTCGCGCTCCTCGACCCGTCCCGCCAGGAGATTCCCGAGTACGTCGCCTATCGGGACGCGACGGAGCAGATGGCCGCGGCCGTGAACGAGCGCTTCGGGCGTCCGGGCTGGACGCCGATCCGTCTCGACGTCCGCGACGACTTCCTCGCATCCATCGCGGCGTACACTGAGTACGACGTCCTGCTCGTCAATCCCGTCATGGACGGCCTCAACCTCGTCGCGAAGGAGGGGCCGCTCGTGAACGCCCGGGACGGAGTCCTCGTCCTCTCGCGGAACGCCGGCGCGCATGCCGAGCTCGCCGACTGGGCGCTCGGCGTCGATCCACTTGACGTCGGCGAGCAGGCCGACGCGCTCGCACGGGCGATCGGGCTCCCGGCCGACGAGCGCCGCGAGCGGCTCGCGGGCATCCGCCGACGGGTGGAGGCGCACGACGTCGACGCGTGGGCCGACCGGGAGCAGGCCGAGCTCGAGGCGCGAACAGGCGTGTGAGCCCGGGGAGCCGGGCTACGATGCCTCCGTGAGCACGAGCGCGGACCTCCTCGTGCAGGAGCTCGTCTCGGTCGACCCCGCGACGCTCGAAACCGTCGGGACCGTCGCGATCACGGCTCCCGAGGAGCTCGCCGAGGTCGTCGCGGAGGCACGGATGGCGCAGGCTTCCTTCGCCCGCGAGCCGCTCGCGACGCGAAGCCGCCTGCTCGAGCGCGTCGCCCACGCGATCGTCGCCGACGACCGGGCGCTGGCCCGGACGATCGTGGCCGAGTCGGGGAAGCCCGTCGTCGAGGCATACGCGCACGAGCTGATCGTCGCGGCCGATGCCTGCACATGGCTCGCGAAGAACCTCGATCGCGCCCTACGCGTCGAGCGCCTGCGGTTCCCGCAGGTCGCGCTGCTCCACAAGCGGGGCGCGATCCGCCACGACCCGCTCGGGGTCGTCGCCGTCGTCTCGCCGTGGAACTTCCCGCTGGCGCTGCCGCTCCGGCACGCCGCCGCCGCCGTCGCGGCGGGGAACGCGGTCGTCCTGAAGCCCTCCGAGCTGACGCCCCTCTGCGGCGCCTGGGTCGAGGAGCTCTTCCGGCGGGCAGGCGCGCCACCGGGCCTCGTGCGGTGCGTCCAGGGGCCGGGGGAATCCGTGGGCGACGCCCTGGTCAGGCATCGGGGCATCGACGGCGTCGTCTTCACGGGCTCGACCGCGGTCGGGCGCGGTGTGGCCTCCGCGGCCGCCGAGCGACTCTGTCCCGTCGTGCTCGAGCTCGGCGGGAAGGACGCGATGCTGGTGCTCGAGGATGCCGACCTCGACCGAGCCGTCGAGGGCGCGCTCTGGGGCTCGTTCGCCAACTGCGGCCAGGCGTGCGCGGCGATCGAGCGCATCGCCGTCCCCCCGGGGCTCCACGACGCGTTCGTCGAGCGGTTGGCGGCCCGCGCCGGAGAGCTCCGCGTCGGCGCCGGAGCCGACCCTTCCGTCGAGCTCGGACCGCTCGTCAGCGAGGCACAGCGAAGCCGGTTCGAGGCGCTCGTGGCCGACGCCGGCGAGCACGGCGCCGCGGTCGCGACGGGCGGCGGCCGGCCCGCGACGGCGCTACCGGGCTGGTTCCACGAGCCGACGGTCATCGTCGGCGAACCGCGTGACGCGCGCCTTCGGAACGAGGAGCTCTTCGGGCCTGCCGCGGTCGTTGTCGAAAAAGACAACGAGGAGGAGATGGTGCGATGGGTCAACGACTCGCCGTACGGGCTCGGCGCGAGCGTGTGGTCGCGGGACACGGATCGCGCGCAGTCGGTGGCCGCGCGGCTCTCCACGGGCATGGCGTGGGTCAACGACCACGCCTACTCTTTCGGGGCCGCGCAGGCGCCGTGGAGCGGCCGGCGCGCCTCGGGGCGTGGCACGACCGCCTCGCTGCACGGGCTCAGGACGCTCTCGCGACCGGCCTTCGCCGACGTCGACCGGGGCCGGTTGACCCCCGGCTGGTGGTTCCCGTACTCCGAACGCGGTGTCGACGGCTTCCGCGGTGCGCTCGGCAGCCTCTACGGCGACGGCGTGGCGGCTCGGGCGGGTGCGCTCTGGGCGCATCGGCGTGGCGTCGCGCATCTCGTCGGAAGGGCCCTACGGTGAGCGACCTCTCGCACGTCGACGAGGCGACCGGCGAGGTGCGGATGGTCGACGTCGGCGGGAAGCCCCTCTCGCGGCGACGGGCCGTCGCCCGCGGTCGCGTGCGCATGGCGCCGGCGACTGCGGCGCGGCTCCACGCCCTCCCGAAGGGCGACGCCCTGACCGTCGCGCGCATCGCGGGCATCCAGGCGGCGAAGCGGACGAGCGAGCTGATCCCGCTCTGCCACGGCCTTCCGCTCAGCGTCGTCGAGGTCACGCTGGAGGTCGACGGGGACGGTGTCGCGATCGAGGCGGCCGCCGAGACGACGGCGCAGACCGGGGTCGAGATGGAGGCTCTCACCGCCGTGGCCGTTGCCGGGCTCACCGTCTACGACATGGCCAAGGCAATCGACAAGGCGATGCAGATCGAGGAGATCGTGCTCGTCTCGAAGTCGAAGGAGCCGGTGTGAGCGCGATCGCCGCGCCGCTGCCCGTGCGTCTCGCGCGCCTCGTCCGGCTCGAGCACACGGTGTTCGCGCTTCCGTTCGCCTACGTCGGCGCGCTGCTCGCCGTGGACGGATGGCCGGGTTTCTCGGCGATGGCCTGGATCACGCTTGCCATGGTGGGGGCCCGAACGCTCGCGATGGGTCTCAACCGGCTCATCGACGCGAAGCTCGACGCGCGGAACCCGCGCACCGCCGCGCGGGAGCTTCCGGCTGGCATGCTCACACGCGGCCAGGTCCGGATGCTCTGCGTCCTTGCGCTCGCGGTGTACCTCCTCGCCGTCTGGCAGCTTGCGCCGCTCGTGCGCTGGCTTTGGCCGATCCCGGTCGTGCTGTTCGTCGTCTACCCGTACCTCAAGCGGTTCACATGGCTCTGCCATCTCTGGCTCGGCGCGTCGCTCGGGCTCGCTCCCGTCGGCGCGTGGGCTGCCGTCACGGGCGAGCTGCCATGGCAGGCGTGGGCGCTCGGCGGCGCCGTCTGTCTCTGGGTCGCCGGCTTCGACCTCTTCTACGCGCTCTTCGATCGCGAGCACGACTTCGTGGAGGGACTGCACTCGTGGGCGACGCAGTTCGGCGTGCGCGGCGTCTTCGCGGGAGCGCGGGCGATGCACGCGGGGACGGTCGTGCTGCTGGCCGTGGCCGGGCTCGGTCTCGACGTCGACGCGGCGTACTGGCTCGGCGTGCTCGTGGTCGCCGCGCTCCTGCTCTACGAGCACCTCATCGTGCGTCCCGGGGACCTTCGCCGCCTGGACGCGGCCTTCTTCACGGTCAACGGGGTGCTCTCGATCGTCTTCTGCGCCTTCGTCGCGCTCGACACGCTCGCCTGAGCCGCGCGCCGCAGCGTCAGCTTCCGGCGTCGGCCTCGATCTGCTCGAGCCACGCCTCGCGATCGGCGCCGGCGCGGCTCGGCGGGTCGCCTGGCGACGCCCGGTAGAGCGCCGCTGCGAGAGCCAGGCGCTTTCGCGCGACCACCCCTTCGCCGAGCTCGCGGGCGACGTAGCCGGTCAGGAGCGCATGGCCGGGCGACTCGCGGCCTCCCGGTCCGAAGATCTTCGGAGACGTCCTGCCCACGAGAAGCCACCGCAGGATCGACGGCAGGGAGCGCCATCGGTCGAACCAGGCCCGGGCGGCTGCGCCGGTCTCGTGCAGCTCGTCGTGCGACGTCGGCATCGTGCAGCGGAGATCGCAGTCGGCAGGGGCCGGCCGCGGCACAGCCTCGCCTCGGGCGACCGGCCGCGGTACGAAGCGGAACCAGATGCCGAGCTCGAGGCTCAGTCCCTCGCGCGAGGCCCGGCAGTGGAGCACCTCGACGCGGTCGTCGCGGTCACGCCAGAACGTGCGACCCCGGCTCGCGAACCCCGCGGCGCGAAGCGCCGGGGCGAGGTCGCGACGGACCACTCCGGTCGCGAGCTGCTGGCGTTCCCGCGCGTCCGTCGGTCCCTTGCTGCGCACCGTGCGGCGCTTCTCGCGGCGGATCAGCTCGTCGCGGGCGAGCGTCGCGGGGAGCTCCTCGCCGACGAGCACCGCGATCCGCCTGAGGAGATCGCGGCGTCGGATCTCACCCAGGAGCACCCGGAGCTCGACGCGTGCCTGCCGCGTCCCGATCGCTCCGAGGGTGTCGATCGCGGCGCCGGCGACGGTATGCGAGAGCGCGAGCGTGACACCCGCCTGCGGCGCCGGCGCAGCGCCGCGAAGCGCGAGTCGGCCGAGGAGCGGGACGACCCACGCCTCGTCGATCGTCCGCGTTGCCCAGATCGCGCCGCGGGCGAGCGTCTCGTTCCCCGGGGCGAGCAACCAGCCCGGTGGCCAGTCGCGACCGGACGTCGAGAGGTCGATCCGGAGGATCGGCTCGAGCAGCTCGCGGAGCAGGTCGCCGAGACCGCCGTACCGCCGGCGCAGCGACTCCGCGTCCCGGAGCCACGCCTGCGTCGGCCTCGTGCCGCGGGCCCGGGCGACGAGCGCGACGAGCGACTGCACGTCCTCCCAACGGTCGGCGTGCCGGCGCAGCGCGGCTTCCGCCTCCGCCGCCCAGGCGTCGCGGCGGTCGACGATCGAGAGATCGAGGAGCCCGCCGGGCACGGTTCCGGCGAGCAGCGCCGTTATCCGCCGGCTCAGTGCGGCCGCCGGGGTCGACGGGGCGAGCTCCGGCGCGCCGAGGGCGTCCCGGAGCCGCTCGAGCGAGCGGCGGAGCGGTGCGCCCGCCGGCTGCGTGGCGAGAAGGTGGCCGGCGGCCGAGATCGCGAAGGAGGCCGCGGCGAAGGTGGCGGGCGGCGCCGGGTCGCGAGACACCGACGTGCGCCCGAGCTCGAGCAGGAGCTCGACGTCTTCCAGATCGAACGGGAGCCGCCGCCGCCGAAGCGTCGTCAGGAGCTCTGCCGAGAATGCCTCCGTCGGATCGAGGCTCTGCGCTCGCCGCGCGACCTCCGATCGCTGCGCGAGCGCGTGCCTGTCCGCCGTCGCGGCAGCCGCTGCGATCGCCGCGGACGCGAGGATGTCCCGCGGCTGCGCGAGCAGCGCCCGGCCCTCGTCGGTGTCCTGGAGCCGTGCCCCCGCCGCGTACGAGGCAGATGGCGCCAGGAGCACCGCGAGCGAGTGGAGGCGGTGACGCGCGAGGAGGTCGAGCTGGCTCGGGCGAAGGGCGTCCACGACGCGACCATGATCGCGGAGCGGTCGGCGAAGCGGCGACCGTCGCGGCGTGCCGCTGCGGGGGCGCGGCGTCCAGAGGCACCGACTCCTCGAACGCGTAGGGAGCACTTCCGGCACGATCACGGCACTCATGCGTCACACCTCGCCAGATACCGTGACATCAGGGCACCGGGGGTGCCCCTGGGGGCGGTTGTCGAGCGATGGTGCGTGTGGCGCCGACCGGCGACCGGCCGGCCGGTGAGCGGCGCGGCGCTGATCCGGGCCGCATCGCTCGAGAAGCGCTACGGGACGCGCAGCGTGCTGCGCGGGATCTCGTTCGAGCTCCCCGCCGACGGCGCGCTCGTCGTGACGGGTGCGAACGGCTCCGGCAAGACGACCCTCCTGCGCCTCCTCGTCGGGCTCGTGGCCCCGACCCGCGGCACCCTCGAGATCGCGCTCACCCGCGCTGGGGTCGGGTACGTCGGGCACGAGCCGCTCCTCTATCGCGAGCTCACCGCGGTCGAGAACCTCGATCTCTTCGGGCGCCTCTATCGCGTCCCGGAGCGTCGCGAGCGGATCGGGATGCTCCTCGAGCGCTTCGGGCTATGGGACGTACGTGCCGAGCGGGTCGGTGCCTTCTCACGTGGCATGACCCAGCGACTCGCGCTCTGCCGGGCCTTCCTCCATGAGCCCGCCTTGCTCGTCCTCGACGAGCCGCACTCGGCGCTCGACCAGGAGGGAGCCGGTCTGCTGGACGCCGAGCTCCGCGAGCTCGCCGGACGCACCGCGCTCGTCGTGGCGACCCACGAGCCCGCGAGGCTCGCAGGCCTTGCGACTGCCGGGCTCGAGCTGGAGCGGCTGTGAAGGGGTACCTCGGCGACGTCGCGGCACTCGCGCGCAAGGACCTTCGCCTCGAGCTGCGGGCGCGCGACACGCTGCCCGCGATGCTCCTCTTCGTGCTCTCGACGCTGGTCGTCTTCCACTTCGCGCTCCCCGCCGATGCAGCCGACGACGCGGCCTACGGCCTGCTCTGGATCGCCCTCGTCTTCACCGCGCTCCTGGGACTCGCGCGCTCCTGGATCCCCGAGCGCGAGGCGGGCGCGCTCGACGGGCTCGTCCTCGCGCCCTCGGATCGGAGTGCGATCTGGCTCGGAAAGACGCTCGCGGCGCTGGCCTTCCTCGCGGCTGCCGAGCTCGTCGCGCTCCCGGCGTTCGTCGCTTTTCTTCGCGCCGCTCGATGCCGCCGCGCTCGCCGGCGTCGTGCTCGCCTCGATCGGGATCTGCGCGGTTGGCTCCCTCGTCTCGGCGATGGCAGCGGCCGCACGCGGCCGGGAGGTGCTGCTCCCGCTCCTCTTCCTGCCACTCGCGATCCCGCTCGTCGTCGGCGGCGTCGGCGCGAGCATCTCCGAGGAGCCGGGGACGGCGCTTGCCTTCCTCGGCCTCTACGACGCGGTCTTCGCGATACTTTCGTGGGCGGCGTTCGAGTACGTCGTCACCGAGTGACGTTCCCGTGATGAGCATCGCGAAGCCATCCCTGACCGCGCTGGGCGTCGTCGCCGTGGCGCTCGGCGCCGCGGCCGCGGCGATGATCTTCGCGATCGCGCCCGAGGACGCGGACCAGGGCTTCTCGCAGAAGATCTTCTACGTCCACGTGCCCATCGCCCTGACGGCCTACGCATGCTTCGGCCTCGGTGCGTGGAAGGCCTTCCGGCTGCTCGCGACGCGCGGAGAGCGCTACGACCTCGAGAGCTACACCGGGGTCCACCTCGGGACGATCTTCGGCATCCTGACGCTCGTCACCGGCGCGATCTGGGCAAAGGCCTCATGGGGCGTCTGGTGGACGTGGAGCTCGAACCAGCTCGTGCTCTTCCTCGTGCTCTTCCTCTTCTACTGCGCGTACTTCATGCTCCGCTTCTCGATCGAGGCAGGCCCGCGCCGGGAGCGGATCTCGGCCGTGTACGCGCTCTTCGGGGTCGCCCTGATCCCGATCAGCTTCTTCGCGATCCGTCTCGCGAACGACTTCATCCATCCGACCGTCTTCACCCGCGACGGGCCCCAGATGACCGGTGAGATGTTCCTCGCGTTCTGCGTGTCGTGGGTGGCGATCACGCTGCTCGCCTACGTCATGTACCGCGTCGAGCTGGCGGGGAAGCGGACCGACGTCAATCTCCGCGAGTTGCGGGAGGCGCTCGCGCCGTGAGCTCTGGCGAGAAGTACGTCGCCGCCGCCTACGGGGTCTTCGTCGTCGTCGTCCTCGTCTGGGTCGCGATCATCGCCGCGAAGCTCCAGCGGCTCGAGCGGGAGACCGGTGAGCTGGCGGTGCTCGCGCGAGCCCGCCCCGCAACGCCGGAGCGAGGCGATGGCTGAGCTCCTCGTCGTGCCCGCACTCCTTGCCTACGGCGAGGCCGCCGTCGCGTACGCGGGTGAGCTCCGAGGCCCCGGTCGGTACGGGCGACTCGGGATCTGGGGGGTTCGGATCGGCTGGCTCGCACAGACCGCACTGCTCGCCGTTCAGGCTCTCTCCGCCGACGGCTTCCCCTGGGGCACGTGGGCGGGCGCGCTCAACCTCCTCTCGTGGTTCGTCGTCTCCGCCTACCTCGTGTGGGGGTGTCAGCCGCGCTACCGGCTCCTCGGGCTGGGCGTCATGCCGGTCGCCGCGCTCCTCCTCGTCCTCGCGTGGGCCGGGGGCGGGACGGGCGTCGACGAGGCCGCCGGGGACGGGTGGGCGCTCGCGCTCCACGCAGGGCTCATGCTCGCCGCCTTCGCGGCGTTCACGTTCGCCGCGGCGACGGCGGTGCTCTTCCTCTACGAGGACCGCCGGCTCAGCCGCCGCGATACGGGTCTCCTGCGCCTGCGGCTTCCGTCGCTCGAGGCGCTCGATCGGCTCGCCGCGCGCGCCGTCCTCGCCGGGCTCGGGCTGCTCACGATCGGGATCGTCGTCGGCCTCGCGTGGCTCGAGGTCGAGAGCCTCGACGCCGCGATGACGGTCGCCGTCGGGATCTGGGCGTTCTACGCCGCGGCGCTCCTGCTCCGGCACGAGCTCGGCCTGCGTGGTCGGCGACTCGCCTGGCTCCTCGTCGCGGGCACCGTGCTCGTCGTCGTCGTCCTTCCCCTGACCCACTTCGCGTCGTGAGGCTCGCGCTCGCAGGCGTCTCGCACCATCGCGCCCCGCTCGAGCTCCGCGAGCGGGTCGCCGTCGACCTCGAGGCGCGCTCGCGCGCTCGCCCGAGAGCTCGCCACGAGCGGCGGGCTCGAGACGGTCGTCCTCTCGACGTGCAACCGCACGGAGCTCTACCTCGCGGCCGAGGCGGGCGAGGGGCTCGCCGCGCGCGCCGACGGAGCGCTGCTCTCACTCGCCGGTCCCGCCGCCGACACGCTCGGCTCGGTGGCATACCGGTTGGCGGACGAGTCGGCCGCGCTGCACCTCTTCCGCGTCGCGGCCGGGCTCGACTCGATGGTGCCGGGCGAGGGCGAGATCCTCGGGCAGGTGCGCGACGCCTACGAGGCCGGTGCGCCCGGCCCGCTCCTCGACCGCGTCTTTCGCATGGCGCTCCATGCAGGCCGTCGCGCGCGTGTCGAGACCTCGATCGGCGAAAGCCCGGCGTCGATCCCGGCCGCCGCGGCCGCGCTCGCACAGCAGGTCTTCGAGCAGCTCGGCGGCCGGCGCGTCGTCCTGGTCGGCGCCGGCCGAATGAGCGAGCTCACCGCGCGCAACCTGCGCTCGCGCGGAGCTCTCGTCACCTTCGTCGCGAACCGAACGATCGAGCGTGCCGAGCGCCTGGCGCGCGAGCTCGGCGCCGCGGCTCTCCCGCTCGGGAGCCTCGAGAGCGCGCTCACGGACGCCGACATCGTCATCTCGTCGACGAGCGCGCCGGGCTTCGTGCTCACCGCGGACGACTTGCCTGCGACCCTTCGCGCTCGCCGCGGCCGCCCGCTGCTCCTCGTGGACCTCGCCGTGCCGCGGGACGTCGATCCGGCGCTCGCTGCGATCGACGGCTGTTACGTCTACGACATCGACGATCTCGAGGCGATCGTCTCCTCGTCGCTCGCGGGCCGGCGAGCCGAGGCGGTCGAGGCGGAGCGCATCGTGGCGGACGAGGCAGAGCGCTTCCGCGCCTGGCAGGCGTCACTCGCGGTGGTTCCCGCGATCGCCTCGCTCCGGGCCCGTGCGGAGGAGATCCGGGCCTCGGAGCTCCAGCGCATGGAGTCGCGCCTGGGGCGCCTCGCCGAGACCGACCGCGACGCCGTCGAGACCGTCACCGCCCAGATCGTCGCGAAGCTGCTCCACCAGCCGACGGTCCGGATGAAGGAAGCGGCGGTCACGCCGGACGGGCTTCTCTATGCTGACGTCGTGCGGCACCTGTTCGGTCTGGGGGAGGAGCGGAAGACGTGACGCGGACACTCGAGCACTACCGTGGTCGGCCGTTGCCGCTCCAGGCGCCGACCGCGTTCGTCCGGATCAGGCCGCGCGGCGACCGTGTGTGCGGCATGCCCGCGACCCAGACCGCTCGCGGTTGCCGTGCTGCTTCGCGTCGGCTCGCGCGGCAGTAGGCTCGCGCTCACCCAGGCCGAGCGCGCAGCCGAGGCGCTGCGGCGGCCCGGTGTCGAGATCGCGCTCGTACCGATCACGACCGCGGGGGATCGCGACCGGACCCGGCCGTTCGGCGAGATCGGAAGCCGCGGCGTCTTCGTGAAGGAGCTCGAGGAGGCCCTGCTCGAGGGTCGCATCGACGTCGCGATCCACTCCGCGAAGGACATGACCTCCACCGACACGCTGGGTCTGGCCGTCGGCGCCTATCCCGCGCGCGAGGATCCGCGCGATGCGCTCTGCGGGGCGAGCGCGATCGAGCCCGGGATGCGGATCGGGACGGCGTCCGTGCGACGCCGGGCGCAATTGCTCGCCCTCGAGCCGAGCCTCTCCGTCGAGCCACTCCGGGGGAACGTCGACACGCGGCTCCGCAAGCGCGGCGAGCGTGGTCTCGACGCCGTCGTGCTCGCCGCCTGCGGGCTCGACCGGCTGGGCCTGGAGGCGGAGATCGGCCTGCGCCTCGCGCCGGACGTGATGCTCCCGGAGGCCGGCCAGGGCGCGCTCGCCCTGCAGGTGCGGGCCGGCGAGGAAGCACTCGTCGAGCGCGCCGACGATGCCGAGACGCGCCGCCGGGTCGAGGCCGAGCGGCTGTGCGTCGCGGCGGTGGGCGGCGGCTGCCTCGCACCCGTCGCAGCCCACCACGACGGCACGACGCTGCGGGCACTCGTCGCCGCGGAGGACGGCAGCTGGATCGAGCGGGTCGACGGCGACGATCCCGCGGCGCTCGGGCGCGAGCTCGCCGCCCGCGCGCGATGACGCTCCACGCCGGGCCATCCCGTCCGCGACCGCATTGGGGCCGCGCTGCCGCGGTCACACCCTCGGCACACATCTGGCACGGAGCGGGCACACCTTCGTGGGTACCGTCCGCATCCCCGTGGGAGGGCGGGGGCTAGGGACGGGGGAGAACTGTGGCGCGCATCGTCGTCACCCGTCCGGTCGGCCAGGAAGGCCCCCTCCTCGATCGGCTCCGGGCGGCCGGGCACGAGGCACTCCACGTGCCGCTCGTCGCGATCGAGCCGCTCGGCGACGAGCCGGTGGAGGTCTCGGGCTACGACTGGGTCGTCCTCACGAGCGCGAACGGCGCCCGGGAGCTGCGGCGACGGATGCGTGGGACACCGAGGCAGGTCGCCGCGATCGGCGCGGCGACCGCCGACGCCTTCGGCGGCGCCGATCTCGTCGCCGCGACTGCGACGCAGGAAGGCCTCCTGGCGGCGCTGCCGAGCCCGGCGGGCCGCGTGCTCTTCGCGGCGGCCGAGGGCGCGAGACGGCTCCTGCCCGAGACGCTGGATGCGGATGTCGTCGTCCTCTACCGGACCCTCGAGCTCGAGCCCGACGAGTGGCCACCGTGCGACCTCGTCGTGCTGATGTCGGCATCGGCGGCGCGGGCGCTACGCGCGCCTGATGCGCGAGGCTCCCGGCCGTGTCGATCGGCCCGGAGACGACGCGGGCGGCTCGCGAGGCGGGCGTCGTGGTGGCGGCCGAAGCCTCGGCGAGCGACCTCGAGGGCGTCGCCGGCGCGGTCGAGCGGGCGCTCGCCGCGTCGTAGACTCGGCGTGTGGTCATCTGCTTCCTGACGGATTTCGGGCTTAAGGACGACTTCGTCGGCACGTGTCACGGCGTGATCGCGCGCATCGCACCCGACGCGCGCGTGATCGACGTGACGCACGGGATCCCGGCCACGGCCGTGCTCCAGGGGCGCTCGTGCTCTCGAGCACGCTGCCCTACATGCCGATCGGGGTTCACCTCGCGGTCGTCGACCCGGGCGTCGGCGGCTCGCGTCGCGCGGTCGTCCTCTCCGACGCCGACGGCAGGCACTTCGTCGGTCCGGACAACGGCCTGCTGCTGCCGGCCGTCGAGCGAGCGGGCATCGTCGAGGCACGGGAGCTCGCCAACCCCGCCTATGCGCTCGACACGATCTCGCGGACGTTCCACGGTCGCGACCTCTTCGCGCCGGCGGCGGCACATCTCGCCAACGGCGTCGCGGCCGCGGAGCTGGGACCGCCCCTCGATCCCGATGCGCTCGTCCGTCTCGATCTTCCGATGCCGGAGTTCGGCGACGACCGCATCGCGGCCACGATGCTCTACGTCGACAGCTTCGGCAACATCGCGCTCAACCTGACGCGAGACGACGTCGAGCGGGCAGGGGTCATGCCGGGCTCGCGCGTCGAGCTGCTCCTCGCCGGCGAGGGGTACTACGCCGTCATGGCGCGAACGTTCGCCGACGCGCGGCCCGGCGACGTGATCCTCTACGAGGACAGCTACCGCAACATGTCGGTCGCGATCAACCGGGGCAGTGCCGCCTCGATGCTCCACGCCAAGCCCGGGCAGCCGCTCGTGATCCGCGTGCTCGGCCCCGGCGCCGCGGTGCGTTAGGGTCGCGGCAGCGAAGAGCGTTCGTGGCGCGGATCGCCGGCCCGGACGCTCTTCTCGCCCTGTCGTGCAAGTGACTCGCCGAGAGGGGCTTTGCCGGCCGGAGGCGCCGGGCCTGATCGATGCGCCGCGGCAGAGGAGGAGGCTGGTGGGGAACCAGGGGTTCCCACCTCAGAGGATCGACTGGCCGAGCGCGCTCGCGGCGAGCTCGACGGCGATCGCCGCGCTGCCGTTCTCGCGATCGAGAATCGGGTTCACCTCGACGAGCTCGATCGAGCCGGCGAGGCCCGACTCGGCGAGGTCCTCGCACGCGAGGTGCGCCTCGCGGTAGGTGAGGCCGCCCTTCACCGGCGTCCCGACACCCGGCGCGACCTCCGGGTCGAGGGCGTCGAGGTCGAGCGAGACGTGCACGAAGCCGGGCCCGGCGACCCGCTCGAGGGCCTCGCGCATCGCGCCTCGATCCCGATCCGGTCGATCTCGGTCATCGTGATCACCCGGATCCCGTGCTCCCGGATCAGCGTGCGCTCGGCCGGATCGAGGGAGCGGACCGCCGACGAGCACGACCCGGTCCGGTTCCACGGCCGGAAGCAGGAGCCCATCCGCTGCGAAGGCGTCGCCGGCAAGCCCGAGGGCCGCGGCGAGCGGCATCCCGTGGACGTTCCCCGTCGGGCTCGTCGCGGGCGTGTTGAGGTCGCCGTGCGCGTCGATCCAGAGCACGCCCCCGGGCTCCCCGGCCGCCGCCCGGAGGCCGGCCAGCGTCCCGAGCGCGACGGAGTGGTCGCCGCCGAGCACGAGCGGGATGGCCGCCGTCCCCGACGACCGCGCTCACGATGCCCGCGAGGCGGGAGCATGCCTCCAGGATCTCGGGCAGGAACCGCGCCCTCTCGTCGACGACGGAGAGGGCCTCGGGCTCAGGTGTGACGACGTTCCCGGCGTCGGCCACGCGGCAGCCGAACGAGACGAGCCGCTCCTCGAGCCCCGCGTAGCGGATCGCCGACGGGCCCATGTCGACGCCCCGCCGCCCCTGCCCGAGGTCGAGCGGCGCACCGACGATCCGCACGGTCTTCGGCGTCGCGGCCACGGCGGGCACGAGGCTACACGACCTCGCCCTGGCTACACTCAGCCCTCGAGGCGAGGTAGCTCAGTTGGTAGAGCACACGGCTGAAAACCGTGGTGTCGCCGGTTCAAGTCCGGCCCTCGCCATCTCCCGCTGGGCGCGTCAGGCGGGCCGGGTCGCGAGCGCGAGCCGCGCGAGGCTCGGGACGAGCAGGGAGCCGTCCGCCTGGACATGTGGTTCGAGGCGGCGCTCCGCCTCCCGCCGTACGGCTGCTCTCTCCTCGGGGGTCAGTCGCTGCAGGAGCAGCGAGAGCATCCGCGAGATGTCGTTCGAGATCGCCCACCAGGCGTCCAGGGACGGCGCATGCCACGTCATCGGCACGTCCTCGACCGTCTCGACGGCCAGGCCGGCGCCGCCGAGCACCTCCTCGACCAGGCCGTCCCCGGAGAGCCGGAACGGCCCGGGCGCGTCGGCGTCGGGGCGCTCCATCAGGCCGAGCTCGACGGCGGCCCGTCCGCCGGCGGTCATCCACTCGTTCGCATCGGGGCTCGCCCAGACGGCGACGGCCGCCCGTCCGCCGGGCCGGAGAACCCGGGTGATCTCCCGCGAGGCGACGTCGGGGTCCGGCACCAGCATCAACCCCCAGCGGCAGAGGACGCCGTCGAACGACTCGTCGCCGAACGTCAGGGCCGTGGCGTCCTCCACGGCGAAGTCGACGCCCTCGAGCTCGAGCTCGGTTGCCCGCCTTCTTGCCGCATCGACCATCTCGGGCGCGACGTCGGTGGAGACGAGACGGCCGTCGGGCTGCATCGACTCCAGCGCGAGGAATCCCGTGTCGCCGGGGCCTGCGGCGAGCTCGAGGATCTCGTCGCCGGGCTTCGGGTCGAGCAGCTCGACAAGCCGCTCCGAGACCGGACGGGTCGAGGCCCGGATGAAGTCGCGCTGACGCTCCCACCCGGCCGCCACCGAGCGCCACGCCTCGATGCTCTCCTCGGGCATGTCTAGGCGGGCGCCGCCGTGAACTGCGGAATCACCTTCGCGCCGTAGGTCTCGAGCGTCTCCTCCTGACCGTGGGTCATCAGGTAGATCGAGAAATGGTCGACGCCGACGGACTCGAGCTCACGCAGCTTCGTCGTGATCTGGTCGACGTCACCGAGCACCGAGAAGCGATCGCAGATCTCGTCGGTGACGAACTCGCCGTGCTCCGCGCCCACGCGCGAGTGCTCGTCGTAGTCGTAGAACTTCCGCGCCTCGACGTAGTCGGTCAGTGCCTTCGGCACGACCGAGCCGTCCGTCCCGTAGCGCTCGATCAGGTCCTTGACGTGGTTCGAGACCATCGCGGGGAACCATCGTGTCTGCTCACGGCCCGTCCTCGATCGGGCCGACGTGGCTCGGGGCGCAGACGATGCACTTCAGCTCGCCGGGATCGCGTCCCGCCTCCTCGGCCGCGGCCCGCGCCGTGCTCATGATCCACTGGATGATCTCTGGGTCGGCGAGCTGGATGATGACGCCGTCGCCGACGCGGCCCGCGACCGCGAGCGCCTTCGGACCGTACCCCGCGACCCACATCGGGATCGGCGGCAGCTCGGGGCGCACCCACTTCAGCTGGAGGTCCTTGTCGTTCCACTGGCACCTCCTCGCCGTTCATGAACGGCTTGAGCATCCGGAGTCGCCGCTCGAACTCGGCGACCTTCACGGGCTGCTGCCCGATGTAGCGCCGCGCCGAGTCTCCCCGCCCGATCCCCATCACCATCCGGCCGTCCGAGATGTCGTGCATCGTCGCGTAGAGGCTCGCGAGGACGGTCGGCTCCCGCGTCCCCGGGTTCGTTACGAGGTGGCCAAACTTCATCCTGGAGGTGGCCTGGACCGCCATCGTCAGCAGGACGAACGACTCCTGCCAGAGGACGTGCGAGTCGTAGGTCCAGCCGATCTCGAACCCGTTGTCCTCGCCGAGCTTCATGAGCTCGACGAGCCGCGAGGCCGGCGGGTCGGGAAGAACGGTGACGCCGAACGTCAATGCCATGGTCGTGATCCTCCTCGTCTCGAGGAATCCAGTATCGGCGCTCGTCCTGACCGGTGCCAGTAGGACCCGGCACAGGCGCGCCTACGCGATCCTGCGCGCCGCACCCGTCCGGGTCTAGGCCTCGGCGGCGACCCACTCGATCGTCTTCGACGCGAGCCGGTCGAGCGCCGCGACCGAGAGCTCGAGATGCTCGGACTTCGTGTCCTCGAGTTTCGTGTGCGAGAGGCCGCGGAGGCTCTGGACGAAGACCATGACCGTCGGAACGCCCGAGCGCGCGACCTCGGCGGCATCGTGCAGCGGCCCGGACGGGAGGCGGTGCGCGGTCTCCGTCACCTCGCGGATCGCCTCGTCGGCGAGCGCGATCAGCGTCTCGTCGAAGAGGATCGGCTCGATCGACCAGATGCGCTCCCAAGAGAGATCGATGTGCTCCTCGGCGGCGTATCCGCGCGCCAGCTCCTGCGCGCGCGCGAGCATCGACGCAAGCTTCCCGGCGTCGAGGTGGCGCTGGTCGAGCAGCTGCTGCGCGGTTTCGACCACCGAGGTGACGATCCCGGGCTCGCAGGTGACGTTCCCCGACGTGCAGACCGCTCCGTCGCCGGTGTCGCGCGCGACGTCCCGGATCGCGAGCGCCAGCTTCGCCGCACCTGCGAGCGCATCTCGCCGCTGATTCATCGGCGTCGAGCCGGCGTGCGCCGCCTGTCCCGTCCAGGTGATCCGCGAGCGCTCGACGCCGAACGTGCCGAGCACGACGCCGAGCGGGAGATCGAGCGACTCGAGCACCGGGCCCTGCTCGATGTGGAGCTCGAGGTACGCCTTCGCGGTCTCGAGCTGCGTGCGGGCCTCGAGAGCGCGGTCGAGGTCGACGTCGAAGGCTCCGAGCGCGTCGGGAAGGCTCGTCCCGTCGCGGTCGACGAGCTTTCGCAGCTCGTCCTGGTCCGCCATCGACCCACTCGCGGCCGACGAGCCGAAGAGCGAGCGGCCGAAACGGGCTCCCTCCTCGTCGGCCCAGTCGACGAGCCGCACCGTGACCGGCGAAGCACCCTCGTCCGCGATCCGCCGCAGGACCTCGGCGCCCGCCAGCACGTCGAGGCAGCCGTCGAGCCAGCCACCGTTCGGGACCGAGTCCATGTGGCCGCCGATGAGGACGGCGCGCTCGGACGCGCCCTCGAGCGTGTACCAGTCGTTCCCGGCGGCATCGCGCTCGACCTCGAGCGGGAGATCGGCGAGCGTGTCGGCGAGCCAGGCCCGTCCCTTGCCCACGTCTCGGTCCACGCGACGCGCTGAGCGCCATCGTCGTCCCCGGTCAGCGAGCGGAGGTCCTGGAGCCGCGCCACGACGCGTTCGGGCTGAAGCGCCACGGCCCGAGCCTAACCGCGCTTCGCGCGGTCGACCTACGTCCGACGAAGCGCGTCGACGTCGCCTCGAGCACCTGATGACGGTCGTTCGCGAGGTTCCCTCGCGCTTGCCTCCCGGGTCTCGTTTCGGGTTCAACGTCGATCCCGCGACCGAACGGGCGTGGATCGTCGTCGACGAGGAGGTGGACGCGGAGCCACTCGTCGCCTCGATTCTCGCGAGCCGCCGCGAGCCCGCCGGCTGACGGCGACGACGCGCGCGGCGCCGCGGGCGGCGGTCGGTGTCAGACACCGAATGCTGTCAAGTGTCACGCGTGTCGATTCGGTACCGATTCGTTCACACGGTAGGTGTCATGGCGGTTCCAGGGCTCCGCGGCCGGACATCCATGTCAGCACGGGGACGGACCAGGCGTGTCCATTCAGGGTTCTGCGACCGTCCGCACGGGACACTTGACGAAGCCCGGTACCTGACACCGCTCGGCCCTGACGGCACCTGGATCCGTGCGCGGGCGCTCTAGCCGACCGCGACTCCGGTCTCGGGGTCGAAGAAGTGGAGCCGCGTGACGTCGACCTCGAGGGCGAGCGGCTGCCGCTCGCGCGCCTCGGTCGTACGCTCGAGCCGGGCGATGAAAACGACGCCGCCGCCACGGGCGCGCTCGGCCGCGAGCCGTGCCTCCTCGTCCTCGAATGCCTCGATGACCTCGCGCGTCGACACAGGCTCGGCGGGGACGTTGAAGTGGACGTACACCTCGGAGCCCATGTCCTCGCGAATGTCGCACACGACCGACAGCGCCCGGTCCGGATGCGTCTCCCGCAGTACGGCGGCGTCCTCCATGTCCTCGGGGCGGATCCCGAGGACGACCTGCCGGCCGTCGTACGCCTCGAGTCCCGGGTGCTGCCCGAGCGCCGCCGGCTCGAGGCGCAAGCGGTGCGGGCCGAACGAGACGCGCACGTCTCCATCGCTGCGCTCGACGTCGGCCAGGACGAGGTTCATCGCCGGTGACCCGATGAACTCGGCGACGAACAGGTTCCGCGGCCGCTCGTAGAGCACCTTTGGCCCGGCGATCTGCTGGAGCAGGCCGTTCCGCATCACGGCCACGCGGTCGCCCATCGTCATCGCCTCGGTCTGGTCGTGGGTGACGTAGATCGTCGTCACACCGAGGTCGCGCTGGAGGCGTGCGATCTCCGCGCGCATCTCCACCCGGAGCTTCGCGTCGAGGTTCGAGAGCGGCTCGTCCATGAGGAAGGCCTGCGGGTTGCGGACGATCGCGCGCCCCATCGCCACGCGCTGGCGCTGCCCGCCGGAGAGCGTGCGCGGCTTCTTGTGCAACGAGTCGGTGAGGCCGAGCACGGCCGCCGCCTCGCGCACGCGCACGTCGATCTCTCCTTTCGGCAGACCACGCATCCGGAGTGCGAAGCCCATGTTCCTCGCCGCGTCCATATGCGGGTAGAGGGCGTAGTTCTGGAAGACCATGGCGATGTCGCGGTCCTTCGGGGGCAGGTCGTTGACGACACTGCCGTCGATCCGCACCTCACCCGAGGTGATCGTCTCGAGGCCGGCGATCATCCGGAGGGCGGTCGTCTTCCCGCAGCCCGAGGGCCCGACGAAGACGACGAACTCGCCGCTCGCGACGTCGAGGTCCAGACCGGTCACGGCCTCCGTGCCGTCGGGATAGACCTTCGTCAGGCTCTCGAGGGTGATCTCGGCCACGTCCGTCTCCGAGGCGCCAATCTACTAGCATCGGTCGCCGTCCATGGAGGCGCAGGCTGCGCGCGTGAAACCGGCTGGGCGGCGGTGGCGGCACGCTCTCGAGAGCCGCCGCGTCCTCGCGCCCCTGCTCATCGCCCCGGCGGTCGTCTTCATGGCGCTCGTCGTGGGCGTGCCCTTCGCGTGGGCGATCTACCTCAGCTTCACGGACGCGATCGGCGGCTCGCTGAGCGGGAACTGGGTCGGCTTCGACAACTTCACGAATGCGTGGAGCGACGAGAACTTCCGGCGCGCGCTCCGCAACACGCTCATCTTCACGCTCGCCTCGCAGGCGATCGTCCTCGTCGGCGCCGCGGTGCTTTCGAACTTCCTCGTGCGGGACTTCCGCGGGAAGTGGTTCATCCGCCTCCTCGTCGTCCTGCCCTGGGCGGCGCCGGTCGTGCTCTCGACGATCGGGTGGCTCTGGCTCCTCGACTCGCTCTACAGCGTCGTCAACTGGACGCTCGCGCGGCTCCACCTCGACGAGGGCCTGGTCTGGCTCCTGGGCGCGGTGAACCTCGAGGAGGACGCGCAGGTCCCGCTCCAGTGGCTGGGGCGGCCCAACCTCGCGCTCATCGCGATCACGCTCGTGCACGCCTGGCGGATCCTCCCCTTCGCCGTCGTGATCTTCATCGCGGGCCGCGCGTCGATCCCGAACGAGGTCGAGGACGCCTCGAAGATCGACGGCGCGACCGGCCTCAAGAAGCTCTGGTACGTCGACATCCCGCTGCAGCTCCCGATCGCACTCGTCGCGGTCCTGTTCGGGATCGTCTTCACGGCGGTCGACTTCGCGGTCGTCTACATCCTCACCCGCGGCGGGCCGTTCAACTCGACGCAGGTGCTGCCGACCTGGGCGTACTTCGTGGGGATCGACGGCGGCTCGCTCGGTGAGGGCGCCGCGATCTCGCTGTTCCTCTTCCCGCTGCTCGTGCTCGTCACCGTGCTGATGCTCTTCTTCGCCCGGCGGGCGCAGGTGACCTGATGGGCCGACGCCAGAAGCTGACGACCTATGCCGTCGTGGTGCCGTTCGCGATCCTGCTCGCGTTCCCCTTCTACTTCGCGCTCGTGACGATGTTCAAGACGAACCTCGACCTCGCGGACGTGGAGCACTCCCCGTACCTCTACAACGACCTCCAGGGCGGCTTCCACTGGGACTTCTGGAACTACGCGACGACCGACCACGTCCGGTTCCTCTTCGAGGAGACGAACTACCCGAAGTGGCTGCTGAACACGTTCCTCGTCGGCGCCGCCGTCGTGGGGATCACGCTGCTCCTCGCCCTTCCCGCCGGCTACGCGCTCGCCCGGCTCGCGGGCGGGTGGGGCCAGACCCTCGGTGTGGGGATCTTCCTCGTCTACCTGATTCCCCCGACGCTGCTCTTCCTGCCCCTCTCGCGGCTCATCACGCAGCTCGACCTCAAGGACTCGCTCTGGGCGCTGATCCTCGTCTACCCGTCGTTCACGGTCCCGTTCGCGACGTGGCTCCTGATGGGGTTCTTCAAGACGATCCCGGGCGAGCTCGAGGAGGCGGCGCTGATGGACGGCGCCTCCCGCCTCAAGGCGCTGTACCTGATCGTCCTCCCGATCTCGCTGCCCGGGATCCTGACGGTCGTCATCTTCGCCTTCTCGCTGTGCGTGAACGAGTTCATCTACGCGTTCACGTTCATCTCGAGCTCCGAGCAGCGGACCGTCTCGGCGGGGGTGCCGAACGACCTGATCCGCGGCGACGTCTTCTTCTGGCAGTCGCTCATGGCCGCGGCCCTCATCCCGGCGATCCCGCTTGCGCTGCTCTACAACGCGTTCCTCGATCGGTTCATCAAGGGGTTTACAGGGGGCGCGTTCCGCTAGAGAATCGAGAGGCCCAAAAGGAGGTAGGCTGTGGCAGACGTAGCCGACCAGGTCGCAGGCGCGAGCCCGGAGCTGACGCGAAGCGACCTGCTCAAGAGAGGCACGGCGGCAGCCTTCGCCGTCGGCATGTTCGGCGGCCTCACGGACAAGGCCCTCGGGGCGTACGGCCCGCTGCAGTTCGCCCACAAGCAGCTCTCGGGTGAGCTCAGGATCATGACGTGGGCCCACTTCGTCCCCGACTACGACCGGTGGCTCGACGGCACGTACGTCAAGCAGTGGGGCGAGGCGAACGACGTCGAGGTCAAGGTCGACCACATCAACAACGCCCTGCTCTACAGCACGGGCGCGTCGGAGGTCGCGGCGCAGAGCGGCCACGACCTGTTCTGGTTCATCTCGCCCCCGTCCTCGTTCCAGAAGCAGGCGATCCCCGTCACCGACCTCGTCCAGGAGGTGTCGAAGAAGGTCGGGCCGATGACGAAGGTCGCGAGGAAGAGCACGTACAACCCCAGGACGAAGCAGTTCTACGGCTTCCCCGAGTCGTACGCGCCCGATCCCGTCCAGTACCGGCGGAGCTACCTGCAGGAAGCGGGCGTGAGCCTCAACACCTGGGACGACCTCCGCCGCGGAGCGCCGAAGCTCAAGCAGATCGGGCATCCGGTCGGCCTCGGGATGTCGAACGAGATCGACTCGAACATGATGCTGACCTCGCTCCTCTACTGCTACGGCGGCTTCATCCAGAACGAGGCGAACCGGATCGTCATCGGGCAGGGGGCGAACCGCAGGGGCGCGATCCAGGCCCTGACCGTCATGCGCGACATCTACCGGAACGGCATGTCCGACGAGGTCTTCGCGTGGACCGCGGCGTCGAACAACCAGGCGTTCCTCGCGGGCCGGCTCTCGGTGGCGCTGAACGCGATCTCGATCGCCCGCTCGGCGGAGTCCTCGGGGAACCAGGCGCTGTCGGACGACACGTGGCTCGCCTCCATCCCGCGTGGCCCCGTGATGCGGATGGGCAACGAGCACGTGATGGGCGTCTACCTGATCTGGAAGTTCGCGAAGAACAAGGAGGCGGCGCAGAAGTACGTCGTCGATCAGATGCTCGGCTATCGCGAGCACTTCACCCGCAGCAAGTACTACAACTTCCCGCCCTGGACGGGCTCGATCCAGGGTGGCTTCAAGACGATCCGCTCGCTCTCGGCGCAGGACGCGAACAAGCCGAAGGGCAAGTACACCGTCCTGGCCACGATCGCCGAGAAGTACACGACGAACCCCGGCCACCCCGGCAACACGACCCCGGTCATGGACGAGATCTACAACACGTTCCTGATCCCGCAGATGTTCGCCGAGGTCGCCCAGGGCAAGTCGAGCCCCGCCGACGCGGTGTCCGCCTTCGCCAGCAAGGCGCAGGGCATCTACAGGAAGTGGAAGAACCAGAAGCTCGTCTAGAGCGGGATCGATCTCGTCGCT
>CAVTFU010000007.1:0-83414 GCA_963734045.1 uncultured Actinomycetes bacterium | reverse complement strand
CGCACGGTCGTCCGCGCATGCAGCTCGCGACCTGGGACGACCTGCTCCGGGCCGCCGCCGGCGTGCCACGGGCGTGAGCGCCGGCGGTCGCGAAGGCACGTGGGGAATCGACCCAGTGCCCGAGCGCCTGCGCGTGCTGGGCACGCTCGACCTGGGGCTCCTGTGGGGAAATCTCGGCGTCTCGCTGCTCGTCGTCGTCGCCGGAGCGATCCTCGTTCCCGCCCTGTCGCTCCCGGGCGCTCGTCGCGATCGTCGTCGGCTGTCTCGTCGGGAACCTGATGCTGGCCGTCGCCGGCGGGATCGGGGCGCAGACGCGCGTGCCCGGCGATGGTGCTGATGCGGGCGCCGCTCGGCAAGCGGGGGTCGTACCTCCCGACCGCGATCAACGTCGTTCAGTGCCTCGGATGGACGGTCTTCGAGCTGCTCGTGATCGCGACCGCGGCGGCCGCGCTGTCCGACGAGCTGTTCGGCTTCGAGGCCCGCTGGGCATGGACGCTCGCCTTCGGGGCGGCGGCGATGGCCCTCGGCCTCCTCGGCCCGATCGGCGTCGTCCGCTCCGTCATCCGCCGGTTCGCAGTGTGGATCGTGCCCATCGCCGTCGCGTACCTCGGCTGGTGGGCACTCACAGGCGGCGGGCTCGACGATCGCGTGGAGCCGGCCGGGCGAGGGAGGCCTCACGACATGGCAGGGGATCGACATCGTGGTCGGCGTGACGGTGTCGTGGATCCCGCTCGCGGCCGACTACACGCGCTTCGCGAGGACACCGAAGGCGGCGTTCTGGGGCACCGGCATCGGGTACTTCGTCCCCGACACGCTCCTGCTCGCGCTGGGTGCGGTCGTCCTCTTGACGCGCGACCTCGCCGATCCGTCCGCTCTCCCGGCCGCGGTCGCCGCCGGAGGACTGGTCGCGCTCCTTGCCCTCGTCGCCCTGACCGTCGCCGAGACCGACGAGGCCTTCGCCAACGCGTACTCGGGCGCGGTCTCGCTCCAGAACCTCTTCCCCTGGCCCCGCAGAAACTGCTCGTCGTCGCAACGACGACGCTCGGGATCGTCGGGGCGCTGGCGCTCGAGCTGTCGAGCTTCCAGTCGTTCCTCTTCCTCCTCGGCTCGTTCTTCGTTCCGCTGTTCGCCGTGCTCCTCGCCGACTGGCTCGCCTCCGGCAGACGCTTCGAGCCGTCGGACGTCTTCGCCGCGCCGCCCCTGCGCGCAGGATGATCGGCGCCTGGGTCGCCGGCTTCGCCGCATACCAGTGGCTCTCGCCGACCGGGCCGAGCTGGTGGGTCGAGCAGGTCCAGCGGCTCGACCCGCCCTCGTGGGCGATCGGCGCGACGCTCCCGAGCTTCGCCGTCGCGTTCGCCCTGGCAGCGCTCGTCGGGGTTGGTCGACCGGATGCGCAAACGTCGTCCTGCGCGCCTGAGCCGACTAGGCTCGGCGCATGGCGCAGATCGCGGTCGTCGGCAACCTGGCGCGCGACCGAGTCGACGGCGGACCGCCACAACCGGGCGGGTGTCCCTTCTTCGCGGCGTACGCGCTCCGCGCGATCGGCCGTCCCGGCCAGATCCTGACGCGGTGCGCCGACGCCGACCGCGAGGGCTCTTCGAAGCCCCTTCGCGAGCCTCGGAGTACCGGTCAGATCCCTCCCCGGGAAGCACACCGCTTCGAGCTCGCCCACGCCGGCGAGCCCGCCGGACGGCCGTGACCGAGATCGGCGACTCGTGGACGGCGAGGACGGCAGCACCACCTCGATCCGGACGTGCGATCGTCCACGTCGCGCCCCTCCTGCGCAGCGACTTTCCGCCCGAGACGTCGCCGCGCTCGCGTCCGGGGAAGGCGCGTGGCGCTCGACGGGCACGGGCCTTCGTGCGGGTCCGGAGCTCGGTCCGCTCGCGCAGGACGGGAGCTTCGACCCGAGGCGTGCTCGCGCACGTCTCGACTGCTCAAGCTCTCGGAGGAGGAGGCGACGATCGTGGCCGGAGGGCCTTCGACCAGACGACTGCGCGAGGGCTCGGAGTCGCCGAGATCCTGGTCACGTTCGGCTCGACGCGGCGCCGACGTGTGGGTCGACGGCGACGTCACGCACGTTCCGGCCACACCGGTCCCCGACGTGGAGGCCACCGGGGCGGGAGACGCATTCATGGTTGCGTACCTGTCGGCTCGCCACGACGGCGCCCACCCGTGGAGGCCGTGGCTGCGGGAAACACGGTCGTCGGCCAGATGCTCGCCGAACGCAAGCGCACGTCGTGATCGCCGGACGGCGAGCTCTCGTCGAGACGTCGTTCGGGATCGCGTCGATCGACCTCGAAGCGGACGAGTTCGTGAGCCTCGACGGCCCGTGACCGCCGCTCCGCGGCCGCACGTCGACGGCTGCCCGCTGCTCGTCGCCGCCGACGCGCTCGGCTCGCGGATCGTCGCGATCGTCGACCGAAAGCCGCCGCTGCTCGTCTCCGACGACGGCGGGGCGTCGTGGCGGGAGTCGGGAGGCGGCCTCCGGCCGGGCGCGCGATCGCCATCGCGGACGACCATCCCGATCTGATCCTCTACGCGTCGGCGACGCGCGTCTTCGTCTCCGAGGACGGCGGCCGGTTCTGGCGCTCGCTCCGAGCCGGAGCTGGAGGGGATCGAGGCGGTTGGCCTGGGGCGGACTAGGATGCCTCGCATGCCCTCTTCGACCAAGGAGAAGCCATGTGCCGGTCTCGACGATCTGATCGGGAGCTTGACGAAGGCAAGGGATCAGCGGGCAGGCTGGCAGCGCTGCGGCCTCGACGACCTCCTCGGCGGGCTGCTCGGCGGCGGCGCGGCGGCGGCAGTGCGGGCGGGCTGCAGGACTTCTCGGCGGGTTGCTCGGCGGCGGAGCTCGGCGGCGGCGGCGGCAGGCCCGTGCAAGCGGCGGCATCAACGTCGCCGCGCTGGTCACCGTGCTCGGACCCGCTCGCCAACGCTGCTCAAGGGCGGCGGCCTCTCGAAGCTCGTCTCAGGGCGCCCAGGCGAACGGGCTCACAGCGCAGGCCGACTCCTGGGTCGGCACCGGCCCGAACGAGTCCTCACCGGCGGCGCGATGCGCGTCGCGCTCGGCGACGACGACGGTGCACGAGCTCGCGCAGGAGGCGGGCGTTTCCGACGACGAGGCAGCCGAGGTGCTCGCCAGCGTCGTCCCGCGAGGTCGTCAACGGCCTCACGCCGAACGGGACGATGCCGTCGCGACGACGAGGTGGACGACTTCCTCGCACGCTTCGCTGCCGCCTGACCGCCCTCCTACAAGCGGAACTCCCCGCGCGCGACGACGACCGCGCTGCCGCCGACCTCGACGGCGTCGATCAGGCCGCCGCCGCCCTCCGCGCGCGCATGCAGCGTCGAGGGCCGGCCCATCTCCACGCCCTGCCTGATGACGATCTCCTCGCCCCAGGCGATCAGGCCGTGGCGTGCGAGGTGGCACGCGATCGGCCCGGCCGCGGAGCCCGTCGCGGGGTCCTCGCCGCTCGCCCAGAACATCCGGTTCCGCCAACCCGCCGCCCCCGGCGCGACGCAGTTGACGCCTGTCACATCGAGCGCGGCGATCGCCTCGCCGTTCGGGCGGACGCCGGCGAGCTCGACCTCGTCTGCGAGCACGACGAGGATGTGGCGCGCGCCGTTGTCGTAGAGCTCGATCGGAAGCGTCGAGCGATCGACCCCGAGTGCCGCGAGCACCGGCTCCGCCGGCCCACCGGCTCGACCGTCGGCACCGGCTGCGTCATCCGCCCGAACACGATCCTGCCGGACTCGTCGCGCTCGAGGACGACCGGCACGATCCCGACGCCGGTCTCGAGCTCGATCGACCCCGAGCTGGAGCGGCGCGCCGAGCACGAAGGCCGCCCCGAGCGTCGGGATGCCCGGCGAACGGCATCTCGGCCATCGGGTTGAAGATGCGGATCCGCGCCGTCCCTCCGCTCTCGGCCGGGAGCACGAACACGGTCTCCGAGAACCCGATCTCGGCGGCGAGCGCCTGCATCGTCGCGTCGTCGATGCCGCGCGCGTCCGTGAAGACGGCGAGCTGGTTGCCGGTCAGCGGGGTGTCGGTGAAGACGTCGGCGTGGACGTAACGGTAGCGGCGCCCTGCGGTTATAGCCCGCGCTCGCTCCTCGACCCATTTCTGCTGGTGCTCGCGAGCCCAGTCCTCCCGGACGTCGCCGAGCGTCATCCCGCGCAGCGCGTGTCGCGTCGAGGGGTGGATGACGGCGAGGTAGAGATGACCGACGAGCAGCGCGACCGAGGCGAGCGTCAGCGTCTCGTGCACGGTGCCGGTGCCGTCGAAGAGGAAGCGGTGGTCGCGCTCGCCGAGCCAGAGGAAGAACCCCGAGACGACGAAGAGCACCGCGAACGCCGCGGTGAGCAGCGCGTTCACCTTCTGCCCGGCGTTGAACTTGCCCTGGGCGCGCGGCGGCCCCGCAGCCAGCGCCGGTCGTCCGCGTCGATCGCCTCGATCTACCGCCAGTCGTCGGCGAGCCGCCGCCGATCGCCGAGCACGACCACGAGCGCGATCGCGAGCGCCCATGCGACCGCGGAGAAGAGATGGACGTTCTTGACGAGGTTCCGCCGCGCGACGGCCTCGGACAGCGCCGGCACGTAGAGGATCAGGCCCGTCGCGAGCATCGCGAGGAATCCGCTCGCGTGCACCCAGTGCAGCGCCCGCTCGGTCCGGCCGAAGCGGCGGATCATCCGGGCGACGGGACGCGGCTCAGAGCCCATTGGACGACCGACCCACGCATCCTCGTCGTAGCCGCGCTGCTCCCAGTACCCGATGTGGTCGAGATGCGGTCTGCACCTCGATCCGCGTGACCCACTTGACGCTCTTGTAGCCGTACATCCGGGGCATCACGACCCGCGCCGGGAAGCCGTGCGGCTGCCGAGAGCGGCTTCCCGTCCATGTCGAGCGCGAGCATCGCGTCGGCGAGCGAACGCCTGTGGCAGCGAGAGCGTGTCGTCGTACGGGCACCTCGTCCGAGACGAACCGCAGCGCCTGCGCGTCCGGTCGCGGGCCGGCCTCGGCGAGCAGGTCGCGGAAGCGCACGCCGCCCAGCGGACGTCGTAGACGCTCCAGCCCGTGACGCAGTGGAAGTCCGAGACCTGCTGTCGCCCGCGGCAGCGACCGGAGGTCGGCGAGCGTGAGCGTGACCGGCCGCTCGACGGCGCCCTGCGATCGTGAGCCGGTACGCAGCCGGGTCGATGCGCGGGATCGAGTTGCCGATCGTGTAGATGCGCCAGCCCGACGTCGGGACGAGCGCCTCGACGCTGTCGGGCACGAGGCCGCCTGCGAAGCGCATCGCGTCCCGCCCGAGGAACGAGCCCCGCGACGCCCGCGCCGACGACGCCGAGGAACGCCGCCCGCCCGATCGTGCGATCGTGCATGACGGATTGTAGCGCGACGTTCCTTACGCCCGCCTTAGAACTCGGGCCGCTCGGTCCCGCGACTATCCTCGCCGCCGATGGCTGTCGTGCATCTCTGCCGCCACGCCGAGGCCGCCCCGGGCGACCCGGACGATCTGCGCGAGCTGACTCCGAAGGGCGTCGACCAGGCGCGTGCGCTCGCCGAGCGGCTCGCCGCCGTGCCCGATCCACCCGTCCTCGTCCTCACGAGCCCGCTCCTTCGCGCGCGCCAGACCGCGCGCAGATCGCGGCGGCGCTCGGCCCGGGCGGAGCTCCGCGTCGAGCCGCTTGCTGGCGCCGGGCGCGACCCTCGACGAGCTCCGCGCCTCGTCGAGGACTGGCCGGCGCCGTCGCGACCGTCGGTCACCAGCCCGACTGCTCCGAGATCGCGCTCGCGCGGACCGGACGCGACCCGGGCTTCCGCCCGGAGGGGTCGCACGCGCTGGAGCTCAGCCCTGACTGAATCGCTCCTCGAGGCGCGCGAACCAGGCGGCGTTCCACTCCATCAGCTCGATGCCGTACCGGAGGACGTCGTCGTCCTCGGCGTCGAGCTCCTCGCCGATCTCGCGGAAGTACGCCGCCGTGAGCTCGAACCACGCACGGCGCCGTCGCACCAGGTCGAGGCGCTCGTCGCTGCGAAGGAGCTCGCTGAAGAACAGCCGCAGCAGCCCTTCGTCCCGGATCTCGAATGCGGTCGTCGTCGTCGAGCAGCCACTCGCGAACGGCTCGGCTCGCCCGGCGGGCGTGATCCGGTAGACGCGCCGGCGAACCTGGCCGCGCGGCTCCTCGCTCGCCTCGACGAGCCCGCGCGCTCGAGCCGGCGGAGCTCCGGGTAGATCTGCCCGTAGCTCGCGCCCCAGAAGAAGCGCGTCGAGTTGTCGGCGATCCGCTTGACGTCGTAGCCCGTGCGCGGGCCGAGGGCGACGAGGCCGAGGATCACGCGTGCTGTCGGGGTCAGAGTTGACATATCTGGCAGATACGTCTTATTATATCTATCAGATATGTCGGCTGTGCAACGTCGTCCCGTCCCCACGAGCCGTCCGGAGCGCTCGAGGCCGGCCGAGTACGGTGCCGGGATGAGTGCCTCGGAGAGCGCGATCCTGGTCCGCGGGCTCGTCAAGTCCTACGACGGCCTCGAGGCGGTCGCGGGGATCGACTTCGAGGTGCTGCCGGGCGAGGTCTTCGGCCTCCTCGGGCCGAACGGCGCCGGGAAGACGACCACGGTCGAGATCCTCGAGGGCTATCGGCCGCGGGACGCGCGGCGACGTCAGGTGCTCGGCGTCGATCCCTGGCAGGCGCGACGCCGCCCACCGCGAGCGCATCGGCGTCGTGCTCCAGCACTCGGAGCTTCCGCCGCCCTCTCGGTGCGCGAGGTCCACCGGATGTTCGCGGGCTACTACCGCCAGCCTCGCGACGTCGACGAGGTGATCGATCTCGTCGGCCTGCGCGAGAAGGCCGACGCGCGCGTGAAGACCCTCTCGGGCGGCCAGAAGCGGCGGCTCGACCTCGGCATCGCGCTCGTCGGCGACCCCGAGCTCGTCTTCCTCGACGAGCCGACGACCGGGTTCGACCCGGCCGCGAGGCGCACCGCCTGGGAGCTCGTCCGCGTCGCTGCGCTCGCTCGGCAAGACGATCCTCCTGACGACGCACTACCTCGACGAGGCGCAGCAGCTCGCCGACCGCGTCGCGGTGATCAGCGAGGGCCGGCATCGTCCGCGTCGGCACGCCGCGGGAGCTGATCGGCGACGCGCCGAAGGTCGAGATCCGCTACCGCGACGAACGGCCACGAGGTGGTCGTGGAGACCGACGAGCCGACGCGCGCGCTCGCCGAGCTGACGGCGGCGCGCGGTCGCCGCAGGGCCGCGAGCTCGAGGCGCTCGAGGTGCGCCGGCCGACGCTCGAGGACGTCTACCTCGACCTCGTCGAGCGAGGAGCGCCGCGTGACGCTCTTCTTCCACGAGCTGCGGACGCAGCAGCTCGTCTTCTGGCGGAGCAAGGAGGCGGCGGTCTTCATCTTCGTCTTCCCGCCGCTCCTCTTCCTGCTGCTCGGCGCTGTGTACGACGGGGACGATCGACGGGGTGCCGGCGGTCGACCTGCCTCCTCGTCGGGATCCTGGGCTACGGCTGCGCGAACACGGCGCTCGGCGGGCCTCGCGATCACGCTGGTCATCCGCCGCGAGAGCGGGATCCTGAAGCGGCTGCGCTCGACGCCGCTGCCGCCGCCGATCTACATGGCGGCCGTGCTCGGCTCGACGCTGATCGTCTTCTCCCTGCAGATGGTCACCACGGTCGCTCCTCGGGGTCGTGCTCTACGACGCCAACGGACCCGAGAGCTGGGCCGCGCTCGTCCCGGTGCTGCTGCTCAGCGCGGCGGCGTTCGCGGGCGCTCGGGATCGGGATCGCCTCGCTGATCCGCTCCGCCGAGGGAGCCTCGGCGATCGTCAACCTCGTCGTGCTGCCGATGGCGTTCCTCTCGGGCTCGTTCGGCTCGACGAGCGGCTACCCCGCCTTCCTCCAGGCCGTCGTCCGACGTGCTGCCGCTGACCTACGTGATCGAGCTCGTCGAGTCGGCCTACATCCGCGGCGAGCCGCTCGTCGACCATCCGCAGTGGGCCGCGATCGTCGTGGCGTGGGGGCTCGCCGGGCTCGTCGTCGCGGTCCGCTGGTTCGGCTGGGAGCCACGCGAGCGGTGACGTCGTCCGGGCTTCGCGCGGCGCTCGTGGCCGCGATCGGTGACGAGCGGCGCGTCTCGGACGGCGACTCCGAGCGCGATCTGCACGCGAGCGACATCACCTTCCACCGGCCGCATCGCCCGGACGTCGTCGTCTATCCGCTGACGACCGCCGAGGTCGCGGCGGTGCTGACGCTCGCCGACCAGCGCCGCATCCCCGTGACACCGTTCGGCGCCGGCTCGAGCCTCGAAGGGCACGTGATCCCGGTGCGTGGCCGGCATCTCTCTCGACCTCACCCGCATGGACAGGATCCTCGACGTCTCGCCCGGCGACCTCACCGCGACCGCGCAGGCAGGCGTGACCCGCACCGCGCTCGAGCGGGCCGTGGCCGAGCACGGTCTCCAGTTCCCCGTCGACCCGGGTGCCGACGCGACGCTCGGCGGGATGGCCGCGACGAACGCGGCGGGGACGACCACCGTGCGCTACGGAAAGATGCGGGCCAACGTCCTCGCGATCGAGGCCGTGCTCCCCGGCGGGCGAGTCATCCGGGCCGGGAGCCGGGCGCCGAAGACGTCCGCCGGGTACGACCTCCTCGGGCTCCTGATCGGGTCGGAGGGCACGCTGGGCGTGATCACCGAGCTGACGGTGCGCCTGCACGGCATCCCCGAGCACGCGGTCGTCCTGCGTCTCTCCTTCCCCGATGTCGAGGCGGCCTGCCGAGCCGCGACGACGATCGTCGCCGCGGGCGCGGGGGTCACGCGCGCGGAGCTCCTCGACGGTTGGACGATCGCGGCCATCAACGCATACCAGGGGACCGATCTCCCGCCCGGCCCGACGCTGCTGGTCGAGGCGGCGGGCAGCGAGGGCACGGTCGCCTCCGACCTCGAGCTCGTCACGGAGATCGCAGCCGCGGAGGGCGCCGTCGCGGTCGTCGCGGAGCGGGACCCGACCGCCCGCTCACGCCTCTGGGCCGCGCGGCACGCGTCCGCGTACGCCTCGGCGGCGGCGGCTCCGGGCAAGCGCACGCGCTCGACGGACATCTGCGTCCCGCTCTCGGAGCTCGCCGCGGCGGTCTCCTTCGCGCGCGCGGAGGTCGAGCGCCGAGGGCTCGTCGCGGGCCTCGTCGGGCACGCGGGCGACGGCAATGTCCATCTCTCGCTCCACGTCGACCTGGACGACTCCGCGGAGGTGGCGTCGTCGGACGAGCTGATCGAGCTCCTCGTCACGGATGCGCTCGCGCGCGGCGGGACCTGTACAGGCGAGCACGGGATCGGGCTCGGCAAGGTCGGCGCGCTCCAGCGCGAGCACGGAGACCTCATCCCGCTGATGCGCGGCGTCAAGGAGCTCTTCGACCCGCACGGGATCATGAACCCCGGCAAGGTCCTGCCAGGCTGAGAAGGTCAGATGCTGGAGCGGGCGGCCTTTGCGCGCGCGTCGCGCTCGGCGGTGAGCAGCGCCGCGAGGTGCTGCAGCAGGCGCCACGAGACGTCCGGGTTGTCGCGTGCGAACCGCCGGAAGTCCCAGAACGGGATCACGTGGCACCGGAGCCGCGTCACGGCCGTCACGGTCGCCGTTCGCGCGTCCTCGCTGATCAACGCGAGCTCGCCGAAGTGGTCGCCGGGCCCGAGGCGCGCGACCTCGGAGCCGTCCACGCTGACGGCTGCCTCGCCTTCGGCGACGATGAAGAAGCCGACACCGCTCATCGTCCCTTCCTCGACGACGGCGACGCCGGGCCGGAACTGGCGCTCCTTGACGCTCTTCGCGAGCCTCCTGAGCTGCCGCTTGTCGAGGCGCGCGAAGAGCCTGACCTGCCCGAGCTCCTCCGCGACCGACGGCACCGCGCGATCATAGTGCGGTTTCGCACGGCGGCGCCCGCGGGTAGGCCGACGTCGTGAAGGTCTTCACGATGCGCAACGCCGTTCTCGGCTGGATGGTTGCCAGGCTGGTGCGGCGGCGACTCCTCCAGCGTGTCCGCTGACGTGCCTGCCGGGCGGAAGGTCCTCGTCGTCACGACGGTCGAGCACGGCGGGGACGGGCTCCGCGCGTCGATCGGTGACGACACGGCGGAGCTCAAGGTCGTCGTGCCGGTCGTGAAGCAGGGGTTCCTCGACTGGCTCGCGAACGACGAGCGCGCGTTCGCTCGTGCGGAGGAGGTGGCCGCGGAGACGGCGGACGAGCTTCCCGTCGAGAAGGTCGACTCTGCCGCAGGCGAGGCGAACGTGGCCCTCGCGATCCGCGACGCGCTCGCGACGTTCCCGGCCGACGAGGTCGTCGTGGTGGTCGGGCCCGGCGACCGCGAGGTGCTGGCCGAGCGCCTCGAGCCGGACGCGGGCGAGCCGCGGACCGTGGACGGCGTCCCGCTTCGCTTCCTCGTGCTCCGCGGCGGCGACTGACGCCGGCCGCCGTGCTCGCCGCCCACGGGTCTCCGCGATGACGCGACTCTTCGCCGCGACGGGCGACGCGATCGTGCGCCTCGACGAGGCCAACGGAGACTGGGTCGCGGCGCGGACGCTCGAGGGAAGTGGAATGCAGTGCCTGGCCGTCGATGCAGGCGACCCCGACACCGTCTACGCAGGCTCGCGGGAGCAGGGCGTGCGTCGAAGCGACGACGGCGGACGTAGCTGGGTCGACTGCGCCCTCCCGGAGCCAGCGGTGTTCTCGCTCGCCGTCAGCGCGGCCGACGGCTCCGTGTATGCGGGCACCGAGCCGAGCCGGGTGTTCCGGAGCACCGACAGGGGCGGAAGCTGGCAGGCGCTCGACGCGCTTCTCGAGCTGCCGTCACGCCCGACGTGGAGCTTTCCCCCGAGGCCGTGGACGTCGCACGTCCGCTGGATCGCGCCGAGCCCGCACGACGCGAGCCTGATCCTGGTCGGGATCGAGCTCGGCGGCCTGATGCGGTCGGCGGACGGTGGCTCCGGCTGGCAGGACCACCGCCCCGGGGCGCAGCGGGACGTGCATTCGCTCGCCTGGCATCCCCGCGTGCCCGGTCGCGCGTACGAGGCCGGAGGGGGAGGCGCCGCGTCGAGCGACGACGGGGGTGAGAGCTGGCGCCCGGCCGACGAGGGACGGGACCGGCACTACACCTGGGCCGTCGCGGTCGACCCGGAGGACCCGGAGCTCTGGTACGTCTCCGCGAGCACCGGGCCGTTCGCGGCGCACGGTCGCGGCGACCCGCAGGCGCGGATCTACCGGCGGCGTGGGGGCGAGCCGTGGATCGCGCTCGGCGGCGGGCTGCCGGAGCCGCTGCCGGCGATGCCGTACGCGCTCGTCGCGATGGAAGGCCGCGTCTTCGCCGGCCTCGCCGACGGGCAGCTGTGGGAGAGCCGCGACCACGGCGACGGTTGGCGAGCGTGCACGCTGTGCCCGTGCGCCTTGCACGCGCTCTCGCCGTGGCGACTCCGGTGACCGCCTTGCTCAGGCGCTCTCGCCCGGGTTGAGCGAAGATCGGCCGGCTCGAGGTCGCGCTGGAGACCGCGCTCGAGGACGCCGTCGCGCGACGTGCAGTCATCCGCCTTCGCGCGGATCGTCCGCCGTGAGACGATTCCGGGCCATGTGCCCGGACCGCGCGACGCTGACCGTCTTGATCGTCGACGACCACCCCTCCTTTCGTGCCGTGGCCCGGATGATGCTCGAGACCGACGGGTTCGCCGTCGTCGGGACAGAGGAGGACGGCGAGTCGGGTGTCGCAGGGACGCTCCGGCTCGAGCCCGACATCGTGCTCCTCGACGTCGAGCTGCCCGACATCGACGGGTTCGAGGTCGCCGCGCGACTCCGGGAGGCGGGCTCGGCTGCCGCGATCGTGCTCGCGTCGAGCCGGGAGCGCGCGGACTTCGGCTCGCTCGTGGAGGAGTCCGGTGCACGAGGGTTCCTCACGAAAGCCGACCTCACGGGGGACGCCATCCGCAGGCTCGTAGGGTGACCGGCGGCACGGTTATCCTCGACCGTCCATGACCGACCTCGTCGTCGCTACCCCGGTCTTTCTCGATCTGACGTTCGTCGGGCTCGAGTCGCTCCCCGAGCTCGGCGAGGAGCGGTTCGCCGCGGAGCTTCTCCGCTCGCCCGGCGGTGGCGCGATCACGGCCGTCGGCGCCGCGCGACTGGGCCTCCGCGTCGCCGTTGCAGCGCCCCTCGGCGACGACGTCGGGGGTGACATCGTCCGGGACATGCTCGCCGAGGAGGGCGTCCAGTGGATCGCGTCCAGACCCGCGTCGCGCACGCCGACGACGGTCGTGATGCCGTTCGGCGGCGACCGGGCAATGGTCACGATCGATCCGGGCGCGCGTGCGCTGGCGTCGGACGTCGCGGCCGCTGCTCCTCGCGCAGTCGCGGCGAGCCTCGATCAGCTCTATGCCGTTCCCAACGGCACGCCGACCTACGTCACCTGCGGCGACGACGACCTCCGCGCCTACGAGCGACGCCCTCCTGCGGCGCTCGACGGCGCGCGTGTGCTGGTCGTCAACGAGCGGGAGGCGCTCGGGCTGAGCGGCAAGGCCACGGTCGCGGAAGCAGCAGCGATGCTGGCCGAGCGGGTGGAGACGGTCGTCGTCACGCTCGCGGCCGAAGGGGCGATCGCGGTTGCGAGCGGCGCGACAATCACCGTCCAGGCGGAGCGGGTCGAGCACCCGGCGGACACGACCGGGGCCGGCGACCTGCTCACCGCGGCCTATATCTGGGCGGACTTGAACGGCGCAGGACCCGAGGACCGGCTCCGCTGGGCCGTGCTCTACGCGGCGCTCGCCGTGACGACGCCGACCGGTGTGGGCGGCGCCGCGGACGAGGCGACGCTGCTCGGCGAGGGGGCCGCCCGCGGGCTCACGCCACCGCCCTCGGCCGGCGGCTGAGCGACTCCCCGCTCGCCGGGTCGAAGAAGTGCAGGTGCCGATGATCGACCGCGAGCTCGACCGCCTCCCCGAGCGTGATCCCGCGCCTGCCGTCGATCGCAGCGCAGAAACGGGCGCGGCGGTCGTCCGCGAGCAGTGTCGCGTCATCGTCCGAGGCTGCCTCGATCGCCGCGCGCGTCGCGTCCGTCAGGACCCGCGGGGCGTCGATCGGGAAGAGGACGTTGGAGACGCCGCCGAGCTCCTCGACGAGGTCCGGTCGTACGCTGATCCGCGGCTGCCCCTCGGGCGCGTCCGCCGCGTGCCGGAGGTCGGTGGGGCGGATGCCGAGAATGATGTCGCGGGACTCCCCTGCGAACACCGAGCCCGGCGGGAGCGGCACCCGCATCCCCGCGAATGCGACGTGGCCGTCCGTCAACGTCGCCTCCACCACGTTCATCGACGGTGAGCCCATGAACGCGCCGACGAAGAGGTTCGTCGGCTCGTGGAAGAGCGCCTGCGGCGTGTCGCACTGCTGCAGCACGCCGTCGCGGAGCACCGCGACGCGCTGACCGAGCGTCATCGCCTCCACCTGGTCGTGGGTGACGTAGACGGTCGTCACGCCCAGGCGGTCGTGCAGGCGCGCCAGCTCCGCGCGCATCGAGACCCGCAGCTTGGCATCGAGATTCGAGAGCGGCTCGTCCATGAGGAACGCGGTCGGCTCGCGCACCATGGCCCGACCCATGGCGACCCGCTGCCGCTGGCCGCCGGAGAGCAGCGCCGGGCGGCGCTCCAGCAGCGTGTCGAGCCCGAGCGTCGATGCCGCCTGCCGCACCCGGCTCGTTCGCTCCTGTCGCGGGACGCGCCGGAGCTTGAGGCCGAAGCCGAGGTTCTCCTCGACCGTCATCTGCGGGTAGAGCGCGTAGTTCTGGAAGACCATGGCGATGTCGCGGTCGCGCGGTCTGAGCTGCGTGACGTCCCGGTCGCCGATCACGATCCGGCCCTCCGTCACCTCCTCCAGGCCGGCGATCATGCGGAGCAGCGTCGACTTGCCGCAGCCGGACGGCCCGACGAGGACCATGAACTCTCCGTCGTGGATGTCGAGCGTCATCGCGTCCAGTGCCGTGACGCCGTTCGCGTAGATCTTCGTCGCCCCCTCCAGCCGGATGCCCGCCATCTCAGGCCCGCCCTGCCGGGGCGCTCGCGAGCCACGAGCGGAGCTCACCGAGGTCGGGCCGTGCACCGACGCGGTCCGCCGCGATCAGGACCGCCCCGGCGACGGGATCGACATCCGGGTACACCGGCCTGCCGTCCGGGACGCGCGAGCGCACGACGTCGCGGAGAAGCGCCGAGCGGTGGCGCAGGACGCCGCCGCACAGGACGAGCGGGAAGGGCGCGCCGAGCTGGCCGGTGCGGTCCGCGCAGACTCTCGCGTAGTCGCCCATCCGGGCCGCGACCGTCTCGACGATCGAGGTCGCGACGTCATCGCCCGTCTCCGCCTCGTCGAGCACCGCGTCGGCGAAGCGGCCGCGCTCCGACTCGTCGAGGCCCCCGATCCGCGTGAACGCGTAGAGCAGCTCGTGCGCGTCGGCGCAGTCCCAGCGCTCGAGCGCACGCTGCAGGAGCGACGTGTCGGGACCGAGCCCGAGCATGTGGCGCCAGACGGCGGCAAGCGCCAGGGAGCCGAGCGCGAATGCTCCTGTCTGCTCGGGCCAGAACCCGAGGTGGAAGACCTTCCCGTCGGCGCTGCGCCCTGCAACCGCGGCATAGGTCCCGATCACGACCGAGACGCCGACGAGCTCGTCGCTGCCGCACCGGAGCCCCCCGATCGCGTCGTTGACGATCTCGGGCTCGTCGCGGAGGTCGAGCCGTTCCGTGAGCTCTCGGCGAAGACGCTCGAAGTCCTCCGGCCAGTCGGCGCCTGCGAGGCTGAACGCCGCCGCGCCGAGGTCGGCCGGTTCGGCGCCCGCGGCATCGAGCGCGGCGGTCGCGGCCCGCACGATCTCGACCAGGGCGGGCTCGGGTGACCCCGCGTTGTGGATGTCGCCGCAGTCCGCGTTCCCGGCCCCCAGCACGGCGCCGCCGCGATCGACGACGACCGCGACCGTCTTCGTGTTGCCGCCGTCGACGCCGAGCAGGAGCCCGCTCACGGCACTGTCCGGACGAGTCGGTCGGGCAGGTGGGCGCGATGCGCGGAGGCGAGGGCGTCGTAGACGCGCTCGGCGACGTCGAGTTGACGGACGAGCGGGTTCGCGCTGAGCGCTCGGATGCCGTCGTCACGCGTGCCGGCCCACGCCGTCTCCGCGGCGAGCGCCTGGTACTCGCCGAGCATCTCCACGAGACCACGGACATGGCGGCGGTAGCGGCTTGGCGGGCAGGACCTCGATCCCGTCGCGGGTGCAGCGACCGAGCACCTCGACGACGAGGTCGTCCGGGAAGCCGGGAAGCGCGCCGCCGGCGTTCGGCATGTTCACCGGATGGACCTCGTCCTTGTCGTTGAAGATCGCGTCCATCACGTCGATCGCGAGCTCGAGCTCGTGGATGCCGCCGCGCGAGCGAGCCGGGTCGAGCTGCGGATCGTCGCGCTGAGCCTGGTCTTCGTAGTGGCGCCAGTAGTCCCTCGACCAGCCGAGGATGTCCTCGGCCCTCGTCGTGGGCTTGGCGCGGAGCTCCGCGAGGACGTCGTCGGTGAAGTAGTAGTACTCGAAGTAATCGGCCGGAACCGCCCCCATGGCGACGGCGAGCTGGAGCTGGCGCCGCCGGCGTGGCTCGAGCGTCGGGTCGTCACGCCTCCGCTCCCACGCCTCCTCGAGAAGCGGCAGCGGGTCCCTCCCGGCGTAGTCGTGCTCGACGCCCCAGCAGCCGTGGTTCAGCCCGACCATCGTCACGCGGAGCCGCTCCGGGTCGAGGCCCGCGGTGTCCGCGATCTCGTGCGCGAAGTAGATGGGCCCTTCGCAGAGCGAGACGATCTTCACCGGCGAGTGGTGCGTGATCGCCTCGGCGACGATGTTGACCGGGTTCGTGTAGTTGAAGATCCACGCGTCCGGGCAGAGCTCCTCCATCTCGGCGCAGACGTCCTTCAGCACCGCGATCGCGCGCAGCGCCATGAAGAAGCCTCCCGCGCCCTGCGTCTCCTGGCCGATGAGGCCGTGGTCGAGGGGGATGCGCTCGTCTCGCACGCGCGCCTCGAACCCGCCGGGCCGGAAGGACGAGAGCACCGCGTCGCAGTCCGCGAGCGCGGCTCGACGGTCCGTCGTCGCCGTGACGGCGATGTCGTGCCCGCGCGCCCGCGCCATCTTCTCGGCGAGCGTGCGAATGAGCGCCAGCCGGTCCTCGTCGAGGTCGACGAGCACGACTTCCGAGCCCTCGAAGTCGCCGCCGTTTGCGATCAGGGACGCCATCGTCCCGGCCGCTCGAGTCGAGCCGCCGCCGAGGTAGACGAGCTTGATCCGTGCCATCGGCTGGCCTACTCCTTCAGTGCCCCGGCGAGCATTCCGCGTACGAAGTGCCGTTGCAGGAACAGATATACGACGAGGATCGGCAGCGCGACGAGCACTGCGGCCGCGGCGACCTTCGTGGGGTCGCCGGCCCGCGCCGCGCCGGCGAAGAAGCTGAGGCCCAGCGGGGCGGTCTGGTGCGACTCGCTGCCGGACACGAGCACGAGCGCCAGCAGGAACTCGTTCCAGGTGTACGTGAAGACGAGGAGCGACATCGTCAGCACCGCGGGCCAGGCCTGCGGCAGGAGGACGCGCCAGAGCACGCCGAAGCTGGTGGCGCCGTCGATGCGTGCGGCCTCGATGAGCGAGCGCGGCGTCGAGCGGAAGAACGCGCGCATCCAGAACGTGCCGAAGGCGATGGACTGGCCGATCTGCGGGAGGATCAGCGCCCAGTAGGTGTTGAGCAGGTTCCAGTGCAGCAGGGGGACATCCTGGAAGTCGTAGTAGAGGGGGATCACCGTCGCCTCGTACGGGAAGATGATCCCGAGCAGGATGATCGGGAACACGATGCGGTCGCCGCTGAACCGCATCGTCCCGAACGCGTAGCCCGTCCCGATCGACAGCACGGCAGAGACGGCGGTGACGGTTGCCGCGACGATGAAGCTCGACTTGAAGCCCGTCGCGAAGTTGCCCTCGGCCCACGCGGCCTCGAAGCTCGAGAGATCGATGCGGGTCGGGAAGGCGAAGCCGCTGACCAGGTCGGTCTTCCGGTGCAGCGCCAGGAAGAGGATCGAGAGGACGGGATAGAGGGCGACCACCGAGAACGTGCACAGCACGGCGTACGTCCCGACCCGTTCCAGCCGGCCGGCGGTCAGGTGCGCTCACCCCGGGAGCCGATCCTGAGCACGATCCCGGCCAGGACGAAGATCGTGATCGCGAGGACTGTCGCGATCGCGGCCGCGTAGCCGACGCGGTTGTACAGAAACGCGTTCTGGTACAGGTACATCGAGGGGACGAGCGTCTCTCCCCCCGGTCCGCCGGCCGTCGTGTTGTAGACGATGTCGAAGCTCCGGAGCGCGTTGATCGTGGTCAGCACGAACGCGACGAGGATCTCGTCCCGGAGCCCCGGCAGCGTCACCGCGAAGAACTCGCGGACCGGCCCCGCGCCGTCGACGCGGGCCGCGTCGTAGAGCGACGTGGGGATCTTCTGCACCCCGGCGATGAAGAGCACCATGCACAGGCCGAAGGTGACCCAGCTGCCGATCGCGCCGATCGACGGCAGCGCCCAGGTGAAGTCGCCGAGCCAGGGTCGCACCAGCGATCCGAGGCCCACGACCTCGAGCGCCCGGTTGAGCGGCCCGTCCGCCGCGTAGATCCACGTCCACGCCTGGGCGATGACGACGCCGGCGATCAGCTGCGGGAGGAACAGCGTCGTCCGGAAGAAGCGGAAGCCGCGGATCACGGTGCGGGTGAGCGCAGCCGTGAGCAGCAGCCCGATGATCACCGGGAAGACCGCGTAGTACACGATCAGGATCGCCGAGTGGACGAAGGCGTCGCGGAGCACCTCGTCGCGGAGCGCCTCGCCGTAGTTCGAGAGGCCGACCCAGGTCTTCCCCGTCAGGCCGTCCCAGTCGAACAGCGAGTAGTAGACGGTGTGGAGGAGCGGCGCGAGCGTGAAGAGGACGTAGAACGCGAGGCCCGGAAGGACGTAGAGCCAGCCGATGTTGCGCGGGTCGCCGGGGGCGCGGTCGCCGCCGCGACGACGGCGCCTCCGCCGCGCGCCCGGATCGCCGGGGTCCGGGCGCGCGACGTGGGCAGTTGGCTCGTCGACCGCCACGCGTGGCGGCTCAGCGAAGCGTCTTGTCGAACTTCTCCCAGTCGTCCTGGACGGCCTTCGCCATGCCGGCTGGCGTCTGGCGGCCGGCCAGCAGGAGCTGGAACTGGTTCTGGAGGGTCGTATACATCGACGGGGACGCCCAGTCGGTGTACAGAAGCAGGCCGTCGTCGTCCGCGACGAGCCGGAACGCCTTGCTCACCTGCGCCAGGTACGGGTCACCGGCGGGCGCCTTCGCGCGCCGGTCCGCCGGGATCTGCTGCTGCGAGAACATCAGCGTCTTGGCGCGCTGGGACGTGATCACGTAGTTGAGCCACTCGGCGCCGAGGTCCGGGTACTTCGTCTTCGCCGAGATGTGCCACGGGCCGGACAGGCCGCCGACCGACGTCCACGAGCCGCCCGGCCCGGGCGGGACAGGCATCACGCCGACGTTCGCGGCGCCGAGGCCGGTCTTGACGATCGTCGAGTCCCAGTCCCCACCGATCCAGAAGACGCCCGTGCCCTTGGCGAACTCCGTTGCCGACGCGTCGTAGCCGAGCGCGTTGTAGTCGTCGTTGAAGTAGCCGGCCTTGCCCCATTGCTGGAGCTTGCCCAGCGCCCTGATCGTCCCCGGCGTGTCGTAGCGGGAGCCCGGCACGTGGTAGATCCAGTTGCGGACCACCTGCGCCTTGACATAGGCGCCCTGGATGCCGCCGAAGAGGTGGATGAACCCGTACCCCTCCTTGTTGCCGTGCTCGATCACCGGCTCGTCGTCGGGCAGCTTCGCCCGCAACTGGGCGAGGAGCCGGTCGAACCCCGCAAACGTCTGCGGCATCTTGTTCGGGTTGAAGCCGAGCGCGCGCAGCTTCCGCTTGTTGTAGAAGGCGACGATGTTCTGGCCGGTCTGGGCGATGCCCCAGACCGGGCCTTTCCCGAACGACTTGCCGTCGGGGGTCCACCGGAACATGCCCCAGGTGGACGGCGCGTAGAGCCTGTCCCAGCGGTACTTCTTGACGTACTTCGTGAGCGGGAGGATCAGCTTGGCCTTCACGAGCTGAGCGTCGGTCTGGTAGCCCTGGTTCCCCTCCGTCACGTCAGGCCCACTGCCCGATGCGAGCGCCCGCGGAACGGTGCCGACGAGGCTGTTGAAGTCCTTGAAGACGATGTTGATCTTCACGCCCGGGTGGCTCTTCTCGAAGTTCTTGCTGAGCTGCTGCAGCACGGGCTGGAGCCCCGGGTCCTGGTTGTCGTAGGACCACATGGTCAAGGTGATGGGGGATGCCTTCTTGCCGGCGTTCGATGCGCCGGCGGCGATCGCGAGCAGCACGACGGCGGAAAGGACGAACACTCCCAACAGGCGGCTCTTCACAGTTCCCTCCCGGTGACTGGGGCCCGCCGCCCTCGGCGCGGCGGATACGAGACTATAGAGCGATGTACGCTGCGGACCGAAGCCGCGGGGGACGGTGACGCTCGCCGTCGGGATCGACGTGGGCGGGACGAAGATCGCCGCGGGTGTCGTCGACGTGGAGACGGGCACGGTTCACGAGCGACGCCTGTCGCCGACCCGCGCCGAGCGCGGCGGCGCGGTGGTGCTCGACCACTGCGCCGCGCTTGCGGCCGAGCTGGGCGGCGGCAGGCTGCCCGTCGGGATCGGGTTGTGCGAGCTCGTCGATCTCGCGGGCCGCACGACGAGCGCCGACACGGTCGACTGGCGCGACCTCGACCCGCCCGCGGCGATCGATGCGCCGCGCGTCGTCGTCGAGTCCGACCTGCGGGCTGCGGCGCTCGCGGAGGCACGCTTCGGTGCGGGCGCCGGCGTCTCACCGTTCCTCTTCGTGATCGTCGGCACGGGTGCGAGCGCCTGCCTCGTCCTCGACGGGAGCCCGTACGCGGGCGCGCACGGCGAGGCGATCACGCTCGGCGCGCCGCCCGTGGAGGCGGTCGCGAGCGGTCCCGCGCTCGCGCGGGCAGCCGGGCTCGGGTCCGCGGAGGACGTGCTTGCGGACCCTGTGCACGCGCCCCTCGTCGACGCTGCGGCGGAGGCGCTCGGCGGCGTGCTTGCGATCCTCGCGAACGCGCTCGACCCCCACGTGGTCGTCCTCGGCGGTGGGCTCGGCGCCGAGCCGGCGTTCCAGAGACGCGTGGAGCGCGCTTGCCGGGCGAGGCTCGCGTACCCCCGGACGCCGCCGCTCCCCGTCGTTCCGACCCGGCTCCGGCACGACGGCGGCATAGTCGGCGCGGCCCTCGTCGCGGTCGCAGGCCGGGGCTAGGCTTCCGCTCGTGCTCGACGAGACCGGGCTCTGGCGCGACGTCACGGAGCTGCCGTCCACCGTCGCCGAGACGCTCGACCGCCGGCCCGGCCGGAGTGAGGTCGCGGCGCTGCTCGGCGCCGCCGGTGTCCGCCGCATCGTCGCCAGCGGGAACGGCGCGGCGTACTACGTCGCCGTCGCTCTGTGGCTTGCGTCGCTCGAAGGCAGACCGGGGCCGGAGGTCGTCGCCGTGCCGAGCGGGCTGCTCGCGGGCGGGGCACTTCGCGTGGCGGCCGGGCGATGCCCTGCTCGTCATCTCCTCGTCGGGCGAGTTCCGCGACCTCGTCGAGGCGGTCGACGCCGGCGCGCCCGCGCCCTACGCCGCCGTGACGGCGAACGCCGAGTCGACACTCGGCGCACGGGCCGGAGCCCGCGCGCTCGTGTCGGTCGCGAACCAGCGCGCGGTCACGCACACGCAGGCGTTCTGCGGCGCGGTCGTCGCGGCGCTCGCCGTCTGGGCGGAGATGACGGGCGACACGGCGCTCGACACGGCGCTCCGTGGTCTCCCGGCGGAGCTCGAGAGCGCGATCGCCCGCGTGAGGACGTGGGTCGACGAGCTGGCAGCGACGGAGCCCGGGACGGCGGTCGCCTTCGGCAGCGGCCCTGCGTGGGCCGGCGCACTCGAGGCCGCGCTCCTCCTGAAGGAGGTCGCCGGGCTCCCGGCCGAGGGCGTCGAGACGAGGGAGGGCGCGACGTCGGCGATGATGGCGCTCGGCCCCGGCGCGCTGGCGCTGAGCCTGACCGGGGCGGCCGAGGATCCGCTCCTCGCCGAGGCCGAGGACATCTGCGCCGGACAGGGGGCGACCGTGATCCGGACACCGCCCCCGGAGACCGCCGACCGGCGACTCGCCGCGGTCTCGACCTTCCCCGCCGCCGTCGCCCTCGCCGGACGGCTCGGGCTCGAGCGCGGCCTCGACGTCGACACGCCGGCCTGGACGGAGGCGTACTACCGGGTCGCGAGACGCACCGCATGAGCCTCGGGCTCGGCGTGATCGGCTGCGGAAGCGTCTTCGCAGGACCGTACCGGGCGATGATCGGCCGGCTCGCTGCTGCCGGCCGCGTCCGCGTCAGCGCGGTGTACGACATCGACGCGGACAAGCGGCACCGCGCGGCCGCGCACTACGACGTCGATCGAGAGCTCCGCGGCCCCGAGGACGTGATCGAGGCCGCCGACGTCGTGCTCGTGCTGACGAGCATGAACGAGCACGGACAGCTCGCGAAGGCCGCCCTCGAGGCCGGCCGACACGTGCTCGTCGAGAAGCCGATGGCGACCACGCTGCAGGAGGCGGCCGAGCTCCTCGAGCTCGCGGAGGCCGGTCCCGGTGTCCTCGTTTGCGCGCCACACATTCTTCTCAGCCCGACCTTCCGAGCCGTCCACGGCGCCGTGCGGGCGGGCGAGGTCGGCGACCTCCTCACGGCCCGCGCCCGCTACGGCTGGGCCGGGCCGTGGTGGAACGACTGGTTCTACGCCCCCGGAGGCGGATCGCTCTTCGATCTCGGCATCTACAACGTCACGAGCCTGTGCGCCCTCTTCGGCCCCGCGCGGCGCGTAACGGCGATGGTCGGCGTCGCGGTCCCGGAGCGCGAGGTGAACGGCCGCGGGATTCGGGTGGAGGCCGACGACAACGCGCATGTGCTCCTCGACTTCGGGAACGCGCGCTTCGCGGTCGTCACGACGGGGTTCACGATGCAGCGGTACCGCTCCCCGGCGATCGAGGTCTACGGCAGCGAGGGCACCGTCCAGCTCCTCGGCGACGACTGGGCGCCGGAGGGGTGGGAGCTGTGGCGGAACGGAGACGGCGCCTGGCGCATCTTTCCCGAGGCGGAGCCCCACTGGCAGTGGACCGAGGGGCTACGACACCTCGTCGAGTGCGTCGAGACGGGACGGCCCACCGTGACCCGGCCGGAGCATGCGTACCACGCCCTCGACGTGATGCTCGCCGCCCAGGCGGCCGGCCACGACGGGGTCGCCCGGTCGATCGAGAGCGGCTTCCCCGACCCGGTCTACGACTCCGAGTGGGTCGACCTCGACGCGGAGCGACGGGCGCACGACCGCCGGAGCCACGATGGGCTATAGGCCGTCGCCGCGTCCGGCCTTCGACGCGCCCACGGCGATCCGCGAAGCGGACGCCGTGCACCACGTCTGGGGTGACGAGGAGGCGGGATTCGTCGAAGACCGGATCTACGTCTCGTCCCAGCTGATCCACGCCATCGTCTTCGCCCTCCCGCCCGGCGGCGCATTCCGGCACTCGGACAGCTTCCGGACGGTGTTCGCCGCCGACGAACTGCTCCACGTGCTCCAGGGCTCCCTTGTCCTCGCGAACCCGGAGACCGGCGAGGTGGTGCGGGCAGAGCCCGGAGAGAGCGTCTTCTTCCGACGGGACACCTGGCACCACGGCTTCGCGTACGGGGACGAGCCGCTGCGCGTGCTCGAGTTCTTCGCGCCGCCGCCCGCGACGGGCACGTCCGGCGCGTACGCGCGAACGCGTCCGTACCTCGAGCAGAGCCGGTACGCCGTCGACGGCGTCGTCGGCGCCCTCGGCCACACGCGTCCCGAGCCCGGATCGCTCCGCGTCTTGCGCCGAGCCGACGCCGTCTGGCAGCTCGATCGTGGCGTCCTCGTCGGCCTGCTCGTCAGCACCGAGCACCTCACGGCCGGCACGCTTGTCGTGGCCGCGGGACAGACGAGCCTGGAGGAGACCCACGACGGCGAGGAGCTCGTCTACGTCACCCGCGGCGCGCTGCGGGTCGAGGCGGGCGAGGTCGCGGCGACACTCTCACCGGGCGATGCGTTCGTCGTCCCGGCCGGGACGCCCCATCGCTATGCCGCGGACGACGCCGACGCCGAGGCCGTGTTCGGCGTGGCGCCGCGCTACGCCGCTCCAGCCTGAGGTGTCAAGACTGCGGTGGCCCGGCGCGTCCGCCGGGCCACCGCGTCGCCCGTCAGAGGTCGTTCCCCGACGAGCTCGAGCCGTCGGACGGGGACGTGCTGCCCGAGCCGCCGCCGTCCTCGGGGCAGTCGTCCCGGGACGGAGCGTCGTCGTTGTCGGGCGAGTCCTGCACGTAGACGGACGACGAGCCGCCGTCAGAGCCGCCCGATGCCCATTCCGGGGCACCGGACGACCCACCCGCGGCGAGCGCCGTCGCCGCCCAGATCGCCGCGACGACGAACACGAGCCCGACGATCGCCAGGAACGGCTGGACCGGGAGCCTCGCTGTCGGTGTCCTCTCCATTGGTTCACCTCCTCTCGTCGTGGGGGTCAGGGAAGCCGGCCGAACCAGAGCGCCGAGAGCGACGACGCGACCAGGAGGAGCACAGCGCCGGCCCCCGCGAAGGCGACGGTGACCTCGCGCTCCTCCTCGTCCCAGGCGACCTGCGAGCCGATCGCCTCGTAGACCGCGTCGAGATCGGCCTGGGTCGGCGCGTCGAAGTACCGGCCGCCGGTCTGCTCCGCGATCTCCTGCAGCGTCTCGCGGTCGGGCGCCACCGAGACCGTCTGGAGCTCGCCGAGCTCGTTCGGGACGGTGACGGCGACCGCTGCGAAGGTCTCGCGCGTCTTCGACCTGCGGGTGTCCACCTGCAGCCGGCGTCCCGTCTCGGGATCGACGAGCCACAGGTGCCGGACGTCGGGGAGCTCCTGCTCGCGGCGGTCGCGGACCTCCATCTCTCTCACCTCGTGCCGCGAGGCGAGCCGCAGCAGCGCCGCGCCAGTCACGCGGCACGAGGAAGTCCGACACGACGAGGACGACGCCGCGCTGCCGGGCGACGGAGCACGCCCGGTCGAGCGCCGCACCGAGCGATGTGGTGCCGACCTGCTCCGTCTCGGGCTCCTGCCGCGCGGCGGCGAGCGTCCCGAGCAGGCCGCGGCGTCCCTGGCGCTGTTTCACGACGACGGGGCTCGTGCTACCGAACGTGAGCGCTCCGACGCGGTGCCGCGGCGCGAGGTGAGATGCGCCAGGGCGAGCGAGACTCCCTCGGCGACGTCGGCCTTGCGCCGGACGCCGGTACCGAAGCCCATCGACGGCGAGACGTCGAGCAGGAGCCACGTCGAGACGGCGCGCTCCGCGACGTCGATCGCACGTGCAGCTCTCCGAGGCGGGCCGTCGCGTTCCAGTCGATCCTCCGGACGTCGACGCCGTCCGCCCACGGCCGGACCTGGGCGAGCTCCGCGCCGCGACCCAGCCGCATGGCCCGGTGCTCGCCGTCGACGAGGCCGACGGTGCGGCGGGCGATCCGGAGCTCGAGTGCCCGCAGGAGCCCGGCGGGCACAAGGCCCGGGGCCGGGACGGGACGGCGTTCTCTCGATCGTGGGAAGCGCGCGCGTCATGCCGCACGCTCCGCGATCTCGAGCTGGGGCATCGGCACCGCGGCGAGCGCCGCGTCGATCAGGGTGTCCTCCGCGATGTCGGCGGCCACGCCTCGTACGTCAGGACGAGCCGGTGGCGCAGGACGTCGTGCGCGAGCTCGGCAAGATCCTGCGGCAGGACGTAGTCGCGGCCGCGGATCAGGGCGAGCGCGCGAGCGGCGACGACGAGCGAGATGGAGCCCCGTGGGCTCGCCCCGAACTCGACGTAGCGGCCGATCTCGGCGATGCCCGCCGCATCCGCTGAGCGCGTCGCGGCGAGCAGGAAGTTGCAGAAGACCGGGCCCTGCTCGGTCGAGAACGACGCGGTGTCGGGCCGGAAGATGCGTGTGCCGACGAGGTCGCTCGGCACGAGGTCCGGCGTGAACTGGACGCGGTGGAACGTCCCACCGAGCGCCGCAGCGGCGGTCTTGATCGTCAGCGTCTTCGCGAGGCCCGGGACACCTTCGATCAACAGGTGCCCGCCGGCGAGCAGGCAGACGAGCACCCGCTCGAGCATCCGGTCCTGACCCGCGATAACGCGCCTGATCTCGAAGAGGGCGCGTTCCACGGTCTCCTGGGCCGCTCGTGCGTCGGGCAGCGCGAGCGTCGTGTCCTTGTCGTCCATCTCGGTTCGCCTTGGGTCGGATCGAGTGATCCCAGGGAACCGGCCGTCGTCAAGAGGCCACTGAGAGGCGGGTAAGAACTTCGTATGAGTGGTTCTCCGAGGCCGGGCGCGGGTTGCTTCCGATGCGCCCTGGGCGCTCGTGCGCGACGCTTCCTCCGATGAGCGATGCGACTTCGGGCTCGCGCACGGCGCGAGTGCTTCGGGCGCGCCCGTTCGTCTACTGGCGCGGAGAGATCACGTCACTCGAGCTTCGGGCCTGAACGGCGAGGAGCGACCATCCGTAGTGGGCGCGGTGACGCTAACCCCGTCCTACACTTGGCATCCCCGCCCCCGTAGCTCAGTGGATAGAGCAGCGGTTTCCTAAACCGCGTGCGCAAGTTCGATTCTTGCCGGGGGCACTCGCTTGGATACTCGGCTTGACGCATGAACAGAGCGCTTGCGGGACCGCGAACCCAGGTTCGTTTGAACGCTGAAGAGGGGCTGAGGAGGGGGCTGTTGGGGGCCGCGTAGGGGGCAGCGACTGAACCTCGGACCCGTCACAAGCAGCTCGACGCGCCTGGGCCGCAGAGTCACGCGCTCTCGGCCGACGCCCAGGTCGTCCTCTTAGAGACGGCCCCGGAAGCCGCAGCCGGGGGCGTTTCACTTTGCGCGACCGCGCAACGCGAGCAGACAAGCCGTAACTTCACCGTCCATGCTCGTTGCGGGTCGTAGCCCAATCCTCCGTTAGACGTCCCCGAACGTCAGAGGACGCCCCGTGAGAGGCTTATAAGCCTCGCGGAGCCTCGCGCCGGAGGACCGTCACGCCTCGTGCCTCGCCTTGGCCGCCGACTACTCGGCTGGGCCGTAGAGGCGGCGCAGGAAGGCCTCCCGCGACTCGCCGGGCTTCCGCGCCTCGGCCGTGTGGGCGGCGTCCGCGATTTGCGGCGTGGCCAGCAGGTGGGCGAGCAGACTGGCACGGGGCAACGAGCGCCAGGCCGCGCCACCGGTCTTCGGGGCGAGCTTCCCGGCCGACGTGTCGACCTCGGGGCGCTTCGGGGCGATGCGGGTCGTGTGGGCCATTTGAGGCGTCGTGGTTTCGGGGGTCGCCACGGCTAGTCGCGTTTCCGGGGGTGCCTCGGCCAGTCGCAGGGTCCCAAGTGCGTCCCGCACGAGCTGGTCGGCCTGGAGGTTCCACTCCCGCGGCACCCAACTGATCCGATGATCGAACAGCGCAAGGAGACCATGCGCCTCTGAGTAGAGCTCGCTGAGGCGCGCGTGTTTGACCCTGGAGCGGCCGTTCAACTGGTCGACGACCAATTCACTGTCCATGTAGATCCGGAGGTGCCGGACCCTATGGTCACGCGCGAGCTTGAGCCCTTCAATGAGGCCGACGTACTCCGCTGTGTTGTGGGTCGCAAGGCCGATCGGCCTCGAGAATTGCGCAACGGTGGCCATCCGGCGCGTCCGTAGCAGAACGCCGATCGCCGCGTGGGTCAACGGATCTTCGGCGCGCGGGCGCCGGAGCATGCCCCCGTCGGTGTGGAGGAGGAAGTACCCGCGCTGCACCGCGGCTGTCGGATCGGTGACGGAGCCCATGTACGTCGTCACCTTTCGCGCCCTTCCGACCTCCTCCTCGATTCCGGTGCGACTCAGCCGCGAGCGTGTGGGGACCGCCCACTTCGCCGCCGTGCTGCCAATCCCTATGAGTGCCTCGGAAAGAATCGAACTTGCGCACGCGGTTTAGGAAACGCGTGCTGTTCGGCTCAACCATGCCGCGTGAACGTTGTGCGCGCCACGGTGCGCGCCAGGCAAAGCCCCCGGCGCGCAGTGCTCGTCGTACCGAGGCCCAGCGCCGCCACCGACTCCCGGTAGCGGGCCTCAGCAGCACTGGCGCGACCCGGCACTTGTCGCAATCGCCTGCTCTTCGGGATTGAATTGAACGACGATCGCTTTGACGTCCTCCGGCGGACAGAAGAGGCGCGACTTGCGAACGTAGGATCTCCGCGTGGCTGCCTGTTCGCACCTCGACCAGGTTCGGATCGTCGAGCGTCCGGACACGATCGACGGGTGCGAGGAGTGCCTGAGGATTGGCGCCGACTGGGTGCACCTGCGGATGTGTCAGACATGCGGCACGATCAGGTGCTGCGATTCGTCGCCCAACAAGCACGCGAGCCGCCACGCTGCTGAGGAAGGACATCCGATCGTGCGCTCGGTCGTGCCCGGCGAGGATTGGAGCTGGTGCTACGTGGACGAGCTGATGTTCCAGCTGGCAGCGGAATGAGCCCGGTTCGTCCGACGGTTCGAGTCGTCGGTCGCAGCCTCGAACCAGAGCATCACCGGCTGCGCGACTTATTCACGCGGACGGCGCAGCCGTACGAGTTTCTCGAGCTGGGTTCAGCGGAGGCCGCTGCGCTGCTCGCGGACCACGGCCTCACAGAGCGAGATCTACCGGTCGTGGTTGACGGCAGCGACGTCTACCCGAATGCGACCCTCTCCCTGCTCGCGGAGGCATGGAACCTCTCGACGCCGCCGTCGCGGAAGCACTACGACCTCGCGATCGTCGGCGCGGGCCCGGCCGGGCTCGCCGCCGCCGTCTATGCCGCCTCCGACGGGCTCTCGACGATCGTGATCGAGGCCGACGTGCCGGGCGGGCAAGCGTCGCACACCTCCATGATCGAGAACTTCTTCGGCTTCCCCGACGGCATAGGCGGGGCGGAGCTCGCTCGGCTCGCGGGTCGGCAGGCGGAGCGTTTCGGGGCGGAGCTCGTCCTGCTGCGCGGCGTCGTCGGCAGCGCGGCCCGGGCTGCCGGCGTTCCGTCGCTGCTTATCGACGGCGGCTACGAGGTGACTGCCGATGCCGTGATCGCAGCCAATGGCATGGCGTGGCGCCGGCTCGAGGCCGAGGGTGTGCCGGAGCTGCTCGACCGGGGCGTCTACTACGGGGCAGGCCGCAGCGAAGCCGCCCGCTGCGCCGGCGAGCATGTCGTCGTGGTCGGCGCCGGCAACTCCGCCGGACAGGCGGCCCTCGATTTCGCCCGCGCCGGCGCGCGGGTGACGATGATCGTGCGCGGCGACGACCTTGGATCCAAGATGTCTTCCTACCTCGTCAAGCGCATCGAGCGAGACCCGCTGATCGACGTCCGGTTGCACGCTACGGTGACAGCCGCCCATCCCGACGGCGACCGGCTCGGTGCGGTGACGATCTCCAACCAAGCGGGTGAGGGCGAGCAGTTGCGGGCGGGTAGCTTGTTCCTCTGCCTCGGCGGCACTCCTCGCACCGAATGGGCGGCGGGTGCAGGCGTCCGCGTCAACTCGGCCGGCTTCGTCGTCACGGGGAGCGGTCTGCTCGAGGCCGGGCGGCGGCCTGACGGGTGGCCACTCGACCGCGACCCGCTCGTACTCGAGACGACGATTCCCGGGTTGTTCGCCGCCGGCGATCTGCGCAGCGGCTCGACGAAGCGCGTCGCTGCCGCAGTCGGGGAAGGGGCGATGGCCGCGGCGCTCGTCCACCGCCGGCTCGAGGACCTCGCTGCGGGCGCCGGGTCGTGAACCGCGCACTCGGCGTTTCTCTTCGGTCGTCCCAAGAGGTGGCAGACTCAAACCGTCGACACTGCACTTCGTCCAGGAGGTTCTGAGGTGAATCGGTTGCAGGAACGGGTCGCGCTGATCACGGGCGCGGCGAGCGGGATCGGTCGTGTGACAGCGGAGCGGCTCTCGGACGAGGGTGCCACAGTCGTGGTGACAGACGTGCAGGACGAGGCCGGGGAGCAGACTTCGGCGGCCATTCGCGACGGTGGGGGCGACGCGCTCTACCTGCACCTCGACGTGACCGACGAAGCTGGCTGGCAGGCCGTCGTCGAGCGCGTGCTTGCCGAGCGTGGCCAGCTTGACATCCTCGTGAACAACGCTGGCCTCGGCGACCTGGCCCCGATTGAGGAGACAACCCTTGCCGAGTGGGAGCGGACAGTGGCGATCGATCAGACCGGCGTCTTCCTCGGCATGAAGACCTGCGCCGAAGCACTGAAGGCGTCCGGGCACGGCTCGGTCATCAACATCAGCTCGATCTTCGGAACCTCGGGCGGCTTCGGCACCTCCCCCGCCTACCACGCGGCCAAGGGCGCTGTACGAACACTTACCAAGAACGTTGCTGTGCACTGGGCGACGGAGGGCGTCCGCGTCAACTCGGTCCATCCGGGCTTCATCCGGACGCCGATCCTCGACCAGGCGAAGGGAACCGACATCTGGGACGCGATGACGGCCTCGACGCCGATGGGCCGGCTCGGCGAGCCAGAGGAGATCGCCGCAGCCGTTGCCTATCTCGCGGGCGACGACGCGTCCTTCGTCACCGGCTTGGAGCTGTACGTCGACGGCGGTTACATCGCGCGCTGACTCAACCAAACTTGGCGCGTCGGGGTCGGTGCGCGGGTCATCCGGAGTTCGTCACCTCGGACGCCCGCCCGGTACGTCCGCGGCCGGTTCCGGGACTCCGACGAGCTGGCCTCCTGCGCATCGCTTCGCCTCGACGGCCCGGCGAGGGTTGGCGATGCCGAGCGCGCCTACCGCACCGCCGGCTGCAACCAGCGCGGCGCAGATGACGACCACGCGGTGGAAGGCGTCGACCGAGGCACCGTCGGCCGCGAAGCTGTCTCCGACGAGCGTGCTCGCAGCGACGATCCCGGCGATCGGGACTGCCACGAGTCCCGCGACACGGGCGACGGCATTGTTGACGGCCGAGGCGATTCCTGCATCCGTTTCGTCCGCGTCCGCGAGCACGCTTGCCGTGAGCGGCGCGACGGTCATCGTCAGACCCAGCGAGAAGACGAGAACCGCAGGAAGGACGTCCCGGACGTAGGACGTCTCCAGCCCGGTCCGGAGCAGTAGAAGGATGCCGGCCGCAGCGATCAGCGGGCCGGCGCCCATGAACAGGCGCGGCCCGTATCGGTCCGCGAGCGCGCCGAAGCGGCTCGAGAGCAAGAACATGATCAGACTCGTCGGCAGGGTGGCGAGACCCGCTTCGAGAGCGCTGTAGCCCGCGACCTCCTGCAGAAAGATCACAAGGTAGAAGAACAGGATGGCGAGCCCGGCGTACATCGCGAGCGTCTGGATGTTGCCGACGGAGAAGTTGCGGCGCGCGAAGAGGCTCAGTCTGAGCATGGGCTGGGTTGCCCGGCGCTCGTAGGCGAGAAAGCCGACGAGCGCGAGTGTGCCTCCGGCAAGCGGCACGACGATGGCCGGGCTCGACCAGCCGAACCGCGGCTGCTCGATCAGCGCGAAGACGATTCCGCCGAGCCCGGCCGCGCAGAAAACCGCGCCGAGGACGTCGACGCGGCGTCCGGTCACCGTCGGCGATCGCGGCACAGCCGCGAGAACGAGCACGACCGTCGCCGCGACCAAGGGGACATTGAGCGCAAACACCCAACGCCACGAGCCCTGATCGACGATCAGGCCGCCCACAAGCGGACCGATGACCGCTGCGATCCCGCTCCACGCGGTCCAGCTCCCGATAGCGGGGCCACGCTCCTGCGTCGTGAACGCGCCGATGATGATCGCCAGAGAGCTCGGCGTCAGCAAGGCCGCGGCAGCACCCTGCAGCGCACGCGCGGCGATCAGCACCTCGATCGTGGGCGCGAGGGCGCAAGCCACGGAGAACACTCCGAACGCGACAACACCGACCGCGAACACTCGGCGCACGCCGTAGATGTCGCCCAGGGAGCCGCCGATCAGGATCAGAGAGCCCAGGGTCAGCAGATAAGCGTTCACGACCCACTGCTGTGCCGTCAGTCCGCCGCCGAGGTCGCGCTCGATCGCGGGCAGCGCGACGTTGACGATCGTCCCGTCGAGGGTCGCTACGCCCGAACCGAGGATCGCGGCGAGGAGCGTCAAGCGTTGCCTTCGGTTCACCAGCTGCCAGGTCCCCCGCCTCGGCTGGACAACCGGTTATGCCGGGTGTGAGGGACGAACCACAAGCACGGACGAAAGCGCCTGGTGCGCGACCCGCTCACTCACGCTTCCGAGCGCCTTCAAACCGTGCAGACCGCGACTCCCGACGAGGACGAGGTCAGCCGATTCCGACGCGGCCACGAGCGCAGTGACGGCGCCTTCGGAGTGCTCCTCGAGCTCCGGTGCGAATGCTGCCGCCAGCTCGGGGTCGAAGTGGTCCGCCGTCGAAGCGATGACTTGAAGGTTGGCCGTGAAGCGGCCGGCGATCTCCCGTGCGACCGTGAGCGCAGCAGCGGACTCGGGAGAGCCGTCGACGCCGACGCGACGGCTCGGGGCCACGTCTCTGGCTCGGTCACATCGCGCGCAATCAAGACGGAGCAGGGCGCGTCACGGAGCAGTGTCAGCGCAACCGTCCCGAGCAGCATCGCCGTGGCGCGGCGGTGACCATGCGAGCCGACGACGACCAGCGTCGTCTCGTCCGCCTCGGCCTCGCGCAGGAGAGCTGTCGCCGGGTTGCCGACGACGAGCTTCCCAGCCGCCGAGGGCACGACCGCCAGGGCCTCCGCGAGCGCGGCCTCCGCCTCGTCTTGAAGCAGCCCGGCTGCGTGGGTAGCGGCCATGCCCGCATGCGCAGCCTTCGCGATACTCGTCGCCGCCACGAAGCGAAGGCATCCTTCTCGGAGCTGGAGGCGAGACGCCGCCCGCACCGCCGCCAAGCTTGCAGGGGCGCCGTCGACGCCGCAGAGGATGCGTTCGAAGACCCGCGTCTCGCTCCCTTGCATGTCGACCATGATCGCCTGGCGATCGTACTAGCGTTGTGCCTCCTTCACGCCATAGCCGGCGAGTTGCACGGGAGCCTGCCGCCGCGGTCGAGCCGCGACGGTGGCTTCGTTCACCGGGCCCCGCCGTTTCGTGTGCTCGCTACTGCTGGTAGTGCTCCACGACGCCGGCATCGCGCACGCGCGCGACCTCAGGGTCGAGACCCGCCTCGCGCAGAGCGCGCCGTTGTCGCAGCAGGTCCCAGCACTGGTCGAGCGACACCTTCAACGAGTCGAGTCGTTGCCGGTCCTGCTCGGTGGCCTCTCCGGCCGCCTCGCGCTCCCAAAGTGAGTGCTCCTCGGAGACGAGATCTTCGATCCGACGATGAATCTGGTTGTCGTCCATTTGCTCCTACTCTCACGTCACCGGACGTGCTCGAGGACCGTGTCATGATGCTCACCGAGGAACTCGACCCAGGCTGTCTTGACGCAGGGGTAGTGCTTGGCGGCCTCGACGAGATCCATGAAGCCGACGATCGTGGTCTCGAAGCGCTCCCGAAGCTCCGCGCTCGCGATCCGGCCGTCCCCGTCGAACGCGCGGTGAGCCTGGGCGAGCGAGAACATGTCCGGATACACGCGCGCGCCGCAGTGCTCGAAGGGAACGCGCAACGACCACAGCCCGCGGTTCCCGCCAACCATGGACGGGGACGCGGACATGAGCAGGCAATGGCGCTCGTGGAAGGCCTGTTGTTGCATGCGCGAGACCCAGTCGAAGGCGTTCTTGAGGACGCCTGGCATCGAGGCGTTGTACTCCGGCGAGGCGATGACGAACGCGTCGTTCGCCTCCAAGCGGCTGCGAAGCTTTTCCGCAGCCGCGGGGAAGCCCTTGTCCACCTGGACGTCGGCGTTGTACGAGGGGCAGTCGAACTCGGCCATCGAGCCGAGATCGACCGTCCCGCCGTTCGCCTCGATGGCCTCCGCCGCCAGCCCCGCGAGGCGGGCGTTCAGGGAGCCCGAGCGAAGGGACGCGAAGAAGACGAGGAACCGAACGGGCTCGCGAGAGACGGTGTCGGTCATCGCGGCGCCCCGCTCACGAATGCAGCTTGATCGCGCTGCCGAAGCCGAGGCCGAGTGGCTGCTGGACGGCGATGTGCAGGAAGCCGAGCTGCTCGAGCTGCCGCGCGCGTTGCAGCGGACCGACGTCGAGGGGACGCAGGCCTCCATCGGAGACGAGCTGCGCGACCTTGTGCTTGGCGGCGGCGTCGTCGCCTGCGATCAGGACGTCGAGCTGCTGACCACCGACCTCGCCCGCGACGAGCGTAGGAGCGAACGTGGTGTTGAACGCTTTCACGACGGGAGTACCCTCAGGGACGAGTTCCGCGATCTCCTCAGCGGAGGAGGTCCCGGGCGGTGTCGCGAGGTCGTTCCACGTCTCGGTGTTCACGGGGTTGGTGATGTCGACGACCACCTTGCCGGCGAGCCGGTCCGCGTACTCCCTGACTGCGTCCTTGATCCCCGGGTAGTAGACGGCGAAGACGACGACCTCGCCGCCGACCGGATCGTCCGCCCCGACCGCGGTGGTCGAGCCGCCGAGTTCATCGGCGAGCACCCGGGCCTGCTCCGGGTCGCGGTCGGCAATCTCGACGTCGTGCCCGCCGGCGACGGCTCGCGTTCCGATGCCGCGCCCCATGTTTCCCGCGCCGACGATCGTGACCTTCATCCGTCCACCTCCTCAGGTGAGAGAGGGGTGCATGAGCTGAGCTCCATGAGCGTACTGCGAGCGAGGCGATGGCATGATGCCGACGTGTCAGCGACCGACGAGACGCGGCTCCTGATCGCGACCGGCGAAGCCGCCGCGAACGTCGCCGAACTTCCTCCGCTAATCCGCACGCTCATCCAGAGTGCGTCCGAGATCCTCGTGATCACCCCGATTCTCGTCAGCCGGCTACGGTGGCTCGCCTCTGACACCGACCGCGCCAGATACGAGGCGGACGAGCGCCTCGGCGTCATTCTCGGCCACATCGACGCCCTCGCCCCGGAAGCGGAGACTCAGGTGCAGATCGGTGACGAGACTCCGCTCACAGCGTTCGAGGACGCGATCCGCGCGTTCCGGCCAGATCACATCCTCATCGCTCTGCGAAGCGCCGACCACGATGCGTGGCAGGAGCGAGGCCTGATCGACACTCTCCGCTCGGCGTTCGACATCCCGATGACGGTCTTCGAGATCGACCAAACCGGGCGCGTTCCGCCCGTTGAACCACACGCCTGAGTGCCCGAACGACCCGGGCGTCGACCCGATCCACAACTTCATGGACCACTCGCACGACGCGTGCTACTTCGAGTTCACAACGGGCCAGGTGGCGCGCATGCAGGCCCACTGGGTCGCGTTCCGGGACGGCGCGTAGGGAAGCCCCACGCAGAAGCGCTTCCACCTACAACCGTTTAAGGCCGAGACGCTGTTCAGTTCTCGGGAACGGCGCGGCCCGCCGGACGCGAACAGGCGCTGGGTCTCTCAAGCATTTCTGGACACAACCGTCATACGGTTCGGTCGCTTGACGCGGGGCCACAGCGTCACTCCGAGCAAGCGCGAGGGCTCGAGTAGGACAACGGCCTTCTTGGCAAGCAGTTTTGTGGTGGTCGATGTGTTCGCACCCGGCCAAGCGCTAGCGGTCCTGGAGCGCGTCCAGGGCAACGGTGAAAGCGACGAGCAGGCGGCGATCGACCTCGCCGAGCTCCTCACTGAGCTCGAGCACGTAGCGGTCGCGCAGCGGCCCGAGGATCCGCTTGTACGACCCCACCTGCTTCCCCTCGCGGCGAAGCTCGAAGTTGAAGGGGATCCACGACAGGAGCGAGAGCCACTCAGGGAGGAGCCCCGCGAGCCGGCGTACGAGCGCGACGATCAGGTTCGACTCCTGGGCGTCCAGCAGCTCGTTGCCCTCCGGGTCGCGGACGCGCCAGTGGCTGCGGAGAAGCGAGCGGCCGAACGTCTTCTCGAGGAGGCCGATCGGGTTCTCCTGGGCATCGAGCACGTCGTGACGCCCCCGGAACTCGAACACCGTCTTCCCCTTAATCATGAAGACGTGGGCCTCGTCGTCGGGGGAAAGGCGGAACCGGATGTCCTCCCGGATCTTCATTTTCTTCTGCTTCACGAACAGCAGCGGCCGCGCCTCGTCCGTGGATCCCCGCAGCGGAACGCTAATCCGGTACTCGTTGGCGATGGGCTTGAAGACCTGCTGGACGAGGAGCCGGTCGGCCGACGCGAGCTCGGCGAGAACGCTCTGAGCATCCGTGGGCGTGACAGTCATGTCCCGATCCTAGTGAGAACAGTTCAGGGCTATCAGAGGACGGCCTTGCGGTACCGCAGGCGGAGCGCGGTGCTGAAGGCCGGCAGCGCCTTCTTGCCAGACCGACCGAAGTGAGCCGCTGCGTCGACGAGCATCGCGACCGCTTCGGGGTCGAGCTTTGAGACCCCGCAGCCGTCGGGTCGAGCGATATGGCTGCAGCCTGCGCCAGGTGCGGGAATGTCCCTCAATTGCTTACGCCAGGTACTCCGCGAGCCGGTCCAGTGTCTCCGTCCAGCCCGCTTGGTGCAGCTCGTATCGAGCCTGGGTCGCGAACGATCCATGATCGAGAACGAGCTTCGTTCCGTCACCGTGGTCAGAGAACGAAAGCGTCACGAGTGTCTCCTGGTCGTCGGGATCGGGCTCTTCCCACACGAACGTATAGACGAGGCGCCGCGGGGGATCGACTTCCGAGTACTGCCCGCTCAAGTGGAACGCCTCCCCGTCCGGCGGCTGCATTGTGATGCGGTACCGCCCTCCCTCGCGAACGTCGAGGTCGACGCTGGGAGCGGTGAAGCCCGCTGGCCCCCACCACCCGCCCAGTTGATCGGGCTCCGCGCATGCCGCAAACACGCGCGCCCTCGGTGCGTGCAGAACCCTTTCGAGATGAAGCGTCAGCCTCGAAGGATCGACCGTCATGCGGTGATTATCCGCCGATCAGCGGGGCCGGGGGCATCTCTGCACGGTCGGTTTGGTCATGGGGTTTGCCGCTTGGCCAAGCCGCTCGCGGCCCCCTCGGCCCTCTCCGCCGCCACGTCGCGTTGACCGCCTGAGACGGCTCAAGACGGCTGGATCTGGGTGCTCACTGGCGCGCAACTGGCGCGCAGTGGATGCGAAACGGGCCTCCGCGACCAGGCGCCACGACTCGACCGCTACCGGAGGGGAGGGAGTCGGCTGAGAGCACGCTCGCGCAGGCGAGCATCTACGGTGTCGCCGCGGCGAGGTGGTCGATCCTTGCCGGGACGCTCGTTAGGCTGGGTCGCCTGCGTATCCCCTAACCCGAGGGAGGACGGCCGAATGAGCGGTTACGCGGTGGCCCAGATCGACGGGATCGACGAGATCAGCGACGGCCGCTGTCCTTGGCGGCCTGTCGGGTTCAACTTCGGCATCACGTCCTTCGGCGTCAACGCATTTACAGCTCATCAGGCAGGCGATCGGCTCATCAACGAGCACGACGAGTCACAGGAGCATGACCTGCAGGAGGAGCTGTACCTCGTCCAGCGCGGGCGCGCGACGTTCGAGCTCGACGGCGAGCGGGTGGACGCACCCGCGGGCACACTCGTCTTCGTTCGCCCCGCCGTGAAGCGGACGGCGTTCGCTGAGGAGCCGGGGACGACGCTCGTCGCGATCGGCGGAACTCCGGGGAAGGCGTACGAGTACCAGGGCGGCGACATCTGGATGCCGCTCAACCATCTCTACGAGTCAGGCCAATACGCCGAGGCTGCCGATCAGGGACGCGAGTTGATCGAAGCTCATCCTGAGTGCGCGGGGCCGCTCTACAACCTCGCGTGCTGCGAGAGCCTCGCCGGCCGGACAGACGACGCGATCAGGCATCTCCGGCTCGCGATCGACCGCAGAGAATCGTTCCGTACGCTTGCTGCCGAGGACGGCGACTTCGACCCGATCCGCGCCGAGACCGCTTTCAAGGAGTTGGTTCTGGGCAACGCAGGCGAGCCAACCACGGGGTAACAGACTTCGCGCCGGTCGCGTCAGGGGACATTCCCGAACGCTGGCCCAGGCCTGCGCGCGTGTCTCCCGAGCCGACTAGCTTGCTGCCGGGCTGGGGTTAACAGCTTCCAGTGCCCCTCGAAGACGACCTCGAGGGCGCCATCGACCACCTTGATGGCGGTTTGATCGTCGATCGCGTACGCAGGCACTGTCGTCGTAGGTCTCTCCTCCGAAGTCGGGAGTCGTCACCCTCCATGAGTGCAGACACGGGTACGCGAGCTTCCTCGACGCCGCCGGGATCAGCGAGGCGCGGGCTGACCGCTACCTCCGGGGGGAAGGTGCGACCGTGATCGCTCTGCCTCTCCCTGCGCTTGGGCGCGCGAGGGGATGAGGTAGGCGCCCAGCGAGGCTGTGCTCGACACGTATCGGCAGTCAGCGATCCGGTGCCAGAAGGCGCAGGGCGGGTCAGCATCGCTCAGGTGGACCGAGCGCGATCTAGAGCTATACGGTGATTAGGTGAGCCTCTTCACCTTTCCCGACGGATTCATGTGGGGCGCCGCGACGGCCGGTCATCAGGTCGAGGGGAACAACGTCAACAGCGACTGCTGGCTCATGGAAAACATCCGTCCAACGGTCTTTGCCGAGCCGTCAGGTGACGCGGTGAACAGCTTCGCGCTGTGGCGGGCCGACCTCGACCTGGTGCGCAGCCTCAACCTCAATTGCTTCCGCTTCAGCCTGGAGTGGGCACGGATCGAACCGGAGCCGGGCATGTTCTCGGTCGCGATGCTCGACCACTACAAGGCCCTGATCACAGGCTGTCGCGACCGCGGGATCACGCCCGTCCTCACGTTCAACCACTTCACAACACCACGATGGTTCGCTGGCCAAGCTGGATGGTTGAACGCCGAGTCGCCCCAACTATTCGCACGCTTCTGCACGCGCGCAGCGGAGCATCTTGCGGCAGAGATCGGATACGCGATGACACTCAACGAGCCGAACCTTCCCGACATCTTGCAACTGTTTCTGCCGACTAGCGCCTTTGAGAGCCAGCGAGAGATGGAGGAGGCGGTCGCTCGCCAGCTTGGTGTTCCGAGGTTCTATCCCGGCTTCACCGTCGACCCGAAGGATCGTGAAACCGCAAGCTCCAATCAAATCGCCGCACATGAGTTGGCGCGGACTGCAATCAAGGCGATCCACCCAGACTTGCCGGTCGGGATTGGCCTCGCAATCTCCGATGATCAGGCTGTCGGTGAGGACAGCATCCGCGACTCAGTTAGGAACCAGGTGTACGGGCGTTGGCTGGCGACCGTTCGTGACGACGACTTCCTCGGCGTCCAGAACTACGAGCGGAACGTCTGGGATGGCACCGCCAAGCTGCCACCACCCGAGGGCGCAGTGCTGAACGCTTCGGGGGCCGAGGTACATCCGCCGTCGTTGGCCGGAGCGGTCGCCTACGCGCACTCCATGACCAAGCTGCCGATCCTGATCACCGAACACGGCGTCAATACCGACGACGACAGCATCCGCGCGTGGCTACTTCCAGCTGCACTGCGGGAGCTGACGAAGGCGGTCGGCGGGGGCGTGCCTGTCCTCGGTTACATCCACTGGTCGCTGTTGGACAACTTCGAGTGGAACCAGGGCTACAAGCCAAGGTACGGCCTCGCGTCCGTCGACCGCACGACATTCGAGCGAACGCCAAAGCCGAGCGCACAGGTGCTGGCCGAGATCGCCCAACACAACGCATTGCCCTCGCCTGGATGACGGCTGGGGCGGCGACCAGGCCCTCAGTGGCGACCTCCCTTCGATGGGGAGGGGCATACCCGCTGCAGACGTGACCGTTATCGGGAAGAGACGCCGCGCTCCCGATCAGGGAGCAAGGAGGACGAGCAGGACGGACACAACTCCCACCACGATCCCGACCGCAGCGAGCGCCAGCACGAAACCCTCGCCGGTGTGCGGGTCGCGGTCTGCCCGCAGCGCCGCCTGCAACTCTCGGTAGTGCACGATCCCGAACACCATGGCCGCCAGACCGGAGGCCGCCAGCACGGTTCCCAGTGCGATGTACGGCCAGTTCGTGCCGCCGACGACCTCTGGCAGGACACGCCCGACTGCGAATCCCGCCGCGATCCCGGCCAACCCAGTACGCCACCACGCGAGATACGTGCGCTCGTGCGCGAGCCGCGTTCGGTGGACTTCGCCGCTCGCCATCTCAGGGGGCCGAGCGTGTGGGAGCGCCAGGTCCGCAGGCGCTCGGTGGAGCCGTGGCTGCACGCTCTACCCATTTGAAGGCCACGCGGGCCAACGTAACGAACTCATCTCCTCTGTCAACCATGCGCTCGCGTGCCAGACGAGTCCATGGCCAAGACGCCCGGCGTCACGCGTCGCGCGTGAATGGCGCGCGGACTGGCGCACAGAGGTTGGACGCCGCATGGATGAGCGGAAGAGCACACCGCGTGCGCAAGTTCGATCTTGCCGGGGGCACTCCTCTAGGTCACCGGCGGCGAGTCCGATAGCGAGGCCTGTCAGGATCGAGCAGGCGCCGCGACGGTGCGTCGCGGCGCATCGTGCGCCGCCAGGAGCCGCCGCCGCCCGTAGATGACGAGCGCGATCGACCCGTTCACGACGCAGAGGTAGGCCGGGTAGAGGAGCAGCGCGACCTCAACGTGCCCGACCGCACACGCTGCGAGCGCACCGCTGAGGCTCGCCAGGCCGAAGGTAGAGAGTGTTTCCGAGCCGGGGTCGCGATACGTCTTCGGCATCATCATCGTCGCTGCGACGAGGTCGGCGACGATGACGCACACGGTGGCGACGATCGGCTCACCGGCGACGGCCCAGCCGGCAACGCCGCCCGCCGCGATCGCGAACAGGACACCGTCCACCGAGCTGAGCCCGCCCGCGCCGCGGCGGATCGACAGAACGAAGACGCCGAGCGTGAGACCCGCCTGCGCGGCGGCCACGAGCACGCTCCACGAGGCGCCGTCCGAGCGCTGCGAGAGCGTCACGACAATCGCGAGGATCCCCCAGATGAACCACGTTCCCCGGTGTGGCCGCGTCGTTCCGCGCACGATGTCGCGCACGTAGGGGATGGTGTCCGCGACCGCCACACCGACCGCGAAGATTCCGAAGACCGGCGCGAGCTCGCTCATGTCCGCTCCGCGGATCGTCGACCGCTCGCCACGACAGCACGCTACGAGCCCATCCAGCCGCCGTCGTGCGCAGAGCTGACACTGGGTGTGCCGCCTCAGTCACACATCTCGGATGCCGTCGCGGCCAGTTTCCTGGACCGCGTGCGCACGTTCGATTCTTGCCGGCGCATGAGCCGAAAGCCCGTTCGGCAAGCCGGCTTGCGGCGTTCCTGATCAGGCCGGTAGCCCACTCGAAGAAGGCTGCGCGAGAGACCCGCCGGGGGAGGATCGAGTCTCTCGCGCAGTGACGGCGAGCCCGCGCAGGGCCCCTCGCCTGTGCAGGGGTGCACCGTTGCCGTCCCCCCCGGCCGCGCGATGCATCATGCGTCGAGGGGGGAGCTCCGGCGCCGGGCTCGCCGTGGGCCACGGTAGGTGCGGGCGGCGGGGCCGTACATGACACGATCGGGTCAATTGCCGACGCCAGTTGACCCGAGTCGTCAACGTCGAGGCTGTCAGCGACGATGCATGGTTCGCGGGACCCGGGGCTGCCGGCAACACGGGCGACGGGCAGTGGTTCTTCGTCAAGGTGTCCGACCGTGGCGAGCCGGGCAAGAACATGGATCAGGTGCGGGAACCTCCACGTGCCCTCCTCCGTTAGAGGCCGCTCCGGTGGGCCTCCCTGAGCGAGAGCTTCTGACGCCCGCGGGGCTGATCAGCCACACTTCCGAGATGGCATCCGGCCTGAAGGTCGGTGGCGACGTCGAGCAGGCTCTGGAGAGCGTCGGCGTGCCGAGCTACGTCCTCGACCAGACGGGAATCGTGCGGTGGATCAATGCGGCCGCCGAGCGGCTCGTCGGCGACGTTCGTGGTCGCCACTTCACCTCCGTCGTCGCGCCCGAGGACAGCCGCCGGGCCCGCGAGCTGTTCTCCCGGAAGGTGCTCGGCACCTCCCCGGCGACAGAGGCGAACGGCGTCCTGGTCACGGCCGACGGCACGCGGGTGGCCGTCGAGATCAGCTCGGCACCGCTCATGAACGGCGATCGGGTGGTCGGCGTCTTCGGGCTGTTCGAAGGCGGGCCCGAGGAGGGGCCGGCAACGCCACCGCATCTCACCCCTCGTCAGGTCGAGGTGCTTCGTCTCCTGGAGCAGGGCCGCTCGACGAAGCAGATCGCCGCCGAGCTCCACCTGAGCACCGAGACGGTCCGGAACCACATCCGCCGTCTCTTTCGGGCGCTCGGTGTCAACTCCCGACTCGAAGCAGTCGCCGCCGCTCGGGCCGCATCACGGGACTGACAACTGCAGGGGCCGGCGAGGCGCCGAAGGGTCCCGCGCCCGAACGGGTCGGCGTCCTCGAGCGGCTGGATCGCCACCTGGGTCGCTCCGGCGCCGAGGTGCTCCTCGAGGCGCGAGGTGACCGCGGCCTCACCGCCGGCAGCGACGAGGGCGTCGACCAGCCCGTCGGAGCGTGTCGTAGCCGAGCTCCTCGATCTCACGCGCCGCAGGTCGCGCCTCCGTCGCGGGCGCCACGGCGAAGGCGCCCATCCAGACGCCCACCCTCCCGAGCTCCACGGCGAGACCATACGCGGGCTTCGGCCGGTGAATCGGCTCAGGACGGCGGGCTCTTCGCCCTCACGAGCGCGGCGACGACCTCGTTGACAGGCGCCGTGAGGCCGACCTCGCGAGCGGCGGGCGGGATCGCGCCGTTGATCACGTCGATCTCGCTGGGACGTCCCGCCAGGACGTCGAGCAGCATCGAGGGGCGTGCCTCGGGGATCTTCTCGCCGAACGCGCGGGCAAAGGCCACGGGATCGTCGATCTCGAGCGTGATCCCGCGTGCGCGGGCGACCTCGTATGCCTCCCGCGCGCAGCTCGAAGCGACGTGCCAGGCGGACGGGTCGTCGAGCACCACGCGAATCGGGCGCTCCAGGATCGCGCAGGTGCCGCTGAAGCAGACGTTGCAGATCAGCTTCTCCCAGACCAGCTGATCGACGTCGTCGTACGCCCGGACTCGAAAGCCCGCGTCCTCCCACACCCTCGCGATACGGAGGATCCGCGGCGTGGCAGGGCCGTTGCGCTCGCCCAGCCGCACGAGCTCCCAGCCGTTGTGGTGCACGTGCCCCGGCCCGACGATCGACGCGCCGAAGCCGCCGACGACCCCGATCGCGACCCGTCTCCTCGCCAAGCACGGAGGCCACGCGGTCGGCGCTTCCGAGCCCGTTCTGGATCGGCAGCACGACGGTCTCCGGCCCGACGAGCGGCTTCGCGGCATGCGCCGCCGCCTCCACATCGCGGGCCTTCGTCGCGATCACGACCAGGTCGCAGACGCCGACCTCGCCGGGGTCGGACGTGGCGTCGATCCGAACCGTACGGCGTCCGCTCGCCCCCTCGACGGTCAGCCCTGCCGTCCGGATCGCCTCCACGTGCTCGGCCCAGACGTCGACGGCCCACACCTCGTTGTCCGCGTCGCCGAGGATCCCCGCGTACACGGATCCCATTGCACCGGTGCCGACGATGGCGATCTTCATCGCATGCCGAGCACGCGAGCGCGGTCTTGCTTGCGCCGAGTCGGTGCTTCCGGCGCTCGCTCGCCGACGACCACGGAGCGACGCTACCAAGTATCAGGTTGCGTGCACCTCGGAGACGGCCGGCGCAATCGCCGACCGACGGCCCGGGTTCGGCGGCGAGCCCCGGGGGTACGGTCCCGGAATGGACAAGACAACCGCATTCATCCGCTCCGACGCCGACCGGGCGATCGAGATCGTCGTGAACTTCGGGCCGCTCTCGGGCCGCGAGGCCACCCAGGCGGAGGTCGACAGGCTCGCCCGGAGGCTGCTCGAGACGGCCGACCGGGTCCAGCTGCACGCCGTCCGCACGCACGACGTGAGCCCGCAGAGCGAGAGCATCGTCCACCAGGTGGTCGCCGAGGCGGTCGCGCCCGCCGCCGCGGCGAGCGGAGCTTCGCGACATCTGCGAGACGTGGGCAGTCGAGTGCGCCGAGGAGCGATCGCTGGAGCCGCTCGAGTTCTGAGCCGCTCGCGTCGCTCCGATGTCGTTTGACCGCTCTCCGGCGTGGGAACACTCGCGGCTGACCGGGCGAGACTCGCCCGCTGGAGAAGGAGCTCAGAACATGGGAATCATCGGCTGGATCGCAATCGGCGCGGTGGCGGGCATCATCGCCAAGGCCGTCTACCCGGGCGCGGAGAACTTCGGGATCATCCTGACGATCCTGCTCGGAATCGCCGGGGCGCTCCTCGGCGGGTTCGTCGCCTGGCTCGTCGGGGCCGGGGACCCGATCGACGAGTTCTTCGACATCAGCACCTGGATCGCCTCGATCATCGGTGCGATCGTCATCCTCGTCGCCTACTCGGCGTTGGGTGGCTCGCGCACGTCGAGGCGCGTGATCTGACGGATCCGGGCCGGGGGCGGGCGCCGAGGCGCGCCCACCCCCGGACCGCCGTACCCGACAGGGTGATCCCGCCCGATGGGCCAGTCTCGGGGGGCGACGCGGTGGCATAGGCTGCCCACGTGGTGCAGCGCCTCGACGAGGAACGCCTCGAGACCCTGAGGGAATGGGGTCAGGGCCTCTCGACGAACGCGCGGGACGAGCTCCGGGCCGCGGGCAAGGCGATCCTCATGCTCGTCGACGAGGTCGACCGGCTCCAGGCCGACGTCTGGCACGCTCGTGCGGCGGCAACCCAGCGGGGGCTCTCCGACAGCTCCGAGGCGCTGGCGGCGACCCTGAGCGAGCGCATCTCCCGCGGCCGGGCGCAGACGCCGACGGAGCCCGCCTAGGCCTAGCCGACCGGGAGCGCCGCGAGCTCGTCCGGGGCGAGGCTCCAGGCTCCGGCCGCTGCGTTCGCTCGAACCTGCTCGGGCCTCGTCGCGCCCGCGATCACCGACGCGATCCCCGGCACGGAGGCGAGGCCTCCGATCGCCAGCTCGAGCAGCGTTCGGCCCCGGTCGGCGGCGAATCGCTCGAGGCGCTCGGCCCGGTCGAAGCGCTCCTCGCTGAGGCTTTCGCCCGACCCGGCGAGCCGGGTCCCCTCCGGGGCCGCGACACCCCGGCGGTACTTCCCTGTCAGGAGCCCGCTCTCGAGCGGGAAGTACGGGACGTAGCCGATGCCGAGCTCGCGGCACCGCGGGAGGACGTCGGCGTCGTCGCGGCGCTCCATGAGGCTGTAGCGGTTCTGGACGACGACGACGGTGACGCCCGACGCCGTCGCCTCGTCGAGCTGCGCGAGCGAGACGTTCGAGAGGCCGAGCCAGCGTGCCTTGCCCTCCTCGACGAGCTCCTGCATCGCCCCGAGCGTGTCCGCCATCGGCGTCACGCCGTCCGGGCGGTGGTAGTAGAGGAGGTCGACGGAGCTCATCCCGAGGCGTTCGAGCGAGCGGTCGACGGCGCGGCGCACGTGATCCCGAGACCCGCCGGGCCCGGGGACGCCCGCGTCCTGCCCGAACTTCGTCGCGAGGACGACTCCGTCCCGCCTTTCGCGGAGCACCTTCCCGAGGAAGCGCTCGCTGTCCCCCGATCCGTAGATGTCGGCCGTGTCGAAGAACGTGACCCCCTCCTCGAGCGCCGCGTGGACGACGGCCGCCGTCCGGTCCTCGTCGAGGCGCGACCCGAAGTTGTTGCAGCCGAGCCCGACCCGCGAGACATCGAGGTCGGAGCTGCCGAGGCGCACGGTCTCCACGGCTCGATCGTATGCACGCCCGCGTCAGCCGAGCTGCAGAGCGCGCGCGAGGACGGGATCGCGTCCCGCGAGGAAGTCGTCGGCCGGTAGCGGCACGGCGATGTCGGGCCTCGTGGTCAGCGCCTTCGGGTTGCCGTAGCGCTGGTACGACGTCGCGACCCGCGCGATCAGCCCCGCAGACCGGATCTGCAGGACTGCCGAGTCACCCCACTGGCTCGGCGAGCCGCCGGTCGCCTCGCCGACGAGGCTCACGCGTGGCAGCGCGTCGACGTCCGCGGCGAAGTTGCCGGCGGCGGAAAACGTCGCCCGTCCGATCAGGAGCACGACGACCCGTTTCTTCGCGAGCCGCTGGATCGCGTCGAGGAGCGCGCCGTAGGTCGTGTTGTCCCCGCCGTGGTTGAGGCGGACGTCCACGATCACGCGCCGCACGCCCCGGCGGCCGGCCAGCTGGAGCAGCCGCCGCGACGTCGCCCACGTGTCGCCCGTCGTCATGCGATAGCCGAGGTAGACCGCGCGCCCGCGGTCGAGCGTCGTCAGCCACTGGTCGCGGTCCGGGCCGCGGAGCCATACCGGCTGGGTGCCGCCTGGACGCTGGAGTGGGGCGAGGACGGAGCCGACCGAGAAGAACGACGGGGCCGCCACGGGCTCGAGCGACACCGTGCGCCCGTCGGCGAAGGAGAGCGTCGCGGCGCCTCCGTCGGTCAGCCCGAGCCCGGCCAGCACCTCTTCGGTGAGGACGTACTCGGGCATGAACTCGAGGAAGCTCGCCTCGTTGTCCCGTGCGACGAGAGGACGGACCGCCTCCACGACGCGCTCGATGGGCGCGTCCTCGATCGCGACGACGCGCGCGCCGAGGAGGTCCTCGTGGCCGGGCGCGGCGATGACGTGGAGGCCCGACGGAAACGCGTAGAGCCGCAGCGGGTAGACGTGCAGCGGCCTCGGGTGCTCGTCGAACGGATAGATCGCGGTATGCCCGTTGCGCGCTCCCGCGAGCCCGACGAGCCGCATGAGCCCCGCCACGAGCTGCGGCCTCGTGAGCGACGGGGCGCGCCGCGCGAGCGAGGCCGCCTCGGCACGGAACCGCGGCCGTGGCGTCGTCGCGTAGAGGGCGGGATGGGTCCGCTCCATCTCGGTGGCGAGCGACAGGACGTCGCGTGCGACGGGCGAGGTCGCGGCGACCGCTGCGGTGCCCGTCGCCAGCGAGAGGGCGGCCAGCACGGCCACGAGCGTCCTGCGCGCCGTCACGGGCGGAGCTCCGCGAGCACCCAGTCGGCCCACTCCACGTCCTGCTCGGCACGCGCGATCGCGCGTCGCAGCTCGAACCAGTGGAAGCGGTCGGTCCCGGTGCGAGTGTTCATCGGCTCGAGGCGCCGGTACTCCTCGAGACGGGCTGAGGTCGACTCGCGGAATCGCTCGACATGCCCGGCGAGGATGTCGGTGGGCAGCAGCGATCCCACGAAGAGGCGGAGGTGGAAGGCCGACTCGCCGCCGGACTCGTCGGCGAGCCAGACGTCGAGCGCCGCGCGCCCCGCCGAGGTCAGCCGGTAGACCTGCTTGTCGGGCCGGGTCCTCTGGCGCACGGTGCGCATCCGGACGTGCCCGTCCGTCACGAGCCGTGGGAGCAGGGCGTAGAGCTGACTGCGGGCCGGCGCCCAGACGTGCCCGATCGCACGGCCGACCCGCTTGGTCAGCTCGTAGCCCGAGCCCTCGCCGCCGAGCGCGAGGAGCGCAAGAACGGCGGCCTCGCTCGTCGTGAGCGTGCTCGACTCCTGCTTCGCGGCGAGCATGGAGGTCGAACCATAGATGTCCGTCTCGGAATAGTCCAGTCCGGAATATCGACATGCCGCGGTGCTCAGCGGCGGGCGCGGACGCGAACCTCGGCGATCTCGGTGGCGCTGCCGTCCGGGACGGCGACGACCCAGACGACGACGTAGCGCCCCGCGCGACGCGGGACCCGAAAGGTCGTCGTCCCGCCGAGCGTCCGGGCGGGCGCGGCCACCGCGAAGGGGCCGTCGGGCGAGTCTCCGAGCCGGATCTCGGCTCGCCCGCCGGTCGTCGGCGAGACGACGACGACCCGCTCCACCCGGACCCGCCGTCCCGCGTCGAGGACGAGACCGACGCCCGACTTGAAGAAGTTCGAGTACCGCTCGGTGCGCCAGGACGTCGAGGGGCGACCGTCGACCGCGAGCCCCGCCTCCTCGTCGCGCTCCCGGTCGTCGCCCTCGGGATCGAACGCCCCGGCCGGGGTGAGGCGAACGAACGGCGCCGGCCGAGGCCTGCGGGGTGTCGCCGGAGGTGGGGTCGCCGCCGGGGTCGTCGGCGTCTCCGGCGTCGCGGACGAGTCGTCGTCGCCGACGCCGGACGAGATCGCGTAGAGGAGGCCGCCGACGACGACGACGAGGCCTGCGGCGGCGAGGAGGCGCTGGAGCGAGGGGTTCCCCACGGCTGCATTCTTCCTCGGATGCCGCCATCGGAACCTCGTTGGGGCGCGACGCTCGGCGTACCCTCGTCGGGATGGGGTTCGCCGCCGCTCTCGCGATCGTCGTCGCACTCATCGTCGGCCTGCCGCTGCTGATCGTGGGGCTCACCGCGGCAGGGCCGATCGGTTGGGTCGTTGCCGCCGTCGTGCTCCCCGTGGCGGTACTCGTTGCGATCCTCTGGCTCGGACGTGCGCGCCCCGGCGACGGGGAGCCGCCCGACCGCTAGCGGAGCCGGCGCAGCGACGCCGGGTCGAGGCCGAGCCAGACGCGGGCGAGGCGGCCGAGCGTCCCGTCGGCTCGCAGGCGGCGAAGCTCGGCGTCGACGCGGCCGAGCTCGAGGCCGGCGCCGGGTGCGACCGCGACGACGAGACCGTCGCCCCGGGCGATCCGCCCTGCGACCGGCCCGAGGAGGTGCGGTTGCGCGGAGACGAAGCGACCCGCCTCGAGGGCCGGGAGCACGGCCGCGTCGCACGACCCGGTGCGCACGAGCGCGCGGAGGCGCTCGTTGCCCGCGACGACGAGCGGGACGCGGGTCGGACGGATCCTCCGCGTGACGACGGAGTACGCGGCCGACCCCCGGACGGTGCACAGCACCCGCGAGCGGAGATCCGCGAGGCGCTCGGGTCGCGCGAGACCGCGGCGAAGGACGACCGCCAGGTCGGTGGTGAGGTACGGAGCGGTGCGGGCGCCGCCGCCGTGAGACGGGCTGCCGCTCTCGATCGCGGCGATCGCGAGATGCCACGTCGAGCCGCCCGAGGCGAGCAGGCGGGCGGGCGGGTGCACGTCGACGAAGCGCTGGACGCGACCGCCGAGCCGTCGCGCGAGCGTGCGGGCCAGCTCGACCTCGAACCCTCGGGCGAGGATCACCGTGCGTCCCCGGACGACGCCCGCCTGGAGCGGTGAGTCGCCGAGGCTGAGCGCCACGACGAGCGAGCTCGGAGGGGCAGCGGGCGGCGGCGTCGGTGCCTCGGCGGCGAGCGCAGCGCCCGCCGGACCGAGCGCGGCGGCCACGACCGCCGCGGCGCATCGCAGCCGCTTCACGCGCGCTCCCAGAGGACGTCGACCGGGGTCCCGTACGTCGCGAAGGCGAACATGAGCGGCGCGTCGCGGGCCATCATCCGGATGCAGCCGTGCGAGGCCGGGTAGGCGGGCACGGAGCCATAGGCGTGGAAAGCGATGCCGCCGACGAAGTAGCTCGCCCACGGCATCCAGGTCGAGAACGGCACCGACCACGACATCCGTTCCTTGCGGTAGACACGGAACGACCCCGACGGCGTCGCGCCGCCGGCGCCCGAGGAGACGTGGAAGACGCGCTCGACGCGACCGTCGGCGATCTGCAACGCGACCTGGCGCCCGAGGTGGAGCTCGACGCGCCGCCCCGCGCGCCGGAGGATCGGCTCCGGCCGCGTCGCACGGCGCAACGCCGCGGCGACGCCGTTGTCGAGCACGCCGTCCCTCGGGAGCCCCGACCACTTCTCGAACGCGAGCACGCCGATCGACGTCGCCTCGTCGAGGTTGCCCGTGACGTCCCCGCGGGCGAGGAAGCCGAGATCGGCGAGCAGGAGCTGCGTCTCACGCACGCCGCCGGCGCGCGCACCGTCACTCGGCGCGCGGACGATGCGACGCAGGTCGTAGCCCGGGAAGAGGCCGATCGGCACGCCGCCTTCGATCCGCACGCGAACCCCGGCGACGCCGGGAACGGAGCGGAGCGTGCGGATGACCTGCCCGACGCGCGCACGGAGCGAGGCGTCGTCGCGTCCGCTCGCGAAGCGCGCCGCGAGGTCGACGGTGACGACCTGCCGCGAGATCCGCAGGTCGCGGAGCCGCGTCCCGGTCGGGACAGCGGTCTTCAGGCCGCCGGCGCGCTCGCGCCTCGTCGGGCCGGCGAGCAGGGCGCGCACGAGCCCGGGGATGCGGGGCGCCGAGCGGTGGACCGCGACGGGCTCGCCCCCACGAAGGAGCCATACCTCGCCCTCGGTGCCGGTCGCCGCGCCGGCCGACGCGCAGACGGCCAGCGCCGCGAGCGCGACCGATAACGACACTGCCACACGCCTCACCGGGCACGAGTTCACGGCTGGCATCCCGTCTCCTGCACGCCTCGACGGCGCGTGCGCTCAATCGGGCACGCGGACGATCACGACCGGGCAGGAGGCCGAGTCCGCGATCTCGGCCGAGGTCGAGCCGAGCAGTGCCGAGGCGAGGTTCCCGCGACCCTGGTTGCCGACGACGAGCAGGTCGGCGTCCGCCGACGCCGCGCGCAGCACCTCGGTGGCCGGGCCCTCCGTCACGATCACCCGCGCTTGGTGCGTCTCGCCGAGCACGGCACGGACCTGCTCGGCGGCGATCCGCTCGGCGGTGTCCCGCGTCGCGTCGAGCATCTCACCGCTGTCCGTCCACGCCATGGGCACGAGGCCCGCGTCGGCGGGGGTCGCGAGCGGCACGTATGTCCAGGCGTGGACGGCCTCGAGGGTTGCGGTGCGCAGCGCCGCCTCCTCCGCTGCCCACCGGAGCGCCGCGGCTGCGTGCTCCGACCCGTCGATCCCGACGACGATCTTGCCCGGCATACCGCGATTGTGCACGGTCCGCGCTCGTGCCGACGGTCCTCAAGCTCGGCGCCCAACCGGCCGATGCAAGGACGGAGGCCGTGAACCGTCCCCCGAACACCCCTGCCTCGGAGTCGTCGCTCCGCCGGGCGCCGGAGGAATCGCTCGACCCCCTCGTCGAGTCGTACCGCCGGCTCGCGGACGTCTTCCACGAGGTGCTCTCCGAGCAATCGCTCGACGACCTCCTCGAGCGCATCGCGCAGACGGTCGGGGACCTCATCCCCTACGACGACATCACCTTCTACGAGGCGGACGAGGCGAAGCGGCAGCTGCGCGCGGTCTACGCGTCGGGGAACGACGTCGAGAAGGTGCTCGCGGACGAGCCCTTCTCCTACGGCGTCGGGATCACCGGCTGGGCCGTCGAGCATCGCGAGCCGGTGCTCGCGAACCGCGCCGAGCTCGACCCGCGCGTCCGGTTCGTCGCGAACACGACACCCGACCCCGAGTCGTTGATCGTCGTCCCCCTCGTCGCCCGAGGCCATCTGAAGGGCACGCTCAACATCTATCGGGCCGGCTACCAGGAGTTCACCGAGGACGAGTTCCTGCTCGTCGTCCGGTTCGGGGACGCGGCCGCGCTCGCGATCGACAACGCGCACATCCGCGCGACCCTGGAGCACCAGGCGCAGACCGACCCGCTGACCGGCCTCTGGAACCATCGCGCGTTCCACGAGCGCCTGCGCCAGGAGCTGCTGAGGGCGTCGGCCGACGGCATGCCCGTCGCGCTCGTGATGATCGACCTCGACGACTTCAAGCGGGTCAATGACGTCTACAGCCACGCGACGGGCGACCACGTGCTCTCCGAGGTCGGCTCCATCCTCCTCTCGGCGGTGCGCACGAGCGACATCGTGTGCCGGATCGGAGGCGAGGAGTTCGCGATCATCGTGCCCACGAGCGGCCTCTCCGACGCGTTCCGGCTCGCGGAGCGCGTCCAGGAGCACGTTGCGGCCCGGGCCTTCGGGCCGGTCGGGCAGGTGAGCCTCTCGGTCGGCATCGCGTCCGGCCCCGTGCATGCGGCGAACCCGCGCGAGCTCGTCGCCTGCGCCGAGGTGGCGATGATGACCGCCAAGGCGCGCGGCAAGGGCCAGATCGTCGTCTTCCAGGAGGGGACGCCGGAGCGCCCGGCCGACGCGGCGACCGATCGCGGCGCCGAGTTCCGGTCAATCGCCCATCTGAAGATGCTCCACGGCGTCTCGACGAAGCTCAGCCGCCTGAACGACGTGGGCGAGATCGGCGCGACGATCGCGGAGGAGCTCCGCCTCCTGATCGACTACCACAACTGCCGCGTCTTCGTCCGCGAGGGCGAGGATCTCCGGCCGATCGCGTTCCGCGGCGACCTCACCGCGTCGGGCGCGGCGATGGACGTACTTGCGACGCGGGTCGGCGACGGCGTCACGGGGCACGTCGCCGAGACCGGCGAGCCGTACCTGACCGGCGACGCGGCGCACTGCGGGATCGGGATCCGGATCGACGGCACGGACGAGATCGCGGAGTCGCTCCTCGCGGTGCCGTTTCTCTACGGCCAGAGCGTCGTCGGCGTGATCGTCGTCTCGAAGCTCGGCCGCGACCAGTTCGACGCCGACGACCTGCGCCTGCTCGAGGTGCTCGCCGGGCACGTCTCGGTCGCGCTCGTGAACGCCCGTCTCTACGAGGCGCAACGGCGCGAGGCCGAGAGCGCGAAGGCGCTTCTCGAGCTCACCCGGGAGCTCGCGGCGGTCACGAACCTCGACGGCGTCCTCGAGCAGGTCGTGCGGGCGACGGCGCGCATCATGGGCTCGCGGCGCTGCTCGGTCTGGCTCCCGACCGTCGACGGCGGGCTCGCCTGCCGTGCCACCGAGGGTGACGCTGCGTACGCCGGTCTCCAGGGACGCGTGCTGTCGCCGGAGATCGTCGCCCGGTGCTCGGCGCGGAGCGAGCCCTTCGTGGTGACCGTCGCCGAGGCCGCGCTCGTCGCGCGGTCTCTCGGACTGCGAGAGCTCGCCTCGCCCCACGCTGTCTCGTTCATCCCGCTCGACCAGGGTCTTGCGGCGCTCGCAGTGGACGCGCCCGCGGATGTCTCCGTGCGCGAGCTCGAGCTCCTGTCGGGGATCGCGAGCCAGGCACGCCTCGCGATCACGAACGCGGGCAGCTTCGCGACGCTCGAGCGCACCTTCCTCTCGACGGTCGAGGCGCTCGCAAACGCCCTCGAGGCCAAGGACTCGTACACGTCCTCCCACACGCGCTGGATCTGCGACATGGCGATCCGGGTCGGCCGCGAGCTCGGCCTCGAGGGGGCCCGACTCAAGCGGCTCGAGCTCGGCGCCCTCTTCCACGACATCGGCAAGATCGGGATCCCGGCGTCGATCCTCATGAAGCCGGGCCCGCTGTCGGACGACGAGCGGTCGCTCATCGAGCGTCATCCCGAGCTCGGGGAGCGGATCCTCGCGCCGATCGACCAGCTCGCCGAGGTGCGGCCGATCGTGCGGGCCTGCCACGAGCGATACGACGGAAGCGGGTACCCGGACCGGCTCGCCGGCGAGGCCATCCCGCTCGAGGCGCGGATCATCTTCGCGTGCGATGCCTTCCACGCGATGACGACCGACCGGCCCTACCGGGAGGCGGTGCCGATCGAGGAGGCGTTCCGCCGGCTCGAGGAGGCCGCGGGATCGCAGTTCGACCCGCGCGTCGTCGGCGTCTGCACCAGGGTCCTGACCCAGCCCCCGCCGTCCGAGTAGCTCAGCCGGCTCGTCGCAGCACGCGCAGCGCCCGCGCCTCGACCGCCACCGGGGCCCGTGCGGGATGCGTCTCGCCGTTCGCCTCGAGCCGGGGCTCGGCGGTGCAGAGCTCGTGGGCCCAGCGCCGCCCGAAGCGGGTCGGCGGGAGCACGAACGTCACCGGCTCCCGCCAGGCGTTGAAGAGCACGAGGAACGAGTCGTCCTCGACCGGCTCGCCGCGATCGGTGAGCGTCGGGATCTCCGCGCCGTTCAGGAAGGCGCCGAGCGCGAACGCGTCGCCGCGGGCCCAGTCAGCGGCAGTCATCCGGCGCCCGTCGGGGCGGAACCACCACACGTCGGGGGCGCCCGACCCCTGCCGTGCCTCGCCGGTCAGGAAGTCGGAGCGGTGGAACACCGGATGCGCCGCGCGAAGCCGGAGGAGGCGCTTCGTGAACTCGAGCAGCTCGCGGTCCCGCTCGGCGGGCTGCCAGCCGAGCCAGGAGAGCTCGTTGTCCTGGCAGTACGCGTTGTTGTTCCCGTGCTGCGTGTTCCGGTGCTCGTCGCCGCCGAGCAGCATCGGCGTCCCCTGCGAGAGCAGGAGCGTCGCGAGGAAGTTGCGCGACTGCCTGTCGCGCAGGAGGTTGACCGCCTCGTCCTCGGTCTCGCCCTCGGCACCGCAGTTCCACGAGCGGTTGTCGTCGGTGCCGTCGCGATTCTCCTCGCCGTTCGCCTCGTTGTGCTTGCGGTCGTACGAGACGAGGTCGCGGAGGGTGAAGCCGTCGTGGCACGTGACGAAGTTGATCGACGCAGAGGGGTGCCGGCCGTCCAGCTGGTAGAGGTCGCTCGAGCCCGTGAACCGGCGGGCGAACTCGGCGACGGCGGTGTGCCCGCGCCAGAAGTCGCGCATCGTGTCGCGGTACATCCCGTTCCACTCCGACCAGAGGATCGGGAAGTTCCCGACCTGGTACCCGCCCGGCCCCACGTCCCACGGCTCGGCGATCAGCTTCACCTGCGAGAGCACCGGGTCCTGATGGATGACGTCGAAGAACGCCGAGAGCCGGTCGACGTCGTAGAGCTCGCGCGCGAGCGCCGAGGCGAGGTCGAACCGGAAGCCGTCGACGTGGCACTCGGTCGCGAAGTAGCGCAGCGAGTCCATGATCAGGCGCAGGACCGACGGGTGGACCGGGTTGAGCGAGTTGCCTGTGCCGGTGAAGTCCATGTAGTGGCGCGGGTCGCCCGGGACGAGCCGGTAGTACGAGGCGTTGTCGACCCCCTTGAACGCGAGCGTCGGTCCGAGGTGGTTGCCCTCGGCGGTGTGGTTGTAGACGACGTCGAGGATCACCTCGATCCCCGCGCGGTGCAGCGCCTTGACCATGCCCTTGAACTCGCGAACCTGCTCGCCGCGACTTCCCGTCGCGGCGTAGGCCGCGTGCGGGGCGAGGTAGCCGATCGTCGAGTAGCCCCAGTAGTTCGTGAGGCCCCGCTCGACCAGGAAGTGCTCGTCGGCGATGTGGTGGACGGGGAGGAGCTCGACCGCCGTTACGCCGAGGTCGCGGAGGTAGGCGATCGCGGCCTCGGAGGCGAGTCCCGCGTAGGTCCCGCGCAGGTCGTCGCGCACGCCGGGCATCGTCATGGTGAACCCCTTGACGTGGAGCTCGTAGATGACGGTCTCGGCCCAGGGGCGGCGGAGCGCCGTGTCGCCTTCCCAGTCGAACGACCCGTCGATCACGATGCTGCGGGGGATCGCAGGCGCCGAGTCGGTGTCGTCGCGGGCGTCCTCCCGCCCGGGGAGGTACGACAGCGTCCGCGCGAGGCCGTACCGGACCGGGCCGTCGATCGACTTCGCGTACGGGTCGACGAGGAGCTTCGCGGCGTTGAAGCGCTGCCCCGCCGCCGGGTTCCAGGGCCCGTGGACGCGGTAGCCGTATCGCTGGCCGGGCCCGACGCCGGGGACGTAGCAGTGCCAGTTGTGCGCGGTCTGCCGCGCGACCGGGACGCGCTCCTCGACGTCGTCGACGTCGAAGAGGCAGAGCTCGACCCGCTCGGCGTGCTCGGAGAAGAGCGAGAAGTTGGTGCCCTGCCCGTCCCATGTGGGACCGAGCGGGAACGGCACTCCGGGCCAGACGGTGCGACTCACCGGGGCACCGTACCGGCGGTGCGAGACGTCTCCTACCCGGCTGCCTCGGCGCTGCGGAGACCGCGAAACGCCCACACGACGAGCGCGCCGGCGAGCGCAGCGGCGAGCACGAACGCAAGCGCGACTGCTTCGGGCTCGCCCGAGATCAGCCCGCGGCCCGCCTCGAGCGCGTACGTGATCGGATTGACCGTCGCGACGGCGTGCATCGTGCCCGAGAGCAGGTTCAGGGGCACGTACACGGGCGCGAAGAAGAGGAGGAGGAACACCGGCATCTGCATCAGCGGCCCGGCCTGGATCGTGCGGAACCGCATCGCGATCCCCGCCGACCACATGAACCCGCACACGTTGACGAGGAAGGCGAGCGAGTAGAGCGCGACGAGCTCGACCGCGCTCCCGCTCACGTCCATGCCCACCACGAGCGCGACGACCGTGACGAGCGCCGCCACGATCACCCAGCGCAGGAACGCGGCGAGAGCGTAGCCGAGCACGATCCCGCTCCGCCTGGGCGAGGCGAGCATCAGCCGCCGCGCAAAGCCGCCCTCGAAGTCCCGCGCCACGCCGAACCCGGTGAACACGCCGCCGAACGCGGCCGACTGGAGCAGCACGAACACGAACTGGAACGCCGTGTAGCCGTTCTCGAAGTCGAAGCCGGGGAGGTCCTGCACCTGCGACAACCCACCCGCAAAGGCCGTGAACATGAAGAGGGGGAACAGGAGCGACGGCAGGAGGATCGACGGCGTCGTGACGACGTTCTTGAGTGTCCGCCATGCGACGCCCGACGCCACGGGCCAGATCCGATTCCCCGCCCCGGCGCCGGTCACGTGCGCTCCATTCGACGCGTGAGCGCCCATGCGGAGAGCGAGATCGCGACGACGCAGATCACCGCGGCGATCCCGAACCCGAGCCCGAGGGCCGTCCAGTCCCAGCCCTCGACGATCAGGCTGCGCACGCACTCGAGCAGGTACGAGACGGGGTTGATCGTGGCGAGGAAGCGGAACCAGTCGACCGCGATCAGGTTGCGCGGCGTGTTCATCGAGGAGATGAAGAGAAAGACGAAGAAGACCGGGAAGAACGCCTGGATCGCCTCGCCCGAGCCGGTGCGCAGCGCGAGAAACGACCCGAGCGCCCCGAAGCCGAGCGCGACGAGCGCCGCGAACGCCAGGAGCACGACGACCCCCGCGGGACCGGCGGCGAAGTCGACGCCGAAGGCGATCCCGACGACGAGGTAGAAGACCGCCTGGGCGACGCCCATCGCCACGATCCCGGTGAGCGTGCCGGCGAGCAACGCCGAGCCGCGGATCGGGGTGAGCGCCAGGCGGTTCAGGAACCCGGTCTGGATGTCGCGCGCGAGATCGGTGCCGGCGTTCATCGTCGCGAAGAGCGCGCCCTGGATGAACGGCACGGCGAGCGCGAAGGCGAGGAAGGAGTCGGTGGGGAAGCCCGGCAGCTCGGTCGACGCCTTCAAGCCGCCCGTGTTGACGAGCAGGAGCATGACGGGAAAGGCGAGCGGGAAGATGATCGCCGCCGGCTGACGGAGAGTGCGCCGCACGGAGCGCTCCGCCACCGCGCCGACCTGCGTGGCGACGACGCTCATCGCTGGACGATCGCGCGGACCGGTGCCTCGTCCGCGTCGGTCTCCTCGGAGGCCTCCTCCGAGCCCTCCAGCGACCTGCCCGTCTTGGCGAGGAAGACGTCGTCGAGGCTCGGTGCGCGCAGCTCGATGTCGGCCACCGCGACCCCGTCCGAGTCGAGCGCGCGCACGATGTCGGCGAGCGAGACGCCCTCGGTCAGGCGCACCGCAACCTCCAGCTCGCCCGTCGCCGGAAGCGGGGAGCCGAATCGCTCGAGCGCGGTGCTGAGGTGCGGTCGGTCTTCGTGTCGGCCAGGGATCGCGTGGACGCTCGGCCGCCCGATCTCCTGCTTCAGCTCGGCGGGCGTCCCCTCGGCGACGATGCGTCCCCGGTCGATGATCCCGACCCGGTCGGCCAGCACGTCGGCCTCCTCGAGGTACTGCGTCGTGAGGAAGACCGTGACGCCGTCCTCGCGGCGGAGTCGTGCGACCTCCTCCCACAGCGCCGCCCGGCTCTGCGGGTCGAGCCCCGTCGTCGGCTCGTCCAGGAAGATCAGCCGAGGGCGGTGCACGAGCGCGAGCGCGAGGTCGAGGCGTCGCTTCATGCCGCCCGAATAGCCGTTGACCTTGCGGTCGGCGGCGAACTCGAGACCGACCCGCTCGAGCAGCTCGGCGACCCGGGTAGGGCGCTCGGCCCGCGGGATCCCCTGCAGCATCGTCTGGAGGCGGAGGTGGTCTCGTCCGGTGAGAAGCGGGTCGAGGGCTGCCTCCTGCAGCGCGGCGCCGATCGCCTTCCGCACCTGCGGGCCCTGGCGGACGACGTCGAAGCCGGCGACCCGCGCCGTCCCTGCGGTCGGCGGGAGCAGCGTGGTCAGCATGAGCACCGTCGTCGACTTCCCGGCGCCGTTGGGCCCGAGAAAGCCGTAGATCTCACCGGGCTCGACGGTGAGGTCGATACCGTCGACCGCCCGCGGGCCCTTCTTGAACTCGCGCACGAGCTGCTCGACGACGATGCTGTTGTCGGTGCTCACGGTAGGACGCTAGCTGGGGTCTTCCCCGTCCGCTTCGCGGACGGGCCGCCTACGCGGCCGGAGCCAGCCACACCGCCGCCAGCGGCGGCAGCGTGACGCCGGCCGAGAACGGCCGGCCGTGCAGGGGCTCCGGCACCGCCTCGACCGCCCCGAGATTCCCCACGCCCGAGCCGCCGTACTCGGCTGCGTCGGTGTTCAGCACCTCACGCCACGTCCCACCGCGTGGCAGCGGCACGCGCCAGTGGTGGCGGACGACGGGCGAGAAGTTGACGAGGCAGGCGACCACGCGCTCGCCGCCTGCCGAGAACCGCGCGTAGGCGAGGACGTTGTCCTCCCGCGCGTCGCCGACGAGCCACGCGAACCCCTCCGGGCGGTGATCCGCCTCCCAGAGCGCCGGCTCGGCGAGGTAGCTGCGGTTGAGGTCGGCAACGCAGCGGAGCATCCCTGCGTGGAGCGGGTAGTCGAGGAGGTACCAGTCGAGCGAGGCGCTCTCCGTCCACTCCGCTCCCTGGCCGAGCTCGCCGCCCATGAAGAGCAGCTGCTTCCCGGGGTGCCCCCACATGTGCCCGTAGAGGGCACGGAGCGTCGCGAACTGCTGCCACTCGTCGCCCGGCAGCTTGCGCAGCAGGGCGCCCTTGCCGTGCACGACCTCGTCGTGGGACAGGGGAAGCACGAAGTTCTCGTCCCAGGCGTAGATCAGCGAGAACGTCGCGTCGTCGTGATGCCAGCGGCGATGCACGGGCTCCTTCGTGACGTACTCGAGGGTGTCGTGCATCCAGCCCATGTTCCACTTGAAGGTGAACCCGAGCCCGCCCCCGTCAACCGGGCGCGAGACACCGGGCCATGCCGTCGACTCCTCGGCCACCATCACGACGCCGGGCTGCGCGGCGTGGACGACCGTGTTCAGCTCCTGGAGGAACGCGACGGCCTCGAGATCCTCGCGCCCGCCGTGCCGGTTCGGCACCCACTCGCCGGGCTCGCGCGAGTAGTCGAGGTACAGCATCGACGCGACGGCGTCGACGCGCAGTCCGTCGGCGTGGAACTCCTCGAGCCAGTAGAGCGCGTTCGCGAGCAGGAAGTTCCGGACCTCGTGCCGGCCGAAGTTGAAGACGAGCGTCCCCCAGTCGGGATGGGACCCCCGGCGTGGGTCGGCGTGCTCGTAGAGCGCCGTGCCGTCGAAGCGCGCGAGCGCCCAGTCGTCGCGCGGAAAGTGCCCGGGGACCCAGTCGAGGATCACGCCGATCCCGCGCCGGTGCAGCGCGTCGACGAAGGCACGCAGGCCGTCAGGGTCGCCGAGCGTGGCCTGTGGCGCGTAGTAGCCCGTCACCTGGTACCCCCAGGAGGGCCCGTACGGATGCTGCATGACCGGCATCAGCTCGACGTGGGTGAAGCCGAGCCGCTCGACGTGGTCCCCGAGCTCGTCGGCGAGATCGAGCCAGCCGAGCCCCTGGCGCCACGAGCCTGCGTGGGCCTCGTAGACCGACATCGGCGCCGTGAGCGGGTTCGTGGCGGCGCGGCGAGCGAGCCATTCCGCGTCCGACCACGCGTGGCGCGAGCGATGGACGACCGACGCCGTGCCGGGCGGCTCCTCCGCGCGGAAGGCGATCGGATCTGCCTTCAGCCGCGTGACGCCGTCCGCGCCCTGGACCGCGAGCTTGTAGGGGTGCCCCTCGCGGGCGCCGGGGGCGACCCCCGCCCACACGCCCGACGACTCCTGGGCGACGAGCGGGTCCGCCCCGTCGCTCCACGCGTTCCAGTCGCCGACGACCGACACGGCCCGGGCGTTCGGGGCCCAGACGGCGAACCGCACGCCGTCGCCCTCCCGGTCGAGCACGTGCGCGCCGAGCCGCTCCCAGAGCCGCTCGTGCCGTCCCTCGCCGAGGAGGTGGAGGTCGAGGTCGCCCAGCGTGCTCATCCGGTGCCCTCCAGCAGCCGGACCAGGCCGACGATCGGGATCGCGGCCCAGTCCGGACGGTTCCGGGTCTCGTAGCGGAGCTCGTAGACGAGCTTCTCGAGCTCGAAGAGCCCGAGCAGGCGATCGAAGCCGACGCGGCTCGCGGGCAGCAGCCGCTCGTCGGCGGATGCCAGGTACCCGCCCAGGAAGGCCTCCCGGCAGGCCTCGACCCAACCGTCCGGCGCCGCGACGCCGCTGATCAGGAGGGACGCGTCGCCGGCATACGCGAACGAGCGAGTCATCCCGGCGAGGTCGCGCAACGGCGAGCGCTTCCGCCGCCGTTCGGGAAGCGAGCGAGCCGGCTCTCCCTCGAAGTCGATCACGACCCAGTCGCCGTCGGTCGTCCACAGCACCTGGCCCAGGTGCAGGTCGCCGTGCGTCCGGATCGCGAGACCGGCAGGACCGACCGCGGCGAGGTCGTGCACGCGGTCGCGAAGCTCCTCGGAGCGGTGCGCGACCGCCCCGAGCGCGTCATCCTCGGGCAGCGAGGCGAACGTCGAGGCGATCTCCTCGTCGATCTCGGCGGCAAGGAGGCCGAGCGCCTCCGAGCTCGGCTCCTCAGGCGCGAAGTGCGGGTCGACGTCGTGCGCTGCGAGCGCGGCGTGCATCTCCGCAGTCACCTCGCCGAGCCTCCACGCACGCTCGGGGAGCCACGACGCGTCGTCGCGGAAGGACTCGTGCGCGAGCTCCCAGCCGCCTCCGGCCGACGGGACGAGCGCCGTCACCGAGACGAGCGCGGTCTCGAGCGGCGGCCCGGCCGTCTCCACGGCCCCCTCGAGCCGCGGAGCATTCGTGAAGCCTCGCTCGGCGAGGACGCGAAGGATCTCGAGCTCCGGGTTCGGGCCCGCCTCGAGCCGCCGGTAGAGCTTCAGGACGTGGAGATCGTCGAGGACGACGGAGCTGTTGGACTGCTCGACGCCGAGCGGGATCGCCCGGGCGCCCTCGGCCGGCACGCCCGCGAGCGCGGCGAGCCGTGCCGCAACCTCGGGGCGCTCGAAGACGTCGACAGCCTCCCCGCTCTCCCCGAGCGCGACGAGGTAGTGCTCGTGCGTGCCGGCCGCGAACCGGACCTCGACGATCGCGAGCGTGACGGGCCCGTCCTCCACCGGTCGCGCCACGATCTCGGCATCCTCGGGGACGCGGTCCTTCGCCGCGAACCAGCGCGCGCTGGTGACGAGCCGGAGCAGCTCGTCGCTCGAGGGCCGCGGCTCGGTCATCCGCCGCCGTCCTCCTCGAGGAGGAACCAGAAGAAGCCGCGCGGCCCGAACGTGAGGAGATAGGGAAGGTCCCCGATCTGCGGGAAGGGCGTCCGCCCAGTCATCTCGACCGGGATACGGCCGCGGAAGCGCGCCAGGTCGAGCTCGACCGCCTGGGCCGAGCGGGCGAGGTTGTGCACGCAGAGCACCGTGTCCTGCTCGTGGATCCGGACGTGGGCGAAGACGCGGGCGTTGGAGGTCTCGAGCGCCTCGTACGTCCCCAGCCCGAAGACGGGGTGCTCCTTGCGGAGCGCGACGAACCGCTGCAGCCAGCGGAGCAGGGAGGTGGGCGAGCGCAGCTGCGCCTCGACGTTCACCGCCTGGAACCCGAAGACCGGGTCCATGAGCGGCGGGAGGAAGAGCTGGGCGAAGTCGGCGCGCGAGAACCCGCCGTTGCGGTCGCCCGTCCACTGCATCGGGGTCCGCACGCCGTCCCGGTCGCCGAGGTAGACGTTGTCGCCCATCCCGATCTCGTCCCCGTAGTAGAGAACCGGCGAGCCCGGCAGCGAGAAGAGGATCGCGTGCATCAGCTCGATCTCGTCGCGGCCCCCGTCGAGGAGCGGCGCGAGCCGCCTGCGGATCCCCAGGTTGAGCTTCATGCGGGGGTCCTTCGCGTACTCGGCGTACATGTAGTCCCGCTCCTCGTCGGTGACCATCTCGAGCGTGAGCTCGTCGTGGTTGCGGAGGAAGAGGCCCCACTGGCAGTTCTCGGGGATCGGCGGGGTGCGATCGAGGATCTCCACCATCGGCCGGGCCTCCTCGCGGCGGAGCGCCATGAACATCCGCGGCATGACCGGGAAGTGGAACGCCATGTGGCACTCGTCCCCCTCGCCGAAGTAGTCGACGACGTCCTCCGGCCACTGGTTCGCCTCGGCGAGCAGCACGCGGTCGGCGTACCCCGCGTCGATCTCGGCGCGGACACGCTTGAGGAACGTGTGCGTGGGGGGAAGGTTCTCGCAGATCGTCCCCTCCTCCTCGAAGAGGTACGGCACGGCGTCGAGCCGGAAGCCGTCGAGGCCCAGGTCGAGCCAGAACCGCAGGGCGTCGATCATCGCGTCGGCGACGGTGGGGTTCTCGTAGTTGAGGTCGGGCTGGTGGTGGTAGAAGCGGTGCCAGAAGTACGCGCCGCGGACGGGGTCGAACGACCAGTTCGACGCCTCGGAGTCGACGAAGATGATCCGCGCGTCCTCGTAGCGGTGCACGGTGTCCGACCACACGTACCAGTCGGACTTCGGGTTGTCCGCGCTCTGCCGGGACTCCTGGAACCACGGGTGCTCGCTCGAGGTGTGGTTCATCACGAAGTCCGTGATCACGCGCATCCCGCGCTCGTGCGCGGCCTCGACGAAGGACGCGAACTCGTCGACCGTCCCGAACTCCGGGCTCACGGACAGGAAGTCCGCCACGTCGTAGCCGCCGTCCCGGAGCGGTGAGGGGTAGAAGGGCAAGAGCCAGATGCAGTCGATGCCGAGCCACTGCAGGTAGTCGAGCTTCTGGCGGAGCCCCCGGAAATCGCCCATCCCGTCGTCGGACGAGTCGAAGAACGCGCGCGTGTGGACCTCGTAGAAGACCGCGGTCTTGAACCAGTCCGGCCGCGCCTCGAACCAGTGCTGGGTCACGCCCGAACCTCGAGGACGTGAGCCTGGCCGGGGCCGAGGCGGACGTAGTTGCGCTCGCCCCAGTCGTACGCCTCGCCCGTCAGCGCGTCGACGACCTCGAGGCTCCCGGGGAGGTGGAGCTCCGGCGGGATCACGCAGACGCCGTCGTGGACCGCGAACGGGTCGAGGTTGCAGACGACGAGGACGGCGTCGTCGTCGAGCGTCCGGGCGTAGCCGATCAGGTGCTCGCTCTCCGTCTCGAGCCAGGTGAGCCGCTCGAGCCCGGCGTCCGTCAGCGCGGGATGCTCCCGGCGGGTCTCGTTGAGCCGCCTCACGAGGGGAAGCAGCGGGCCGTCGAGCGTCCGCTCGCGCAGCTGGTACTTCTCGGAGTCGAGGTACTCCTCGCTCCCGGGCCGGACGGGCACGCTCTCGAGCGCCTCGTAGCCGGAGTAGATCCCGTAGCTCGGAGAGAGCGTCGCCGCGAGGACGAGGCGGCACTCGAACGCCGGCCGCCCGCCCTGCTGGAGGAAGGCATGGAGGATGTCAGGGGTGTTCGTCCAGAGGTTCGGCCGCAGGAAGGTCGACCAGCCGCGCAGCTGCTCGACGAGCTCGACGAGCTCCGCCTTCGTGTTCTTCCACGTGAAGTACGTGTACGACTGCGAGAACCCGGCCTTCGCGAGGAGCGTCATCATCGCCGGCCGCGTGAAGGCCTCCGAGAGGAAGACGACCCCCGGATGGCGCTTGCGCACCTCCGCGAGGAGCCACTCCCAGAACGGGATCGGCTTCGTGTGCGGGTTGTCGACGCGGAACGCGGTCACCCCCGCCTCGCACCAGTGCAGCACGACCTCGCGGATCGCCTTCCAGAGCCCGGCGCGATCGGTCGTGTCCCAGTCGAAGTTGTGGATGTCCTGGTAGCGCTTGGGCGGGTTCTCCGCGTACTTGAGCGACCCGTCGGGCCGGTGCTGGAACCACTCGGGGTGCGCGCGCAGCCAGGGGTGGTCCGGCGAGCACTGGAGCGCGAGGTCGAGCGCGAGCTCCATCCCGTGCGCGTGGAGCGCCTCGACGAGCGCGGCGAGGTCTTTCTCGTCACCGAGCTCGGGGCTGATCGCGTCGTGCCCTCCCTCGGCCGCGCCGATCGCCCACGGGCTCCCGACCTCGCCCGGCTCTGCCCGCTCGGCGTTGTTTCGCCCCTTCCGGTTCGTGACCCCGATCGGGTGGATGGGCGGGAGGTAGACGACGTCGAAGCCGGCCTCGGACAGCCGCGGCACGATCGACGCGGCGCCGGCGAGCCCGCCCCAGGAGCGCGGGAAGAGCTCGTACCAGGCTCCTGCGCGGGCACGGGCACGCTCGACCTCCACCTCGAGTGCCGTGCCTCGCGCCGCGCCGTGACGGTCGCGGTCGCCCAGCGCCTCGGCCGCGGCGCGCCATTCCTCCGGCGTGCCGTCGCCGAAGAGCGCCGCTCCCTCCGCGAGCTCGCCGCTGAGATCCGCCTGGCCGCCGGCGACCTTGCGGTCGTGCTCGTCGAGCCAGGCGGCGTACCTGTCGACCCACGCCTCGACCTCGAACCGGAAGCGGCCGACCGCGTCGACCGCGAAGGAGCCGGCGAACCGGTCCGAGCCGAGTGCGGCGAGGGGCTCTTCGCGCCAGCGGCCCTTCGGCCTGCGGTAGCGGACGACGGCGCGAAGCGGCTCGTGGCCGTCGCGCACGATCGTCGCGGTCACGCGCACGCGATCGTGGACGCACGCCTTCGCGGGCCAGCGGCCGCAGTCCACGCTGGGGGTCACGTCGGCGATGGTGATTCGCTCGGCAGGCACCGCCCGGACACGGTAAACAGTCCGCCGTGCTCCTGGAGCGCTCACTCGGCGTCCAGCTCCATCCGACCTCGCTGCCCGGCGGCAGGCTCGGACCGGAGGCGTTCGCGTTCGTCGACTGGCTCGCCGCTGCCGGCGCGAGCTGGTGGCAGGTCCTCCCGCTCAACCCGCCGGACGAGTTCGGCTCACCGTACGCGTCGGCCTCGGCCTTCGCCTCGTGGGGAGGGCTGCTCGCGGACCCCGACGCGCCGGTCGGGCCACGCGAGCTGGCCGCGTTCCGCGGGTTCGAGGGGTCGTGGTGCGACGACTGGGCGGCCTTCGCCGGCGCCGGCGCGCTCGAGGAGCAGGTGCGCTTCGAGCGGGAATGGCTCGCCCTGCGCACGTACGCCGCCGAGCAAGGCGTGCGGATCATCGGCGACGTCCCGATCTACGTCGCCGTCGACGGCTGCGACCATCGGCTGCATCCGGAGCTCTTTCTCCCGCGCGAAGAGGTCGTGGCGGGCGTCCCGCCGGACGACCTGAACGAGCTGGGCCAGCTCTGGGGCAACCCGCTCTACGACTGGACCTTCGCCGCGCATTCCGGCTACCGGTGGTGGATCGAGCGGATGCGGCGGGTTCTGGACCTCGTCGACGTCTTTCGCCTCGACCACTTCCGAGCCTTCGCCGCCTACTGGACGGTGCGTGCCGGGTCGGCCACCGCCCGGCACGGGTGGTGGTCACCGGGGCCGGGCGCGCCGCTCTTTCGTGCCGCCGAGGCGATACTCGGCCGGTTGCCCGTGATCGCCGAGGACCTGGGAGTCATCACCCCGGACGTCCACGCGCTTCGCGACGTGCTCGAGTTCCCCGGGATGGCCGTGCTGCTGTGGTCGTTCGACGGCCCCGCGGACAGCCCGCATCGGCTCGAGAACCACCACGTGAACCAGGTGGTCTACACCTCCATCCACGATTCGGACACGCTCGCGGGTTTCACGGGCGAGACGGACGTATGGCCCCTGCTGGAGCGCGCGCTCTCGTCTCGCTGCGCGCTCGCCGTCGTTCCGGCACAGGACGTGCTCGGCCTCGGCAGCGAGGCGCGGATGAACCGTCCAGGTGAGGTGGGCGGCCGGAACTGGCGCTGGCGCCTCGAGCCCGGCCAGTTGACGGAGGCGCACGCCGAGCGGCTCCTTACCGCCGCCGAGGCGAGCCGCCGCGCCTGAGTCCCCCCGGGAACCCGCTTCTGCGGATTCCCGCTTCGCGGGCCTAGAAGAGGATCTGAAGCGCCGTGTCGGCCGGGCAGCCGCGCTCGAGGAGCGAGACGGCGCGGTGCAGGTCGACGTCCCGATCGAGGGCGAGGACGAGCGCGGCCTCCGCGCCGTAGCCGGCCTCCAGCAGCCGCTCGACGCGCCAGGACGTGACGCTCTGACGCTCGCGCTCGGCGCGGGTCGGTGCGATTGGGGTCGTGATCGACATCACACGGGAGATAACGCGAGTCTTGTGTGGAGACCCTGAAGCGCTGTTACACCCGTATGACGCGCATGTTGCGTTCGCGTTAGGGAGGGCCCAGGTGCGCGCGATCCCGACCTCAGAGGGACGGCTGCTTCTCGAACCGGAGCTTCGCCGCGACCCGTGTGTCGGCGCCGACGCGATACACCACGTCGACGGAGTCGTCCTTGCCGTACGAGCCCGCGATCCCGAGCACCATCGACGTCCAGCGGCCGAGGCCGACCTTCTCCTTGACGAGCTCCCGCTCGAACACGAGCGCGCCGTCCCGGACGAGGAAATCGGCGCCCTCGTGCTGCGGAACACCGTTGAGGTAGACCTCGAACGGCCGCTCCACGTCGGGCGGCAGGCGGACGAGGGTCGTGCGGCGCGAGACGTCGACCACGTTCATAGAATGCCCGCACCGTGCGGTTGCGGAAGCACACCGTCGCCCTTTTCGGCGCGCTCGTCGCGCTCCTTGCCAACGCCTCGGCCGCGACCGCCGGCAACGGCGGGTTTGCGCCTGTGTCGCCGGAGTCGCCGAACGCCGAGGGGATCAGCCAGAGCTGGTGGTTCGTCACCGCCTTTGTCGTCGCGATCTTCCTGCTCGTCGAGGTGCTGCTCGTCGTCTTCGTCGTGCGCTACCGCCGGCGGGGCCGCGCCCGCGACGCGGACGGTGCCCAGATCCACGGTGCCAACCGGCTCGAGATCGCGTGGACGATCGGTCCCGTGCTGATCCTCTTCGCCGTCGCGGCGTTCGTGTTCGCGAAGCTCCCCGGCATCCAGGACGTGCCGGCCGCCGAGGCCGGCTCGGAGAATCTCGTCGTCGAGGTGACGGGCAAGCAGTACGCCTGGGAGTACCGCTATCCCAACGGCGTCATCGCGATCGATCGGCTGCGGGCCCCCGAGGGGCGAACCGTCGAGCTGCAGGTGACGGCACCCGACTGGGACGTGATCCACTCCTGGTGGATCCCGGCGCTCGGGGGCAAGATCGACGCGATCCCGGGCACGGTCAACCACACCTGGTTCCGGGCCGAGCGGCAGGGCGTCTTCCCCGGCCAGTGCGCAGAGCTCTGCGGGATCTACCACGCGAAGATGACCGCGGGCGTCGAGGTGCTCTCGGCGCCGGAGTTCGACGCGTGGCTCGGCGAGCGCGAGACGCAGCAGGAGGCCGGGACCTCTCCGCTCGGGGAGGAGCTCTGGGAGGGGGCGTGCGCGAAGTGCCACGGCCTCGAGGGCGAAGGCGGGTACGGCCCCCGCATCGCGGGGACGGAGCTCGTCGAGGACCAGGAGGCGGTCGAGAAGGTCCTCCGCGAGGGACGCGGCGAGATGCCGCCGGTCGGGAGGGACTGGGACGACGTGCAGATGGACGCGCTCACGGGCTACCTGAGGGAGAACCTTGGCGGTTGACGTTCACCGGCCGGTCCCGGCCTGGCAGCGCGGGAGGGTTGCGAGCTGGCTCGTCACCGTCGACCACAAGCGCATCGGGATCCTGTACATCGCGACCGCCGGCTTCTTCTTCGCGGTCTCGGGGCTGCTCGCGCTCTTGATCCGCAGCCAGCTCGCGACGGCCGACGGCGGCGTGGTGACCGGGAACGCCTACAACGAGGTCGTCACGATGCACGGGACGGGGATGGTCTTCTTCGTCGTCGTCCCGCTCATCGCCGGGCTCGCGAACTTCCTCGTGCCCCTGATGATCGGGGCGCCGGACATGGCGTTCCCCCGCCTGAACGCGCTCTCCTACTGGCTGTACGCGTTCGCGGGCGTCATCTTCTGCTTCTCGTTCCTCGCCGCGGGCGGCGCGGCCAACACCGGCTGGACGGCCTACCCGCCGCTCTCGGTCATCGCGCAGGGCAACGGGCAGGACCTGTGGATCCTCGCGATCCACATCACGTCGATCTCGTCCCTCATCGGCGCGATCAACTTCGTCGTCACCATCCACAACATGCGCACCCGCGGCATGTCGTGGATGCGGATCCCGCTCTTCGTGTGGTCGATCGAGATCTACGCGGCGATGCTGCTTCTCGTGCTGCCGGTGCTGTCGGCGGGCCTGACGCTGCTCCTCCTCGAGCGCCAGTTCCCGGAGACCTTCGAGTTCTTCCGGCCGTCGGACGGGGGCGGTGGAGGGTCACCCGTGCTCTTCCAGCACGTCTTCTGGTTCTTCGGGCACCCCGAGGTCTACATCATGATCCTGCCGGCGATGGGGATCATCTCGGAGATCCTCCCCGTCTTCGCGCGAAAGCCGATCTTCGGCTACAAGGCGATCGCGTTCTCGACCGTGGCGATCGGGTTCTTCTCGATGCTCGTCTGGGCGCACCACATGTTCACGGTCGGGATGCCGACCTACCTGAACATCTGGTTCATGCTCGCCTCGATGGTGATCGTGGTCCCGACCGGCATCAAGATCTTCAACTGGCTCGCGACGCTCTGGCGGGGCAACATCACGCTCGAGACGCCGATGCTCTTCGCGCTCGGCTTCCTCAGCGTCTTCACGATCGGGGGGCTCTCGGGGATCTACCTCGCGGCGTTCCCGATCGACTGGCAGGTGCACGACACGTACTTCGTCGTCGCCCACTTCCACTACGTGCTGTTCGGCGGGTCGGTGTTCGCGCTCCTCGGCGGGCTCTTCTACTGGTGGCCGAAGCTCTTCGGGCGGTTCCTCTCGGAGCGTCTCGGCAAGTGGACGTTCGTGCTCGTCTTCGTCGGCTTCAACGTGACGTTCTTCCCGCAGCACCTCCTCGGGCTGCTCGGCATGCCGCGCCGGGTCTACGAGTACCGCGACGACGGGCTCTGGGAGGCGTACAACCTCGTCTCGACGCTCGGCTCCTACCTGATGGGGGTCGGGATGCTCTGCTTCCTCGCCGCGATCGTGAAGAGCCGCAACGGGCGCCGGGCCGGCAACGACCCGTGGCAGGCGGACACCCTCGAGTGGTACACGACCTCGCCGCCGCCGCCGCACAACTTCGACACCGTCCCGTACGTCACGAGCGCCCGCCCGTTGTACGACCTGCGGCGCCGGCTGCGGGAGGGGCGGCCCGCGTGAGAGACGACGGAGCTCCAGGACCGCTGCTCCGTCTGGCCACGCTCGCGGCGGCGCTCGCCGCGGGTCTCGTCGTCGCGAGCGCGGCGCTCGAGCTCGGCCGGGCCCACTGGGGCGCGGCGCTCGTCGCGTTGCCGCTCCTCGTCTGCGTGCTCGTCGCGGCGCTCGTCGCGTACCCGCGACTCGTCGCACCGGCGGCCACGGCCGTCGCGCTCATGCTGGTCGCGATCGGGACGGGCGGGCTCGTCGCGTGGGCCGACGACGCGGCGTGGTCGGTCGGCGTCCACGTCGCAGCAGCCGGCGGTGCGGTGGCCGCCGCCCTCGTGGCGCTCGTCGCCTCGTTCCGCGGCGAGGCGCTTCCGCTCGGCCCGTGGCGGGACTACGTGACGCTGACGAAGCCGCGCATCATGTCGCTCCTCCTGCTGACGGGCGCCGCCGGGATGTTCGTGGGCGCCGGAGGATGGCCCGGCGGCCCGGAGCTCGTCGCGATGCTCGCCGGCCTCGCGCTGGCGTGCGGCGGCGCGAGCGCCCTCAACCACGTGATCGACCGGGACATCGACCGGCTGATGGGCGCGCGGACGGCGTCCCGCCCGGTGGCCTCGGGTCGAGTGCCCGCGCCGCGGGCGCTCGAGTTCGGCCTCGTCCTCTCGGCCCTCTCGTTCTCGCTCCTCGCGACCACGGTCAACGTGCTGACGGCCGTGCTCGCGCTCGTCGGGAACCTGTTCTACGTCGTCGTCTACACGGGCTACCTCAAGCGCTCCACCGACCAGAACATCGTGATCGGCGGGGCGGCGGGCGCCGTGCCGCCGCTCGTCGGCTACGCGGCCGCCACCGACAGCCTCGCCCTGCCCGCGCTGTGGCTCTTCCTGATCGTCTTCCTCTGGACGCCGCCGCACTTCTGGGCGCTCGCGCTGATGCTGAAGGAGCACTACCGCGCCGCCGGCGTGCCGATGCTGCCCGGTACGCGGGGCGACCGGGAGACGACCCGCCAGATCCTGCTCTACTCGGTCGGTCTCGTCTCGTTCACGCTCGTCGTCGGCCTCTGGCTCGGGCCGCTGTACACGGTCGCGGCCGCCGTGCTCGGCGGGACGTTCGTCCTCCTCGCCTGGCGCCTGCGCCGCGACGGGACACGACGGGACGCGGTGCTCCTCTTCCACTACTCGCTCGCCTACCTGGCGCTGCTCTTCGTGGCAGCGGCAGTCGACCCGATGGTGTTGTGATGCTCTCACCGGACCTCGAGCGCAAGAACAACCGGCTCGGCCTCGCGCTCTTCGCGCTCTCGCTCGCGCTCTTCGTGGGCGCGTGCGTGATCGCGCTCATTTACCTCCAGGTCGCCTAGGAGCCGCGTGACCGCGGACCTCGAGCTCGCGCTCCGGATGGCCGCCGCCGCCGACGCGATCTCGCTGGGGCGCTTCCGCGCGCGCGACCTCGTCGTCGAGACGAAGCCCGACCGCTCGCCGGTCACCGAGGCCGACCGCGAGGTCGAGAAGCAGCTCCGGGCGATCCTCGGGCACGAGCGCCGCCACGACGCGGTGCTCGGCGAGGAGGAGGGCCTCGTCGGCTCCGGGTCGCGCCGCTGGCTGATCGATCCGATCGACGGGACGAGGAACTACTCGCGCGGCGTCCCGGTGTGGGCGACGCTGATCGCGCTCGAGGTCGACGGGCGGGTCGAGCTCGGCGTCGTCTCGGCGCCGGCGCTCCAGCGCCGCTGGTGGGCCGAGCGGGGCGGCGGGGCGCACGCGGCGGGCGATCGCGTCCACGTCTCCGCGGTCCGCAGGCCCGAGGACGCGATCCTGTGCTTCGCGCTCGAGCAGCCGCTCCCGAGCCTCGCCGGGCGTGCCTGGCACGCGCGCGGCTACGGGGACTTCTGGAGCCACATGCTCGTCGCCGAGGGCGCGGTCGACGGCGCGATCGACGCGATCGGCGTCTCCGTGTGGGACCTTGCCGCGGTGCAGGTGATCGTCGAGGAGGCGGGCGGGACGTTCACCGACTTCTCGGGGGAGCACCGGGTCGACGGCCGCAGCGCGATCTCGTCGAACGGGCACCTGCACGAGACGCTGCTCGAGGCCGTGAAGGACCTGGCAGTGACGTAGGCGGCCCTACGGCGCGGCTGCGAGCGCGGCCGCCTCGTAGACGGGATCGCGCGAGAGCGTGTCGAGCTCGGCGGAGAGCAGGTCGCTCGGCGCCGGCGGCTTGCCGAGCGGCTCCTCGACCGCCTCGCCGTCGAGGCGGACGGCGGTGATGCGGTCCGCCGCTCTCCGCGTCAGCGCGATCTCGCGGCGCAGGCGCGACCGGAGCCAGCCGGCGAGGAGCGCGGCGTCCGCCTGCGGCCCGGCGACCGTCAGCTTCTCGAGCCTGCGGACCGCCGGCCAGTGCGACGCCACCACCGCTCGCCACGGAAGCGAGCGGCGCCAGGCGAGGTCCGAGACGCCGATCCGCGGGTAGAGCTCTGCGAGCGCGGCGTAGTGGCGCGGGGCGGCACGCCACTCCGCCGAGTCGACGACGAGCCGGTCGCAGACGCCGACGAGCTCGGCGAGCGCGTCGCTCGCCCACTCGGGCCGGCCGCGCCAGCGGCAGAAGGCGGGGAGATCCGAGATGAGGAGCGGGAGCACGACCGAGGCCGGATGAGCCGCCGCTTCACCGCGCAGCCGGAGCTCGACGATCTCCGACAGCACCTCGCGGCCGCCCGGCAGCTCGAAGTCGAGGACCGTCGCGTCGGCCTCGACGCCCGTCGTGCGGCCCGGCTCGGGGACGAGCAGGATCGTGCGCGAGGGATGGCGCTCAGCGAGCCCCGCGAGGACGCGTCGTGCCTGGCCGACCCACTGCGGTGGCGCCCAGACCACGTGGGTCATCGTGCTCGTGCGGAGCTCGGGAACGGCGTCGGCCTCCTGGAGGCACCGCTGGCGGGCGAGCTTGCGCTCGATCTCGGCGACGACGCCCATCCCGTCAGTGCCTCCGCCACGAGCGGCCGTCGCGATGCAGCAGCTCGTCGGCCCGCGCCGGGCCCCAGCTGCCGGCCGCGTAGTCGGGGAAGGTGGCGCGGTCGCGGCCCCAGGCGCCGACGATCGCGTCGACGAGCTTCCACTGCTCCTCGACCTCGTCCTCGCGCGTGAAGAGCGTCGCGTCGCCGAGCATCGCGTCGAGGATCAGCCGCTCGTAGGCCTCGGGGACGCCCTCGCGGAAGGCCCCGCCGTAGAGGAAGTCCATGTGCACCGTGCGGATCTGCATGCCCGCGCCGGGGACCTTCGCGCCGATCGCGAGCGAGACGCCCTCGTCGGGCTGGACGTGGATGAGGAGCACGTTCGGTCGCAGCCCGTCCCCGGCGATCGCCTCGAACGGCGGATGCGGCGCCCGCTTGAACTGGATCGCGATCGTCGTCTCGCGGCGGGCGAGGCGCTTGCCCGCCCGGACGTAGAACGGCGTGTCGGCCCAGCGCCAGTTGTCGATGTAGAGCTTCGCCGCGACGTACGTGTCCGTCGTCGAGCGCGGGTCGACACCCGACTCCTCGCGGTAGGCGGAGACCTCCTCACCCTCGACCCAGCCGCGTCCGTACTGGCCGCGCACGACGGATTTCGGCCCGGGGGTGTGCATCGCCCGCAGCACCTTGACCTTCTCGTTGCGCACCGCCTCGGCCGTGAAGTCGATCGGAGGCTCCATCGCCGTGAGCGCCAGGAGCTGCAGGAGGTGGTTCTGGAAGATGTCCCGCACCGCGCCCGCCCGCTCGTAGTAGCCGGCCCGGCCCTCGATCCCCATCGTCTCGGCCACGGTGATCTGGACGTGGTCGACGAGCTGGCGGTTCCAGAGGGGCTCGAAGATCCCGTTCGCGAACCGCAGGGCCATCAGGTTCTGGACCGTCTCCTTGCCGAGGTAGTGGTCGATCCGGAACACCTCGTCCTCTCCGAACCAGCGCTGGATCACGCCGCTGAGCTCGCGCGCCGAGGCGAGGTCGTGACCGAACGGCTTCTCGACGATCACCCGCGCCCAGCCCTCGCGCTCCCGCCGCTCACCGATCTCGCGGACGACGACCGGGAACGCCTGGGGTGGCACTGCGAGGTAGTGGAGCCGGTTCCCGGCGGTGCCCCGCTCCCGATCGGCGTCCTCCAGCGCGTTGCCGACCCTGTCCTCGCCGGTGTCGTTGTCGAACTCGGTCGCGACGTACTGGACGCTCGCGGCGAGGGACTCGAAGACGTCGGTGCGAAAGGGATCGCGCGCGAACTGCTTCACGGCCGCGCGCACGCCGGACAGGAACTGCCGCGTCGACTGCTCGGTGCGCGCGACCCCGATCACGGCGAACCGCTCGGGCAGGAGCCCCCGATAGGCGAGCGCGTAGAGGGCGGGGAAGAGCTTGCGCTTCGTCAGATCGCCCGAGGCGCCGAAGACGACCAGCGCACAGGGATCCGGCTTGCGCCGGATCCCGAGCCCTGCCGTGAGCGGATTCCCGGCGGCCACGTCGCTCTCGTCGAGGTCGCCTCAGCGAGCGGCGACGGCGGCGACCTTCGCGTCGATCCCGTCGAGGAGCTCGCGAAACGAGTCGGAGAACTTCTCGACCCCTTCTCGCTCGAGCGTCTCGACGACGTCGTCGTAGTCGACCCCGGCCGCTCGCAGCTCGTCGAGCAGCGCCCGCGCCTCGTCGACGCCCGTCGTGAGAGTCTCCCGCACCTCGCCGTGATCCTGGAAGGCGCGCACGGTCTCGAGCGGCATCGTGTTGACGACGTCGGGCCCGATCAGCTCCTCGACGTAGAGGACGTCCCGGTAGGCGGGGTTCTTGGTCGAGGTCGAGGCCCACAGGCAGCGCTGCGTGCGGGCGCCCTTCGCCGCGAGGGCCTCCCAGCGGGGGCCGGCGAACGTCTCCTGCCAGTGCCGGTAGGCGAGCTTCGCGTTCGCGATCGCGAGTCGTCCCTGCAGATCCTTCCGGCCGACCTCCTCGAGCCGGCGGTCGGCCTCGGTGTCGACGCGCGAGACGAAGAAGCTTGCGACGGAGTTGGCGGAGCCTGGATCGCCGCCGGCCCCGACGAGCCGCTCGAGCCCGCGGAGGTACGCCTCCACGACGGCCGAGTACCGCTCGAGAGAGAAGATGAGCGTGACGTTGATCGAGCGCCCCTCGGCGATGCAGTCCTCGATCGCACCGAGCCCGGGCTCCGTGCCGGGGATCTTGACGTAGAGGTTCGTGCGGTCGACCTCGCGGTGGAAGCGCATCGCCTGCCGGAACGACCCTTCGCGGTCGAAGGCGAGCGTCGGGTCGACCTCGAGCGAGACGTAGCCGTCGACGCCGCCCGTGCGCTCCCAGACGGGCGCGAGCAGGTCGCACGCGTCGCTGATGTCCTCCTGCGCGAGTGCGAAGAAGAGCTCGACCGGGTCGTCGATCTCCGAGGCGGCGGCACGCAGCTGCTCGTCGTACCGGTCACCTTCCGCGAGCGCCTTCTGGAAGATGGTCGGGTTCGACGTGACGCCGACGACGGCGTCCTCTCTCATCAGGCGTGCGAGCTCGCCCGTCTCGAGCAACTCCCGCGACAGCGAGTCGATCCAGACGCTGACGCCGTGATCGCTCAGCTCGTGCAGTCTCGATCGGTCCATGAGGCTCCCTTCCTCAGCCGTCGACGAGCTTCTCGAGCTCCTCGACCTTCTCCAACCGTGCCAGATACCGGCCCTCCCCGACGAACGACGCCGTGAGGTAGGCGCGGACGAGCTCGCCGGCGAGCGCCGGCCCGACGACCTCCGAGCCGAGGCACAGGACGTTCATGTCATCGTGCTCGACCCCCTGATGGGCCGAGTACGCGTCGTGACAGATCGCCGCCCGGATCCCGGGGATCTTCGACGCCGCGATCGAGGCACCCACACCGGAGCCGCAGACGAGCACCCCGCGCTGGGCCCGCCCTGCGCGGATCGCCATCCCGACCTCCCGGGCGACGTCCGGGTAATCGACCCGCTCGGCATCGGTCTCGACGCCCAGATCGAGCGTCTCGTCGCCCTCCGTCTCGACTGCGGCGAGCACTGCCTGGCGGAGCCGCACTCCCCGGTGGTCGAAACCGACCGCGACCTTCATCGCTCGCTACGTTACGCAATCGGGTGACGGGAACCGCGAACGAGGGAGCCCCCATGGACGAGCGCGAGCTCTGGCAGGAGCTGGGACAGCAGCTGCGGGTCGATGCGGTGCGCGCGAGCGCGAAGGCGGGCTCCGGGCACCCGACCTCATCGATGTCCGCCGCGGATCTCGCGGCCGTGCTCCTGGCGGGGCACCTGCGTTACGACTTCGACGCGCCGGACGACCCCCGCAACGACCGGCTCGTCTTCTCGAAGGGCCACGCCTCGCCGCTCGTCTACGGGCTCTTCCGGGCCGCGGGTGCGCTCTCCGAGGAGGAGTTCGGCACGTACCGGCAGCTCGGCTCGAGGCTCGAGGGGCACCCTGTGCCGGTGCTCCCCTGGGTGGACGTGGCGACGGGCTCGCTCGGCCAGGGGCTGCCGATCGGCGTGGGAATGGCGATCGCGGGCAAGCGGCTGAACCGGCTGCCGCTGCGCGTCTGGGTGATCTGCGGAGACAGCGAGATGGCCGAGGGGTCGATGTGGGAGGCGGCGGACCACGCGGCGTTCTACGAGCTCGACAACCTGACGGCGATCGTCGACGTCAACCGTCTCGGCCAGCGCGGCGAGACGATGCACGGCTGGGATCTCTCGTCCTACACGAGGCGGTTCGAGGCATTCGGCTGGCACGCCGTCGAGATCGACGGGCACGACGTGGAGGCGATCGACGCCGCGTACCGCGAGGCGGCCTCGACCACGGGGCGTCCGACCGCGATCGTCGCCCGGACCGTCAAGGGCAAGGGGTACTCGAAGGTCGAGAACGAGAACGGCTGGCACGGGAAGCCGATCGCCGAGGAGGCGATCGCCGAGCTCGGCGGCGTGCGGAACATCGAGGTCGACGTCCACTCGCCGGCCGAAGGCGAGTCGCACCGCTTCGAGGCGACGGGCGGCGAGTGGCCGTCGTACGACGTGGGGAGCGAGGTCTCGACGCGCAAGGCCTACGGCGAGGCGCTCGCGGCGCTCGGAGGCGAGCGCGGCGACGTCGTGGCGCTCGACGGCGAGGTCTCGAACTCGACGTTCGCCGAGATCTTCGCGAAGGCCCACCCCGACCGGTTCGTCGAGATGTACATCGCCGAGCAGCAGCTGGTGGCCGCCGCCGTCGGCATGCAGGTGCTCGGCTGGAGGCCTTTCTGCTCGACCTTCGCCGCGTTCCTCTCCCGCGCCTACGACTTCGTGCGCATGGCGGCCGTCAGCCGCGCGACCCTCGCCCTCTGCGGCTCGCACGCAGGGGTCTCGATCGGCGAGGACGGGCCGTCGCAGATGGGGCTCGAGGACCTCGCGGAGTTCCGGGCGATCCACGGCTCGACGGTTCTCTACCCGTGCGACGGCAACCAGACTGCCGCCCTCGTCCGCGCGATGGCCGATGTCGAGGGCATCTCGTACCTCCGCACGACGCGCGGCGACACGGCCGTCGTCTACGAGGCGGGGGACGACTTCCCGGTCGGCGGCTCGAAGACGCTGCGCGACGGCGAGGACGTTGCGATCGTGGCAGCCGGCATCACGGTGCACGAGGCCCTCGCAGCCGCCGACGCGCTCACCGAGGAGGGCATCTCGGCCCGCGTCGTCGACTGCTACTCGGTGAAGCCGATCGACGCCGAGACCCTGAGTGCGCTGCGGATGCCGATCGTGACCGTCGAGGACCACTGGGCCGAAGGCGGCCTCGGCGAGGCAGTCCTCTCCGCGCTCGCCGAGCGCGGCGCCGAGGCACGGGTCACGCGGCTCGCGGTGCGTGAGCTGCCGCACTCCGGCAAGCCGGCCGAGCTGCTCGCGGCCGCGGGGATCGACGCCGAGAGCATCGCCGAGGCCGCGCGAAAGCTCGTCCGCGAGGCCGCTCCCGTCACGTAGGCGCTACGCCACGGCGTCGGCCGGGCGGAGGTTCTCGTCGGTCAGTCGCGTCTGGTCTGCGACGACCGGGTGCTCGCGGATCACGGCCTCGAGCTCGGCGACGACGTCCGCGGGCTGGCCGTGGACGACCGCCCCGACGAGCCGGCCTTCGTCCGTGAGGTGGAAGCCGAGCAGGTGGCCGCTCGCGAGCGATCCCCGAACGACGCACTCGGTGGCCGGCTCGACGTCGCCGAGCACCTGGAGCTTCGTGTCGAAGAGCTGGGTGAAGAAGACCGGGAACGCGTCGTAGGCGGCCCGTGAGCCGGCGAGCTGCTTGCCGAGGTGCGTGCCCTGGGCGTTCGCGCTCGACCAGTGCTCGATGCGGCGCGTGCGCCCCGAGGTCGGATCGGGGTATCGCGCGACGTCGCCGATCGCGTAGACGTCGTCGAGCGAGGTGCGGAAGCGCTCGTCGACGACGATCCCGTCGTCGACCTCGGCTCCCGCCGATTCTGCGAGCTCGACGTTCGGCACGACGCCGATCCCGACGATCGCGAGGTACCCCTCGATCGTCCGCCCGTCCTTCGTGCGTGCGCCCGTCAGCAGGCGCCCATTGCCGGTGAGCTCCTCGAGCTGCGTGTCGAGCAGCACCTCGACTCCCTGCTCGCGGTAGAGCTCTGCGAGCTCCGCCGAGACCTCCGGGCTGCGCAGCTGCGGCATCAGGGACGACCCCATCTCGATCACGGTGACATCGAGCCCGCGCAGCCGCAGCGAGGCGGCTGCCTCGGCTCCGATGAAGCTCCCGCCGACGACGATCGCCGAGTGCGCATCCTCGGCGGCCGCGCGCACGGTCTCGGCGTCCTCGAGCGTCCGGTAGGTGTGCACGCCGACGAGATCTCCGCCGGTGATCGGCAGCGGGCGCGGCCGGGCGCCCGTGGCGATCACGAGGGTGCCGTACGGGAGCCGCTCGCCGCCTGCGAGCTCGACCTCGTGCGCAGCCGGGTCGATCCGCTCCACGGTCGTCCCCAGGCGCAGCTCCACGACCTCGTCCTCGTACTCGTCGGCGGGGCGGACATAGGTCGCCTCTCGCTCGGTCTCCCCACGCAGGAGGCCCTTCGTCAGCGGTGGGCGGCTGTAGGGCGGGAAGGGCTCGCCGGAGAGGATCGTGACGGCCGCCTCGCCGCCGGCCGCGCGGTACTCACTCGCGAGCTTGCCGGCGGCGAGGCCGCCTCCGACGATGACGATCGTTTCCGTTTCGCTCATATCGACTCCATACCCCTTTTTGTGCCTCGTCGACCAAGACGTCTTACTCCTCGTCCGCCCCACGTTGCCACAGCTCACGCATCGCCTCGCCGACGGTGTCGAAGCCCGCCTTACGTCTTTCGTGCCACTTCACACTGTTCCAAGGCTCCCAGGCATAGCCCCTGGTGGGGAGAAGCGTGTCTCCCGCATGGACAGCGATCCCGACGCGCTCCATCTCGGTCGTCTCGACCGTCCCGTCCCGGTTCTGCACGTACAGGAGACGGCTCGAGGGGTCGGCGAAGCCGAGGATCGCCCACGGCATGCGGATCTCCACCGTGGTGTCCGAGGCCGCCACGAGCGCCCTGCCGTCGTCCTCGGCCGCCCCCCAGACGGGCTCGCCGAGGTCGTGCAGCTCGGCCGGCCGCTGCTCCCCGGTCGCCGGGACGACGTACGGCCTGTTGGTGATTTGGAGCGGCGACACCCAGACGCCGCTCTCCGGCTCGAAGTCGGCCGGATCCACGTCGATGAAGCCGCGTCCAACCCCGTAGTACAGACGTGTCGGCTCCCACCACGCCGCCTGCCGGAGCTTTGCCTGCTCGCCGGGGCCGAGCACCAACGCGACATCCGCCTCGGGGTAGACGCCGTCGAGGCCGGGGAGACCCTGGTTGCCGCCCTGGCGCAGGTCGAGCCCGACGACGATCGTGCCCTCGTCGAGCACGTCCTCGTCGTCGAGCACGAGCCGGAGCGAGAGCGACTGCTCGTCCTTGATCGCCCTCACCTCGCGCACCGGTCCGAGGGACTCGGCGATCACCTGGCTGCCGTTGTCCTCCCATTCGCCGCCGTCCCCGTCGAGCGTAACCGCCGGCTCCGCCCCCGGCTCCGCCGCCACGATGCCGAACTGCTCCTCGTTCGTGAGGTCGTTCCGCCACAGCTGGCGGCGGTCCGCAGGGAGCTCGAGGTCGACCGTGTTCCACGTGAGCTTGAACCACTCGTCGACCCACTCGAACAGGATCCCGCCTGCGTAGCCCTCCTCCTGGATGTCGCGGAGGAGCTGCGCGTTCATGTCTCCCTGCTCCTGCTCCGAGTGGTTCCCCTGGTCGCGACCGAGCGGCCCGGCGTGGGCTGTCCCGATCCCGCTCGGGACGCCGAACTCGGTGATCATCACCGCCTGGTCTCCGTGATAGGCCCGAAGCGCCTTGAGGTAGCCGGAGTACGCGTCGACCTCGCCGTCCGACGGTCGCTCGTACGTCTGGTACTCGGGGGTCAGCCTGAGGAAGTCCGGGTAGTAGGGGTAGGCGTGGTAGCTCGCGAAGAAGCCGCCCGGCCAGCGGCCGGTCGCCGCGAGGTGCGTCGCGTCGATCGACACGAGATCCTCCTGCTCGAGCGGCTCGTAGGGATGGTCGAGCGGGTCGGCGGTGAGCCAGTTCGTGAACGTCAGCGGCCGGCTCCAGCCCCGTTCGGCCTCGAGCCGCGCCAGGTGGTCGAGGCGGGCGGCCAACCAGCTCTCCATCGGGCTCGCGTCCTCGGTCGCGGTGACGTACGTCCCCGCGTGGGGCGCGGTTCCGCGGTGTTTCTCGTCGGTCGACGCGACGGCAGCGGGGTCCCACTCGATGCCGATCGACCAGCCGAGAAGCCAGCGGGAGATGTCCGTCCGGTAGGTGCCGCTCGCATGACCGGGCCGGTCGGGCAGCTCGGCGTCACCGTGGACGACGTCGACGGCGTCCTCGATCTCCGCGTCGAAGCCCTCCGTGACGGCAGGCGTGTAGGCGTCCTGGCTCTCGATCCACTCCTCCTCCGGGATCCAGACGCCGTGGACCACGAACAGGGGCTTGTCCGGATTGGCCGCGTTGTAGGACGCCAGGGCGTCGTAGAACGCCGGCCGGAGGATGGTGTAGACGCGAACCACGCGCGCGCCGAGCTCGCCGATGCCCTCGAGCCAGCGGTCGTAGTCCTGCCTGGTCGGCGCCACCTCGCCGGGTTGGCGCCCCGGAACGGTTGCGCCGAGGTTGACGCCGGGCCAGAAGCGCGCGTCCCACCCGGCCTCCGTCGCGACCGCGAGCCGCGGTCCCTGGACGCGCGCGGGCAGCCGGAGGCCGTTCAACGTCACCGTCGTGTACGCCGGCTCGCTCGCGGAGGATCCGCATCCGGTCGCGAGCGCGAGCGCGAGCGCGAGCACGGCGACGGCGCATCCCCTCATTCGGGCTCACCGGTCCTCGTGCCGATCCCGCGGCGGTGCTGTGCGCCCCATGTCCGCTTCCGCCGCGCCAGGTCGAGGTAGCCGACCCCCTGGAACGCCTGCACGAGCTGCGGATAGCCGACGCCCGACACGAGCCCGATCCCCATCGCCTTCGCGAGGTCGCGATTCGACAGACGCTGCCGCTCCCCGAGCTGGTCCATCGCGACGGCGGCCGTCGTGAAGAGGCCGCCGACGAGGAAGGCCACAACGAAGAAGACGAGGAAGAACCCGAGCGACAGGCCGCCGAGCAGCCACCAGATGACCGTCACGCTCACCCCGACCAAAGCAACGGCCGGGCTCAGGAACTCGAAGATCAGAAAGTACGGCATCGCCGCGAGGCCAAGCCAGCCGTACCGCGGGCGGAAGAACATGCCACGAGTACGCCAGAGCGTCTCGCCCAGCCCGCGCTGCCACCTGCGCCGTTGGCGCGAGAGCGTGCGGACGTCCTCCGGCGCCTCGGCCCAGCACACCGGGTGGGCGACGAAGCGGATGGCATACGGCCGCCCGGCGTCCCGGTAGGCCCGGTGGAGCCGTAGTCACGAGCTCGACGTCCTCCCCGACCGTGTCGCGCCGATAGCCGCCGGCCTCCTCGACCGCGTCGCGGCGGAAGAGGCCGAAGGCCCCGGAGACGATCATCAGCGCGTTGAGACCGCTCCACGGGATGCGGCCCACGAGGAAGGCGCGCACGTACTCGACGGACTGGAAGCTGGCGAGCAGGCTGTTCGGCAGCCCGACGCGCACGACACGCCCGTGGTCAATCGTGCAGCCGTTCGAGACGCGCACGACACCGCCGCTGGCGACGGTCTGGTCCGGATCGTCGAAGAACGGGCGTGCGACCTCCAGCAGCGCATCGGCGTCCATCACCGCGTCGGCGTCGATCGCAGCGAACAGCGGGTGTCGAGCGACCCGCAGCCCGGCGTTGAGCGCGTCCGACTTGCCGCCGTTCACCTTGTCGACGACGACGAGATCGGGGTTCCGCCGCGAGACGTACACCTGGCTCACGGCCTCCGACTGGATCGTGTCGCGCAGCGCCCGCCGCACGGGGACGAGGTCGAACGCTTCGTGGAGCCGCTCCAGGGTCGCGTCCGTCGACCCGTCGTTCACGACCACGACCTCCAGCGACGGGTAGCGCAGCGCGAGGAGCGAGCGCACGCTCTCGACCACTCCGGCCTGCTCGTCGAAGGCCGGGAGGATGATCGAGACGCCGGGCGTCAGCGGCGATGCGAACGCCTCGTCCGCCGGGAGGTAGGACCGCGAGCGCTCGAAGCGGCGCAGGCTCACCCAGGCGACGATGGTGAACACGAGGCACATGGCGCCGAGAACGAGGAAGTAGAGAAGGGTCACGACCGCCCAGGCGTCGAGGAGCGCGTCGAGCATCAGAGCGCCGCCAGATCGGCCGCTTCGCCGAGGTGCTGGCCGGCGCCGGGAGCGTCCGCGGCCCGCTCGACGGCCCGCGGGTCGAGGGATGCGGCCGCACGCGCGGCGGCCGGGCCACCTTGTAGGGCCCGACCCGTGCGAGCTCCAGCAGCTCGTTCAGCACCGCTCGATCCCCGATCGATCCGAGCGAGGTTGCCGCAGCGGCGGCCACGGCGGGCTCCGGATCGGCGAGCCGCTGTCGAAGTGCCTCGACCGCATCGCGCGCGCCGAGGCGGCCCAACGCGCGCGCCGAGCGCTCGCGAAGGTCCGCGGACTCGGAGGAGAGCGCTTCGCGGACGAAGGGCGCGTCACCGGCGTCGCCGACGTAGCCGAGGAGCTCGATCGCACGTGCCCGTGACGGCGAGCCTGCCGCTGCCGACAGCTCGCGCAGAGTGGCCGCCGCCGGGCCACCGATGTCGATGAGCGCCTGCCCGCCGACGAGCCACGGAAGCCGCCCGTCGGTCAGGCACTCGACGAGCGCGGGCGCGGCGTCGGGCGACCCGATCATTCCCAGGCTGCGGGCGGCCGCGATCCGCACCGCACGGTCTCGGTCCTGGAGAGCGGCGATCAGGTCAGGGACGGCGGCCGCGGCGCCCATGTCGCCGAGCGAGAACGCGGCCGTGGCCCGCCGCCACACACCGCCGTTCTGCATCGCCGCGCGCTGGCGGTCAACGGCTCCGCTGGCGACGAAGAACGAGGCGAGGCGCTCGCGCGACTCGCCGCGCAGTTGTCTGCCGTACCGCTCGACGAGCGTGGCGAGCCCCTCGAGGTCGCGCTCGCCGAGGTCGGCCAGGTCGGGACGCTCCTCGTCGTAGACGATCTGGAGCGCGAGCGGCCGCATCTGCTCGAGCGCCTCGTGCGCGGCACGTTGCCGGCGCGCGATCGCGATCCGTGCCGCGAGGAAGACGACGGTCAAGACGACGCCCGCTGCCGCAAGCGCGAGCGCGACGCCGGTGAGCGCCTCCATCGCCCTGCCCGTCAGCTCCTCGCGAGCAGCGCCTCGACACGCGCGCGCAGCTCCTGCGGACTGAACGGCTTCCTCACGTAGTCCGTCGCGCCCGCTTCGAATCCGCGCTCGACGTCCGACTCCTGCGCCCGCGCTGTGAGCAGGATGATCGGCACGGACCGGGTCGCGTCAGCCTCGCGCAGCCGGCGCGTCACCTCGTACCCGTCGAGCCGCGGCATCATCACGTCCAGCACGCACAGATCCGGCGTCCGTGCCAAGGCCGTGTCGAGCGCCTCCTGTCCGTCGTGTGCCTGCACGACCTCGTAGCCCGCCCTGTCCAGGCGGAACGTCACGAGGTCGAGGATGTCGGGATCGTCGTCGGCGACGAGCACGAGCTTGCGGCCAGGCTCGCTCACGCCTCGACCCTATCGTGGTCCGGCTCCTCGGCATGCGTGGGAGGTGAGTGCGGCAGCACGAACCGGAAGGCCGCTCCCGACCCCGAGCTCGCTTTCGACGCCGATGGAGCCGCCGTGAGCCTCGACGATCGCCTTGGAGATCGCCAGGCCGAGCCCGGTGCCCGGAACGTCCGCGGCGGTCGGCGCCCTGAAGAAGCGGTCGAAGACCTTGGGCACATCGTCCGGGGGTATTCCCGCTCCGGTATCGGTCACTTCGACGACGGTCGTGCCTCCGTCACCGCACGCGCGGATCGTGACCGAGCCACCCTCCGGCGTGAACTTGACGGCGTTGGAGACGAGATTGTCGAGCAGCTGTGCCAGCAGCCGGCGATCCCCCTCGACTTCGATCGGAGTGCCGTTCACCTCCGTGACGAGGTCGACGCCCTTCCCCTTGGCGACGGGGCCGGCCGACTCGGCCGCCCGATGCACGAGCTGCTCGACGTCGACGGCCTCGAGCGTGAGCTTCAGGCGATCCGAGTCGGCACGGCTGATCGTCAGGATGTCGTCCACCAGACGGCGCGGCCGCCCCGTGTTGCGGTCGATCACCTCGAGGAACCTCGCCTGGTCCTCGGTGAGATCGCCTGCCTCGCCGTCGCGCAGCAGCTCGACATTCCGACGATCGACGTCAGCGGTGTGCGGAGCTCATGCGAGACCATCGAGACGAAGGACTGCTT
>CAVTFU010000006.1:0-204205 GCA_963734045.1 uncultured Actinomycetes bacterium | reverse complement strand
CCTGGTTCGTCGGCACCCCTGCGGCTTGAAACGCGAACACCTCGGGCCTGCGCTACCTGCGCTGGGCGCTCGTCGAAGCCGCCTCCCACGCCTCCAGTTGCAAGAAGCTGTCGTCCGCGAGGTGCAGGCCGACCACACCGAAGGCGAGCGGGATGAGCACGCGTTCCTGCTGGATAGCGTGCGCCAGTCGCGCGAGGAAGTGGTCACGTGCCGATAGCTGAGTCGCGGCTGATGCACTCATGGGTCGGACACCTCCGAATACGCGTCGGCGGGCGTGTGAGGGGTCGATGGCGGCGTCGATTACGCGTGGCCAAGCATGCTCACGCGACCAACGTGAAGGTCAAGATTTGGGTCGAAAACCAGCGGGTCGTAACGGAGATCGAGGAAGGGGTCGGCACGCGAAGCTCTCAGGGCTCCGCAGCGAGGCGGGAGCGAACCCACCTCCAACGCTGTCATCGGGAGCAACGCGGCAAAGCCGCGGGGTAGCGGCGGTCCGGCGAATCTCTTGGCAGGGGTGGAATGATTGACGGGTGGGCGAGGGGTTGCCGGAGCTGGTTACGGAGGGTCGCGCCGCGCTGCGAGACGGGGACGCTGCCGCCGCTCGTCGCGCTTTCGAGGGCGCGCTCGCCCATCAGCGATCCGGTGACGTGCTCGAAGGCCTCGCACGCGTCTCGTACCTCGAGCTCGACTACGCCGCCGGGATCGAGGCCTGGGAGCAGGCGTATGCACTCCACCGCGACAGTGGCGACTGGCTCGGTGCGGTGCGCGTCGCGCGGATGCTCGCGTACGTCTACGGCACCGTCGTCGGTGACCGCGCCGTCATGAGCGGCTGGATAGCCCGCGCTCGCACGTTGGTGGGGGACACGACAGAGTCGGTCGAGGGCGGCTGGGTGATCCTCGACAGCGGCAGGTTCGGCGAATCTGGCCAGGTCGGAGGCGCGCTTCCGCGAGGCGCTGGCCGTGGCCCGCCGCATCGGGGACGCGGAGCTGGAGTGCGTGACACTCGCGTACCTGGGCGCAAACCTCGTCCACGCCGACCGGATCGAGGAGGGCATGGTGCTTCTCGACGAGGCGCTCGCGGCGGTGGCGGGAAGCGAGATCGACGACTTCGTCGCAGCGCAGGAGATCTTCTGCCAGCTCTTCGCGGCGTGCGAGCATGCGCACGACGTCTCGCGGGCCGAGCAATGGATGAAGATCGGAGCCGCGATCGCCGAGCGGCGCAAGCTGCCCGCCGTCTCGGCGTTCTGCCACACGCACTACGGGGGAATCATGACCGTGGCAGGACGATGGCCGGAGGCCGACGCCGCGCTGACCGAAGCCGTCCGCCTCTGGGGGCTGGGTCACCGCTCGTTGCGCGGCAGCGCGCTCGTTCGGTTGGCCGAGCTGCGAGTTCTGCAGGGCCGCTTGGAGGAGGCGGAGCAGCTTCTCGCCGGCGTCGATGTCAATCGCAGCACCGACGCTGCACGGCCTCTGGCCGCGATCCACCTCGCACGTGGGAAGACCGCGCTTGCGCGTGACGTGCTCGAGCGAGCGCTGGCACGGATCGATCCACACGCGACGGCAGCGGCGCCGCTTCTGTCGTTACTCGTGGAGGTGCACCTGGCCGCAGGCGCGCTCGACGAGGCGGAATCCGTCTCGGAGCGGCTCACCCGCTGCGCTGCGGCGCACGACCGGGATTACGTCACGGCTGCGGCCGCTCTGGCTCGCGGTCGCGTGTGCCTCGCGACCGGTAGCGGCGACCCGCAGGCGTGCCTGCGGGAAGCGCTCGCCGGCTTCGCGAGAGCGCAGACGCCGATCGAGGCGGCGCACGTCCACCTGGAGCTTGCCGTCGCTCTGGCCGCGGATCAGCCCGAGGTGGCGATCGCCGAGGCCCGAGCCGCACTCGAAGGATTCGAGCGGCTGAACGCGGCACGGCACGCGGACGCTGTCGTTGCGGTGTTGCGGTCGCTCGGGGTCCGAGCCTGGCCGACGCGCAAGGACGGCGGGCTCTTGACGAAGCGCGAGGCCGAGGTGCTGGATCTTCTCGGTCACGGGCTCTCCAATCCGGAGATCTCCGAGCGCCTGTACATCAGCCGAAAGACCGTCGAGCACCATGTCTCCCACATCCTCGCCAAGCTCGGCCTGCGGAGCCGGGCCGAGGTCGCTGCCTACGTGTTGCGCTCGGAACCAGAGACGAGATAGGCGAGCTCCCCGATGCGCGGGCGGTCGCGGGCCGTCAGGGTCGGCACATGGCCACCTATAGAGGAGAGACATGACTGGGACCTACGATGCGATCGTCGTCGGCGCACGCTGCGCAGGCGCGCCGACCGCAATGCTGCTCGCGAACGACGGTTACCGCGTCCTGCTCGTCGATCGCGCCTCGTTTCCGAGCGACACGTTGTCCACGCACGTGATCCACGCACCGGGCGTCGCCGCGCTCAGGCGCTGGGGGCTGCTCGACGCGGTCACCGCGACGGGATGCCCGCCGATCGAGACGTACTCGTTCGACTTCGGGCCGTTCACGATCACCGGCACGCCGCACGCACACGACGGGGGCTCCGCCGCGTATGCGCCACGGCGCACCGTGCTCGACAAGATCCTCGTCGACGCGGCCCGCGACGCGGGAGCGGAGGTGCGCGAGGGGTTCTCGGTCGACGAGATCATCGTCGAGAACGGCTCGGTGGTCGGCATCCGCGGTCGCGGCGAGGACGGCACGACGGTCGTCGAGCGCGCACGGGTCGTGATCGGCGCCGACGGACGCAACTCGCTGGTCGCGAAGGCGACCCGCCCCGACGCCTACAACGAGAAGCCGAGGCTCCAGTGGAGCTACTACACCTACTGGAGCGACCTGCCGGTCGACGGCTTCGAGATCTACATCCGCCCCGATCGCGGCTGGGCCGCGGCGTCGACGAACGACGGTCTGACGATGCTGGTCGTCGGCTGGCCCTTCGCCGAGGCCCAGGCGTACAAGGCGGACATCGAGGCCAACTACCTCAAGACGCTCGAGCTCGCACCCGAGTTCGCCGAGCGCGTCCGCGCCGCCACCCGGGAAGAGCGGTTCGCCGGTGGTGCGACCCCCAACTTCTTCCGCAGGCCGTTCGGCCCGGGCTGGGCGCTCGTCGGCGACGCCGGCTACAACAAGGACCCGATCACGGCCCAGGGAATCAGCGACGCGTTCCGCGACGCCGAGCTCTGCAGCACCGCCCTCGAACGAGACATTCAGCGGTGGGCGGGCGTTCGAAGACGCCATGTCCGACTACCAGCAGGAACGGGACGCGCAGGTGCTGCCCGTCTACGAGTTCACCACCCAGTTGGCGACGCTCGAGCCGCCGCCGCCGGAGATGCAGCAGCTCCTGGGGGCTGTGCACGGCAACCAGGACGCCATGGACGCGTTCGTGAGCGTCACGGCGGGCACCGTCTCGCCCGTCGAGTTCTTCGATCCCGAGCACATCGGAAGGGTCATGGGCGCAGCCGCCTGATGCCGGCATGCAGAGTCGCGCGCAGACCCGAAGCACCGACAACCGACCACGTCTCTTGCCGGCGACCGTACGCCGAAGGCGTCGCGATCTGCCCGCGCGACGAACAGGGCTGCGGGAACACAACCACCACGCGCGTTCGTCGAGCGATCACAGATCAGGCGCGAAGATCGTGCGAACATAGGCCCCTGACGGACGGGTAGCAGCGGGTCTCCTTCGCGTCGGCAAGGCGCCCGTTCGTCGCAAGAAACAATCGCACTGGCCGACTCGAGGGGTGGTAGATTCCGGCCGTCGTCCAACGCAACTCGAGAAGAGGCCGTGATGACCGAAACGCTCAAGGGAGCTTGCCTGTGCGGTCGCGTTGAGTACGAGGTTCAAGATCCCGAGTCGCTGGGCTACTGTCACTGCACTCGCTGTCAGCGATGGACGGGCTCGAGTCTCGCCGGCGTGGTCGTGGCCAAGGAGAACTTCAGGTTCACGGATGGCGAGGACCTGGTGAGGCGCTATGAGAGCGAGTTCGCGCCGCGCAACTTCTGCAGCAACTGCGGATCCAGCCTGTACGACGATCTCGGCGAGAAGTACTTCGTGGCCGCAGGGTTGATGCGTGAGCTTGCGCTCCAGCCGAGCTTTCACCTCCAGGTCGCATACAAGGCCAACTGGCACGAGATCGGCGGCGACGCGCCGCAGTTCGCCGAGAACCCGCCTGCCTGACCGGGGGAGCGCGCGCCAAGCCAGGACACTCGAGTCGGAGCATAGGAGTGCTTTGATGGACATCTGAGCGCGCGTTCGGCGTTGTCCGGCCGGGCGGGAAAGCTCGCCACGACCTCCAAGCCGTTTCTCGTGACGCTTGGGCTGCGGATCGAACTTCTACCAATCCGCCAGCCAGCCGCAGGGCGGCGGTCTTCAGTCGTCCGCTGCCTCGGCCATGGATCCGGCGGCGCGGGCACGTTCTCGAAGCGGACGTTGCCTGCCGGAACCATCCAGGTCATCAGCTCGACCGCGAGCCGGCCGGCCCGCACCGCCGGATCCTCGTTGCCGAGCCGGCGCGCCGTCTCGGGGTCGAACGTCATGATCGAGATGCCGCGCAGGCGCTCGTCGTCCTGGTCGACGAGTGGCCCTCCGCCGATGAGGTAGCCGCGGTCGCGCAGATCGGCTCGAAAGCGAGGTGTCGATCCTGGAGCTCGGCCGCTTCCTCGTCCGTGAGCTCCGGTGCGTCGGGCCGACGCACGAGCAGCACGAGCGTGTGCCGGTCGAACTGCATGCGCCAAATTTAGACCAGGCTCTGTTTTCTAGGCGATTCTCTTCGCGTCGTGCATCCCGTCGAATTCGCCGACGCAGCTACGGTTGCGCGGCCTTGATATACCCGGTATCATACCTGGTATGTACTTGATCGCCGGGTTATTCGAATGAGCGTCCCCCATGCCCTCCTGGCGCTGCTGAGCGAGGGGCCGAAGTACGGACTGCGGTTGCAGAACGAGTTCGAGTCCCGGACGGGCAAGGTCTGGCCGCTCAACGTCGGGCAGGTCTACACGACGCTTCAGCGCCTCGAGCGCGACGGTCTCGTCGAGACGGAGGACAGCGAGGCGGAGCGGCCGCGGAAGCGGTACCGGATCACCGCCGCGGGCGACCGCGAGCTGGCCGAGTGGCTTCGCACTCCCCCCGACCTTGTCCCTCCCCCGCGTGACGAGCTCGTGATCAAGATGCTCGTCGCGCTGCAGGTCTCCGGGACGGACGTCCACGAGATCCTCCAGGCGCACCGCCGTCACGTCATCGAGGTCATGCAGGGCTACACGCGCGTCAAGGCCACCGCAGCCGAGGACGACGTGGCGCTGGCGCTCGTCGCCGACGCCGAGCTCTTTCGGCTCGAGGCGATCGTCCGCTGGCTCGACGCCGCGGACGTCCGCTTGCAGCGCCGGCCGTTCCTCCCGCCGGCAGCCACGGCCGACGAATCGATCCTTCCCGATCGCGCGATGCAGGGCTCGCGATGACCAAACCGCTCGAACTACATGGGGTGTCGAAGGTCTACGGCTCCGGGCCGACCGAGGTGCACGCGCTCCGCGACGTCGATCTCTCCGTCGAGCGCGGCGAGCTCGTTGCGGTCATGGGTCCGAGCGGCTCGGGCAAGACCACACTGCTGACGATCGCCGGCAGTCTCGAGGAGCCGAGCAGCGGTTCCGTGCTCGTGAACGGAGTCGACCTCGCGGCCGCCTCTCGTTCCGATCGAGCGAAGGTGCGCCGACGCTCGATCGGCTACGTCTTCCAGGACTTCAACCTGCTTCCCGGCCTGACAGCGCTCGAGAACGTCACCCTCCCACTCGAGCTGGACGGCAGCGGCGCCACGTCCGCGCGTGCGGCCGGGCTCGAGGCGCTCGAGGAGCTGGGAGTCGCCGAGCAGGCCGATCGCTATCCGGACGAGCTCTCGGGCGGCGAGCGCCAGCGGGTTGCGATCGCGCGCGCGATCGTCGGCGAGCGCGAGCTGCTGCTCGCAGACGAGCCGACCGGTGCCCTCGACTCGGTGAACGGCGAGGCCGTCATGCGGTTGCTGCGAGCCGCCACGCAACGCGCCGTCGCCGGGGTCGTCGTCACGCACGAGGCGCAACTCGCGTCCTGGGCCGATCGTGTCGTCTTCATCCGCGACGGCCGAATCGTCGACCAGACGTCCGAGCCGCTCGGCCCGGAATCGCTGCTGGCGGCAAGCGACCGGCGATGAAGGCACCTGCCGGCGGGGCTTCGCTCGGTGGGTCGAGAAACGGCGGCGTTGCCGCCCGGCGAGCACTCGCCCGTTGGGCCTGGCGCATGTTCTGCCGCGAGTGGCGACAGCACCTTCTGCTGCTCACGCTCGTTGCCGTCGCCGTCGCGGCAGCGATCAGCAGCATCACGATCATCCACAACACCGCGCCCGCGGACGACGCCAGGTTCGGCTCGGCCAACACCCTGCTCCGGTTCGACGGCTCCGACCCGCCCAAGCTCGAGGCGGAGCTCGCAGCCGCGAAGCGGAGGTTCGGGCCGATCGACGTCGTCGGGCAAAGCTGGTTCGCCGTGCCCGGCGGCGTCGAGCGGGTGTATTACCGGGGACTGGATCCGGACGGCACCGCACGTCCGCGGCCTGCTCTCTCTCCGCGATGGCCGCTACCCAGGGGCGACGGACGAGGTCGCCGTCACGGACGGCGTGGCAGCGCTCATGCGGCTCCGGATCGGATCGGCTCTCGCACTGGACGGGAAGCGACGCACCGTCGTCGGCATCGTCGAGAACCGGCGAATGCTGAGCGACGACTTCGCGCTCGTCACCCCCGGTTCGGCGGCGCGGCAGTACGTCACGGTGCTCCTCGAGGCCGACGCCGAGTCGGTCCGGTCGTTCTTCGAATCGGTGGGCGACCGATCGGCTCTCACCAGCGCGGAGCGCCGGCCGATTCAACGGGCCGCAGACCAGCTCGCGACGTTCTCCGTCGCCACGGTCCTCCTTCTGCTGGCCGCCCTCGTAGCCGCCGCGGGCTTCGCCGTGATCGCACAGCGGCGGCTCCGCCAGCTCGGCATGCTGGCCGCAGTCGGCGCCACGCAGACGCACCTCCGATTCGTGCTCCTGGCAAATGGGCTCATCGTCGGTACGATCGCCGCGCTTCTCGGAACGATCGTGGGGCTCGCGCTCTGGTTCGCAACCGCGCCGACGCTCGAGTCCGCCACCGACCATCGCATCGAACGACTGAGCGTTCCCTGGGGGCTGATTGCCGCGGCCGTCGCGCTCGCAATCCTCGCCGCGACGGCCGCCGCCTGGTGGCCAGGGCGTGCCGCTGCCCGGCTTCCGGTCGTGATTGCGCTCTCCGGGCGGCCGCCGAAGCCACTGCCCGCGCGCCACGCGGCGATCGTCGCCGCAGTGCTGGTCGCACTCGGGATCGTGTGCCTCGCGCTCTCCGACCGAGAGCGACCCTGGCTCGTCGTCTGCGGAATCATCGCGACGATTCTCGGCTGCCTTCTCGTGGGGCCACTCGCAATCCGCATGCTCTCCGGACTGGCCGGACGACTCTCGATCGCGCCGCGGCTGGCGCTGCGAGACCTCGTTCGCTACCAGGCTCGTTCGGGAGCCGCGCTCGCGGCGGTCACGCTTGCGCTCGGGATTGCCACGACGGTCGTCGTCGTCGCCTCGGCAGAGGCCGCGAAGAGGAACGCCGAGCCACCGAACCTCTCCGACCGACAGATCAGAGTGCACCTCGGCCCGCCGGAGGATCGGGAAGCCACCCCGGTCGACGCAGTCGACCGCATGGAGGCCCTGGATGCGAGTGTGAGACGGCTCGCCGCCCAATTGACTCATGCGACCGTCGTCCCGCTTCGCAAAGTCGTGACACCGGCCGCGCGTTCCGTGCTCGTGCCGGGCGAGGAGACGCCGGTACTCAGGGCGGTCGACCTCCTGAGGCAGGAGGGGCCGCAGTTCTACCTGCTCACATCGAAGCTCTTCGTCGCCACACCCGAGGTGCTCGGATACCTCCGAATCGATCCGGAGACGATCGATCAGCGCAAGGACTTCCTCGCCTATCCGAGGGTCGAGGTGGACGAGCTCGTCGTCGCGAAGCCGCGCCGCGGCGGCGTGACGGAGCTCTCGATCGACGACGTCCAACAGATCGAGACCGGCCGGCGTCTCTTCGGCTCGTTCGACTTCGGCTTCAACGAGGTGGTGTCGTACACACCCCCCACGTTCATCACCCTCGCCGGCGTTCGCCGCCGCGGCTGGAAGCAGATCCCGTCGACGTGGCTCGTCGAGTCGAGCCGTCCCCTGGCGAGCGATCAGCTCGCAGCCGCCCGCGAGATCGCGAGGGATGCCGGGCTTCACCCTCGAGGTGAAACGGGAGAAGACCTCGTACGCCACCTCGACCGCGATCGCGACAGCCGCGGGCGCTGTTCTCGCACTCGTCATCCTGGCGATGACGGTCGGCCTGATCCGCGGTGAGAGCGCCCGTGACCTGCGCACGCTGTCCGCAACCGGAGCAAGCTCGAGGATCCGCCGCACGCTGACCGCGACAACCGCCGGCGCGCTCGCAGCTCTCGGTGCGCTCCTTGCCCTCGTGGGTGCCTATGCCGCCCTCGTGGCGATGTACCACGACGACCTCGCGTATCTCATCCACGTGCCATGGGTCCACCTCGTCCTCGGAGTCGTCGGCGTGCCGCTGGTCGCAACTGCGGCGGGGTGGCTCTTCGCCGGCCGCGAGCCACCCGCGGTGGCCAGAGCCGTCATCGAGTGACAAGGCGCAAGCGGCGCGTCGCGATCGTCTCGTGCTCGGGAGACTCGTCGCTCACCACGACCTGCGGGCTTCACTGCTTCGGTGCCGCTGAACGGAGAAGCTCGAGGATGTGGGGCAGCAGCAGGTCGTCCGCCTCGTAGAAGGCAGAGATGTGCGAATGGCCGACGAGCGAGACAAAGCGCGCGCCGGGGATCTCGTCGGCCGCTCTCCTGGCGTCGTCATGCATCTCGTCCGCTTCGCCGGCGCAGATGAGGCACGGCACGCGCCATGCGCGCAGATCGCGCGAGACCGCCCCCTCGACCTGTGCCGATCGCCACGCTGCCTGGAGCGCCGCCGGGTCGTTCTTCTCCAACGCCCACGTCCGCTCCGGCTCGGGGAAGCGATAGCAGAGCGCCGACTCGAAGGTCGCCACAAAGCCTCTCATGCCCTCCGTGGTCGAGGCGGCGATGGCCGAGGCGACCGCCTTTGCGGTCGCTGACTCGAGGTCCCACTCGTATGGCTGGTTGCCGCAGAGGACGAGCGACAGCAGGCGCTCTGGCGCATGCTCGCCGAGCGCGAAGCCGAGCCGCGCCCCCCACGAGGAGCCGAGGAGGTGCGCGCGCTCGATGCCGAGCGCGTCGAGGACCGCGACGGCGTCGCCCACACGCGTGTCCAGCGCGTAGGCGCTCGGATCCCGTGGCTTGTCGCTGCCGCCCTGCCCACGATGATCCGCGAAGATCAGGCGGAACTCACCGCTCAAGGCGCGGGCGAGGCGCGACGACTTCGCAACCTCGAGCGGATCCGCGAAGCCGGTGTAGAAGAGCACACCCGGGCCTGCGCCTCTCGAGTCTTCGAAGTACGTTCGGACGCCATCCACGAGGTTCGTCGCGTGCGGCATCGTGTTGCTTCTCCGCCGCAGCACGCTACACCGCTGAACTCGGCACGCACCCGCCGCCCCTCCGATCGATGGACGCGAGGGAGCGCGACCTCAGTCGTGCCGGCGTCCCGTTCGCCCCCGTGCCGGCTCGTGCAGCTCAGGCTCCACCGGCCCGACGGACTCGTGCAACGCTCCCTGCCGGCGCGCGACGACGAGCCCCGCGCCCCAGCCGGGAGCACGGCCACCGGCGGGGAGGTGAATCGACTCGGCGTCGAGCCCGCTGCGGTCGAGCAGCCAGGAGATCATCGAGTTCGAGTTCCACATCTCCCCCGCTTCGCTCTCGTCGCGTCCCCAGACGAGCCTCGGCACGACAGGCACGAGATCGAGGAGACGCCGCCCGAGCAGCGGGTCGCCCGTCAGCCGGTGGGGGCTCTCGACCGCCTCGCCGACGTCCGGGATCGTTCCGTCGCGCCAGCGGCGCACCTCGTACCGGAAGATCCGGAAGCGACCCACCCAGCGGCTGCCCACCGCACCCTCAGCGACGACACCGCGCTCCGCTCCGCTGACGTCGCGCACCGGTGCCTGCTCGATCACAAACCGGCCCTCCGGCATGCGCACCTCGAGCGCCGAGTGATACAGGTCGCAGGGCGTTCGCCGGTCGAGCCGCGCAGCCACCGCCTCGAAGACACGGCCGTTCAGGCGCACCGAATGGCCACCCGCGCCGAGCGGGAGCCAGTAGAGGTCGATCCACGACTCGGTCTCGACGAGCCCGAACGGCGCCCCGACTACGGACATCTCGTTCCGCCACCGCAGATCGTCCGGATCCGGGACTCGTGCGTCCGGCGATTCGGGAGCCACGACGCCTCCTTGCTAGCTGCAACAAGCTTCTCCCGGCGCGAGCGGAGCGGCATCCGTACTTCCCCCCATTCACCTGGCTCGCTCCGCCGCGCGACGATCAAGACCGAGACCACCGCGCTCCGTCACGCGACCCGCTCGTAAAGGAGGAGATGGACGCCGTCGCCCACGGTCTTCGCCTCGACGAGGCTCAGGCGCTTGGTTGCGCTCGTGTCCGAGAAGAGCCTCTTCCCGGCTCCGACGACGATCGGATAGACCTGGAGATGGATCACGTCGACGAGATCGTGCTCGATCAGCGTCTGGGCGAGTCGAGGGCTGCCGTGCACGACGATGTCGCCTTCGTACGTCTCCTTGAGCCTCGTCACCTCCTCGACCACGTCACCTCGCAGCACCGTCGTGTTGTTCCACTCGGGGTTCTCGAGCGTGGAGGAGACCACGTACTTCGGCATCGCGTTGAACTTGTCCGCGAACTCGCCCTCGAGCTGCGGCCAGACGGGAGCGAAGCCCTCGTAGGTGACGCGGCCGAGCAGCAGTGCGTCGGATGCCCTCGTCTCGTCCAGCTTGAACCGATCGCCCTCGGGCCCTCGTGAGAAGGCATCCGTCCAGCCGACGCGCTCGAAGCTCTCTGTTCCGCTCGGCGCCTCCACCACGCCGTCGACGGAGATGTACTCGGTCACGACGATCCTGCCCATCGGGGTTCTCCTCTCGTTCTGGACGTCGTCCGCGGGTCGCGGTACGCTTATTCAACCATATGGTTGATCAGTTGAGTGCGACCTTCGCCGCGCTCGGGGATCCCACGCGACGGGCGATCCTCGAACGCCTCGCCTCCGGCGAGGCAACGGTCAACGAGCTCGCCGAGCCGTTTCCGATTACCGTCCAGGCGGTGTCGAAGCACCTTCGCGTGCTCGAGCGCGCCGGACTGATCGAGCGCCGCCGAACGGCACAGCTCCGTCCGTCGCGGCTCCGAGGTCAGGCGCTCGGGGACGCTGCGCAGTGGCTCGAGCGATATCGCTCGTTCTGGACGGGCAGCTTCGACGAGCTCGACCGGCGGCTCCGTGGCTGAGTACGGCATCACGATCAGGCGCGTGTTCGACGCGCCGCGCGAGCACGTGTGGCGGGAGTGGACGGAGGCCGAGCGGTTCGCCGACTGGTTCGGGGGACCCGAGGCGGAGGTCCCCGTCGAGACGGTCGCGATGGACGTGCGGCCCGGAGGCGCGTGGCGCGCGACGATGTTCGCAGGCCCCGACCGCCGGGTCATCGAGTGGAGGGGCGAGTACCTCGAGGTGGTCGCGCCGGAGCGCCTGGTGCTGACGTTCTCGGACGGGCCGGAGGAGCTCTACGAGCGAGTGACGGTCCTCCTCGACGACCTCGGCTCGGGGCGCACCGAGATGCTCTTCGAGCAGCGCGGACACATGCGGCCGGAGGAGTACGACCGCGCCAGGGACGGGTGGGCGGTCTTCCTCGACCGCATGGAGGCGCGGGTGCGGGCGCCGAGGTCAGACGACAAGAGAATCTAACGCCGGCCGGACTTACCGGGTGTATCCCTGAGTGACCTCGTCCTTGTGTGCGGCGAACGCGGCGAGAACCTCCCCCTTCTCCTGCTCGGGTACCTCGAAGACGTCGAGCGTTCGCCCGAGCTCCGCCGCGACCTCGTCGAACTCGGCGGGCGAGATCTTCAACTCGCGGTGGGCTTCCTCCAGGCCGAGAGGCGTACTCCCGGATTTCGTGGCCGCGTACTGCTGCGGGCCACCCGCGACGTTGCAGACCCACAGGGTGCGCATGAACTTGAGGCCGGGAAGCCTGCCGAGATTGCCGGTGTGCCACTCCCGGAGCTGCGGGTTTTTCGATTCCTGGCCGACGATCGGGTTCTGCACCACAGCGTCGCTGAAGTGGTCGACCACCGCCGCTATGGCGAACGCGCCACCGAGCCGGTCGTAGAGGGCCGGTTCCGTCATTCCTGCCTCCTGGTAGATCGTCGGGCGGCCACTGAAAGCGCAGCCAGACCGCCGGCATGTTCCGTGTCCATGGCTCTCAGTGTCGATGCGAGCCCTGGCCTTACGCCGCTCCGCCCTCTCAACCGATCAATGGCCGCCTCGAGCATCCCTCCGGACGCCGTCCGCGCCATCGAGCGGGGTGCGCGGGCGCCTGTCCCGCCGACGGCTCGGGCCCTGGCTCCGCCCATCGCTGGGCCAGACGCTCGGCCCTCAGCTCACCGCTTGCTTCACGAGCGCGGCGATCCGCTTCTCGGCGGCGGCGGTCAGCTTCTTCAGCGCGAAAGAGGTCGACCACATGGCGCCGTCGTCGAGGTTCGCCTCGTCGCTGAAGCCGAGCGTCGCGTACCTCGCCTCGAACTTGTCCGCGCTCTGGAAGAAGCAGACGACCTTGCCGTCCCTGGCGTACGCGGGCATCCCGTACCAGGTCTTCGGCGAGAGGGATGGCGCGCTGGCCGTGACGATCGCGTGGAGCCGCTCGGCCATGACGCGATCCGCCTCTGGCATCTCGGCGATCTTCGCGAGCAGGTCCTTCTCGCCGGCGGCCCTGTCCCTGTCCGCGCGCGCTTCCGCCTTCAGCTCCCTGGCGCGCTCCTTCATGGCAGCTTTTTCCGCGTCCGAGAATCCCGACGACTTCGTGCCCGCGGCGGTGGTGCTCTCCGCGGATCGCTGCGTGCTCTTCCTTGCAGGTTTCCTCTCAGCCATTCAATGCACCTCCGTGTGGGCCGAAGTGGGTCTGCCGGTCACATGCGCGATGGTAATCGCGAGGCAGGTGCCGCCGGCGTCCCACCGCGTCCGTTAGCGGGCGTGGTGGGACGCCGTGCGGCAAGCCCAAGGTCAGGGCGTCCAGCCGCCGGAGAGCGGCTCGCCCAGCTGGAGCCCGAAGCGCTCGAGCAGTCCGGGCACCGTCTCCGGCTGCATTGCGAGGCCGTAGCGGTCGTTCAGCTGCGCGAGCGTCTCCGGGTCCGCCTGGGTCACGCCGCCCAGGTCGACGAGCTCCTTGAAGAAGCCCTCGAAGCCGGCCGGCGAGATGATCTCGAGGATCCGGCACGGCTCATCGCCCGCGTTCCAGAACGTGTGCCACTGGTTGCGCGGCTTGAACACCAGGTCGCCCGGACCGGCCTCGACGACGTCGTCGCCCAGCAACGCGCCCATGCGCCCTTCGAGGACGAAGCTGTACTCGTCCTCGCGCGTGTGCAGGTGCAGCGGCGCCGCGAGCGAGCGCGGGGACATCGGGTGCTCGACGAGCGAGAAGCGCTCGCTCGCGTCGGACCCGTCGATCATGAAACGCACGCCGATGCTGCCGAGGAAGCCCTCGTTCCCGCCCTCGGGGCCCACGACCTTCACGCTTGTGGCTGTCGCATCCATCGGTACTCCTTTGATTGGACAGTAGTGTCGCGCGAATTAATACAGCACCGTCAGGCATCTGTCAATATGATTGGACACACATGTCCGATCAAAAACGTTCCTACCGGATGCAACGCCGTGCCGAGCTCGAGGAGCAGACGCGGACGCGGATCACCGAGAGCGCCGTCGCGCTGCACGAGGAGCTCGGCCCCGCGCGGACTTCGATCAGCGCCATCGCCGAGCTCGCGGGCGTGCGCCGCTCGACGGTGTACCGCCACTTCCCGGACGAGGAAGCGCTGTTCGCGGCCTGCTCGTCGCACTGGCGCTCGGCGAACCCGCCGCCCGACCCGCACGACTGGGCCGCGATCGAGGAGCCGGCCGCGCGCACGGAGGCCGCGCTTCGCGAGCTGTACGCCTTCTACGGACGAACCCAGGCGATGTACACGAGCCTGTTGCGTGACGAGCCTCTCGTCCCGGCGGTCCAGCACCGGCTGCGGGACTTCTACGGCTACCTGCACGCCATCGAGGACATCCTGCACGGCAGGACAGGGCCTGCGGGGGAGGGCGGCGCGCCGGACGCGCGCCGCGGTCGGCCACGCCCTGGCCTTCCCGACGTGGCACTCGCTGACGCAGGAGCAGGGACTGTCCGACGACGATGCCGTCACGCTGATGTGCCGGCTCGTGGAAGGAGCGGCTACTCGACCTCGATCTCGCCGTACTCGGGCGGGCCGGTCAGCTCGAGCGACTGCATCGTCGCCCCGCTCGGCGTCGACGTGACGTCCGCCCAGCCGGAACCTCGACGGCGTCCGCTCCTCGGCGAAGAGCCGCTTGCCCGCTCCCAGCACGACAGGGAAGACGATGAGCCGGACGGTGTCGATCAGGCCCGCGTCGAAGAGCGTCCTCGCCTCGTCGGCAGCCCGACTCGATGCCGTCGGCTCATCCCAGCTCGGCTCGCACGATCGCTGCGCCGGCGACGAGCGAGGCAAGCTTCGCGGAGGCCAGGCTGCGGGCTGTTTGGCTGAAGCCGCAGTCCGGGGCGAGCCAGAGCCGGTCCGGCCGGACGAACCGGAGCAGTGTCCGGATGCGTTCGGCGACGACCTCAGGAGTCTCCACCGAGCGTCCCTTCACGTCGACGACGCCGGCACACAGGATCTTGTCGGCCCCATGGTCGGACCAGAGCTCGCATTCGGCCATCGAGCGGTTCGCGAACTCGAGGTGGAGCACGTCGGCATGCAGCTGGCGGAAGTACGGCGCGAAGGCGGCGTAGCTGCGCTCGGAGACCGCCGGGCGGCCCCGGAAGTTGCCGAAGCAGAGGTGGAGCTCGATCGTCGCCTCGACGCCCTCGACGGACGCGTTGAAGACCTCGACCAGCTCCGGTAGCCCGCCGGGCATGATCCAGAAGGCGGGCTCGTCGATCTGCACGTGACGCGCGCCCGCGGCGACGGCGTCGCGCAGCTCGGCGTTGACGAGCGGTGCCAGGGCCCAGGCGACGTCGCCCTTCGTCTCGTAGACGTCACCCGGGTCGATCCGAAACGCCTGGGTGACCGGGCCCTGGAGCGGCGTGATGAACGGCCTTGTCGTGCGAGCCCGGAGATGCTCGACTTCGCGGCGCAACCCGTAGCCGTGCGGCACGGCGAGCGGCTCGACGCAGCGGAACGCGTCCACCTGGTCGGGTCCCGGGTAACCGAGCCGTCGCTGCGGGGTCAACGGCTCGAGCCCCGAGATCCGGTCGTGGAAGTTCCAGGTGAAGTCGGCGCGCAAGAACTCGCCGTCGGAGACGATGTCGAGCCCCGCCTCCGACATCTCCCGGATCGCGAGCTCGACGGCGTCGAGCAGTGCCTCGTCGAGATCGGCAGCGCCGAGCTCCTCCCTGGCATGAGCGTCCTTCACGAGCCACATCCAGCTCGGAACGGCGTGGCTACCGAGCGTCTTCGTGGGGAGCAGCGGCAGGTCGGAGTAGGTCAGCATCCCCTACCCCGGAGTGGGAGGCTGCTTCCCGACGCGTTCGTAGACCCAGTCCGGTACGGCGTCCGCCGACTTGTAGATCGTCCAGCGACACTGGTCGTCGGGCGTCTCCGGATGCTCGGTCATGCGCATCGGCACTCCGTGCGTCTCGATCGGGATGATCTCGTTCACGACCGCGCAGTGAGCGCAGTAGAGACACACGCCTTTCCTGCCCCACGACCAGTCGTGCGCCTTCTCGGTCACGGCGAACGAGAAGGGCGCCTCGGTCCGCGGGGTCTGCCCGCGCGCTGCGTCACTGCGCCGCATCCGGCCGCCGCTGCCACACGGGTCGAAGCTCAGAATCCAGCGATCGTCTTCCTCGGCAACATCGATGCGGCCGGCCCGCGCGGGCCCGGTGAAATGACCGCGCATTCCCTCGATCGTCAGCTCGAGGGACTCGTGCGGCGTCATCTCCCCGAGAGCCGCATATCGCTCGGAGACCCATTGTCCCTGCGTCACGCGGAACACCTCGTCCATCCGCTCCTCGCCAAGCCCGTCGCGCAGGCTCGACAGCAGGCCCCACGCCCAATCCGCCTGCGCGTCGTGGACGGTCAGCGCGACCTCACGCTGCGCAGCGAGCGCCCTCGCGAAGCCGGTCATGTCGCCGCGCTCGAGCGACTCGATCGCTTCGTCCGCGTCCCCGTGCCCGACCGCGGCGACGTCGACGGGCGGCGCGACGCCGATCAGCTCGGTCAGTCGCTGAACCTCGGCATCGAAGCCGGGGAGCTCGGCTCGCGCGTACTCGAGCAGTGCGGCGAGCCAGGTCGCGAAAAGCGTGCGCACGCGGTCAGTCTCCTCCACCGAGTAATCGAGGAGCTCCCGCGCAGCGCCGAGATCGCCGTCGGCAATGGCCGTGAGTGCCAGGTCTACCGTGGGAATCCCGAGCGACGCGGCGTTCGCCGGTCCTGATCCTGCGGCCGAGCCGCTCGGAGTGTCGGAGCTCGGAGCTCACCAGGGCGCTAGTCTCGCATGACGGCCTGCTCCCCATCCGGGAACGGTCTCCAGCCGGCTCTGCCGCCTGACGCCTCGGAACACGGAATACCGGGCGATACACGAGCCTCTACGATCGAGCCGTGGCCGAGTTCCTCGTCGAGATCGAGATCGAGCTGCCGCCGTCCATGCCCGACGCCGAGCGGACCGCGATCCTCTCGGCCGAGGCGGCGCGGGGAAGGGAGCTGCGAGACGCGGGCTCGATCGTCCGCATCTGGCGCGTTCCGGGCAGGCGTGCGAACGTCGGCGTCTGGAACGCCGTCGACGCGTCCGAGCTCCACGAGCTGCTCGCCACGCTCCCGGTGTTCCCGTGGATGGACATCCAGGTGAGACCGCTCGCCGAGCATCATCTGTCGCGCAAGGAGTAGCCGCGATCGACTCACAGGCTCGCCGGCTCGCCGGCTCGCCGGATCGTCGCCCCCGACCTGGTTACGAGTCGACTCGCATCCGTTCGAGCAGATCCTCGTTCAGCCGGATGCCGAGGCCGGGTCCCCGCGGGATCTCGAGCATCCCGTCGTCGAGCACGAACGGCTCGTCGAGCAGGCCGCTGACGAACGGCGAGTCGGCAACCGAGTACTCCGACCAGGTCGGACGTTCCAGCGTGGCGACGAAGTGGAGCGACGCGGCGACGAGGACGCCGGTGGAGAAGCAGTGCGGGACCGCTTCGACGTTTCGCTCGCGCGCCAGCTCGGCGATCCCACGCGCCACGGTGAAGCCACCGCAGCGCGCAAGGTCGGGCTGGAGGACGTCGACATGGCCACGCTCGACGAGCGCCCGGTAGGGCTCGAGGCCGGAGTCCGCCTCACCGGCAGCCACCCTGATGGACACGGCGTCCGACAGCCGCCGGTAGCCGTCGTAGTCGTCGGCCGCGAGCGGCTCCTCGAGCCAGTAGATGCCGATCTCGTCGGTGCGCTTCACGAGCTCGATCGCGCTCTTCACCGTGTAGGCCATGCCCCCGTCGACCATCAGTGTCCGCTGGGGACCGAGCGCGGAGCGAGCGGCGGCGAGGAGCTCTACGTCACGGTCGAGATCCTGGCCGAGCGGCCCCCAGCCGAGCTTGAGCGCGCGGTAGCCGGCCGCGACCGCTGCCTCGGCGATGACCCGCACCTCGTCGGCCGTCTCGGGCATCACCTCGCTCGCGTACACGGGAACGTTCTGCAGGCGCGCGCCGCCGAGCAGGTCGTGCACCGGCCGGTCGGCGTGCTTGCCGGCAAGGTCCCAGAGCGCCATGTCGATCGCGCTCATGACGTGGATGGCGACCCCGCCGCGGCCGTAGTGGTACGTCGCGCGGTACATGACGTGCCAGAGCCGGTCGATCTGGAGCGGATCCTCGCCCACCAGAACCTCGCCAAGGCCTCGGGCAACCAGGTGCGACGAGGGCATCTCGATCATCGTCCGCGCGAGGTAGGGGGACGTGTCCGCCTCTCCGATCCCGACGTGTCCCTCGTCCGTGTGGATGCGGACGAGGAAGGCGTCCTGCGTGCCGTCGGCCCGCGTCGTGTCGACGCGGTCGGCACGGAGGACGATCGGCTCGACGGCCGTGATCCTCATCGCGTCACTGCACCGAGCGTCCGCTCGATCAGGCTGCGCACGTCCGGAGCGGCTTCCTCGAGACGCGCGAGCGACGTCCGGTGAGCAAGGGCGGCGACGCTCACCGCACCGGACGGACGGGTGGGATGGTCGAGAAACAGGGGAAAGGCGATGCAGTTGACCCCCGCCTCGCTCTCCTCGTCGTCGAGCGCATAGCCGTGGCCGCGGACGCGCTTCAGGTTCGCAGCAAGCACACGCGCGTCGACGAGGGTGTTCGGCGTGCGCCGCGCAAGCGGACCGTGCGCCTGGACGTAGGAGTCGACGGCCGCCCGATCGGCGAGCTCGTACGCGAGCAGCGCCTTGCCGAGCCCCGTGCAATGAGCGGGGTTGCGGCCGCCGACGATCGACGTCATCTGGACGCCCGCGCCGGGAGGCGTCATCTTCGCGAGGTAGACGACCTCCGCGCCGTCGAGCTCGGCGTAGTGGGCCGTCTCACCGAGGTGCTCGGCGAGCGACTCCAGGAGCGGACCGACCAGCTGGCGGCGGTCGAGCTGCTCGTAGTACGCGAACGCCAGCCGCACGAACTCGAGGCCGAGCCGATAGTTCCCGCGCTCGTCGTGGTCGGCCAGCCCGGCCCTGCAGAGCGCGGCGAGGGCGCGATGGAGACTCGATTTCGGGATCTCGATGTTGCGGGCGAGCTGGGCGAGCCCGACGCCGCGCGGATAGTCGCCGAGCCTGCACAGGACGGCGAGCACGCGGTCGGCGCCGACGAGCTCCGTATCAGCGGGTTGACGCCGCTCGCTCGGCGCGAGAAGATTCACGCCGAGCATTGGAACACAATTCCGATAGTCAGAACAAGCGCACGGCCGGTCGGGGTCCGGCAGGTCGTAACGCGAGCGCTTGCCGAGTCACGGCGGGCTGCGCGGTCGGCTCGTGACCCGCGGAATCGTGCACGTCGGCGTGACCGTCGCGGATCTCGAACGCGCGGTGCGCTTCTACACCGAGGGGCTCGAGCTCGAGATCGCCGCCCGCCAGACGAGCGCCGCGAGCTACCTGGCCCTGACCGGCTATCCCGGCCTCGAGATCGCGACGGCGTTCGTCGAGGCGCCGGGAGGCGGCGTCCGGATCGAGCTCCAGGAGTACCGCCGGGTCGGCGACCACGGCTCACGCGAGCCCGGGACGGCGCCCGTCGGCTCGTCGCACATCTGTCTGCGCGTCGATGACCTCGAAGCCACGCTCGCGCGCGCGGAGGCCGCCGGCGGTCGCCGCGTCACCGATCCCGTCCCCATCGACTCCGGCCTCAACAAGGGCGGCGCCGCTGTCTACCTGCGTGACCCCGACGGCTACACGATCGAGCTATTCGAGGCGGCGGAATGATCCGGACACCCACCTTCGACGAGTGCGGAGCACCGACTTCGCACAGGCCCGGCCCGTGAGGGCCTGGCGGGACACTCCTCATCGAAAGGACTGAAGGCGAATGAAGAAGCCACTCAGGGTCCTCTTTCCGCTCGCGACCCTCATCACGATGGCCGTGGTCGGCGGTCTGGCGCACTCGGCAGAGTCGGCTCCCGCCGCAGCCACCACGGCCGCGCAGACGACCAACTGCGTCAAGTACGCAGGCGTCGAGTCGAGCAGCAACAAGAACTCGATGGACCCGGCGCAGCAGCCGTCGAGCCAGAACTCGCTCAATGTCAACGCGAGCTACGACAGGCTCACGACCGTGGACGACAACTGGAAGGTGTTGCCGTCTCTCGCGACGTCGTGGAAGCCCAGCTCGAAGGGTCGGGTCTGGACGTTCCAGCTGCGCAAGGACGTGAAGTTCTGGGACGGCAAGCCCTTGACGTCGGCAGACGTCGTCTACACGTTCCGACGCGTACTCGACCCGAAGACAGGCTCGGAGGGCGCGTCGCAGATGACCTTCCTCAAGCCGAGCGGGATCCAGGCGGCCGGTCCGTACGCGGTGAAGTTCGTCACCGCGAAGCCGGTGGCCGAGCTGCCGCTCCTGATCACGAACAAGAACACCTTCATCGTCCAGAACGGTGCGACCACCGCGACGCTGCGGACGAAGGGCGCCGGGACGGGCCCGTTCATCCCGGTCGACTTCAAGCCGGTGCAACAGGTGCACACGTTCACGCGCAACCCTGCGTACTGGCGGCAGGGCCTTCCCAAGGCACCCTGCCTGCAGTTCTACGTGATCCAGGAGGCGAACTCGATGCTGGCCGCGTTGCAGACCGGCCAGGTGAACTTCTCCCAGCAGGTCGCGTACGAGATCGTCCCGGCGCTGAAGAGGAACTCGGCGGTCAAGCTGACCGCAACCGGTCCCTCGACGTCGATGGTCATGCCGATGTGGACGGATACCGCTCCGTTCGACAAGGTTGCCGTGCGGCAGGCCATGAAGAAGGTGATCGACCGCAAGCAGATGGTGGCGACCGTCCTGCTCGGCTTCGGTGTCGTCGGCGACGACAACCCGGTCCCGCCGACGTCGCCCGATGCCTGGCGGAAAGCGGTTCCCGGCCCGGACATCGCAGGCGCCGTCAAGCTGCTCGCGTCGGCCGGCTACAACGAATCGAATCCGCTCAAGGTCGACATCTACACGGCGGACATGATCCCGGGCATCGTCAACATGGTGCAGCTGTACAAGCAGCAGGCGGCGAAGGCCGGCATCCAGGTCAACGTGATCACCGGTCCCGCCACGGAGTACTGGGACAACGTCTGGCTGAAGCACCCGTTCCAGGTCTCGGCCTGGTCGGCCCGTCCGGCAGGGCTGGCCCTGTCGATCGCCTACCTGCGAAATGCGCCGTACCCGGAGACCCACTGGAAGGTGCCGGGCTACGACGCATTGATCCGGAAGGCGAACACGACCGTGAACCCCAGGACCCGGAGCGCTCTCTACAAGCAGGCCGGGAGGATGCTGACCGTGCAGGGCGGCGCGATCATCCCGGCGTTCCAGCGCGTGGTCGCCGCACAGCGCTCGAACTGCAGCGGTTACGTCCCGTCGATCCAGTTCGTGCAGTTCGACCTCACCCAGCTCCAGTGCACATAGTTCGCCCGCTGTAAGCAGGCCTGCCGCTCGGGCCGCCCGCTGGGACGGCCCGGGCGGCAGGCACATACCCCGACAGCTGTGATTCTGAGACTCATCGCCCAGCGTCTCGTGCTCGCCGTCGGCACGCTCCTGATCGTGTCGGCGCTCATCTATTTCTTCACGAGCGTCCTCCCGGGTGACATCGCCGAGCGCGTGCTCGGTCGCGAGTCCTCCGAGGAGCAGCGTCAGATCTTTCGGGACCACCTGCAGCTCGACGAGCCGGTGTGGGAGCGGTACGGCGACTGGATCGCCGGCGTGGCCCGCGGCGACCTCGGCCGCTCGCTCGTGAACGACGAGACCGTCACGGCGACGATCGGCACGAGCGCGATGAACACGCTGTTTCTCGCCACCTTCGCATTCCTCCTCTACATCCCGGTCACGCTCGTCCTGGCGACGCTGGCGGCGCTCACGAAAGGGAGGGTCACGGACTCGCTGATCTCGGTGGTCACGCTCGTCGGGCTCTCGATCCCGGAGTTCGTGCTCGGCACGCTCCTCATCTTCGTGTTCGCGGTCCAGCTCTCGGTCGCGCCTGCGCTTTCCATCGTCAGTCCGGGCGACGACCTCGCGACGCGCCTCCACGCGACCGTGCTCCCTGCGGTGACGCTGATGGTCGCCATGTCCGTCTACGCGATCCGGATGCTGCGCGACAACCTGATCGACGTGCTCGACTCCGAGTACGTCCGGATGGCCACGCTCAAGGGCGTCCCGCGCTGGCGTGTCGTGGTGCGCCATGCGCTGCCGAACTCGCTGGGGCCGGCGCTGAACGTCACCGCGCTCAACCTCACGTATCTGATCGGCGGCATCGTCGTCGTGGAGTCGGTCTTCTCGTACCCCGGGTTGGGCAAGCTGCTCGTCGACTCGGTCTCCGTCCGCGACGTGCCCGTGGTCGAAGCCATCGCACTGCTTGCCGCAGCCGTCTACATCGTCGCCAACCTCGTGGCCGACGTGCTCGCGATGCTGCTGAACCCTCGGCTCAGGACGCCGTGACGAGCATCACCACAGCCGAGCTTCCGGTCGCCGTGGAGCGCTCGCGTCTTCGCAGGTTCCTCCGGCGCTTTCCGATGAGCGCCCGGGTCGCCGCCCTGATCCTGCTCGCGTACGTCCTGGTCGCGGTCACGGGGCCGCTGTGGGCGCCCTACGATCCGTATCAGGCCGGTACGGGACTGCCGTTCTCCGGCGCGAGCAGGGACCATCTCTTCGGAACCGACATCCTCGGACGCGACGTGTTCAGCCGCGTCGTCTACGGGACGCGCGACGTCCTGTACCTCGCACTCACGAGCACCTTCATCGCGACCGTGATCGGTGGGCTGATCGGGCTGGCGTGCGGGCTCGTGGGCGGCTGGGTCGACGAGACCCTCATGCGCCTCTTCGAGACGATCATCAGCATCCCCCTGCTCGTGTTGGCGCTGCTCGCGATCGCCGCGGCGGGGCCGGAGCTTTCGGGTAGCAGCTTCCTTCTCATCGGGGTCGTCGTCCTCGTCTACGCCCCCCGCATCGCGCGGATGGCCCGCTCGGTCGCCGCCGACCTCGTGACTCGCGACTTCGTCACCGTCGCAGTCGCACGCGGGGAATCCGTTCGCTCGATCGTCTGGCGCGAGCTGACCCCGAACGCTGCGGGCGTCCTGCTCGTCGAGTTCGGCGTCCGTGCCGGATACGCACCGATCCTGATCAGCTCGCTCGGATTCCTCGGCTTCGGTGCACAGCCTCCCTCGCCGGAGTGGGGCCTCATGATCAGCGAAAACCGCGCCGCCCTCTTCACGGCGCCGCTCACGGTGCTCGCGCCGTCGGCAGCGCTCGCGCTTCTCGTGATCAGCCTGAATCTCGTCACCGACGGGATCGCGCGCGCCCTCGGGCGATCCGTGGAGCGGACCCCGTGACGGCCGTTGGCGGTGTGGCGCAGGAGGCCCTCGTCCGAGTGGAGGGCCTGACGATCGACTTCTGGTCGAACGACCGCTGGAACAACGTGGTCAACAACGTGTCGTTCGAGCTTCGTCGAGGCGAAGCCCTGGGGCTCGTCGGCGAGTCCGGCTGCGGCAAGACGACGACTGCTCTCTCGCTGCTCGGCGCTCAGCGTCCGGGCAGCCGGATCCGCTCCGGCGCAATCCACCTCGGCGGCCGCGACCTTGCCCATCTGTCGCGACGCGAGCTCCAGAAGGTGCGCGGGCGGCGAGTCAGCATCGTCCCGCAGAACCCGACGACGGCGCTGTCGCCGGGCATTCGCATCGGCGACCAGCTCCTCGAGGCCATGTCGGTGCACGGCGTCGGCAAGTCGCGGGCCGAGCGCCAGGGCCGCGTCCGCGAGCTGATCGCACACGTCCGTCTCCCGGACGCGGAAGCGACCGCGCGCAAGTACCCCCACCAGCTCTCCGGAGGCCAGCAGCAGCGCGTCGTCATCGCGATGGCGCTTGCCTGCGACCCGGAGCTCGTGGTCCTCGACGAGCCGACCACCGGTCTCGACGTGACGACGGAAGCGCAGATTCTCGACCTGCTGCGCCGGCTGCGTGCCGACCTCGACATGGCGATGGTCTATGTCACGCACAACCTTGCCGTCGTCGCGACGGTCTGCGACCGCGTCGGCGTGATGTACGCCGGCGAGCTCGTCGAGGACGCCCCCGTGCGCGAGCTTTTCTCGCACCCCCGGCACCCGTACACGCGCGGCCTGATCTCGGCCGTCCCGTCGATCGCGGAGCCGCACCGCAGCCGGGACGTCGTCCTCCGCGGACTGCTCAGGAGGAGTGAGCTGCCGACCGGCTGCCGCTTTGCTCCGCGCTGCGACTTCGCGGAGGCCGAATGCTTCGACGAGCGCCAGGTGCTCCTCCCGGTCGGCGAGGCGCACGACGTTGCGTGCCGCCGCGTCGAGGACGTGGAGCGGATCGCAGCGCGGAGCAGCTCACTGGCGAGTTACGTCCCGCTCGTCGCGGCCGCCGACGAGCAGCTGCTCGACGTTTCCGACCTCTCGGTCACGTACGACCGACGCCGGAGTCGCCTCTCGCCCACGCGGCCAGAGCCCCTGGTGATCGTACGCGACGTCGCCTTCGACCTTCGTGCGCGCGAGACCTTCTCGCTCGTCGGCGAGTCCGGCAGCGGCAAGTCGACCATCGCCCGCACGATCGGTGGGCTCCTGGGGCCGCTCGCCGGGCAGATCACCTTCGAGGGCCGCACCCTCGCCGCCACGGCGCGATCCCGCTCGAAGACCGTCCGGCGCGAGATCCAGCTCGTCCTCCAGAACCCGGATGCCTCCCTCAATCCACGCCAACGCGTGCACCAGATCGTGGGTCGCCCACTCGAGCTGTTCTTCGGACTGCACGGCAAGGCCCGCCGCGACGGCGTGGCACGAGCGCTCGAGGACGTGCAGCTCGACGCCTCGTTCGCAAGCCGCTACCCGGATCAGCTCTCGGGCGGGGAACGCCAGCGCATCGCGATCGCCCGCGCGCTTGCCGCAAAGCCGCGGCTGATGCTCTGCGACGAGATCCTGTCCGCCCTCGACGTGTCGGTGCAGACGAGCATCGTCGAGCTCCTGCGCGTGCTCCAGGCGGACCAGGGGATCGCGTACCTCTTCATCTCGCACGACCTCGCCGTCGTCCGCTCGCTCTCGCACCGTGTCGGCGTGCTGTACCTCGGCGAGCTCTGCGAGGTCGGCTCCGTCCAGGAGGTGTACGCGCCTCCGTATCACCCGTACACGCACATGCTGCTCTCGGCCGTCCCCGAGATCGAGGGCGAGAACGAGATCTCCTCGGCCGTCCGTACCGACCCGGGCGTCGCCTCGTCGCGCCCACCCAGCGCGTGCCCGTTCGCGGATCGCTGCCCGTGGAAGGTCGGGCCGGTCTGCGACGAGGTGGCGCCGCCGTGGCAGTCGTCGGGCGAGGGTCACAAGCTGCGCTGCCACATCCCGCTCGACGAGCTGTCGCGCCGCGCCGCCGCGTCGAGCATCCGGGTCGGCGCTCTCTCGGCCGGCAACGGGCTCGAGGCGTGATCACCGTCGCGATCGCGCAGGGGCTCGCCGAGCAGCACGGCGAGGAGATCGAAGTGGCCGGTGAGGGGCGCGTCCGCCTCCTCCCACTCCGCGGCGGAGAGGACGAAGCCCGGCTTCGCGAGGCGGAGATCGCGGTGTACGGCCTCACCGAAGGGCCGCTCTCGTTCCGGCAGCTCATCGATCGGATGCCGGGCCTGCGCTGGATCCACTCGACCGGCGCCGGGATCGAGAGCTTCGCCTCGCCGGAGCTCCAGGCGCGCGGCGTGCTCGTGACGAATAGCTCGGGCGTCTACGCGCCCGCGATGGCCGAGTACGCGCTCGCCGGCATGGTCTCGATCGCGCGCGACCTGCCGCGCCTTATCGAGCAGCAGAAGCAGCGTCGCTGGAACCACGAGGCGGTTTCAGGGACCGAGCTCTACGGCAAGCGGGTCGGCATCGTCGGCTACGGCGCGACGGGCCGCTACCTGGCGACCGTCTGCAAGGCACTCGGGATGGAGGTATGGGCGACCAAGCGAAAGCCCATCGTGACCGCAGGCGAGCCGGTCGACCGGCTACTCGGAACCGACGGGCTCCATCGGCTGCTCGGCGCGAGCGACTACGTCGTTCTCACGGCCTCGCTCAACTCGACGAGCCGACATCTCCTCGGCGACGCGGAGTTTCGTGCAATGAAGGCGGACGTGGGACTCGTCAACGTCGGCCGCGGCGGTCTTGTCGACCAGGAGGCGCTCCTTACCGCGCTCGCCGACGGCCGGGTCCGCGGCGCCGTGCTCGACGTCGTCGAGCCAGAGCCACTGCCGCCGGAGAGCCCCCTCTGGACACACCCGCGCGTGCTCGTCACCTCGCACATCTCCGGTGGAAGCCCCGAAGGCTGGGCACGCTCGATGGATCTCTTCCGGCGGAACCTTCCGATCTATCTCGACGGCGACGTCGGGAGCCTTGGCAACCTCGTCGACCTGGCCGACCACCTGTGAGCGAGATCGCAAGGTTCGCGGGTGCTCGCGCGGTCGTCACGGGAGCGGCGAGCGGAATCGGGCGCGCGACGGCCCTCGTGCTGCTCGAGCGTGGTGCGAGCGTCGTCGCCGCCGACCGAGACGAGGCCGGGCTCACCGTGGCAGCCGACGCCGGCGCGGAGCCGGTCGTCTGCGACGTCACCGATCCCGCTGACCGGACGCGGCTCGTCGCCGCCGCCGGGCCGTCGTGCGCCTACCTGGTCAACGCCGCCGGGATCATCCGACTCGCGGCTCTCGACTCCGTCACGGAGGAGGACTGGAACGCGATCATGGGCGTCAACGCCCGGGCGCTCTTCTTCCTCACCCAGGCGTTCGCGACCCGCCTGCCGCAGGGCGGCGCCATCGTCAACGTCGCCTCCGGTGCAGGCAAGACCGGCTCGACCCACGAGGCCGCCGTCTACGGCGCCTCGAAGGCGGCCGTCCTCTCCCTGACGCGCAGCTTCGCGCACCGCTACGCGAGGGAGGGCGTGCGGGTGAACGCGGTGTGCCCGGGACTGGTCGACACTCCGATGAACGCAGACGTCGTCGAGGCGATCGCCCCCCTGCGCGGCGTCGAGGCGGATGTGTACGCGAGCAGCCGGTTGGGGATGGTGCCGCTCGGCCGACTCGCAGACCCGCGCGAGGTGGCCGAGGTGATCGTCTTCCTGCTCTCGGACGCCGCGTCGTACATGACCGGCCAGTCCGTGAACATCACCGGCGGAATGATCACGTACTGACTCGGTGCCGCGCCACCTAGCCCAGGTCGAGCTCCCGGCCGAGGCCGGGCCCCGTCGGCACGTCGAAGCGGGCTCGGGCGAGCCGCGTCGGCGTGCGGAGATCCGCTGATGCGCCGGCTCGTCTTCTTCCTCTACGCCTTCCACTTCCTCGTTGCGGCCGACGGCAACGCGGTGATCCCGTTCGTGCCGACGTACACGGAAACCTACGGCCTCTCGTTCTTCGAGGCCGGCCTGATCGTGGCCGCCCCCGCCCTGGCAATGCTCGTTCTCTCGCTGCCGGTCGGCCTGCTGAGCGACCGGATCGGTGCCCGCGTCGTAACGGTCGCGGCGAGCGCGCTCCTCGTCGTCTCGGCGCTCGGTCAGGCTCTCGCCGACTCGTACGGGCTCGTCCTCGCGAGCTGGACGCTCTTCGGCGTCACGTCCGCCGTCATCTACACCGCGTCGCCCGCCTGGCTCGCCGCCTCGGCATCCGCACGTCACCGCGTCTCGGTACTCGGCGGCATCGCGATGTCCGCAGGCCTCGGCCTGATGGTCGGGCCTGCATTCGCGGGCCTGCTCTCCGAGCGCTTCGGTCCCGAGACGCCCTTTCTCGTCATCGCGGCCGCCGCCGCCGCGGTGACCGTCGGCCTGGTGCTTCAGCCCTCGCCGCCCGCAGCGACGATCGTTCACGGCACTTTCAGCCTGCGTGCCCTGGTCCGCGAGCCCCATTCAGCGTCGGCGCTCGCATTGATGTTCTTCATCGGCGCATCGGTGGGGATCGTGAACCTTCTCGTACCGCTCCGTCTCGACGGGGACGGGCTCGGCAGCGGTGCGATCGGGGTTGCCTTCACGGCCTCGACAGCGCTCTTCGTCCTCACGAGCGGCCACGTCGCTCGGCTCGGCGGGCGCGTGCCTCTGCTCGTCGCCTCGGGGACCGCGGCGCTCGCTCTCGCCGTGGTGCTCCTGATCCCGGTGTTCGCCGTTGCCGCGTGGCCCGTCGTCCTGTTCCTCGCCCTTCGTGCGCCGCCGTGGGCGGTCGTCTCCACGATCTCGAACCCGTTGTCCGCCGAGGGCGCTGTGCTCGCAGGCGTCGGCGTGGGTTTCGGGCTCGGGCTGATGAACGTCTGCTGGGCGGCCGGGAATCTGGGCGGCCCGCTGGCCGGCGGGGCGGTCGCCGGTGTCGTCGGCGATCGTCCTGTCTTCGCGCTGCTCGCCCTCACGGGCGCCGCGATCGGCATCGCCGTCCTTCGCATGCACCCGCGGGCGTGCCCGACTGTGGTTCCCTAGAGCTCCGGCGGTTGTCGACACAGGGAGGTTCGACGATGGGCAAGCACGACGGCAGGGTTGCGATCGTGACCGGTGGCGGCGGCGGCCTCGGCGCCGCGGTCTGCGGGGTTTTCGCCCGTGAGGGCGCGTCAGTCGCGGTGCTCGACCTGGACGAGGCGCTTGCGAACGAGTCCGCGCAGCGCCTGAGGGATCTGGGTACCGAGGCCCGCGCCTACCGTGCCGACGTCGCGTCGAGCGCCGAGGTCGAGAAGGTGTTCGCAGCGATCCACGCCGACCTCGGCCGCATCGACGCGCTCGTCAACTGCGCCGGGATCAGCCGCGTCGGCGACCACACACAGGACCTTTCCGACGAGATCTGGAACCAGTCGATCGGCGTCATGCAGAGCGGGGTCTTCTTCTGCACACGGGCTGCCGGCCGCGTGATGCTCGCGCAGCGCTCCGGCTCGGTGACGCACATCTCGTCGATCCGCGGCTTCTCACCGAACCCGGGCCGGCTCGCATACTGCGCTGCCAAGGCAGCGGTGCTCATCATGGCGAAGGTGACCGCAGGCGAGTGGGCGCCGTACGGCGTCCGGGTGAACGCCGTCGCCCCCGGTGTCCAGCGCACGCCCATGTGGACGAGGGACGTCGAACTTGGCCTCTTCGACGAGCAGGAGTACCTCGACCTCATCCCTGCGCACCGTCTCGGCGACCCCGGTGAGGTAGGTGAGCTCTGCTCGTTCCTCGCATCGGACGACGCGAGCTACATCACCGGCGCCTGCGTCACGATCGACGGCGGACTGACCTCGATTCCCGCGGGCTGAGGAAACTCTCCCGAACGAGGAGCGGGTGCTCGCGTATCGCGACTCGGCCTAGCCCGACTCGATCGCGCTCATTCCGAGCCACGCGGCCAGGTCTTCGAGCTCGGCCTCCACGGCCCTCGTCATGGCGCGCGTGAATCTCACGTCCTCGTGGATCGCGTGCACCCGCAGCACGGAGGCCTTGCGGTCGGCGACGGCGTCGAGCTTCCCGACCAGCCGGTCGTGGTGGAGGATCGGGAGGGCGAAGTACCCCCAGCGTCGGCTCGCCGCAGGCTTGTACATCTCGAGCGTGTACTCGAAGTCGAAGAGCTCCAGCGCGCGGCCCCGGTCGTGGATCAGCCGGTCGAACGGCGAGAGCAGCGCCGTCCGTCCCGCGAAGTCGTCGGAGAGCGCCGCGGGATCGACGCGCCACTCGCCCTTGACGCCCTCGACCACCGCCGGCTCGCCGGCCTCGCCGACGTGGATCGGCTCCATCGGCATCTCCCTCGCCTTCTGCCGGGCGATGCCGAGCGAGGCGAGCCTTCGCTCGTTCCTCAGCCGTTCTGCCTCGTCGACCGAAGGCACGACGACGTCGGCGGGATACACGCGCTCGGGAAGGTCCCAGAGCCTCTCCCGCCCGACTCGCCCGGCGATCGCGACCTCGCCGCGCGTCATCAGGATCTCGAGCATCTGGGTGACGTTGCGGTTGTTCGTCCAGCCGCTCGAGGCCCAGGGGACGACACACGTGTCCGGGATGGCGCGGGATGTCATCGGCCCGCAGCTGCCCAGCCGCTCGAGGATGTCGCGCCTGAAGCGGTCGTTGTCGCGGAGCCACGCGCGCGTGCGGTCGTAGCTCGGCCGGTCGGCCGCGCCGGCGAGGTAGAGGCCGAGGTCGCTCGTGGGGCGCACGAGCGCATCGAGCTCGAAGAGCGCGCGGTCCGCCTCCAGCGCGTGCTTCAGATCGGCGGGCGCGTACGCCGGGCCCAGGCGGCTCCACAGGACGAGATCGGCGCTCGGCGCGATCGCGGCGGTCGGGTCGATCTGGACCAGCGTCAGCCGCCGGACGACTGCGAGGAGCTCGGTCGGCCGCGGTGCGTCGAGCAGCTGTGCCCGCACCGCAATCCGCCGAGCCTGCGCCTTGCTGAGCCGGTGCACGGACGGGAGGCTACGGGACGCCGTCATCCGAAAAGGTTTTGGTTGACACGACTCAAACCGTATGGCAAGGTAAGAGTCATGGAGACAAGAATGGGAGAGGCGAGCATCCCGAAGGGATACGACCCGAGCGCGTTCCCGGCGTTTGCGGTCACGGTGGACGTCGTGATCCTGACCATGTCCGACGGGGTGCTCCACGTGCTTCTCGTCCGCCGGGGAGAGGAGCCGTTCAAGGGCATGTGGGCGACGCCCGGTGGGTTCAAGCGCCCCGACGAGACGCTGGACGAGACGGCGCGACGCGAGCTCTCCGAGGAGACGGGCGTCGACGTCCCGAGCCTGCTGACCCAGTTCGGAGCCTACGGCGACCCGGGACGTGACCCGCGCATGAACGTCGTCACCGTGGCGTACCTCGCCGTCCTTCGCGACATGGGAGCGATCGTCGCCGGCACCGACGCCGCCGAGGCGGCGCTCATGCCCGCCTCCGATGTCCTCGAGGAGCGGCTCGACCTCGCGTTCGACCACCTGCGCATCGTGCGGGACGCCGTCGAGCGGGTCCGGGTCGAGCTCGAGGTCTCGGGCATCGCGACGGCGTTCGTCGGCACCACGTTCACCATCGCCGAGCTCCGCGCGGTGTACGAGGCGATCTGGGGCGTGCAGCTCGACGCGGCAAACTTCCGCCGGAGCCTCGTGGGCGAGGACGGCTGGGTGATCCCTACCGGCCGCACCGCACGGCCCGGGCGAGGTGGCGGCCGGCCCGCCGAGCTCTATCGGGCCGGCCGCGCCTGGAAGGACGGCACACCCATTCACCGCATCCATCGGATCGACGAGAGGAAGTGACCCATGAGAGCGGTCGTCCACGATCGGTACGGACCTCCGGACGTACTCCACGTCGCAGACGTCGAGCGGCCGGTGCCGGAGGAGGACGAGGTGCTCGTCAGGGTTCGCGCCTCGACGGTGACTCGCGGCGACGCCATGGGCGTGCGAAGCGCCGAGTACCGGTTCACACGCCTCTTCACCGGCATTCGCCGCCCGAGGCGGACGAGCCTCGGCACGGAGTTTGCGGGCCTCGTGGAGGAGGCCGGCGCCGCCGTGACGGAGCTCCGGGCCGGCGACGAGGTGTTCGGCGTCAAGGCCGGCGCCAACGCCGAGTACGTGGCCGTCCGTGAGAGCGGCGTGATCGCACGGAAGCCGTCGGTCCTGACGTACGAGGAGGCGGCGGCCGTTCCCGACGGCTCGCTGCTCGCGCTCACCTGCCTCGCACCGGGCTCTCCGCTGCGGGGGAAGAGCGTCCTCGTCTACGGCGCCGCGGGCTCCGTCGGCACGGCCGCCGTCCAGCTCCTCGCGCACCACTTCGAGGCCGAGGTGACCGCGGTGTGCGATACGAAGGACGTCGAGCTCGTGCGGTCGCTCGGCGCGCGGCACGTCGTCGATCGCCTTCGCGACGACTTCACCGAGACCGGCGAGACGTACGACGTGATCTTCGACGCCGTCGGCAAGCACTCGTTCCGCCGCAGCCGGCGCTCTCTGAGCGACGGCGGGATCTACATCTCGATGGATCTCGGCTTCCTGTACCACGTGCCGCTCCTCGCGCTCGTCACCCGCGTTGTCGGCAGCAAGCGCGGGACGCTCGGCCTCGGCCGCTACCGCAAGGAGGACCTCCTCCTCGTGAAGGAGCTCGTCGAGGCAGGCGCCTACCGGCCCGTGATCGACCGGAGCTACGCGCTCGACGAGGTCGTGGACGCGACGCGGTACGTCGAGCAGGGCCAGAAGACCGGCAACGTCGTGCTCCGCGTGAGCGACGCCCCCGAGGAGAGCGCCCAGGCCGCCGCGAAGCGCGAGGCGCGGGTGTCGGCCTGAGCGATCGGCGCTTCGCGAGCATCGACCTCGCGATGGACCCTCCGGACGCGCGCTCGGGCTGACCCGCCCAGGCGCGCATTGGCCTCAGTCGCTCCACCAGCCCTGAACGACCTCGCCTCGATCCTCCGGGTGATGGACGCCGAAGGCCAGCACCTCGAGCCCGCTGTCACTCGCCTCGAAGGCGCGCGTCACGCCCGCGTCCACCCGGATCACGTCCTGCTCGGCGAGCTCGATGATGTCGTCGTCGAGCTTCATCCGTCCGCCGCCCGAGACGACGAAGTAGACCTCCTCCGCCCCATCGTGGCGGTGCCCGAAACCCTGCCGCTTGCCCGCCTTGACGCGATGAAAGCTGAACCCGGTCTCCTTCGCGTCGAACGTCTTGGTCGCGAAGCGCGCCTCCTGGTCGTCGCCCAGCCCGAAGTCCGGTGCGGAGTCCTTCACCTCGTCGATGTTCCTGTGCGTGTACGTGCCCATGGTCTCCTTTCGTCTCGGGGCTCGTACCCGGGCTGCGCGCATCGGAAGCATGGTGTGCGCGCTCCGTAAGGACTGAGCGGTTCGACGGTTCTTCTCGCAAGACCACCTCGCGAAAGGAGCCGACATGACCCTCGACGATCTGGACACACGGGAGACCCAGGTCGACCGCGTCGCCCGCTGGCGGCTCGAGCAGCTCGTGCGAGCCGGGTTCGACGAGGCAGCCGCGCTGCTTCTCGCTGCGACGCGGCACGTCGACCTGCACCACGCCTCCGACCTGCTGCGCCGCGGCTGCCCGGCCGACACGGCGCTGCGCATCCTGCTCTGAGAAGGGACGGACACCATGTCCACCAGGCTGCTCGTCTCCATGCTCGGCATCGCGGCCGCGGCCGTGACCGCCGTCGCTCTGATCGTCTCCGACGGCGCGGCGGAGCCCGCCCTGGCGTGCGCTGGTCGGACCGCAACCATCCGCGGCACGGATGGACAGGACAGGATCGTCGGAACCTCCGGCGACGACGTGATCGTCGGTCTCGACGGCAGCGACCGCATCGAGGGCGCCGGCGGCCACGACGTGATCTGCGGCGGCGCCGGCAACGACGGGCTCTACGGCGGCCACGGTGCTGACCGCCTCTACGGCGGACGCGGCGACGACCGGCTCACCGGTGGGCCGGGCGGCTTCATGGGCGCATTCCGTCGGTCCGAGTGGGAGATCCTCGTTGGCGGAGCCGGCCGCGACGACCTCGCGATCCGCGACCTCTATCCGAACCCGTACCCGTCGACGCCGGCGGAAGACCGGTGCTTCAGCGGAGCCGTGCGCGTCGCCTGCCCGACCTTCCGACCAGAACTGGTCGTCGACTAGGCCCGCCTCCTGCTCCAGGTGCTACGTGCCCTCGGCCGGCGGCGTCCGACTCGAACGCCGCGACGGCGGCACGCACCGTCGGGAAGAACCGATCGGCTCCGGTCAGGCCGGTCTCCGCGAAGATCTCGCGCTGCCGCCCCTTCAACCCCATCGCCGAACAGCTGGTGATCGGCGAGCGGGCGGTGGAGGGGCACGTGAGCAACACGTTCGCGAAGCTCGGCGTCTCCTCGCGCTCGGCAGCGACGGCCTACGCGTACGAGCACAGGCTCGTCTGAGCCGGGTGGGTGGAACCACCCATGCAGACCGCGGCCGGATGGGGACTTTCACCGAAGCGCTGCGGCGTCGCCAGGCCGACAGTGTCGGGGCATGGACGCGAACACACGTGGAGCGGCGTCGGCGCCGCTCGAGATGGAGTCGCCGCCCGCGGGCCCCTTCGCGGGGTACACACGGTGGTCGTCAACGGCGTCATGCTCGCGTACCGCGAGCAGGGCGAGGGCGAACCGGGCGTCTTCGTGCACGGCAGCGTCAGCGACCTTCGTGCGTGGGAGCACCAGCTCCCGGCGATCGGAGCCTCGTACCGCGCGATCGCCTACAGCCGCCGCTACGCCCGACCCAACACCGACATCGCGGCGGAGGCGGACGATCCCATGGCTCCGCATGTCGACGACCTGCTGGCGTTCGTGCGCGTGGTGAGCGCCGAGCCGGCGCACCTGGTCGGGCATTCGTGGGGAGGGTTCGTCTGCTTGCTCGCCGCGATACGGTGTCCACAGGCAGTACGCAGCCTCGTCCTGCAGGAACCGCCCGTGCTCTCGCTCTTCATCGGCACACGATCGCATCCCGGGGAGGTGCTGAGGCTCCTCCTGAGGCGCCCGAGGACCGCCGCGACGATTCTCGGCTTCGCGGCGAGAACGGCCGTTCCCGGAGAGAAGACATTTCAGCGGGGCGACGACGAGGCGGCGATCGCGACCTTCGCGGACGGCCTGATCGGCAAGGGGACCTACGACGGGCTCGCGGACGAGCGGAAGCACCAGGCACGCGACAACGTGCGCGCCTTTGGGGCCCAGGTGCTCGGCGCGGGGTTCCCGCCACTCGCCGACGACGACGTGCGCGGCCTTCAACTCCCGACCCTGCTCATGACCGGAAGGCTGACCCCGCGGTACCTCGTGCGGCTGACCGAGCGCCTGCAGCAACTCCTGCCGCGCGCGGAGCGGGTCGAGATCGACGCCGCCTCGCACGTGAGCGAGCAGAACCCGGGAGCGGTCAACGAGGCGATCCTCGCGTTCCTCGCCCGAGCTGCCGTGTCGAGGGCCGGCTCGTAGCGGCTCCGCGGATCCTGATCGTGGGCGCCGGCATCGGCGGGCTCGCGCTCGCCCGGGCGCTACTCCAGCGGGGGATCACACCCGACCTCGTCGAGCGCGCCGCGGAGCAGGGGCAGGCGGGCGCCGGGATGTACCTGCCGGGCAACGCGGTGCGCGCGCTGGCAGAGCTCGGCATCGGGGCAGCCGTCTCCGCCCGCGCCAACCCGATCGGCCGGCAACGCTTCCTCGACCACCGCGGCCGGCGCCTGGCCGATGTCGACGTCGCCCGGTTCTGGACCGGCGTCGGCCCGTGCCTGGCGACGAGCCGCGCCGCACTCCACGAGGCGCTGCGCGATGCGACGGCCGAGGCACCGGTCCGGCTCGGCACCGCGGTGACGGACGTGGAGACCGACGCGGTGCCACGCGTGAGGTTCTCCGACGGGTCGGCCGAAACGTACGACGTCGTGGTCGGTGCGGACGGCGTTCACTCGACGGTTCGCGAGCGGGCGCTGAAAGGTGGCCGGGGAGGGTACGTGGGACAGGCGTCCTGGCGGTTCCTCGCCGAGGGATTTCCCGACATCGCGGATTGGTCGGTCATGCTCGGCCGGGGCCGGACGTTCCTGACGGTCGCGCTCGGGGAGGCGGAGGTCTACTGCTACGCCGACGTCACGGCGAGCGAGCCGGAACGAGCGGGCGGCGAGGACTGGCGTCACGCGTTCGCCGAGTTCGGCGATCCGGTCCCACGGCTGCTGGAACAGGGCGCCGACGCGTACTTCGCGCCGCTCGAGGAGGTCGTGCCACCGGTCTGGAGATCCGGCCGCTTCGTCCTCGTCGGGGACGCCGCCCACGCCAGCTCGCCGAACATGGCGCAGGGCGCGGCGCTCGCGTTCGAGGATGCGCTCGTCCTGGCCGAGCTGCTCGCGACCGAGCCGCCCGACCGGGCGCTCGCCGCCTACGAGGAGCGGCGGGCCGCGCGCGTGGCCTGGGTGCAGGCCCAGACCCATCGCCGCGACCGCACGAGAAGTCTCCCACCGCTCATTCGAAACCTGACCCTGCGGCTTGCCGCAGAGCGAATCTTCAGATCGAACTACGCGCCGTTGAAAGCGCTGCCATAGCGGGTTCCATGCCGTTCCCGCCACACTTCCGGCATGCCGGACACCGCCGTGCTCGTCGAAGGCACGAGCGACCAGCGCGCGCTCGTCTCGCTCGCTCGCCGCCTCGGCCGGGATCTCGAGGGCGAGGGCGTCTCCGTCGTCGCGATCGGCGGCGCGCAGGCGATCGGGAGCGCTCTCGAGTGGTTCGGCCCGCGGGGCCTGAACGCCAGGCTGGCCGGGCTGTGCGACGCAGCGGAGGAGCGCGACTACCGGCACGGCCTCGAGCGCGCGGGTCTTGGCTCCGGCCTCACGCGCGCGAGCATGGAGGAGCTCGGCTTCTACGTCTGCGATGCAGACCTCGAGGACGAGCTGACCCGCGCGCTCGGGCCGGATGCCGTCGAGACGGTGATCGAGGCTCAGGGTGAGCTCGCGGCCTTCCGCACCTTCCAGAAGCAACCCGAGAAGCGCGCGCTCGCTCGAGAGGCTCAGCTGCGCGCGTTCATGTGGAACCGCAAGATCCGCTACGCGAGCGTGCTCGTCGACGCACTCGATCTCACGAGGATCCCGCGACCGCTCGAGCGGCTACTCGGCCACGTCTGACCGACGCGTCGCCTCCCGGCGCACGCGATAGGCGAGACGCGCGAACTGCCCCTCGCGGCCGAGGTCGACGAGCTCGAGCTGCGACGCGCCGAGACGCCGGGGAAGGAGCGGGGCCCCGCGCCCCAGCGTGACCGGCGCGACGCTCACGAGGATCTCGTCGAGCCGGCCGTCGTCGGCGAACTGCCCGACGAGGTCGCCGCCACCGACGAGCCAGACGTTCTCGCCGTCCGCGGCGTGGGTCATCGCCGCGTGAACCGGTCCGACGTCGCCCGCCACGAACGTGATGTTCGCGCCGGCGACGGCCGGGAGCTTGCGGTGCGTGAAGACCCAGCACGGCGTCTCCCCGTAGAACCTCGTCCAGTTGGCCGGCTCGTCGAGCAGCCGCTCGTGGGCGACGACCCACTCGTAGGTCGTCGCACCCATCGCCATCGCACCGACTGCGGCGAAGAAGGAGTTGAAGGCGTCGAGCCCGTCGCCGCGCTCGACCTCGAAGAGCCAGCCGAGCGAGTTGTCCTCGTCGGCGATGAATCCGTCGAGCGTGGTTGCGGTGTAGTACTGCGTCCTCGTCATCGGGCGCACTCTGCCAGGCTCGAGCCACGCCCTGCGCGGCGGGCGAATCGCCGGAGCCGCCGGCGATCCGCCCGCCTCGGACGCTCAACGAAGCGAGACGGCGACCTCCTCGAGCAGGTCCATCGCGTCCTGCATGCCGGCCTCCATGCCGGAGTCGATGTGCGCGTCGCGTCCCTCCGGGGTCGGGTGCTCGACGAGCACCGTCAGCGTGGTACGCCCGCCGGCCTCCTCGAGCGTCAGGGTGTTGACCGACGCGTGCTCGTCGGCGTCGGGAATCCCCTCGTACGCCTCGGTCGAGACGATCCGCTCGTTGCGGACGATCTCGCGGTACTCGCCGTGGAAGCCGACCTCGAGCCCGTCCGGCGTCACCATCACCCACCGCCACGTGCCGCCCACTCTCAGGTCGATCTCGGCCACCGTCACCTCGCCGCGCCTGGCGTTCCACCAGCGCTTCACGAGCTCGGGCGTCGTCCACGCCCGGTAGACGAGGTGCTTCGGGGCGTCGAATTCCCTTGTGATGAGGATCTGCCGATCCGTGGGGAGCGTCACCGTCGCCGTCTGGCTACTCGTCATCGCCATCTCCTTCCTCCTTCTGCTTGAGATCCTCCAGCACGAGGTCGAGCTCCACGAACCGCTCTTCCCACGTGCGCTCGTAGCCGGAGACCCAGTCGTGGATCGGCTTGAGCGTCCGGCCGTTCAGCCGGTAGAGCCGCTGTCGCCCCGCCCCCCGCACGTCGACCGCTCCGACCTCCCGCAGCACCCGCAGGTGCTTGGAGACCTGCGGTTGGGCGAGGCCGACGGCGCGCACGAGGTCGTTGACCGGCTGCTCGCCCTTGGCGAGGAGATCCAGGAGCTGGCGCCGCCGGGGCTCGGCGATCGCATTGAAGACGTCCGCCGTGGTCGCGGCTCGGGGCATGCGGCAATCATATACCTGTATGGGTATATGTCAAACCGACCCGCGACGCTAGCGTTCGCGACGGCGTGACGACCGCACCCGGCATCGCGATCCGCCGACTGAACGCCGTCGACGACGGCCAGGTCGAGGCGCTCGCGGACGTCCTGATCGACTGCATCGACGGCGGCGCCGGGGTGAGCTTCCTCCACCCGCTGGCGCCGGACAAAGCCCGCGGGTTCTGGCAGCGTGTCGCCGGCGACGTCGCCACCGGCGAGCGGGCGCTCGTCGTCGCGGAGGACGACAAAGGCATCGTGGGCACCGTCCAGCTCGTGCTTGCGCAGCCGGAGAACCAGCCCCACCGCGCCGATCTCTCGAAGATGCTCGTCCACCGCCGGGCGCGCAGGCGCGGTCTCGGCGCCGCTCTCCTCGAGGCCGCCGAGCAGACCGCCCGCGAGTGCGGCAAGACCCTGCTCGTCCTCGACACGAACTCGGGCAGCGACGCCGAGCGTCTCTATGCGCGCGCAGGCTGGGTGCGCGTCGGCGAGATCCCGGACTTCTCCGTGCAGCCGCGCGGTGGGCTCCGTGCGACGACCGTCTTCTACAAGCAGCTTTGACGCCGGCGGGGCGCTTGCCGTTCGTCGAGACCGTCGTCGGCCGGATCTATCTCGTCACGGTCGGGGCCGGTCCTCGTCATCGCAGCGACCGAACGGCGGATCCTCGCGAGGAAGACCGGACTAGTAGCCGCGCGAGGTCTGGTAGCGCGACTTTGCGGCGCGGCTGGAGTACGTCGCGAGGTCGAGCAGGAAGCCGAGTGCCACGATGATCCACTCCCAGTTGTCGACGCCGACGATCGGCGACCAGACGACCAGGTAGGCGAGCGTCGTCCACGGCAGGAAGAGGAGCCCGAGGATCGGCCACGCCCAGGAGCCGAACGCGGCATCGAACCGGTTCCCGTCGAAGATCCACCAGATGGCCAGCGCGAACCGCGGTCCGAGGAATCCGGCGCTGAGTGCCAGGCAACACATCGCGCGCGGACTATCTCAGCCCCGCCGGGACATGTCCAGAGGGAGTCGACCGGAGAGCTCCTCGAGGTAGAGACGAGCCAAATGGCAGACGACGACACTCGCGCACAGCTCGAGATCGATCCGGCGTTCCGGACGGTGGAGATGAGGATCACCGCGCGAGCGCAGGACGAGGGCAAGGGGCGCGGCTGCAGCCACGCCCCGAAGCGCGGCGGCAGGTCGAGCAGGCAGCCCCGCGAAGCGTTCGCCGCATCCGGATCGCGTTATCGTGGAGGAGTCGTGTCACACGATCTGTCCGCGGCCGGCGCCCCGCCGTCGGCGCAGGAAGAGGCTCTCGAGGAGATCGACAACCCGATCGAGCGGCTCAAGCTGCTCTCGGGGAACGACGACGAGATTGCGAAGTACCTCGACGCCATCGAGGTGACGAGCCCGCGCGAGCGGGAGATGATGCAGGAGATCTCGCGAACGCGGCCGCTCGCCGACGTCGAGCGCTTCCCACAGGCGCACCGGAACGTGGTCGAGGCGCTCGAATCGCTCGCCCGACACGGGTATCACGGCACGGCCGCCGGGACTGGCTTGGGGCCGGTGCGCGCGGCGGTCCGGTGGGGGGTCCAGCTTGTTGCGCGCTACGTCGTCGTGTCTCACATTCGCAACACGTCCACCAAGCTGCGCAATCTCTACGGGCTCAGGGAGATCCAGGCGGTGCCGGGATCCGAGGAGCGACGCGAGCTTCGGCGGGCACGCATGGACTCTGACCGCATGGTCGAGGCGCTCGAGACGAAGGAGCTGGCCCTGCCCGCGTTCCTGATCGGCGGCGCTGCGCTTCCGATCTTCGCCTCCGTCGGGCGCATCACCGGGTTTCTCGAGAATCCCGTGTGGGCCACGACCATCGGCGTCGTCGGCATGATCATCGCGCTCGTCGCCTCGTGGCTGATCCTCCGCGGCGCCGCACTGGCATCGCGACGCATCCGCCTCGCGACGCGGGCGCCGATGCAGGCGCTGTGGACCACCATCGGGTCGTGCGGCAATCCCCCGAAGGACCAGAGCCGGACGTTCGTCATCGTCTCGGTCGGGCTGACGCTCGGCTGCTGGATCCTGGTACCCATCCTCGTCGGGATCGGCCTCGCGACATGACGCGCGGCGGGGCATAGAGTCGCGGCATGCGCAGGTTCTGGAACCGCCCGCTCGGCTCGAAGCTCATCCTGCTCCTGTGCATCGCGCTGCTCGTCGAAATGGTGGCGCCGTGGCAGCGCATCTGCGCGGTCACGAGTGGTGACGACCCCCGGATCTGCGGCTGGCGCACCGCGTACGAGGGCTCCCCCTTCGGCGTCTACGCGGCCCTTCTCGCCGCGGCGATCCTCGTCTGGGAGCTCCTGCCGGTCCTGATCCCGAAGCTCGGCATGCGTGGCTGGCCGACCGCGGTCGTCACCGCGATACTCTCGGTTGCTCTCGCGGTCTCCGTCCTGATCAAGCTCATCAAGGACAACGAGTTCCAGACGATCTGGGCGTGGGTCGGCCTCGCGATCGCGCTCGCGATCATGCTGACGGCGCTGATCCGGGTGCGATTCCGCTGGGAGACGCGGCACAAGCGTGCGGCGCCGCCGGTCGCGCCCGAGCCCGCGCCCCCGTCCTCGGCGCCCGGCTCGGGCCCGTAGCTCGCGGACACGGCTGTCAGACGAGGATCGCCGCGGCCCGAGCGTCTAGCCGAGCGCCGCGTCGATCTCGGCAACACGCGCCGCGACGAGCCTCGTGACGAGGCTCGCGGCAGTGGCGCGTCGGCCGCGAAGCGAATCGTCGCCTTCGCGGTGTCGTAGGGCGCCAACTCGTCCCTGTGCGCCTCCATGACCGCCGGGCTCTGCACGTAGAGCGCGCAGTGACCCTTGCCTGCCCCGAAGGAGACGAGTGGACGACCCCGGTAGTAGAACGCCGGCACGCCGTACCCGATCCGCTCGACGGCCTCCGGAGCAGCTCTCGCAATCGTGCGCCGGAGCCCTTCGAGCGCCGTCCGCTTCTCCTCGTCGAGGCCCGCGAGGAAGGCCTCGACCTCGTCCGAGCGCGAAGGCGACCCGCTCATCGAGCCGTTCCTTCCAGCAACGCCAGCTTCTCGAGAGCGACCGAGGCGACCGCGTCGACGATCGCCGCGTCGAGCGCAGCGACCTGCCAGCCCCGCTGGAGCTCCCCGAGCCGTCCAGCGAGCGTCTCGAACGTCCGCTCTCGTAGCTCCGTGTTCACGTTCACCTTGACGATGCCGGCCGCGACGGCACGCCGCACGTCGTCGTCCGGCAGCCCGGAGGCGCCGTGGAGGGAGAGGGGCACGTCCACTTCGCGCCGGATCGCGTCGAGGCGGGCCCAGTCGAGATCGGGCGGCGAGGCATACGTCCCGTGGACGTTGCCGATCGAGACGGCGAGGCACGCGGCACCGGTCGCCGCGACGAACGAGGCAGCCTCCGCCGGATCCGTCAGCCCGCCCGCCGCCGCGGCCTCCGCGACGTCCTCCCCGCCCTCGACGTGACCGAGCTCGACCTCGAGCTCGGCGCCGTGTCGACGCGCGAGCGCGGCCGCGCGCTCGACGAAGGCGACGTTGTCGTCGTGCGGCAGCTTCGACCCGTCGGCGAGCACCGCGCCGATGGGGCCCGGCCTCGAGCGCCGACTCGACGAGCTCGAGCGAGGTCGCGTGGTCGAGCTGGACGCAGACAGGCACGGCCGCGGCGCCCGCGACGGCGCCGAGGGCGGGGAGCAGAAAGCGCCCGTCGCGTGAGCGCACGCTGGCCTCCGAGACGAGGAGGATCACCGGCTCGCCCCGCGCCTCCGCGGCATGGAGAACGCCGCAGGCCGTCGTCGCGTCGTAGCACGTGAACGCTCCGACGGCGGCCCCCCGGGCCCGGCGGTCGGCAAGGATCTCGGCGAACGGGGCGATCACGTCCGGCCATCCTCCCGGATGAGGTCGACGAGCCGTGCGAGCAGGTCGTCGTCCCCGACGTTGCCGGGGACGACGAGGTAGTCGACGGCGCGTCCGTCCGGCCACCGCGCCGCCCAGCGCGAGACACCGGGAACGACCGGGCCGAGGACCTCCGCCTCGTCCGCGCCGATCCCCTCTCGCAGGACCACGGCGGACGTGATTCCGCCTTTCGCCACCACGACCGACGGCCGTGGGCGCACCGCCGCGACCGCACGGGCGACTCCGACCGCGATTCGCTCCCCCGCTTCGAGGCTCGTCGTGCCGGGCGGCCGAGACCGTGGCGTCGCGACCACGGCGAGACCGTCGTCCGCGAGGCAACGTGACGTCTCGACCGCGAGTCGCGCGACCTCGCCGTCCGCATCGGCCCCTGCGAGAGCGACGACGTCCGCCTCGACGAGCACGTCGGGGCGGACCGCCGTCAGCCGGGCCAGCTGCCTCGTCGTCTGCTCGACGTACGAGCCGCAGACGACGAGCATGCCGTTTCCGGCCGCCGGGACATCGGCCGAGGCGCTCGCCGTCGTGCCGGCGAGGACGCCCGCGAATGCCGGCGCGCAGCGGACGATCACGTCCGCCCCGTCGTCGAGCGCCGAGCGGTATCCCTCCGCGACGAGCGCGAGGTCCTCGACCGTCTCGGCGTCCGCCGCGAGGACGCTCGGCGCGCCCGCCATCGAGAGCTCCGAGAGGACGCGCGCGACGGCAGCACCCCCCAAGCGACGCATCTCGACCAGCCGCACCTCCCGGCCGTGGTCGGCGCGAAAGAGGCCGCCGGAGCGCTCCTCGGCCCAGGCGAGCAGCCGGGACGACGAGTACGAGAAGACGCCGTCCCGAGCGAACTCGGTCGCGGAGACGGGGACGCGCGTCCCGTCCCGCTCGAGCAGATGCACGCCGTCGACGGTCACGCGCCCGGCCGACGGAAGCGCGGGCACGAGCAGGTGGATCGGCCAGCCGTTCGGCGCCACGACCTCGCGGACACCGAGGTACTCCTCGAGGAGGTGCCCGCGCAGGGTGCTGTCGCCGCGAAGGACGATCCGCGCCTCGGGAACGCCTTCGAGTGCGGCGCGCGCGGCCTCCTCGACGAGGACGCGGGCTGGTGCGGGCCCGAGCGCGCGGCTGTTCGTGATCAGGTGGACGACGCTCCGGCGCTCGAGCGCGTCTCGCACGCGCTCGGCATCCCAGGCGAGCAGGACGCGGACCCCGGAGAGCGTCTGTACGCCGGTCGGGTCGTCGTCCAGGACGACGAGCGGGGGTGTGCTGCGCCCGCGCGTGGCTTGCCCGTCAGGAGAGGGCGGACGGCCGGACGGTCGAGCCGCTCGCGCCGCGCATTCGCAGGGGACGACAGAGGAAGAGGAACTCGTACACCATCACGCTCCAGGTCTTCGCGCCGGAGCGCGAGGATATGGATCCCGCGCTGATCCCGGACGGCAGATACGACGGTGTCTGGAACGGCCCGCGGGGGCCTGACGCCGCTCGGCGGCGGATACGCTCGGCGCCGTGGACCTCACGGGTAGCGATGGCTCGACCAGGCGACACCGGGCGTGGCCGCTCGCCGCCGCCGGCCTCGCAGCACTCGTCGCTGGCGGCTGCAGTGGAGGCGCGGACACCGCCCGACCGGCGCCGACCGGGGAGGCGATCGAGATCGAGGGAGCCGTCGCGACCCCGTACGGCCACGACGCCGGCCGCGTCTGGGTGCTGACCCCGGCGGACGGCGACGTCGAGAGCGTCGTCGTCTACCTCCACGGCTGGGGTGCGCGACTTCCGTTCGAGTGGCATCAGGCCTGGTTCGAGCACCTGCTGGCGCGGGGCAGCGCGGTGCTCTTCCCCGAGTACCAGGACGGGGTGGACGACGCGTGGATCGTGGCGCCCTACGACCTGCGCGACGGGCTCCGTCTCGGCTTCCGCGCCCTCGGGAAACCGGACGTCCCCGTGGTCGCGGCCGGTTTCTCCGTCGGCGCGACGCTTGCGTTCGTCTACGCCGCGAACGCGCGGAGGTGGGACGTGCCTCCACCCCGCTCTCTCTACGCGATCTTCCCGGCCGACCCGTACCAGATCGACCCCGTCCTCGACCTGGCACGCGTGCGCGACACGCGCATCATCATGCTCGTCGGCGACCGCGACGAGACCGTGGGGCGCTTCGGTGCGGACGCGCTCGCCGACAAGCTCGGCCAGCTCCCGGCCTCGCTCCTCACCTACCGGGTCGTTCGCACCGGTGACGAGCTGCTCGCAGATCACGAGGCGCCGACGTACGTCGACGACCCGGAGGTGAGACGAACGTTCTGGACGCCGCTCGACGACCTGATCGAGGACGCGCGCAGAGGCCCGGCGTAGGCCTACCGGGAGCCGTTGAGCCAACCCCGGCTCGACTCGACATCGGTCTCGCGGTCGAACTCGGTGCACTCGATCCGGACGCCGTTCGCCGCGGCGCTCGTGACGAAGCTCGATACCCGGCCCCGCCCGGAGCCCAGGACGACGTCCGCGCCCGGGTCGGAGAGCTCGGCGACGGCGCTCGCGACGTCGTCCACCCCGAAGCAGATGTGGTGGACGCCCTCGCCGTGCTCCGCGAGCCAGGCGGCAATCGGAGAGTCGCCGTCGAGCGGCTCGACGAGCTGGAGGAACGAGTTGCCCAGGTCGAGGTACGTGAGCCTCACCCGGGGCGCGGGGATCTCCTCGCTCGAGTGGACGTGGAGCCCGACCCGGCCTTCGTAGTACTCGAGCGCCTGCTCCGTCGAGCGGACGACGATCGCGACGTGGTCGAGACGCCGGACGACCGTCACGCCGGTGGCGCCCCCGACGCGGCCGACGGGACCGGGTGCTCCCGCCACCAGGTCGCGACGCCTTCGAGGTGCGCGGCCATCGCCGCGCGCGCGCCGCCCGGATCGCGGCTCGCGATCCGCTCGAGGACGGCCTCGTGCTGGGCGAGGGTCATCGGCGACGATCCGGAGCCGAGGTTCTCCCGCCTGATGTCGACGAGCGACGACCCGATCGAGTCCATCAGGAGCAGGTAGAGCTCGTTGTGGGTCGCACGCGCGATGATCCGGTGGAACTCCAGGTCGTCGAGCGCGGCGGCCTCCACGTCGGCCGCCTCCCGGCGCATGCGGTCGTGGACGGCGCGGAGCTCCGTGAGGTCGGTCTCGTCCGCACGCTCGGCGGCGATGCCGGCGATGTGCACCTCGAGGAGCGCCCGCACCTCGTGGACCTTCTCGAAGTCGAGCGTCCCACCGCGCAGATAGAGCGTCATCGACTCGCTGACCGCCGCGGCGTCGACCGCCGAGACGCGCAGCCCGCTTCCCGAGCGCACGTCGATCACGCCCTTTGCGACGAGCGCGCGCACGGCCTCGCGGACGACGGTGCGCGAGACGCCGAACTGCTCGCCGAGCTCGCGCTCGGAGGGCAGCCTGTCGCCGACCTCGAGGCGCTTCGAGAGGATCGTCTCGAGCATCAGGTCGGCGACCTTGTCCGACAGTCGCGGCTCGCGGGCGACCTGCCCGAAGAGGGCCGGCGACGCCCCTTCCGAGGTTCGGTCGGCGCTCACGCGCCCAATCATACGGTCAAGATCATACGGCATGCCACTTCGCCTGGACGCCTGGCACACCGTCGTATAGGTTGCCGCGACACCCCGGAGGGAGACACTCCACCCATGGCGCACGTGCGGTTCGACAACGTCGGGAAGGTCTACGCGGACGGCACGGTCGCGGTGAAGGAGCTCTCCCTCGAGATCCCGGACGGCGAGCTGATGGTGCTCGTCGGGCCCTCGGGCTGCGGGAAGACGACGGCGCTCAGAATGGTCGCCGGTCTCGAGGAGATCACCTCGGGCGACGTCCGGATCGGCGAGGACATCGTCAACGGCCTCCCCCCGCGGGAGCGCGACGTGGCGATGGTCTTCCAGAACTACGCCCTCTATCCGCACAAGACGATCTACGAGAACCTCTCGTTTCCGCTCAGGCTCCGCAAGCTCGCCAAGCCGGAGATCGATCGGCGCGTGAGACGGATCGCGGGGATCCTCGAGCTCGACGAGCAGCTCGAGCGCCGGCCGCGGCAGCTCTCCGGCGGCCAGCGCCAGAGGGTCGCGATGGGCCGCGCGATGATCCGCGAGCCGCAGGCGTTTCTCATGGACGAGCCGCTGTCGAACCTCGACGCGAAGCTGCGGACGCAGATGAGGGCCGAGATCGGCCTCCTCCACAAGGAGATCGGCGTGACGACGATCTACGTCACCCACGACCAGGTCGAGGCCATGACCCTCGGGCAGCGGGTTTCCGTGATGCGCAAAGGCGAGCTCCAGCAGGTCGCCTCGCCGCAGGAGCTCTACGCGCGGCCGACGAACCTGTTCGTGGCGGGCTTCATCGGGAGCCCTGGGATGAACTTCTTCGAGGGCCGCGTCGAGGACGACGGGGGGCGGCGAGCCGTGACGTTCGGCGACGGGCAGCGACTCGCGGTCGACGACGCCGAGCGTGAGCTCGCGGGCGGGCTCGCCGACGCCGGCGGGCGCTCCGTGGTCGTCGGCGTCCGGCCCGAGCACCTCGAGGACGCGACGCTCGCCCCCGCGACGGCCGCCGACCGGCGGCTCAAGGGCCTCGTCCGGCTCCGGGAGCTGCTCGGCTCCGAGCTCGTCGTCCACTTCGAGGTCGAGGCGGCACCGGTGGTGACCGAGGAGACCCGCGACCTCGCCGAGGACGTCGACGCATCCGCGGTGACCGAGCTCGACCACCTCCGCTCGGCGAGGCGGACCGCGTTCGTGGGCCGGTTCGCGGCCGACGCCCCGGCCCAGGAGGGCACCGTCTCGGAGATCGCCGTCGCGCCCGGGGCGCTGCGGTTCTTCGACCGCGAGACGGGCGCCCGGCTCGGGGCTTGACATTCGCTACCGACGGTTTACGGTCGCCGCGACAGGGGTCTTTCCGCGGCTCGATGGCCAGTGCGCGGACTTGACGATGCCGGGTGCACGCGAGAGGATGGTGTACCGGTCATACAGCAGGCCATCAGAAAGGAGCGGAAGGCGTGAGTCACGACGACGTGCATCACGACCCGGACGTGTCTCAGGAGGAGTACATGTCCGGCCTTCGCCTCGCACGGCGCGACTTCCTCGTCAAGAGCGGGCTCGCAGCGGCTGCGGCCGCCGCCGCGCCGACATGGCTCAAGACCGAGCAGGCTGCGGCCGCGGTCGAGGCTTCCACCGGTCGTGCCGCGGTGCGCGACCCGATCGCGAGCGGCGCCGTCGCGGCGGCGAAGCAGTACAAGGGCATCACGCTGGGCCGCATCAACGAGGCGGGCCCGCAGGCCCTCGACGACAAGAACTTCTCCGGCCCCCTCTGGGAGAAGCTCACCGGGATCAAGACGACCGTCACCGAGGCGCCGTTCGCCGAGATCCGGACGAAGGTGATCGCCGAGCACCTCGCCAAGTCCGGGGCGCTCGACACGATCGAGATGTCGCCGGCGTGGCTGCCGGACTTCGCCGACCAGGGCGTGATCATCCCGATCGACAGCCTGATCGCGAAGTACAAGGCCAAGTCGACCCTCGCCGACCTCCACCCCCTCTATCGCGCGCTCGGGCGCTACAAGGGCAAGACGTGGGGCTTCTTCGATGACGGTGACGTCTGGTCGCTCTACTACCGGAAGGACATCTTCGGGAACGCGAAGCTGAAGGCCGCGTACAAGGCGAAGTACAAGCGCGACCTCCGTGTCCCTCGCGGCTGGGACGAGTTCAACCAGGTCGCCCAGTTCATCACCGACCAACTGGCGCCGAAGACCTACGGAACCGGCATGGGGCGGGCGCTCGGCAACCCGGGCAACCAGTTCTACTTCTTCCAGCAGTTCCGCGCGAACGGCGGGCGCTTCTTCAATCCGCAGACCATGCGGGCGGAGATCGCGAACGCGATCGGGGTCAAGACCATGACCCAGATCCTGGCCCAGAACAAGGCGTCCCCGCCGGGCGTGGAGAAGCTCGACTTCGTCTCGGGCTGGGGCCTCTGGCTCCAGGGCAAGACGGCGATGATCATGGCATGGCCGCCGACCGGCCGGATCTCGGAGAACTACTCGCAGCGCGACAAGGCGTTCTCCTTCCTGCCGAAGTCGACGATCGTCGGCAAGGTCGGCTACGCACGCGTGCCCGGCCTGAACGGCGAGCACGCGGGCAGCTTCATCAAGGCCGTGATGGCGACGTCCGAGAACCGGGACGCCTCATACCTCTACAACCAGTGGGCGAACAGCCCGTCGATCTCGCTGCAGCGGGTGATGCTCCCGTACACGCTGCGAGACCCGTACCGGATCTCCCACTACAAGTCGCCGCTCTACCGCAAGCTGTGGCCGAGCGCGGCCGAGTACCTGCGGACGCTCAACGAGTCGGCGAACGACGCCGTGCTCGACCTCACGATGAGCGGCGCGGGCGACTACGCAAACGCGCTCGACCGGGCGATGACGGGCATCTACGCCGGCAAGGACGTGAAGTCCGGCCTGGAGGAAGCCGCGGAGGAGTGGAACCGCATCACCGACAAGCTCGGGGTGGCGAAGCAGCGCCTCTCGTACGCGAACTTCCTCACGTACCCGGGCGCGACCTCGAGGAACACGGTCAGGAAGCGCGGCCAGGCAGTCCACATCTGATCGACGGGACGGCGTGACGTGGCAACACGCGCCGAAGAGAGAATGAGGAGGCGGCCGTCGGCCGCCTCCTCATGGTTGGACCGTCACATCCGGTGGCTGCTCGTCTCGCCCTCGGTCGCGATCGTCGTCGTCCTGACGATCTTCCCGCTCCTGTTCTCGATCTGGGTCGCGTTCGTCGAGTACGACTTCTCCATCGGGCCGGAGCACCCGTGGGTCGGTCTCGATAACTTCCGCGCGAACTGGGAGGACCCGGTCTGGCGCGCCTCGCTCTGGCGCACCGTCTGGTTCTCGGTGACCGTCGTCTCGATCGAGCTCGTGCTCGGGATGCTTCTCGCCCTCGCGATGCTCCGGCCGTTCCGCGGCCGGAGGGCCCTGATGACGATGTTCGTCATCCCGCTCTTCATCAGCCCCGTCGTCGTGGGCGGGTTCTTCGACCTGTTCGTGCGGCGCCCCTACGGCGTCGCGAACCAGCTCACGAGCTGGGTGTGGCCGGGCGACGTGACGATCGACTTCACGATCGACACGCCGTGGCTCTACATCGTCCTCTTCATGGCCGACGTCTGGCAGTGGACGCCGTTCATGTTCGTGATCCTGCTCGCCGGGCTGGCAGCGATCCCGGACTCCCTCTACGAGGCGGCCGACCTCGACGGGGCGAAGCCGTTCCAGGCGTTCCGCTGGGTGACCCTGCCGCTCCTCCTGCCGATCGTCCTGATCGCGGTCACCTTCCGCCTGATCGACGCCGCGAAGCTCTTCGACATCATCTTCACGCTGACGCGGGGCGGGCCCGGCACCGACACGTACACGACCACCTACTACCTCTACCAGCAGGGCTTCCAGTTCTTCCACCTCGGCCAGGGCACCGCCGGCGCGTGGATGTTCATGATCATGCTCTCGTTCGTATCCTTCTGGCTCGTCCGGCGTCTCCTCAAGCCAGTCGAGGAGGATGCGCGGTGAGCAGCATCGCCGATCGTGTCCAGTCGGGCCGGGGCACGACGGGGGTCGTGCGCGGGCGCCGCTTCCGGGTGGGCGGCGTCGTCCGGTTCGCGTTCATCGGGCTCTACGTCGCCTTCCTCATGCTGCCGCTCTACTGGATGGCCGTCACCTCGATCAAGGCGCAGGACGACCAGCTCTCGGAGCCTCCCGTGTGGTTCCCCTCCGACCCGACGAGCATCAACTACGCCGACGCGCTCAACCGCTTCAACGGCTGGAAGGGTCTCGAGAACTCCCTGATCATCGCGTTCGCGACCACGATCCTCGCCGTGCTCTTCGGCACGGCGGCCGCGTACTCGATGGCTCGGTTCCGGACGGGCGGCAAGCACCTCGCGTTCTGGTTCCTCGGGCAGCGGATGATGCCCCCCATCGCGATCATCATCCCCGTCTTCCTGCTCTACAGCCGCTACGCCGAGGAGTGGCTCGGGTTCACGCTGATCGACACGAAGATCGGCCTGATCCTGCTCTACACCGTCTTCGCGCTCCCCTTCACGGTCTGGATGATGTACGGCTACTTCCGGCAGATGCCGCCCGAGCTCGAGGAGGCGGCGCTCGTGGACGGCTGCTCGCGGTTCCAGGCGCTGGCGAAGATCGCGTGGCCGCTCGCGGCGCCCGGCATCGTCTCCGCGGCGGCGTTCGCGTTCATCTTCTCGTGGACGGAGTTCCTCTTCGCCCAGGTGCTCGCACGGGACGACGCCGTCACCGTGCCCGTCGCGCTCGCGGGGATGATCACGTTCTTCCAGGGCAACCTCTACGGCCAGGCGGCCGCGCTGACCATGGTCTCGCTGATCCCGGCGATCATCCTCGGGATCCTCGTCCAGCGGCATCTCGTGCGCGGCCTCACACTGGGGGCGGTGCAGGGATGAGCAGCGGAAGCGACGCGGGCTACACGCAGGGCATGGCCCGGCCCGAGATCGACATCGGGGCAGGCTCGCAGGAGCAAAAGCCGGTCGCGGAGCGCACGACCCTGGTCACCGGCGGCGCAGGGTTCATCGGCGGCCACCTCGTCCGGGAGCTCCTCGACACCGGCCGGAAGGTCGTCGTGCTCGACGTCCGCGGCCTCACGCCCGAGTCGCGCTTCGTGCTCGGGGACGAAGCCGGCTCGCTCGCGCTCGAGATCGCCTCGATCGCCGACCAGGCGAGGGTGCTCGACGTCTTCCGCGTCCACCGGCCCGACGAGGTCGTCCACGCGGGGATGATCCTCGATCCCGCCTTCCTCGCGACGAACCGGACGACCGCCTTTCAGACGAACGTCGGCGGCGTGCTCAACCTCGTCGAGGCGATGATCGCCTTCGGCGTCCCGCGCCTCGTCAACTTCTCGTCGATCGGCGTGCTCCCGCGCGTGCTCTACGAGCCGATAGACGGAAACCACCCGATCCTGCTCGCCGACGCCGGGCCGGGCACCGACTTCTACGGCTCGACGAAGGCGGCGGCGGAGACGATGCTCTTCGCCTACCGGCAGGCGCTCGGGTTCGACTTCCGGACGATCCGGCCCTCCGCCGTCTACGGGCTCGGGATGAACCAGTACGTCGGGCCCATCAAGGCGATGGTCGAGAATGCCGTGCGCGGTGAGCCGGCGCACTTCGAGTTCGGAGGCGCCCATCCCCGTCCGTACACGCACGTGCGCGACATCGCGGGGCTCGTCGTCGCGATGCTCGACGCCCCCGACGACGCCGACCGGATCTTCTACGGCTCGACGGGCGGCGAGATGACGACGACCACCGAGGTCGCGCAGATCGTTCGCGAGCTCGTCCCGGGCGCCGACGTCGAGATCGGCGAGGAGCTCTCGGAGGCGGAGAAGCCCGTCGCGGCGCTCCGCGCGAAGCTGTCGGTCGAGAACGCACGCGCGCAGCTCGGCTGGGAGCCGCGCTACGGCTCGATCCGCGACGGGATCGCGCAGTACGTCGAGCACTACCGCGCGTTCGTCGAGGCCGGGTAGGGCGAGAGATGCCTCGACGCTACGACGACGGGTCGATCCGCACGACCTCGTAGGGGGCCAGCTTCAGCTCGAGCGCGCCGTCGGCGCGGACGGCCTCCGACTCGGAGCGGAAGGCCTCGGGGCTCGCGCCCGCCTTGGCGGCCGTCTCCTCGTTGAGCCGCCGGAGGCGTAGCTCACCGTCGAGCGGCGACACGACGACCGCCTGCTCGGCGGGCGTGAGGTTCGCGACGAGCATGCGCAGGCCTCCGTCGGCCGGGCGCACCGCGAGCCCGACCGCAGCGAGCAGGTCGCTCGACTCGCAGCCGAGCACCTCGGCGCCGCGCCACTCGATCGCGTCTGCGAGCGGGTGGTACAGGGGGAAGGTCTCGCCGGGCCGTGAGCGGAACCTCTCGGGGAGCTCCGAGCCTGCGGATCGCTCGACCACCCCGCGCCAGCCGGTCGTCTCGTAGTACGTCACCGCGGCGGCACCCGCCTCCGCGACGTACTTGGCGCTTCCCGCGGTCCAGGCGGCGCCGAGAAGCGACGACTGACGGACGTCCACCTCGTCTGGCAGCTCGCCCGGCGGCGTCGGCGGTGGGTCGCCGGCCGCGTGGACGTTGACGCGTCGCCGCAGCGTGATCGGCGAGACGATGACCGGCTTGCCGCCTGCGATCGCGTGCGCCGAGCGCAACGTCTCCGCCTGCGCGTCGAGGTTCTCCACGACGTCCACGTCGGTGAACGCGTGGATCTGCGGGGTCAGCGAGTAGCACAGCCCGTCCCATGTCTCGGCCTCGGGCCGCGTGCGGTTGAGCTCGGTGAAGTAGATCTCCGTGCCTCCGACGACCTCGGCGTCGGGCGCCGAGCGCGGACAACGCATCGCGGACGAGCTGCACGAGGCCGGCACGCGTCGTCTCGGCGGCCGTCGCGGTGCGCGAGTCGGCGTTGATCACGAGCACCCGGTCGATCGTCGGGCCGTCCGCGAGCGCCGCCGCGACGTCCGCGAGCTCGCCGACGTGCTCCTCGCCCAGGTGCACCGACACCTCGAGGTGCGCCCCGAGCGCGGCTGCGGTCGTCTGCGCATGGGCGAGCGCCTGTCGCCAGTCGGCGTCGAGCCGCGCCTCGACGCGGAGATGTGCGGGCGCGAGCGCAGCGAGCAGCGCCTCTTCCTGCTCGGAGACCGCGTGCAGGTCGCGGTCCTGCCCGAGCCCGATCGGCGGGACCCGCGTGCCGATGGGCGGGCCCACCGTCAGCCGCACCGCTGTCTCGGCTCTCTCGGCTCCGTGCACGCCGACCGGAGTGATCGCGACGCGCTGCCGGAGCGCCTGCCCCGCCTCGAGCGGCGCGGGCCGACCGAGCGCGATCGGGGTCGAGTAGGTCTTGAAGTTCGCGTCGGTCCAGTTCCGGTGGTCTTCCGTCTCCCACAGATCGCCCTCGAACTCGAGGATCAGGCGCCCGTCGTCGGGGAGCGAGACCTCCAGCCGGTCGAAGGCGTCGAAGAGCGCATGGATGGCGGTGCCGTCGAAGCGCTGCGCTCCGATCAGGTCGGGGAACGCGTCGTCGATCTCGCCCGCGGGCGTCCTGGCCGAGAAGCGCGCGCCCGCGGTCTCGCGCCAGGGATGGTGGACGCAGATTCCGATCCGGTTGAAGGGAAATGCCTGCCCCGCCGTGCCGTCGAGGACGTACTCGACCCGGCCCGTCTCGTCGCCGGTGATCGTCCCCCGCCAGGCGAAGTCCACCTCACGCCGGGAATGCCGCACCTCGAACGAGACCCGGAACCCGTCGTCGCGCTCGTCGAGCTCGAGGGAGGAGACGACGCCGGGCACGGTGTCCCAGTCGACGTCGCGAACGGCGACGTAGACCCGCCGGATGAGCTCGGTGTCGCCGATCCGCAGGTAGCGCAGGTCGACGCCGTCGAGGAGGAGGCTGACGGGCCCCGCCCGCAGGGGGCGCAGAGACGTGAGCGGTGCATCCGTTCCGTGCAGCAGCCGAAGGCTCTCCGGGGCGGCGGTCATGACGCTCCTTCGTGGTCGAGGGTCGCGGCGAACCGCCCGAGCTTGGCGGTGAACCGCGGGTTGTCGAGCACCTCCGGGTTGGCGAGGTCGGACGGCACGCGGCCTGCGGCGACGTCGAGCAGCGCCCCGCAGGCGCCGCCGACGCACTCCCGGAGGAGTTGATCCGTGTACCCGAGCGAGTGGGGCGCGCCGATCACGTTCGGCAGCTCCAGCAGCGGATCGTCGGCCGGCAATGGCTCGGGATCGACGACGTCGACTCCGGCGCCACCGAGCCGACCGTCGCGAAGCGCCTCGACGAGGGCTCGCTGGTCGACGATCGCGCCGCGCGCGATGTTCACGAGCAGGGCGCCGGGTCTCATCGAGGCGAGCCGCCGTTCGTCGAGGAGCCCACGGGTCTCGTCCGTGAGGGGGCACGCGACGACGACCACGTCGGCCTCGGCGACCAGGGTGTCGAGGGCCACGTGGGTGACGTTCTCCTCCACCACGGGCGTTCGCTGCGTGACGAGGACGCGCATGCCCCAGGGCTCGAGCAGCCGCACGAGCTCGCGTCCGATCCGCCCGTAGCCGATGACGCCGATCGTCTTCCCCCCGAGCCCCATGCCGGGCGGCTCGAATCGCCCCTCGGGCCGCCAGTCCGAGGCGTGGAGGGCGCGGTCCCGCTGGGGAAGGCGATGGGCGAGCGCGAGCACGAGCGTCACGCCCGCGGACGCCATCGGGTGGGTGATGCCGTGCGGCGTGATCGTCACGGCGATGCCGTGCGCCGTGCAGGCAGGCACGTCGACGAAGTCGAGCCCGACCCCGTGACGCGCGAGGATCGCGAGCCGCTCGACCCCTTCGAGGCTCGCCCCGGTCACCGGGGCGGAGAAGTGGTAGAGACCGTCGAGTTCGACCAGCAGCTCGGGCGTCAGCGGGCGGGTGTCCTCGGCGAGGAACTCCCACGCGACCCCGGCGCGGTCGAGGTCCGAGAGGTCGTACGGCGCGAACGCGAGCGTCCCGTCCGGACGACGGACGTCGCGCGTGACGCCGACGCGGAAGGGCGCTGTTCGGTCTTCAGGCATGCCGTATGATCGATTCTTCCAAACCCGCGGAGGTGCGTGAAATGTCGGAACGCGTCGTCGTCGGCGAGCTCCCCGTGGGAGGCTCCGCCCCGCTCATCTCGAGCGCGGTTCGCTGGGGGGACCTCCTCTTCCTGTCCGGCCGCGCCCCGATCGACACCTCGACGATGCAGGTCGTGTCCGACGACTTCGAGGCCCAGGCGCGCGACGTCCTGCGGCAGATCGGCGAGTCGCTCGACGAGGCCGGCTCGGGCTTCGAGCACGTGTTGCGCGTGCAGTGCTACCTCCTGCGGGCGGACGACTTCGCCACCTGGAACGAGGTGTGGGCCGAGGTCTTCGCCGCGCCGCGCCCCGTTCGGACGACGATCGTGACCGAGTTCACCGTCCCCGGCATGCTCATCGAGATCGAGGTCACCGCGGGCATCCCTTCGTGAAGGCGGTCGTCGTCGGCGGCGGCATCGCCGGCCTCTGCTGCGCGTACTCGCTGCGCAAGCGCGACGTCGACGTGACGCTCGTCGACCGCGCGCACATCGGCGCCCGCACGGCGTCGTCCTGGGGCAACGGCGGCTGGATCGCCCCGGCCCAGGCGGGGCCGCTGCCGGAGCCCGGGCTGACCGTCTACGGACTGCGCGCCTTGCTCCGGTCGGACTCGGCGCTCTACTTCCGGCCGAGCTACCTGCCCCGCCTCGCCCCGTGGCTCGCCCGCTTCTGGACGTACTGCAACCAGCGCGACTACGACAGCGGCACGGCTGCGCTCGCCGCGCTCGGGAAGGCCTCCTTCCAGCTCGTCGACGCGATGGCGGCCGACGGGGTCGAGTTCGACCTCTGGAAGCTCGGCATGGTGTGCGCCACGGCGAAGCCCGAGGACGCGCGGAAGGTCCTCCGGAGCCTCGAGGGGATGCGTGCCCACGGCTACGACCTTCCCGCGGACATCCTCGGGGAGGACGAGATCCACGCGCTCGAGCCGGCGCTCAACGAGCGGGTCAAGGCCGGCTTCCACCTGAGCGAGCAATGGAACGTCAAGGCGGACACGCTCGTCACGGGGCTCGGCGCCAAGCTGCGGTCGATGGGCGTCGAGGTGCTCGAGGGGACCGAGGTGATCGAGTTCGACCGGGCGGATGGACGGGTTCGGTCGGTCCGCACGGGCGCGGGGGACATCTCCGCCGACGAGTTCGTGCTGGCAGGCGGTTCGTGGACGACCCACCTGACCGAGCTCCTCGGCCTCTCGATCCCGATGCAGCCGGGGAAGGGCTACTCGTTCCTCCTCACCCCGAAGGTGATGCCGAGGCACGGCATCCTCTTCGCCGACATCCACGCGGGTCTCACGCCGCTCGGAGACCGCGTGCGGATCGGCGGCACGATGGAGTTCTCGGGCTACGACCTCTCGATCGACCGGCGGCGGATCGACAGCCTCTTCGAGCACGCCCGCGGCTACGTCGACCTCGACGTCCCGGCCTACGAGGAGCCGTGGGCAGGGCTCCGACCCATGACGGTCGACGGGCTGCCGATCCTCGATCGCGCCGGTCCGTACCGCAACGTCACCGTCGCGACCGGGTATTCGATGCTGGGCATGACGATCTCGGCGCCCGCAGCCGAGGCGCTGGCGGAGATGATCACGACCGGCGACCGGCCGGCGCTGCTCGAGCCGTTCCGCTGCGACCGGTTCCCGAAGCTGGTCGCGCGCCGCCCGGCGCGGTGACCCGGCGGGCGCCGGCCCGGGTCACACGCCCGGTGGGCCCAGCACTCGCCCGCCGTCTACCGAGATCACCACGCCGGTGACCCAGTCCGCCTCGAGATCGACGAGGTGGACGATCCAGCGCGCGACGTCCTCGGGTTGCCCGATGCGGCCGAGCGGCACGAGCGTTCCGAGCACGCGAATGCGCTCCTCGGGATCCTCGGCGGCCAGGTGGAACTCGGTCAGCACCGGCCCGGGCCGCACGCACGCGACGCGGATCCGGCCGGGCGCGAGCTCGGCGGCCATGTTCATCGTCATGTGCTCGAGCGCGGCCTTCGCGAGGCCGTAGACGGTCTGCTGCGGCCGGTACATGGCCGCTGCCGCGGACGAGACGTTGACGACGACCGCGGCAGGCGAAGCACGGAGCGCGGGCAGCGCGGCCTGCACGAGGAAGTACGGCGCTCGGAGGTTTGTGGCCATGACGTCGTCGAAGTCCTCCACGCTGAACTCCTCGATCGGCTTCAACCGGTACGTGGCGGCGTTGTTCACGATCACGTCGAGCCGGCCTCGGGCGGCCAGCACGGCCTCGACGACGTCCCACGGCGCACGTGAGCGACCGAGGTCGGCCGGCACGCAGAAGGCTCGGCCTCCTGCCTCGGCGATCTCGCTCTCGACGGCACGGAGCCGGTCCTCACGGCGACCGACGAGCGCGACGTCGAGCCCTCGTGAGGCGAGGAGCCTGGCCGCCGCGGCCCCGATTCCCGATCCAGCTCCGGTGACGATGACGACGCGATCGTCCAAGCTGTACGACCATACTACGGCCGTGCGCGTGGCGATCATCGGGGCCGGGCTGATGGGGGCGCAGATCGGCGTCGAGTACGCCCTCGCCGGCCACGACGTAGCGCTCGCCGCGCGCGACCCAGCACGGGCGCGCGAGCGAGCCGAGGCCGGGCTCTCGCTCCTCGGGCGGCACGACGTCCGCCGCCGCGAGGAGCTGGATGCGGCGAGTGGCCGTCTCCGGACGCCCGCGACGCACGCGCAGGCGGCAGACGGTGCGGATCTCGTGGTCGAGTCGCTGCCCGAGCAGCTCGAGCTCAAGGTTTCGGTCCTCCGCGAGGTGCGCGAGGTCGCCCCAGACGCCGTGGTCGCCACGAACACCTCCTCGTTCTCGATCACGGCGATCGGCGAGGCGATCGGCACGCCCGAGCGCACCGTCGGCACCCACTACCTCAACCCGCCCCTGCTCATGCCGCCCGTCGAGGTGATCGCGGGTACGGGTACGAGCCCGGCGACGCTGGCCTTCGCGAGGGACACCGTGGCCTCGCTCGGCAAGCTCCCGATCGTCGTGCGGCGAGACGTACCGGGGTTCGTCTGGAATCGCCTCCAGTTCGCACTCGTTCGGGAGTGTGCGTGGCTGGTCGAGAACGACGTCGCGTCCGCGGAGGACCTGGATGCGGTGATGCGCGAGGGGCTCGCGAGGCGCTGGCGCCGCGTCGGGCCGCTTCGCGCGATGGCGCTCGGCGGGATCGACACGTGGAACCGCTCCGGCGAGAACATCGTCCCGGAGCTCTCCAACGCGACCGAGCTTCCCGACCTCGCCCGGCTCGCACTCGCCGACGGCGATCTCGCGGCGGCGGCGGCGGAGCGCGACGCCGCGCTCGCGCAGGAGCTCGTCCACCACGGATGAGAAGCAGCCCGTGAGCGCCGATCACCCCGCCGGCGTCGTCACCGACATCCGGTGCCGGCTCTTCGAGGCGCCGACCGAGGGCGCGGGGGTGCGGTACGCGAACCCGTTGCGCGGCTGGGACCCGACGCGGGACGAGCGTGGGTTCGCATTTCCGCGGTGGCTCGTCGTCGAGGTCGAGACGTCGACCGGGATCGTCGGGATCGGCGACGCCGCCCTCGCGGCCGACCTGCTGCCCGCGATCGTGGAGACGCGGCTTGCACCGCTCGTGCGCGGCCGCCCCGTCGTCGAGATCCAGGAGACGTGGCAGCTCATGTACCGCGGGACGATGGCCTGGGGCCGCAAGGGACTCGGGATGGTCGCGATCAGCGCCGTCGACCTCGCGCTCTGGGACGCGCTGGGCAAGGCGCTCGGCGCGCCCGTCCACGATCTCCTAGGGGGCCGCCGGGCGGACAGCATCCGGGTCTACGCGAGCCGCCTCTACGGGTCCGATTCCCTCGACGACCTGGCGGACGAGGCCCAGCGCTACGTCGACGAGGGGTTCACGGCCTTCAAGCAGCGGTTCCTCTGGGGCCCGCCTGACGGGCGGAAGGGCATGCGCGCCAACGTCGAGCTCGTGCGCACCGTGCGCGAGGTCGTCGGCGACGACGCCGACCTGATGGCCGACGCCTACATGGGCTGGAACCTCGACTACGCGCGGGCGATGGTGCGGCTCCTGGAGCCGTACGGCCTCCGGTGGCTCGAGGAGGCGCTGCCGCCGGACGACCTCGAGGGCTATGCGGCCCTGACGCGCGAGAGCCCGATTCCGATCGCGCACGGCGAGCACGAGTTCACCGTGGCCGGCTTCGCGGAGATCGTCCGCCGCGGCGCGGCCCGCGTCCTGCAGTTCGACACGAACCGCGTCGGGGGCATCACGCAGGCGGTGAAGATCTGCGGGCTCGCGGAGGCGTTCGGGCTCGACGTCGTCCCGCACGCGGGCCAGATGCACAACTACCACGTCGTCGCGAGCCAGCCCGCCTGCCCGCTCGCCGAGTACTTCCCGCCGCAGGCGATCGAGGTCGGCAACGAGCTTCCCCACTGGCTCTTCGACGGGGAGCCGCTCGCCGAGCAGGGGCGGGTGCGCCTCAACGGCAAGCCGGGTCTCGGGATCGAGGTGCGCCCGCGCGAGCCCGTGCGCGAGCTCCCGCGCTGATCAGGCGCGGATCGCGGCGAGCCCGTCGCGGAGCGCGCCCTCGAGGAGCCAGGTGTCGAACGAGTAGCCGAGGATCGAGAGGCCCCGGCCGAGCATCTCGCGGCAGTCCTCGACGGTGGCACAGACCATCCCGACGTGCTTGCCGTGTGCGCCGGCGGCGGCGACGATCCGGGCGACGGCGTCGTCGAACACCGGGGAGGCGAAGTCCCCGGGAATCCCGAGCGACGTCGTCAGGTCGAACTGGCCGATCCAGAGCACGTCGATCCCGTCGACCGCGGCGATCTTCTCCACCGCCTCGAGGCCGGCCGCCGTCTCGATCTGCGCGATCAGCAGCGTCTCCGCATTCGCCTTCTCCATCGTCGCCGGCAGCCCCTCGGGCTCCCACACGTCGGCGTACAGCAGCCCGAAGCCGCGCTTCCCCTCCGGCGGGAAGCGCGCCGAGTCGACGAGCAGCCGCGCCTCCTCGGCGCTCTCGCACCCGGGGATCATCACTCCGAGCGCCCCGAGGTCGAGCGTGCGCGAGATCGAGTCGTAGATCGCGTCCGGGACGCGCACGAGCGGCACGACGCCGGTCGCGTTCGTCGCGGGCAGGAGGTCTCGGAGCACGTCGATGCCGAATCCCGAGTGCTCGAGGTCGTAGAGGACGAAGTCGGCTCCCGCCGAGCGGACGAGCCGCGGCAGGTTGGTCGTCAGGAACTCGCCCACCATCGTCCCGAGCGGGACCTCGCCGGCCGCGAGGGCCCGCTTGACGGGGTTCTCCCTCACGGCGCGACGCTCACCAGCCGGCGACGACCGGGTTCGTGAGGTCGCCGATCCGGTCGACCGAGACGGTGACGCTGTCGCCCGGCTTCAGGTAGACGGGTGGGTCGCGGAAGCAGCCGACGCCTGCGGGGCTGCCCGTCGTGACGATGTCACCGGGCTCGAGCGTGATGAGATCGGTGAGGAACGCCAGCAGGCGGGCCGGAGGGAAGAGCCATTCCGACGTCCCCGCGTCCTGCATGACGGTGCCGTTGAGCGTGGTCGAGACGCGCAACGTCGACGGATCGCCGAGCTCGTCCGCGGTCACGATCTCCGGCCCGAGCGGCGAGAAGGTGTCGGGGTTCTTCCCGAGGGTGATCTGGACGTCCTTGAACTGGATGTCACGCGCCGACACGTCGTGGAGGATCGTCCAGCCGAAGACGTGGTCGAGGGCGTGCTCCTCGTCGACCCGGTACGCCCGTGTGCCGATCACCATCGCGACCTCCACCTCGTAGTCGGCGAGCGTGCTCTCGCGCGGGATCCGGATCGCCTCGCCGGGCCCGATCACCGCGCTCGGGAGCTTCGAGAAGAAGAACGGCTCGGTCGGCATGATCGCGTCGGGGTTCTCATCGGCGTGGCTTGCGAAGTTGACGCCCGAGCACAGCGTCTTGCCGGGCCGGAGCGGCGCGAGGACCTTCGCGCCCTCGATGGGTGAGCCGCCCCCCGCAGCGGCCTCCGCGCGCGCGAGGCCGGCGGCGCCGGCGCTGATGAGGTCGTGCATGTCCGTGAAGCCCGCGTCGACGATGGCGGTGTCCCGCCTGACCCCCACGCCGGTCTTCCCGCCCGCCTCGTAGGTGACGAGCCGCATCTAGCCCTCCTCTCTTCCTTCGATCCAGTGCCTCCCGGGCTCGACGACGAGCGTCTCGCCGACGAGCGGCGCGACGACGCGGCGACCGCCGGTCGAGTCGTGAACCGGCACGAGCTCGAGGAACCGGTCGACCTCCTCGTTCGGTGCCAGGTAGTGACAGGCGACGGCCAGCTCGACGCCGAGCATCTCCGCAACGCGCGCCGCCTCGTCGGGATCCATCTCGCCGGTGAGCAGCGTGCCGGGCCCCGGGATGAGGTACGAGAGCTCGTGCGGGACGGTGCAGCCGAGCAGGCCGACGGTCGGCCGGTACAGCTCGCCGAAGAGCCGCATGTCGAAGATGCTCGTGTCGCCGTAGTGGTAGATCCGGACGCCCGGCTCCGTCTCCACGATGAACGCGATCGGGTTGCCAACGACCTGGCGCCCGTCGGCGAGCGTCGCCTGCGACCAGTGGTGGCACTCCACGGGCCGCACCGCCAGGCCCGCGACCTCGACGACGATCCCCCACGTCGTCGGGGTGATCTGGTCGGCGGAGACCCCGTCGTCGATGAGCTTCGCGCGCACCGCCGCGTCGCAGATGACCGGCGCGCCCGTGCGTTTCGCCACGTTCGCGCTGTCGCCGTAGTGGTCGACCGCTGCGTGGCTCACGAGGATCACGTCGGGCGTCGCGAGGTCGTCGGGCCCGCACGGCGCGAGCGGATTGTCGGTGAGGAACGGGTCGATCAGGATCGTGTGCGTCGGGCCGACGATCTCGTAGCTCGCCGCGCCGTGGAACGTCAGCCGCGTGCTCACCCGAGGCCCCGAAGCGACTCCCAGCCCTTGACGAGCCGGACGAACGCCCGGTTGATCGGGACGTCGACACCCACCTCGTCGGCGGCCCTGACGACGGCCCCGTTGATGACGTCGATCTCCGTCCGGCGCCCGGCCTCGAAGTCCTGGAGCATCGACGCCTTCGAGGGGCCCGCCTTCTCGAGGAGCGCGAGAATGGCGCCGATCCGCTCGTCGGCGTCGATCTCGTACCCGAGCCCCCGGGCCACGGCGACCGCCTCGTGGGTCGTGTCGGCGACGAGGTCGCGCGTGTCCTCGCACGCTCCCAGCGCTCCCGCGTGCATGCCCGTCAGCGCGGCCGTCGGCAGGGTCGCAGCGTTCAGGATCAGCTTCTTCCAGATCTCCGGCCGCACGGGCGAGGCGACCTCGGCCGCGAACGACGCATCCGCGAGCGCGCCGGCGAGCCGCTCGGGGCCGTCGCGGCCGTCGTCCACGAACGAGCCGACGAGGGTCGGCTGCTCGGCGGGGTGGACGACGCGCCCGGGCCCCTGGAGCAGGCCGCTGTTGTACGTCACTCCGACGACGACCTGCTCGGGCGGATACACCGAGGCGAGCACGTCGCCGTTGCCCCAGCCGTTCTGCAACGAGGCGACGACCGTGTCCGGACCGACGAGCGGGCGAGCCGATTCGGCCGCCGCAGCCGTGTGGTAGCACTTCGTGAAGAAGACGACGACGTCCGCGGGCCCGACGGCTGCGGGGTCGGTCGTGGCGGCGACGCGCGTCGTCCGCTCCTCGTCGCCCCGCACGACGGTGACCCCGTCGGCGTTGATCGCGTCGACGAGAGGCTGGGCGACGTCGACGAGCACGGTCTCGTGACCCGCCTGCGCGAAGCGGGCGCCGAAGATCGAGCCCATCGCACCTGCGCCGACGACGGCGATCTTCATGACGACCTCCTCCTCGCTCTGTCGGAATGCGATCCTATAGGTCTACCAATCAGCGATCGGGGTGGAACCAGCGGCCGCCGGCGCTCGCTCCCCCGTCGACGAAGAGCGTCTGACCGTTCAGGAACGACCCGGCGTCCGATGCCAGCAGGAGCAAGGCCCCCACGAGCTCGCGCGGGAGGCCCGGCCGTTCCAGCGGGACGCGGTTGAGGATCCAGCGGCGCATGTCGGCATCCGCCCAGATCGGGGCGGCGAGGGGCGTGTCCATGAAGCCCGGTGCGATCGCATTGGCCCGGATCCCGACCTCGGCCCATTCGAGCGCCATCACCTTCGTCAGCTGGCTCAGCCCGGCCTTGGCCGGCCCGTAGACGGAGATCTGCTCGAGGGCGGAGAGCGCGTTCAGGGAGGAGATCGAGACGATCGCGCCACCCGTCTCCTGCGCGATCATCTGCCGTGCCGCCGCCTGCGAGAGGAAGTACGGGACTCGCAGGTCGATCCGCGTGATCCAGTCCCACGTTCCGGGATCCATCTCGAGGATCGGCATCCGGCGGTTGACGGCGGCATTGTTGACGACGACGTGCACCCCGCCGAACTGCTCGGTCGCAGCGTCGACCAGACGCTGCGGGGCGTCGTCCTCGGCGAGGTCGATCGCGACCCCGGCAGCCTCGAGCCCCGCCTCGCGGAGGACCTTCACGAGCGCGTCGACGCTCGGCGGATCGAGATCCGTGACGAGGACCCGAGCGCCCGACCGCGCCGAGCCCGGCGGCAAGCCACTGGCCGAGCCCGCCCGTGGCGCCCGTCACGATCGCGACCTTGCCGTCGAGCGCGAAGAGCGACCCCGGCTCGAGCGCGCGGACGGCATCAGCCTCGAGCCGCCAGCCCGCCGTCCCGTCCACCGGTCGATCCTACCGCGGCCCCGAGGCGACCCCGGCGGCCTATGATCGGTCGCCATGGCAGGCGAGATCCATGCGCTCGTCCCCGCCGAGGCCGGCTGGCGAGCCTTCTACACGGGCGAGTACCCCGAGGACGCAGAGAGCGTGCGCGTCGTCGCCTGGGCCCTCGTCGACGGCGACGAGGGTCGCGAGCTCGTCGGGCTCGTCGTCGCCGCGGACGACCCGACGCGCATCGTCCCGGCGCCCGAGGGCGCCTCGGCCGTCGCGACCGACTTCGCCCGGTACGGCTTCAAGTCCGAATGACGCGGATGACGGCGCTCGGCGCCCGATAATCCCGGGCGTGGACGAGCCCGACCGCCTGCGGGGCATCATCGAGGATGGAGCCGAACCCCACGGCAGGGGCCACGTCGACGCGCGGCACGACGTGGACGATGTCCAGCAGCGCGCCGTGCTCGCCCGCGGGCTCGACGCCGATGGCGACGGCCTCCTCCGCGGAGGACGAGCCGTCGGTCGCGACGAGGATCCTTCTCATGCCGATCTCCTCCGTCCTCCTCAGTGGGTCATCGTGCCCTTGGGGTTGCCGACCTTCAGCAGCCCGACCTGGCCGAGGTCGACGTCTGCGAATGCGTGCGAGACGAAGGGATACAGACCCTCCCCCGGGATCGTGACGTCGAACACCGCGCCTCCGCCCGCCGGCACGATCGCCGTCTGGACGTTGCGCTGGAACTGCGTCATGTCGCTGTTCACCCAGGCCCGATCCAGCATGGCGCCGACCACGTGGAAGTTGATGTTGTTCGTCGGCCCCGCGGCGACGACCCAGAAGCGCGTCGTCTCACCGGGCTTCGCCGTGAGCGGGTGGTTGACGTACTGGTTCGCGTAGCCGTTGAAGGTCACCCAGTCGGCCGTCCGGGCCCGCGCCTTCCCCATGTCGAGCGAAGCGGGCTCGGCGATGCCGTCGTTGGTCATGTACCACTCGCTCCCGACGAGCACGTACTCGTTGTCCACCGCGGGCAGCGCGACCTCTGGCTGGACGACGATCGCGCCGTACATGCCGTTCGCGATGTGTGCCAGGACGGGCTTCGTCCCGCAGTGGTACATGTAGACACCCGGATCGTTCGCCCGAAAGCGGAACTTGATCGAGTCGCCGGGGGCAACGTCCTTGAACGCGACGTTCGGTGCGATACGCGCGGCATGGAAGTCGATCGAATGCGGGATCGAGCCGCCGTTCGTGAGCGTCATCTCGACCATCTGACCTTCGCGCACGTGCACGACCGGCCCGGGAGCGCCGTGCCCGTCGAAGGCCCAGGTGTTGTACTTCACGCCCGGCGCGATCTCGACGGTCATGTCCTTCAGGGTCATGTGCACCTTGGCGAGCGCCGCGGTCGGCGCCGGCGGGAGGACCGCGTCGTATGCCTTGTGCGCGTCGGCGAGCTCGGCGGCATTCGCGGGGACGACCCCGGCGAAGCTCTCGATCGGCAGCGCGACGTTGTGGTCGGCGTGCGCCGCGGAGCTCGTCGCCGTCGAGGTGCTCTCCGGTGCCGCGATGGCCGGGGGTGAGGTGTCTCGCGCGTCGCGCGCGTCCGCCCACATCATGAGCGACAGGAAGCCGACGACGCCGATCCCGATGGCGAGCAGCAGCGTCGCCACCATCCAGAAGGCAGACGAGCTCGTCTGTACCGGCCGGGGCCGTGAGCTCGTGGGGGCAGGGTACGAGGTCATCGTTCGTCTCTCCTTCGCTCTCGTGTGTCGATCCGACGGTAGGCGGGCCACGGGCGGCCGGCGCCCCGTAAGGGCCGCAGACCGGTACGCGCTAGGCCGCAGATCGCGCTACGTGGTTTCCCGCAACCCGGACCGCGTCAGAAGCCGAGGCCGACGCCCTGGACGGCGGGGCCCCCGTCGCGGGCTACTACGGATTCGCCCCGCGCGACGGGCCCCGAACGCACCGGGGGCGGCCGAAGCCGCCCTCGGGCCGGCGCGCTCGAGATCAGACAGTCGCTGCGCGCGTCGCGGGAGGCGCCTCGCCGTCCACGAGTGGCGACCACTCGCGGCGACGCAGGGCCCCGCCGAGCGCGAGGACGATGAAGCCGACCCCGGAGAGCAGCAGCGCCACACCGACGACGATGCCGAAGAGGGCCAGCTGCTCGGCCATGTAGCTCATGTTCAGCGCCGTCGAGAGCGCCGTGGCCGTGACCCACGTGTTTCGCGAGGTGTTGGGAACGGGATTCCCCTCCTCGTCCTTCAGTGCCGCGGCCTCGTCGCTCGTGCCCGCAGGGTTGTCGGGATCGTCGGCAGCCACGAAGCGGCCCATCTCGGAGTACGCCAGCCCACCCGAGGCCTCGAGCGCGTGCGCGCGGATGACCTGCGCGAAGGCCCGCGCCTGGGTGCCGGTCTCGACCGGCTCCTCGGCCCACTGGGATGCGTGCTCGGCGACGGCCGGGTCGTCGGCCGCTCCGAAGACGATCTGCTCCTGCTTGATGCTGTCGCGGACGGTGTTCCGCCCGTCGATCCCCATGTAGATGGCGGCGATGCCGAACCCGATCAGCACCACTCCCGCGACGATGCCGCCGATCTCGAACAGCTTGCGCATCGCGTGCCTCCTTCGTCTCGTAGCTCTCACGGCGACGGTACGGCGTGGGCGACATCGGGCCATTGGGGCGGCCCGCAGATCCGCTGCGGATTATCCGCAGGCTTGCTGCGGCTCTCGTCCTGGGACGTCGAGCTTCGGGAAATCCGCAGGCCGCCTCCCGCACGGCCGCGTCGACGTCACACTTCACCCCATGGCGACGTACACGGTCAACGAAACGGCGCTCGAGCGGGCGCGAGAGCTGATCGCGGGACGGCAGTACGTCCTCGCGAGCAGCTGGGGCGACGTGCAACCGGGTGCGGAGGACGAGAACGCGTTTCTCGCGTCGCACCCGTGGGAGGAGTACGGCGCGTGGCACCTCGGGCTGACCGAGGGAGCGGCCGAGGAGACGAAGGCGCGCCACGCGTTCGTCTACGGCGACTTCCGGCGCCTCCACCGGATGGGGCTCATCGCCTGCCACTACCGGGCGGCCGAATGGCGACACAAGGAGATCGAGCTCGCTGCGCACGAGCTGCTGCAGCTCCTCGACGAGACGAGCGCCTGACGCGCGCCCCGCGACGCCCGGTTCCAGGTGAGGTATGGGTCGCCGCGAGAGTGGGAACGACAGCCACTTCACCCACCGAGGAGACGACGATGACGATTCCCGAGATCGGGCACTGCGCCGGAAGCGGCGCACCACCGCTAGCCGGTACCGCGCGCGACGACGCCTCGGAGCCGTCCGGTGTCTGCGCCGCCTGCTCGGGCCGCTTCGAGCTGAAAGAGGACGGCACCCTCTCGTTCCACGAGCCCGCCGCGCTCGACGCGCGGGAGGACACGACGAGCGACTAGCTCCTGGACTAGCCCACGAGCTGATCGAGCCCGCGGGTCAGGCCGACGCGACCCGGCGCGGCGCGAATCGCGAGCAGCGTCCCCGCGACGTACGGCTCCGGGGTCTGGCCCGCGTCGTGCCGGAGCACGAGCCGCTCGCCGTCGTTCGCGAAGACGACCTCGGTCGAGACGACGAAGCCCGGCAGCCGGATCGAGTGCACCTGGGTACCGGCCACCGTCGCGCCTCGCGCCTCGCGCATCCCGTGGATCTCGTCGAGGGGGACGCCGAGGGCCGGCTGCCGCACCGCCTCGAGGCGCTCCGCGAGCTCGCGCGCGGTGCCGCTCGGAGCGTCCTGCTTGCCGGCGCTCGCGTAGTCGACGACCTCCCACCGCTCGAAGTGCCGCGCCGCCTCCAGGGCGAAGCGGAGCACGAGGGCGGCGCTGAGCGAGAAGTTGCCGGCCGCGACCACGCCGACGCCCCGCTCCCGTGCCAGCACGTCGAGATCGGCGTATCCGGAGGCGGTGATGCCGCTGGAGCCGACGACGACGGCGACGTTCCGCTCGAGGGCCTCGCGGACGTTCGACTCGACGACCGCGGCATGGGTGTAGTCGACGAGCACGTCCGCTTCGACCGCGTCGAGCGCCTCGGCGACGGACGAGAAGCTCCCGGCGTCCGAGCGGGAGACGCCGGAGACGAGCTCGAGATCCTCTGCCGCTTCGACCGCGTCGGCGACCGGCCGCCCGGTCCAGCCGGTGATCCCGGCGACGCAGACGCGGATCACGTCAGGCGGCCTGGGACTTCACGTGGTCGATGTAGCCGCGGACGTCGGCTGCCGGCTCGGTGTAGGCGTCGCCCAGCGTCGACTCCATCGCGGTCATGTACTCCTCCGCCCACGAAGGAAGGTCGTAGTCGATCGCGCGCAGGAACTCGAGCGACGCCGCAAAGCGGATGTCCGCGATCGACGGATGGTCGCCGCCGATGAACTGCCTGCCGTCCAGGAAGAACGCGCGGTAGACGTCGAGAGGCCCCGCGAGCGCCGCCTCGGCGTCTTTCTGCGCCTTCGCCTTCATGGCGTCGTCGGCGTCCGAGGTGGCGACCTCGCCGGCGTACTGCGGGAAGCCGAGGGCCGGATAGGTCGCGCGCACGACGAGCGGGTAGAGCGTGCCGATCAGGTAGAACATCGCGCTGTCCACCATGGCCCGCTCGCCGGGAGCGGTCGGGTAGAAGCGGTCGAGGCCGTGCGTGTTGCAGAGGTATTGCATGATCGCGCAGCTCTCCCACAGCGCGCCCTTCGGAAGGCCCGCCTCCTCGAGGAGCGGTGTGAGATCCGCGGGGTCCTTCGCGAGGAACTCCTGCGTCGACTTCTTCCCCCAGACGTCCACCTCGTCGAAGTCGAGCCCCGCGGCGCGGACGAAGATCCGCGTCGTCAGGTTGTTGACGCTCGGCTTGAGGATGCTCAGCGTGTTCGTGGCCATGAATCCTCCTGCTCAGGTGCGATAGGGGTTCTTCGGCGACCGGTCGTCCGAGAGCGATTCCCGCGATCGCAGGACGAGCGCCTCGATCGCGTCCGCGAGGTGCTCACGGTCGATCGCGTAGTCGTCTCGCTCGACCCGGAGCTTGTGCGACTCGAGCAGGACGTCCGCGTGCGTGTAGCCGAACGGCGGCTCGAAGCGATACGACGCGAGCTCGATGAGCAGGCCGAGCGGGTCGTCGAAGTAGATCGAGTCCATGAAGCCCCGATCCTTGACACCGCTGTGCGCGATCCCGCGCTCGTCGAGCCGCTCGACCGCCTGGTGAAACGTCGCCTGCGAGAGCGAGAAGGCGATGTGCTGCACGTTTCCGGGCGCCTTCGACACGCCGCTCGGATCGGGCGCGCGCTCCTCGTTGGTGAACACCGTGATCAGGCGGCCGTCGCCCGGGTCGAAGTACAGGTGGCTCTCGGACTCGTTGTCGAGATTCGGCTGCTCGAAGACGAACGGCATCCCGAGCAGCCCCTCCCAGAAGTCGATCGACGTCTGCCGGTCGGCGCCGACGAGCGTGATGTGGTGGACGCCCTGGCTCTGGAGCTTTCTCATGACCTCTCGACGAGCTGCGACTTGTACTCGCTCCGCCGCAGGCTTCCCCAGGGCACGAGCTCGACACGTGCCTGGACGACGAGCACCTCGCGGAGTCTCTCACGGATCCGCTCCGCGAGCGCCGCGTCCATCGTCGCGCCGCGGGCGAGCTCGACGGTCACGGGCAGCGGCGGCTCCTGCTTCGCCCCGGCTCCCTCGGGCCTCAGCACGATGTTGCCGCTGACCGAAGGGGCGAACGCGCTCACGACCTCCCGGACGGCCGACGGGAAGACATTGACCCCGCGGACGATCAGCATGTCGTCGGTGCGGCCGATGCAGCGGATGCGGGGCGCCGTCCGTCCACAGCGGCAGGCGCCCGCGGACACCTCGACATGGTCCCGCGTCCGAAAGCGGAGCAGCGGAGCCGCGCGGTGGCGAAGATGGGTCAGCACGAGCTCGCCGCGCGCCCCGTCGTCCATCTCGACGGCGCGTGCCGTCGCCGGGTCGATCAGCTCCGCGTGGACGAAGCCACGGGCGCCGAGGTGCATGCCGTGCTGCTCCTCACACTCACCCCAGAGCGAGACGCCGATGTCGCCGATCCCCATCGCCTCGGTCACCCGCGCTCCCCAAGCGTCCTCGAGCATCGCGCGGAACGCCGGCTCGCCGCCGCCCGGCTCGCCCGCCACAAGCACCCGTTCGACGCTCGAGCCGCGTAGGTCGACGTCACGCTCGGCCGCCCATTCGACGACGTACGCGGCGTACGACGGCGTCAGCACGGCCGCTTCGGGCCGGAGCTGCTCGATCGCCCGGACGAGTCGCTCGGTGTTCCCTGTGCCGACCGGGACATGGCAGACGCCGATGCGGTCGAAGGCGGCGAGCGCTGCGCCGGCCACGAACGGGCCGGCGGCGTAGGTGCTGACGAGGCGCTGCCCGGCGACGAGACCCGACGCCGCGTAGCTGCGCGCCGATCCGGTCACCCAGTTCTCGAGATCGCCTGCCGTGAGCGGCACGTAGCTCGGAGTGCCGGTCGTTCCGCTCGTGGAGTAGATCCGCACGAGCTCCGACGGCGCCGCGCAGAGGTGGGCGCCGATCGGGTCGGCCGCGCTCCGCGTGGCGGCGAGCTCGTGCTTCTCCGTCAACGGGAGCCGGGCGATGTCGGCGAGCCCGCCGGCCTCGTCCGCCGAGCCGACGCCCGCCTCGGTCAGCTTCGACCGGTAGAACGCCGAGCGCTCGAACAGGTAGCCGAGCTGGGCGCGAAAGGCGTGGTCGTCCTCGCGCTGCTGGTCCGCCCAGGGTCTGGCCTCGACCTCCGGCGAGAGCATCAGCCCGGCTCGTCCGGCGGGCGCTCGTAGGAAATCCCCTCTTCCGCCCGCGCGGCCATGAGGAATCCGAGCGGCTCCTCCTGCTCCTCGGCGAGGTGCGCCAGGAGGCCCGCCGTGCGGGCGAGGATCGGCACCGACTTGACGGCTCCGGTCGGGAATCCGAGGTCGAGCAGCACGGCCGCGATCGGCATCGAGACGTTCATCGCGAGCGGCCTCTCCCAGGCGACGGCCACGGCATCCCGGAGAACGAGCGCGAACAGCACGTGCCGCCCGCTGACGCCGCGCGCATCGGCCAGCTCGAGGATCCGCTCGGCGCGCGGATCGACCGGGCGGTGGAGCGGATGACCGAAACCAGGCACCTTCCCTTCGGCCGCGTGGATCGACCTCGCGACATCCGTCGCGACCGCCTCGCGCCCCTCACCGGACGCGACCCGTGCCAGGGCGGTCTGGAGCAGATAGGGCGCACTCCCCGGCCGTGCCGAGGACGACGGATCCGGCGCCGAGAATCCCTGCCGCGACGGCCCCCTGCAGCGAGCCGGGATCGGCCGCCAGCGTCATCCGGGCCGCGACGTTGGTCGGCATCATCCCGTGCTCGGCGATCGCGACGAGCAGCAGATCGAGGAAGTACCGCTGGTCGTCGGTCGGCTCGCGACCGGTGAGCAGCAGGTGGAAGTACTCGGTGAAGGTGATCCGCCCCATCAGATCCTTCGACAGGTCACGACCGCGCACCTCGATGCGGTCGGGGTACGCCTGGCCGATATGGCTGACGGCCGGACCGGGCTTGCCGATCTGCATCCTCGGATCCTGTCGAACGGGCTGACGGGCGGCAACCGAGACGTCGTCCGCCGCAGCGTCGCAGGAGGATTGGATCTCGGGCGATCCGGGCAGACTCCTCTCAGCGGGGGCCGCCGCCGTCCGGCGCCCCATGCGCCCGCACGGGCAGACAGAGGAGGTCCAGATGGACAGGGAGCTCACACTCAGTCGGCGCACGTTCCTGGGAGCGAGCGCCGGCGCAGCTGCAGCTGTCGCGGTCGGCAAATGGGCGCCGAACGCCCTGGCGAAGGAGCGTCTCGTCCCGCCAGGGAAGCTCGGCATCCAGCTCTTCACCGTCCGCGACCAGATTCCCCGGCTCCACAACTCCGTCGTCGACACCAACCCGGCGAACCCGTTCTTCGGGCAGCCGCTGCCCGGCGGCTTCGGCGGCGTGTTCGGGGCGCTCGCCTCGTTCGGCTACAAGACCGTCGAGTTCGCCGGCTACACGCAGGGCGCCAACGGGCCGATCACGACTGAGCAGATCCGGGCGCTCCTCGACGAGCACGGACTCCGCGCGGCCGGGACCCACCTGAGCCTGAACACGTTGAGGACGAACCTCGCGTTCGAGATCGAGCGCTGCCAGATCCTCGGCATGGGCTACATCGGGACCGCCAACAGGCCGACGGATGACGTCAACGCTCCGGATGCCATCGGGGGCGTCCACAGCGTCGAGGGCTACAAGCGCGCCGCCGCCGAGTTCAACGCCTGGGGCGAGACGTGTGCCGCGGCCGGCCTCAAGCTGTACCAGCACAACCACACCGACGAGTTCCGCTTCGCGACCGACCAGCCGAGCGTCCGCGTCTACGACGTGTGGATCTCCGAGACCGATCGGCGCTTCGTCCACCTGGAGATGGACATCTACTGGGCCTACGCGGCCAAGAACCTGTTCCCCGGGTTCGACCCGCTCGAGTACGTGAAGGCGGACCCGCACCGCTACGCGCTCTGGCACGTCAAGGACGGCGCGGCGGCTGCCCCGCCGGACCCGGACGGCCTCGTGTTCGTCGACGTCGGCGACGGGATCATCGACTTCCGGACGTTCTTCGACGAGCAGGGCAACAAGGGGTACCACCAGTACATCGTGGAGCGGGACAGCGCTCCCGGCGGCAGCGGGAATCCCGGCCAGTCGTACCGCACCGCCCAGCGCAGCGCGGCATATCTCCTCAGCCTGCGCGGCTAGAGCCCGGACGCCGCGGCGACTCCGGTCGCCGCGGCGTCACGTCCTGGCGCGAGCCAATCCCCCGGACGGGGGATGCAGGATTGCTCGCCCGCGAGTTCGCTGCGTACGGGGGTGGGGGCTCGCTGTCGACGTACGTCAACGTAGAAGACCATCCGCCTCGCCGTGACGAGGCATCGTCGCCGTTCGCGGGAGCGGTCGTGGCCGTCGTCTACCCGGCGCTCGCGGTCGGCGCGGCGGTTGCGAGCACGTCCATCGACGCGCGCCCGATCTCCGGTTCCGCCTGGATGCTCGCGCTCGTCGCGATCACGGGCGCGTACGGCGTCCTGACCCTTCCAGCAGGTGGCCGCTCCCGATACACATTCGGCCGCCCAACGATCGTCCTCACCGGCTTCATCGGAGGGCCGCTCCTCGGGCTCCTCGCCGGCGTCGCCCTCAACCTCACCGAGCCGCACCGGGCGTGGCGGCGTCGCGCGACCTACGCGGGCCTCGACGGGCTGCAGGGGGTGATGGCGGGCTACTGGGGCCTTGCGGTCGCACGGGGCGAGATCGCGCTCGAGCCCGGGTTGGCGCTCGCCTGCGTGTGGGCGCTCATCGTCGGCGCGACGGGGCGGCTCGCCACCCGGTTCACGCGCGGTGCTGTCCGCGCGGATCGTGTCGGGCTCGAGACCGGCTTCGAGGCGCTCGAGTTCGTGCTCGTCTCGCCGCTCCTCGTGCTGGCGGCGCGCGAGAGCGCCGGGAACCCTGGCCTCGTCGTGCTCGCGTGCGCCTCGCTGCTCGCGATCACGGCGGCCGGCTGGGCGTTTCACCGACATCACACGAAGCGCGCTCGGACGCGAGCGTGAGAGGGCCAACACGGACCCGCTCACGGGCGCGTTGAGCCGTGCGGCATTCCAGGCGCTGCTCGAGCGTCAGCACGCGCGGGTCGTGAAGGGCGATCCGCCCGCCGCGGTCTTCGTCGCCGACATCGACCGCTTCAAGCGGATCAACGACACCTTCCGTCACGTGACGGGCGACGCAGTCCTGCAGGAGGCCGTCGCGCGCCTGCAGCAGAGCGTCCGGCCCGGCGACGTCGTCGCCCGCTGGGGCGGTGACGAGTTCATCGTCCTGGCGCCGGGGCTCGACACCGTTCGCGCCGCGGCCGACCTCGCCGAGCGCCTCCGGCGGGCGTTCTTCGGCACGCTCTTCGAGACCGACGCGGAGGCGCTGCGAGTCACCCTCTCGATCGGCGGCACGCTGCTCTACGGCGCTGTCTCGCCGGACGAGGCGATCGACCGAGCCGACCAGGCCCTCTACCGCGCCAAGACCCGGCGAAATCGCGCCGTCGTCCTGGGCCCGCCTCCGGCCCCGGAACCGGCGCCCACGGGACACGCGTCGGTCAGGGTGAGCGCGCCGCTCGCCGGGCTGAGCTACGCCTCGCCGCCGATGCCGGCGAACGGCGGGAGCTCGAGCGCCCGCTCGTAGGCGGCGCGGTCGTGGATGGGCTCGCCGTGCGCGACGATCACGTGCTCGAAGGGGAGCTCGAGTAGCGCGCGGAGCGCCGGCAGCGCACGCTCCTCGTGCCACGGCGTCCCCCACACGCGAAGCTCGCCGGCGGGAGCGGTCAGCGCGTCGGCGAAGACGAGCGCCCGCTGCTCGGGGAGCCACACCGGCGTCTCGTTGCGGCCGCGACCGTCGTAGAGCGCGACAAGGCCGCCCGGCAGCTCGTCGCCCGGCTGGATCCCCTCGACCTCGGTCTCGGGAATGTCGTCGCGCCAGAAGAGGAACGGCCCGAGCGCGCGGGCCCCGTAGCGCCCGACGAAGAGATCGACGTCCCGGACGTGATCCGGCTTGAGGATCGCAACCGCGGTCGGCGGTCGCGCGCCGAGGCGCGCCCAGACCTCCTGCTCGTCATCCGGCGGCGCGAGCGGGTCGACGAGCACGACCTCTCCGCCGGACTCGACGCACGTCGACGTGACCTCTGCCGGCCACTCGAGGCCGGGCTTCCAGTCGGGGTGAGGCAGACGCCAGATCCAGAGCCCCGGCGCGACGTCGACGACCTGGGCCATGCGGCCAATACTGTCATTGGGCGGTTGGCCCGCGGAGCTCTGCCTCGACCTCCCGCAGGTGCGGGGCCGTCTCCCAGTCGCCCGTGCCGGTGAGGGCATGCGCGGCGAGCACGTTCCCCGCGTACGTCGCGGCGGCGGGAGCCCACCCCGCGAGCAGCCCGTAGGCGAAGCCCGCCGCGAACGCGTCGCCGGCGCCGATCTCGTCCACGACCTCGACCTCCCGCGGGCACGGGACCCGCACGCCGTCGACGATCGCACCGCGCGCGCCGACGCGGAGCACCGTCCGGGCCGGGATCTCCTGGTCGCGCCACAGGCGCCCGGCCTCGTCCTCCCCGGTGAGGCACCAGTCGACGTACGGCAGGACCTCGCGGATTCGTGTCGCCGCCGCCTCGGAGGTGTCGGGCAGCGCCGGTCGGAAGTTCGGGTCGAAGAGGACGATGGCGCCGCGCTCCCTCGCGCGGCGGGCCAGGTCGACGACGAGCGCGAGCCCCGACTCCGAGATCGCCATCGTGATCCCCGTCAGGTGCACGAGCCGCACGCCGTCGAGCGCCGCGTCCGGGACGTCGTCCGGGCCGAGACGAGACGCCGCGGAGCCCGATCGGTAGTACGCGACCCCGCGCTCGCTGCCGTCGCGCCACTTGACGAAGAGGCCGGTACGGGCGTCGTCGCGACGCACCCAGCGGCAGTCGACGCCCTCCGCGGCCATCCCGCGCTCGATCAGGTCGCCGAACGGATCGCGGCCGAGCCGGGAGACCCACGTCACGGGGACCCCGAGCCGCGCGAGCGCGATCGCGAAGTTCGACTCGGCCCCCGCGAACCGCAGCGTGAACGCCGTGCCGGGCTGCGGCGTACCGGCGCCGACCGGATCGAGCAGCGCCATCGTCTCCCCTGCGGTGAGGACGCTCATGGTCGGAGTATCCCGGGGAGCCCGCGCGTCCGTGACGACGACTCGTCTATCGTCGCCCGATGGGCCCTCCGGCGCTTCTCGGCTCGACGCCGCTCATCGCGATCGTCCGCTTCCACGAAGGCGGCGACCTCGCCGGGACGGTGGCGGCACTGACCGAGGGCGGGGTCGGGCTGGTCGAGATCACGCTCGACACGCCGGGCGCGCTCGACGCGATACGGACGGCCTCCGAGGCGGGCCTGTCGGTCGGCGCCGGCACCGTCCTGACCGTCGACGAGGTCCGGGCCTCCGCCGACGCGGGCGCGCGCTTCGTCGTCAGCCCCGGGCTCGTCCCGGAGGTCGTCGCTGCGGCGCTCGAGGCCGGGCTCGAAGCGCTGCCCGGTGTGCTCACGCCGACCGAGCTCCTCCAGGCGCTCGCCGCCGGGGCGCGCGCCGTCAAGCTCTTCCCCGCCTCGCCCGGCGGCCCCGCGCTCGTCAGGGCGCTCCGCGGGCCGTTCCCGAACGTGCCCCTCGTGCCGACCGGCGGGGTGCGCGTCTCGCAGATCGCCTCGTACCTCGAGGCGGGTGCCACGGCGGTCGCGCTCGGCAGCGAGCTCGTCGGCCGGGCGGCCCCATGCAGCGACGGCGAGCTGGAGGCGATCCGCTCCCGGGCGGTGCAGGCCGCGAAAGCCGCAACGGCGTAAGCGCCTCTCGGTCGGAGTTATGCGAACATGTGTTCGTGTCGATCCTGCACGCCGATCTCGACGCCTTCTACGCGTCGGTCGAGCAGCGAGACGAGCCGCGACTGCGCGGCAGGCCGGTGATCGTGGGGCCAGGCGTCGTCCTCGCGGCGAGCTACGAGGCGAAGGCGCGTGGGGTTCGAACGGCGATGGGCGCCAGGCGGGCGCGCCGCCTGTGCCCGGATGCGGTCGTCGTCGACGCGCGCTTCAGGGCGTACGTGGAGGCGAGCAGGGCGGTGTTCCGCGTCTTCGACGACGTCGCACCGGTCGTCGAAGGGATCTCCATCGACGAGGCGTTCCTGGACGTGCGCGGGCTCGAGCGGATCTCCGGCACACCCGCCGAGATCGCCCTCCGCCTGCGCGAGCGCGTGCTCGCCGAGGTGGGCCTTCCCATCACCGTCGGCGTCGCCCGGACGAAGTTCCTCGCGAAGGTGGCGAGCGGTGTCGCCAAGCCGGACGGATTGCTCGTCGTGCCGGGCGACGGGGAGCTGGACTTCCTCCATCCGCTTCCCGTCGAGCGTCTGTGGGGCGTCGGTCCCGTGACCGCGGACAAGCTTCGGCGCCGCGGGATCACGACCGTCGGCCAGGTCGCGCGTCTTCCCGAGGCCGCGCTCGTGTGGATGCTCGGCCGGGCGGCCGGCCGGCACCTCCACGCCCTCGCGCACAACCGGGACCCCCGGCCGGTCGTCCGGGGGAAGCGGCGCGGCTCGGTCGGCTCGCAGTGCGCACTGGGAAGGTCCCGGCGGTCTTCGGAGGAGGTCGACGCGATCCTGATCGCGCTCGTCGACGGGATCGCCCGCAGGCTGCGGGCCGGTCGCCGGGTCGGCCGCACCGTCGTCCTGCGCCTGCGGTTCGACGACTACTCGCGGGCGACGCGCTCGCGCACGCTGCCGCGGGCGACGGCGCACACCGGGACGATCCTCGCCGCGGCGCAGGAGCTCCTCGCCGGCGCCCGGCCGCTCGTCCGCGAGCGCGGCCTGACGCTCGTCGGGGTGTCCGTCGCAAACCTTCGCGACGAGACTCCGCGGCAGCTCGTGATGCCGTTCGACGACGCCGACATGGCGCTCGACACAGCCCTCGATCGCGTCCGGGATCGATTCGGCAGGCGCGCGGTGACCCGGGCCGTCGTGCTCGGGCTCGGCTCACGACGCTGGGCGGCCGATTTCGAGGACCTCGACGCCCATCCGTAGGGCTCGACATGTATCGGGCCCGACGGCCGAGCGATACTCCGGACGTGCTCGCGAGCCTCGCCGCCGCCGAGCGCTGAGCCCTAGATGTAGCCGGCCCGGGTCGCCTGCGCGGCGGCCCCGGCTCGGGACGACTGGCCGAGCTTGCGGAGGATGTTCGCCACGTGTCGATGGATGGTGTGCTGGCTGAGCACGAGCGACGAGGCAATCTCGCGGTTCGAGAGACCCGACGCGACGAGCCGGAGCACGTCCGCCTCGCGCGTGCTGAGAGGTGAGTCGCCGTTCGAGGTCGCGACGGAGGTCTCGTCGAGGAAGCCTGCGAGCGCGCGGTGCACGTCGCGCCGGTCGTCCATCCACGGCAGGTGCGAGTCCCCGGCCAGGGTCACGAGCCGCGCGTTCGGCAGCTGCGCCGCGAGCTCGCGGCCCCGGCCGATCGGCACGGTGCGGTCGCCACGCCGGTGGATCACGAGCGCCGGCATCGTCACGCCCGCCAGCCAGGCGCTCGCGTCGGCGGCGAGATCGAGCTCGAGGAAGGCGGCCGCAACGTCAGATTCCGCCGCACGGCACTGGTACCGGGCGAGGGCCGCGATCTGGTCGCCGCTGCCGTGCGGGAGCTTGAGGCCCGAGAACATCTGCGCCGCGAGCGGCCAGTTCGCCCGGACGAGGAGAACGAGGGAGTCACGGGTCGCGTCGGGGATGTCGTGGCGCGAGACGTAGCCCCCGAAGAACGCGATCCTGCGGACCCGCTCGGGAAAGGAGCTCGCGAACCGCGTCGCGGCCAGCCCGGCGCAGGAACACGCAAAGAGCGTCGCCGAGTCGTCGACGCACTCGTCGAAGACGGCTGCCAGCGCTCTGACCTCCGACTCGACTGTCGGCGGCCCCGGGAGGTGGCGGTCGGAGAGACCGGCGCCCATGCGGTCGTACCGCACGACGCGATGGGTACGGGCGAGCTCCTCGAAGAAGAGCCGCGCCTCGGTGAGCTCCCACTCCTCTTCCAGGTGCGTGACCCAGCGGCCGCCGAAGACAAGTGGCGGGCCCTCCCCGACCGTCGCGTACGCGAGCCGCGCGCCGTCGACCTCGGTGAAGCGGATCGTCTGATCCATCACCCGGTCAGTGTGATGGCCCGATCGGGCCATGTCAACGAGATGGCCCGGTGGGGCGAAGCGGCGGGCCATCGCCGCGCGCGACCATGACCGCATGCAGACCCGCTACGTCGATGGCCTCACAATCCGCTCGCTGCGGAACGGCGACACGGAGACGGTCGCCGCGCTCTTCGAGCGTCTCGGGGCCCACTCGCGCGAGCGGCGCTTCTGCGGCGCGAAGCCGCGTCTCACCGCTCCCGAGCTCGCTCGCCTCGCCCGGGTCGACGCGCGTCACCACGTCCTCGTCGGCTACGTCGTCGGCGATCCGGGCCCCGCCGGGATCGCACGGCTCGTCCGGAACGGGATGTCGGCGGAGATCGCGCTCGAGGTCGCCGACGCCCACCAGCGACGTGGCGTGGGCACCTTGCTCGCCCGCGAGCTCGCCGCTGACGCGCGGGCGGCGGGGATCACGACGCTCGTCGCGACCGTGTGCGGCGACAACCCTCACGTCGTCTCGCTGCTCACGCGCGTCGCCGAGTCGCTCCACGTCCGCTGGCAGGGTGGCGAGCGCGAGATCGTCGCGGGGTTGTGAGCGGACTCGTAGCGCCGCGGCGCGCGACCCGCCCGCACCGTCCGATGCATCGAGGAACGCCGACGTAAGGGCGCCACGACCCGGAGGCACCAACTCCTCGACCGACACGAGGAGGACCATGCCCACGCATCCGCCATCCAGACACCGCTGGACGACCCTGGTGCTGACGGCGCTGATCGCGCTCGTCGCCGCGCTGGCCGCACTCGCCGTCAGCGGCGGGCGCGACGCCGCCGCCCAGGATCATGCGTCCCATCGAGGGGCTGCACCCGCCGCGGCATCCCCGAAGGAGCTTGCCCTGCGCCTCGAGATGCGCAGGCTCTGGCACGAGCACACGGAGTGGACGCGGCTCGCGATCGTCAGCCTGACGACCGACGCCCCGAACACCCAGGCGACCGTCGCGCGACTGCTCCGGAACCAGACCGACATCGGCAACGCGATCACGCCGTTCTACGGCGCGGCTGCAGGCAGGCAGCTCACGACGCTCCTGCGTGAGCACATCGCCATCGCCGCCGACCTGATCGTCGCGGCGAAGAAGGGCGACCAGGCCGGAACCGCCTCCCAGCAGGCCCGCTGGAACGACAACGCCGACCGTATCGCGGCGTTCCTCTCGAGCGCCAACCCCCGCTCGTGGACGCCTGCCGCGACCAAGGCGATGATGCGTGCCCACCTCCTCCTGACGACCGACGAGGTCGTCGCCCGCCTCCAGCGACGCTGGACCGACGAGATCCGGATCTACGACCGGGTCGAGCGCCAGATCCGGCACATGGCCGACATGCTCTCCGACGGCCTCGTCGCCCAGTTCCCGGGCCGCTTCCGCTAGCGGCCCGGACTCGCTGTCCGCCCGGGGCGACGGCGAGCGCCCCGGGCGACGCGTAAGAGATCGCAGCCGGGCCGCAGCTAACGGGTATGCGGAACGACGTACGAGATGCAGCGTGAGTGCAGTTACGCTCCCCCTCACGAAGCCGGTGGACGACATCGAGCAGGCAATGGTTGCCTCACCGGCCCTCGACGAGGAGTCGCGGGCCTGGCTCCGCGACCTTCGCTCCGACGGGATCGCCCGTGACGAGGCGCTCGCGAGGCTCCACGCGCTGCTCGTCCGCGCGGCTCGGTTCGAGGTCGGCCGCAGGCGACCCGCCCTCCCGCACCTGCGTGGAGACGAGCTCGACGACATCGCACACGAGGCCGCCGACGACGCGCTGATGAGCGTTCTGCGCCGACTGGACGACTTCCGCGGCGCCAGCCGCTTCACGACCTGGGTCTACAAGTTCGGCCTCCTGGAGGCTGCGGTCAAGCTCCGCAAGCGCGCCTGGCAGGGTCGCGAGATTCCCCTCGAGCCAGAGACGTGGAACCTCTTCTCGAGCGTCGCGCTCGAGCCGGACGCCGAAGCCGAGCAGCACGAGCTTCTCCGGACGCTGCAACAGGCGATCGGAGAGGTCCTGACACCTCGTCAGCGGTCGGTGCTGATCGCGCTCGCCGTGGACGGCGTCCCGATCGACGTCCTCGCAGACCGCCTCCAGACGACCCGAGGCGCGCTCTACAAGACCCTCCACGATGCCCGGCGAAAGCTGCGCCGGCATCTCGACGAATGCGGGCTCGCGCCCCTGGAGGAGAACTGATGGAACGATCCGATCCGAGGCTGCTGCTCGGCCGGCTCCTCGGGCCTGCGGGCCCGGAGGTCGGCTGCGACGTCTGCTTCGAGGAGCTCGACCGCTACGTCGAGCTGGAGCTCGCCGGCGCCGACGCCGATGCCGCGATCCCCGGGCTCCGCGCCCACCTCGAAGGCTGCCCCGCCTGCCGCGAGGAGCACGAGAGCCTGCGGGCACTGGTCGGCGGCGAGGCCTAGGCCGGCGCGAAGCGGTAGTGGGAGACGCCCCACTCCCTGCCGCCCCGGAATCCCCAGAGCTCGGCGCAGGCCATGAAGAAGACGCGCCACATCGCCAGCCTCCGATCGGCGCCGCGACCGTACCGCGCGGCGAGCACGGCGTGGACGTCGTCGCGTGCGTCGTCGAGGCGTCCGAGCCAGGCTTCGGCCGTCCGTGCGTAGTGACGCCCGTCGACGCGCCATTCCTCCTCGAGCGCGAGCCCGTCCGCGAGACTCGGCAGGAGCGACTCCGACGGCATCGTCCCTCCGGTGAAGAAGTTGCGCGCGAGCCAGCCGCCTCGATACGCGTAGGCGAAGCGGCGATGCGAGAAGACGTGGACGAAGAGCCGGCCGTCGGGCTCGAGCCACGTCGCGACGCGGCGGAGCAGCTCGGGGTAGTTGCGGGCGTGCTCGAGCATCTCGACGGAGACGATCCGGTCGAAGCGGCGCGGCGGCTCGAAGTGGTTGGCGTCGGCGAGGACGACCTCGACGTTCGCGAGCCCGCGCCGCGCGGCTTCCTCGCGGATCGTCGCCCGCTGCACGGTCGAGTTCGACACGGCCAGGACGTTGGCGCGCGGATACCGCTCTGCGAGCCAGAAGCTCAGCGAGCCCCAGCCGCAGCCGAGGTCGAGGATCTCCATCCCGTCCTCGATCCGGGCCCGCTCGCAGGTCAGGGTGAGCATCGCCTCCTCGGCCTCGGCGAGCCGGGAGATCCCGGCCGGCCAGAGGCAGCACGAGTACTTGAGGCGGGGGCCGAGGACGAGCCGGAAGAACTCCGCGGGCACCTCGTAGTGCTGCTCGTTCGCCTTCTCGACCTCGAGGGCGATCGGCGCGGCGCGCAGCTCGCGCACGAAGGCGCTCTGACGGTCGGCGCCGCCGACACGCTCGCGTGCGAGACGTCGCAGGCAGTTCGCCCTGATCGCAGTCCTCAGCGCGGCGTCGGGGACGTGCTCGATCACGTCGGCTCCCTGGGCGGTAGAGGGACGAAGGCGCTCGTGCGCTCCTGGTAGCGCCGGTAGGCGTCGCCCCGTGAGGCGAGCATCTGCCGCTCCATCGGCGGGAGGCCCGTCACGAAGAGGATGAGGTAGAGCATCAGCGCGGGCGAGAGCAGCCCGACCCACCCCCACGGCGCCGCCAGCCCGACGAGGGCGTACCCACACCAGGTCAGCCACTGGCCGAAGTAGTTCGGGTGGCGGGAGAACCGCCAGAGGCCCACGTCGATCACCTTGCCGCGGTTCGCCGAGTCGTGTCGGAACGCGGTCAGCTGTCGGTCGGCGACCGCCTCGACGAGCGCACCGACGAGCCAGACGGCCGCGCCGAGCCACTCGAGGAGCTCGAGCCCGTCGTGCTCGTTGAACGCGGCCGCGAGGAAGGGCAGGGAGAGCAGTGCCGCGACGAACGCCTGCGCCTGGAAGAAGACGAAGAAGCTCAGCTGCTCGTTGCCGCGGGCGCGCCACCTGTCGCGGAGCTCCGCGTACCGGCGATCCTCGTCGCCGCCGACCCGTCGGGCGACGATGATCGTCAGCCGGCCGAACCCGAGGGACGCCATGACCGCGACGAGCATGCGGTGCTCCGGCTCGCCGCCGCCGAGCGCGGCGTAGAGCAGCGCGATCCCGACGAGGCTCGCGGCCCAGCCGGCGTCGACGATCGTCGCCTTCCCCGTGCGCAGCTGCACGACGTAGAGGCCGAGCTGCAGCCCGGCAGCAAGGGCCCAGCCGAGCAGGAGGAGCGCCCACCAGCTCAACGGGCGAGCACGATCTGCGCGTCATGGAGCCAGCGCGTCCGGAAGGCCGCCTCGCAGAAGGCGAGGTAGAAGTCCCACGTGCGGGTGAAGCGCTCGTCGTAGCCGAGCCGACGGACATCGTCGAGCGAGGCGCGGAACCGCTCGCGCCAGCGCCTGAGGGTCTCGGCGTAGTGGCTGCCGATCTCCTCGAGCCCGACGACGTGGAGCCGGGAGGCGCGTGACATCGCCGACGTCAGGGCGGCGAGCGAGGGGATCAGGCAGCCGGGGAAGACGTACCGCTCGATCCAGTCGGGCGAGCGCCGGTAGCGGGGGAAGCGCTCGTCCGGCACGAGGATCGTCTGGACACATGCGACGCCGCCCGGCGCGAGGAAGCGGTCGCAGGCGGCGAAGAACGTCGGGAACTGGCGCTCGCCGATTGCCTCGATCATCTCGATCGAGGCGAGCTTCGTGTACGAGCCCTCGGTGCTCGCGGTAGTCCTCCTCGAGGATCGTGATCCGGTCTTCGAGGCCCGCGGCAGCGGCGCGCTCGCGCGCGAGCCCGGCCTGGGCGCTCGAAAGGGTGAGGCCCGTCACGCGTGCGCCGTACTCGCCGGCGGCGACGAGCGCGAACGAGCCCCAGCCGCAGCCGATCTCGAGGACGCGGTCGCCCGGCCCCAGCGCGAGCCGGTCGCACACGCGGCGCAGCTTCCGGAGCTGGGCCTCCTCGAGCGGCTCGTCGGGCCGCTCGAAGACCGCGCACGAGTACGTCAGGCCCGGATCGAGCATCAGGCGGAAGAGGTCGTTCCCGAGGTCGTAGTGCGCGGCGATGTTGCGCCGCGCCGCGAAGAGGCCCTGCCGGCGGTTGGGCCGTGGACGCGCCTGGAGGAGTCGCGTCAGGTGCGGATGCCGCTCGCGCCCCCTGGAGGCGTTCAGGAGGAGCAACTCGAAGAAGCCGACGAGGTCGTCGGCATGCCACTCGCCTGCCGTGTATCCCTCACCGAGCCCGATGCTGCCCCGGGCAGCGATCCGCGCGAAGGCGCGCTCGTCACCGATCTCCACCCGGACGGGAGCGCCCGTTCCGAACGTGCGTGCAGAGCCGTCGGGCAGGCGCAGCTCGAGCGCACCATCCTCGAGCCCGCCGAGCGCACGCTCGACGATCGGCCGCGCGAGCCGCGCGAGGGTGGGCGGCGCCGACGCGGGCCGCGGGAGAGCGTGGCCCGTCGAGCTCATCGCCGGACCGAGCCGGCGCCGGGGACGAAGGGCGGCTTGTGATGGAAGGGCACCCGCTTCGCCCAGAGCTTCAGGGCCTGCCAGTGGATGCGCCCGATCACCTGCACGGGCATCAGCGGATAGCGCGCGAGGTACCGGGCCAGCGAGGCGTTCGTCAGCTCGTGCCTGCGCCCGTGGAGCACCGCGGTGAGCGGCCGGCGGCCGCGCTCGCGCACGTGCATCCGGGCCCAGATCTCGTCGCCCGGCTCGGAGAACGCGTACTCGTAGGTCTGGTCGAGCCCGAAGAACGGCGAGACGTGGAGCCGCTTCCGCGATTCGTACCGGAGCTCCGGCCCGTCGAGCAGCTGCGGCAGGCGCTCCCCGAAGGTGTTCTGGAGCTCCGCCACCATGCAGGCGAGCCGCCCGTCGGCCCCGTAGCACCAGTGGAAGCTGACCGGGTTGAAGACGTAGCCGAGCACGCGCAGCTGGGTGAGCATGAGGACGCGCTCGATCGCGTGACCGCCCGCGGCGCAGAATTCGACCACGGTGTCCTTGAGCGGCCGGTCGGCGCCGTCGAAGTGGTCGCGGTCGTAGAGGGAGACGATGTTCGGCCGGTTGACCGAGAGCAGGCGCAGCCGCTCCTCCACCTCGTCCAGCTCGTCGAGGTCGAGCAGGAACTGCGCGAGCGGGTACCGGAACGCGTTCCGCCGAGGCTCGCGCCTGACGTGGACGAGCGTTCCCGCATAGAGCGCCGACCTCACCACGCGACCCCGAGCTCCGCGGCGGCCCGCACGCCCGAGGCAAGGCCGTCCTCGTGGAAGCCGACGCCGTGGTAGGCGCCGGCGAAATGCGTGTGCCGCCGTCCGGAGAGACCGGGCAGCTCGCGCTGCGCCCGAAGGCTTTCGACCGTGTAGACGGGATGCTCGACGGTGAAGCGCTCGACGATCTTTCCCGGATCGATCTCGTCCGACCGGTTGAGGGTCACGCACCAGTGCTCGTCGGTCGAGAGCCGCTGGAGCCTGTTGAGGTAGTAGGTGACGGTCGGCTCGACGGTGTCCGAGAGCTGGTAGTTCCAGGAGGCCCGGGCCGCGGCTGCCCGCGGCAGGAAGCGCTCGTCCGTGTGGAGCGCGACGTCGTTGCGGGTCGAGCGCCAGGGGCCGAGCACTCGGCGTTCCTCGGGGCTCGCGTCCTCCAGGAGGCGCGAGCGCCTGGTCGGCGTGGACTGCGACAACGACGCGGTCGAACCAGTGCCGCTCGCCGTCGTCGGTCCGCAACCTCCACGCCGTCCGCGTCCCGGCGCAGCGAGCGGACGCCGAGCCCCAGCCGGACCCGCCCGGCGAGCATCTCCAGCACGAGCCGCACGTATGTGCCCGCCCCGCCCGTCACGGAGCGCCAGCTGCGACGGCCGAAGCCCAGCATGCCGTGCCGATCGAAGAAGCGGATCGCGTAGGCGGCCGGGAAGTCGAGCGCCCGCTCCGGCGCCGTCGACCAGAGCGCCGAGGTGAGCGGCACGAGGAAGTGCGACCGGAACCGCGCCGAGTAGTGGCGGTCGCGCACGTAGTCCTCGAGGGTGCTCGCCTCGTAGTCGCGCTCGTCGAGCGACCTGCGAGCGGTGCGGAGCCAGCGCCCGATCTCGGCGAGGAGCGACAGGAAGCGGGGATCGAGTGCCCGACGGGGCTGTGCGAACGGGCGGCGCCCCGACCATTCGAGCCCGCAACCGCCGCAACTGACGGAGAACGACATCTCGGCGGGCTGCACCGCGACGCCGAGCTCGCGGAAGAGCCTCGTCAGCAACGGGTAGTTCGGCTCGTTGTGGACGAGGAAGCCCGTGTCGAGGTCGAGGCCGGCATGCCGGACGGTGTGGACGTGCCCGCCGGCCCGGTCGGCACGCTCGAAGACGGTGACGTCGTGCGCGCGCGCGAGGACGTAGGCAGCCCCGAGCCCACTGACTCCCGCCCCGATCACCGCGACGCGCATCGGGTGTTGTTCGTCCCGCCGCCCGGATCGGATGCGTCGGTAGCGATGAACCACCAGGCGGCCGTTTGCGAACATCGGTCGATGAGCTCGGCACCCACCGAGACCGTCGGCGCGCCCGTCGGCACCGTCCGGCCGGCCACGAGCCGGACCAGCCAGGTCGTGACGCTGGCCGCGGTCGTCATCCCGCCGCTCGGCCTGCTGTCGGCCATGGGGCTCCTCTGGGGGGTCGCGTTCCACTGGGTCGATCTCGTGCTGCTCGTCGGCATGTACCTCCTCTGCGCGTTCGGAACCACGATCGGCTTCCACCGCTACTTCACCCACCGCGGCTTCGAGACCGGCCCGGTGCTGAAGAGCACCCTCGGGATCCTCGGCTGCATGACCATGCAGGGGCCGATCACCCAGTGGGTCACCGACCATCGGAAGCACCACGCGCTCTCCGACCGCGACGGCGACCCGCACTCGCCCCACGTCGGCCACGGTGACGGGCTGGGTGGCTCGATCAGGGGCTTCGCGCACGCCCACGTCGGGTGGATGTTCTCGAACCTCGGGATGGAGCAGGGGCGCGCCTACGGCCGCGATCTCTACGACGACCGCCTCGTCCGGTCGATCGACCGCCTGTACCTGCTGTGGGTCGTGCTCACGCTCGGGATCCCGTTCGCGATCGGCTACGTCGTCGGCGGGACGCTCGCCGCCGGGCTCGCCGGGCTCGTCTGGGGAGGGCTCGTGCGGATCTTCGCCTACCAGCACGCGACCTTCGCGGTGAACTCGATCTGCCACATGTTCGGGCGCCGGGACTTTCGCTCGCGCGACGAGTCGCGGAACAACTGGCTGATCGCGGTGCTCGTGCTCGGCGAGGGCTGGCACAACAACCACCACGCGTTTCCCTCGTCCGCACGCCACGGGCTCCTCCGCGGCCAGGTCGACGTCTCGTGGCTCGTGATCCGCGGCCTCGAGAGGCTCGGGCTCGTCTGGAACGTCCGTCGTCCCTCGCCCGACCAGGTCGAGCGGCGCCGTCTCGAGCCGCAGCCCGCCGACTGAGGCCTACGCCAGCACGTGCACGAGCGCGCCCCGGACGTCGGGGTACGCGAACGTGAACCCTGCGTCCGGCAGACGCTCCGGGACGACGCGCTGCCCGCCGAGCAGGACCTCCTCCCCCATCTCGCCCCAGAGGAGCTTGATCGCGAAGCCGGGAACCGGGATCACGGTCGGACGACGGATCGCCTCGCCGAGCGCGCGAACGAACTCGGCGTTGGTGACCGCAGGGGCCGCGAGGTTGTAGACGCCGTCGAGCGGCTTGTCGAGCGCGTAGAGGTACGCGGCGACGATGTCGTCGCGCGTCACCCAGCTCCACCACTGCGTGCCACTCCCGACCCGCCCGCCGACGCCGAGCTTGAACGGCAGCAGCATCCGCGCGAGCGCGCCGCCCTCCTTCGCGAGCACCATTCCCTGCCGGAAGTGCACGACTCGCGCACCGGCGGTTCTGGCCGGCTCGGCGGCGCTCTCCCAGGCTCGAACGACCTCGCTCATGAAGCCCTCCCCGGCCGAGGAGCGCTCGGTGAGCACCTGGTCGCCGCGCTGCCCGTAGTACCCGACCGCCGAGGCGGCGAGCAGGACGGGCCGTGGGTCGAGCCGTGCCACCGCCTCCGCCACGAGCCGCGTGCCCTGCACGCGCGAGTCGAGAACGTCCCGCCGCGTCTCCTCCGTCCAGCGCTGCCCGAGGTTCTCAGCCGCCAGGTGCACGATCGCGCCCGTTCCGGCGAGCGCGTCGACGTCGAGCCATCCAGCGGCGGGGTCCCAGCGCACCTCGTCGGGCGAGCGCGGCTCTCGACGCACCAGGCTCACGACGTCGTGGCCGGCGGCCGTGAGGGCCGGACGGAGAGCCGAGCCGATGAGGCCCGAGGCCCCCGTCATGACTACCTGCATTCGCCGAGCCTCCTGTCCAGATAGGCGACCGCACGGCTCGAGAGCGCCGTCGCGAAGTGCGGCTCGATGCCCGCGGACGACGTCGTCTCCTCGAGGTCCTTCTCGAGGGCGGCCGCGAGCTCCGGGGCGACGGGCTCGGCGAGGCGCGCAACATGGGTGACCGAGTCCCGGGCGGCCGCCGGATCGAGGCTCCAGACGAGGTCGAAGCGCGGCAGGCCGGAGGCGCTCCTCCGGCCGGGGAGCTGGCGCCCGACGAGCACCGCGGCGCTGCGCGGCGCGAGGTGGACGATCGCCCACTCGCGCTCGAGGGGTGACCCGGGCGGGATCGGGATCCGCGCCGGGCTCCCGAGACCGTCGCCGCGTGGCCGGGGGAAGTCCGCGAAGACGGCGGTGCGGCGCGCGGCGCGCGCGAGCGCGCGCCAGCGCCTCTCCACCTGCGCGAAGAAGCGCCGCTCCTGGAAGGCACCGACGAGCAGCCCTCGCTCGCCGTGGAGCGACAGCTCGTCCTCGAGGGCGTGGCTCAGCGCGACCATCGTGGGCTTCGAGACCTCGCGCGGCTCGAGTGCGAGCGTGCGCCGCAGGACGGCGAAGAGCGAGGTGCCCGACGGGGCGGCTCGCGCCACGACGCGGTCGATCGCACCGACGAGGGTCGCTCCGGAGGCCCGCTCGGCTACGACGGCGCGCACGGCTTCCGCGTCGGCCTCCCGGTAGCGCCGGTGCCCGCCGTCGGGCCGGCTGGGCCGCGGGAACCCGTGCCGACTCTCCCACGCGCGCAGCGTGGCCGCGGTGATGCCGGTCAGCCGGGAGAGCTCGGCGATCGTCAGCGACTTCGACACGAGGTAGAGGCTAGTCTAGACATTCTGAACGCCATGCCTCGCCGGATGCGCACCGCCGTCGCGCTGTTCACCCGCGATCTCCGGATCCACGACAACCCGATGCTCCGTACGGCGCTCGACGCGGCTGAGCGGGTTCTCCCGCTCTTCGTCCTCGACGACGGCATCGCCGGGACGCGCTACGGAGCGGCGCCCGGCCGCCGCGCGTTCCTGCAGGAGAGCCTCGCAGACCTCGACGCGTCCTTGCGGCGCCTCGGCGCAGGGCTCGAGGTGCGAAGCGGCTCCACCGTCGCCGAGGTCGTGAGGGCGGCACGCGAAGTCGACGCAGACGCCGTCTTCCTCACCGCCGACGCGAGCGCGTATGCGCGCCGCCGTGAGGCCGAACTGGCTGTCGCGCTCGACGTCCACCTCGTCGACGGGAGCTTCGTCGTTCCTCCCGGCCAGGTCGCGCCGAATGGGCGAGACCACTACGAGGTCTTCTCGCCCTACTACCGCGCCTGGTCAGCGTCGACGTGGGGAGAGCCGCTGCGCGCGCCACGTCGGGTGCGGCTACCCGAAGGGCCTGTCTCCTCGCTGCCGCGCCTCGCCCTGCCTCGACCGCCGATGCCGGGTGGCGAGACGGCCGGCCGGAAGCGGATGCTCGCCTGGCTCGCGCGCGACGCTCGCGACCATGCCTCGACGAACGACGATCTCGCCGCCGACCGCACGTCGCGCCTCTCGCCCTACCTCCACTTCGGCTGCATCTCGGCCCGAGAGCTCGTCACGAAGGCGAGCGAGCGCGCCGCCCGCTCGTTCGTCCGGCAGGTCTGCTGGCGCGACTTCTACGCGCAGCTCCTCCACGCCCGGCCCCGGACCCAGGTGGACGACCTGCGGCCGCGTGGCGACCGGTGGGTCGACGACGCCGCGGGCCTGGCGGCCTGGAAGGAGGGCCAGACGGGGTTTCCGCTCGTCGACGCGGGCATGCGCCAGCTCCGGGCCGAAGGCTGGATGCACAACCGCGCCCGGCTCGTGACGGCGTCGTTCCTCGTCAAGGACCTCGGGATCGACTGGCGCGAGGGCGCGCGCCACTACTTCGACCTGCTCCTCGACGGCGACGTCGCCCAGAACGTCGGCAACTGGCAGTGGGTCGCCGGCACCGGCACGGACACGCGCCCGAACCGGGTCTTCAACCCGACGGCCCAGGCGAAGCGCCTCGATCCGGACGGCGCCTACATCCGGCGCTGGGTACCGGAGCTCGCCGACGTCCCCGATCTACACGCCCCAGGCCTGCTCGCTCCGAGGTACCCGACCCCGATCGTCGACCATCGCGAGGCGGTCGCGGCGTTCCGCGCGCGGCGCGGCTGACCTACGAGAGGTCGAAGACGCCGCCGGCGAGGCTGACGCCGGAATGCTCCGGCGAGCCGCCGTCCGGCTCGACGGACACGTCGACCGCGCGGAAGCTCCCGGGGCCGGGCAGCGGAAGCTCGAGGCGTTCGTCGGTGCCGGTCGGGGTGAAGGATCCGACCGATTCCATCGCCTCGCCCGCTTCCTCGCGCAGGACCCATACCTCGTAGTGGCTTCCGGCCGGCGGCTCCGGGAGGTTCTCCAGCCGCAGCCGGAGGACGCCGCCCGGCTCGGCCGGCGCGAAGAGCTCCGCGGTGCCGCCGACCTCCGGGAAGCGCTCTGTGCCTGCAACCGTCGCGCGCGCGTCGGGCGCGTCGCCTCCCTCGCGGACAAGGAGCGCGACGATGAGCACGGCGGCCACGGCGGCGCCGGTGAGCGCGAGGCGCGGCAACCACGCGCGCCGGGGTGCCGGGACCGTCGGGACCGTCGGGACCGGTACCTCGCCCGGCTCCCGGGAGCCGTCCCCCGCCTCGACCTCGGTCAGGATGCGGTCGAAGAGCGTGTCGGGAGGCTGCACCCGGGCAACGCCCTTGTCGAGCGCCGCCACCGTCGCGCGGTACGCGTCGCGCTCGCGCTGGAGCTCCGGGCTCGCCGCAAGCTCGCGTTCGAGCCGCTCGGCATCGTCGCTCGAGAGTGCGTCGAGCGCGTCGCCGGCCAGGAGGTCGCTGATGTCGTCGGTCATCGTTCTCTCTCCACGTCGAGGGCGTACCTGGGGGCGAGGTCGCGGAGGCGGTCGAGCGCCAGGCGGATGCGCCCCTTGACCGTGCCGAGCGGCAGCCCCAGCCGCTCGGCGATCTCGGCGTGCGACAGCCCCTCGAAGTACGCGAGCGAGAGCGCCTCGAGCTGCGGCTGCGGCAGCTCGCCGAGCGCGGAGGCGACGCGCTCGCTGCTCTCTGCCGCCGCGACGAGCTCGGCGGTGTCCGGAGACTCGTCGGCCGCCTGCCAGTCGTCCGGAAGCGGCTCCGCGCGCCGCGACGACCGTCGCCGCACCATGTCGATCGCCGTGTTGCGGGTGATCGTGAAGAGCCAGGTCGTGAGCCGGGCGCGCGCCGGATCGAACCGACCCGCGCCGCGCCAGAGAGAGACGAAGACCTCCTGCGCGCAGTCCTCCGCGAGCTGGCGGTCGCCCAGGATTCGGTACGCCATGCCGTGCACCATCGCCCCGTATCGGTCGTAGAGCGCGCGCAGCGCGTCCGGGTCGCGTCCCGAGACGCGACGGACGAGCTCGACGTCCTCGGTCGGGTCCGGCACCAGGGGAACTATCGCAGGCAGGGCAATCGCGCTCATCGTCGTCCCCGAGATACGTACCGGGCACCGCGAGCCGATCACCGGTTGATCCAGGGCACGGCCGAGGCCGTACCACGGCGGTCCTGTTCCTCGACTCACCGGAAAGGGAGCCGATGCGGAAATCGCTGGTACTCCTCGTCCTCGGGGCCGTCGCCGCCGCGGTGCTCGCCGCCGCGCCCGCGGCCGCCCCGACGGTCACCACCGCCTCGCCGAAGACGATCGTCGCGGTCGCCTCGGGCGACAAGCGCTTCACGACGCTCGTCGCGCTCGTCAAGCAGGCGGGGCTCGTGAAGACGCTCTCGGGCAAGGGCCCGTTCACGGTCTTCGCACCCACGAACGCGGCCTTCGCGAAGCTGAAGTCGGCCGCCCCCGACACCTTCGAGGCGGTCTCGACCGACAAGGCGCTGCTGCAGAAGGTGCTCACCTACCACGTCCTCGCCTCACGGGTCCCGAGCATGACGGCCATAGCGGCGGCCAAGCAGAAGGCCTCGGTCAAGACGGTGCAGGGCGAGAAGATCGCGCTCTCCCTGAAGGGCGGAAAGCTGACGCTCAACGGCAGCTCGCGCGTGATCGTCGCCGACGTCAAGGCCTCGAACGGGGTCATTCACGCCATCGACGCGGTGCTCGTTCCGCCGAGCGCCTCGTGAGAGGAGGAATCGGAATGCGAATGCGCATCACGCTCACGGCCGCCGTCGCCGTCGTGGCAGCCCTGTCACTCGTCTCGACGTCGGCGGCGGGGGGCACCGGCTACTCCAGGGAAGGCGTGGCGTGTGTCAAGGCGGGCGTCTCCTTCCTCGCCTCGAACGGCCTGCTCGTCAAGGCCGCGCTGCAGCGGGTCGACTACGAGCCGCTGGACTCGGACGCCGACGGGGCCGGGCTGATCAACACCGACCTGCCCGCACCGTCGTACCTGCCCCTGCTCGACGTCATCAAGCTCCACTACACGAACCCGGAGCTCTTCGACTGGTGCAGCGCCTGAGCTGATTCCCCCGGCACCGCCGTCCACCGCCCGGACGCGGTGCCTCCTCCGCTCGGTGGGAGGGGCTCTCTCGCCCCTCGAGCTCCTCCCATCCGAGCCTCAGGCCGAGGCGCCTCTATCCGGCATCGCGGTCGCCGGCTCGCCGATGGCGCCGGCGTGTGCAGCGCTCGGCGCCGGCTCCGGGCGGAGGAGCGCGGCGGCGACGGCCGCAGAGGCGACGACGAACGTGGCCCCGACGAGAAACGCGGCATGGTAGCCGCCGTTCAGGGCCGCGAGCGGGCCCTCCCCGGACGCCTCGAGTGTCGCGGTTCGCGAGGCGGCGAGCGCCGCCAGCGCCGCGAGGCCGAGCGCCCCGCCCATCATGAACGCGGTGTTCACGACGCCGGAGGCGAGCCCGGCCTCGGTCGGAGCGACGCCGCTCATCGCCGCCAGGAGAATCGGGTTGAAGGCCACCCCCGCCCCGAGGCCGACCGCGAGCGTCGCCGGCAGGACGTCGACGAGGAAGGAGCCCTCGACGGGCGTCCTGGCGAGGAGCAGCAGGCCGATCGTCATCAGGGCGAGGCCGACGACGAGCGGCGGCTTGATCCCGAATCGCATCACGAGCCGGTCGGAGAGCAGGAGCGAGGACAGTCCCCACACGATCATCGAGGGCAGGTACGCGACGCCGACCTCGAACGGGGTGTAGGCGAGGATCTCCTGCAGGTAGAGGGCCGAGAGGAAGAAGTAGGCGAACATCCCGGCCGCCATCAGCACGCCGACGACGTTCGCGGTCGAGACGTTCCGGTTGCGGAAGAGGCCGAGCGGCATCAGCGGGGCCGAGACGCGCCCCTCGAGCAGGATGAACATGGCGAAGAGCGCCAGCGCGACCCCGAGCAGGCCGAGCGTGCGCGACGACCCCCAGCCGACCTCGTTGCCCTTCACGATCGCGTAGACGGCGATCATGAGGGACGACGTCACGGCCACCGCACCCGCGATGTCGATGCGGCCCGTGGCCTGGCCGCGACCACCGGGGAGCAACGCCAGGGTCAGGGCGAAGACCGCGATCCCGACCGGGAGGTTGATGAGGAAGATCCAGTGCCAGTCGAGGGCGTCCGTGATGACACCTCCGAGCAGCACGCCCGCGGTGCCGCCTCCGGAGAGCACGAACCCGAAGACCCCCATCGCCTTGGCCCGCTCGGCGGGCTCGACGAAGAGCGTCATGATCAGCGAGAGGGCGACCGCCGAGACGACCGCCCCGCCGATCCCCTGGACGGCACGCGACGCGACGAGCATCCCCTGCGAGGATGCGAGCCCGCAGGCGAGGGACGCGACCGTGAAGAGCGCGATGCCGGAGAGGAAGAGCCTGCGATGGCCGAAGAGGTCGCCGAGCCGCCCACCGAGGAGCAGGAAGCCCCCGAAGGTCAGCAGGTACGCGTTGACGACCCACGCGAGCGACTCCTGGGAGAAGCCGAGATCGTCGCGGATCGAGGGGAGTGCGACGTTCACGACCGTCCCGTCGAGCACGATCATCAGGTCGCCGAGGCAGAGGACGAGGAGTGCGAGCCAGCGGGTTCGGGTGTCGGTGATGGTCATCTGCAGTCCTTTCGATGCTTTTCGCGACCGGTTCGCTGGCTTGGACGACGCGCCCGGTCGGAACTCATCGGTCGCACGGCCGATGAGTTCGGGTGCCCCGCGACGTCTAGGCAGCGATGGCCGTCATCGCACCGCGGACGCTCACGTTCGCAATCGAGGGCCCGATCGGTCGGGACGACCTCCCCGGGCTCTGTGCCCGTGTCTGCGCGCTGCTCGAGCGGGCGGATCCCGACGTCGCCCTCTGCGACGTCACCGGGATCGTCCCGGACGCCGTCACGGTGGATGCGCTGGCCCGCCTCCAGCTCGCTGCCCGGAGGCGAGGGTGCACGGTCCGCCTGCGCAACGCCTCGGCAGAGCTGCGCCATCTCGTCGCGTTCATGGGCCTGACCGCGGTGCTGTCCGACTGATCAGGCCTCGAGCCGCTCCGGCAGGCCGAAGAGCGGGAACAGCGTCTGCGTCTCGAGGAAGAACGTGAGCTCGCTGATCTTCCCGCCGGCGAGCTCGACCACCTGGAGCGCCCACGGCTCGTAGCCGCCGCCGGGCGCCGGCTTGTACTGCCCGTAGGCAGGCGAGCCGTTTGCGGTGCCGGCGGGAACCACGCGCGACCCCTGGCAGGCGATCCCCGGCCCGAACCACCAGCGGAAGACGTCCTCCCGCCCCGCGAGCCAGAGGTCGTAGGGCGGCATCGACTGGATCGCGTCCTCGTGGATCACCTCGGTCAGCGCCTCGATGTCGTACCGCTCGAACGCGTCGACGTAGCGGCCGAGCAGCTCGTGCTCGTCCCGGTCGAGCGAGGCCTGCCCCGCGTCGGCCGTCGTGTCGTGCTGGTCGAGCGTCGCCCGCGCCCGCTGCAGGGCGCTGTTCACGGAGGCAACGCTCGTCTCGAGCAGCTCGGCGACCTCGCTCGCCTGCCAGCGGAGCACCTCGCAGAGGAGCAGCACCGCGCGTTGGCGCGGGGGAAGGTGCTGGAGGGCGGCGACGAACGCGAGCCGCACGGTGTCGCGCGCGACCGCCACCTCGGCCGGGTCACCGTCCGAGACGACGAGCGCGTCCGGGACCGGCTGGATCCACGTCACCTCCGGCAGCATCGCGAGGTTCTCCGCGACGGGCTCGTGCGCCGGCCCGAGGTCCATGGGGCGCGCCCGCCGCTCCCGGCTACCGAGCATGTCGAGGCAGACGTTCGTCGCGATCCGATAGAGCCACGACCGTAGCGCGGCCCGTCCCTCGAAGCGGTCGATCGCCTTCCACGCCCGAATGAACGTCTCCTGGACCGCATCCTCCGCCTCGAACGGCGAGGCCAGCATGCGGTAGCAGTGGGCGGTCAGGGCGCGACGGTGGAGCTCGAACTGCGCCTCGAGGCTCTCGGCCCTCGTCGTGGCGGACTGCATCTTCCCCATCGTATTCGCCTCGCCGTGCCACGAAGGGCGGCTGACCGTACTTTCGAGGCGTTAGGCTCGGAGCGTGAGAGCTGCCCGGATCTCCGAGCTCGGCACGCTTCCGGAGCTCGTGGACGTCGACGCGGACGCGGCGAGCGTCGAGGTCGTCGCGGCGCCGATCAACCCCATCGACCTCGCCGTCTCACGGGGCCTCTACCTCGCGGGTCATCCGGAGCTGCCGTACATCCCGGGTTGCGAGGCCGTCGTGCGCACGCCCGAGGGTCGGGTCGAGTGGGTCTTCGCGGACGGGCTGGGGCTCAACCGGGACGGCGGGCTCGCCGAGCGCGTCGTCGTCGGGGAAGCGACCGCGATCGAGCTTCCGGAGGGCGTCGACCCCGCGCTCGCCGGGGCCCTCGGGATCGCGGGTCTCGCAGGCTGGCTCCCGTTCTCCTGGCGCGCGCCGCTCGAGGGAGGCGAGAGTGTGCTCGTGCTCGGCGCGACCGGCTCGGTCGGCATCGTCGCGGTGCAGGCCGCGAAGCTGCTCGGAGCCGCCCGCGTGGTCGCGGTCGGGCGCAACCCCGAAGGGCTCGAGCTGGCGCTCGCGCGCGGCGCCGACGAGACGGTGCAACTCGGCGAGGTCGACGATCTCGCCTCCGCGTTCCGGGACGCCTGCGGCGGCGACGGGCCGACGTACGTCTTCGACGCGCTGTGGGGTGAGCCGGTCGTTGCGGCGCTCCAGGCAGCGGCCCCGCACGCGCGCGTCGTGAACCTCGGCCAGTCGGCGGGGCCCGAGGCTCCGGTCGCGTCCGGCGCCGTGCGCGGCAAGAACCTGACGATCTTCGGCCATACGAACTTCCGCGTCCCGCCGGACGAGCTCGCCGCCGAGTACGGCCGGCTGGTCGGCCATGCGATGACGGGCGAGATCGTGCTCGAGGTCGAGGCCGTGCCGCTCGCCGAGGTCGCCTCTGCCTGGCAGCGCCAGGCCGACGGCACCGCCGGCAAGCTCGTCGTGGTGCCGTAGGCGAGCGCAGGTGTCTGGCTGAAGCCAGACACCCACGCTCGGCAAGCGTCCGTGCCTCGGTGTCCGGCTTCTAGCCGGACACCCGCTCTGCAGCTGCCGGCTGCGGCACGATCCGGATGTAGGGCTTCGGCTCCTCCCAGCCGTCGGGCCAGATCTCCTTCGCCTCGTCGTTCGAGACCGAGCCGGCGATGATCACGTCGTCGCCCTGCTGCCAGTTCGCGGGGGTCGAGACGCGATGCTGCGCGGTCAGCTGCAGCGAGTCGATCACGCGGAGCACCTCGTCGAAGTTCCGCCCGGTCGTCATGGGATAGACGAGAACGAGCTTGACCTTCTTGTCGGGCCCGATCACGAACACGTTGCGGACCGTCTGGTTGTCGGCGGCCGTGCGATCGCGGGGATCGCCGGAGACGTCGGCGCCCAGCATCCCGTACAGCTTCGAGATCTGGAAGTCCGCATCGCCGATGATCGGGTAGTTGGGCGCGGCGCCCTGGGTCTCCTCGATGTCGCGCGCCCAGCCCTCGTGATCGCCCGTCGAGTCGACCGACAGGCCGATCACCTTGACGTTCCGCCGGTCGAACTCGGGCTTGATGTTCGCCATGTACCCGAGCTCGGTCGTGCACACGGGCGTGAAGTCCTTCGGGTGCGAGAAGAGCACCGCCCAGGAGTCGCCGATCCAGTCGTGGAACGAGATCCGCCCCTCGGTGGTCTCCGCCTCGAAATTCGGTGCCGTGTCGCCGATCGTGAGAGTCATCGCTCCTCCTCGAGCTCGAACGTTGCCGCGCCGTTCCAACGCCGTCGGCAGCTCGATTCTTCCACAATTGAAGCGAGCCGCGGCGAGGCCGCTAGCGAGCCCGAACGCGGAACCCGTTCGCCGGGGTGGAACCGCTCCACGAGGCTCCCGGGACGACGACGCGGAGCACGCGGGCCTGGTACGCGCCCGGCACGACGGTCCGAGCGAACGTCATCCGGCCGGTCGTCGTCCGGCCGGTCGCGCGGCCAGACGCCTTGCCGTTGCGGGAGAGCGCCACGGTGACCGACGCGTTGCGCACGCGGGCGCCGCGCGTGTCGACCACGGTCGTGAAGACGAGCAGCCGCCGCCGGGCGACCCCGTAGCGGATCGAGGCGACGCGCACCGCCGGCAGCGGCTGGACGGTCAGCGCGGCCTGCGCGGTGAGCGTTCCGGACGGCGTCGTGAGCTCGGCGGTGACGAGTCCCGGGCCGGGCACGCTCGATGCGACGAAGCTTGCCGAGGCGCCGGAGGCGGGCGACACGGTGCCGCGGGACTGCGGGGCGATCGTCCAGGCCACCGCGGCGGGTGACGCGTTGCCGAACTGGTCGATTCCGACCGCGCGGAGCGTGACCGCGCCGCCCGCGAGGACGACGGACGCCGGCGGGTCGATTCGCAACGAGACGGGCGGGGCGCCGGACACGGTGAACGGCTGCGTGCCGGTCACGACTCCTGCACCGGACGCGCTCAGCGTCGCGATCCCGGCGGTCGTGTCCTGGTAGAAGAACTGCGCCGTCGCGAACGCCCCCGCGGGGAGCTCCACGCCGAGGGTCGGGGCGAACGGCCCGGTGGCGCTCGTCGAGAACGTGCCGGTCGGGGAGGACGAGGCGATGGTCGCCACGACCGGGGCGATCGGCCGCGCCGGCACCCGGGCAACCTGCACCTGGAGCCCGATGGGCGCCGAGACGACGCCGGCTCCGACGGTCTGGGGCGCGGATGCGAATCCGAGCGTCGTGGGCGACCAGGCCCGGAACGCGCGCCAGCGCGTCACGACCGACGCGCCCTCGAGGTCGCCCACGCAGTAGCGCCCGTTCGCACACGCGTTGACACCGGGATCCTCGGGGACGACGACCTCCGTGTCGCGAATCGCCGCGGCCATCCGGTCGAGCACGACGCCGGTGTCCTGCTGGAAGATGTCGAACGCCTGCTGCGTGGCGTTTCGCGGTGCCCACGCGAAGCCCCAGTGGTCGGTCGCCTGCCCCGCGCCGGCGCTGTGGTTGCGGAGCGCGTAGACCTGTGCCGAGACGTACTGCTCCATGAGCTCGAGGCTGACGTCCGTCCAGCCGAAGGCCGAGCTCCACTGCCATGCCGCATTCGCAACCGGGCTCGAGGCGGACGCGAAGAACGTGTTCGCCGTGCCGGATGCCCCCGCGCCCGCGCTCGCGAGCAGGTCCGAGTGACGGAGGTAGTCGACGAGAGCGTCGCGGCGCGCCGCCGCCGGCGCCCCCGGCGCGGCGTAGCCGCGCACGTCGCCGTAGACCTCCTGCGACCAGTCGCTGACGTACTGGTTCATGTCCGTCCAGAAGGCCGCGTCCTGGAGCCACTCCTGCATCCGGGCCTTGTACGTGGCGACCTCGCTGACCCGCTGCCCGATCCCGACGACGAAGACGACGCCCTTGGCCTGCGGCCCTTCGCCCCCGGCGTCGTAGAGGCCGCGCAGGAACTCCCGGATCTCGGCACGTCTCGCACCTTCGCCCCGCCGGATCGCCGAGCTGAGCTCGTTGACGGCCCACGTGTCGCCCGCGCCGACGTCGAAGCCGCCCGCGGCCATGCTCCGCCGGGCCTCGACGCCTGCCTGATACCACGACTGGCCCGTCTGCGCGACCCACTTCTGCCACGTGGCGAGGTGGATCTCCGCGAGCGCGTGGAACTGCGGCCCGAGGGCCCGGATCCGCGGCGCCTGGCCGGGACGCGCGCGCGTCTTCTGCCCGACGACCGGCGGGACCGAGATGTAGTACTGGGCGCACGGTGACAGGTGGGCGGCGAGCCGTGTCGCGAGCCGGAGCCAGTCGGAGGCGGCGTAGAACACCGCCCGCAGCGGGCGACAGTCGGCCGCCACCGCGTAGGGGCGAAGTGCAGCCCTGTCCGCGAGACGTTTCCAGGCGGCGGCAGTCTCGCGTGGCTCGAGCGACGCCACCGGTGCGGCGCTCGTCGGCGCTGCCGCCGGCCGGGCTCGGCGAGCGCGAGGCATGCTGCCGCAGCCGCGAGCGCGAGCACGGCGAGGCGCAGGACGGACGACCCCTGGCTCCTGTCCATCGCGAAAGGGTACGCGCGGTCCGGCGAGAATCGGAAAAGGTGGTGTAAGAAAACGGGCGGCGCGCCGGTCCGTCGGCCTGTCGCATCCCGAGTGTGCTGCGATGTCGGCATGGCGATCGAAGCCTGGCTTCCGCGGTTCGAGGTGCGCGAGCAACACGCTTGCGCCCTCGAGTTGCCTCCGGAGCGGGCGCTCGCGGTCGCGCTTGCGACGCCTGCGACGCCGGACAGGCTCGTCCGTGTCCTCTTCCGGCTACGCGGTCTCGGCGGCCGCGACGACACGATCGAGAGCTTCGCGTCCCGGCCGCCGTTCGTCCTCCTCGAGCGGACGCCGACGACGCTGGTCTGTGGCCTCGCGCTCCGCTTCCGCGGCTCGCCTCGAGCGGCGAACGACGTGGACGCGTGGCGTGCGTGGGCTCGCCCGGGGCTGAAGATCGCGCTCGACGTCTGCGCGGAGCCGGCCGCAGACGGCTCGACCCGGCTCACGACCGAGACACGCGTCCTGGCGCTCGACCGTCGCACGCGGATCCTCTTCCGTGCCTACTGGCTCGCAGTCCGCCCGTTCTCGCTGCTCGTCCGGCGGCGCTGGCTGCGGGCGATCGTCGCCAGAGCGGCAGACGAGCGCGCGTGGCCGACGCGTACGATCGACGCGTGACCCCCGACCGGAACGGCCTTCAGCGGGGATGACGCGCCGGCGGGCACTGGCGGCTCCCTCCCTCCGCACACGGGTTCGGCGCTTGCCCGAGCGGGGCGCCTACGACCGCGGCGCGATCGATGCGGTGCTCGACGCGGGACTCGTCGCGCACCTCGGGTTCGTCTCCGACGGGCAGCCGCTCGTCATCCCGACGCTCCACGCCCGCGTCGGCGACCAGGTCTACGTCCACGGGTCGGCCGCGAGCCGGACGCTCCGCACGCTCTCGACGGGCCTCCCCGCCTGCCTCACGGTGACGCTGCTCGACGGCATCGTGCTGGCCCGCTCCGTCTTCGAGCACTCGATGAACTACCGCTCGGTCGTCGTGCTCGGGACTGCGCTCGCCGTCGACGAGCCCGACGAGAAGCGCCGGGCACTGGAGGCGTTCACCGAGAGGCTGCTCCCCGGGCGCTGGGGCGAGGCGCGGCAGCCGACACCGAAGGAGCTGAAGGCGACCGCGGTGCTCCGCCTCCCGCTGGACGAGGCGTCGGCGAAGATCCGCGAGGGCGGCGCCGGAGACGGCGACACGCCGGACGCCGAGCTGGACGTCTGGGCCGGCCACGTGCCGCTCGTCGTCACGGCGCTCGAGCCGGTTCCCGAGGCGGACCTCCGTCCCGGGATCCCCGTTCCGCCCGGGCTCAGGCCGTATCGTCGGCCGGGCCTGGTGCCGTAGGGCGAGATAGCTCGCCCCTACACTGGCGTCCGTGGCACATGCCGCCTCGGACACGGTCGTCATGAAGTTCGGCGGCTCGTCGGTCGCCGATCCGGAGAAGGTGCGGAACGTCGCGCGGCGGCTCGTCGACGCCCGGCGGGAAGGGCGCCGGGTAGTCGGCACCGTGTCCGCGATGGGCACGTCGACCGACTCGCTGCTCTCCCTGGCGAACGAGGTCTCGCCGTCGCCCAACCCGCGGGAGCTCGACATGCTCCTCTCGACCGGCGAGCGGATCGCGTGCGCGCTCGTGGCGATGGCGATCCACGACCTCGGCGAGGACGCGGTCTCGTACACGGGCTCGCAGGCCGGGATCCTCACCGACGCGTCGCACACGAGGGCCAAGATCCGCGAGATCCGCGGCGACCGGATCCGGACCGCGCTCGGCGAGGGGAGGATCGTGCTCGTCGCGGGTTTCCAGGGCTTTTCCCGGGAGACGATGGAGATCACGACGCTCGGGCGCGGCGGCACCGACGCCACGGCCGTGGCGCTCGCCGCGGCACTCGGCGCCGCGTGCGAGATCTACTCGGACGTGCCGGGTGTCTTCACCGCCGACCCGCGGCTCGTCCCCGACGCGCGGAAGCTCGCGGTCGTCTCGTACGACGAGATGCTCGAGATGGCGGCGTCGGGCGCCAAGGTGCTGATGCTTCGCTCCGTGGAGCTCGCACGAAGCCACAGCGTGCGCATCCACGCACGCTCGACGTTCTCCGACGAGGAGGGAACCTGGGTGCAGGACGTAGAGGGAATGGAGCAACCGATCGTCTCGGCGGTCACCCACTCGGAGACGGACGTCGTCTTCACGCTCACGGGGATCCCCGACCGGCCGGGCGTGGCGGCGATGATCTTCGACGGTGTCGCGTCCGCCCAGGTGAACGTCGACACGATCATCCAGAACGTCGTGCACGGGCGCGCCGAGATGTCCTTCTCGGTGCCCGCGGAGGACGTCGCGGCGACGCGCGGCGCGATCGCGTCGCTTCAGGCGGAGCTCGGTGCCTTCGACGCCGAGGTGAACACGGAGCTCGGCAAGGTGTCGCTGATCGGCGCGGGCATGCGCTCCCACCCAGGGGTCGCGGCGACGATGTTCCGCACCCTCGCCGACCTCGGGATCAACCTCGAGATGATCTCCACCTCGCCGATCAAGATCAGCTGCATGATCGCCCGCGAGCGCATCCCCGAAGCGGTGCGCGGACTGCACGCCGCCTTCCGGCTCGAGCGCGAGCCGGAGCGAGAGCCGACGATGTAGCCCGTCGCCTCGAGCGCTCCGCGGTCGTGACGACCGCAACAGTGGCAGGCTCGCGCTGCCGGGCGCCGAAATGTGCGGTCATGGACGAACGGTGGGTACGCGTGCTCGTCACGGCCGCGGTGTGGCTCCTCGTGCTCGCCGTGGTCCGCTGGCTTCTGCGGCGCGCGTATCAGGCGTGGGAACGACATCAGTCGGACACCGACCCGGCTGTCGTCGCCCGGCGCCGGACCACGTTCAGCTTCCTCAGCCGCCTCACGATCGTGCTCGTCGGGGCGATCGGCGTCTGGAGCGTGCTCTCGATCTTCCCGCAGACGGAGGAGGTCGCCCGGGCGCTCCTCGCGTCGAGCGCCGTGCTCGCCGTCGTGGCCGGGCTGGCGCTGAGCACCCCGCTCGGGAATCTCGGGGCGGGCGTCCTCGTGTCCTTCACGCAGCCGGTCCGCATCGGGGATCGCGTGACGATCGGCGAGCACACGGGGTTCGTCGAGCAGATCGACATGATCTACACCGCGCTCGTCACCGACGACGAGCGGCGGGTCTACGTCCCGAACACGCAGCTCACGGCGACCGCGATCGTCAATCGCACGATTCGCGATCCGCGGCGTACCGTCACGGTCGACGTACCGCTCCGGCTCGGCGCCCCGATCGACGACGCGCGCGCGACCGTGCTCCGTGCGATCGACTCCGTCGAGGGCCTCCACCACGGCAAGGCGCGAGTGCTCGTCGGCGACGTGAGCGGCAATGCCGTCTGGCTCACCGCGATCGCCTCGGCTCCCATCGACGCGAACGTCAGCCAGCTCGGCTCCGACGTCCGCGAGGCCGCGCTCAGCGCCCTCGGCGAGGCAGGTCACCTGGCGGCGTAGGCAGTGTCCTAGCTGAAGTCGGCACCGACATTGCGCGGCGACCGTCGCCCGTGTGCGCCCACGGTCGCGGCCGGAGGCCGGCTTTTGCCGGCCGGGAGGCCAAGCTAAGGTCGATCAGTGCAGGACGCAGAAGGAGGGGGCTCGCGGGGGAACCATGCGTTCCCCCGCGCCGCAACCATGCGGCCCTCCCCACCCTTAGACGCAGTCGCGGAGGGGCTGGGCCTCGGGGAGCGTCTCGAGGCGCTTCAGCGTGTTGTTCTCGATCTGGCGGATCCGCTCGCGCGTGACCCCGAACGCGCGCCCGACCTCCTCGAGGGTGCACGGCGCCTCGCCGAGCAGCCCGAACCGCAGCTCGATCACCTTCCGGTCGCGCTCGGGCAGCGAGCAGAGCGCTGCCTCGATGTCCTCGCGACGGAGCGAGAGCGAGGCCGTGTCGAACGGGGACTCCGCCTGGTCGTCCGGCACGAAGTCGCCGAGGGAGGAGTCCTCCTCCTCGCCGATCGGCTTCTCGAGCGAGACCGGCAGCTGCGCCATGCGCAGGATCTCGCGCACCTCCGCCGTCGTCATCTCGAGCTCCTCGGCGATCTCCTCGGGCTTCGGCTCCCGGCCGAGGCGCTGGACGAGCTGCCGCTCGATGTGGACGACCTTGTTGAGCTTCTCGACCATGTGCACCGGGATCCTGATCGTGCGCGCCTTGTCGGCGATCGCCCGTGTCACGGCCTGTCGGATCCACCACGTCGCATAGGTCGAGAACTTGAAGCCCTTGCGGTAGTCGAACTTCTCGACGGCACGGATCAGGCCGAGCGACCCCTCCTGGATGAGGTCGAGGAACGTGAGGCCGCGGCCGAGGTACCCCTTCGCGATCGAGACCACGAGCCGGAGGTTCGCCTCGATCATGTGCTGCTTGGCGAGCATGTCGCCGCGCTCGATCCGCTTCGCGAGCGTGACCTCCTGGTCTGCGGTGAGGAGCGGCACCTTGCCGATCTCCCGCAGGTAGAGCCGCAGAGAGTCGAGCGACGGCTCGACGGTCAGGTCGAGCTTCGGTGCGGCGGCCGCCTCCTCGGGCGAGACGATCGGCTGCTCGTGCGGCAGCGACTTGTGCTGCTCTCCCTCGACCAGCTCGATCGCGTGGTCGATGAGATAGGTCGTGAACTCCTCGAGCTGGTCCTTGGTCAGCTCGACGTCCTCGAGCGACTTCGTGATCTCGTCATACGTGAGGAAGCCCTTTTCCTGGCCCTGCTCGACGAGCTTGTGCAGCTCCTCGACGTCCGGAAGGGCTATTTCGACGGAGAGCATTGACCCCTGTTACCCCCTGGTGCGGTTGACGGAGACGAACCCTCGAACGCGGAGAGCCGGAACGTCGTCGCTCCGGCTCTGACCCTTCGGCGGCGCATCGTATACATGCCTTCGAAATTTGGGAAGGGTCCGGATAACCGATTCTCGATGATCGGTCGTCGCCGGCGACGGGTTTCTCATGCGACCGTGACCGAGCCGACCGGCTCGCCGTGACTCGACCGGAGCACGGGGTCCGCGACGCCCTCGACGTCGTGGCCGAGCCGCGCGAGGAGCTCGACGAGCGCCGGAGCGATGGCGCGAAAGGCGCCGTCGACGACCTTGAGCGCGATCCCGGTGCCGTCCGGGGAAGCGGCGCAGAAGAGACCCTCGGCGCCGCCCTTTGCGACCCAGCCGTCGAGCGCTCGGATGAGGAGCACGTCCGCCGCGACCGGGCCGCGAAGGAGCTCGGGATTCGCTCGCATCGCGGCGACGACGCGGTCGCCTCCGTCGAGGCCGGGGAGGCGGGCGAAGCCGTGGGCGGCGCGCTCGAGCGTCAGCGCAAAGGTCGGGACGCCGCATCCATCGGTCGCGACGAGAACGGTCTCCGGATCGACCTCGGCAGCGCGCGCCACCTCGCGGAGCATCGCCTCCTGGCACGGGTGCTCGGGGCGACGGTAGCCGGTCGTCTCCCATCCCTCGGCGCGGCAGAGCGCGAGGAACCCAGCGTGCTTGCCGGAGCAGTTGTGCTCGATCGGGCTCGGATCGCCCCCGCACTCGAGATCGGCTTCCGTCGCCGCCGCCGCGGCGAGGATGCGGCGCACGACGGCGACCTGCTCGGGCGTCGCCCGGTGCGAGGCGCAGAGGAGCGCGATCTGCTCGTCGTCGAGGTCCGGGCGCCCACGAACCACGGGAAGCGCCTGCAGAGGCTTGGCGGACGAGCGGAGGAACGTCACGAGCCCGGGATCGCCGGCTGCGAGCTCGACCCGGCCGTCTCGCACCACGACGGCGTGGACCACGTGGCGCGCCTCGACCACGGTCCCGCGGGCCACCTCGACGACGAGCGCATCCACGGCGCGGCAATCTAGACGAAGGCCGGTCGCCTACCCTGAGCAGATGCCCGAGCTACCCGAGGTCGAGGCCTGGGTCCGCGAGCTCGATCCGCTCGTCTCCCACGCGCCGGTCGAATCGGCCAGGCCCGGCCACATCGCGACGCTCAAGAGCTTCGACCCGCCGCCGAGCGTGCTGGAGGGGCGGCGCTTCACCGGAAGCAGGCGCCGTGGCAAGAACCTCCTCTTCCCGACCGAGGACGGAGAGCTCGTACTGCGGGTCCATCTGATGAGTGCCGGGCGGCTGCGGTACGTCGCCGCCGGGAAGAAGGGCCCGGCCAAGCCGATGTTCGAGGTGCGGTTCGCCGACGGCGGCGAGCTCGTGCTCACGGAAGCCGGCAAGAGGCGGCGCGCGGGTGTCTGGCTCCTGACCCCGGAGGCCCTGGAGGCGGAGCTCGCCCATCTCGGCCCCGATGCCCTCGAGGTCGACCCGGAGACGCTCGGTGCGATCCTCGGCCGCGAGCGCCGTCAGCTCCATCCGCTCCTGCGCGACCAGCGCGCACTCGCCGGGATCGGGCGCGCCCACGCGAACGAGATCCTGTGGACGGCGCATCTCTCTCCGTTCAGGCTCTCGACCGATCTCGGCGCAGACGAGGTCGAGACGCTTCGAGCCGCCATCCACGACGACCTCTCCCGAGCGCTCGAGCTGCGGATCGTGGGGAAGGGCGACGACGACGTATACCGCGTCCACGGCCACTTCGGCGAGCCGTGTCCGCGCTGCGGCGAGACGCTGCGCCGCGTCGACTTCGAGGAGCACACGATCACCTACTGCCCTGCCTGCCAGACGGGCGGGAAGATCCTCAAGGATCGGCGCCTGTCGCGCCTGCTGCGCTGAGGTAGCGTGGCCCGGATGGGCGACCTTCCGCTCGTCGGCGACATGCAGGCGTCCGCGCCGCCCGTCGAGCTGGCACTCAGCCGCGCCGGTGTCACGGGGGTCCACAAGGCGATCCGGATCCGCCGCGGCGAGCAGGAGATCCTCATGGCCGCCGAGATCGACTGCACCGTCGACCTCGCGCGCGGGCAGAAGGGCGTCCACATGTCGCGCTTCCCCGAGCTCTTCGACGAGGCGATCGACGAGGCCGTGCTCGGCGAGGGCCTGCTCGTCGAGGTGCTCGCAGACAGGATCGCCTCCCAGATCGTCGAACGGCAGGCAGCCCTCCGGGCGGAGGTGCGGATCGTGGCGCGATGGCCGCTCCGCCGCAGGACGCCGGTCACGGACCTCGTCACGCAGGAGATGGTCTCCCTGATCGGGATCGCGGCCGCGAGCGGTAGCCGGTCGCGCCGCGTCGTGGGCGTCGAGGCGACGGGGATCAACGCCTGCCCGTGCGCCCAGGGCCTCGTCCGCGGCCGCGCGCTCGAGCGCCTGGGCGAGGCGGGCTTCGGCGACGACGCCGAGCGGATTCTCGAGCTCGTCCCGCTCGCAACGCACAACCAGCGCGGCCGGGGGACGCTGCTCGTCGGAACCGCCACCGAGCTCGACGCCGAGGCGCTCGTGGAGATCGTCGAGGGCTCCATGAGCGCACCGGTCTACGAGCTCCTGAAGCGCGCCGACGAGCTCTACGTCGTCGAGCACGCGCACCTGCAGCCGCGGTTCGTCGAGGACTCCGTCCGGATCGCCGTCAAGGAGCTGCTCGACGCGCACCCAGACCTCGACGACGCAGACTTCGTCCACTCGCGCCAGCTCAACCTGGAGACGATCCACGACCACGACGTCGTCGCGGAGCGCTGGGGCACCGTGGGCGAGCTTCGGAGCGAGCTCGCCGGAGGTGCAGCGGCGCGCCAGACCTCGCTCGAGGCCTGGCTCGAGATCGGCTGACCCGGCTCTAGGTCGCAGTCCGCGAGAAGCGTGGCTCGGTGCCGGCGACCAGTCGGCGGATGTTCTGGCGGTGGAGCGCGAGGACGCCGAGTGCGGCGAGCGACATGAACCCGACGATCGGCCACGACGCGCCGAACGCGTAGCAGACGAACGGCAGTGCGACGGCTGTCGCGATCGAGGCGAGCGACGCGAACCGGAAGGCGGCGAAGGCGAGCAGCCAGACGCCGACGCACACCGCCGCCGCGTACGGCGCGAGCGCGAACGCGACCCCGCCCGCGGTGGCGACCATCTTCCCGCCCTTCGAGAAGCCGAGGAAGACCGGGCGGGCGTGGCCGACCATCGCCGCCGCCCCGGCGAGCAATCCGACCCAGTCGCCGCCGACCGACAGTCCCACCGCGGCGGGCACGAAGCCCTTGGCGACGTCGAGCAGCGCGACGGGGACGCCGAGCGTCCGGCCGTAGACGCGCCAGACGTTCGACGCCCCGACGTTCCCGCTCCCCCGCTTCCGGACGTCCTCGCCCCTGAGCAGCCTCGGGAGGACGTAGCCGAAGGGGACGGAGCCGAGGAGGTAGCCGCCGAGGACGATCAGCGCGTCGCCGAGCACGGCTCCAGCCTACGCCCGGCGTCGTCCGTGGACTACGCCGGCGGAATCGAGTACGACGCGATCCAGCCGTTCACGACGTCCCAGTCGAGGTTCTCGAAGAACGCGTCGATGTAGGACGGCCTGTCGGTCTGGTAGTCGAGGAAGTACGCATGCTCGTAGACGTCGAGCGCGACGAGGGGCGTCGCGTTCCAGACCGGGAACGTGTTCTGCGCGTCGCCGAGGTAGTTGAGGAGCCGCCGCTCGTCCCAGTCGTATGCCGTCCAGGCCCAGCCGCGTGCGGCGATCCCCGTCGCCCGGAGGTCGCTGCGCCACGCCTCGACCGATCCGAAGTCGCGCTCGACGAGGCCGCGGAAGGCGCCCGCCGGATCGCCTCCGGGACCGCCGAGATGCGCGAAATAGAGCTCGTGGTTCTTGATGCCGCCGATCGCGAACGTCAGGTCGACCTTGAGCGCGCGGAGCTCCGAGTACACCTGGTTGGCATTCTCGAGATCGACGCCACCCAGCAGCCCGAGGATCTCGTTCCGCTTCGCGACATACCCCTGGTAGAGGCGGTAATGCGCCTCGATCGAGGCGCGCGAGATGCCCTGGAGCGCCTGGAGCCTCGGGTCGAGCGGGCGGGCTGCGATCTCCTCGAAGGGCGGCATGGCACTCCTTGCTGCGGCGAGACGGGACGCGGCGGAGCATATCCTTGGCGCGACGAGACGAAGCGATCGAAGGAGAGAGGCACATGGCGTACTCGGTTCCCGACCTCGGCTATGCGTTCGACGCGCTCGAGCCGCACATCGACGCCCGGACGATGGAGATCCACCACGACAAGCATCACGCCGCGTACGTGACGAACGTCAATGCGGCTCTCGAGGGCTCGGACGTCGCCGAGCAGCCCGTGGAGCAGCTGATCGCGAACCTCGCCCAGGTTCCCGAGGACAAGCGCACCGCGGTCCGCAACAACGGCGGCGGGCACGCGAATCACACGCTCTTCTGGGAGATCATGGCGCCGGGCGGAGGCTCGGAGCCGTCCGGGGCGCTCGCGAGCGCGATCGACGGCCTCGGCGGGCTGGAGGCGGTCAAGACGGCGGTGAACGACGCCGGCGTCAAGCGCTTCGGGTCGGGATGGGCGTGGCTCGTTCGCGTCGGCGACGGCCTCGAGGTCACCTCGACGCCCAACCAGGACTCACCGCTCATGGAGGGCGGGAGGCCCGTGCTCGGGGTCGACGTGTGGGAGCACGCCTACTACCTCACCTACCAGAACCGGCGCCCGGACTACCTGGCGGCGTGGTGGAACGTCGTCAACTGGGACGTCGTCGGGGCGAAATACGACGCAGCGGGCTGAGGGCCACATGCCCGAGAGGGGCTGCCCCCCGCAGGCCCGACGGGGGAGCCCCCTTTCGAGCCATTCCCCACAAACCAGATGGCCCTGCCCCGCGTAATCCAGATGTGGACGCGGCGGTCCCACTCCGGTTCGGCTTGCCCCGAGACAGGCGAGTCGCGACGCATCCTCCGCGTGCCCGACGTGACGGAGACCGACGCGGCGTTGATCCAGCGCGTCGCGGACGGCGACCGGGTCGCGTTCGAGGAGCTCCATCGCCGCTACGCGCGCTCGGTGCTCGGGATCGCGTTGCGCCGGATCGGCGACCGCGGCCGCGCCGAGGACGCCGCCCAGGAGACCTTTGCGAGCATCTGGCGGTCGGCCGGCCGCTTCGACCCGGCCCGCGGAGAGGCGACCTCGTGGCTCTACACCGTCGCGCGGAACGCGATCGTCGACGGGCTGCGGCGACGCCGCGAGCCCCCCGTCGAGGAGGCGCCCGAGCTCGTCGCGCCCGGGCCCGGCCCCGACGACGCGGCGGAGAGCGGGTGGGTCGCATGGCGCGTGCACCGCGCCATCGAGACCCTTCCAGAGCAGCAGCGGTCGCTCGTCGAGCTCGCGTACTGGAGCGGCCTCTCTCAGAGCGAGATCGCGACCTACCTCGACGTCCCGCTCGGCACGGTGAAGACGCGCACGCGCGCCGCCCTCCGGCGCCTGGCGGACGAGCTCGGCGAGGACCTCGCATGACGGACCTCCGCGACCTCCTCGGCGACGATCTCGAGCCCGGCGAGCGGGAGCGGCTCGAGCGCGTCCACGCGATGCTCGTCGAGGCAGGCCCGCCGCCGGAGCTGCCTCCGGCGCTCGTGTCCTCGCCGAAGCCCCCCAAGGCGCGCGTGCTCCCCTTCCCGAGCCGCTATCGGTACACCGCCCTGGCCGCCGCCGCGATCGCGGCGCTCGCCCTCTTCGGCCTCGGCTACCTCGTGGGCGGCGGCCCGGACCCCGGGCCGGTGCGGACGGTGACGATGTCGGGCGCGGGCGAGGCGTCCGCGGTCCTCGACCTGTTCGAGAAGGACACGGCCGGCAACTGGCCGATGGAGCTCCGGACCGATGGGCTCGCCGACGGCGAGTACGAGCTCTGGCTGACGCGGGGCGACGAGCTCGCCGAGCCGTGCGGCGTGTTCGCCGTCCAGGGCGACGTCACGGTGCCGCTCAACGCCCCCTATCCGCTCCGGCAGTTCGACGGCTGGGTGATTGTGCGCTCCGGCGAGCGGACGCCCATCCTGACCACCTAGGGCCTCCGGAGAGCGGGCGCCGGGCCCGAGGCCCGGCGCCCGGACGCTCAGCCCTTCTTCTTCTCCTTCGCGTGGCCGTTGGCGTTGCCGTTCCCGTTCCCGCCCACGGCGGACGCGGTCGCGCTGTCCGACGTCGCGGCCTTCTCCGGCTTTGCGGGCTTCGATGCCTTGGCGGCTTTGTCCGAGCGCGAGGCCGCGGACTTCTCGGCCTTCGCGGCGGCGTTATCCGCCTTCCCGGCCTTGCCCTTCGCGTTCGCGCACGGCCCGAGCGTGTCGTCGTGCTGGGCCCGATGGGCCTTCCAGGCGTTGATCGAGACGCGGATCGTCACCTTGTCCTTGTGGCAGATGGTGACTTTCGCGCCGTACTGGTACTGCCCGGGGCCGTCGTTGGACTTGACCGGCTTGGCCAGTCCACCGGCCAGCCCGGTGCCCCCGAGTGTCGCGAAGGCGACGACGGCTGCCAGTGCCACGCCGATGGTTACCGCGAGACTCGTGCGTCTCTGCATGTGCCCCCTCTTGTCGTTCGGCATGTTCAGGCTATCGGATCGCTACCCCGCCCGGCTGTACGCGAATCCTTGACCAGGGAGCTCACGGCTCCTCGGTTGCGACGGCGTCGAGCTCGGGCGCGAGCGGGTTCAGGCGCCTGGCGCGGTCGCGCGCGGCCGCCGCGCTCGCGTCCGTCGGATCGCGAACGCCAGCGACAGCCACGCGGTCCACGCGCCGCGATCCTCACGGGTGGCCTGCCGTAGAGCGCGACGGGCGGCTCCGAGCCGTCCCACGGCGAGCTCTGCCTCGCCGAGGAGCTGCCAGGGCTCCGCCGCCCACGGCGCGAACCGACGCGCGCGCACGGCCTCGGCTCGTGCCGTGGCCACGTCGCCTCGGTCGAGGGCGTCGTGTGCCTCTGCGAGCGAGCCGTTGCCGACGTGGATGACGAGCGCCGCTAACGCGAGGACGCCGGCGGCGCCGAGGAGCGCCGCCCGTCCGCCGCGCCGGAGCGTCGCCACAGGCGCACTCGCGGCGCTGCCGAGCCGAACGAGCGACACGCCGAGGAGAAGGGTGCAAAGGGAGATCGCGGGGAGCTCCCAGTCCCAGTCCAGGAACGCGTGAGAGAGGAGCGCCACGTAGGCCGCGAGGGCGGCGCGGCCGACGATGGTCGCCGCCGCACGGCGCGCTGTCAGAAGCGGGATACCGAGCGCGGCGACGAGAAGCGCGAGGCCGATCGGGCCGAGCTCGGCGAGCGTCTCCAGATACAGGTTGTGCGCATCCCGGACGTAGAGGAGCGCGGGCCGCTCGACGAGCCAGGTGCGCTCGAAGCCGCCTGCCCCGGCGCCGAGCACGGGCTCCCGGCCGACCGTCGCCGCGGCGACGTCCCAGTACTCGCTCCGAAAGCTCGTGGAGGCGCTGAGGAGGCGGTCGGGCGCGCCCTGCTGGGTGGCAGGGATCGATCGCTCCTCGCGCACCTCGCGGAGTGCCACGGCGACGAGCGCAGCCGCACCGATGACCGCGGCGGCAATCGCCACCAGGGCGACGAGTCGACGGGTAATGCAGGGCCACGACGGGTCGTGCGCACGCAGCGCCGTCGCGGCGGCGCCTGCCGCCAGGGCGGCGAGCGCGACGACGCTCACGACCTCCGGCACTGCGAGACCCGGCTCGAAGAAGACGCCGAGTCGCGCTGCGACCACCACGGCAAGCCCGGCCGGCAGCCCTGCAAGCGCGATCCTGCGTCTCGCGCGGGGCGACCCTGCCGTCGCTCCGAGGACGACGAGGCCGAATGCCGTGGCCACGAAGGCACCGCGCGACAGCGAGAGATAGAGGGCAGCGGCAGCCGGGACCGCCGCGCCTGCCCCGAGGGCGGCACGCCAGCGCGGCGCTCCCACGGCGAGACCGAGACCGAGGAGCACCGTGGCCGCCGCGAGGATCCCCGCGGCGTTCGCGTATCCCACCGGTTCCTCGAGCCGGTCGTTCGGCGCGCCCGCCCCGACCGTGTGCTCGACGAGGCCGCCGCAGGTGACGACCGCGGCCCCGACGAGGACACCGACAACGAGATCGTCCGCCCGGCGGCGTGGAACCGCGAGGAAGGCCGCCGCGACCGCGCCGGCGTAGACAAGCGTCCGTTCGGCCTCGAGGACCGCGGCGTCGGGCGCCACCGCCCACGCGCGCGAGACCCGCCGCCCATACCGCCAGCCCCACGAGGCTCCCCACGAGGAGCAGCACGTGCGCGCCGAGCTCGACGCGCTCGGCGAGGATCGCGCATGCCGACACCACGATCGCCGCGACGAGCAGGATCGCGCCCCACGTCCGCGAGAAGTACCCGCCGCTCGACCAGGCCACCGCAGCGATGACGGCTGCCGGGACGGCGATCGTCACGATTCGACCTGCCATGACCGCGAGCGGTACGGCGACGGGAAACGACGGAGAGGACGTGCCGCAGAAAAACACTGAGCCGGCAAACCCGAAGGCCCGCCGGCTCAGATGGGCAGACCTTAGGGTCGTTCCCGTCGGCGCGCAAGCCCGCGCCGCGGAGGATTCACGCAAATTGCGGCCTTTTCCCTTCGGCCACGGGAAGATCCGTTCGATCGCTGCCGGAAAATGGCCGTCAGGCGCGCCGAATCGCGACGATCCGGGCCTTCCAGGCCCCGGAGGGCGCTTCGACGTCGACGACGTCGCCGACGACCTTGCCCATCAACGCGCGGCCGAGCGGCGAGTCGGGCGAGACGCCGCCGACCGCGGAGATGGTGACCTCCAGCGGCTCGTCATGCTCGTCCGCGAGCTCGACGATCGAGCCCGGGCCGACGTGGTCGTCGGTGTCGTGGTCGACGACGACCGCCGTCCGCAACCGCTCGCGCAGTTTTGTGATCCGCGCCTCGAGGAGGCCCTGGTCGTTCTTGGCCGCGTGGTACTCGAAGTTCTCGGAGAGGTCGCCGTACGACCGCGCCGTCGCGATCGCCTCGATCGCCGCGGCACGCCGCGGGCCCTGGAGCTCGGCGAGCTCGGCCTCGAGCTCGTCCTTCTGCTCCTGGGTGAGGATCTCGCCGTCGTCGGTCATCGCGCGGGACGCTACCGAAGCGCGGGACGGGATCCACGAGCAGTATTCGCCGACTTCGATCCCGAGACCCAGGAGCCATCTCATGAGCGACACGACCGACGGCGGCCTCGTCCGCCTCCCCGGCGAAGGCGAGACGACCTCGCTCTTCGGCGACACGTACACGGTCAAGGCGGGCGCCGAAGACACCGGCGGAGCGCTCGCGGTCATCGAGGCCGCGCTTGCACCCGGCAGCGCCGGGACTCCGTTGCACATCAACACCAGGGAGGCGGAGAACTACTACGTCCTCGAGGGAACGCTCACCTTCCGCCTCGGTGAGAGCACCGTCGAGGCTCCCGCCGGGTCGTTCGTCCACATCCCCCAGGGCGTCGTGCACACGCACTGGAACGCGAGCGATGCGCCCGTCAGGTTCCTCGGCTTTCCCGCTCCCGCCGGGTTCGAGAGGTTCTTCGCGGGACTCGCAGACCTGATGGCGACGATGCCCGCCGGCCCGCCGGACATGGCCCGGATGGCGGCCTTCAACGAGCAGTTCGGGCTGCGCGTCGTCGGCCCGCCCCCGGCCGCCGGGCCTGAGAACCCCGCGAACCGACCCGTGACGTCAGACGCCGGGCCCCGGGCGACGCTCGTACGTCACGCGGAGCCAGCCGTCGCCGGGCCGTCGCGCGGTCTCGCGCCACTGCGCCCAGTCGACGTCCGGGAAGACGGTGTCGCCGCTCGGCTCTGCCTCGACGAACGTGAGGGCGAGGCGGTCGGCGACGGCGAGCGCCGCCTCGTAGACCCCCGCGCCGCCGATCACGAACACCTCATCGTCGATCGCTGCCCGCGACCTCCAGCGCCTCCGGGACGCTGCCCGCGCGCAGCACGCCCTCGTGGGCGGGCTCCCAGTCGGGCTGCCGCGTCACGACGACGGTCGTTCGCCCCGGCAGCGGCCTGCCGACGGACTCGTAGGTCCGCCGTCCCATCACGAGGACGTGCCCGAGTGTCAGCTCCTTGAAGAGGGCGAGCTCGTCGGGCAGATGCCAGGGCAGGCCGCCGTCGACGCCGATCACGCCGTTCCGCGCGACGGCGGCGACGATCGTGACCGTCAAACCGCGATCGGGGCCCTGATCGCGGGATGCGGGTCGTAGGCGACGACAGCGATCGAGTCGAGCTCGAAGTCGTCGATCTCACGGCAGGCTGGATCGAGCTCGAGTCGCGGCAGCGCGCGGGGCTCGCGGGCGAGCTGCTCGCGCGCCTGCTCGACGTGATTGCGGTAGAGGTGCGCGTCGCCGAGGGTGTGCACGAAGTCTCCGGGCTCGAGGTCGGTCACCTGCGCGACCATGTGGGTGAGGAGCGCATACGAGGCGATGTTGAACGGGACGCCGAGGAAGAGGTCGGCCGAGCGCTGGTAGAGCTGGCACGAGAGACGCCCGTCGGCGACGTAGAACTGGAAAAGCGCGTGACACGGGGCGAGCGCCATCGCCGGGAGGTCGGCGACGTTCCAGGCGCTGACGACATGGCGGCGCGAGTCCGGGTCACGGCGAATCCCCTCGATCACGGCGGCGAGCTGGTCGACGTGGCGACCGTCCGGAGCGGCCCACGCGCGCCACTGGCGGCCGTACACCGGCCCGAGCTCTCCGTCCTCGTCCGCCCACTCGTCCCAGATCGTGATGCCCTTCTCCTGGAGCCAGTGCACGTTCGTGTCCCCCCGCACGAACCAGAGGAGCTCCCCGACGACGGAGCGGACGTGCACCTTCTTCGTCGTGACGAGAGGGAAGCCGTCGGAGAGGTCGAACCGCAGCTGCTCGCCGAAGACGCTCAGTGTCCCGGTGCCGGTCCGATCGCCTTTCTCCGCGCCGTCGTCCAGCACCCGTCGGAGGAGATCGAGGTACTGCCTCACAGGCTCGACGGTACCACCGGCCCCGGCTCCTCCAGGTCTCGGCGCCTCGACGCCGCCGCGCTGCATTCGTGCCGCAGAAGGAAGGCCATTGCACCCACGGCAACGGCCGCTTGACACGTTTCCGGCGCCCGCGTAGATACGGTTGCCCGGCCCGGGCATGCGCCCGTGCCGCGGGAGTGGAACCAGTGACGCACGACGAGGAGGACGCGGTGCCGACCGATCTCGAAGCCTTCGTCTCCGCCGAGGGACGCGCCGAAGCCGTCCGACACGTCCGCGAGCGGATCGACCGCGACGGCATCACGTACGTGTACTTCCAGTTCCCGTCCGTCACCGGGCGGATCATGGGCAAGGGCGTCCCGGCGAGGCACTGGGAGACGATCGCGGAGAAGGGGTTCCAGCTCGTGTACGGCGCGACCGCCAACCTCTTCGTCGACCGGCACGGCGACTACATCGGATACGGCCCCGAGGCCGCCGAGCTCGTCGGGATCCCCGAGCCGGAGACGTTCATGCCGCTCCCCTGGGACGAGAAGGTCGCACGCGTGTGGTGCCAGTGCTTCCGCAACCGCGAGGAGCGCCAGGACCCGGGGGCGCTCCTCACCTCCGACAGCCGCGCGAACCTCAAGCGGCTCCAGGCCGAGTTCGAGGCGAAGACGGGACTGCACCTTCGCGCCGGCACCGAGCCCGAGATGATGTGGCTCAAGCTGAAGCCCGACGGCACGCCGGACGTCGACGGCGTGACGAAGCCCTACTGCTACCACATCGACCAGTTCTCGGAGCTCCAGCCGATCATCCACAAGGTGATCGAGTACGGGCAGGCGATGGGCCTGGACATGATCCAGGGCGACCACGAGGACGCACCGGGTCAGATCGAGCTCAACTTCAACTTCGACCGGGCCGAGGTGACGGCCGACAACCTCTCGACGTACCGCCAGATCTGCCGCCAGGTGGGCCGCGAGCTCGGCGCCTTCCCCTGCTTCATGCCCAAGCCGTTCATGGGGGTCTCCGCAAACGGCTGCCACCACAACATCTCGCTCTGGGAAGGCGACCGGAACGCCTTCGACCCCGACACGGACGACCGCCAGAAGCCGAGCCAGACGGGGCTCTACGCGATCGGGGGGATCCTCGAGCACCTCGGCGCGCTCACCGCGGTCACCGCGTCGACCGTGAACTCGTATCGCCGTCTCTGGGACACCGGCTTCTGGGCTCCCGTGTTCTCCGACTGGGGCTACCAGAACCGCACGACCGCGCTGCGCGTGTCCGCACCGGGCCGCTTCGAGTACCGCTCGGTCGACTCGGCGGTGAACCCGTACCTCTCGATGGCGGTGCTCATCGCCGCGATGGCGGACGGGATCGAGCGGAAGCTCGACCCCGGCGAGCCGGAGGAGCGGAACATCTACGAGGCGATGTCCGCCGGCAAGGAGGTCAAGCGGATCCCGATGACCTTCGGCGACGCTCTGGACGCGCTCGAAGCGGACGAGGTGATCCGAGAGGCGATGCCGGGCGACCTCTATCGTGTCTTCATGCACTACAAGCGCGACGAGTGGGAGCGGTACTGCGCCACCGTCAGCGACTGGGACGTGAAGGAGTACCTCGATGTCCTGCCCTGACGGGCAGGACGTCTAGAAGCTCATGTGCGGCATCGCGGGGATCATCTACCGCGACGGCGAGCACCCGGTCGGCGCCGAGATGACGCGGATGCTCCAGTCCATGAAGCACCGCGGGCCCGACTCGACCGGCTACGCGCTCTACGGTGCGCCGCAGAACGGCTCGCTCGTGATGCGGTACAAGCTCGCCGACGCGAACACGCCCCGCGACTTCGAGTTCGAGGAGCGGCTGCGCCGCCATCGCCGCGAGGTCGAGACGCGGCTCGAGCGGCTCGGCGCGCGGACCCACGAGGTCGAGGAGGAGACGCCGTACGCGTTCCGGGTCACGTTCGAGTACGACGGCGACCTGAAGCTGCTCGCCGATCTCGTCGAGAACATCCCCGAGGCCGAGGTGCTCTCCCTGGGCCGCTCGCTGGAGATCGTCAAGGACCTCGGCGACGCGGAGACGGTCGGAGCCCAGTACGGCCTGGACTCGTTCACCGGCACCCACGCGATCGGCCACGTGCGGATGGCGACCGAGTCCGAGGTCGACATCTCCGGCGCCCACCCGTACTGGGCGTACCCGTTCTCGGACGTCGCGGTCGTCCACAACGGCCAGCTGACCAACTACTTCATGTGGCGGCGCCGCCTCGAGCGCTCCGGGCACCGGTTCAGGTCCGAGTGCGACTCCGAGGTGATCGCCGTCTACCTCGCCGAGAAGATGGGCGAGGGCGACTCGCTCGAGGAGGCCATGCACCGCTCGCTCGACGACCTCGACGGCGTCTTCACCTACATCGCCGTCACGGAGGACGCGCTCGGCGTCGCCAAGGACGAGCTCGCGGCGAAGCCGCTCGTGCTCTACGAATCCGACGATCTCACGGCGGTCGCGTCGGAGGAGATCGCGATCAGGCAGGTCGTCGACCGCGAGATCGAGACCTACGACCCGTACGAGCGCGAAGTGCTGGTCTGGGAGCGATGAGCGGCATCTCCTACGACGCGCGCGGCCTCGCCGAGCCGGACGCGGAGGCGCCGGGGATCGCTTCGCTCTCCGACGGTGTCGCGACGTTCGACGCCAAGGACCTGACGACCCGCACGATCAACCTCGAGCTTCGACGGCTCGTCTACGACGAGGGCGTGCGGGAGGTCGTCGTCCGGAATCCCCAGGCACGACACTCGCTGGGCGTCGGGATCCTGACGCGCTGCAAGGTCACGTTCGAGGGCAGCCTCGGCTACTTCGGCTGCGGGCTGATCGACGGCCCCGAGATCCACATCAAGGGCAGGGTCGGCTGGTCCGCGTGCGAGAACATGATGAGCGGTGTCGTCGTCGTGGACTCGAACGCCGGCTCGCTCACCGGTGCCGCGCTGCGCGGCGGCGACCTCGTCGTCAAGGGGCGGGTGGGCGCCCGCACCGGGATCGACCAGAAGGGCGGGACGATCATCGTCTGCGGCTCGGCCGGGTCGATGACCGGGTTCATGATGCAGCGGGGCCGCCAGATCATCCTCGGCGACGTCGGTCACGGCCTCGGCGACTCGATGTACGACGGGACGATCTACGTCGGCGGCACGGTCGCCTCACTCGGGATCGACTGCGTCCCCGGCGAGTGGACGGACGCCGACACCGAGCTCGTCGAGCGGAAGTTCCGCATCTACGGCCTGGGCAGCCCGCCGGAGCTGCAGAAGTTCGTGTGCGGGAAGGTGCTCTACAACTACGACTCGCTCGAGCCCTCCGAGAAGAAGCTGGTGCTGTGATGGACGACCAACCCGGAACGAGAGAGGTGCTCGGGCGGAGCCGGATCTTCACGCCCGAGGTCATCAACGACATCCACATGAAGGCCGAGCTCGGCCGCTACCGGATGCGCGGCTTCTCGATCTTCAAGCGGATCCCGCACTGGGACGAGCTGGTCTTCCTGCCGGGGACGCTGACCCGGTTCGTGATCGAGGGCTACCGCGAGAAGTGCGTCACGAAGACCGTGCTCGGGGCCAGGTTCGCGAAGAAGCCGCTCGAGCTCGAGATCCCGGTCTACATCACGGGCATGAGCTTCGGTGCGCTCTCGCTCGAGGCGAAGATGGCACTCGCGAAGGGCGCCTCGATGGCGGGCACCGCGACATGCTCGGGCGAGGGCGGGATGATCCCGCCCGAGCGCGACTACTCGACGAAGTGGTACTACCAGTGCATCCAGAGCCGGTACGGGTTCAACCCGCACCACCTGATGCTCGCGGACGCCGTCGAGTTCTTCATCGGCCAGGGCTGCAAGGTCGGCCTCGGCGGCCACCTCATGGGCCAGAAGGTCACCGAGCAGGTGGCCGAGATGCGCTCGCTCCCGGCGGGGATCGACCAGCGCTCGCCGGCGAGGCACCCGGACTGGCTCGGCCCCGACGACCTCTCGCTCAAGATCCAGGAGATCCGCGAGGCGACCGACTACCAGGTCCCGATCCAGCTCAAGCTCGGCGCCTCACGCGTCTACGACGACGTGCGCATGGCCGCGAAGTGCGGGCCGGACATCATCTACCTCGACGGCGCCGAGGGCGGGACGGGAGCGGGCCCCCACGTCGCGACCGAGGAGACGGGGATCCCGCTGATGGCCGCGATCCCGGAGGCGCGGCGGGCGCTCGAGGACGTCGGGCTCGTCGACGAGATCGACCTCGTGGTCGCGGGCGGGATCCGCAACGGCGGCGACGTGGCGAAGTGCATCGCGCTCGGCGCGAAGGCGGTCGCGATCGGCCACTCCGCGCTGATGGCGCTCAACTGCAACAAGGAGATCCCGGGCGTCACCGACTACGAGGGCTCGGTCGGCGTCCCGGCGGGCCAGTGCTACCACTGCCACACCGGTCGCTGCCCGGTCGGCGTCGCCACCCAGGATCCCGAGCTTCGCAAGCGGCTCGTCGTCGAGGAGGCCTCGGAGCGCGTCTACAACTTCCTGACGGCGCTGACGATGGAGGTGCAGATGCTCGCGCGGGCCTGCGGGAAGACGAACGTCCACTCGCTCGAGCCCGAGGATCTCGCCGCCCTCACCGTCGAGGCAGCCGCGATGGCGAAGGTGCCGCTGGCGGGAACGACGTATACGCCGGGCGTGACCGAGCACGAGATTCTCGCCGAGGTCAAGCGGCTCCTCGCGATCAAGGCCGAGGACGACCTGATCGCAGCCCAGGACGTCGCCGACGTCGAGGCGCTGCGGGCGGTGGATGTCTGATGTCGGGCCACGAGCTCGCGTACGCCGAGCCCGAGAAGGTCAAGGGCATCGACGCCGAGTACCTCGCCGGCAAGCGGTTCCCGTACCAGGAGGACATCTCGCTCGTCGAGGACGTCGACCTCGAGGCGCTGACGCCGGGCGACGATCTCAACTGGCTCGAGGACGTGACCCTGCTCGTCGAGGACGGCATGCCGGCAGTCTTCGACCGCTACTCGAACTCGTTCCTCAAGATCTACTTCCCGATCCCGGACGGCCGGGAGGACGAGCTCGCCCGGAAGGTGCTGATGACGCACCTGACGTCGGGCGGCTCCTACGGCATCCAGCTGAAGCAGATCCACTGCAAGTTCCCCCAGCCCGAGCTCGGCCCCTGGGTCGAGGCGTCGACCACCGTCGGTGCCGAGTGGAAGGCGCCCGTGCTCGAGGGCTGGGAGCCTCCGACCGGGCACTAGCTCGTCTCCGCGAAGCGGGAGGACAGGTGTCGGACTTCAGTCCGACACCTGCACTCCAGGCATCACGTGCTCAGGCCACGACCCTCGTTGCCTCGTCGATGAGCGCCTGCTCGCGCGCAGTCGGCACGGGGCTCACGTCCTCGCGAAGCTTGACCGGCTGCTTGTCCTGCACGAGCCGCCGGAAAAAGAAGAGCAGAATCGAGATCGCGAGCACCGAGAAGCCGATCACCTTCTCCTTCGTGCCGCCGTAGCCGCCCGCCGAGGTCTGGAACCAGCCGACTCCGATCACCGTGAACACCCCGACGGTCACCGCGAGCACGTAGGCGACCGGCACCCAGAGCCGGTTGAGATCGATTGGGCGCGGCCAGTTGGGCCGGTCGCGCCGCAACAGGATGAACCCGGTGATCGCGAAGAAATGCGCAAGCACGTAGCCGATGTTGCTGGCCGCGAGGACGCCGAAGAGGTTCCCGATCAGCAGCACGAAGCAGATGTTGAGCACCATGTCGATCGTCATCGCGCGGCCGGGCACGTGGTGCTTGTTCAGGTGGTAGAGCTGCTTGATCGTCATGTGGTCGCGCGCGATCCCGTAAAGGGCGCGGCCGCCGTCGGCGGTTGCCGTGTTCATCGAGATCAGGAAGCTGCCGACGATCACGACGACGAAGAAGTCCGTCAGCCGCTCCGAGCCCGTGAGGGTCTCGAGCGCGCCGACGTAGTCGAACGCGGCCACCGTCTCCTCGCCCACACCGCCGACGAGACCGAGCGGCAGCAGGATGTAGACGACGAAGGTGAACGTGCACGCGGAGCGCAGGGCGAGGCGCGTGTCGTTGACGGTGTCCTTGTACTCGGGCGCGAACGTCGCGCACGTGTCGACGCCCCACGACGACCAGGCCATGATCCACAGCCAGACGATCGAGAGGCGGACCACCTCCCAGGTCGAGAGCGAGACGGCCTCGTCCCCCGACCCCGCGGTGCCGTCGAGCGCACCCCAGGTGAGGTTGGCGCTGTCGAAGTCGCCGTTCAGGAACGGCAGGATCATGAAGCAGAACAGCGGGACCATCAAGAGGGCCCCCGCGAGGTAACCGAACCGGACGCCCACGCGAACACCGAAGACGTTGAACAGCCAGACGGCGACGATCAGCCCGACCGCGATCAGGTGCGGCAGGCCCACGCCGACGTCGAACAGCTTGAAGTAGTTGTTGTCGGGGTCGACCGGTGTCCCTGCGGGCTCGCCGGGGAACCACGCGCCCTGGATGATCTGCCCGCTGAACAGCCCCAGGAACGACAGCACCACCGACCAGCCGAGCCAGTAGCCGAACGTCGCCACGGGCCCGACGAGGGCAAAGTGCTTGCGCCACCCCTCGTGCGCGTAGAGCGGGAAGCCGCCCGGCTTGTCCGGGAACATCGCCGCCATCTCGCTGTAGAGGGTCATGATGAAGAAGGCGAGCCCGGCGGAGATGCCCCACAGCAGCACCGAGCCCCACCCCCCGAGGTCGCCTACGGAGTAGCCGAGCGAGCCGAGGAGGAACCCCGGAGTCGCGAGTGCGATGACGAACCCGTCGTACCAGCGGAGCCTCTTGAGGAGCTGACGTTCCTCGACGACTGCCTCAGCCACCATCGACCTCCCGGGGAGATGTGTGCGGGACCGCGCGCAACGTGCGACGTATAACAGCGTCCGGGGACGGATTCAACGATCCCGCAATACCGTTGCCTTGGCGGCAACCGTTCGCCTGTCGGTGCTCGTAGACTGCGCTCGTGGCGAAGGCGCCCCCGATCCGAATCGGCTGCGAGTGCGGCGATTCGGGCCACGTCGCCCACGGGGAGACCTGGGTGTGCCCGACCTGCGGCCGTCGCTGGAACACCGCCCAGATCCCTGCGGAGGCGTACGCGGGGCGACAGCGGCGGATGCGGCGTCTCGAGCTCGAGGTGGTCGGCTTCGGCGTGCTCGTCCTCACCGTCTTCATCCCGCTCGTCCTCTTCGTCGACAGCGCGTTCCTCTTCCTCGGCCTGATCGTCGCGGCCGCCTGGATGTTCCTCTACATGCCCTTCTGGCGCCGTCGCGTCCGACGGGCGGCAGGCGACGCGCCCCGCTGGGAGCTGCATCCAGAGTGAGGCTCCGCGACCGCTCGCGCACGGTGGCACCGCCCCACCCGGTGGCGGCAGGGCGCCGGCCGGTGCTCCTCGCGACGCTCGAGGCGCCCATCACCGAGGAGGCCGCCGCGATTGCGGTCGACGCCGCCGTCGAGAGCGGTCAGCCGCTGCTCGTCGTGAACGCCGTCGAAGCGAGCCTCGCGCCCTGCAGCCTCGTGCTCGGCTACGACACGATCGTCCCGCCGGAGGTCGAGGAGTCGCTGCGGGCCCCTGCCGACCTCGCGCATTCGCTCGGCGTGCAGGTCGAACGGCTGCGCCTCCGCTCGCCCCGTCCGGTGGACGCGCTGCTCGAGCTCGTCGGGGAGCGCTCGCCGGGCTTGCTCGTGGTCGGATGCGACCCGGCGCGGATGCGCGCCCGAACGCGCCGCAAGGCGATGCGAAAGATCCTCTCCGAGGTCGAGTGCCTCGTCTGGCTTCCGTCCTGACGCTAGCCGTCGACGTATCCGAGCCGGAGCGAGAGCGCCGCCGCGGCAGCGAGCAACGACCCGAGCGCCGCCGTCCGCGCCCTCGCATCGAGTCGCGCCGCCGGCCCCTGGATGCCGAGGATCGCGGCCAGCTCGCCCCGGCTCCCGCGCACCGGCGCGGCAATCGCCACGAGATCCAGCTCCCGCTCTCCGAGCGCGTCGGCCCACCCCCGGAGGCGGACGCGCTCGTTCTCGCGCGCGAGGGCGCGCGGGTCGGCGATCGTCCGCGCCGTGTAGCGGCGCAGCGGGCCTGGCGGCAGCGTCACGCCGCCGAACGCGAGCAGCACCTTCCCGGTGGCCGTGGCATGCGCGACGCTGGGTCGCCCGAGTTGCGCGACGCCCTGGACGGACGACGGGCTCTGGACGAAATCGACCGTGATCGCCTCGTGCCCGCCCGAGATCGAGAGGGTCGCCGTCTCGCCGACGGCGTCGACGAGCCCCTCGAGCTCGGGCCGCGCGAGCTCTCGCAGGTCGAGGCGATCGACGACGGCGTTCCCGAGCTGCACAAGGCGGACGCCGAGCCGGTAGCGGCCGTTCTCCGCCTGGTCGACGTAGCCGGCGCCCGCGAGCGTCGCGAGCAGGCGCGAGACGGTGCTCGCGTTGACCCCGGTGCGCCGCGCGAGCTCGTTCGTCCCCAGCTCCCCACCCGCGGCGAGGGTGTCCATGACCGCGAGCGCGCGAGAGACGGCGGCCACGCGTCGCGCGGCTTGTCGGGGCGTCGGAGGCATGCTACGTTGTAGCCCAGTGTGACACGCCGTTGCCTCTGAGGCAATGCGGCACAGGGCTCTTGCACATGGATCAGCTCGCCTCGTCCCCGTACGTCGTCGTCGGCGCCGGCATGCACGGGCTCTCGACCGCCTACCACCTGGCGCTCGAGCTCGAACGCCGCGGCGCCGGCTCGGGCGCCGACGTGCTCGTCCTCGACAAGGCGCAGCCCGGTGCCGGTGCGACCGGGATCGCCTGCGGCGTCGTCCGCAACAACTACTTCCAGCCGGCGATGAGCGAGCTGATGCAGGCCTGCGTCGAGGTGTGGGAGTCCGATCCGGCCGCGTACCACTACAACGGCGTCGGCTACATCGCGCTCGGGCCGGAGGTGCAGGAGCCCGACCTCGTGACCGTCCACGAGCGGCAGGAGCGCATCGGCTACCGATCGTCCCTGATCGTCGGGGCCGAGGCCGTCGACGCCCACATGAAGACGCTCTTTCCCGACTGGCGCGCGAAAGGGGTCACCGTCTGCCTCCACGAGCACCAGGGAGGCTTCGCGTTCAACCTCGACTCCGTGCGCGGGCTCGTCGCCAAGTGCGAAGGCGCAGGCGTCCGGATCCTCACCGAGGTCGAGGTCGTCGGGTTCGAGGACGCGGCCGACGGCTCGATCACCGGCATCGAGACGACCCGCGGCCGCGTCGAGGTGGGCGAGCAGGTCGTCGTCGCGCCCGGGCCGTGGGCGCGGCGCTTCTGGTCGCTCCTCGGGATGCCCGACCGGATCGACATCCGGACGCCGTCCGGCGACGTCGTCCCGGACCAGCCGATGTGGACGTACTGGAACCTCCAGGAGGGCGAGATCGCCGTCGATCCGGCGATGTTCGCGACGGCCGACGGCGGCGCCCCGCCCGTGATCCATCTCGACACGGATGCGCCGCTCGAGACCGACGACGGACGGCTCGTCACGGACGAGCTCTGGGGGATCTACTTCAAGCGGGATCGGCACGGCGTCCAGGGCGGTGCGTCTCCGCTGACCGTGGACGGTGACGTCGAGCTCGATCCCTATCCGGCCACGACGAACGTCGACCCGGCCTTCGCAGACATGTGGTGCGCGGCGCTGTCGCACTCCATGGCCCGCTTCGAGGGCTGCCGCTCGCTCTACAAGGACGCGAGATCGGGCGGGGTCGGCGCGTTCACCGCCGACAACTTCCCCGTCTTCGACTACCTGCGGCCGAACCTCTACGCGATCCTCGACTCGAACCACGGCTACAAGATGATCGGCGTCGGCCGCGAGGTGGCCAGAGTGCTCCTGGGCGAGCACTCGAGCCTGCTCGTGCCGTTCCGGTTCGAGCGCTTCGCGACGGGCGACCTCCACCCCGTCTCGAACAGCCCCTACCCCTGGTCCTGAACGTGGGGGAACCCACCCGGCCGCGACGCGTGGTGCGCTGGCGAGCGACTCAGAGCGCGACCGGCTGGTCGTGGAGGATCCAGAAGACGACGGCCTCGCGATCGGAGAGGTTCCGCCAGCCCTCGACCCCCGTGCGGTCGGCATGGAGGGCCTCGCCGCGCCGGAGGACCGGTCGTCCCGTCGCGAGCTTCACCTGGACGAGCCCGGCCGCGACCATCACCAGCTCGACGCCCTTGTGCGCGAACTCGGGGGCGGCAGAGCCGCCCGGCGAGAGCCGGACCAGGTAGACGCGCAGGCCCGCCCTCGGGTCGTCGAGGAGCGGCACCGGCCGATCGGTGTCGCTGTGACGGGGATCGTCGCGTCGGGTCAACCGGTACCCCGGCGCGACGTCGCCGCGGAGGAGCTCGTCGAGCGAGATGTCGAGCTTCGCGCTGAGCTCGAGGAGGGTCTCGAGCGAGAGGCCGCGCTTCCCGCGCTCGACCTGTGAGATGGCGCTGGCCGAGACGCCGGCGACCCGTGCGAGCTCGCTCTGGCTCAGGTGGCGCGCCGTGCGCAGTGCCCGGAGCGCCGCGCCGAGACGCGATGCGATCGGCGCCGCCTCGACCTCCGGCATGCCGCCCGACTCGATCCGGTAGCGGAACACGCGGCCCTCGACTCCCGGCGGCCGCCCCTCGGCCTTGGCGATCCGGAGCGTGTCCTCCCCGACGACGAGGACGCACTGCGTGATCTCCTCGATCTCGCGGCGCAGGACCGGTGCGTGCGTCGCGGCGGTGAACGACCAGTAGGCGACCGCTCCGAGCTCCAGGAGCAGCGGGCAGCCGTGGGAGAAGAAACGCTTCGTCGTCTCGCGCCCCCAGAGGGCGCTCATGGCCTCCAGCGAGTCGAGGAGCACGAGGTGGCGGCCCGGCTCGGCGCACCGCTGCGCGAGCGCGTCCAGCAGAGGGCGTGCCCGGGCGAGGTCCGTGCCCGCGCGCGCGTCGACGACGGCGGCTCGCGGAAATAGCGCTCCTCCACCTCCGCCGGGTCCTTCGAGAGCGTGACGAAGGTCGTCTTGTCGTACAGCGTGGCTTCCGTCGCCGCCCGGTAGAAGGGCTCGACCCACTTGGTGCTCTCGGCGTCGAGCACGACGTTGTCGCCCCAGTACAGCCCTCCGAGTGCCCGGTCGAGCTCGGAGATCCCAGTGGACGCTGTCGAGGCACCCTTCATCTGAAGCCCTGCTTCCGAACGACGGGACGGCGCGGCCACTTTGCTTTATACAGTGTTGGATCCTGCCTCCCCCCGGCAGGGCCGATGCATCCCTCCCCCCACAGGCGCTTCCGAGGAGAGCTCGGGAGCGCCTGTTCTTCTGCCCGGTTGCGTCGGTGAGGCCCGAGCCGCGAGGATGCGCCGGTGCTGATCTTCCTCCTGCTCGGGTTCACGCCGTGGATCCTGCTGCTGACGCTCGTGCTCGCGCTCTACCTGACGGTGATCGAGCTGCGCGAGCAGGACCTCCATTACACGCGGTGGATCTGGTGGCTGCTCCTCGTCTTCCTGACGCACTTCGTCGGCTACCTCCTCCTCCGCGGCTACGTCGCCGTGCGCCGCCACCGGGAAGCCGGTGCGTGACCTGCAGGGACAGCGCGGTCGGACGGATCGCGCTGCTCGCCGGAGTTCTCGCGCTCGCCTTCCTCGCCGCGCGGTCGTGCGGCTCGTCGCAGGAGGGGATCTCGTCCGAGCGGGCGGTCGCGATCGCGATCGAGGAGGCGTCGTTCACGCCGGAGAGCCACCAGGTACGGCTCGTCCAGCAGGGGATCCCGCCACGCGACTCCTGGGCGGTCTCGCTCTACGACGGACCGCCGAGCGCCCCGACGAGGTACGAGGTCTTCCTCGTCGACCGCGAGACCGGCGCCGTCTCCGAGCCCTGAGCCACGAGCCCAACGTCCCCCTCGCCCGGGTGTAGAAACCCTCCACCCGCGACGGGGCAATGCCTCCGATCGCTACATGGAACCCCGCCCGTGCGTTTCGTACGGTTGCGCCGTACCTCAGCGGCCTGAGGAGGGCGCGGGATGGTGTCGTCGATCTTTGTGGTGGCGGAGACCGTCGAGGAGTCGATCAAGGCGCTCCAGGACGCGCAGCGGCTCGACTCGCAGATCCTGACCGAGCAGTTCTACTTCTGGACCGTCGTCCTCATGTGGCTGATCCACGCCGGCTTCATGGCGTACGAGGCCGGGGCCGCCCGCCGCAAGAACATCATGTCGACGGCGATGAAGAACATCCTCACCATCGCCGTCGTCACGCCGACGTTCTACTACTTCGGCTGGTACATCTACGGCTGCATGGAGGAGGGGTGGCCGAAGTCCGGCCACGACTCGCCCGACGCGTTCCCCGGCTTCTGCGGCCTGACGGCCCCGTGGAGCGAGGGGATGGGGCCGAACCTCCAGGATCACGTCAGCCTCGTCTTCTTCCTCGCCTTCCTCCTCTTCTCCTGGACGACCGCGTCGATCATGTCCGGCGCCCTGATCGAGCGGATCCGCCTGTCCGCGTTCCTCCTGCTCGCAGTGATGCTCGGCTCGGTCGTCTGGATTCTCGACGCCGCCTGGGGCTGGAGCTCCGGCGGCTGGCTGACGACGCGCTTCGGCTTCCACGACTCGATCGCCTCGGGCGTCGTCCACGGCGTCGCCGGAGCGTTCACGCTCGGCGTCCTGCTCAACCTCGGGCCGCGGATCGGGAAGTACGACATCGCCGGGCCGCGCGAGATCCTTCCGGCCCCACAACACCCACATGACGCTGATGGGGCTGATGCTGATCTTCACCGGCTTCTACGCGTTCTATGCGGCCTGCCTGGTGATCCAGTCCACCGCGTTCCCCGGCTGGCTCTCGATCTACCTCTCGCCGACGACGCTCGGGACGATCGCGATGGTGATCACCTTCGGCTTCGCGGGCGGGTTCACGGGTGGATGGTTCGCGAGCAAGGGCGATCCCTTCTGGACGCTCTCGGGCGGCCTCGCGGGGGTGATCTCCGTCTCGGCCGGCGCCGACGTCTACCACCCGTCGCTGGCCTACCTGCTCTCGTTTACCGGCGGCATGGCGTGCGTCTGGGTCGGCGGCTTCATCGAGCGCAGGCTGCGGATCGACGACGCGGTCGGCGCGGTCGCCGTCCACGGGTTCTGCGGCTTCTACGGCGTCTTCCTCGTCGGGATCTTCGCGGGCGGCTACCCGACCGGAGTCAACAACATCGACAGCTCGATGGGCGGCCAGCTGATGGGGATCATGACGTTCCTCCCGCTCGGATTTCTCTCGGGCTACGCGATGAGCTGGGTGCTCAAGAAGCTCAATCTCCTGCGGGTCTCCGCCGAGGTGGAGCTCGAGGGCCTCGACCTCGCCGAGTTCGAGCGCGACTTCTACCCCGAGTTCGAGCGGATCCCCGAGGTCATCGTCGGGCCCGACGGGGAGGAGCTGGACGCCGCGACGATCCTCCTGGAGGACTACCGTGCCGTGACGAACGGCAAGCCCACGACGCGCGTCGAAGCCTGAGGAACGGAGGCCGGCCATGTTCGATGCCTTCCCGTACGACGAGTGGAGCGAGGAGATCACGACGTTCTGGACGTTCGGCGTCGAGGGCGACACCGGCACGATCGTCCTCACGATCCTCGGCGTCCTCCTCATGGTCGGATCGCTGATCCAGTTCGTCCGAATGGAGTCGCGGAAGCTCGACGCCCAGACGGCGGCGCTCCGCCGCGCGATGGCGGCGGCCGAGGAGACCACGACAACCACCGTCATCGTGACGGAGACGACGATCACCTAGGAGGCGAGATGGGCGAGAAGCAGATCGACTTCCCGGCTCTCCAGAAGGAGGACCCGCGCGTCATGCCGTTCATGATCGCGCTCTGCCTCGTCTGCGTCGCGGTCGTGGTGATCATCCTCCTCACCGACTTCGACGGAGCGTTCATCGGCCCGTGGGGCTAGCCTGAGGCCGATGGCGACGCTCTACCTCCACTGTGCGATCTGCGGGCGCAAGCAGGCAAACGGGCTCATCTCGAGCGCCGCGTGGGGCAAGGCACCGCTGCCGCCCGGAGCCGCGGTCGAGCACCCTGCGGTGCGCGACTCGACGGTTCGTGCGTGCCCGACGTGCGTCGGCAAGGACGCCGGCTGGGCGAGCAACGCCCTGGCCGCCGTCGGCGTCGCCGCAGCCTGACTCGCGCGGCTAGAACAAGCCGACGGTCTGGCCGTCGGCATCGACGTCGATGGCGAACGCGGCCGGGTTCTTCCCGAGCCCCGGCATCGTCTGCATGTCGCCGCAGAGCGCGACGATCCACCCCGCGCCCGTGTACGGCCGCAGGTCGCGGACGGTGACCGTGAAGCCGGTCGGCGCGTTCCTGAGCGTTGCGTCGTGCGAGAGCGAGAGGTGCGTCTTCGCCATGCAGATCGGGAGGCGGCCCAGGCCGGCGGCCTCGAACGCCGCCGCCTTGTCCTTGGCCGTCTTCAGCAGGAACACGGCTTCGGCGCCGTAGACGTTCGTCGCGATGAGGCGGATCTTCTCCTCGATCGGGGCGTCGTCCGGATAGGCGAAGCGGAACTCGTTCGGCTCGTCGGCGGCGGCGACGACGGCCTCGGCCAGTGCTGTCGCACCCTTGCCGCCCTGCTCGAACGCGGTGTTGATCTCCGCGGCATAGGCCCCGTGCTCGAGCGCGAGCCGCTGCACGAGTGCCAGCTCCTCGGACGAGTCGGTCGGGAACTTGTTGACACCGACGACCGCCTGGAGGCCGAAGTGGCGGACGATCCCGATGTGGCGGGCCATGTTCGCCGCGCCCGCCTCGATCTCCGCCATCCCGCCTTCGACGTCGCCGCCGTGGTGCTTCAGCGCTCTGACGGTCGCGACGAGCACGACCGCGCTCGGCCGCAGGCCGCCGATCCGGCAGGTGATGTCGAAGAACTTCTCCATCCCCATGTCCGACGCGAAGCCCGACTCGGTCACGAGGTAGTCGCCGAGCTTCAGGCCGACGCGGTCGGCGACGAGCGAGTTGTTGCCGTGCGCGATGTTCGCGAACGGGCCGCAGTGGATGAACGCGGGCTGCCCCTCGAGCGTCTGGACGAGGTTCGGCTTGATGGCGTCCTTGAGCAGCACGGCCATCGAGCCCGCGGCGCCGAGGTCCTCCGCGGTGACCGGCTCGCCGTCGAACGTCTGACCGACCGTGATCCTGCCGAGCCGCTCCCGCAGGTCGCCGAGGTCGCGCGCGACCGCGACGAGGGCCATCACCTCGCTGGCGGCCGTGATGTCGAAGCCCGTCTGCCTCGAATAGCCGTTGACGCGGCCGCCGAGCCCTGTGACGACGTCACGGAGCGCGCGGTCGTTCATGTCGATGCATCGCCGCCACGAGATCGCGAGCGGGTCGAGCCGCCGCTCGTTGCCGTGCAGGAGGTGCGCGTCGATCAGCGCAGACAGGAGATTGTTGGCCGCGGCGATCGCGTGCAGGTCGCCCGTGAAGTGGAGGTTCAGGTCCTCCATCGGGACGACCTGCGCGTGCCCACCGCCCGCTGCGCCTCCCTTCACGCCGAAGACGGGGCCGAGCGACGCTTCCCGCAACGCGAGGACCGGCCGCCGGCCGAGAGCGCCGAGCCCCTGCGTGAGCGACACCGAGGTCGTCGTCTTGCCCTCACCCGCGGGCGTCGGCGTGATCGCGGTGACGTTGACGATCTTCGCGTCCGGTACCGATTCGAGCCGCTCGAGGATCGAGAGATCGACCTTGGCCTTGAAGCGGCCGTACTGCTCGAGCTCGTCCGGCTCGATGCCCGCCTCCGCGGCCACGTCGGCGATGGGGCGCAGCGTTGCCGCTTGCGCGATCTCGAGGCTCGAGAGCATCAGTTCGGTTCCTTTCGGTCGGTATGAAGGTCAGTGGCTCACGGCCGCCGCGGCGAGCTCGGAGACGAGGCTGTCCGTGTGGAAGCGATCGAGCCTGAACGGCTCGATGAGGTCGGGTGTGCGGCCGGTCGCGATCAGCTCGGCGAGGGTCACGCCGGTGATCGGCGCCGCCTTGAAGCCGTAGGTCCCCCACCCGCAGTCGACGAGGAAGCCGTCGACCTCGGTGAGGCCCATGATCGGGCTGTAGTCGGGGCTCATGTCGCAGAGCCCCGTCCAGTGGCGGAGGACGCGCGTCGCGTGGAGCTGCGGAAAGAGCTCGAGGACGTGGCGGCTCGCGTACTCCACGAAGGGGAAGGTGCCCTTGTTGGAATAGGTCGGGTAGGGCTCGACCTCGGCGCCGATCAGGAACTCGCCGCGGTCGGTCTGCGAGACGTAGATGTGCATCTGCGCGGAGACGATGATCTTGTCGAGGAACGGCTTCACGGGCTCTGTCACGAACGCCTGGAGGATCGAGGTGACGAGCGGGAGGCGCAGCCCGGCCAGCTTCGCGACCGGGCTCGACCAGCCGGCGGTCGCGCTCAGGACGACGCCGCAGGAGATGTCGCCCTTCGTGGTCCTGACGCCGTGGCAGCGCCCGTCGCGGACGTCGAGCCCGGTCACCTCGACACCCTGGTGGATGTCGATGCCTGCGCGGCCCACCTGCTTCGCGTAGCCCCAGACCACGGCGTCGTGGCGGATGATCCCGCCCGGCGGATGGTAGAGGGCGCCGAGGATCGGCCACGTGACGTCCTCCCCCACGTTGATCTGCGGGCAAAGCTTCTTCACCTCGTCCCGGTCGACCACGCGGCTCGAGATGCCGAGCAGCTTGTTCACCTCGGCGCGCTCGTGCTGGACGACCAGGGAGCGGTCGGAGTGCGCGAGCGTGAAGTGCCCGTGCTGGGAGAACATGAGGTTGAAGTCGAGCTCGGCCGAGAGCTTCTCGTAGAGCTTCACGCTCTCGCTGTAGAAGGCAGCTCCCTCGGGGGTGCGGTAGTTCGCCCGGATGATCGTCGTGTTGCGGCCGGCCGCGCCGGAGCCGATGTAGCTCTTCTCGAGGATCGCGACGTTCGTGATCCCGTGGTGGCGCGCGAGGTAGTACGCGGTCGCGAGCCCGTGCGAGCCGCCGCCGATGATCACGACGTCGTAGTGGCGCCGCAGCTCGCCGGGGCTCCGCAGGACGCGCTTGCGAAGGAAGATGTCCTTCACGCCCGCTCGTCCTCCGGGAGGGCATCGACGCCGACGAGGCCCCCGCCGAGCGCCGATGGCGCAGTCGAGGGCCACCTCGGCCAGGTAGTGCCCGAGCTCCTGCGCGACGACGATCCGGTAGCCCTTCCCGGCGGGGAGGACGTGCCCGGTGACGTGTGCGACCTCGCCGCCCGACGGGAAGTGGTGCAGGTGGGTGAGCCGGCCGACCAGCGTGCGGGCCTCGGGGCCCGTCACCGCGAAGACGGTGTAGGCCGCGGTCGCATCGACCACGAGGCCCCCGTCGAGCTGTGCCTCGACCGCGTTGCGGAGCAGCGGCGGGGAAGAGAACGAGGGCGCGTCGCGGCGAGAGACGGTAGGTGACGACCCGCTCACCCTCGAGGTCGGCGGCGGGAGCGGGCCGCACGTCGAGCGTGCCGAGGTGCGAGAGATCCGCGATTCCGACCGCGGCGAGCCGGTCGTCCTCGCCCGGCACCGACACCGGCACGAGCCAGCCGTCCCGCTCCTCGAAGCCGGCTTCGGCGGCGCGGAAGAGCCGCTCCGCGGCGGAGCGCGCCACCGGGTGGAAGCCGCCCTCCTCGCGGGCCAGCGAGGGCGAGACGAAGTCGAGCGCCCCGCTCACGCCTTCAGCCTTTCGCCGGCCGGGTCGAAGAACGGCCCGAGGTGGACGCGCATGGGCACGGCGCGGCCGTTCACCTGGACGTCGAAGCGCCCCCCGTCGACCGCGAGCTCGTGCGGGACGATCGCGAGCCCGATGATCTTTCCGAGCTCGGCCGAGTGCCGAACGGACGTCACTCGCCCGGACGAGACGCCGTCGACGACGACCTGGCCGCCCTCGACGGGCAGCGCGCCGGACGGGCTCTCGAAGCCGACCAGCATCCAGCGGAGGCCGCGGTCGGCGACCTGCTGGGTCGCCCATTTCCCGACCCACTCGAACTCCTTGTCCTGCTTCACGATCCACGGCATCGCCGCCTCGAGGAGGTTCGACTCCGAGTCCGTGTCCTGGCTCACGATCACGTGACCCTTCTCGAGGCGGAGGATGCGCTGCGGCTCGAGGCCGAACGGCGCCGCGTCGAGGTCGGCGCCTCGCTCGAGCAGCACGTCCCAGACGTGCTCTGCATGCGGGCTCGGGAAGTGCAGCTCGTAGCCGAGCTCCCCGACGAAGCCGATCCGGAGTGCGAGGCACGGCACCCCGGCGACGCGCAGCGTGCTTCGCGTCGAGGTAGGCGAGGCCGTCGTTCGAGTAGTCGTCCTCGGAGACCCGCGTCATCAGCTCACGGGCCTTCGGCCCGGCGACGTTGATCGCCGCGACGGCGCCCGTCAGCTGCACGAACCGGACGTCGAGGGACCAGACCGCGTTCCACCACGTGAACCACTGGTAGACGCCGTCGGCGCCCGTCGAGGTCGTCGTCACGTAGAACGTCTCGTCGTCGAGCCGGGCCACAGTGCCGTCGTCCATGATCCGGCCGGCGTCGCCGGTGAGAACCCCGTAGCGGATGCGGCCGGCCTTCAGGTCCGAGAAGCGGTTCGGGTAGACGCGGTCGAGGAAGGCGCCGGCGTCGGGGCCGGTGACGAGGATCTTCCCGAGCGTCGAGACGTCGATGAGGCCGACGGCGTGGTGGACGTGCCGCGCCTCCGCGCCCGCGTCGGGGCCGTAGGAGTGCGGGCGCTTCCAGGCGCCCGTCCACATCATGCGCCCGCCGAGCTCCTCGTGACGGTGGTGGAGCGAGGTCCGTCTCACCGGCTCCTGCGGCCGGCCGGCGAGCAGGCCGAGCGTCACGGGCGTGTGCGGCGGTCGCGCGGTCGTCGTGCCGATCGTGTTCTCGTCGAGCCCCGTCGTCTTCGCGTAGACGCGAATCGAGTTGAGGTGACAGAGCCGGCCCTGGCACGGCCCCATCGTCACGGTGGTGTAGCGCTTCGAGAGCTCGATCGAGTCGAATCCCTCCGCGATCGCGTACTTCAGGTCCTTCGTCGTCTGATCCTCGCAGAAGCAGACGAAGCACTTGTCGCCCTGATAGCCGAGGACCGGGAGCGGCACGGCCGGCTCCCCGACCTCGCCCGCGGCCGCGCCGACCGCCTCGACGCCGGACGGGAGGTCGGTGGGCACGAAGATCCCCCGGGCGGCGTCGTAGACGACGCGCGCTCCCGCCTGCGCGAGCAGCTTGTAGTTCGGCTGCGGGCTCCCGGACATGACGACCAGGTCGCACCGCCTCACAGTGCCGTTGACCGCGACGCCCTCGACGCGGCCGCGGCGGCCCCGGACCTCGATGTTCGGCGGCTGCCCCGTGCGAAGGTCGACGACGCCCGCCACCGTGACGCCGGCACGCTCGAGGTCGGAGGCGGCGGCGAGCCCGCGATCGTCCGCCGCGATGACGAACGCCCGCTCGCCGGGCTTCAGCGACCAGAGGTTGACCAGGCGCCGCACGCCGTCCGCGAGCATCACTCCCACGAGGTCGTTGCCGGGGAAGACGAGCGGCTGCTCGATCGAGCCTGCGGCGACGACCACCCGTCCCGCCCTGATCTTGACGAGAGTCGACCCGTACGCCACCGGGACGAAGCCGTACTCGAAGAGACCGATCGCGGACGCGGGCGAGAGCAGCTCGACGCCCGCGGCGAGGGCGCGGGCACGGAGCTCCGCGGCGCGCCCGTGCCCGTCAGGATCGGCGAGCAGCGTGCCGCCGACAGCCGGCCCCTCGTCGACGACGATCACCCGCGCGCCATCGGCCGCTGCCTCGGTCGCAGCCTCGAGGCCCGACCTGCCGCCGCCGATCACGACGACGTCGGCGTGCTCGTGGACCACCTCGACGCGCTCCCGACGCGACCCGTTCGGATCGAGCTTCCCGAGCCCGGCCACGCCACGGAGCACCTTCTCGTAGAGCGGCCACAGCCGACGTGGCCGGATGAAGGTCTTGTAGTAGAAGCCCGGCGGCGTGAACGGGCCGCCCAGCTTGTCGGTCACCTGCATCAGGTCGCGCTCGAGCGAGCCCACGAAGTTCTGGCCCTCGACCACCGCTCCCTCGCGGGCGGGCGTCACGCAGACGCGGACGTTCGGGTCGCCGTCGACGGTCATCTGGCAGTTCGCGCAGTGCCCGGCGCAGCACTGGAGCCCGCGCGGCCGGTGGTACTTGAAGCTGCGGGAGAAGACGCGCCTGCCCGCAGCGTAGAGCGCCGACCCGATGGTGTCGCCCGGATACGCGGCGACGGGCCTGCCGGCGAACGAGAACGTGAGCTCGGCCGAGCGGTCGATGAGCTCCCCTGCATGGGGCTCGAGCCGCGTCACGCGTCGCCGGCTTCCCGGGACGTGGCTTCAGCCAGGTTCAGGTCGGGCAGCCACGTCCGCGCGACCTCGTTCGTGTACGTATGGCGCTCCGCGAGGAACCACTCCTCGCAGACGCGGCAGAACCACCACTCGCGCTGCTCGCCCCACGTGTTGTCGCGCACGTAGACGTAGTCGTTGAGCTCACGCTGCGTCGGTCGACCCGTGGGGCGCTTCGTCGACTCGCCCGCGCAGCGCAGCTCCTGCACCTCGCGGGGGCCGCAGTTGGGACAGGGGACGAGAAGCGACACGGCGTGATATGTTCCGTACTGCGCAACGGCATGTCGCCGTTCGCAACGAAAATCTATCGTCGTGCAGGGCCGTCGTCAACCATCGAGCCGCCGGATCGAGGCTTCGCAGCGCGCCCTCGTGATCCTCGACGCGCTTGCCGAGGCGGGCGAGGTCGGCACGAACGAGCTCGCCCGCAGGCTCGGGATCCCGGCGAGCACCGTGTCCCGTCAGCTCGGGACGCTCGCGGCCCACGGCCTCGTCGAGCAGGACGCGGAGACCGGCCGCTACCGGCTCGGGATCCACGTCGTCCGGCTCGCGAACGCGGTGCTCGCCCGGCTCGACGTCCGCCGCGTCGCCCGTCCGCACCTCGAGGAGCTCGTCCGCGTCACCGGGGAGACGGCGACCCTGCACGTCCCCGGGGAGGAGGACGCCGTCACCGTGGACGTCGTTCCGAGCGCGCACTTCATCCAGCACGTGACGCAGCTCGGCCGACCGTCCATCGCCCACGCGACCTCCGCAGGCAAGGTGATGCTCGCGTTCACGGATCGCATGCTGCCACGAGGCCCGCTCCGTGCCTACACACCGCGGACGATCACCACGGCTCGCGAGCTCGCTGCCGAGGTCGAGCGGGTGCGGGGCCAGGGGTATGCCGAGGCCTACGAGGAGCGCGAGCCGGGGCTCAACGCCGTCGCGGCCCCCGTCCACTCGTCGACCGGGGCGCTCGCCGCGATCGTCGCGCTCCAGGGCCCCGCCGTTCGCTTCGGCCGGGCCCAGGTCGGGGCTGCGATCGAGCCCCTGCTCGCGCGGGCGCGCGCGATCTCGTCTGCTCTCGGAGCCGATCCCGTCTAGACCGAGCCGCGGTGCGGCGTGATGGAAGCGCTACGGAGCGAGGCGCGCGGCGACCCGCTCCGCCACCTCGTCGAGCAGGCTCTGCTGCATGCCCGCAAGCGGCACGCCCGTCATGAGCGAGGCCTCGATCGTCAGCGCAACGAGATCCTCCGGCTCCATGTTGTGCACGTGCGACTTCCCGCACGCCCGCGCGAGCGTCTGGGCCTCGAGCGTGAGCACGCGCAGGTAGTTCGCGAGCCTCCGTCCGCCGAGGACCGGGTCGAAGCGGGCGGCGAGCCGGTCGTCCTGGGTGGAGATGCCCGCCGGGTCGCGACCGGCCTGCCAGTCGTCGTAGAAGCCCGCGGCGCTGCCGATCGCTGCGTACTCCTCCTCGAGCTCGGGCGCGTTGTCACCGAGTGCGACGAGCGCCGCGACGCCGATCGAGACCGCGTCCGCGCCCAGGGCGAGCGCCTTGGCGACATCTGCCCCCGTGCGGATCCCACCGGAGACGACGAGCTGCACCTGACGATGCATGCCGAGCTCCTGCAGGGCGTCGACGGCGAGCTTCACGGCCGGCAAGGTGGGAATCCCCACGTGCTCGATGAAGACGTCCTGCGTCGCGGCGGTGCCGCCCTGCATGCCGTCCACCACGATCACGTCGGCCCCCGCCTTCACTGCGAGCTGGACGTCGAAGTAGGTGCGCGTCGCGCCGACCTTCACGAAGATCGGCTTCTCCCAGTCGGTGATCTCGCGCAGCTCGTGGAGCTTGATCTCGAGGTCATCAGGCCCCGTCCAGTCGGGATGACGGGAGGCGCTCCGCTGGTCGATCCCCTTCGGGAGGTCGCGCATCTCGGCAACGCGGTCGGAGATCTTGTGGCCGAGCAGCATGCCTCCGCCGCCCGGCTTCGCCCCCTGGCCGACGACGACCTCGATCGCGTCGGCGCGGCGGAGGTCGTCGGGGTTCATCCCATAGCGGGAGGGAAGCAGCTGGTAGACGAGCGTCTCGGAGTGCTCGCGCTCCTCGGGCGTCATCCCGCCGTCGCCCGTCGTCGTCGACGTGCCGGCCTCGGTCGCGCCCCGACCGAGCGCCTCCTTGGCCGGCGCCGAGAGAGCGCCGAAGCTCATCCCGGCGATCGTGATCGGGATCCGCAGCTCGAGCGGCCTCGAGGCGAAGCGCGTGCCGAGCGTGACGTTCGTGTCGCATCGCTCGCGGTACCCCTCGAGCGGATAGCGAGAGATGCTCGCGCCGAGGACGAGCAGATCGTCGAAGTGCGGTAGCCGTCGCTTCGCTCCGAAGCCGCGGATGTCGTAGATCCCCTCCCGCGCGGCCCGCTGGATCTCCGCGATCGTCGCGCGGTCGTAGAGCGCCGACTCGCGGAGCCCGCGCTGCGCGTGGGTGAGCTGCGGCTCGACGGCGGTCATCAGTACGCGTTGTCGACCTTGAACGTGTAGAGCCGCCGCGCGGAGCCGTAGCGCCGGAAGGACCCGGGGTCGACGTCCTCGATGCACGCTCGCGCGAGCAGCTCGCGAACCTCGTCGACGTGCTCCGGACGGAGCTCCTTCTCGACGCAGTCCGCGCCGAGCCCTGCGACCTCACCCGCGACGTAGAGGCGGGCCTCGTAGATCGAGTCGCCGAGCGCCTCGCCTGCATCCCCGCAGACGACGAGCCGGCCCGTCTGCGCCATGAACGCGCTGAGGTGGCCGACGGAGCCGCGCACGACGACGTCGGCGCCCTTGAGCGAGATCGCGCACCGCGCCGCGGCGTCGCCGTGGATTGCGAGCAGGCCTCCATGCGCGGTCGCACCGGCCGACTGACTCGCGCTGCCGTCGACCACGACGAGGCCGGACATCATGTTCTCGGCGACGCCGGTTCCGGCGCTTCCGTGCACCCGCACGGTTGCCCGCTGGTTCATTCCCGCGCAGTAGTAGCCGGCGTGACCGTCGATCTCGACCTCGAGATCGGTGTCGAGCCCGCACGCGAGCGCGTGGGCGCCGTTGGGGTGGACGACACGCCAGTGGCGGGGGCCGGCACCCGAGCGGGCGACGTCGTGGAGGCGCAGGTTGAGCTCGCGGAGCGGGGTGACGGCAAGGTCGACGGTCTCGATCGTCTCCGGACGGGCCGCGGTGACAGCGCTCATGCGGCTACCCGCTCCCAGGCGTAGACGACGCCGGGGCTCGGCTCCCAGACACGCGCGTCCGCGGCGCCCGGCAGGACGGCGATGGCGCGCACCTCGGAGGCCATGGCGACCCAGTCGTCGGTCTCGGCGAGGACAGCGGGCTTGCACGCGATCGGGTCTCGGAGCACGGCGAAGCCGTCGGTGGTCCCGACCAGGAAGGTGTAGAAGCCGTCGAGATCCTCGAGGCAGCCCTCGAGAGCCTCCTCGAGCGAGGCGCCCTCGCGCATCCGCCAGGCGAGGTAGCCGGCTGCGACCTCGGTGTCGTTGTCCGTCTGGAAGACGATTCCTTCGCGGCGGAGCCGCAGCCGCAGCCTGTTGTGGTTCGAGAGCGAGCCGTTGTGGACGAGGCAGATGTCGAGCCCGGTCGAGAACGGGTGCGACGCGGCCGTTGTCACACGGCTCTCGGTCGCCATGCGCGTGTGCCCGAGCGCGTGCGTCCCGCGGACGTCGTCGAGGGCGAAATCGCGGGCGAACCGCTCGGGGCGGCCCACTTCCTTGTAGACCTCGATCGCGCGCCCCGCGCTCATCACGCGCAGGTCGGGCCGATGCTGACGGACCCAGCTCTCGGCCTCCTCGGCACCGCCGCCGACGACGATGCAGGCATGGCTCGCCCGCACGTCCGGCTCGCCCGATTCACCGAACGCCTCCCGGAGCCCGGCGGCGACGGCCCCCCAGTCCTCGCCCGGATCGGGCGAATGGAGCGTGAGCTTGCTCGAGCCGACGGGCGCCTCGTCGCGGTAGAAGGCGACGCCGGCGCTGTCCGGCCCGCGGTCCGACAGCTGCACGAGCATCGCCGCGAGATCGGCGCCGAGGCGCTCCTCGACCTCGCCCGTCTTCGCGAACAGCCCGACGATCCCGCACATGGAGTGGAGAGTAGCTCCATGCGAATCCGCGACCACGCGCCGAATTCGCCGGAAAATCGCGCGTCTCAGTGTCGGAACCGGACATACCGCGCCGCGGGGCCTTCAGAAGCGCGTCAGGTACTCCCGGAGCTCCCAGTCGGTCACCTGCTCGTGGTAGCGGTGCCACTCGTCCCGCTTGATGCCCGCGATCCAGTCGACGATGTCCTCCTCGCGCCCGCGCCCGAGCGCGGTGCGCAGCACGTCGTCGCGCTCGAGCTCGCCGATCGCCTCGACGAGCGTGGCGGGGAGTGTCTCGAGCCCGCGCGCGCGGAGCTCGCCGATCGGCACGGTGTAGAGGTTCTCCGTGTTCGGCTCGCCCGGGTCCAGACCGCGCTCGATCCCGTCGAGGCCGGCGGCGAGGACCGCGGTCGCGGCGAGGTACGGGTTGCAGGACCCGTCGATCGTGCGGTCCTCGATCCGGCCGGGGCCCGGGATGCGGAGCATCTGCGTGCGGTTGTTGTAGCCGTACGAGATCCAGACCGGAGACCAGGTCGCGCCGGACGCCGTCGACCCGAGCTTGAGCCGCTTGTACGAGTTGACGGTCGGAGCGGTCAGCGCCGAGTAGGCGCGCGCGTGCGTCTTCAGGCCGCCGACGAAGTGGTATGCCGTCTCTGAGAGGCCGAGCCCGCGCGGGTCGTTCTCGTCGAGGAACGCGTTTTCCCCGTCGCGCCAGAGCGACATGTGGAAGTGGCAGCCGTTGCCGGTCAGGTGCGTGAACGGCTTCGGCATGAACGTCGCGAGCATCCCCTCCTGCTGGGCGAGCGCGTGCACCATGTACCGGAAGAAGATCGCGCGGTCACAGCTGACGAGCGCGTCGTCGTAGGTGAGGTTCTGCTCGAACTGCCCGTTGGCGTCCTCGTGGTCGTTCGCGTAGTTCCCCCAGCCGAGCTCGTTGACATAGCCCGAGACGGTCGTCAGGAACTCGAGGTTGCGCGTCAGCCCGCGCATGTCGTAGCAGGGCTTCTCGAGGTCGTCGAGCGGGTCGGCGAGCTCGATCCCCCCGTCGTCGCGCCGGCGCAGCAGGAAGTACTCCAGCTCGAGGCCGATCTTGAAGTCGAAGCCCGCGTCGCGCGCCCGGGCCAGGGCGTTCCGGAGGATCGTCCGCGGGTCGTAGGGCCAGGGCTCGCCCTCGACCGTCACGTCGCAGGCGAAGCGCGCGAGCGACGGCTCCCACGGAATGGGCGTGAAGCTCGCGAGGTCGGGCATCGCCGCGATGTCGGGGTCGCTCGGGACCTGGCCCAGGTCGCCGGCGGCGAACCCGGCGAATCCGGCACCGTCCGTGACGAGGTCGTCGAAATACGCCGCCGGGATCAGCTTCGCGCTGGGCCGGGCGTGGAGGTCGACGAACTGGGCGAACAAGAACTCGATGCCGCGGTCGGCGATCTCCCGGCGGATCCGCTCGACCTGCTCGTCTGCAGCCACGGTGACACCCACCTCCTCGCTCGGGGGCACGGTTCTACCACGGCCCCGCGGCCGCGTCACAGGTCGAGAATGGACACTCGCTACGCCCGGGGTGTGTCGATCCCGGACGCCCGCCGGAGCAGGACGAGCTTGAGCGCGATCTCGATCTCGAGCCAGTCGTCCGTCCGCAGGTCGAGGTCGGTGAGCTCCGCGATCCGCCGGAGCCGCTGGCGCAGCGTGTTCGGATGGACGAAGAGCGCCTCAGCCGTCGCGCTGATCGACCCGCGCCTGCGCAGGAACTCCTCGAGCGTCGCAACCAGCTGGGTCTGCCGCTGGCGGTCGTAGGTCGCGAGACGCCCCACCGCTTCGACAGTGGGATCGCGGTGGCTCGCGGCCTCGCTCGCGATCCGCAGGAGGTAGCGGTGCGCGCCGAGCTCGTCGTAGGCCACGACGCGCGGCTCGCGTCCGAGGACGGCGGCACCGGTCAGCGCATGACCGGCCTCGACGAACCCGTCGCCGTACGCGTCGGGGTCGGCGCAGACGCTCGAGAGGCCGACCGCGCCCGCGCCTGGATCGACTTGCAGCGACCGGGCGGTCTCGACGACGGCGCCGAGTCCACGGCGGGACACGGGCACCAGTGCCCGGATGGCCGCGCCGTCGCGATGGATCAGCGTTCCCGGGAGCGCGGCGGGGAGGGCGACCTCGAAGCGCTCGTCAGTGGCATCGGCCAGGAGCACGATGTGGGGCAGTGCAAGGTCGCACCCGAGCCGGGCGGCCCTGCCTTCCACCTCCGCACCCGAGCGGCCCTGGGTGAGGTGGTCGAAGAGGTCGGCGATCAGGTTCTGCTCGGTGAGCCGCTCGATGAGGCGCACCTTCCTGATCCCGACCGCGACCTGGCCGGCGATCGCGCGGGCGAGCTCGACCCGACGCGTCGCGTCCGCCACGATGAGCCCGAGCAGCTCGTCGTCGGCGACGAGGGGTACCGACACGCGGCCCCGTCGCGCGCGCGTGGAGAGCTCCGGCCCGAGCTCGGCGAGCGAGATCGTGGGCCGCGCCGGCGCGTTGGCCGGATGCGAATGCCGCAGCCTGAGGTCGTCGCCGCCGCGCTCGATGAGGTAGACGTGGCACGCCTCGGCCTCGAGGAGCCGCCGGGCGCCACGGCCGACGGCCGGCAGGAGCTCGTCGAGCGCTTCGGTGCGCGCGATCGCCTCGGCGAGCTCGGTCAGGGCCTCGAGCTCGTGGACGCGACGCCGCATCTCGCCATAGAGACGCGCGTTCTCGATCGCGCCGGCGACGAGCGAGGCCGTCGTGACGACGAACTCCACCTCGTCGGCGGAGAACTCGCGCGGGGCCTCCGTGTGCGCCGAGATGACCCCGATCACCTCGCCCTGGGTGCCGACGATCGGGACGGAGAGCAGCGACTGGAAGCGCTCCTCCTCGAGCTCCGGCACGTACTTGACGCGGGGATCCGAGAGGAGGTCCTCGGGGACGAACGCGGGCTCCCGGTGCTCGACCGCCCACCACGCGAGCCCCTCGCCGCGGGCGAGCTCGATCCGCCCGGCGAGGTGCGCGTACGGCTCCGAAGCGGCCCGCAGGACCAGCCGTTCGGCGTCCTCCACGAGGTAGAGGAAGCACGCGTGGACGGCGCTCGCGTCGCTCAGCAGGCGTACGACCGAGGCAAGGACCTCGTCGAGCTCGAGCGACGACGAGACGGTCGACACGATGCGGGTGAGGAACGAGTCCTCGCGGGCGCCGCGCGTGCTCACCGGTCAGAGCGTAGTGGGTCTCCCGCGTCAGTGGGACGCGACGACGCCGGCGTGGGCGAGGTGGGCGCCGCTCGCGAGAATCTCCTGGATCTCGTCGATCACGTGCCGCAGCTCGTCGTCCGAGGTGTAGTAGTGCGGGCCGAGGCGGATGCCGGCGTCGGGCCGGAAGTCGCAGAGGATCTCTCGCTCCGCGAGCTCGCGGTGGACCGCGGGGAAATCGGGGACGTGCACCGTCACCGTCCCGCCCCGGCGCTCGGGCGCCCGCGGGCTTCGTACCTCGAAGCCGGCCTCGCCGGCGAGGTCGATCAGGAGCTGCGTCTGCCGGAGCGAGTTCGCCCGGATTCGCTCGACGCCGATCTCCTCGATGAGGTCGTAGCCTGCCGTTCCCGCGTAGTGGGCCGGCACGTTCGGCGTGCCGGTCAGGAAGCGCGCGGCACCCGACGCGTAGCGCATCTCCTCCTCGAACGCGAAGGGCGCCTCGTGGGCCTGCCAGCCGGTGAAGGTCGGCCGGAGCACCTCGGCGAGGTCGGGCCGGACGTACAGCCAGCCGTTTCCCGGGCCGCCGCAGAGCCACTTCACCGACCCCCCGACCGCGAAGTCGACCTCGAGGGCCGTGACGTCGAGCGGCACGATGCCGGCCGACTGGTAGCAGTCGAGGATCACGTGCGCACCGACCTCGTGCGCGCGGTGGACGATGGGCTCGATGTCCTGGATCTCGGCGGTCTTGAAGAGCACGTGGCTGATCGGCACGAGCAGCGTCCGCTCGTCGATCGCGTCGACGATCGCCCCCTCGTCCGCGCAGACGACGACCTCGAGCTCCGGGTGCGCCTGGTAGAGGTACCGCACCGACGGGAAGTTCCCCCGCTCGTAGACGATCCTGTTCCGCGAGGGGTCGATCGGCGCGAAGCACGAGAGGACGACCGCCTCGGCGACGGCGACGTTCTGGTGCATGACCGTCGAGCCCGCAGGGGCGCCGATGATCCGCCCGACCTGGTCCCCGACCGTCATCGGCGTCGTCCACCAGCCCTCGCTCCAGGCACGGATCCCCCGCTCCCTCCAGGCCCGGGCGTACTCGGCGAGCCGCTCCTCCGCCCGTCGCGGCATGGCTGCCAGCGAGTGGTTGATGAGGTACGTCGTGTGCTCGAGGATCGGGAACTCGGAGCGGTAGTCGAGGAGCTCGCGCACGACGGCAGCCTAGACCGGCACGTCGCTCGGGCGGTGCTAGCTGAGGCGTCGCAGCAACCCGAGCGCCCGCTGGTCCCACGGGACGCGGTGTGTCGTCCCGGCGCCGCGACGCTCCGGCCTGTGCGCGAGGTACCAGTCGTAGGTCGCGCAGAGGGTCTCCGCATTCGAGAGGGCGGGTTCCCAGCCGAGGAGCGCCACGGCCTTGGCGATCGAGACGTAGGAGTCCTTGTGCGCCGTCTTGTAGTGCCACTCGGCGAGCGGAGAAAGACGCGCCAGCTCGAGCGCCTGCAGGGCGAGCTCGGAAGGACGGACCGGTACCGGTCGCAGCCGCGACGACGTGCCTGCGTGCTCGATCAGCGTGTCGAGGTCGTCGCGGACGGTGCCGAAGCGGGCCGCGCCGACGTTCAGCGCCTCGCCCGAGACCGGCGCGTCGAGACATCGGACGACCGCCTCGACGAGATCCTCCACGGCGAGGAGCTGGTAGCGGTTCGAGCCGTCGCCGAGGATCGGCACGCGGCGCCCCTCGCGGATCCAGTCGAACAGGATCTCGAAGACGCCGAGGCGCTCGGGGCCGACGAACGTCTTGGGACGGACGACGACGGTCTCGAGCCCGCGTCGCCCGAAGGCGGCGCAGAGCGCCTCGGCCTCGATCTTCGAGGTGCCGTAGTGCCCGACCCCGACGAGCGGGTCGTCCTCGTGGATCGGGTGCCGCTCGGGCACGCCGTAGACCGCGGTCGACGAGACCAGCACGGCGCGCCGGACGTCCGCCTCGAGCGCCGCGCCGAGCGTGACCGCCGTCCCCTCGACGTTGACCGAGCGGATCGCCTCGCGGGTCACCTGGATCGGGAGCGCCGCGGCGGCGTGGACGAGGACGTCGGCGCCTGCGACGAGCCGTCGGGCATCCGCGACGAGCCGGACGTCGCCGCGGAGCTCGTCGACCCTTCCGTCGAGCTGCGGGTCCTCGAGCGGGACGAGATCGAGGATGCGCACGTCGTGACCGTCGCCCACCAGGCGCCGGGCGAGATGCAGGCCGAGGAAGCCCGCGCCGCCGGAGATCGCGACGAGCACGGGGCGAAAGGCTAGCGACCGTCCACGGCCGCGTTCAGCACGGTGAGCAACGACCGCAGCTCTCTCATCTTGCGCTCGCCGAGCTGGTGCGTCCATTCGGCTTCGACGTTCGAGACGACCTCGCGCGCGATCGCGTACAGCTCCTTGCCTCGCGCTGTGGCCTGTCCAAGCAAGAGGAGGGACACTCGTGCACGAAGCCAGCAGGCCCCGTGAGCTCAGACTCGGCGCAGACCAGGTGGTCGTCCACGTCACCACCGCCGACAGCGATTCAGCGCTGATCGCCGCCGAGGTCGAGATACCGTCCGGCGGCGGCCCACCCTTCCTGCACCGCCACGACTCCTTCGAGCTCTACCGGGTCGAGTCCGGCGAGCTCACATTCCATCTTGCGCGCACGGGCGGCGACGTCACGACGAGGACCGAGAGGGCCGGCGCGGTCGTCGCGATCCCCGGCGGCGCCGAGCACACGATCCGTAACGAGTCGGGGAGCAGGCGCCCGAGCCTTCGTCGTCTTCGCTCCGGGCACGGAGATGGAGTCGTTCATCCGGGCGGTGGCGGCGCTCGGCGAGGATGCCGCGCCCGCCGCGATTGCCACTCTCGCGGCCGAGTTCGGCATCGAAATGACCCGCCCGCTGGTACGAGCGCCTGCCTGACCTCGAGTGGACGCGGCGCGGATCAGGGCGACAGCGTCGGGATGCGTCCGACGGCCGACCCCTCCCGCTCGACGGGCGGCGGCGAGCCGTTCACGAGCACCGCAGCGGCGAGCAGGATCGCCATCGCGACGGCGCTCTCGCCGAGCAGGCTCCGCCCCACCCCTCGCGCCCGCTGCCCGCGTTCGAGCCGGGGACGGACGAACGTGTGGTGAATGCCGCCCCAGGCGAGCGCCACCAGCACGAGCGCGACCTTGACCATGAGCGTGGTCCCGTACGACGTCTGCCACAGGTCGGAGAGGTGCGGTAGCCGCTCGATCGCGACCACGGTCCCCGCGACGACGAGCACGGCGACGAGCCCGATCGCGATCCGCGAGAAGCGGAGGAAGGCCGTCCGGCGCAGGTCCGGCGCGAGGGGCCACACCACGACGGCGAGCGTCAGGACGCCTCCTGCCCACAGCATCGCCGTCACGAGGTGCACCCAGTCCGCGACCTGGCCGACGAGCGAGGCGTTCGGCTCGGTGGCCTGATGCCCGGAGAGCGGATAGCTCCAGACGAGGACGAGCGCGAGGCAGAAGGCAGGCCAGCGGAAGCCGGGGCGGTCGAGCGCCCACGCAACCGCCAGGATCGTGAGGCAGGCGCCGTAGCCGAGGGTCGTGACGAGGAACGCAGTCCCGAACCGCGTGGACTCCGCGAACGGCGAGAGATCGGCGTACAGCAGGTCGACGCCCGAGACCCCGAGCGCGTTCGCCGAGCGGATCACGAATCCGGCGATGCCCGCGTTGACCGCCGCGACGGCACCGGCGACGCCGAGCAGGTGGACGCGTCGCTCCACCCGCGGGTCGACGACCCGGGGCAGGACGAGGAGGCGGATCCCGACGACTCCGAGGAGCAGGGCGAGCGAGGCGAAGAGCGCCCAGCGGGCGACGTCGTCGCGCCAGGTCATGCCGGACGCACCGACCGCCTCCGTCGGTGGCGGCGGCTCGACGCCGACCCCGAATGTGTAGACGCCCGTCCCGACGTGGCCGTCGGCCGAGATCTCGCGCCAGCGCACGGTGTACGCCTCTCCCTTCGAGAGCCCGCTCACGGGCACGCGGATGACGGTCCCGCCCGAGGCCTGGCTCACCAGGCCCGAGACCCTTCGGCCGTCGGCGCCGAGGACGACGATCGCATCCGCCGGCGCCGTGACGGACTGGTCGAAGCCGAGCCGGATCTCCGTCGGCGGCGCCGAGACGCGGCTCTGCTCGGCCGGGGCGACGAGGGAGAGCGTCGCGTGGGCGCCGGCGCTCGAGGGGAGGGCGAGCGCGACGATGCAGACGACGAGCCCCCCACGCATCACGGGACGCCTCCCGCGAGCTCCGAGAGGTGGCCGAAGATCGGCGCGACGTCGCGATCCGCGAAAAGCATCACCGCGATCGCGAGCCACGTGGCGGCGAAGCCGAAGGCCCAGACCTGCTTCCGGGGACGGAACGCCGCGCCGAGCGGGAAGAGCGCGGCGACGACGAGCGTCCAGCCGATCAGGTGATGCAGGAACGCCGATCGTGCGAACAGCCAGCCGTTCTGCTCGTGGACGAGGAACGCCGCGCCCGAGATCGCGAGCCCGGCCGCGGTCACGAGCGACCAGTAGGACGACGCGAGCCTGCCGCGCACGACCGCGAGCTGGACGGCCCCGGCTGCGGTTGCCGCCTGCGCCCAGATCGCGTGGGCCAGGAGGTGGAGCGTGGAAAACGTCGAGAAGATCGTGATCACCCAGAGCCAGAGGCCCCCCAGGAGCAGGAGGCTCGGCCAGAGCGACGCACGCCACGCACGGCGGCGGAAGACGTCGGTCCCGACGATCGCCTCGGAGAGAAGGACGAGCCCGAGAAAGAGGAACCCGGCCGCGAAGAGCCAGTGGGCGATCTCAGCCCGCGGCAGCATCTCCGCGCTCGGGACGCTCGAGATCGTCGACCACGCCGGGCGCGACGACGAGGGAGAAGAGTAGCCCGACCACGACGACGAGGAGCGGCGGCTGCACGACCCAGTCCCACACCTCCTTGCCCGCCGGGTAGAAGAACGTCACGCGGTACGGCTGGGCCAGCGCCCAGACGATCCCGGCGAGGACCGTGAGCGGGCCGATCGCCTCGATCGTGAGCACGCGCAGGCCACGCCGGGCACCGCGCGCCTCGTCGGCAGCCTGCGACCGCGGGGTGACGAGCTCGTTCACCGTGGCATGCCTCCGGTGCCAGTCTGGCACGGGCCACCCACGCCGCGCAAACGACATCGGACACGCCGAATTAAGGATTCCGTCACGCGGGCGAGCACGGCGAGCGGGGATGATCCCGCGGTGCGAACCGCCGCCGCCGCAGTTGCCGTCGCGATCGCGATCGCGTGCGCGCTCTCGGTCGCTGCGACAGCCACGAGCACGAGGGCCGGCCTACCCGCATACACCGACGGGTATGCGAAATGGCGCAAGCTCAACCGGAAGCCGCTCACCGCACCCGGGGCGCACAACGGCGTCAAGAACGTCTACGCGAGCAAGCCGCGCGGTCAGAGCCGGCGCTTCCCGAGCGGCACGGTGATCGTCAAGTCGATCGCCGAGCCCGGCGCCCGCGGGCTCGCGACCCAGGTCGCGGTGATGCGCAAGGTGGGCGGCACCTGGAAGTGGGTCGAGTACGAGCGGACGGGGAACCGCTACGGCGTCCTCGCCAGAGGCTCGCTCTGCTCGTCGTGCCACATGCAGGCCCGCGCGAACGACTGGGTGTTCACGAAGGGCTGAGCGGCTCGGTGTGTCCGACCCGGTCGGGCACCCGGGCTTCGCTAGCGCGAGAGGAGCCCCTCTCGCGAGACCTTCACGCCGCGCGTCCCGAACGCATCGCGCGACTCCGCCCGCACGATCCCGTGCGCAGCTTCCGAACCGTCGCGTGCGGGCGCTCCCTTGCCGACGAGCCGCGTCGGCACGAGCCGGCCCGTCTCGAAGGCGCCGTCCGCACGGAGGATCACACGGAGGATCGCGCTTCGGGCAAGGGCTGTCTCGCCGGCCGGCGCCCCGTAGTCGACGAAGGTGCCCAGGGAGTAGGCGATCAGCCGCCGCTTGTACCACTCCATGCCGGCCAGGGCTGGCGGCCCGGAGCCGACAACGAGATCGGCGCCCGCGTCGACGACCGCGTGGGCGAAGCGAACGTCGTCGTCACTCGATGCCCCGCGGTGCATCGCCACGATGACGACATCCGCCGAGCGTGCGGCCCTGCGAACCAGACGGCGCGCGCCGGGCAGGTCACCCGAGGGCGCAGCCCAGCGGAAGGGGGCAAAGCCGACGAGGGCGACGCGGATCTCGCCGATCTGCTGGATCGCCACCTGCCGGGGGAGCCCCGTGTGCAGGACGCGGTTCTCGTTCAGGGCCTCGACCGTCCGGCGAAGACCCGGCGCACCGAGGTCGTAGGCGTGGTCGGTGGCGAGGCTCATCGTCGTGAACCCCGCCTGCGCCAGCGGGCGGGCATACGACGGCGGAGCTCGAACCGGGTCGCAGGCCCGGCCCGCCTCACACCGCGACGTGCCGCCCGACGCGAGCACACCCTCGAGGGTTCCGACCACGACGTCGCCCGCAAGGTCGGCTTCGACGTCGGCGAAGAGCGAGCTGCCGCCGCCGGCCGGAAGATTCGGCGCGGAGCCCATCCCGATGTCGCCGGTCGCGGCGATCGTGACGACCCCCGGGACCTGCGGCTCGGGCGGGATCGGCGCCGGCCGGGGCGTCGTTCTCGGCGGGACGCGATCGGGCTGCGCCACGACCGCAGGTGTCTCTGCCCCGTCGACCAGGAGCGAGAAGAGAAAGCCCGCAGCGACGACGACCGCGCCGGCGCGCACGATCAACGCGATGACCCGCACGGGCTATTCGCGGTTGCCGAGGAAGATCAGCGCGTAGTACGCGAGCTGCGTGAGAGCCGCGAGGGCGGCGGCGACGTACGTCATGGCGGCCGCGGTGAGCACCTTCCGGGCGCCCTGCGACTCGCTCCGCACGACGAGACCCATGTCGTTCACCGCGGCGAGCGCGCGGCGTGAGGCGTCGAACTCGACGGGCAGGGTCACGATCTGGAAGAGCACGACGACGGCGTAGAGGACGAGCGCGAGCTGGACGAGCCCGAAGAGCTGGGCGAACGCGCCGATCATCAGAAGGAAGATCCAGGCGTTCGAGGCGAACGCGACGACCGGCCACATGGCCGAGCGGGCCCGGAAGGGGGCGTACGCCTTCGCGTGCTGGATCGCGTGCCCCACCTCGTGGGCGGCGATCGCCGTGGACGCGACCGAGCGGCCGCCGTACACGGGCTCGGAGAGGTGGATCGACTTCGCCCGCGGGTCGTAGTGGTCGGAGAGCGGGCCACCCGGGGACGTCTCGACCGGCACGCCCTGCAGGCCGTTCCGATCGAGGATCTGCCGTGCGATCTCGGCGCCGCTGAGGCCGTTCGCCACCGGAACCTGCATGTTCGCGGCGACGGTCCGCTTGAGCCACGCCTGGACGGCGAAGCCGATGATCAGCGGCGGGATCAGGAAGGCGAGATAGAGGCCCCAGTTCATCGCGAGGAAGCGTACCAACGCTCCGCGACGCCCTCGGGGGCCTCGTCGTGCGCGCAACGCCAGCGCAATACCGGGCGTTCCAGCGCCCCGGCCGCGCCGCCGTGACCTGCCGAGCCGCGCGTACGCTCCGTTGCCTGAGCGCGCCATGGCTTGCTCCGTCCGAGCTCCGCGTCGGCCTCGGCTGCATGCGGCTGTCGACGGACGCAGAGCGGGAGGAGGAGCGCGGGCTCGCGACGATCGCCGCTGCCGTGGAGGCGGGAATCACCGTCTTCGACACCGCGCGGGCCTACGGCCTCGGCCACGACGAGCTCGGCCACAACGAGCGGCTCCTCGCGCACGGCCTTCGCCGGGCGGGCGCCGCGGCGGCGGCGCGCATCGTGACGAAGGGCGGGATGACGCGGGTCGGGGGCGGTTGGATCCCGGACGGCCGGGCCAGGGCGATTCGTGCGGACTGCGAGGCGAGCCTCGATGCCCTCGACGGTCTCCCGGTCGACCTGTACCTCCTCCACGCCCCGGATCCGCGGACGCCCTGGCGCACCTCGGTCCGCGCGCTGGCGCGGCTCCGCGAAGGGGGTCTCGCACGCCGGGTGGGGCTCTCGAACGTGACACGCGGGCAGCTCGACGAGGCACTCGACCTGATGCCCGTGACTGCGGTCGAGATCGCGATCAGCCCGTTCGACGACAACGCACTGAGGGGAGGCGTGGTCGAGCGCTGCGACGAGCTGGGGATCGCGGTTCTCGCGCATGCGCCGCTCGGCGGGCCACGGCGGGTGGGCCGCCTCGCCGGCCTCGAGCCGCTCGCGCGGCTCGCTGCGGCGCGGGACGCGACCCCGGCCGAGCTCGCGCTCGCGTGGCTCCTGGATCTGTCGCCGCACGTCGTGGCGCTGCCCGGCGCGAGGCGCCCCGAGACGGCCCGCTCCGCCGCGCGTGCCGCCGCGATCCGTCTCGACCCCGGCGAGCGCTCGGCGCTCCGTGGCGCGTTCGGCGCGACGCGTCCCGGGCCCGGACGGAGCGGAGCTCTGCGGCGCGATACAGAGGTCGTGCTCGTCATGGGCATCCCGGGTGCGGGGAAGAGCCGTGTCGCCGAGGAGCTCGCCGGCCGCGGTTACCTCCGCCTCAACCGGGACGAGCGAGGGGGCACCCTGCGCGCGCTCGCAGAGACGCTGGACGACGCGCTCGAGGACGGTGAGGGCCGCGTCGTGCTCGACAACACCTATCTCACCCGAGCGTCTCGAAGCCGCGTCGTCGAGGCGGCGCGCCGTCACGCGGTGGCGACGCGCTGCCTCTGGCTCGACACCCCGCTCGCGCAGGCGCAGGTCAATCTCGTCGAGCGGCTTCTGGAGCGGTTCGGCTCGCTGCCGACCCCCGAGCAGCTCCGCGCGTCTGCGCGCGAGCCCGGCGTCCTCACGCCCACCGCCCAGATGAGAGCGCTCCGGGAGCTCGAGCCTCCGACGCCCGACGAGGGATTCGACGCGATCGAGCGGCTGCCGTTCACCCGGTTGCGGCATCCGGCCCGCGCGGGCGCCGGGGTCCTCGTCGCGGCCCCGGCGCTCCGCGAGCAACGCGCCGCAGCTCCCGAGCCGGGTCTCCGAGACGCTCCTCACCTCGTCTTCGACTGGCTCCCCGACGGGCGTCCGGCAGATCTCACCCCGCTCGTCGCAGCGCTCGCGGCGGCGGTCGCCGGCCCGGTCGAAGGCCGTGTCTGCGCCCACGGAGGCGGCCCGCCGACCTGCTGGTGCCGGCCGCCCCTCCCCGGCCTCCTCCTCGCCTTCGCGCGGGAACGAGGCGTCGACCTCGCGCGCTCGGTGCTCGTCGGCACGTCGACGGCCCACCGGACGCTCGCGGCGACCGTCGGCGCCCGCTTCGTCACGAGCTGAGCGGCCGCTCCTATCCTGCGGGCGTGGACGAGCGCGAAGGCAGCTTCGAGCCGGAGCCTTGGGGTGAGGATCCGCGGCTCGTCGCGCTTCTCGGAGTGCCCGGCGCCGCCGGGTTCCGCGCCCTGCTGGACGGCTTCCCGGAAGCGGTCGGCATCCTCTGGGCGCTGCGCGACGAGTCGGGCCGCATCGTCGACTTCGCCTTCGGCTACGGCAACCCCACGATCATGCGGCGATTCAGGCTCCCCGCCGCGACGCGTGACCGATACACGCTGCTCGACGCACTGCCCCCGATGCGCGGGAGCGAGGCGTTCGACACGTACGTCCGCGTCTGCGACACCGGCGAGGCGCATGCCGACGAGGTGACCTACGACACCCCGCTCGGGGACGGATACATGCTCGGGACGTTCGCGCACCGCGTCGCCAGGCTCGGCGACGGCGTGGTCGTCTTCCTCCACGACGTGACCGACCATCGCCGCCTCGAATCGGAGCTTCGCGGCTACGCCAACGTCGTCGCCCACGACCTGAGCGAGCCACTCGCGGGGATCGCAGTGCTCGTCAGCCTGCTCGAGCGGCGGCCCGAGGAACCGCCCCCGCCCCAGGTGCTCCACCAGCTGCGTGCCGGCACGGAGCGCGCACGCGAGCTGATCGACGGCATCCTGCTGTACGCGCGCTCCGGCGAGCTCGACGCCGAGCGGGTCGCGCTCGAGCAGCTGATGGCCGAGGTCGCGGAGGACCTGCGCCCGAGGCTCGAGGCGACCGGGGGCACGCTCGAGGTGCGCGAGCTGCCCGAGGTGACGGGCGACCCCCGACAGCTCCGCCGCGTGCTGCTGAACCTCGTGGGCAACGCGCTGAAATTCTGCGGCGACGAGCCTCCCCTCGTCGACGTCTCCGCGCTGCGCGACAGCCAGGAGTGGGTCGTGACGGTTCGCGACAACGGCGTCGGCGTCGGCCAGGAGCACGCGGGCCGCATCTTCGGCATGTTCGCGCGCGTCGATCGCCGGTCGGAGGGAACGGGAATCGGGCTTGCGGTGTGCCGGAGGATCGTCGAGGCCCACGGTGGCCGCATCTGGGTCGAGCCGGCCGAGGGCGGGGGCAGCGCCTTTCGGTTCACGCTGCCGCGGTAGAGGACCGACGCCGACCAGGTTCTGGCGTTCCGCCTGGCCCGCTGCGGGCCGGCCGGCGCGCAGGTGCGCGGAGCGACCGAGGCGGAGCTCGTGCTGGTGTGATCGCCGCGAGGAGTGGCGACGTCACGCCGCGAGGCGGAGGACCTGGGTCTCGCCGACCACGGTCCAATCGGTCGCCACTCCACCGCGTTCGACGGCGAGCACATGACACTCCGCACAGATCGTCGCTCCGACGGGCTCGCCGTCGTGTGTCACCACCTCGCCGCACAGAGCCTCGACGAGGAACGATCTGGATGTGAGGTGCACGATGGACGTGTCCTCCATGTGCCCGGCGTAGAACTCCACCCCGCCAGCTTCCCGACCGCGCCGGACGCCCAGCCTAACTCCTCGCCGCTCGCGCCTTCTCCACGCTCGCGCTCCGACTCCGGGACGGCCCGACGCCGACAGAGGGCGACGGACTCAACAACACCTCAGCATGACGCGCGACCGACAGGGACGAGCCGCCGCACCGGAGAGGGCTTCCCGTCGGTCCAGACCTCCATCGGCACGCATGCGCTTCGATCCACCGAGGCGACGGCGAACGGGAAGCCGGTGTATTTCCCGACCGTTCCCGGTAGGCGAACGCGCGGACACGCTCGCGGCAAGCCTCGAATCGGATCGCTGACACGTAGTGCCCGTCGTGCTGGAAAGCAGCGAGCGTCCGCGCGTCGGGTTCGATCGCGAGCACGACGTTCACGCGCGCCGGAAGGATGACCGGCGCTTTCTGGACGAAGGGCCACTCGGACCCCGTTGGGAGGCCCGTGGAGCGGAATCTCTGATCGAGGGCCAGAAGAGCAGCGGCCCGATCCGTACACCCGGTTTGGGTGGCAGACGCTGAGGCGAGCGTCCTTCGCCGCGTGACCGGCAGTCCCGGAGCTCCGCAGCCGGTGCGTCGCTCACCGACCGCGAGGTTGCCACGCCGCCGTTCGCAAATCCGGCGCTCACAGCCGCGATCACGAGTATCCCCACCGGCATTGTTCGCATCGCCGCGAAGGATGCGGACGGGGTGCGCAGCACGCAAGGTCGTGGACGCCCGTGTGGCGCCGACCGACTCGACAAGGCGGCCGCCGAACCGCTTGAACCTCGAAGAGCCGACGCGCGGACTCGAACCGTGGACCCCTTCATTACGAGTGAAGTGCTCTACCAGCTGAGCTACGTCGGCGGAGTGCCGAAGTGTAGCGCCGCCAGAACGCCCGCTTAACCCGGCAGGAGCCTGTCCGCCCCTACTCTGGAGGCATGGCACGGACGGCTCTCGTCGCGGTGCTGTCGATCGTCGCAGTCGCGATCCTTGCCGGCCCGGCGGCGGCCCGCGAGGTCGTGCTGCGCGACGACCAGGGCCGCGCGATCCACTTCGACCTGCGCGCCGACGTCGACCCGCAGTGGTACGCGGAGCGGCTCCGGCGCGCCGCCCACGGCCACGAGATCGAGCGCGTCACGATCCGGATCGTCGGGTGGGACGAGCTGGAGGAGCGCTGTGCCGCGTTCGCCGCCGGCTGCTACTCGCGGCGCAAGGGAAACCGCGGTGTCATGGTCGTCCCGGCCGGTCGGACCGCGGACATCGCGCACACGCTCGTCCACGAGTACGGGCACCACGTCGACGCGAGCCGGCGCCACGGCGGCCTCGCGGAGCCGAACGGCACGCCGCTCTGGTGGAAGGCCCGCGGGATGGCGGAGCTCGTGGCCGTCCGGAGCGTCCGCGACCGCTACCAGGTCGGCTGGAGCCGTTCGATCGCGGAGGTGTTCGCGGAGGACTACGCCTATGCGAACCTCGGCGGCCGCTACAAGATCGACTGGCTCGAGCCGCCCTCCCGCGTCGTCCGTCAGGCGATCCTCGCCGACCTCGACCTCGCGGAGCCTCCCGTCATCACCTCGTCGAGACCTGCGCTGAAGCCGGTCGTGATCAGCCGCCAGGGCACGCTCGGCCCCAGTGACCGCGTCACGGTCGACTTCGGGCTGCTCGGCCCGAACCGCCGTGTCCAGCTCACCGGGACGCTCGCCGGCCCGGGCAGCGGCCGCGTCGCCATCTCGTGTGGCTCGACATTCCGGACGCAGGCCCTGGGAGCCGCCGGGGCGACCTCGCTCGTGATCCCGCGCATCGGGCCGGGTCAGTGCGAGGCGTCGATCGTCAACACGGGCTCGGAGTCGGGCCGCTTCCGCTTCACGGTGCGGCTGGCACTGCGTCCCTGAAGACCCGCCGCAGACGCACGAAGAGTGCCTCCAGCAGCAGCGTCGCGTTGAGGTTGAACTCCTCGGCCTCCCGCCACGCCTGACGGATGAGCGTCGCGGCTTCTTCGGCCGCCTGTGCGCCGCCCGCCGCCACACCCACTCGCAGGTCGTCGAGCCGGTCGGCGTTGACGACGGCGCCCTCGGCGCCCGCCGCCACGAGGACGAGGTCCCGGTACCACGACGCGAGGTCGTCGAGCGAGGCGAGCACCTCCTCGCGCTCCGCGCCGAATGCGACGCGCCTGAGCCGCTGCTCCACCTCGCGGGAGGACAGCTCGAGCCCCTCGATCCGCTCCTGCTCCGCCGCGCGCGCCTCGGCCCCACGCGCCGCCGCCGAAGCGAGCACGACGGCGGCTGCGTCCGCCGGGTGGAACGAGTCGTCGCCGTAGGTGCGCCGTGCCGCGTCGAGGAGGGCGGCTCGCTGCTCGCGGGCTGCAGGGTCGAGCAGACGCGCGGCCCGGTCGAGCCGGCCGCCGGCGACGCGGGCGAGCGTCGCGATCTCGTCGGCCGCGAGCTCCGGCGCGCGGTCTCGAAGCCATTGCTCGACCGCCGGCCGCGAGAGCCGCCGGAACGACACGAGCTGGCACCGCGACCGGATCGTCTCGGGAAGCGGCCCGAGCTCGTCGGCGACGAGCACGAGCGTGGCGTACGACGGCGGCTCCTCGAGGTCCTTGAGGAGGGCGGCGGCCGCCTCGTCGTTCAGGCGGTCGGCGTCGAGGACGAGGTACACGCGCCGGCTGCCCTCGAACGGCCGCATGTGGAGGTCGTGGTGCAGCGCCCGGATCTCGTCGATGCGGATCATCTCGCCGAGCGCCTCGATCACCTGCAGGTCCGGGTGCGTCCCGGCCGCGACACGCCGCAGGTCGCCGAGCAGGACGCCGGCGAACGCGCGCGCCGCGGCCCGCTTGCCGACTCCCGCCGGCCCGTGGAAGAGGTACGCGTGCGACGGGCCGTCCGCGAGCGCCGCCTCGAGAAGGCGCTTCGCCGCCTGCTGCTCGGGGATCTCAGCGAAGGTGCTCACGGATCTCCTCCGCGATCGCCTCGGGGCGTCTCTCCCCGTCGAGGACGACGAACCGCTCCGGGATACCGGGCGGCGAGGCCGCGGTACCCGTCCGCGACCCGCTCCCACAGCACGCCGAGATCCTGCTCGATGCGATCGCGCCGGGCGCCGACGCGCTCCACGGCCGTCTCGAGATCGATCTCGACGAGGAACGTCCGGTCGGGCAGGAGACCGCCGACGGCTGCGAGATTGAGGTCGAGGACGGCGTCGAGCCCGAGTCCCCGTCCCGCGCCCTGGTAGGCGACCGAGGAGTCGAGATAGCGGTCGCAGAGCACCGTCGCGCCGCGGGCGAGCGCCGGCCGGATGACGTCCTCGACGTGCTGCGCCCGCGCGGCCGTGTAGAGGGCGGCCTCGGCCCAGGGCGCGACGTGGTCGCCGTGGAGGACGAGATCGCGGATCGCCTCGCCGAGCGGCGTCCCGCCGGGCTCGCGTGTGAGCACCACGTCCACGCCGTCGGCGCCGAGCGAGGTCGCGAGCAACCGTGCCTGCGTCGTCTTCCCGCTTCCGTCGAGCCCTTCGAACGAGATGAACACGACGGCGTACGATACGGCCGTGCGGGCGGTGGTCACGGGGGGTGCGGGGTTCATCGGATCGACGCTCGTCGACGCCCTGCTGACCCGGGACGACGAGGTGCACGTCGTCGACGACCTCTCGTCGGGGCGCCGGGAGCAGGTCGCGGCCGGCGCCACGCTCCACGTCGCGGACATCCGCGAGCCCCTGGGAGACCTCTTCGACGACGTCGCGCCGGACGTCGTCTTCCATCTCGCAGCCCAGATCGACGTCCGTGCGTCCGTGGCGGACCCTGCCGCCGACGCCGCGGTCGAACGTCCTCGGGACCGTGAACGTCCTCGAGGCCGCGCGGCCGCACGGCGCCCAGGTGATCCTCGCCTCGACGGGCGGGGCGATCTACGGGGAGTGCGAGTCGCCGGCGGACGAGGGCGCGGCCCGCCTGCCGCTCTCCCCGTACGGGACGTCGAAGCTCGCCGCCGAGGAGTACCTCGCGACGTGGAACCGGCTCTACGGGACACGACACGTTGCGCTCCGGCTCGGGAACGTCTACGGGCCCCACCAGGACCCGCACGGCGAGGCCGGCGTCGTCTCGATCTTTCTCTCGCGGACGCTCGCCGGCGAGCCGGTGACGATCTTCGGGGACGGAGCGCAGACCCGCGACTACGTCTTCGTGGGCGACGTCGTCCGCGCCTTCGTCGGCGCGGTCGGGGCAGAGGGCGGGGTGTTCAACGTCGGCACGGGAGAGGAGACGTCGGTCCTCGCGCTCTGGGGCGCCTGCCGGGACGTGACCGGCTCGACCTCCGACCCCGTCCATGCCCCGCCGCGGGTCGGCGAGCTCCGACGGAGCTCTCTCGACCCGCGCCGAGCCGAGACCACGCTCCTCTGGCGGGCCGAGGTGCCTCTCGCGGCGGGGCTGCGCGAGACGTGGGAGTGGATCCGGGAGGAATGAGCCGCCCACGGACGAACGAGGGTGCGTCGTGGACCACCCCCTCCGCCTCGATCGCGTCGAGCTCGCCGTCCGTCCCTGGCGGACGGCGGCCGTCGTCGTCGCGGCCGTCGCGGCGGTCGAGCTCGTCCTCCTGATCGTCCTCGGCGGCGCGCTGCTCGCGAAGCCGGAGCCCGCCGCGAGCGCCGCGGCCCGCAAGGCCGTGTCCGGCGCGACGGCGAAGCCTGCCGCGAAGCCGAAGCCGCTGCCGACCCGTGCGACGAAGGCCGCGCCCGCGCAGCTTCCGCGGCGCAAGGTGCGCGTCGTCGTCCTCAACGGCAACGGCCGCAACGGCGCCGCCGCTGCGGCTGCCTCGCGAGTCTCGGGCGAGGGGTACCGGCTCGGCCTCGTCGGCAACGCCCCGAACCACGAGTACGCGCGCTCGCTCGTGATGTATCGCCGCGGCTTCGAGGGCGAAGGCAGGCGACTCGCCCGCGACCTCGGGATCCGGCTGGTCGGCCCGCTCGACGGGATGCGCCCGGCGCAGCTGCACGGCGCGCACGCCGTCCTCATCCTCGGCGCGTAGCGACGCTCAGCGCTCGCAGGCGCCGTCGTTGACGGCCGCGCGGGCCACGTCCAGCGGCCCGCCGCGCCACCCAGCGCGTGCTCTTCGGGTCGAGCGTGTAGGAGCGGTTGAGAGCCTGGTAGGCGGCACAGAGGTCCCCGGTCGCGAGCGTGTGGTAGAGCCCGAGCGCGTACCAGACGTCGGGGTTCTCCGGCTGGAGGCGGCCGGCTTCCTCGTACCACGCCACCGCCCGGGCCTCGTCTCCGGCCGCGTCCGCCGCCACCGCCAGGGCCTCGAGGGCCTCCCGCGAGAGCGGATCGAGGAGCCGCGCCCGTTCCGCCGCGTCGATCGCGGCTGCGATGCGTCCCGCCTCGGTGGCGGCGAGCGAGCGATCCACGTCCTGCTCGGCGAGGGCGGGCAGGACGAGGACGAGCGCGCCGGCGGCCGACACCGCGGCGAGCGCGACGAGCCGCGCGGCACCGGCGCGGGTGACGAGCCGGGGCCGGCCGACGACGAGAAGGGCTCCGAGCGCGACGAGCGCGGGAGCCGTCACCGCGAGGAAGTCGAGGTCGTAGTCCACGAGCGCATGCACGCCGTAGGCGACGAGGAAGCACGCGAGCGCCGCGCAGGCGGGGCGGTCGCGGTCACGCGCGAGACGGAGCCCGCGCCGCACGCCGATCGCGCCGGCGACGACGGCGAGCGCGCCGAGCGCGAGCCCCACGAGACCGGTGTCGGCGAGCACCTGGAGCGGCACGCTGTGGGGCTCGGTGACGTTCGTGGCGTCGTCCCGATAGCGGCGGCGGGCGATCGCATAGGTCCCCGCCCCCGACCCGTGGAGGGGCCGGTCTGCCGCGATCTCGAGCGCCTCGTCCCACCACGCGAGCCGGTTGTTCGCGCAGAGCGCGGTAAGCCGTCCCGGGTCGTTCGCGCACTCGCCGCCCGAGAGCTGTGAGGAGGCCCAAGCGGCCGGGTTGCCGACTGCGACGACGAGTGCCCCGACGCCGACGACGGCCGCGGCGACGCAGGTCGCCGCGAGCCCGCGAGCGACGACGCCACGTCGCTCGGCCACGAGACGCCGGACCGGCACGAAGGCACCCACCAGGGCCGCGCCGGCACCGAGGCACGCCAACACGGCGAAGACACGTCCGTCGGCGAGACGGTCGGCACGGAGAGCGCCGTCCTCGACCAGCGCCGGGCGCGTGAAGGCCCAGCCCGCGACGAGGAGTGCCGGCGCGGCGAGAAGCACGAGACGGAGTCCGTCGTCGAGGCGTTCCTCGGAGAGGGCGAACCAGAGGACGAGCACGAAAGCGGCGCCGACGACCCCCGCCCGAGATTGGGTGAGAAGGAGCGACAGCACGCCCACGAACCCGAGCAGCATCCCGGGTGCGCGCACGAGCGGGCGCGCGTCCCGCGCCAGCCAGAGCCCGAGCGCGAGGGCCGCGTCGGCCAGCAGCGCAAGCGCGTTCCAGTAGCCGACCGGCTCGCGGAGACGCGCGATGCGATCCCCGTCCTCGAAGAACGACGGGACCGCGACGCCGAGCAACGCCCAGCCGAGGGCGGCGCCGAGGACGACGGCCGTCAGGACGGCCACGCCGCGTGTGCCGGCACGCAGGGCTCCGGCGAGGAGCCCGAGGGCGAGGAACGACAGGTAGACCACGCCGCGGCCGAGCCAGTCCCACGAGTGCTCGCCGGCGATCGACCAGATCGTGGTCAGCCCGGCCCAGACGGTCAGTCCGACGCATGCCGCGACAGCCAGGAGGCCCGGCGTGTCGAGCCGGGCGAGGGGTAGCAGGCCGCACAGGGCCGCGCCGAGCCCGAGCACCGCGGCACCGAGCGCGGCGATCCCCACCGTCGCGAGCGCGTCGTTGCGCGAGCCGCCGCCGGCGAAGACCGCCGCCGCCAGAAGGACGCCGAGCGCCGAGAGGGCGGCGACCTCCGCGGCGTTCGTACCGCGCCCGGCGAGGGGATGCGGCGGCGTCGTCGTCGCCTTCAGGGACGTGCCCCGCCGCAGGCGGGGACCGAGCGCCGGGATTCCGCCGCTGCGGAATGCTTCGCGAACAGGAACTCGCGTCGCAAGGCCCCGTCCATGACGCGGCGAGGCTACCATGGCGCGCGCGCCGCCCCGGGGCCGTCGACAACTTGGCCGCAGCGGCGTCTTACACATCGTTTACCCTTCCCTGATCGCCGACCCACGGAAGGTGGGGACACTCGTCCCGACCTTGCCGACCCTGGCTTCGTGACAGACGCTCGCTCCCGTCGCACATCTCGTTTCGCGTTTCTCGCAGCGCTGGCCGCGCTGACCTCGGTCTTCGCCGTCGCGGCGCCCCCGGCGGCCGCGGCGTCGTGTGCCGACGCGGTCGTGGCGGACTGGTACGGCGACGGGCGGGTCGACAAGATCTTCCCGCTGCGGTGCTACCAGGAGGCGATCCGCTCCCTCCCCGTGGACGTGCTCGACTACTCGAACGCGAAGGAGGACATCCTCCGCGCCCTCCAGTTCGCCCGGCAGGGCAAGGCCGACCCCGGCGCGTCGGGCGGCCAGCGACCGACCGACGGCGACCCGACCCCGGGTGAGACCACGCCCGGCAACCCCGGCGATCCCGGAGACCCCGGCGATCCGGGCGGCGGGGTCGCGACACCGCCCGTCGACACCTCCGGCCCGTCGTCGGTCCCGATCCCGCTGCTCGTCCTCGGCGGCCTGGCCCTGCTGCTCCTCGCAGCGGGCGGAGCCGGGTATCTCAGCCGCCGTGCCCAGGCCCGCCGTGAGGGCGGGCCACCCGGACCCGCCTGAGCATCCCCCGCCGGCGTGGTTTCCGGCGGTGCGCCGCTGGGTACGCTGGTCCGAATATGCGTGTTCGCCGCCGACTCGGCACGCTGACCGTGACTGCCCTCGGGCTCGTCTTCCTCTCTTCCGCCGCGCCTGCAACGGCAGCCGACGAGGCCTGTGCCCAGCGGGTGATCCGGGACTGGTACTCGGGCGGTCGCGTCGACGGCGTGTACCCGCTCCGCTGTTACCGGGCCGCGATCCGCTCGCTGCCGAGTGACGTCCTCCAGTACTCGGACGCAGACCAGGACATCCGCCGAGCGCTCGTCTTCGCCCGGCGTGGTCGCCCGGACCCGGGAGACGGCGCGGCGGCAACCGCAGCCGCCGCCACACCGAAGGCAGCGGGCGGGAGCACGACGGCTGCGCCGCCGTCCCCGGCGCCTGCGCCTGCCGCGAAGCCCGAGAGCACGCCGAAGCAGGCGGAAGACCAGGTCGCCGCGCCACCGGCCCAGGCCGCTCTGGCGCCCGCGAGCACCGCCTCGAGCAGCTCGCTGCCGCTCCCGGTGCTGGCGCTCGCCGGCCTTGCCGGCGTGCTCCTGGCGACGGGCGCGGCGAGCTGGCTCGTCCGTCGCCGCTAGCGGCTCGTCTCGTCGCCGGACCGGTAGACTCCATAGGTGAGAGCTGCCGGATTTTACAGCAATTTGCAGGAATTTCCATGCCGTCCGGCCCGCGTCCTAGCATGCCCGGTCCGCTCACAGGACGCGCCCGCGCGCGCCCGGCGTGGGGAGTGAAGGGACATCTCAGCCCGGGAGGACAGCATGGCCACCGCGAAGCAGGCGCCGCAGGCACTCGAGCAGGAGCACGAGGTCGTCAACACCGTCGTCGACGAGGGGGCGATCGTTGCCCCGCGCCGGTTCTTCACGATCCCGGGCCGTGACCCGTTCGACGAGATCGAGTGGGAGACGCGGGACGCGCTGATCCCGGGCAAGGGCGCGCCCGCGTTCGAGCAGCGCGACGTCGAGTTCCCGAAGTTCTGGTCGCAGACGGCGACGAACATCGTCGCCCAGAAGTACTTCCGCGGCCGCATGGCCTCGCCCGACCGCGAGCGCAGCGTCAAGCAGATGATCGGCCGCGTCGCCGACACGATCACGGGGTGGGGCGCCCAGGGCGGCTACTTCGCGGGCGACGAGGAGCGCGAGGCGTTCCAGGCCGAGCTGAAGGCGATCCTCGTCAACCAGTACGCCTCGTTCAACTCGCCGGTCTGGTTCAACGTCGGGTTCGAGGAGACGCCGCAGTGCTCGGCGTGCTTCATCCTCTCGATCGACGACTCGATGGAGTCGATCCTCGACTGGATCCGCCGCGAGGGAATCATCTTCCGCGGCGGCTCGGGCTCGGGCCTCAACCTCTCCCGCCTGCGCTCCTCGAAGGAGCAGCTCTCGAAGGGCGGCTATGCGTCGGGGCCGGTCTCGTTCATGCGAGGCGCGGACGCCTCGGCCGGCACGATCAAGTCGGGCGGCAAGACCCGCCGGGCGGCGAAGATGGTCGTGCTCGACGTCGACCACCCGGACGTCGACGAGTTCATCTGGTGCAAGGCGAAGGAGGAGCGCAAGGCTCGCGTCCTCGAGCAGGCGGGGTACGACATGTCGCTCGACTCGTCCGACTGGGCCTCGATCCAGTATCAGAACGCGAACAACTCGGTGCGTGTCACCGACGCGTTCATGGAAGCGGTGACAGAGGGTAAGGAGTGGTCGCTCACGGCGCGGACCGACGGCACCGTCGTCGAGACGGTCGAGGCGCGCTCGCTACTGCGCGACATGGCCGCGGCGGCCTGGGAGTGCGCCGACCCGGGCGTCCAGTACGACACGACGATCAACGCCTGGCACACGTCGCCGAACACGGGCCGGATCAACGCGTCCAACCCGTGCTCGGAGTACATGCACATCGACGACTCGGCGTGCAACCTCGCCTCCCTCAACCTCATGAAGTTCCGCAAGGAGGACGGCGAGCTCGACGTGCAGATGCTCGAGCACGTCGTGGACGTCGTCTTCCTCGCCCAGGAGATCGCCGTGGGGTACTCCTCGTATCCGACGCCCGAGATCGGCCGGAACGCGAAGAAGTTCCGGCAGCTCGGTCTCGGCTACGCGAACCTCGGCGCCCTCCTCATGGCGCGAGGCCTGCCGTACGACTCGGACGAGGGCCGCGCCTACGCGGCCGCGATCACCGCGCTGATGACCGGTCGTGCGTACCGGAAGTCGGCCGAGGTCGCGAAGCGCATGGGCCCGCACGCCGGCTACCAGGAGAACCGGGCGCCGATGATCGGCGTGATCGCGAAGCACCGCGCCGCGGTCGGCAACATCCAGCATCCCGACTCAGTGCCCGACGACCTCCTCGACGGCGCGCGGCGGGCGTGGGACGAGGCGCTCGAGATCGGAGAGGTGCACGGCTTCCGCAACGCGCAGGCGACCGTGCTCGCCCCGACCGGGACGATCAGCTTCATGATGGATTGCGACACGACGGGCGTGGAGCCCGACTTCTCGCTCGTGAAGTCGAAGAAGCTCGTCGGCGGCGGCGAGATCACCATCGTCAACAAGACCGTTCCGATGGCACTCGGCGAGCTCGGCTACGCGCCGCGCGAGGTCGAGGAGATCGTGGCGTTCATCGACGAGCGCGGCGGTGTGGTCGGTGCACCGCACCTGAAGACCGAGCACTACCCCGTCTTCGACTGCGCGATCGGGGAGCGTGCGATCCACTACATGGGGCACGTCAAGATGATGGGCGCGGTCCAGCCCTTCATCTCGGGCGCGATCTCGAAGACGGTCAACCTCCCCGAGCAGACGACGATCGACGAGATCGCCCAGCTCCTCGTCGAGTCGTGGCAGCTCGGCGTCAAGGCGATCGCGGTCTACCGCGACAACTGCAAGGTCGCCCAGCCGCTCTCGTCGTCGAAGGACGCCGCTTCCGGCGCGACGACCCTGGCAGGCCTGTCCCCCGTCGCGCTCGGCGCCAAGCCGCAGCGCCGGCGGCTACCCGAGGATCGCGTCGAGGTGGGACGCAAGTTCCGCGTCGGCGACTACGAGGGGTACATCCACGTCGGCCTCCACGAGGACGGTACGCCGGGCGACATCTTCGTCGACATCGCGAAGGACGGCACGACGATGGCCGGGCTCATGAACTCGCTGATGATTGCCGTCTCGATGGGGCTCCAGTACGGCGTGCCACCGGAGGTCTACGTCTCGAAGCTGTCGCATCTCCGCTTCGAGCCGAGCGGGCTCACGAACGACGAGGACATCCGGAGCGCGAAGTCGATCGTCGACTACATCTTCCGGTGGTTCGGCAAGAAGTTCCTCACTGCCGACCAGCAGGAGGAGGCCGGGATCCTGACGCCCGAGGTGAAGGCGCGCCTCGCGGCCGCCTACACGGGCACGCCGAGTGCCGCCACATCGGTGACCGCGGCCGAGTCGGCCCCGCCGGGCCAGACGGCGCTCTTCAACCAGTGGGAGGACGCCGTCGAGTGCGCGCGCTGCGGCGGCCGGATGGTCAGGACCGGCTCGTGCTACACGTGCCGCGACTGCGGCACGAACACCGGCTGCTCGTAGAACCGCGACGCGCGTCAGCGAGGGGTCGTCTCCGGGCGGCCCCTCGCGTCGCGTGAGCCCGGCCAGACCGGAGAAGCCGGGCAGCCGCCTCGCCCGACCGGCGGCGAGCCCGACCCGAAGGCTGTCGCCCGAGTTCGCGACGCGACGGAGAGCCCGGAGGGGTCGGTCTCCTCCGGGAACAGACCCCCCTCCGTATGGCTACGAGCTCTTGCGGGCGGTCGCCTTCCCGCCCTTGCGCCCGGCGGCCTTCTTCTGGGCGGTCGTTCCTCCCTGACGCGAATCGCCGCCGGAGCCGGACTTCTTGCCGCCGCGGCTCGAGGCCCCGGGCGAGTTGGCGATCTTCGCCGCGCGCTCCTTCGACATGCCCTTGTCCTTCAGGGACTCGTACTGCTTCTCGTTCTCGACGCTCGGTCGCTTGTCGGGCATGGCTCCTCCTCGTCTCGTCCGGATGACCGCTCCCGCCGCGCTCTACCCGGCTGCGGGGCGGCGAAACCGGCCCGCGTGGTCTCTGCGAGTGAGCGCAGGAGCTCCTCCAGGCCTCTCGCTAGTCGAAGCTGACGACGAGTCGCCCGATGCGTCCGTCGCGGATCATGAGGCGCATCACGCCGGTGCCGCCTCCACGCCAGGCGAAGCGCTCGAGGAGCACCCCGTTCGGCTCCTCGCTGACGTCGACGACGTCGAGCTCGTCGTCGGGGGGCTGCGCCGCGTAGGCGGCGGCGATCTCGTCGCGGCCGTGGAACGGCCCCGCGGGAACCCCCTCGAACGCGAGCTCCGCGTCGTCCGCGAACAGCTCGACGAGCGGCGAGAAGTCGCCCGTCCGGACGGCGGCGTTGAACCGGCGGACGTGCTCGTCGAGCAGCGCTCTGGTCGCGTCCTCCACCGATATGCCCTTGTCCGTCAAGACCTGTCCTGCTACTCGGTCTCGACGCTGGGTCGCTCGCCGGGCACGACTCCTCCTCGTCGCGTGGCGCCGGTGACCGTTCGCCCGCCCCGTGCTCTACCCGCTCGGGCGGCGTCGAGACCGACCCGTGCCGTCTCCTCGACGAGGGCTCGCAGCAGCGCGTGCATGCCGCCCCGCGCGAAGGCCGCGCGCTGGCGGCCGGCGCCCCCGCCTTGCTCGAGGATCCGCGCGATCAGGTCGAGCGCGTCCGCTTCGCCGTGCTCGCGGGCGAGCGGCCGGAGTCGGTCGACCGTGCGCCGTGCCACGTCGCGCAACGGCACGAGGGCACCGTCGTCCAGGATGGTCGCCTCGACGCCGTCGCGGGCGGCGCGGAACGAGGACCATGCGAGCGGGTCGCTGCTCGGCTCCTCGGTCGGCGCCGGGGAGCCGGCGGCCTCGAGCGCGAGCGCCCGCACGAGCGCCGCGAGCCCCGCCACGTCGTCGAGCGACGCCTGACTGTCCATCTCGCGCACCTCGACGGTGCCGTGGCGGGGATGGAGACGGAGGTCCCACCAGAGGAAGGTGGCCTCCGGCGCGTCGGCGACCAGCAGCGTCTCGCGGGTCAGGCGCTCCGCGTCGCCGATGTCCCCGAGCGCCGGTGGAACCCCGCGGCCGGGGTACGCGCGAACGAGCGCGAACCTCGCGCTCGCGAGCCCGGAGTCGATGCCGAACCACCAGGGGCTCGAAGCGCTGAGCCCCTGCAGGAGGGGCAGCTGGCGCCGCAGCGCGTTGAACACCCGCACGGCGGTCGTCTCGTCCGGCATCCCGACGTGGACGTGCAGGGCGGCCTCGGGCGTTCGGCGCAGCAGACCCCGCATCTCGGCGGCCACCCGGTCGTAGCGCTCGAGCGGGACGAGCGCCGCATCCCCGAACGGCGCGCTCGGATGGAGGCCCGCTCCGAGGAGGGTGGCTCCTGCCTCGAGGGCCGCCTCGCGGAGTGCGGCGAGCGCCGCAGCCGCATCGGGCACGGAGCTCGACGGTGGGGAGCGCAGCTCGATCTGGGCTCCGTACGCCTCGTGCCCGGCCGCGTCCGGCGGGAGGCCCATTCGCGCGAGGACATCCGACGCAACCGGGCTCAGCTCGAAGGTCTCGGCGTCGACGAGGTGCAGCTCCTCCTCGATCCCGACGGTGAAATCGGAGGCGAATGCGAACTCGCTCATCGACCCTCCAGCGCGGCCGCGGCTGCGATCCGGCCGAGGACGAGCGCCGCGGCGAGGCCGCTCGCGTAGCCGCCGGTCGCGATGCCGCCGACGTCCGACCCGGCCGCGTAGATACCCGGCGCGGCGCACGCGGAGCGGTCGACCGCGAGGCCGCCGAGGGTTGACGTGATCCCCGCGACGACCTCCACTCTCACCTCGCTCTGCGACCGGGACACGGGGGCGCCCGCATGCTCGGCCGCGAGCACCATCTCGCCGACCGTCCGGTTCCGCACCCGCACCGTCAATGCGTCCGTCGCGACGCGGTAGGTCGCCCGGGCGCGAGGTTGTCGCGCAGTCCACTGGACGACGTCGATCTCCGACCACGCGTGCGGCTCGAAGCGCTCGCCGGCGGCGTTCTCGACGGTGGCGTGCTGGGCATACAGCTGCGCGAGCTCGACGAACTGCGACTCGTCGACCCGAGCGGGCGGCGCGGGCATGTTGCGCCCGTAGAACTCGTCGAGGCCGGCGGTCAGACGTGCTCCGGCCTCGGTGGCGAGTCGGAGCCCGTCGCCGGTGCTCCAGCGTGTCGCGCGAACGAGCAGCGATTCCGCCTCCGGCGTCACGTGCTCTCGCACCAGGTCGGCGTCCGCGCCGAAGCCGCCCGTCGCGAGCACGACCGGGCCGTCGGGAAGCGCGCGAAGCGGCTCGCTGAGTCGCACGTCGCCGGCCCGCCCGTGAAGGGCCTCGACCAGCGAGGACGTCGAGAACCGCACGCCGACCGTCCGCGGATTGCCCGTGCCCCGCTCGAGCACCCGCGCACCGAGCCCTTCGAGCCAGACGAGATCGGCGTCGAGCCGCTCATGGACGAGTCGCTGCAGGGCCGGATCGCCACCCGGGCACTCCCGTCGGTGCGCCTCGAAGTCGCGGTACCGCCAGACGACGCCGCTCGAGAGCCGCATCGACCCACCGGCACGGTCGCCCTTCTCGAGGAGAAGCACGTCGGCCCCGCGGTCTCGCGCCTCGGCCGCAGCCACGAGACCGGCCATGCCGGCGCCGGCAACAACGAGGTCCGGCACTAGACGAGCGAGAACTCGGGCTTGTGCTCCACGTACTCGAGGCGGATCCGATCGGGGCCCCAGACGAACACGGCACGGGTGTTCGCAGCGTCGACGACGCGATCGATCTCGAGGCCCCGCTCGCGCACCTCCGTCTCGACGTCGGCCGCCGCGTCGACGAGGAAGGCCAGATGATGGAGCAGGGGCCGCTCGGGCTCCACCGACCCTCCCCCGCGAAGGACGACGGCCTTCCCGGAGACGGTCATGCGCTCGCCATCGCGATCGAGCCCGAGCGACTGGAGCTCCGCCGCGGCGGCGCTCGGGTCGCTCACGCTCAGGACGACGTGATCGAGGTCGGCCGGGTCGCCCTCAGGCCCCTCCACGAGGCCGAGCGGGACCCCGGAGGGCGCGTCGACGGTCACCGTCGCCCCGTCGCCGTTGCCCACGGGGAGCCCCGCAGCCCGGAGCGATGTCCGCGCTCGGGCCAGGTCGGGCACACCGAGCACGACCCGCTCGAGCGCGCCTCGCTCGCGATCTGCCGGGGCATGGAAAAGGGTGAGCTTCCCGCGGCGGGCATCGCCGCCGACGAGCGTGAACTCCTCGGTTCGCTCGATCACGTGCATCGCGCAGCACTCCGTCAGGAGTGACGCGAGCGCATCGCGATCCGTCGCCCACAGCGCGACGTGATCGAACGCCTTCAGGATCATGAGCTCGCTGTACCCCGTGCGACCGACATCCGAACCCGTCGCTCCTCCGGGCAGACTGGCCGCCATGGCGGCGCCGCTCGACAATGCCTCGATCGCCGCTCGGCTCGAGGAGTTCGCGGGCCTGATCGACCTGCAGGGCACCTCGCCCTACGCCGCCCGGGCGTATCGACGGGCCGCCGAGACGATCCGGGCCACACCGGCGCCGATCGCCGAGCTCGTCGGCGCCCGCCGCGAGCGTGAGCTGCGGGGAATCGGACCGGGCATCGCGGCGCGGCTTCGCGAGCTCATCGAGACCGGCTCGATCGCCGAGCTCGAGGAGCGGCGACGAGAGGCTCGGCCCGAGCTGGTCGGCCTCGCCCGGCTCGTCGGGATCGCACCCCGGCGGATGCTGGAGATCGCGGCCGCGCTCGGCCTCGAGACCGCCGAGGACGTCCGACGGGCAGCCCGCGACGGCACGCTGCAGACCGTGCCCGGCATCGGCCCGGCCACCGAGCGGAAGCTCGTCGAGCGCCTGGACGAGCAGCGGGCGACGGCGGGGCGCGGCATGCTGCTCCACAACGCCCGACGGCTCGTAGAGGAGATCGCGGCCAGGCTCGGCGGTGAGCCCGCGGGCGACCCGAGACGCTGGGCTGACCTCTCGTTCGACCTCGCGGTCGTCGTCCCCGCCGACCGGGCCGGGGAGGCCCTCGACGCGTTCGAGGAGTTGCCGGAGGTCGTGACGGTCGTCGATCGCGGCCCGCGTCACGCGGTCGGCGTCACCGTCGACGGCGCACCGGTCGCTCTTCACGTCCCGGCGCCCGCCTCGTTCGGCACGGAGTTGCTCCGGCGCACCGGCACGCCCGCATACGTCGGCGCGCTCGAGCCGCTTCCGGCCGCCGCGAACGAGGTCGACGTGTACGCGGCGCTCGGGGTTCCCTGGTGCCCGCCCGAGCTTCGCGAGCTGCCGTTCCACGGAGAGCCGCCGCTACTGCTCGAGCTCGGGGACGTCCGCGGCGACCTCCACTGCCACACGACATGGTCGGACGGCAAGGCGTCCGTCCTCGAGATGGGGCAGGCGGCGCGCGAGCGCGGCCTCGAGTACCTCGCGATCTGCGACCACACGCCCGCCGTCCGGGTCGTGCCCGGGCTCGACGCCGACGCGCTACGCCGGCAGGGCGACGAGATCCACGCCGCCAACGAGCAGCTCGCGCCGTTCCGGATCCTGCGCGGCGTCGAGGCCGACATCCTTCCCGACGGACACCTCGACGTTCCCGACGACGTCCTTGCCGAGCTCGACTGGGTGCAGCTGAGCCTCCATGCCGGCCAGCGCGAGCCGCGGGCGGCGCTTACCGCGCGCGTGACGGAGGCGATGCGTCACCCCGCCGTGCGGTGCCTGAGCCACCCCCACGGACGGATCCTCAACCACCGGCCTCCCAACGCCCTCGATCTCGACGCGGTATTCGCCGTCGCCCTCGACCACGGCGTCGCGCTCGAGGTGAACGGCCTCCCGAACAGGCTCGACCTCGACGGGCCGGGTGTCCGTCGGGCCGTCGAGGCAGGTGTCCCCATCGTCGTCTCCACGGACGCCCACTCGGTTCGCGGCCTCGACAACATGCGGCTCGCCGTCGCGACCGCGCGACGCGGCTGGGCGACGGCCGCCGACGTCATCAACACGCGTTCGCTCGACGTGCTGCTCGCCGACCGTCGATAGTTCCCCCCGTGGACGATCTCGCCGAGCTCTTCGAGCGCAACCGTGCCTGGGCGGCGGCGATGGTTGCCGCCGACGAGCGGTTCTTCTCCGACCTCGCCGACCGTCAGACACCCGAGTACCTGTGGATCGGGTGCTCCGACAGCCGCGTGCCCGCCAACCAGATCGTCGGGTTGCCGCCGGGCGACATCTTCGTCCACCGGAACGTCGCCAACGTCGTCGTCCACACCGACCTCAACTGCCTGTCCGTCCTGCAGTACGCCGTCGACGTCCTCCGCGTGCGACACGTGATCGTCTGCGGCCACTACGGCTGCGGCGGCGTCGCGGCGGCACTCCACGGCTCCCGGCACGGGCTCATCGACAACTGGCTGAGGCACGTCGAGGATGTCTGGGAAAAACATGCCGAGGAGCTGGCGGCGCTTCCCGAGGAACGGCGTGTGGACCGCCTCTGCGAGCTCAACGTCGTCGAGCAGGTGACGAACGTCAGCCAGACGACGATCGTCGAGGACGCCTGGGCGCGCGATCAGGGTCTGACGGTGCACGGGCTCGTCTACGGGCTCGAGGACGGATTGCTCCGCGACCTCGACGTGAGCCGTTCCTCCATCGCGACGGAGCGCTAGAAGGGGTTGGCGGAACGGGACGCTTGCAACGGCCGAGGATCTCGTAGAAGCTGAGGGCCAGAGGGACGCTCGCCTTGGGTCACGTCGCCGACATCCTCGGGGGAAAGGGACGGGAGGTCCTCTCGATCGACGCGTCCGCCACCGTCCTCGAGGCGATCGCGGCGATGGTCGAGGGCAACGTCGGCGCGTTGCTCGTCAACGACGGAGGGAGGCTCGCCGGCATCGTCACCGAGCGCGACTACCTCCGTCGGGTGACGCTCCAGGGCCGCGACGAGCGAACCACGCCCGTCCGCGAGATCATGACCTCGCAGCTCGTATACGTCGGCCCCGACGCGTCGATCGAGGAGTGCATGGCTGTGATGACCGAGCGAAGGATCCGGCATCTTCCCGTGCTCGCCGACGATCGCGAGGTGCTCGGCATCGTCTCGATCGGCGACGTCGTCAAGCACCAGTCCCAGGAGCAGGGCGTCCAGATCAAGTTCCTCACCGAGTACATCTCGCAGTAGCCGCGGCGAGACGCTGCGCCGGAAGCCTCCTACACTGCGCGCGTGGACGATCGGGGCCTCGAGCTGCTCGAGCTTCCCGCGATCCTCGAGCGGCTCGCGTCCCATGCGGCGACGGAGCCTGGCCGCGAGGGCGCGCTGTCGCTGCGGCCCTCGCCGGTCCCAGACGACGTCGCGACGCGCCAGACGGCGACCTCGGAGGCGATCGAGCTCCTCGACAACGCGGCCGAGCCGGAACTCGCCGCCGTTCGCGAGATCCGGCCGGCGGTGGAGCTCGCGTCTCGCGGGAGCACGCTGGACCCGTCGGCTCTCGGAGCGATCGGCGTGGCGATCGGGAGCGGCCTCGGAGCCCGTGCCGTGCTCGCGGCGTTCGACGGCGCGGCCGGTCTCACGGCCGTCGCGGAGACGATCGATCCCGTCCTGAGACCGCTCGCGGAGACGCTGGGGCGCGCCGTCGAGGAGGACGGCAGTGACCTTCGCGACACCGCGTCGCCCGCGCTCCGGCGGCTTCGGCGCGAGCTTCGAGACGGGCGGGCGCGACTCGCCGAGCGGCTCCGCGGGCTCGCCCGCGACCCGGGGCTCAGGGAGCACCTCCAGGACGACTTCGTGACCGAGCGTGCCGGCCGACCCGTGCTGGCGATCCGTTCGTCGTCGCGCGCCAGCGTGCCCGGCATCGTGCACGACAGCTCCGGGTCGGGCCAGACGCTGTTCGTGGAGCCCTTCGCCGTCGTCGAGGACTCCAACCGCCTCCGCGAGGCCGAAAGCGCCGAGCGCGAGGAGGTCGCGCGGATCCTCAGGGAGCTCTCCCGCGAGGTCGGCGCGGTCGCGGCGCAGCTGCACGCGCTCGTCGAGGCGGTCGCCGCGATCGACCTCGCCCTCGCGTGCGGCGCCCTGTCGCGCGCGTGGCGCGGAGCGCTTGTGACTGAAAGTCACAAGGTTCGGTTGACCGGCGCCCGGCATCCGCTGCTCGACCCGGCCGAGGCTGTGCCGATCGACCTGGAGCTCGGCGGTCTGCGCGCCGTCGTGATCTCGGGGCCGAACACCGGCGGCAAGACCGTCGCGCTCAAGACGCTCGGCCTCGCCGCGCTCCTCAACCAGTGCGGATTGCGGCCACCCGCGGCCGAGGTGGAGCTGCCCGTGTTCGACACGATCCTCGCCGACATCGGCGACGAGCAGTCCATCGCGATGAGCCTCTCGACGTTCTCGGCCCACGTCCGCAAGCTCGTCTCCGTGCTCGAGCACGCCACCGACCGCTCGCTCGTGCTGCTCGACGAGCTCGCCGCCGGCACCGACCCCGTCGAGGGAGCGGCCCTCGCGCAGGCCCTCCTCGGCAGGCTGTCCCGCCAGGCGCGACTGACCGTCGTGACGAGCCACTACCCGGAGCTCAAGGACTGGGCCTCGGCGACCGAAGGCGTCGCCAACGCTGCGACGGGTTTCGACCCCGACACGCAGGCGCCGCTCTACCGCATCGCGCTCGGACGGGCGGGGACATCTCACGCGCTCCGGGTCGCGGAGGGCCTGGGCCTGCCCGCCGAGGTCGTACGCGACGCGCGTGAGAACGTCAGCCCGGAGCGGCTTCGCATCGGCGAGCTGCTCGCCGAGGCCGAGGCCGCCGAGACCGAGGCGACGGAGCTACGGGCCGACACGGAGCGAGAGCTGGCGGCGGCGGCAGAGGCCCGCAGGGCGGCCGAGCGCCGTGTCGACGAGCTCGAGCGACAGACGGAGCGCGTCCGCGACTCCGCGGAGGCGGAGCGTCAGCGCGTCGTCGAGGCGACCGAGCTAGAGCTCGGTGCCGCCCGGAGCGAGCTGGAGGCGCTGCGGGCGGAGATCCGCTCGGCGCGAAAGCTGGAACGGGAGCGGCGCCGCGCGACCTCACCGGCTGCGCTCGCGAAGGAGCGCGAGCGTGACCGGCGCCTCGGCGGCGCGGCCGAGCGGGCAACGCGCGCCGCCCGCGCGCTGCGGCAGGTCGACGAGCCGCTCCCGCAACGGGCGCCGCTCGGCGTTGGCGACCCTGTCGTCGCCCCCGAGCTCGGCGTCCGCGGCACGATCGCGGAGATCTCGAAGGCGGATGCCGAGGTGGTCGGACGCGGTGGCCTCCGCGTCCGCGTTCCCCTCGCGCGACTGCGCCCCGACCCGGACGCGGCCGCGGAGCGCACGCCGGAGCAGCCCGTCACGCTCCGCGCGACCGCGCCGACCGACGCCCCCGGCGAGCTCGACCTGCGCGGGCGGACGGCGCAGGAGGCGCGCGAGGCCGTTCGCGCCTTCGTCGACACCGCGGCGCTCGCAGGCCGCGCCGAGGTGCGCATCATCCACGGTCGCGGAACCGGTGCGATCCGCGCGACCGTACGCGAGGAGCTCGGCCGTCATCCACTCGTCGCGGGTCACGAGCCGGAGTCCGCCGACGGCGCGACGCTCGTGCGGCTCGGCGGCTGAGGTTTACAACCCGAGGCGAGCCGGTCACACTGCCGGGGATGACACGCGTCGCCGCGATCCTCGTCATCCTCGTCGCAGCGCTCGGTTTGCTCGCAGCCGGGTGTGGTGGTGACGACGACTCCGACGCCACGGACACGGCGACGGTCGGGCAGGAGACGACGACCGGCGACGAGGACACCGGCGAGGACGAGGACGGCGAGACCGGGGACGCGGCGAACGGCGAGACGGTCTTTGCGTCCGCCGGCTGCGGAGGGTGCCACACCTTCGAAGCCGCGGGCTCGTCCGGATCGGTCGGGCCGAACCTCGACGACGCCTCGCCCTCGTTCGACGAGGCCGTCGAGCAGGTGACGAACGGCGGCGGCACGATGCCCGCCTTCGGCGACGAGCTCTCCGAGCAGGACATCCGCGACGTCGCGGCGTTCGTCTCGGGCGACTCCTCCTAGACTCCACTCGTCGCCACCGGGATCCGCGTCAGCCGTCGCGGCTACCCTGCGGGGTTCGTGTCCGACGCCGTCTCGACCCCGCAGCACAGCACCCTCGAGGTCCTGTGGCAGGACGACGCGACGGCGCTCGCCCTCGTCCGCGAGCCCGGCGACGGGCTTCGCCCGGCGCCGTTGCACGTCGGAGCGCAGACCACCGTCGACCTGGGCTCGCTCGGTGGCGCAGTACCGGCCCGTCGCCTTTCTCTGGGTGATTTGCTCGAGCTCGAGACGGACGGGCACGAGCTCGGCGGCACCGCAGAGGTCGTGCTCGCAGTCCTCGACCGGGCTCGCCGCTCGCTCGCCGAGGGGCTTGCTCATCCGCACCTCCAGGCTGCGGACGGCCGGTGGCACGCACTCTGGGGCGCGACGATCGACGAGACCGTGCGCCGCGAGCTCGACGAGCTGGCCGATGCAGCACCCGCGGCCCTGGCGGACGCGTTCGACGGCGATGCCGACGTCTTCGTCGACGACCTGTACGGATGCGCGCTGGACGAGCTCGCCCGTCGCGCGCTCCGCGGTGTCAGGATCGGCGCGGAGCGCCGCGAGGGCGCTCCGGAGCGGCTCGTCGCGGCACTTGTATCGGACGATCCGAAGCTCCCGACCCACGCCGGCTATCCGGCCCTCGAGCGGAGGGTCACGGCCTGGGTGGACGGCGGGCTCGGTCGACGCTCGCGGGCCCCGTGGAACGTCGGGCTGCGCCTCGACGAGCATCCGGACGAGCACGGCGACGGCTCGCGGGTCGTCGTCGGGCTGCTGCTCCAGGCCGCCGACGATCCGACGTTGATGCTGCCCGCCTCGCTTCTGCGCCACGGAGGCGACGAGGTCTTCGCGTTCCTCCGGGACGGCGATCCCCGCCGGTCGATCGAGCGGCGACTCGAGACGATCGGCCCGATCCTCTCCGAGGCCGGGCTCCCGGCCCTCGACGCCGAGGCGCCGGAGGCGCAGCTCGACCATGACGGGGTGCGGAGGTTGCTCGGCGTCGCGCGTCCCCGCCTGGACGAGCTGGGCGTCCCCGTCCTGCTGCCGCGAACGTGGGTCACGACGCCGAGCAAGGTTCGCGTCAACCTCGTCGCCACCGGCGCACCGTCCTCGACGAGCGGGATCCTCAGCCAGGACGCGATCGCGTCGTTCGACTGGCGACTCGCGATCGGGGACGTCGAGCTCTCCGAGCAGGAGCTCCAGGAGCTCGCCGCCGCGAAGGAGCCGCTGATCCGCCTCCGCGGACGCTGGCACACCGTGCGCGCCTCCGACGTCGAGCGCGCGCTCCGCTTCCTGGAGACCCGGGGGCAGGCGCCGGGCATCCTCGAGCTCGTCCGCGCCGTCGCCGGTCTCGAATCCGACGAGGCGGGTGTCGAGCTCGGCGAGGTCCGCCTCGACGAGGGAGTCGAGGCGCTTCTCTCGGGAGCCGACGAGCGGCGCTTCCAGGCACTCGGGACGCCCGCGGGGATGCGCCACGAGCTCTTCCCCTTCCAGGAGCGCGGCCACGGCTGGCTGCGGCTGCTGGGCGACCTGCGCGTGGGCGGGATCCTGGCCGACGACATGGGCCTCGGCAAGACGGTGCAGGCGATCGCGACGTTCGTGTCGGAGCGCGAAGGGGTCGCGGAGGCCCCCGGCCCCACGCTCGTCGTCTGCCCCATGAGCGTCACCCAGCAGTGGGGGCGCGAGATCGCCCGGTTCGCACCGGGGCTGCGCGTCCACCTCCACCATGGGCCGAGCCGCCTGCTCGGCCGGCCGTTCGTCGACGCCGCCCGCGCGAGCGACGTCGTCGTGACCTCGTACGACGTGGCGACCCGGGACGTCGACGTGCTCGCCGCGGTCGAGTGGGATCGCCTGCTCCTCGACGAGGCACAGGACGCGAAGAACCCACGGACGAAGCGCCATCGAGCCCTTCGAAGGCTGCCTCGACGGCGTGCGCTCGCAATGACCGGCACCCCGATCGAGAACCGGCTCGGCGAGCTCTGGGCGATCATGGATCTCGTCAACCCCGGCCTGCTGGGCTCGCGGGAGACGTTCGAGCGCACCTTCGCGCGGCCGATCGAGCTGCGCCGCGACACGTACGCGCTCGAGCGGCTCCGCACGGTCGTCGGCCCCTTCATCCTGCGGCGGGCGAAGGACGCTCCCGAGGTCGAGCTCGACCTCCCGCCGATCACGATCGCGAAGGTCCCGTGCCTGCTGACGGTCGAGCAGGCGAGCCTCTACCGCGCCACCGTCGATCGCTGGCTGCCGCGGATCGAGGAGCACGAGAAGCGCTTCGACCGGCGCGGCGCCGTGCTCGCGATGCTCGGCCAGCTCAAGCAGGTCTGCAACCACCCCGAGATCGTCCTCCCCACCGGCCGGCCGCTCGAGGGCCGCTCGGGGAAGCTCGAGCGGCTCGTCGAGCTGCTCGAGGCCGTCCCTGCCGACGACAAGGCCCTCGTCTTCACCCAGTACCCCGGATTCGACCGTCTCGCGCCGCACCTTGCCGAGCGCCTCGGCCGCACCGTCGGCTTCTTCCACGGCGGGCTCTCGGCGCGGGCGCGCGACGAGCTGCTCACCCTGTTCGATAGCGCAGCCGGCCCGTCGGTGCTCGTGGTCTCCCTGCGCGCGGGCGGACGAGGGCTCAATCTTCCGGCGGCGAACCACGTCGTGCACTTCGACCGGTGGTGGAATCCGGCCGTCGAGCAGCAGGCGACGGATCGCGTCCACCGGCTCGGTCAGCGCAAGCCGGTCTTCGTCTCGAGCCTGATCTGCACCGCCACGGTGGAGGAGCGGATCGACGAGCTCCTCGAGGCGAAGCGCGAGCTCGCCGAGCAGGTGATCGCGGCACCGGCGGACGACTGGCTGGCGGATCTCGACCTCGACGCGATCCGTGCTGCCGTCGCGCTCGTCCCCGGGGCTGTCGAGGCGGCGGCGTGAGCGGCCTACTCGAGGACGGCGGCGCGCTCGTGGTCACCGACGACGGCGACCGGATCGGCGCCGGTCCCTGGGCGCGGTGGCTCTCGAGCGCGGTCGTGCCCGACGAGTCGTCGGCGCGCGCCGAGCGCGGCCGGGCTCTTGCCCGCGACGGGGCCGTCGACTCCGTGAGCGTCGAGTCCGGCGCGATCGCCGGCCGCGTCACAGGCTCGACCGGCAATCGCTACGAGGTGACGATCGCCGCCGGCCCGGTGCCCGCCCCGGCCTGGCAGGCGGCGACACGCGCCGTGCGGAGCCGGCCGGCGCTGGCCGCCGGTGCCGAAGGGCGCGCCCAGTCCGTCCACCTGGCGCATCTCCTCGCCACCGACCACGGCGTCTCGCTTGGCCCGACACCGGCGAGCGTCCGGCGAAGCTGCACCTGCCCCGACGACGCGGGGGCCTGCAAGCACGTCGCGGCAGTCGCGTTCGCCGTCGCCGAGGCGATCGACCGGGACCCCGGGCTCTTCCTCCGCTGGCGCGGCTGTGAGCCCGTCCCGCTGTCGGCCTCGCGGAGCCGGGGGCCGTGGGAGGCCGGGCCACTGCCCGAGCCACGCGCCGTGCGCGCCCTGCCCCCGGGCGCAGTCCTCAAGCGCCTCGGGCGCAGCGGGATCCGGGTCGGGGGCATCGACCTCGCCGACGCGCTTGCACCCGCGTACGACGCTTTCGCCGCGACGCGCGGCGACGCGGCATGATGGCCTCGTGGAGCAGCGGCTGAGCCTCGTCACCCTGGGCGTCGCCGACCTCGACGCCTCGCGCCGCTTCTACGAGACACTCGGCTGGAGCGCGACGCCCCGCGCCGAGGGGGTGGTCTTCTTCCAGGCGGGAGGCATGATCGTCGGCCTCTGGAGCCGTGCCGCTCTGGCCGAGGACAGCGGCGTCGAGGACCCCGGCGGCTGGGGCGGCATCACGCTCGCGCACAACGTCCGGTCGCCCGAGGAGGTGCACGCGGTGATCGAGTCCGCGCGGGCCGCCGGTGCGCAGATCGCCCGCGAGCCCGCCGAGACGTTGTGGGGCGGGTACTCGGGCGTCTTCGTCGATCCGGACGGGCACCCGTGGGAGATCGCGCACAACCCGTACTGGACGCTCGGCGAGGACGGCTCGATCAGTCTCTGACCGCCGCGGCGCGCCGCGGGCGACGGCGGCGCTGTCCTACGATCGGCGCATGGAGCACCGCGCACTCGGCCGGAGTGGCGTCGCCGTGACGCGAATCGTGCTCGGGTGCGGCAACTTCGGGGGAATCGGCTCCGCGCCTGCGTTCTTCGGGCAGGGAACCAGCCGGGACGACGCCTTCCGCCTGCTCGACGCGGCGTGGGAGCTCGGCGTCCGGGCACTCGACACGGCCGATGCGTACGGGGGCGGGCGGAGCGAGTCGTTCATCGGCGAGTGGCTCGCGACGAAGGACACGGCGGTGCGGGATGCTGTCGTCATCGCGACGAAGACCTTCAACCCGATGCACGACGGCGGTGATCGAGGCCTCTCCCGCGTCAGAGTCCGACGCCAGGTCGAGGAGAGCCTTCGTCGGCTCGGCGTCGAGCGCGTGCCGCTCTACCTGGCGCACGACTTCGACCCCGACGTCCCACAGGAGGAGACGCTGCTCGCGTTCGACGAGCTCGTCCGGGCGGGGAAGATCGGCGCCCCCGGCGCCTCGAACTTCTCCGCGGAGCAGCTCGCGGAGGCGCTCGAGCTCGCGGCGCTCGAAGGGCTGACGCGCTACGAGTGGGTGCAGAACGCGTTCTCGCTCCTCGAGCAGCGCGACCGGGAGACGATCTTCCCGCTCTGCCACGAGCACGGCATCGGCTACACGCCGTTCAGCCCGCTCGCGGGCGGGTGGCTGACGGGCAAGTACCGGCGCGGCGCGGAAGCTCCTCCGGGGTCGCGGATGACGCTGCGCCCGGAAGGTGGCGAGCGGTACCGGACGGATGCGACGTTCGACGCGCTCGAGACGCTCGACGCCGACGCAAGGGAGCGCGGCGTCTCGATGGCGGCGCTCGCGCTCGCGTGGCTCCTGGACGTCCCGGAAGTGAGCGCGGTCGTCGTCGGCCCCAATACCGTCGAGCAGCTCACTCCCATCCGTGAGGCGCTCGAGCTGAGACTGACCGACGACGACCACCGGCGCCTCGGCGCGCTCTTCGCATGAAGCTGCTCGTGCTCTCCGACGGCGACGTCCGGCGGCTGCTCGACATGGAGTCGTGCATCGCGGCCATGGAAGACGCGCTCGCGGCGCTCGAACGGGGTGAGCTGACGATGCCGCTGCGATTCGTCGTCCGCCCACCGGCGGACCAGCTCCTCGGCCTGATGCCGGCCCACCGCGGCGGGGCGGCGCCGCTCTTCTCGCTCAAGGAGATCGTCATCGCGCCCGGGAACGCCGCGCGGGGCCTCGACCCGCACCAGGGGGCCGTGCTGCTCCACGACGGCGAGACCGGTGTTCTCGAAGCCGTCCTCAACGCGTCGGCGATCACCGAGATCCGCACCGCCGCGGTCTCGGCCGTCGCGACGAAGCTCCTCGCCCGGAAAGGTGCCCGCAGCGTCGCGATCCTCGGTGCGGGCGTCCAGGCCCGCTCGCACGCGGAGGCGATGCGCGCCGTCGTCCACGACATCGAGCTCCGCGTCTGGAGCCGCACGCCGGCGCACGCGGAGGCGCTTGCGCTCGAATCCCACGCGCTCCGGTGCGACACGATCGAGGAGGCGCTCGAGGGCGCGGACGTCGTCTGCACGTGCACGGCGGCGCGTGAGCCGATCGTCCGGCGCGACTGGCTCGCGGCCGGCACGCACGTGAATGCGGTCGGCTCGTCGGTCCCCTCGGCGCGCGAGCTCGAGGCGGCGGTGCTGGCCGACGCCGCACTCTTCGTCGACCGGCGGCAGTCCACCCTCGCCGAGTCGGGCGACTACCTCCGCGCGGTCGACGAGGCCGGCATCGGACCAGATCACATCCGCGCCGAGCTCGGGGAGCTTCTCGTGGGCACGCACGCCGGCCGTCGCGACGAGACCGAGCTCACGGTGTTCAAGTCACTCGGGCTCGCGGTCGAGGATCTCGCCGCCGCCGCGCTCTGCGTCGAACGCGCCAGGGCGCAGGGCGTCGGGCTGGAGGTGCCGTTCTGATCCCCCTCGAAGCGATCGAGCGCGCACGCTCGGTGACCGCGGACATCGTCACCACGAGCCCGCTCGTCCGGCTCGACGTCGAGGCGCCGGGCGAGATCTGGCTCAAGCTCGAGTGCCTGCAGCCCATCGGCTCGTTCAAGCTCCGCGGCGCCGCAAGCGCGATCCGCCAGGCCGCGCCGGACGAGTGGCGGCACGGCATCTGGACGGCGAGCGCCGGGAACATGGCCCAGGGCGTTTGCTGGGTCGCGCGCGAGCTCGGCGTACCTGCGATCGTCGTCGCGCCCGACCACGCCCCGACGGCGAAGCTCGAGGCGATCTCCCGTCTGGGCGGGACGGTCGTCCCGGTGCCGTTCGACACGTGGTGGGAGACGATGGAGACGGGCTCCTACCCCGGCGTCGAGGGGTTCTTCGTCCACCCTGTCCTCGACGAGCGGGTGATGGCGGGCAACGGCGTGATCGGGCTCGAGCTCGCCGACCAGCTCGACGACATCGCCACGGTGCTCGTCCCCTGGGGCGGCGGCGGGCTCACTACCGGTATCGCGAGCGCGCTCACCGCCGTCGCTCCGGCGGTTCAGGTCGTGGCGTGCGAGCCCGAGACGGGTGCTCCGCTCACGGCGTCGCTCGCTGCGGGCAGTCCGGTCGGCGTCGAGTACACGGCGTCCTTCGTCGACGGCGCGGGCGCCAAGGCGCTCCTTCCGCCGATGTGGGAGCACGCCCGGCTCGCTCGCCGTCGATGCGGTCGCGGTGCCGCTCATGGAGGTCGCCGCCGCGGTGCGCACGCTCGCGACGCGGGCGCGGGTGGTCGCCGAAGGCGCCGGGGCGCTGTCCGTCGCCGCGGCGCTTGCGGGCCACGGTGGAACCGGGCGGATGGTCTGCGTCGTCTCCGGCGGGAACATCGACCCGGCGCGACTCGCAAAGATCCTGGCCGGCGACCTACCGCCGTGAGCGAGCGGCTCAGCAGCCGCGGCGGACGGTCTCGGCGACGCCGAGCTTCACCCACTCGATCGGCAACGCGACGGCATCGCGCCACCAGGGATCGTCGACGCCGTAGCCGACGACGCGGACGTCCGCGCATCTCGCCAGCACGCGATCCACCCGGACGCGCTCGTAGCTCGGAGAGACGACGACGACGGTGTCCCAGCGCCGGTTCCGGGCCACATCGGCGATCGCCTGCAGCTCGCCACCCGTGACGAACGGGCCGCCGATCACGCACACGACCTCTTCCGGCGGTTTCCGGCAGAGCCGCCTGCGGCGATCGTCGCCGGTGCTGCCCGACGAGACGAGCAGCGTCGGCGCGATGCCGCCGCCGAGGAGCGCCTGGCCGGCCGGGAGGCTCTGACCCGAGCCGCGGAGGACGACGATCGCATCTGCGTCGGGTGGCAGCGGGTCGTCGTCGGCGAGCAGGACGAGCGCGCCGAGGCCCCAGGCGGCAGCCAGCACGACCAGGCAGAACACGAGAAACCGCCGCACGTGCACAGCGTGACACCTCGATCGGTCGGCTGCCCTCCCCCGTTTCGGTAGAACCGGCCGCGTGGCGCTCTCCCTAACCGTCGTCAGGCGGATCGCCGTCGACGCGCAGGGCTTCGCCACTGCGCGGCGCCGCCGCGGCACCCTCGACGAGGTCGACGCCGTGATCGAGAGGCTCTCGTGCGTCCAGCTCGATTCGATCTCCACGGTCGAGCGCAGCCATCGGATCGCGATCGGCGGGCGGGTCGGCATCTATCCCGCTGACGCTGTCTCGCAGCTGCTCTCGTCGGGGCGTGTCATCGAGTACTGGGCACACGAGGCCTGCCTGCTGCCGAGCGGCGACTGGCCCCTCCTGCGGCCGGCCATGGAGGCCGGAGGCCGCCGTTGGTACGGCCGGGTCGATGCGACCCATCCACACCTTCGGAAGCACATCCTTCGGGAGATCCGCGAGCGCGGCCCACTCGGCTCGCGCCATTTCGACGGCGCCGCACGGCAGGGTGAGATGTGGGGCTGGAAGCCCGCCAAGCAGATGCTCGAGCTGCTCTGGAACCACGGCGAGCTCGTCGTCGCCGACCGACAGGGTTTCCAACGGCTCTACGACCTTCCCGAGCGCGTCCTGCCGCGCCGGACCCTCGAGGCCCCGACCCCGTCCGAGGCGGAGCGCCTGCGCACGCTCACCCTGCGCGCGGTCCACGCGCGCGGCGTCCTGACCGAGCCCGGCGTCGTCGAGCACTGGCGACTGCGCGGCGGCAGAGCACGCGTCAGCGGGGCGGTCGAGTCGCTTCTCGACGACGGCCTCCTCGAACGGCACGACGTTGCCGACGGCGGCGCCCCCGTGCTCTTGCCGGCCGGCTCCCAGCAGGACAGGCCGCGACCCTCCACGGCAGTCCTCCTCTCGCCCTTCGACAACCTGCTCTGGGACCGTCCGTTCGCGAGACGGGTCTTCGGCTTCGACCACCTGATCGAGGTCTACAAGCCCGCGCCGCAGCGAAGGTACGGCTACTACGTGCTGCCGCTCCTCTGGGGCGATCGGATCGTCGGCCGTGCCGATCTGAAGTCCGAGCGGGCGAGCGGCGAGCTCCTCGTCCGCGCGTTTCACCTCGAGCCGGGCGTCCGCCGCTCGAAGGCGCTCGAGGCCGCCTTCGACCGCGCCCTCGACCGCCTGCGGGGCCTGGCCGGGCTGGACACGGTGGTCCGAACATGATCGAGCTCTCGCTCGAGGACGCTCGCCGCGTCGCCGTCGCGGCGCAGCTCCTCGACGGCAGCGCGCCCGGGAGCGTGACCGAGGTCGTCCGTGCGCTGGGGTCGGTCCAGGTCGACCCGGTCGCGGCCGTGGCACGGGCGGAGCGCATGGTCCTCTTCAGCCGACTCGGCACGTTCGACGTCCAGGAGCTGGCCGCCGCCCTCGAGCGCGGCGAGCTCTACGAGTACTGGGCGCACATCGTCCCGACGTCCGACTTCGGGATCCACCGCGAGGCGATGCGCCGGTATCCGCGGGGCGAGGGCGCACGCGCACGCTACGTGCGGGAATGGCTCGCAGCGAATGCCGCCTTCCGCCGCTATGTCCTTCGGGAGCTGCGTCGCCGCGGGCCGCTGCTCTCTCGTGAGCTCGAGGACCGGTCGACGGTGCAGTGGCGTACCGGCGGCTGGAACGACGGCAAGAGCCTCGGCCGGATGCTCGACATCCTCTGGTTCCGCGGCGACGTCACGATCGTGGCACGTGAGGGAAACGAGCGGGTGTGGGATATCGCGTCCCGGCGGCTTCCGACCGACGAACCGCGGTGGAGGACGCCCGAGATCGCCCGGGCGATCGTCGAGGGAGGGCTCCGGCGCAAGGGAATCGCGCGCCGTGCCGAGTTCGGCTGGACGTTCGACGGCGTTCCCCCGGGCGCCGACCAGGCGTTCCGGTCGCTCGTCCGGGAAGGGGTCGCCGTTCCTGCCCGGATCGCGGGCCTCCAGGGAGACTGGTGGGCCCACCGCGACGTGCTCGATCGCGGTCCGGGCGCCGCGCGGACGGTGCTCCTCTCCCCCTTCGACCGGCTCGTCTACGACCGCGAGCGGACCGCCGAGCTCTTCGGCTTCCGCTACCGGCTCGAGATGTACGTCACGCCCGCCAGGCGCGAGTTCGGCTACTACGTGCTGCCGATCCTCCACGGCACCTCGCTGATCGGCCGGGTCGACGCCGCGTTCGACCGGGCCTCGAGCACGCTGCGCGTGGACGGCGTCTGGGCAGAGCGAGGCGCTCCGGCCGACGCCGGCCCTGCCGTCGAGGGCGCGCTGACCGAGCTGGCGACCTGGCTCGGCGCCGGAAGCCTCCGGGTCGGCCGGCGCACGCCACGAGCCTGGACGAAGGCCCTCCGTGCCTGAGGCCTTCGGACGCAGGCTCTCCGAGACCGTGGCCGGGAGGCGGGTCGACGACGACGAGGCCCGCCGAATCGCCGTCCGGTCGCAGCTGCTCGACGGCTCGGCGACGGGCGTCCTCCAGACGGTTCGCGCGCTCGGCTTCCTCCAGCTCGACCCGATCGCGACCGTGGCGCCCGCGCAGCACCTCGTTCTCTGGAGCAGGCTCGGCGCCTACGACGTCGCCGAGCTCGACCGGCTCCTCTGGGAGGAGCGCGCGCTCTTCGAGTGGGACGCGCTCGTCTGGCCGATCGAGGAGCTGCCACTCGTCCGGGGCCTGATGCGGCGCTGGCGCGGCTCGACGCACTACAAGGCCGAGCGCTGGGTCCGCGACTTCCTCGCCGAGAATCGCGCGTTTCGCCGCTACGTGCTGCGCGAGCTCGAGCGGCGGGGCCCGCTGCCCTCGCGAGAGCTCGAGGATCGCTCCCTCGGGGAGCGGGAGCAGCACCGCTGGTACGGGTCCCGGCGGGTGGGCCTGATGCTCACGGCGCTCCATCTCCGAGGCGAGGTGGCAGTCGCCGGTCGACTCGGGCGCCAACGACTCTGGGATCTCGCGGAGCGCTGGTACCCGGAGACGGACGCGCTTCCCCTGCGCGAGGCGCAGCGCGCGCTCGAGGAGCGGCGCTTCCGCGCTCTCGGCGTCCGGTCGGCGCGCACGGGGTGGGAGGCGCACCCCGATGCGACCGACGGCGAGGTGCCGGACCGTGTGACGCTGCTCTCCCCCTTCGATCGGCTGATCCACGACCGCGACCGCGCCGAGGCGCTCTTCGGGTTTCACTATCGGCTCGAGATGTTCGTCCCGAAGGCGAAGCGGGAGTACGGCTACTACGTCCTGCCGATCCTCGCCGGCGACCGGATCGTCGGGCGGGTCGAGCCGCGCTTCGACCGGACGACCGGGACACTCGAGGTGCTCGGCGCCTGGGGCGACACCTCGCGGCTCCCCGAGGCGCTCGCCGGGCTCGCCGCCTGGCTCGGGGCGAAGCGGGTCGTCGGCTGACCGCACAGGACTACCATCACCGCATGCACTTCGAGACGCGCGCGATCCATGCCGGCCACGAGCCCGACCCGGCGACCGGGGCGGTGACGACGCCGATCTACCAGACCTCGACCTTCGCGCAGGAGGCGGTCGGCGTCCACAAGGGCTACGACTACGCGCGCGTCGCCAACCCGACGCGCAGCGTGCTCGAGGAGTGCCTCGCCTCGCTCGAGAACGCCGCCCACGGCCACGCGTTCTCCTCCGGGATCGGCGCGACGTCCACGGTCATGCACCTCCTCGACCCCGGCGATCACGTCGTGTGCGTCAACGACGTCTACGGCGGGACGTACCGGATGTTCTCGCAGGTGTACGAGCCGAAGGGCTACCGGTTCTCGTACCTCACGCCCGACGAGCTCTCCTCCGACGCGGCCGCGCACGTCTCGGGCGCGCGGCTCGTCTGGATCGAGTCGCCGACCAACCCGCTCCTCAACATCGTCGACATCGCCGCGGTCGCCGCGGCCGCGAAGGCGGCGGGCGCGCTGCTCGTCGTGGACAACACCTTCGCGACCCCGTACCTCCAGACGCCGCTCGACCTCGGCGCGGACATCGTCGTCCACTCGACGACGAAGTACCTCGGGGGGCACTCCGACGTCATCGGCGGCTTCGCGGCGACGAACGACCCGACGATCGCCGACCGCCTGCGCTTCCTCCAGAAGTCGCTCGGCGCCGTGCCCGGCCCGTTCGATGCCTGGCTCGTGCTCCGCGGCGCTGAAGACGCTGGCCGTCCGCATGGACCGCCACTGCGCGAACGCGCGCTCGGTCGTCGCCTTCCTCGAGGAGCATCCGCGCGTCACCCAGGTCCTGTGGCCCGGCCGTCCCGATCACCCGGGGCACGAGATCGCGGCCCGCCAGATGCGCGATTTCGGCGGCATGGTCTCGTTCCTCGTCGAGACCGAGCAGGAGGCGCTCGACCTCGTGGCGCGCACCGAGGTCTGGACGCTCGCCGAGAGCCTCGGGGGCGTCGAGAGCCTCATCGAGCACCCGGCGCGGATGACGCATGCCTCGACCGCGACCGGGCCGTTCGCGGCCCCGGCGAACCTCGTCCGGCTCTCGGTCGGGATCGAGTCGGCAGACGACCTCGTCACGGACCTCGCGAGGGCATTGACAGCAGCGCCGGCTCGCGCCTGACGCCACGCGGGCGGGTGCCCGGCGGCGCCGGACACCCACCGCCGGGCAGACGGTCAGCTCGAGCTAGCGATGAGCCGGAAGACGGTGCCCGTGGGGTCGGCGGCCGTCGCCAGCCGGCCGTAGGGCGTGTCCTCCGCCGGGCGCACCACCTTCCCCCCGAGCTGGGAGACCTGCTCGAGCGCCGCGTCGGCATCCGCGACCGCGAAGTAGATGTTCCACCCGGATGGCTCGTCCGTGGAGTCCATGATCCCGGCGAGCTGTCCGTCGCCCTCGCCGAGGGTCGTGTACCGGAAGTCGTCGGTGTCGCCCATCACGTGCGTGTCCCAGCCGAACACGTCGCGGTAGAACGCGACCGTCTTCTCGTACTCGCGCGTGTGCAGCTCGAACCACGCCGGCGCGCCCACTTCCCCGGCCAGCTCGAATCCCTTCCGCTGATTCGGCTGCCACGCGCCGACGATGGAGCCGCCCGGATCCTTGACGATCGCCGAGCTGCCGTTCTCGGCGACCGTCATCGGCCCCATCTCGACGGAGCCGCCGCTCTCGGCGGCCGCCTTCGCGGTGCGTTCGACGTCGTCCGTCATCAGATGCACGCTCCACGAGTCCGGGTAGCCCTCCTCGCCGCTGTTGGCCATGCAGCCGGCGACGGCCTTGCCGTCCTTCGTGAAGATGAAGTACCCGCCGAACCCCTCCTGTGGCGGCTCGGCCTTCCAGCCGAAGAGCGGGCCGTAGAACTCTGTCGCCTTGGCGGTGTCCGAGCTGTACAGGTCGATCCAGCACGGAGCACCGACTACGAGCGTTGGTGTGGGCATGGAAGCCTCCTTCGTCGTGTGTGTCGACGCAATGACCGGCGCGCCGCTCGAAAGTCATCGCTCTCGGCTCCGACGCTAGAGCGCTTCGGCGTGCGGCGGGGTACGGATAACCGGAGGTAGCGTCTCGCGACATGTCCCACGGGCCGCTCGACCTGCTGCACGGAGGCAACCCGCGGCGCATCGGCGCGTACCTCGTCGAGACCGACGACGGGCTCGCCCTCCACGACTGCGGCCCCGCGAGCTGCCTGCCCGCGCTGAGGACCGCGCTCGCCGACCGGGGCGTCGAGCTCGGCGACGTGCGCCATCTCCTCCTGTCGCACATCCACCTGGACCACGCCGGCGCCGCAGGGTCGCTGATCCGCGAGCATCCACACCTCGTCGTGCACGTCTCGGAGCTGGGCGCGCCGCACCTCGTCGACCCGTCGCGGCTCGAGGCGAGCGCGCGTCGCCTGTACGGCGACACGTTCGACGCCCTCTGGGGCGATCTCGTGCCCGTGCCCGAGGCGAACGTGCGCGTCGTCGGCGACCGGGCGGCCGGGCTGGACGTCTTCCCGTCGCCCGGCCATGCTTCGCACCACGTCGCGTACCTGCACGCCGACGGGACGCTCTACGCGGGCGACGCGGCGGGCGTGCGCATCGCACCGGGACGCTTCGTGTTCCCTCCGACGCCGCCGCCGGACGTCGACCTCGAGGCCTGGGTGCGCACGCTCGACGAGCTCGAGCGCCGCGCGCCCGTACGACTCGCGCTCACCCACTTCGGCGTCTTCGACGATGCCGAACGGCACCTCTCCGCGCTCCGTCTCACGATGCATGACTGGGGCGAGCGTGTCGCCCACGGGATGGACGAGCCGACGTTCGTCGCCGCCGCTCGCGCCGACGTGCTCGCCTCCGACCCCGACGAGGTCGACGCGTACGACCACGCGGCACCCTACTGGCACTGCTTCCTCGGGCTCGAGCGCTACTGGCGCAAGCGCCGCGAGGCGCTGGAACCACGCTCGGCCGAATGATCCGCCGGGCGGTCGCGCCGCTCGCGCACCGTGAGTTCAGGCTCCTCTTCCTCGGCCGGCTCACCTCGCTCGCGGGCAGCGCGATCGCGCCGATCGCGCTGGCCTTCGCAGTCCTCGAGCTGACCGGCTCGGCAGGCGACCTCGGGCTCGTCCTCGCAGCCGGGTTCCTGCCCCAGATCGCCTTCTTCCTGTTCGGCGGCGTGATCGCCGACCGGCTCCCTCGCAATCGCGTCATGGTCGCAGCGGACGTCGTCGACGGGGTCGTCCAGCTCGTCGCCGCCTTCCTCGTGCTGCGCGGGGTCGCCGAGATCTGGCACCTCGCGGCACTGAACGCCGTCCGGGGAAGCGCCTCGGCGTTCTTTTCCCGGCGGCGCAGGGGCTGACGCCGCAGACGGTGCCCAACGACCAGCTCCAGGAGGCCAACGCGCTGCTCCGGCTGACGTTCTCGGGGACGAACATCGTCGGTGCCGCGGTCGGCGGCCTGCTCGTCGCCACCGTCGGTCCCGGCTGGGCGCTCGGCTGGGACGGTGTCACCTACCTCGTCGGGGCGGCGTTCATCGGTGCGATGCGGATCCCCTCGACGCGGATCGCGACGGCCGGCACGTCCGTACTCCGAGAGCTGCGCGACGGGTGGCGCGAGTTCTCGTCCCACACCTGGCTCTGGACGATCGTCGCAGCCGCCGCGCTGGCCAACATGGCGAACGCGGCGGGTTGGGCGGTGCTCGGGCCCGTCGTCGCCGACCGCGAGCTCGGTGGCGCCGGCGCCTGGGGCGCGGTCGTGGCGGCCGGGAGCGTCGGATTCCTCCTCGGCGGTCTCGTCTCGTTCCGGATCCGGCCCCGGCGTCCGCTCTTCCTCGCGCAGGCCATGCTGCTCCTGGGCGCGTCGGGGATGGCCGCCCTCGCGCTCGGCCTCCCGGTGTGGGCGGTCGCTGCCGGGGCGGCGCTGGCAGGAGTCGGCTTCGAGATCTTCGGCGTCTTCTGGGAGCTGTCGCTGCAACAGCACGTGCCGCGCGACAGGCTCTCGCGTGTCTCCTCCTACGACGCCCTCGGCTCGTTCGTGGCGATCCCGCTCGGCCAGGTGCTCGCAGGGCCGCTCTCCGCGACGATCGGCGTCGACGCCACGATCTGGGTCGCCGTCGCGCTCTACACCGCCCCGGTCGCGGCGTGCCTACTGGTGCGGGACGTGCGGCGGCTCGAGCGCACGGATCTCGTCCTCGAGCGCGTCTGACGCTCAGACCGCCGCGTGCGCCCGCAGGTCGTCCAGGGAGGAGAACTCGAGCGCGAGCGCGTGGGTCGCCTCGAGGACGACCGGTGGGGCGACCCCCGCCTCGAGCGCCTCCTGCCAGCGGCCGGCGCACAGGCACCAGCGGTCGCCGGCGCTGAGGCCCGCAAAGCCCCATTCCGGGTGCGGGGTGGAGAGGTCGTTCCCGACCGACGCGCTGAACTCGAGGAACTCGTCGGTCATGACGGCACAGACCGCGTGCACGCCGACATCCTGGCCGCCCGTCCGACAGGCCCCGTCCCGGTAGAACCCCGTGACCGGATCGAAGCTGCACGGCTCGAGCGGCTCGCCGACGACGTTGAGCCCCTCTCGTGTCACGGCCTGATCATGCCCAACCGGTGACGAGCCAGCGACGGCGGAGGAAGCGAGCGCCCATCGTCGCGAGTCGCACGGCGATCAGGAGGGCGAGCGCCGCCCACACGCCGCGCACTCCCCAGTCCAGGACCCACGCGGCGGCGAGCGCCGTCGCGCACGCGAGGAAGGCCGCGACCATCGACGCGGCGATGTACGGCCCGTCGCTCGCGCCGATCAGGATCCCGTCGAGAGCGAACACGGCCCCGTTCAGCGGCTGCATGAGCGCGAAGATCGGCCAGAGCAACGCGCACTGGGCGAGGACTGCCGCGTCGGCCGAGAAGGCTCGCGGAAGAACGTCGGCGAGCGCGAGGAGCGCGAGGCAGAACACCCCGCCGACGACGACCGCGAGCCCGATCATCCTGACGCTCGCGTCGTAGGCGCGCTCGGGCCGTCCGGCGCCGAGCTCCTGTCCGACGATGATCTGCCCGGCGATCGCGATTGCGTCGAGCACGAGCGCGAGGAAGATCCAGAGCTGGAACGAGATCTGGTACGCGCCGAGCTCGGCGTCGCCGAGCCGCGCCACGACCGCTCCCGCGAGCAGGAATGCCGAGATGAGCGCGGCGGTGCGCGCGAAGATGAACTTGCCGAGCGAGACGAGCCGTCGGGCCAGCGAGAGGACCGGCGCGAGGTCGGCGCGACCGACGCGCCGTCCGACGAGCCACACGAACGCAATCCCCATGCACGTCTGCGCGATCGCGGTCCCCCAGGCGGAGCCCTCGATCCCCCAGTCGAAGCCGTACACGAACAGCACCTCGAGCACGACGTTGAGCACGTTCGCCAGCACGATCACGACGAGCGGGGACGTCAGCTCGGAGACGCCCCGGAGAAACCCCTGCCCGCCGAGGGCGAGGAAGAACGACGGAACGCCGATCGAGACGATCCGCAGGTACGTGGCCGCGTGATCGGCGGTCTGCCCCTCGACGCCGACGAGGGCGACGATCGGCTCGGCGACGAGCGCGAGCCCGGCCGCGAGCGCGACACCCACGGCGAGCGACAGCCAGAGCGCCTGGGCACCGAGCCTGCGCGCGACTCGATCCTCGCCCGCTCCGCGGGCGCGGGCCACCTGCGCCGTCGTCCCGTACTGGAGGAAGTTGAACATCGCGAGCACCGAGAGCGCGGTTGCCGCGGCTCCGAGCGCCGCCAGCTCGGAGCGGCCGAGATGACCCACGATGGCCGTGTCGACGAGGATGTAGAGCGGCTCGGCCGCGAGCGCGCCGAGCGCGGGGACCGCCAGCCGCAGGATCTCGCGGTCGTACGGCGAGCGGAGCCGCATCCCGGCGCGGCTAGGTGTCGCCGCGCCGCACCACCCGCGCGCCGCTCGACTGCGCGAGCGCCTTGACGACGATCTCGTCGAGATTGACGTGCGGTGGGCGGGTGAGCGCGAAGAGGACGCAATCCGCGACCTCCTCGGCAGTCACCGGGTCGACGCCTTCGTACACCGCCTCCGCCTTGGCCCGGTCGCCGCCGAAGCGCACGATCGAGAACTCGGTCTCGACGAGGCCGGCGTCGACTGTCGTGATGCGGATGGGGCGGCCGAGCAGATCCTCCCGCAATGCGTAGCTGAAGCCGCGCACGGCGAACTTCGAGGCGATGTAGGACGCCCCGTTCGGGTAGGCCTGGCGCCCGGCGATCGACCCCATGAAGACGATGTGGCCGCCGTCGCGGACATGGGGCAGGCAGAGCCGCGTGATCCGCAGCACCCCGTCGACGTTCGTGTGGAGGACGGTCTCCTCCACCTCGTTCGTCGACTCCGCGAACGGGACACGCCCGAGGGCGAGGCCGGCGTTGTTGAAGAGGATGTCGACCCCTCCGAGCGCCTCGACCGCGGCGGTGACGAACGCGGCGCTGGAGGCCTCGTCGGTGACGTCGAGCTCGAGCGCGATGTCCGCCTCGACCCGCTCCACCCGCCGGGCGCCGCCTGCGACCCGCACGCCCGCCTCGCGCAGCTGCCGGACGGTGGCCGCGCCGATCCCCGAGGATGCGCCGGTGACGATCGCAGTCTTGCCGCTGAGGTCCATCGGGTTGAGCCTAACCCGGCGGTACTCCGGGACGTGGCTTCAGCCAGACACCCGCTCCTCCGGGAGCTCCACCCGGTCGATCGTGACCGGTGTCCGCGGCATGTCCCTTCCGTCGCGGTCCGCGAGCGAGATCCGATCGACGACGTCCTGGCCGGCGGTCACGCGCCCGAAGACCGTGTGCTTGCCGTCGAGCCAGGGGCACGCGTCCGCGGTGACGATGAAGAACTGCGAGCCGTTCGTCCCGGGCCCGGCGTTCGCCATCGCGAGCGCGCCGCGCGTGACGCGGTGCTCGTTGAACTCGTCCTCGAACGTGTACCCCGGCCCGCCGGAGCCCGTGCCCTCGGGGCAGCCGCCCTGGATCATGAAGTCGGGGAGCACGCGATGGAACACGAGCCCGTCGTAGAATCCGTCCGAGGCGAGCTTCGTGAAGTTCTCGACCGTCTTCGGCGCGGCCTCCGGGTAGAGCTCGAGCTCGATCGGCCCTTCGCTTGTGTGGAGCGTCGTCTGCGTCATGCGGGTGACGCTAGCAGCGTCCAACGCCAGGCTCTCATCCCGCCGCCGGGGGCGTGCGCGGCCCTTAACACTCGGCCAACAACTGACCGCAAACCCGCCTGCGTACACTAAAACGATGGCGACGGCCAACCCGACCGTCGACGCCCCGCTCGCGAGCATGCCCCAGGCGGAGGCGTCGCAGGATCTCGCACGAAGCTGGCGCCGCCTGACGCGGGCGGCCACCCTGGTCGCCGTCGCGACCTCGCCGGCGGTGTACATCTGGTTCACGCAGCGGAACGACTGGGTGTGGTGGAAGGCGCTCCTCGCGACCGTCGCCGTAATCGTCGTCTTCCGCGGGTTCTCCGAGCTTCTCTTCCGCCGGCTGATCCCGACGCCGAGCCTCTTCGGCATCGAGAGCCGCGAGCTGCGCGAGGAGGACGTCGTCGGTCGCCGGCGCGCCTGGTTCTGGCGGTTCTGGTTCAAGATCACCGTGATCTTCGTCGTCGTGATCACGATCGTCTGGCTGTTCCGCGGTGGCTCGTGGTTCGGGACGATCGGCTTCATCCTCGACGGGATCGGGAACATCCTCTCCCAGCCCGCCCTCTGGATCCAGGTCGTCTTCGTCTTCTTCCTCTTCATCGCGAACTTCGGGATCCTCTTCGGCCCGCTGCTCGCGATGAACCTCACGCAGATCAAGACCTTCGAGCCCGGCGACGCACAGTGGGGCGTGAAGCTCGACGACGTCCGCGGCCAGGCGGAGGCGAAGGAAGAGGTGCGGCGCGTCGTCTCGATCTGGCAGTCGGGCGAGCAGTTCGAGCGCCACGGCGGCAAGCGCGAGCGCGGCGTCCTCTTCTTCGGGCCCCCCGGCACGGGCAAGACGATGCTCGCGAAGGCCCTCGCGACCGGGTTCAACTCGCCGTTCGTGTCCATCCCGGGCTCGGGCTTCGCGGCGACGTTCATCGGCATCGACGCGATCGTCGTGCGCTACCTCGCCTGGAAGGCCAAGCGTGCCGCACGCAAGTGGGGCGGCACGTGCATCGTCTTCATCGACGAGATCGACGCCGTCGGCATGCGCCGCCAGGCGCTCGGCGGCGGTACCGGCGGCTTCGGTGGAGCAATCAACGTGCCGCCGCTGACACCCGCGAGCTTCCACGAGGACCTCTTCTACGGGCCGTGGGGATCGCTCAATCCCTCGGGCGACATGATCCTCGAGACGCGGGCCTGGCGCGACAAGCTCTTCGCGACCCGCGAGACGCCTACGGTCGGGTACAGCGGGTTCGCCGCGAACCTCATGCGGTTCTACGGCTTCATGTTCCCGGGCGGCATGGGCGGCGGGGGCGGCATGGCGCTCAACCAGCTCCTCGTCGTGATGGACGGCATCGACAACCCGCCGTTCATGCGACGCGTGGTCACGAACCGCACCAACACGCTGCTCGACGCGAGCTTCATCATCCCTCGCCGCCTCCGCGGCAAGTCGCTTCGACTCCCCGCGCCCCGTCCGCGCAGCGAGCAGGTCTACTTCATCGGCGCGACGAACGTCCCGATCGACCGGCTCGACCCCGCGCTGATCCGCCCCGGCCGGATGGGGCGCCACGTCTGGTTCCGGACGCCGACCAAGCACGACCGGCTCGACATCATCGACCTGTACATCAACAAGGTCTCACACGACCCCGAGCTCGACATGCCGAGGCGCCGCGACGAGATCGCGCGCGTCACGAACGGCTACTCGCCGGCGATGATCGAGCAGGTCACCTCGATGGCGCTCACGATCGCGCATCACTCCGGGCGCGAGCGCTTCAGCTGGGACGACCTCGTCGAGTCGATCACGACGCTCGAGTCGGGAACGGCGATCGGGATCGAGTACATCGAGAAGGAAGGTCGCGCGATCGCCCTCCACGAGGCCGGCCACGCCATCGCGGGGCACGCGTACATGCAGGACTTCGAGTCCACGCGGCTCTCGATCCGCCGCCGCGGCGACTCGGGTGGTCATCACCAGGCCCGTGAGAAGGAGGAGCGCTTCGCGCGCTTCCAGAGCGAGATGTTCGCCCAGCTCGTCTGGGGCCTCGGCGCAATGGCCGCCGAGCGCGTCGTCTACGAAGAGAACTCGACGGGTGTCGGCGGCGACGTCATGTCCGTTACGGCGCAGGTTGCGGGAATGGTCGGAGCAGCAGCGATGGGGCCGCAGCCCTTCCTCGCCACGCCCAGGGACGATGAGACCGAGGCGGAGGCCCGCGGGCGGGCGCTCGAGCGCCTCGAGGCGATCGGCCTCCAGATCATGAACCGGATGGGCGGCGGCGGCCCGATGAATCCCGACCCGGTGGGTAGCGCACTGATGGATCCGGCGAAGCGACGGGCGGGGGCGCAGATCATCGGCCAGGCGTACCTCGTCGCCCACAATCTCGCGACGACCAATCGCGAGGCGCTCGACAAGATCGCGGACGTGCTGATGGCCCGAAAGGAGATCTTCGGCGACGAGCTCATCGACCTGCTCGACTCGGTCGGAATCCGTATCCCCGAGCTCGACTACTCCGATGAGGCGATCTGGCCGGCACCCTTCTTCTCGGTGTCGTCGCCCGAGCGCGCGAAGCCGAAGGAGCTCCCCGCCGGATGAGCGACAGCCCCGAACCGACGCCCGTCATCGAGGCACCACTCGCGACGCCCGTCGAGGAGCAGCCGCGCGAGGAGCGCGCGCGGCTCTCCGGGTATCGGCGGAGGTTCGCGTTCGTCTATCTCGCGCTGGCGCTCATCGCCGGGATCGGCCTCGGGGCCCTCATCGTGCTGGCCAGCCGGCCCGACGCTGGGCCGCCGACCGCCTGGTCGGCGTGGACGCCGAACGGCAGCGAGACGGCGAAGGTACGGCAGATCGCCGACCACGTCGCCCGCAACTACCGGAACCCCGCCGGCGAGCAGCTCGTCGCGGCGCTCGCAGGCCCGCCGACCGTGACCGCAGGCGGCGGCGAGCAGAGCACGAGCCCGATCCCGATCCGCGCGATCGCCGTCCGGCCGGACACGTCCACGGGCCAGGCAGAGGAGGACGACATCGAGATCTTCGACGCCTCGAAGAGCATGCAGTTCGTGCTCTGCGGGCTCGGGCAGAACTGCGCGATCGAGGGCCAGCCCTCGCAGGCACGCCACTCCCTGCTCCGACGCGAGGCGCTCGAGCTCGCGCTCTACACCTTCAAGTACAACGACGGCGTCGACTACGTGACCGTGTTCCTCCCGCCGCCGCCGGGCGGCGAGTCACCGGCCACCGCGGTCTTCCTGCGCCGGGGCGACGTGAAGGGAGAGCTCTCGAAGCCGTTGCGCCGGACGATCGCCCCGGGCGCACCACCCCTCGGGGAGATCCCCGCCGGCGAGCTCCAGGCGCTCAACCGGATCACCCTGCCGCGCCTGTACCAGTTCGAGTACACCCAGGCACAGGACCTGTCCGCCGTGCTCGTGCTCGACCCCGTGGTCCTGTAGCGGCCCGCGAAGCCGACCAGCGTCTCGTCCGCGCGAAGGCGCGGCTCGACCGACTGGGCTGGTGGCCCCGCCGGGTCCGCATCGACGGCGTCCGCCTCGTCGTCACGCCGTGGCTCTTCCGCCTTCCGCCTTGGCGGGGTTACGCTGGCTTCGCGACCCACCGGGTGATCTTCCTCCGTCGAGACGATGGCTCCGATGACCTCATCACCCACGAGCTCTGCCACGTCTGGCAGATGCAGCACCGCCCGCTCGCGATGCCGCTGAGCTACCTGCGGTCGGGGTATCGCCGCAGCCCGTACGAGCGCCAGGCGCGAGAGGCGGCGGCGCGCACTCGACCGGAGCGCTGACGAGCGGAGGCTAGCCATCAGCTATGCGAAGGCTGGTCGGGTCCGGACGTTCGGTCAGGCCGCCGGGGTCCTCGCGTCGATACCTTCACCGAGTCGGTTCGAGCGACCGCCTCCGTGGGAGCGCTCGAGTCGCAGGCCCGCAGCCGCGCTTCCCTGAAGCGAGCGGCTGGGTCCGGCCCTCCTCTGACGGGGGGAGAGGAGGGCAAGGCGAGGGGCGGGGCTGCGGCGCCCGCCCTTCGCCGTTCTTACGCCTGTACGAACGGGCCGGCTCGCGGGCATCCGCTCAACTCCACTTCCCATTCGGAGCCAGTCCATGCGGCATCCGGGCGAGCGCCCCGCGCTGGGGCACGTGGGGCATCCTTTGCACCCGTCCCGGGCGCGCCTGTCGGGCACTGCGCACAACGAGCGATGACTCTGGCGCGGTCGTCCAGTCTTACGATCGAATCACGTCTTCCGGGAAGGAGCATGCGATGGGCAAGGTCAAGGTGAGCATCTCGATGTCGCTCGACGGTTACGTCGCCGGCCCCGACCAGAGCGAGATGAATCCACTCGGGATCGGGGGAGAGCAGCTTCACGAGTGGGTGGTTCCGCTCAGGGCATTCCGCGAGGGCCACGGGCAGGAAGGCGGCGAGGTCAACGCGAGCACGCCGATCGCCGAGGGGATCCTCGGCAACGTGGGCGCGGTCATCATGGGCCGAAACATGTTCGGGGGCGGGCCCGGACCGTGGGGCGACGGCTCCTGGAAGGGCTGGTGGGGAGACAACCCGCCCTACCACAGCCCGGTCTTCGTTCTCACCCACCACGCGCGGGAGCCGCTGGAGATGCAGGGCGGAACCACCTTCAACTTCGTCACGGATGGGATCGAGTCTGCCCTCGAGCGGGCGCGGGCAGCCGCCGGCGACAAGGACGTGTCTCTCGGCGGCGGTGCGGACGCTGCGCAGCAGTACCTCGCTGCGGGTCTGCTGGACGAGATCCTCGTCTCGATCGTCCCCGTCATCCTCGGCAGCGGTGAACGCCTGTTCGACAACCTGGGCGACCCCAAGCCCGGGCTCGTGCAAGTCGACGCGATCGAGGCGCCCGGCGTCACACACATCAGATACGCGCGCGTGTAGTAGGGCCGGCGCTCGGTAAAACCGCGGCGTCCACACGGTACCCCGTCTCTTCCAGTTGTACGCGCCCCGGCGATGCCGCCGATCGAGGTCCACAGTCAGGCATGGCACGGGCCAGCGCACACCCGAGGGTGGGTACTCCACCCCCTCGTTGCGGCGATCGCGACGGGACCCTGGTTCGCGGGCCTGAGCGTTTGTGTTGAGCGCCGGCTCGCGAAGGTAACCACGGCGCAGCTTTATCGACTGGAGGCCGTCATCGCGCACGGAGCAACCCGCAAACGCGCGACCCGCGACGCGGCCAACTCGCCAGACCAGCGCTACGACACCCTCACGCACCTCCAGAAGCCGCTAATCCCAACGCGGTGTGGGAGATCGCCGTTCCGAACGGCACCTACACGGTGCGGCTCGTCGCGGGCGACCCGAACCACGCGGACAGCGTCTTCCGACTCACCGCCGAAGGCGTCCTGACGGTCAGTGGCACCCCCACGTCGTCCACACGGTGGTTCGAGGGCACGGCCACGGTCACGGTCACCGACGGCCGCGACGATCGCGAACGGCACGGGCGCGTCGAACAACAAGATCTGCTTTCTCGAGATTTCCTGACGTCTCGGAGCAGCGCCCCGCGACGCAACAGCCTCGTCCAGCGATGCGAACTGCTCGGCGTCTCCCGCCTGCGCAAGCCCTGTCTGACCCTTCAAGCTCTCGAGTTCCCGCTCGAGCGCGGAGATCAAGGCGTCGATCTCCGCTTGGACATCGGCAGAAGCCGAGAGACTGCGGAAAGACTCAGAGTCCGACAACCCATGGGTTGTCCCTTTCTCGCCAGCCCCGAAATTGCCAGCGCCGCGGGGGACCGCGACGCTGGCAAGACTTGGATCCGAGGAAGGCGGCGTCCTAGCTGGACGCCTTGCCGCTGCCGCTGACAGCGCCCTTGGCCTTGTTCCACATCTCGCCGGCCTTGTCCTTCACGTCGCCGACGGTCTCCTGGAGCTTGCCTTCGCCTTGCTTGGCCTGGCCCTCTGCCTGATCGGCCTTGCCCTCGGCACCGACGGCTTCCTTCACGTCGCCGACGGTCTCCTGGAGCTTGCCTTCGCCCTGCTTAAGGGTTCCTTCGGTCTTGTCGTCAGCCATGATCCTTCTCCTACTTGGGGGATAGCTCCAGTCTTCCCGCAGCTGCCCAACCGAAAACTCGGATGGTTGAGCTTGACACCGACGCATGACGGCTGGAACACGCTCCTCCAGAGCGAGAAAGAGCTCGTCGCGGCCTGACACCAGCTGCCATCGGTGCGTCGGTCGAGCTCCAGCTCGTCGGCCAAGGGGACGCCTCGCAGGTGCAGCAGCGAGATCCGCCGGTGGCGTAGGTCATGGGGCGAGAAGAGCCGGATGCCTGCCGCGCGGCACGCCTTGGCGATCGAGGTCCGAAGCGCGTCCGCCCCGCTCTCGGCGAAGAGGCGCGCCTCCGGGTCGTGCTCGTCGACGAGCTGCAACGCACCCGCCGCGCACCGCCGACAACAGCGAGCGACTCCTGATCCTCGCGCTCGACCGCTCCGAGCTTCGCCGCCGGGTCGCGAAGCTGCGTCACTCAGCCTGATCGCCGCGCGCCGCTGGCGCGCTGGCGGCAACGCGCCGAGCAGTATCGGGCGTCGCGCCGCAGCGCGAGAAACCGCGTGCCGCAGACGTGGCAGCGCCGGTTGAGGCGCGGCCCCCGACGGAGCCTGCTCGGGCCCGAGGTGGCGGCGCGTGCCGCCTCGAGCACGACCAGGTCGCCTGGCTGCAGGATCGCATCGGGGTCGAGCGCGGCGAACACGCCTAGTCGCTCTCGGCCGTGCCGCGAGCGAGACGCGAGAGCAGTTCCATGCTGATCGGATGCACCAGCGCGTCGGCGTGGCGGTGTACCAGTCGCCATCCGGAGGCTTCGCGCCGGAACACGAGAGTCACCCGCAACGGCCAGTCCTGATCAGGCAGTCCACCGACCGGACCGTGTTGTCGCTCCACGCCCACCAGAACCGCGAGGTCTTCCGACCCGTACAGCTTCTCGAGTTCGAGATCCCCGTCGCCACCACCGGGGAAGAACTGCTCGAGCGCCGCAACGCTGTCAGGGGAGGTGTCGGACCCGTGCCTCGTCGGCCCGCCGTTCGGTGGCATGAGCGAGTAGTCGGGCGCTTCGTCCACGAGCGCGAAGTAGCGACGGACGTCTCCCTGCATCAGCGCCCCGGTCGCCTCACGGACACGCTCGACCAGCTCGTGCAGGACGTCGTCGGACCTCTCGGGTCGTGTCATGGGGCTCCCTTCGACGACACAATGCTACGCCCGCGAGTGTCACAGATCGACCGGGAAAAACGGATGCCAATTCGCGACGGTGGCCATTGGCCTGTGAGGGTGGGGCAACAGGACGTCATGAAAACACGGCGTCGTCGACACGCGCAACCGAGCGTGCGAAACTCAGCGTCCGAGGCCGCGCCGCGCGCCTTGTCGCGGTCGGATACCCCTGACTGTGCTCAGACGACAGCACGCTCGCGTGCGTGCGCGACAGACCACGTGGGCGAAAGCGAACGTGCGCGTCGAGCGCTCCCGTCTACGACGTCGACGATGATCCGAGCAGCTCGCTATCGAGCAAGCTTGTCAGCCAGTTCCGGTGACGCGCGGCCGTCCAGCCGAACTCGACGATCAGAAGCTGGTAGAGCTCGGGACTTGCGAGAGCGCAGAACCGTTCGCCCGCCTCCGAGACCGACAGCCCCGGTCTGAGGGCGGAGCCCAGATAGCGCCCGATCCGCTCGGTCTGGCTTGTCAGCCGGTCGTGCAGCAGCCGGCTGCCAAGGGCGGCAGCGAACGGCTCCTTGTCCGCCGCACCCCGGATGACAGCGTGAACGGGTCGCGTGCGAGCGAGGATCGCGCAGCTGTACGCGACCATCGCCTCCAGACGGTCGCGCGCATCAGGGACCTGCGCGAGCTGGTTCCAGAGCTCGTCCTCCTGCGTCGACGGATCGGCCTCGGGGGCGATTGCGATCTCGATCACGCCTTCGAGCAGGCCGCGCTTGCCGCCGAATGTCAGGTAGATGGTTTCCGGGGAGACGCCGGCCTCCGCTGCCACCGCCGCGATCGTCGTCCGCGCGTAGCCGCCGTCGGCGAAGAGCCGATAGGCGGCATCGAGGATCCGGGCTCTCGTCTGCCGGGCCTGGTCTGCCCGGAGCGGAGAGCTGTACCTGCGTCGTGACGGCTTGACCCGAGCGGACATTTCCACTACTGTACCGATCAATTAACTCCAGTAATTCTTAATCCATTTTACTGGACGAAGGAACTGTCAATGAACGTGATGGAACGAGCAGCCGTCGACGGTCTCGAGCTCGAGTACGAGCTCCGAGGTTCGGGAGAGCCCGTCGTGCTCATCCACTGGGGCGTGAGCGCCACCTGGGCCGAGCCGCTACTGGACGAGCCTTCGCTTCGCGACCGCTACCGCCTCCTCAGCTACCACCGGGCCGGGTTCGGAGGCAGCAGCTCCATCGCAGGGTCGGTGACGATGGCCGACCACGCCCGGCACTGCCGACTCCTCATGCGCGAGCTCGAGATCGAGCGCGCGCACATCGTCGGTCACTCGTCGAGCGTCGCGGTCGCACTCCAGTTGGCGCTCGATGCACCGAACGCCGTACACACCGTCGTCACGATGGACGCCGCACGACCCTCTCCGCCGACCGAGCTGCAGGCCGCCTTCCGCCGCGAGTTCGTGGAGCCCGCGGTCGAGCGCTACCGCGCCGGAGACAAGGAAGGTGCCGTCGACACATTCTTCCGCGGCGTCTTCGGTCCCCACTACCGTGACCCGCTCCAGCAAGGACTCCCCGGCGCGTTCGAGCAAGCCGTCTCCGACGCGGACACGTTCTTCACGCAGGAGCTGCCCGCACTCTGGGAGCGCTGGTCGTTCACCCAGGAGGACGCAAGGCGCATCACCCAGCCCATGCTCGCTGTCGTCGGCGAGAACAGCCCTCCCACGTTTCTCGAGCGACGCGAGCTCCTCCGCTCCTGGCTTCCCGAGGTCGAGCCGTTCGAGCTTCCCGGCGCCACGCACCTACTTCACCTCGAAAACCCCCAGGGGATGGCAGACGGCTTGGCCGCGTTCTTCGCGCGGCACCCGATCCCACCCCCTATCTGAATCGAGCGCCGTGGAATACGTGACGTCGAGCGACGGAACGCGGATCGCCTACGAGCGGACCGGATCCGGGACGCCGCTCGTCCTCCTCCACGGGACAAGCGTGGAGCGCTTCAGCTTCCGGTTTCTCGAGCCGCTGCTCAGCGAGCGCTTCACGCTGTGCGCGGTCGACCGCCGCGGCCGCGGAGAGAGCGGTGATTCGGCGAACGGCTATGCGATCGAACAGGAGTTTGCGGACATCGCCTCGCTCGTGGGCTCGCTCGAGGAGCCGGCCGATCTCTTTGGGCACTCGTTCGGCGCGACGGTTGCGCTCGGCGCCGCCGCGATCGCTCGCAACCTCCGCCGCCTCGTCCTCTACGAGCCCGCCCCAGGGGTTCCCCAGGAAACGCCAGAGTTTCTGGCTCGGCTCGACGCACTTCTTGCCGAAGATCAGCGCGAGCAGCTTCTGAGCCTTTTCCTGACGGAAGCCGGCCTCGACCCCGACGCCCTGGAGCAGCTTCGAGCTTCGCCGGTCTGGGCGGGGCGTGTCGCAGCGGCACACACGATCCCGCGCGAGTTGCGGGCGGAGGCGCGCTACCAACCCGACCCAGAGGCGTTCTCGTCGCGTTCGATCCCAGTGCTACTTCTGCTCGGAAGCGAGAGCCCCGAGTGGGCGAAGACGGGCAGCGAGGTCGTCCAGTCCGTACTCCCGAATAGCCGGGTGGCGATGCTCGAGGGTGAGGGCCACATCGCGATCCTCACTGCACCCGACCTCGTGGCCGACGAGGTGGCCCGCTTCCTGAACGCATAAGTGGGACGTGAGGCACTCCGCGCTGACGAGCGTACTGTCGCTTGGGGGACGTGTCGCCGTCAGAAACCGCGAGCCAGGCCCCAGAGTGTTCCCCCTTGAATCACGGCGATAGGTGCCCACTCGGCCACCCGGAAGGGCATGGGCACCTATCGCGAGCGTGCCCAACGCGCTGACCGACGGCCCAACCCCCGAGCCTGACCAGTGCCCCCACTGCGGCGGGGTGGTCTAGAGGATTTTCCGATGCGCGCGCCGTCGCCTCAGGGTGGTACAAGATCTGCTACAAAGAGGCTAAAATTTTATGCTATAATTCGGCTTAATGTACGGTGATCCAAGGGAGACGATTCATGACCACACTTGTCCGCTTCCGGGAACCGCTACGAAATTTCCCCATGAATGCCGAATTCGAGCGGCTGATCAACACTGTCTTCGAGTCGCCCGCTCGCTCCGCCCAGGCATGGACACCCCCGCTTGACGTCTGGGAGACGGAGGACGATCTGGTGTACGCGTTCGACATCCCCGGCATACCGGAGGACAAGATCGCCGTCGAGATCGAAGACGACACCCTCACGGTCAGCGGCTCGCGCGAGCGCGCCGAGAAGGTCGAAGATGAGCGTTTCTTCCGCTACGAGCGCCGCTTCGGTGACTTCACGCGCTCGGTCGCTCTACCGCAGGGCTGTGGCGAGGGCGATGCCCAGGCCCACTACGCCAACGGGACGCTCGAAGTCCACGTCAAGAAGCCGGAACAGTCCAAGCCCCGGCGGGTCCCAGTGCTGACGACCGTCGAGGCGGCTCTACCGCCTAGCTCGAACTGATCCCGAGTTCTCGCGACACTGCGCGGGAGAAACGAGCGCTTCTCAAACGACGGACGCCACCTGCTGATGCAGGTGGCGTCACGTCTGCGACGCACCGTCTTCTGCGCTGCCTGCCGAGCCGGAGACGCGGCGTCTCGCGTACTGCTGGGGGCGGCGATCGGACGAGTGGACGGTCGCGTACACCACGCTCGGCCTCCTGGGTGAGTGCCCGAACGAACCAGATCAGATTGATTCCCTGAGCGCGCTCGCTGCTGCTTGAAGTCGCTCGCTGACCTCGGCGAGCTCTTGCGCCGCAATGTCGATCCGCTCCTGCTGGGTCTCCGTCTTTTCCTGCTGGCTGTCAGCACGTTCGCGAAGGGCCTTGAGCTGGTTCGCCATCCCCTCGACGGTCCGGGTGAGGTCGGCCAACTGGCCCGCGATGAGTTCTGTGTCGTTCACCGTTATGTCCCGTGACGGCCCGGATTCTACGCCCAGGACGGTGCAATCGCGAAACGGCAGTAGACCGGCCCCATGAACGACCTGATCGCAAAGATCCGTGGTTGGTTGGGCTTCGGGACGGACGACGGGAAGAAGTCCTAGCCGTTTCGACGCGCTTCCATGAGCTACGGTGTGATATCTGGCCCTGCAGCCAGAACCCCGGCCGAAAGCCCGCAATCTCCCGACGCGCCCTAGGTGCGTGAGACGTAGGAGCCTAGGCGAACAGGATTCGACTCGCAGGGCCAGAATCGCGTTGCGGCCCACCCGCCGTCGGCGTCGGGAGATGCAACAGGCGGTGCAGAGACAGGCGTCAGTCCGGCCGCCGCTCGACAAGCAACCCGGCCATCGCTGCCACGTCCGCGAGTGACGGGTTCATCTCGGACATGAACCGCTCGAGGTAGCGCAGGGCAGCCTTCTCGAACTTTGGATCTCGGTTACGGCCATAGAGGCTCACCAGGGCTAGGGCGAAGTCCAGGGGCAGTATCTCGAACTCACGGGCGAGGCCCTCCGCGACGATCAGGTTCTGTCTCTCGATGGCTCTCCAGAACTGAGCGCCGGCTGAGCCTCCTGAAGACACGAACACATGTTCCCATATCGGCGCTTGGTGCCACGCCACGCCGATGGCAACTGCACAAAGGCGCCTCTCAGACTGCACAAAGGCTGGGAAGGGATGGCGCCAAGCGCCGCAATCCCTTTGCTCATGAGTGGGCGGTGCAGGACTCGAACCTGCGGCCACCTGCGTGTAAGGCAGGCGCTCTACCAGCTGAGCTAACCGCCCCGGCGGCCACTGATGGTAGCTCCGGGCCGCGGGTATCCTCGGGCCGGCCGCCCCCATCGACTAGCGGCCCAGGTCGCCACCCTTTCAAGGTGGTAGCGCGGGTTCGAATCCCGCTGGGGGCATTCCGAGAGCCGGCGCCATGCGGAATCGGCATGGACCCGGATGTCAGACGTGCCGCGAATGTCGCTAAGTCTCAGATGGTGCTGTCCCCGGTGCTGTCCTGGCCGGGCCAGGCTCGAGTCCAAAGTGAGTTCGATCCCAGGTGCGCCCATCGAGACCAGCGCGGCGAGGCAGGGACGGCCTGAAACCGTGAGGCACGCGTGTCGCCCGGGGCGCGAAAGAGCAGATGGTGCTGGACCGGTGCCGGACCGGGATTCGATCCCCGCCGAGGGCCAGGCGAACGCATCGGGTGGCATTCGGTCTCAAAGGCCGATAGATGACGACCAACGACAGGA
>CAVTFU010000005.1:0-351114 GCA_963734045.1 uncultured Actinomycetes bacterium | reverse complement strand
CTTCCCCGGCAACCGCTTCCGGGGCGAGATCGCGCCGGCGCTCGCGGAGCTCGTGGAGGACGGCACGATCCGCATCATCGACGTCGCGTTCGTCGGGAAGAGCGAGGGCGGAGACACGGTCGCCATGGAGCTGACCGAGCTCGATCCCGACGTCCAGGCGGCGCTCGACAAGCTGGGCATCGAGGTCGGTGGCCTCTTCAACGAGGAGGACCTGACGGCCGCAGCGGAGGAGCTCGAGCCCAACTCGTCGGCCGCGCTTCTCGTCTGGGAGAACGTCTGGGCACGCAAGGTCGCCCAGACGATGCGCGATGCAGGCGGCGTGCTGCTCGACTTCGAGCGCCTCCCGCACGACGTCGTCCAGGCGGCCCGGGAGTGGGTCGTCGAGCAGGCGAAGGCGTAGGAGAGGAGAGCGGATGCGAGGACGCAGGGGACCTGGGCTCGTGGGGATGGCGGCCCGGACGGCCGTTGTCGCCGGCACGGCGACGGCGGTGCACGGTCGAGTCGCCCGCCGCCAGCAGCGCAAGTACGGAGAGCAGGACGCCGCCTACACCGAGCAACAGGCGGCGGCCGTGGAACAGGGATTCGAGCAGGCCGCGGTGGCACCGGAGCCTGACTACACCGTCGAGCTCCAGAAGCTCGCGCAGCTCGCAGCCGCAGGGATCATCACCGAGGAAGAGTTCCAGGCCAAGAAGCGGAAGATCCTCGGGATCTGAAGACGGAAGAGGTGTGACGAGATGGCGGTCGAGGGAACAGTGCTGGCGGGCATCGAGCCCCGTCCGTTCTGGGCGCATTTCGAGGCACTGACCAGGATCCCGCGCCCGTCTCGGCACGAGGAGCCGGTGATCGACCACGTCCGCGGCTGGGCCGACCGGCACGGGTTCGAGCTGCAACAGGACGAAGGCCGCAATCTCGTCATCCGCGTGCCCGCCACGACGGGCCGCGAGAACGCTCCCATCGTGACGCTCCAGGGGCATCTCGACATGGTCTGCGAGCGCGACCCGTCGAGCCCGAACGACCCGGCCGAGGGACGGATCGCGCTCGTGCGCGACGGCGACTGGCTGAAGGCCGACGGGACGACGCTCGGCGCGGACGACGGCGTCGCGATCGCGGCGATGATGGCGCTCGCCGAGGACAGCTCGCTCCCGCACGGCCCGCTCGAGCTCCTGATGACCGTGGCCGAGGAGGTCGGGCTCGAGGGCGCGAACAACCTCGACGGGTCGATGTTGAAGGGATCGGTCCTCCTCAACCTCGACAGCGAGGAGGACGGTCGCCTGACGGTCGGCTGCGCCGGCAGCACGGATACCTGGATCCACATCGACTCGCCCCGGCAGCCCGCCGTGGACGGCGCGGTGACCCTCGCCGTCACCGTGAGCGGAGGAGCCGGCGGGCACTCGGGCTCCGGGATCGCGCTCGGCCGGTCGAATGCGATCAAGGTGCTCGGCCGCGCGCTCCGCGAGGCGCATGGGACTGTCCCGTTCCGCCTCGTCTCGCTCGACGGCGGGAAGAGTCGGAACGCGATCCCGCGTGACGCGGCGGCTGTCGTCTCGGTCCCCGGCGACCGCCAGGACGCGCTCAGTGCCGCGATTCAGAAGGCGAACGAGACGATCCGCGACGCGTACGCGAAGACGGACGCCGAGGTCTCGGTCGGCGTGGCGCCAGGCCAGGCAGCGGCAGACCCGTGGAGCGGCGAGACGACCGAGAAGCTCCTCGACGCGATCGCGCTCGTCCCGACGGGGCCGCTTGCGATGAGCCCGGACTTCGACGACCTCGTCGAGACCTCGACCTCGCTCGGCGAGGCGATCACCGAGGGCGACCGGCTCACGCTGCACAGCCTGTCCCGCTCGTCCAACGACTCCGCGATGCCCGACGTGATCGCAACGCTCGACGCGGCCGGCCGGCTGGCGGGCGGCAGCCTGGAAGAGAAGTTCAACTACGGCGGGTGGCGGCCCGACCTCGAATCGCCTGCGCTCGCTGCCGCCAAGACCGCCTACGAGCAGCTGTTCGGCGAGCCTCCGATCGTCACCGCCGTGCACGCCGGGCTCGAGACTGCGGTGATCGGCGGCAAGGTCGACCACCAGCTCGACATGCTGTCGTTCGGGCCGCAGATCGAGTTCCCGCATTCGCCGGACGAACGTGCGAGCATCCCGACCGTGGAGCGCTTCTGGCGGCTGCTGGTGGGATTCGTGGACGAGCTGTCGAAACCGGGAGGGTCGTCATGACGAATCGAGGCCCACTCGTCTGGATCGCCGTCGTCGCGGCCGGCCTCGTCGCGATCATCGGCGTCGCGGCGCTGCTCGGAGACGACGACAGCGACGAGACGGTTGCGGGCGGGGAATGGGCCCAGAGCGTGTGCGGCACCGTCGCCGTCTGGCGCGGCGAGCTCGAGTCGATCGTCGAGGACATCCGCACGCCGACGTCTGCCGGCTCGGGCTCGGAGGAGCCGCAGTCGGAGACGCCTCAGGGACGCACGGGGTTCATCCGGCAGGGGCTCGAGCGGGCCGTCCAGGCCACCGAGACGATGGTCGAAGGCGTCGAGAACGCCGGGACACCCGACACCGCACAGGGAGAGGACGTCGCCCAGGTCGTGTCCAGCTGGGCGGACTCGGCCGTCGACGACCTCGAGGACGCCGAAGACTCGCTCGACGAGGAGGCCGACTCTCTCGAGGAGTCGATCCGGCAGGTGACGGGAGCAGTCGGCGCGATCGGCTCGGTCCTCGCCTCCGGCACGCAGACCGTCGCCGACATCGCGCGAGCCGACCCCGAGCTCACGCAGGCGCTACGCGACTCGAGTACCTGCCAGGAACTGAGGGAGGAGGCGAGCTAGATGAGTACGACCGACTGGATCCTCGTCGCGGTTCAGGGCCTCGTCGTCATCGGCTTCATCGCGCTCGGCGTCCGTTCCGGCGGCATCGGGCTCGGCATGTGGGGCGGCGTCGGCACGCTCGTTCTCGTCTTCGTCTTCGGGCTCGACCCGGGCGAGCCGCCGATCAGCGCGATCCTCATCATCATCGCCGTCATTTCCGCCGCGGCGGCGATGCAGGCTGCCGGCGGCGTCGACTACATGGTGAAGATCGCGAGCTCGGCACTGCGCGCCAGGCCGAAGCTGCTCAACTTCGTTGCGCCGTACGTCTCGTACGTCCTCACGATCCTCACCGGCACCGGCAATACCTTCTTCTCGATCATCCCGGTGATCAACGAGGTCGCCTACGCGAACAAGATCCGTCCCGAGCGGGCGCTCGCGGGCTCGACGGTCGCATCGGCCGCCGGGATCACGTCGAGCCCGGTGGCTGCGGCGATGGCGACGCTGCTGCCCCTCGTCGAGATCTTCAACTACGACCTGATCGACGTGATGCTCATCACGATTCCGGCGAGCATCGCCGGCATCTTCGCCATGTCGATCGTGATGAGCACCCACGGCAAGGACCTCGACGACGATGTCGAGTTCCAGCGCCGTCTGGCCGCCGGCGAGATCAAGCCGCCTGCGCCCCCGGCCGAGATCGTCCTGCTGCCCTACGCCAAGCGCAGCGTCGCGATCTTCCTGGCGGGCGTACTCGCGATCTGCGTGTTCGGCTTCGTCGAGAGCATCCGGCCGACCGTCGCCGCCGAGGGCGGGGGCGTCGAGCCGATGTCCGTCACGCCGCTGATCCAGATGATCATGCTCACGGCCGCCGCGCTCATCCTCGTGCTGGCGCACGTGAAGGCCGGCGACGTCCCCGGCACGCCGATCTTCAAGTCGGGGATGGTCGCGATGATCGCGCTGTTCGGGATCGCGTGGATGGCGGACACGTTCATCGCCAACAACGAGGACGCGATCGTCGAGGCTCTCGGCAGCCTGGCCAGCAACTGGCCGTTCATGATCGCGGTCGCCCTCTTCCTGGTCGCCGGGCTCACGACGAGCCAGTCGGCCGCGACGCGGACGATGGTCCCGCTCGGGCTGGCGCTCGGGATCGGCGCCGGGTACATGATCGCCATGTGGACGGCGGTGATGGGAGTGCTGTTCCTGCCGGCCAACGGGACGCAGATCGCCGCCGCCGAGTCCGACGAGACGGGAACCACGACCCTCGGCAAGCGGGTCATCGACCACTCGTTCCAGTTGCCGCTGCAGATCTGCTGGATCGTGACGGCGCTCGTCGGCTGCCTGATCGTGTGGCTCTTCTTCGGCGATCAGACGCCGGCACCGCCGGCACCGGCGACGCCGACGCCGTGAGATGAGCGTCCGCGGGGCCGCGTTTCTCGGCATCGGGGCGATGGTCGGCGCGGGCATCTTCGCGCTGCTCGGCCAGGCTGCCGTCGTCGCAGGCTCGGCGGTCTGGCTGTCGTTCCTCCTGGCAGGAATCGTCGCCTCGCTGCTCGGCTACACGGTGGTCAAGCTCGGCGTTCGCTACCCGTCCTCGGGTGGCCTCTTCGCGTACCTCATGCAGGGCTTCGGGAACGGGCGTCTCGTCGGCATCGCGGCCTGGCTCGGCTACTTCGCGGCCATCGTGATCGTCTGTTCGATGGTCGCTGTCGCCTTCGGGAGCTATGCGACGTCGCTCTTCGTGGGGGAGGACGCCGGCGGAGCCTGGGACAACGTCTTCACGTCCGTGATCGTTGTCTCGATGGCGGGGCTCAGCATCGTGGGCTCGAAGGTGGTCGACCGGGCCCAATCGGTGATCGTGATCGCGCTCCTCGCGGTCTTCGCCGTCTTCATCGCCGTGACGATCGTCGACATCGACTTCGACCTGTTGGCGTTCAGCACCTACCCGTCCGCCTCGGACATCGTCGCCAGCGTCGCGCTCACGTTCTTCGCGTACCTGGGCTTCAGCGTGATCACCTTCGCCGCGGGCGATCTACGCGATCCCACGCGGGAGCTGCCGCTGGCGATGTATGCGGCGCTCGGTGTCACGACTGTCCTCTACATCCTCATCTCGCTGGGCGTCTTCGGCACGCTCACCGTCGACGAGGCGATCGGATACGGCGAGACGGCGATCGCCGAGGCTGCGCGGCCGGCGCTCGGCGAGGCCGGCTTCACGATGATGGCGATCGCGGCGCTGCTCGCGACCGCCTCGTCGGTGAACGCGACGCTCTACGCGTCCGGCGGGCTGACCGCGATGCTCGCCCAGGCCGGGCAGTTCCCGCCCTTCTTCGGACGCGGCTCGCGCCTCGGCCCGCATGCCGGCCTGCTGATCACCGCCGCGCTCGTGCTGGTCGTCTCCAACATCGTCGACCTCTCCGCGATCGCGTCGGTCGGCAGCGCGTGCTCGCTCATGATCTTCCTCCTCGTCGGCACGGCCGGCTATCGGCTCCGGTCGGAGACGGGGGCGATCGGCGCGATCGTCCTCACGGGGATCGCCGCGACCGCGGTCGTGCTCGTCTTCTTCGCGATCGACACGCTGCGCAACGCACCGGAGACCTTCACGGCGATCGTCGCGATCGCCCTCCTGGCGGTGGTCCTCGACCTCGTCTGGAAGCGGTCGCGAGGGCCAGGCGGCTCGCCGGAAGAGCCCTCGGTCGCCGCGCCGACGTCAAGCCTCTAAATGGATCCCGCGGACGCGGAGCGCGTCGGCGACCACCAAGCCGAGGCGGCGACGGAGCTCCTGCTCCGCTTCGCGCGGGCCGGGCACGACGCCGGATACCCGACCGCCGATCTCGAGGAGCGGGTCGACGCGCTCGCCGACGCGCTGGGCCTCGTCGGGAGCGAGATCTCCGCAACGCCGACGATCGTCGAGATCTCGCTCGGCTCGATCCCGCACCAGCGCAGCTACACGCTTCGTGTCCGACCGTCGGTCGTCGACCTCGACGCGATCGCCCGTCTCGACGCAGTCGTCCAGGACTTCCTGACCGGGCGCGTTGATCAGGACGAGGCGCTTGCCGCCCTCGCGGATGTCCAGGCAAGCCCGCTCCGGCGATCGTGGCCGCTCGAGCTCGCCGGATACGCGCTTGCCGGCGCGGCGCTGACGCCGGTCCTCGGCGGTGGCTGGCGCGAAGCGATCGCCGCAGCAGGCGTGGGTCTCGTGGTCGGCGGGATCGCGATCCCCGCCCAGCGGGCCGCCCGAACGGCGCCGATGGTCGCGCCGGTCGCGGCCGTGGCGGCGAGCTTCTGCGCGGTGAGCCTCGCGCGGCTGGGCGCCGACGTCGTGCCGGACGTCGTCACGCTCGCGGCGCTCGTCACCTTCCTCCCGGGCATGACGCTCACGATCGGGATGCGCGAGCTCTCCACCGAGCATCTGCAGTCCGGCGTCGCCAACACGGCCAGCGCGCTCGTCCAGCTGCTCGGCCTCGTCTTCGGCGTCGGGGTCGGCCGATCGATCGCCGTCAGCTGGTTTGGCGAGGTCAGCGCGACGGCCCCGGATACGCGCTTCTCCACGATTCACGTGCTCGCGGCGGTCGCGGCGGGAGTCGCCTTCACGCTGACCCTGCGGGCCCGGTACCGGGACGCCCTGGTGATGTGCGCCGCGACCGTCCTCGCCCTGGTCGCAAACGAGGTCGGGACGACCCTCTTCGGGAACGACGCTGCAGCCTTCGTCGCGGCCCTTACCGTCGGGGTCGCGGGAGGAGTCGTGGGCTACTGGCTCCGTCGGTCGCCCCTCGTCTTCCTCGTCCCCGGCGTGCTCATGCTCGTCCCCGGCAGCGCCGGGTTCAACAGCATTCTCCAGCTCCTCAGCAACCAGACGGTGAGCGGCATCTCGGCCGGGTTCGACACCTTCGTGACGGCGATGTCGATCGCGTACGGCCTGATGGTCGCGTTGCTCGTCCTGCCGCGCCGCTTCACCTCCGTGGCACCCCGAGCATGAGGCCGTCGCCTTGGAGAGAATCGCACGCATGAGCGTGAAGTCCCGCCAGGAGCTCGAGGCCTCGGTCTCCGCGGTCGCGTCGTCGGTCGACGGCCGGCGCTTCACGTTCCAGTGCTCGATCCATGACCTCGTGCTGAAGGTGGGAGGCTACGCCTCCATCGACGGGCGCCTCGGCCACGTGCACGCGATCGAAGCCGCCTGGGTCGAGGGCCCGGAGCTCGCCGCCGCCGTCACCGAGGAGGTCGTCGACGCGTCCCACCGCCGCATCGCCCTTGCCCGGGGCCACGGTGTCATCCTCGACGGCGACGGGCGCCCGTTCCACGAGTCCCCGATCGTGCGGGCGGACACGGAGTCCGTCGCGGGGTGGCTCGATCGGACCCGCCCTCGGCGCGCGTCCCTCGACGTCGGCGAGCTCATCCTCCGGCCTGGCGCGCGCTTCGGGCTCGACGCCGGCGGGTTCGACCGGCATACATTCTTCTGCGGTCAGTCCGGCTCCGGAAAGACGTACGCGCTCGGCACGATTCTCGAGCAGCTCCTGTTGGAGACGTCGCTGCGGGTGATCGTCCTCGATCCGAACTCGGACTTCGTTCGGCTCGGGGAGATCCGAGAGGGCGTCGCCGAGGACGTGGCCGCCCGCTACCGGGATGCGGCCGACGGCGTCGTCGTTCGCACGGTCGGCAGCGGGCCCGATCGGCTCCACGTTCGCTTCCGGGACTTCGATCCGGTGGAGCAGGCGGCTGTCCTTCGTCTCGACCCCATCCGGAACCGCGAGGAGTACGGCGCTCTCGTCGACATCCTCGAAGGCGGCCTGCAGTCACCCTTCACGACTGCGGGCGACCTCGCCGAGCAGCTTGCCGCGGCGGAGGCCCCGGAGCTCCGCGCCCTCGCCACGCGGATCCGCAACCTCGGCCTCCACCGGTGGCCGATCTGGTCCGTCGGCGACGAGGGATCGCTTCAGGATCTCGTGGCGCCGGGTGGGCCGCGTGCGCTCGTCGTCGACCTCGGCTCGCTCGAGACGGGCGCCGAGAAGGCAATCGCCGCCGAGGCCGTCCTCGCCGCTCTCTGGCGGCGGCGATCCGAGCGCGAGCCCGTCCTCATCGTGATCGACGAGGCGCACAATGTCTGTCCCCGCGAGCCGGGCGACGAGGTGACCGCACTGGCGACCGAGCATGCCGCCCGCATTGCCGCGGAGGGAAGGAAGTTCGGCCTCTACCTGCTCGTCTCGACGCAGCGGCCGCATCGGGTCAACGAGCTCGTCGTCTCGCAGTGTGACAATCTCGTCCTGATGCGGATGACCTCCGTCGGCGATCTCGGCTACGTCGCCGACAGCCTCTCGTTCGCACCGCCGGCGCTTCTCCGGGAGGCGACGTCCTTCGGGATGGGCGAGTCGATCGTCGCGGGGAAGATCGCGTCGCACCCGGCCTTCGTCCGGTTCGGGCCCCGGCTATCCGAAGAGGGTGGCTCCGACGTGCCCGCGACCTGGGCGCAGGGGTAGGCGGCCGTGTCGAACGAGGCGACATCCTCCAAGGCGGCCAGCGGGGCGATGGTCGTGCTGTTCACGCTCGCGGCGGGCCAGTTCCTGATGACGCTCGACAGCTCGGTGATGAACGTCTCGATCGCAACCGTCGCGAAGGACGTCGGGACGACGGTGACCGGGATCCAGGGCGCGATCACCGCCTACACGCTCGTGATGGCCTCGCTGATGATCACGGGGGCCAAGATCGGCGCGATGATCGGCCGCAAGCGGGCCTTCGCGATCGGCTGCGTGATCTACGGCTGCGGCTCGTTCACGACCTCGCTCGCGCAGAGCTTGCCCGTGCTGCTCTTCGGCTGGTCGTTCCTCGAGGGGGTCGGCGCCGCGCTGATCCTGCCGGCGATCGTCGCGCTGGTGGCGGGGAATTTTCCCACCGAGCGCCGCCCCGCCGCCTACGGCCTCGTCGCGGCGGCCGGGGCGATCGCGGTCGCGGTCGGCCCGCTGATCGGCGGCTTCTTCACGACGTACTTCTCGTGGCGATGGGTGTTCGCAGGAGAGGTCATCATCGTGCTCGCGATCCTCCTCCTCACCCGCAGGATCGCCGACGCGCCGGTCGAGAAGCGCCCGAAGCTCGATTTCGTCGGGGCGGTGCTGTCGGCGCTCGGCCTGGCGCTGCTGGTCTTCGGCGTCCTCCGCTCGAGCGTGTGGGGCTGGATCCAGCCGAAACCCGGCGGGCCGGAGTGGGCCGGCCTGTCGCCGACGGTGTGGCTCGTCCTCGCCGGCCTCTTCGTCATCTGGCTCTTCTTCCGCTGGCAGGCACGCGTCGAGTCACGCGGCGGGGAGCCGCTCGTACGCCCGGCGATGCTCCGGAACAAGCAGCTCAACGGCGGGCTCGTCATGTTCTTCTTCCAGTACCTCGCCCAGGCCGGCCTCTTCTTCGTCGTGCCGCTCTACCTCTCCGTGTGCCTCGGCCTCACGGCCCTCGAGACGGGCGCTCGACTGCTGCCGCTCTCCGTGACGCTCCTGATCGCAGCGATCGGGATCCCGCGCCTGTTCCCCGACGTCTCGCCCCGGCTCGTCGTCCGCAGCGGCCTGCTGGCGCTGCTCGCGGGGACCATCGTGCTGCTCGGGCTGCTCGACGGCGATTCGGGGCCCGAGGTCGTCTTCGTGCCGATGCTCTTGATCGGGCTCGGGATCGGCGCGCTCGCCTCGCAGCTCGGCGCCGTCACGGTCTCTGCAGTGCCCGACGACGAGAGCCCGGAGGTCGGCGGCGTGCAGAACACGATGACGAACCTCGGCGCGTCCATGGGCACGGCGCTCGCGGGCTCGGTCATGATCGCGGCCGTCGCATCGGCGTTCCTGGTGAACATCGAGCAGAGCTCGGCGATCCCGAACCGGGTGAAGTCACAGGCGCAGGTGGAGTTGGCGGGCGGCGTGCCGTTCATCTCCGATGCCGACCTCGAGGCCGCGCTCGACGACGCGCGGGTGAGCAGACGGACAACCGAGGCGACGCTCGACGCGTATGGCGAGGCCCGGATCGAAGGGCTCAAGTCGGCGCTGGCGATCCTGGCCGTCCTCGTGATCGCCGCCCTGTTCTTCGCCCAACGGATTCCCACGACCCAGCCCGGCAAAGCGGAGACGTAACGAGATGTGCCGCTGGCTCGCCTACTCGGGAACGCCGATCCGGCTCGAGGAGCTCCTCGTCAACCGCGACCGCTCGCTGATCGACCAGAGCCTGCACTCGCGGCTGGGTGCGACGACGACCAACGGCGACGGGTTCGGCGTCGGGTGGTACGACGACACGGAGACGCCTCGGCTCTACCGCAGCGTGCATCCTGCCTGGAACGACCGGAACCTCCGCGAGCTCGCCGCCGGCATCTCCTCGCCGCTCTTCCTCGCCCACATCCGCGCATCGACGGGCACCGCGATCCAGGAGACGAACACGCATCCGTTCCGCCACGGTCGCTGGCTGTGGATGCACAACGGGCTGATCCGCGAGTTCCCGCGTATCAGGCGCGAGCTGGTCCTCGAGATCGACGACTCCCTCTTCACCTCGATCGAGGGCACCACGGACTCGGAGACGATGTTCTACCTCGCGCTCACCTTCGGGCTGGAGGACGATCCGGTGGACGCCGTGGGTCGGATGGTCGGCGTCGTCGAGGAGCGCGGGCGCAACGCCGGCGTCGAGCATCCGATCCAGATGACCGTCGCGACGACCGACGGCCGAAGCATCTGGGCCTTCCGGTACTCGAGCGAGGGCGATTCGCGCTCGCTCTACTTCAGCACGCGCATGGATGCGTTGAAGGAGATGTACCCGGAGAACGAGGAGCTCGCCCGGCTGGGGGACGAGTCACGGGTCGTGGTCTCCGAGCCCCTCGGAGACCTCGCAGGCGCCTGGAATGCCGTACCCGAGTCCCATGTCGGGATCGTGCGGTCCGGCGACGACGAGCTCCGCCCCTTCCTGCCGGGTCGCCGCTGAGGCCCTTGCCGATACGCAGCGCTGAGACCCCGTCGGGTCGTGCGCGACGTCGGTCATGGGCCGTGAAGGGATCGAACCTTCGGCCTTGGGATTAAGAGAAGAGGTCAGGCGTCTCGGTGGGGTTCGGTGTGGCTGAGACTCGTCTGCAAAGACGACGATTCGTGGCGTGGCCGGCCGTTTCGGTTCGACATGCTTCTGTGGAGCTGGCGGTCTCCCCGGAGCTCACCGAGGTCGTACTCGCAATGACCGGATGGCGGCCCCGTCATGCGTCGTTGTTCGCTCGCGGCGTTCTCGGCGTGAGATGATCGCGTGCACGCGGGATTCGAGCCTAACGGCGGACGCACGCCCACCCGCGAGAGCCGGGCGGATCCGGGCAGGCGCGCGGTTAGGGCTCGAGTTCGAGTTTCTTGCGAGCCTCCATGTTGGCCTTGTGCTCCCGCTCAGTCACCTCGGGCCATCTGAGGTCGAGGGCCTGGATCGTGTCGACGAGGATCGAGACGATGAGGGCCTGCGTGAGCCATTTGTGGTCGGCGGGGATGACGTGCCACGGTGCCCAGGGGGTCGAGGTGGCCGTGAGTGCGGACTCGAACGCGGCCATGTAGTCGTCCCAGCGCGCCCTCTCGTCGACGTCGGCTGCGTTGAATTTCCACTCTCTGCCCGGGGTGTCGAGCCGCGCCAGGAAGCGCTTCTTCTGCTCCTCCCTGGACACGTGGAGGAAGAACTTCACGATCTTCGTCCCGTCCCGGTCGAGGTGGCGCTCGAAGGCATTGATGTCCTCGTAGCGCTCCTCCCACAGCGCCGGCTCGCGCGTCGTGGGCGGCAGCTTCTGTCGCTCGAGCCATTCCGGGTGGACCCGGAGAGCAATGACCTCCTCGTAGTGCGAGCGGTTGAAGATGCCGATGCGTCCGCGCTCGGGGAGAGCTCTCGAGATTCGCCAGAGGAAGTCGTGGTCGAGCTCCTCCGGCGAGGGTGACCGGAATCCGACGACCTGGACGCCCTGCGGATTGACACCGGTCATGACGTGCTCGATCGCGCTGTCCTTGCCGGCCGCGTCCATCGCCTGGAGAACGACGAGGAGTGCGTATCTGTCGCTCGCCCAGAGGAGCTCCTGGGCGTCGGACAGCTCCTCGATTCCCCGCGCGAGAACGGACCGCGCCTCGGTTTGGAGCTCTTCCTGCGACAACCGTTCGTAGCCCGGGACGGCGGCCCAGGCCGGATCGCGCTCGGCAAGACCGGCGCTCGTGCCCGGCTCGACGACGAGGTGATCGAGGATGCGTTCGTTCGTGGCGATCGGTGCCTCCTACGTCTCGGCGGGCACCAGCGCCGGCTGGCGCTGTCCCGTGTGGCGATCGGCGAGCTTGCCCAGCTCCGCCGCGGCGACGAAGACGATCGGACCCAGCAGGCAAATGCCCCACTGCGCGCTCGTCAGCGAGACGGTGTCGAAGATCCGCTGCAGGGGCTGAAGCTCGGTGACGAGGAACGTGAGCGCGAGCGCGGCGCCGATCAGCTGGACAAACCGGCGGTTCGCGATCGTGTAGTGACCGAAGATCGTTCCGGTCGGTTCGCGAGCCTCGAGCGCCGCGACGATGTGCATCAGCGAGAGCGTCGTCAGGCCCATCGTCGTGGCCACGGCGAGGTCGTAGCGCTCCTCGCCCCAGGCGACCACGCCCAACGCAAGCCCGGCCATGATCAGGCTCGCAACGGCGAGGCGAATGCCGAGCGGGCGATGGACGATCGGCGCGCTTGCGTCGCGGGGCGTGCGGCGCATCAGGCCAGGGACGGGTGCGTCGAAGCCGAGCCCGATCGCCAGCAGCACATCGACGGCGAAGTTGATCCAGAGGATCTGCAAGGGGGTAAGGGGCGCGCCGCCTGCGATGTCGAAGATCCCGGCGCCGACGAAGGTGAGAATGAAGCCACCCAGCATCACGAGCTGGACGCGCACGTACTTCATCAGGTTGTCGTAGATCCCGCGGCCGCCCTCGACCGCCTCGACGATGGTGGCGAAGTTGTCGTCGGTGAGGATCATGTCGGCGGCTTCCTTCGTCACCTCGGTGCCGGTGATCCCCATCGCGACGCCGATGTCGGCCCGCTTGAGCGCAGGCGCGTCGTTGACCCCGTCGCCGGTCATCGCGACCACGTTGCCCCCGCGCTTCAGCCTGTCGACGAGGCGCACTTTGTCCTCGGGCGCGACGCGTGCCACGACCGCGATGCTGTCGAGCTGCTCGTCGAGCTCGGCGTCGGAGAGGGCCGCGAACTCGGTGCCGGTGAGCGCGCGGCCCTCGATTCCCAGCTGGGCCGCGATCGCGGCGGCGGTCGTGGCGTGGTCGCCGGTGATCATGCGGGCGCGGATCCCGGCCTCCTTGCAGCGGGCGATCGCGTCCTTCGCCTCCTTGCGTGGAGGATCGACGATGGCGACGAGTGCAAGCAACGTCAGGTTCTGGACCTGCTCCAGCAACGGACTTGACGGGTCGAACGCGTCCGGGTCGATGTCGCGCGACGCGACGGCGAGGACGCGCAGCCCTTCACCGGCGAGGCGGTCGTTCTCGGCCAGGACGCGGTCGCGCGCGCTGTCCGCGGGAACGGTCGAGCCGTCCACGTCGCGGATCTGCGACGAGCGTGCGAGCAAGACGTCGGGCGCGCCCTTGACGAAGCAGCGCACGATCTTCCGACCCTCGTCCTCCATCTCGTGGAAGGTCGCCATCAACTTGTAGTCGGAGTCAAACGGCACCTCGCCCACGCGTGGGTACAGCCGCCGCGTCTCGTCGACATCGATCCCACCCTTCGCGGCCAGCACGACGAGCGCTGCCTCCGTCGGGTCGCCGACGATCTCGCCGTCGCGAACCGCCGCGTCGTTCGCGAGCGCCATTGGCAACAGGAATGGCTCGAGCGGAGTGTCCGACTCGCCGGCGACACGAAGGATCTTCCCTTCGGTCGAGTACCCCTCACCCTCGACCGAGAAGCGCCGGCCGGCGACGACGAGCTGTCGTGCCGTCATCTGGTTGAGCGTCAGCGTCCCGGTCTTGTCCGAGCAGATCGCGGACGTCGCACCGAGCGTCTCCACCGAGCGCAGCCGCTTCACGATCGCGCCCTTGGCTGCGAGCGCCTGCGTTCCGAGCGAGAGCACGGTCGTGACGACCGCGGGAAGGCCCGTCGGGATCGCCGCCACTGCCAGGCTGATTCCGATGATGAAGAGCTCGTCGAAGTCGTCTCCGTGAATCAGGCCGAGAACGACGACAAGCGCGAGCGCGGCGCCCGCCATGATCGTGAGCAGGACGGTCAGCTGGTCAAGCTGCCGCGTCAGTGGCGTCTTTTCCTGCTGGACCTGGCTCAGCATCCCGGAGATCCGACCGACCTCGGTCGCCATCCCCGTCGTCGTGACCACCATCTCGCCGCGACCGCGTGTCACGGTCGAGTTCATGTATGCCATGTCAAGACGGTCCCCGAGCGGTACCTCGCTACCGGCCACCGGCTCGACCGCCTTCAGGACAGGCGTGCTCTCGCCCGTCAGCGCGGCTTCCTCGATCTCCAGCGTCGCGGCCACGAGCAGGCGACCGTCTGCCGGGATCTTGTCGCCCGCCTCGAAGACGACGACGTCGCCCGGCACGAGCTCCTCGGCGGCGACATCGACAAGCTGGCCGTCGCGCCGGGCATGAGCCCGGATGATGAGCATCTTCTGGAGCGCGGCGACGCTCTCGGCCGCCTTGCCCTCCTGGTTCAGGCCGAGGACCGCATTGAGCACGGTCAGGCCGAGGATCACGAGGCCGGTGGAGAACTCCTGCAGGGCAACGATGCTGACGATCGCCGCGCCGAGCAGCACCAGCTGCATCAGGTCGCGGTATTGGCGCAGAAACGCCTGCCATCCGGGCTCCTTCTTTGCCTCCGCGAGCCTGTTCGGGCCCACCTGTTCACGGCGCCGCCCTACCTCGACTGCCTCGAGCCCCTCCCGCGGGTCGACGCCGAGCTTTTCGCACGCCTCCTCCGCCGGCAGACCGTGCCATGCCGTCGGCTCGCGTTGGACGTCCAGCCTCACTGCCTCGGCCATTCCGGTGCTCACGAGAGCTCAGACCTGCGTGGGGGCGACACCTGACGCGAGCGCACCGACTAGCACGCCTCGAGTTGAGCTGGCCTCTGCAAGCGAACCACTGGAATGCCTCCTCGCTGTGGGAGCGTCATTATGCGGCGCCGCACGGAGACGCGCGGCGTGCAGTCAATGTGGCCGCCGAGCCAAACGTCAGCGTGGCTCCGTGCGCCACCAATCGAGGCCAAGCAGTTGGATCAGCCCGCGGGGGACGCTGACGTTCGGCCGCGACCACAGCTCGAGCGCCTCGACCGTCGAGCGGACGAGCGCCGGATCCTCGTCCTCGACGGCAATCGTGCGCGTCGTCCGTGGCCCCGAGCGAACCTGGGTCACCTCCGCCCGGCAGCCGTCGAGCATGTGGTGGACTCGATGCTTGCGCACCGGCACCGAGAGGAGGTCGCCGTGCGGCGTGACGACGTCGTCGAGCAGCTCGTCGAGCGCGTACGCCTCGCGGTCGAGCGAGGGCACGCTCACGTCCAGCGCTGCGAGGAGCGTGGCCACGTCGGTCGCCGCGATGGGGAACTCGGCATTCGCGACGGGGTTCCATTGCTCCAGCCCGTCCTCGCTCCTCCGCTCGAGGCGCTTGACGTCGAGATTCCCGCTCCGGACTCTTGATGCTTCCCTCGACCCGGCTCGAGAGGATGTAGAGCTCCTCGCTGTCGTCCACTCGTGTCGGCGGAAGCGCGGCGAGGCGCGCCTCAGCCTCGCCGAACGTGTCGCCGAACGTCCGCCACTCCCAGCGGGGGACGATCATCGGAGCAAGCGTCGCGTCACGACCCTCATTGGTCAGCCGAGCACCATGCCTTCGACGGCAGCCGAGGGTGTGGGATCGGGGAGCCGTGTCATGCGGAACGCGTTCACGACCCCAACGAGCGACGCGAGCAGCGCGACGAGGAGGGCGACCTGGAGGGCCAGGTCACGGGCGTCTGTGTTGATGCTGAGGATCTCGTCCTCGATTCCCGCGGGCTGGTCCGCGAGGAGCTCCTCCAGCTGCGCGTCGCTCATCACCTGCGCGTCGTCCTCGAGCACATCGGCGACCTGCTCCTGATCCGCCGGGGGCAGGACGGTGCTCGACTCCGCCATGTTCGTGAACGCGATCGACAGCGTGGCGAGCATGATCGCGCCGGAGAAGGCGAGCCCGAATGAGAGGCCGAACGACCCGGTCGCCGACGTGACGCCGGCCGCCTCTCCGACGCGCTCCTCCGAGATGGGTGCCAGCGCGTAGTTGTTGAGCTGCGACGCGAGCAGACCGAGCCCAGCGCCCGCGAGCATCAGCGGGATCACCAGGTGCCAGCCAGAGTCCGCCCTTGGCACCAGCGGGATGAGGATGACGATCGACGCCGCGAGCAACACGAACCCCGCCCGGACGATGCCGCTCGGCCGCCGCCTCCCGGCTCTCTTCCCCGCCAGGAGCGCGACTCCGAACATGGTGAGCGACAAGGGCGCGAGCGTGATGCCGGCCTCGAGCGCGTTGTAGCCCCAGACGAGCTGCAGGTAGATCGGGAGCACGATCAGCATCCCACCCAGGGCGACCTGCTGGAGGAAGATCTGGGAGACGCCGATGCTGAACAGCTTGGAGGCGAACAGCGTCGGGTCGAGCAGCGTCGGCTTGCCCTCGCGCTTGCGCCGGACGAGCCAATACACCAGGCCGCCCATGCCGGCCGCCCCGATGGCGAGCAGCAGCGCCACGAACTCTCCTCCCTCCTGCCAGACAAGGACACCGACGACGAGGCCGCCCATGCCGATCACGGAAAGGAACGCTCCGACGACGTCGACCGACCGGTCACCCGTGTACGGCACGTCGCGGATACCACGGCTTCCCACGAGGACGACCGCGATGATGAGCGCCTCGATCAGGAAGCCGACGCGCCACGACAGGATCGTCGTGACGAAGCCTCCGATCAGCGGCCCGATCGCAGCTGCGATCGCCCCCGACGCACCGACCAGCGCGAAAACCTTCGCACGGGCTTTCCCCTCGAAGTTGCCGTGGATCAACGACTGCATCGCCGGGAGATAGAGCGACGCCCCCAGCCCTCCGAGAATCGCCCAGAAGACGATGATCGCCGCCAGGCCCTGCGCGACAACCATCGCGAGCGCCCCGACCGCGTAGAACACCATGCCGACGACGAACGCGCGCTTGCGGCCGAAGAGGTCACCGAGCTTGCTGCTGATGAGAATGAAGGCGGCGGACACGAGCGCCTCGATTGCGACGGCCGACTGAACACCGCTCACCGTGGTGTCGAGGTCCTCGACAACGGCGGAGATCGACACGTTCATGAACGACGTGTCGATCACGAACACGAACATTGCCGCCGCCAGAAGAAGGCCCTGACGAGGCATCCCGCTCCCGCTTTCAGCCGGATCCACGCTCACGCTCGCCGTACGCGGGGGTGCTGCGACGCCATCGCTGACTAGACAACGAGGTTCGCGATCCGATCGCTTACCCCTACGATCGGATGGTTGTCCTCCCGGCTTCGGCCCTCCACAGCGGCGAACGTACCGTTCCTGGCGGCGCTATGGCGTGGCGAGCGGCATCCCGGTTGGCCAGTCTGCGAGCGTCGATGCCAGCAGGTCAGGTATCTGGCCCTCTAGCCGTCGCCTTCGCACCTCCAGTCGACGCTCTGCACTCCGAGCAACCCCTTGCCGGTGACGAGGGCAGCTCGGCGGCTGCTGACCTCTCAGCACATCCTGCGAACACGAAGGCCCGCCACTGCGGCCGGCCTTCTCCCTTCGGCGGTGCGGACTCGCCCATTTTGCAGGGCATTCGCGGATGGGCCGTGAAGGGATCGAACCTTCGACCTTGGGATTAAGAGTCCCCTGCTCTACCAGCTGAGCTAACGGCCCGAGGACGGTCAAGGATAGCGCCGGATGGACGCGTGGAAGTCGCGGGCCGGCTAGGACGCGCGCTTGACCGCATAGAGCTGCCACTCGCGGGAGACGCCCTTGAGCTCCGCGATCCCGCGATCGACGAACTCCAGGTTCGAGCCGGCGACAAGGTCCTTGACCGTGCTCGACACGAGCACCTCGCCGGCCCCCGCCTCGGCGGCGACACGGGCGCCGATGTGGACGGCGATGCCGCCGACCTTGCCGTCGATCAGCTCGCACTCGCCCGTATGCAGTCCGGCGCGCACCTCGAGGCCGAGCTCGCTCACGGACTCAGTGATCGCACATGCACAGCGGATCGCGCGCGCGGGGCCGTCGAAGCTCGCGAAGAAGCCGTCGCCCGCGGTGTCGAGCTCGCGCCCGCGAAAGCGGCTCAGCTGCGTGCGGACCAGCGCGTGGTGGTCGGTCAGCAGTCGCCGCCACTGCGCATCGCCGAGCTCGCCTGCCTTCTGGGTGGCGCCCACGATGTCCGTGAAGAGAACGGTCGCCAGGACGCGGTCCGGCTCGGGCTCGGCCCACGCGCCCTCGCCCCAGAGACCGGTCAGGAACCGCTCGACCTCCGAGAGGAATGGCTCGGGATCGATCACGGGGTAGTGATCCTCGCCAGGGAGCTCGACGAGGCGAGCGCCGGGGATGCGCTCGGCCATGAGCCGCCCGTTACGGATGTCGACGGCGCGGTCCCCGATGCGGTGGACTATGAGCGTCGGCACGCGAATCGTGGGCAGTACGTGGCGCACGTCGATCTCGATGTTCATGCGAACGAGCGCGGCTGCGGCACCCGGGCTCGCCCCGTAGCGCGCCCAGCGCGCCCAGCGGCGTGCTTCCTGTGCGTCGCCGCTCCGACTCGGGGTGAAACGGTCGACGAGCCGGACGCCCGACTCGAGCGTCCCCCACGTGCGCTCCGACTCGGCGGCCGCAGCGAGCCGTTCCTCGCGCGGAGGGACCCACGGCGTGTCGGGCGTCTGCCGTCCGCTGACCACTCCGCCCCAGATCACGATGGCTGCGGTTCGCTCCGGGTACGTGGCGGCGAAGAGGAGCGTCATCGGGGCGCCCTCCGACATCCCGAGGACGGCGGCACGCCGTGAGCCGGCCGCGTCCATCACCGCGCGCACGTCGTCCATCCGCGTCTCGAGATCGGGAAGACCCGCGACCGCGTCGGAGAGGCCGGTACCGCGCTTGTCGAACACGAGCACGCGCGCGAAGCTCCCGAGGCGGCGAAGGAAAGAGGCGCGCTCCTCCTCCTCCCACCAGACCTCGAGATGCGACACGGCGCCCAGGACGACGACGAGATCGAACGGCCCGTCGCCGACGACCTGGTAGGCGATGTTGACGTCGCCGCTCCTCGAGTATCGGACCTCCGGCACGTCCATCGCGCGTAGTTCTACTCCCCGAGGAACGGCCGTGGATGGGGACTGGCCCCGCGGGCGCCCGTCCCGCGCGGACGCGACGTCGAGCCAGCACTTCACAGGGGTCAGTCCCTTGCAGAGACAGATCCCGGGCTGATGTATCGTCGCGGCGGTGATCCGGCGCGGAGCCATGCTCAAGATGGTCGTGATCGCCGCGCTCGCGGCGCTCGTCGGCGGTCTCGTGGCGGTCCTCATCCAGTGGCTCCCGGACTCCGCGTCCGAGGAGATGGACCGGATCACGTTCACGTACTGGTTCGCGACGATCATCTGCATCGGGATCTTCGCGCTCGTCTCCGCGGTGATCGTCTACGCAGTGTGGACGTTCCGCGCGCAGCCCGACGATGACACCGACGGCCCGCCAATCCACGGCCACACCGGCCTCGAGATCGCATGGACGATCGTGCCGGCGGTCCTCGTGATCGCGATCGGGGTCGTCAGCGCGGTCGTGCTCTCGCAGAACGCCGACGCCGGCGACGACCCCCTCGAGGTCGGCGTGTTCGCCCAGCAGTTCGCCTGGCGCTTCGTCTACGAGGACGACGTCCGCTCGAACGAGCTCGTGCTCCCCGTCGACCGGGGCGTCGAGTTCACGATGGAGTCCGCCGACGTGATCCATTCGCTCTGGATCCCCGAGATGGGGCAGAAGCAGGACGTCGTCCCCGGCATCACGACCGAGATCGTCATCACCCCCACGAAGACGGGGCGCTTCACGCTCATCTGCACCGAGCTCTGCGGTCTCGGGCACTCGACGATGCGAGCGCCCGTGCGCGTCCTGGAGCAGCGGGCGTTCGCGCAGTGGCTCGAGCGGCAGCGCGCCGCCGGGGCGGGCGAGCGGCGGCGCGCAGGCGGCGGCGGCGGCAGGCGGCGGCGCGGCGCGGCAGGCGGCGGCGCGGGTGGGGGCGGCGCGGCGGCGGTGCCCAGGAGCTCGGCGCGACGACCTTCGCGAGCGCGGGCTGCGGAGGCTGTCACGCGTTCGAGAAGGCCGGCACGGACGCGCAGATCGGCCCCTCGCTCGACGACCTCGCCGCGCGCGCCGAGCAGGCCGGCAAGCCGCTCGGAGACTTCGTGCGCGAGTCGATCGTGGAGCCCGACGCGGTCATCTCGCCCGACTACCAGCCCGGCGTGATGCCGAAGGACTTCGCGCAGAGCCTCTCCCCCGAGGAGCTCGACGCGCTGGTTGACTACCTGGCCGGGAGGGAGACCGGGTGACGACGACCGTAGAGCAGCACGCACACGAGCACACCGGCCACGCGCCGCCCCCGCCGAAGCGCGGGCTCCTGATGCGGCCCGGCTACGTTCGCGCGCTCTGGTGCGCGGTGGCCTTCTTCCTGATCGGGATGTACATCGTCGTCTCGCTGCGCTGGCTCGCCGGCTGGGATCCCGTCTACGACTGGGAGATCATCGTGCTGGTCGGCGGGATGGTCACGGCGCCGCTCGGCTTCCTCCTCGGGCTCGGCGCGTTCGACTACTGGCTCTACTGGCTCTCGGGCCGGCCGACCGTGCCCGACGACCACGCGAACCACGGCGCGTACCGCTGGACGGACTACTTCAAGGTCAACACCGACCACAAGGTGATCGGCGTCCAGTACCTGGTCACGACGTTCTTCTTCTTCCTGGTGGGCGGCTTCCTGGCGATGATGTTCCGCGCCGAGCTCGCCCAGCCGGGCATGCAGTTCTTCGACACGCAGACGTTCAACGGGCTCGTGTCCGCGCACGCCACGCTGATGATCTTCGTGTTCATCATCCCGGCGTTCGCGGGGCTCGCGAACTTCGCCGTGCCGCTGATGCTGGGCGCGCCGGACATGGCGTTCCCCCGGCTGAACGCGCTGTCGTTCTGGATGCTGCCGATTGCCGGGACGATGTTCCTCGCGAGCTTCCTCGCGCCGGGCGGCGCTTTCGCCACGGGGTGGACGAGCTACGCGCCGCTCGCGTCAGAACAGCCGTACGGCCAGGTGTTCTTCAACATGGGCGTCCAGTGGGCGGGCGCGTCGTCGATCGCGACGGCGCTGAACTTCCTGGTCACGATCATCACGATGCGCGCGCCGGGGATGACGTTCTGGCGCATGCCGCTCCTCGTCTGGGCGAACTTCACGACCTCGCTGCTCGTCGTGATCGCGACGCCGTTCATCGCGGGCTCGCAGTTCTTCGTCATGTTCGACCGGGTGATGAACACGAGCTTCTTCATCCCGGACAACGGCGGGTACGTGCTCGGCTACCAGCACATCTTCTGGTTCTACAGTCACCCGGCCGTCTACATCATGATCCTGCCCGGCTTCGGGATCATCTCCGAGATCATCGCCGTGATGAGCCGCAAGCCGATCTTCGGCTACCGGCTGATGGCGATCTCGCTGCTCGGGATCCTCGTGCTCGGCTTCTCCGTCTGGGCGCACCACATGTTCGTCGCGGGCATGGCCGACTGGCTGCGCGTCCCGATGATGATCTCGACGCTCCTCATCGCGGTCCCCACTGGGATCAAGGTGTTTTCATGGCTGGCAACGCTGTGGGAGGGCAAGCTGCGGCTGAACACGCCGATGCTCTTCGCGCTCGGCTTCGTCTCGATGTTCGTGATCGGCGGTCTCTCGGGCATCTACCTCGCCGCCGTGCCGATCGACATCCACGCCTCGGACACGTACTTCATCGTCGCGCACATCCATTACGTGCTCTTCGGCGGCAGCGTGTTCACGATCTTTGCCGGGATCTACTACTGGTTCCCGAAGATGACGGGCCGGATGTACGACGAGCGCCTTGGCAAGCTCCACTTCTGGCTGACGTTCATCGCGTTCAACGTCACGTTCTTCCCGATGCACTGGGTCGGGCTCGTAGGGATGCCCCGGCGCGTCGCGGACTACGCGGCCACCTTCGGTGCCCTGAACATGGTCGTCTCGATCGCCTCGTTCGCGCTCGGGGCCTCGGTCGTGATCTTCGCGTACAACATGATCACGAGCTGGGTGCGGGGCCCGCTCGCGGGACCGAACCCGTGGAACGCACTGACGATCGAGTGGCAGGTCTCCTCGCCGCCCCCGGTCTTCAACTTCGACGAGATCCCCCAGGTCGTCGGCGGGCCGTACGAGTACGGCGTCCCCGGCGCGAAGCACGCCGTGCTCCGCGGAGGTGCGTTGCAGGAGGCGAAAGCGTGACGGAATCGACCGAGCCCGCCGTCGTCCTCGTCGTCGCGAACGAGACGCTCGCCGGCGAGGAGCTCCTGGAGGCGGTGCGCGGCAGGGCCGAGCGCGGCCCGATCCGCGCGATCGTCGTCGCGCCCGTGAACGATCCCCGCTCCGGGTACGTCGTCTACCGGAACTCGCGGCGCGCGAGCTCCGGCCGCCGCGTCGACCGTCTCGTCACGGCGCTCCGCGAGGGCGGCATCCCGGCCACCGGCGACGTGTTCGAGGGCGGCCCGGTCCCCGCGGTCGAGGACATCCTCGCGCTCGAGCGGATCGACGAGCTGATCGTCTCGACCCATCCGGAGGAGCGATCGGGTTGGCTTCGCCGGAAGAACGTCCTCTCGGAGCTCGAGCGCCTCGCGGGCGCACGGCCGTTCGAGCACGTCGTCTCGAACGTTGCGGCGGAGACCGGGCAGGCGAACGTCCTCGTGATCGCGAACGAGACCGTGCTCGGCGAGCGGCTGCTCGACCGGATCCGCGCCCGTGCCGCCGAAGGACCCGCGGCGTTCCTCGTCGTATGCCCGCAGAGCGACCGCGAAGCGGTCGAGCATCCCGAGGCCGAGCGCCGGCTGCGGGTCGCCCTCACGACCCTCAGGAGCGAGGGCATCGAGGCCCACGGCCAGGTCGCCCACCCGGATCCGTACACGGCTGCGATGCACGTGATCGAGGACGAGCGGGTCGACGAGGTGATCGTCTCGACCTTCCCCGGGGAGCGTTCGGGCTGGCTCCGCCGGGACGTCGTCGAGCGCCTCCGGAAGGATGCCGGCGTGCCCGTCGAGCACATCGTGGCCGCCGGCGTGCCGTCGGAGGTGGCGTCGTGAGCGCTCACGCCGAGACGCGTCTCGGACCACGGCCATCACGGCCCTCCGCCCGCGAACCAGAGCTCGCGCCTGGATTCCGCGACACTCGGCATGTTCCTCTTCATCGCCTCCGAGGCGATGCTCTTCGGGGCGTTCTTCACCGCGTACTTCTTCGTAAGGGTCGTCAACCCCGATGCTCCGGCCACGTGGCCGCCGCCGCCCTACGAGTTCCCCGTCTTCGTCGCGAGCGTCAACACCGCGATCCTCGTCACCTCGAGCTTCACGATCCATTGGGCGACCCAGTCGATCAAGCGAGGCGACCGGAACGGCCTCAAGGCCGGGCTCGTGGTGACGATCCTCCTGGGGCTCGCGTTCCTCCTGACGCAGGCGATCGAGTACGCGCACGTCGGCTTCAACACGAGCGACGGCGCGTTCGCCTCCGTCTTCTTCGGCCTGACCGGGCTCCACGGCGCCCACGTCTTCGTCGGGCTCTCGCTGCTGTCCATCGCGGCGGTACGCGCGTTCCGCGGTCACTACTCACCCGACCATTTCCACGGCGTCGAGATCCCGGGCATCTACTGGCACTTCGTCGACGTCATGTGGATCGTCGTCTGGGCGGCCGTGTACATCCTCTGACGGCTGGCGCCGCGGGCGGCAATCCGTTAGAACGTCCGTGCCGTATGACGCTACGGGGAGCCGCTCGAGGATGAAGAATCCGGTCCGCGACGAGGGATCCGCCTTCCAGGTCGTGCTGCTGACCCTCGGCGGCGCGGTGCTCGTGGTGCTCGGCGCGTGGATCGCGACCTGGCTCGGCGTCATCGTTTTCCTGCTCCTCGTCGCGGCCGCCCTCTGGGCGATCCGCGGCGGGATCCGGCAGCGCCCGCCGCAGGCCCACGTCGTGCGAGACGACGACGGCGAGCCGTCGCGGCGGATCCTCGTCGTCGCCAACGAGACGGTCGGTGGCGACGAGCTCCGCGAGCTCCTCGGACGCAAGGCGGAGGGCGTCCGGGAGGACATGCTGCTCGTGTGCCCGGCTCTCAACTCGAAGCTGCGCACGTGGACGTCCGACGAGGACGGGGCGCGCGCGGCAGCGCAATCCCGTCTCGACACGAGCCTCGCGCAACTCGCGGAGCTCGGCGTCCACGCGCGGGGCGAGATCGGCGACGGCGACCCGCTCCAGGCGCTCGAGGACGCCCTGCGGGAGTTCCCCGCGGACGAGATCGTGGTCTCGACCCACCCGCCGGGCCGCTCGCACTGGCTCGAGCTCGGGGTCGTCGAGAGCGCGCGCCTGCGCTACGACGTCCCCGTCACCCACGTGATCGTGGACCTCGAGCAGTCTGCAGAGGAGCGGGTGTCCGGCTGAGAGCCGGACACCGGGGAGCTACCCGCCCGCGTTCTCGGCGACGAACGTCGCGACCGCCTCGATCTGCGCGTCGCTGAGCTGCCCCTTGAACGAGGGCATGCCGCCCTGGCCGTTCGTGACCCGGTCGATCGCGAGCTCGAGGGACGGGTGCGCCTCGTCGAGGTTCGGCCCGACGGTTCCGCTCGACCCGGCCGCCGAGAGCGTGTGGCAGCCGCCACACCCGGCGGAGGCGAAGATCCCCTCGCCGTCGGCGCCACCGCCGCCCGGCGGCGGCGGCGCCGGGGGGTTCGCGGGGTCGATCGGCTCGCCGTTCGCGTCGAGCCCCGCCACCGAGGCGACGTAGGCGGCGACGTCCTCGGCGTCCTTGCCGGTGAAGATGTCGGCGGGCATCCCCGGCGCGTCGGTGGACGGGTCGACGACCGGATAGGCGATCTGGCCCCGCACGACCTGCAGGATCGTGTCCCGCACCGAGGCCGTCGATGCGTGACTGCACGAACGCGTAGTCGAGATTGGGGCCGATCCGGCCCTGCGTGCCGGCGTCGGCGAGCGTGTGACAGGAACCGCAGCCCTGGACGAAGAGCTCCTTGCCGCGGATCCGGTCGCCGGATCCGTCCGAGTAGCCGACGGTGTCTCCGCACGCGGCGAGGCCGAGCCCGGCGACGAGCGCCAGAGACGACGAGCACGGCGGCCTGAGCCGGCCGGTGCTTCCGGCCGTTGCCGAGACGCCCGATCACGGGGAGACTCTAACCGCCTGCGGCGGCGGCGGTCCTGCGGAGCTGCTTCAGCTGGTCGCGGACGATCCCGGCGTTGGGATCGTCGGGCGCGAGCTCGAGGAACCTCGAGTACGCGGTGATCGCGGTCGCCGCGTCGCCGGTCTGCTGCGCGGCCTGGGCGAGCTCGAGCTGCACGTTCGGGTCGGCGGGCTGGAGCTTCGGCGAGCTTCTCGTAGGCGTCGACGGCGAGCACGGCCTCGGTCTGCGCGCTCTCGTAGGCGCTCGACGCGCCTTCGCTCGTCAGCCGGTTGACGCCGAGCGCGATCGGGTCGGAGAGCACCGCCTGGCCGGACGGGCTGCTGAAGACCATGAACGTCTGGGCCGGCGCGCGGTAGGCCGCGACGAGCTGCGCGAGCTGCGCCTCCCGCTGGCGCTCCGTCGCGCGCGTGAGGTGGAGGCCGGCGAGCTGCCGGTAGGGATCCGCCTCCTTCGGCCGGAGCTCGATCGCGCGCTCCAGCGCGACGATCGCCTCCTCGGTCTCCCCTTCGGTCTGGAGTGCGGTCGAGAGCTCGAGCCACGCCTCGGGGTCGTTCGGCCGATCCTCGGTCTCCCCTCGCGCGTCCGAGACCGACTGTGCGGAGGTCCCGCCCGAGTCGCGGAAGACGTCGCCGACCCCCACTCCGCCGGCTCCGACACCGAAGAGCACGAAGCCGAGCCCGAAGACCAGCGCGAGGAGCACGAACATCCACTTCGCGTGCCGGCGGAGGCGCGGGAAGAACATCGTGTCCTCGATCGACGGCGCCGTCGAGCCGCGCCGCGAGGCCGCTACTGCAGCATGCGGCTTCGTGCTCTTCTGGCGGCTCTTCTCGAATCGGGCCATGCGCTCGTTCCTCGCCGGTAGCGGTCCTCGCCGGCTACGAGAGTAGCTGCAACCCGTTCCGGGGAACCGCCGAGCACCACGGCCGCAACCGGATCTTCAAGAGGGTCGAAGGGCGTCTCCGCGAGGTCGACGATCGTCAGGTCGGCCTGTTTACCCGGGGCGAGCGAGCCGACCTCCGCCTCCATCCCGAGCACGCGCGCGCCGCCGAGCGTCGCGAGCTCGAGCGCCTCGGCGGCGGACAGGGCCCCGGGTCGGCGTTCACGGGCGCGCGCGGCGACGATCGCCGTCCGGAGCTCCTCGAAGAGGTCGAACGAGGGCGTCGACGCGGGGCTGTCGGTCGCGACGCCGACCGCGATCCCCGCGTCCAGGAGCGCGCGAAGGGGTGCGACGCCGCAGCCCAGGATCCCGTTCGAGCGCGGGCAGTGGGCGACGCCGACCTCGTGGGCGGCGAGGAGCCCGATCTCCTCGTCGTCGACGTCGACGCAGTGCGCGGCCGTCACGTGGCGGCCGAGCAGCCCGGCGCCGGCGAGCATCCGGATTCCCGTCGTCCCGGGCGGCTCCACGAGCATGTCGCCGAAGGCGGCCCAGTTGCCCGAGCCGTCCCGGAGGAACTCGCGCTCGGCGACGCTCTCGGCGAGGTGCGTCGCGGTCGGGAGGCCGAGCGCGGCGCACTGCTCGTACAGCTCGAGCGTGCAGGTGTACGGCGCATGCGGCGAGACGCCGAGCCGGACGCGGTCGGAGCGGAACGGCTCGGCCCGCTCCCGGAGGGCGTGGAAGCGGTCGAGGCCCGTACCGCCGAGGCTGAACGCCTCCAGGTAGACGATCGCGCGCAGGCCGGCGGCCGCCGCCGCCTCGGCGGCCGCGCCCGCGAAGCTGCAGTCCCCCACCGTCGTGATGCCCGACCGGAGGCATTCGTGAGCTCCGTCGACGGCGATCGCGACCATGTCGTCCTGCTCGAGCAGGCGCTTGCGCCCGACGTGGAGCGCGATCCACTCGGGGAACGGAAGCCCGTCGCCGAACCCCGCGTAGACGGCGTACTCGAGGTGCGAGTGGCAGTTGACGAAGCCCGGGAGGACGACGCAGCCCCCGAAGCGCTCGCCGCTGCCGAGCTCGGCCGCGGGCCCGACGGCCCCGATCGTCCCGTCGTCTGCGATCGACACCGCTCCGTCGGGAATCGGGTCGCCCTCGACGGGGACGACCCAGTCGGCCGAGACGACCCTCATGGGTTCGGAAGGAGGGGTCCCGTGGGGGAACCATGGGTTCCCCCACGCAGGAGCCAGTCCGCGGAGACGATCCTCACAGCGCTTCGGCTTCGGCTTCCGCGGCCGCGCGCTCCCAGCGGCGCTCCATCATGACCGAGAGCCAGATAGAGGACTCGAAGAGCACGAAGAGCGGCACGACCTCGAGCACGAGCGACACAGGATCGACGGTCGGGAGGAGGATCGCGAACGAGAGCATCGCCACGTAGCCGATCCGCCGGTTGTGCCGTAGCCGATCCGACGTGAGCACTCCGAGCCGCACGAGGCCGAGGATGAAGATCGGCATCTGGAACGCGATCCCGAACGCGAACAGGGTCAGCGTGACGAAGGAGAGGTAGTAGCTCGCCCGGATCTGCTCCAGGTAGAGCTCCGAGTCGTAGTCGACGAGGAAGGTGAGCGCCCTCGGGAGGACGATCGTGTAGCAGAACGTGACGCCCGCGAAGAAGAGCGCGGTGGCCATCACGACGAAGATGCCGATCACCCGTTGCGTGTTTGCTGCGACCGCGGGAGCCAGGAAGGCCCAGATCTGCCAAAGGAGGAGGGGGAGGACGATCGCGAGCGCGACGTAGAAGCTCACCTTGAGCGACGTCGTGAAGGGCTCGGTGACGCCGAGCGTGACGAGCGGCGTGCCCTCGGGTAGCAGGCCCTTGAGGCGCTCGATCAGCTCGTCGTGGAAGACGTACGCGACGGCGAACGCCGGGATGATCGCGGCGATGCAGACGACGAGCCGGTGACGCAGCTCGGTGAGGTGGTCGACGAGGCTCGCTTCCTCGTCGTGGCCGAGGCGCCGCGGGACGATCCGGCGAGCCATAGCGCGCGCCTGGTGCTAGTGAACGGTGTCGCGCTCGCGCGGCTGCGGCGCCGCCTGGGACGGCTCTGCCGGCGGGAGCTCGGCGAAGTCGTCGACCACGTCGTCGTCCTTGCCGCCCGACACGGAGTCCTTGAACTCCCGCATCCCCTTGCCGAGCTGCCGTCCCATCTCCGGCAGGCGCTTCGGGCCGAAGACGAGGAGGAGCACGAGCAGCAGGATGAGCATCTCCCAGATGCCGATTCCGAAGGGCATGGGCGGAGCGTAGCGGTTTCCCCGGTGACGTGGGCAGTGCGGATGCCCCGGTCCGGCTACCCTTGGGGCAGGTGCGCAGAGCTTGTGCTCGGTGCGCGACGCTCTCTAGACGCAACAGAAGGACATCAGTGGCACTGCTCGAGATCACGAACCTCCACGTCGCCCTCGAGGACGGCACCGAGATCGTCAAGGGCCTCGACCTCGCGGTCGACACGAACGCGAAGCACGCGATCATGGGCCCGAACGGCTCCGGGAAGTCGACCCTCGCGTACGCGCTCATGGGTCACCCGGCGTACGAGATCACCGAGGGCGACATCCGGTTCGACGGCGAGTCCATCCTCGAGATGGGGGCCGACGAGCGCGCGCAGCGGGGTCTCTTCCTCGCGTTCCAGTACCCGCACGCGATCCCCGGCGTCACCGTCACGAGCTTCCTGCGCAGCGCGATCAACGCGAAGCGCAAGGCGGCGAACGGCGGCGAGGAGGATCCGGTGCCCGTCAAGCAGTTCCGGACCGAGCTCCTGGAGGCGATGGAGCACCTGAAGGTCCCGCGCGAGCTCGCGCAGCGCTACCTGAACGACGGCTTCTCGGGTGGCGAGAAGAAGCGGGTGGAGATCCTGCAGATGGCGATGCTGAAGCCGCGGATCGCGATCCTCGACGAGACGGACTCGGGGCTCGACATCGACGCCCTGCGGATCGTGGCCGAGGGCGTCAACTCGCTCGTCGGGCCCGAGATGGGCGCGCTCGTGATCACGCACTATCAGCGGATCCTCAACTACGTGACGCCGGACTTCGTGCACGTGTTCGTCGGCGGCCGCATCGTGGAGTCCGGTGGCGCCGAGCTCGCGCACAAGCTCGAGGCGGAGGGCTACGAGGCCTTCGTGCCGGTCGGCGTCGCCGTCGAAGGGAGTGAGTCGGAATGAGCCAGAGCGAGACCGAGGTCATCCGCGACATCCGTGCCGACTACGGCTACGGCTGGCACGTCGACGACGTCTCGACGATCTACAAGGCGCCGAAGGGGCTCACGCACGAGCTGCTCGACGTCATCTCCGACCACAAGTCGGAGCCGGACTGGATGCGGGCGTTCCGGCACCAGTCGCTCGACTACTTCATCGCCCGGCCGATGCCGGGCTGGGGGGCCGACCTCTCCGGGATCGACTTCGACAACATCCACTACTACTTGAAGCCCACCGAGAAGCAGGTGGACAAGTGGGAGGACCTCCCCGCGGAGATCCTCGACACGTGGGACCGGCTCGGGATCCCGGAGGCGGAGAAGAAGTACCTCGCCGGCGTCGGCGCGCAGTACGAGTCGGAGGTCGTCTACCACAAGCTCCAGGCCGACCTCGAGGCGAAGGGCGTCATCTTCCTCGACATGGACTCGGGCCTTCGCGAGCACGAGGAGCTCGTCAAGCAGTACTTCGCGACGATCATCCCGCAGAACGACAACAAGTTCGCCGCGCTCAACTCGGCCGTCTGGTCGGGCGGCTCGTTCATCTACGTGCCGCCGGGCGTCTCGATCGAGATGCCGCTCCAGGCCTACTTCCGGATCAACGCGGAGAACATGGGCCAGTTCGAGCGCACGCTGATCATCGTCGACGAGGGCGCCTACGTGCACTACGTCGAGGGCTGCACCGCGCCGATCTACTCGTCGGACTCGCTGCACTCCGCCGTGGTCGAGATCGTCGTCAAGAAGGGCGGCCGCTGCCGCTACACGACGATCCAGAACTGGTCGAACAACGTCTACAACCTCGTCACCAAGCGGGCGGTCGCCCACGCGGACGCGACGATGGAGTGGGTCGACGGGAACCTCGGCTCCAAGGTGACGATGAAGTACCCGGCCATCTGGCTGATGGGCGAGCGCGCGCACGGCGAGGTGCTCTCGATCGCGTTCGCCGGCAAGGGGCAGCACCAGGATGCGGGCGGCAAGGTCGTCCATGTCGCCAAGAACACGACGAGCGTGATCACCTCGAAGTCGATCTCGAAGAACGGCGGGCGCGGCGGCTACCGCGGCCTGCTCGAGGTCGCGAAGGGCGCGACGGGCTCGAAGTCGAAGGTCGTCTGCGACGCGCTGATCCTCGATGAGGACTCGCGCTCCGACACGTACCCGTACATCGACGTGAAGGAGAACGACGTCGACCTCGGCCACGAGGCGACGGTCTCCAAGATCGGCGAGGAGCAGCTCTTCTACCTCATGAGCCGCGGGCTCTCCGAGGCGGAGGCGAGCGCGATGATCGTCTCGGGCTTCGTCGAGCCGATCACGAAGGAGCTCCCGCTCGAGTACGCCGTCGAGATGAACCGCCTCATCCAGTTGCAGATGGAGGGCTCGGTCGGCTAGCGCCGGGCGGGCCCGCGACAACCTCGGAGGTCCTTCGGATGTCACAGATCACGGGAGTCGATTTCGTTGCCGTGCCCTCGACCGACTGGAAGCGCGCTCGCGGCCTTCTACGTCGACACGCTCGGGCTGCGCCCGGACGCGACGGGCGACGCGGAGTTCTGGGTCGGCGAGACGTGCTTCGGCATCTACGAGCCGACGACGTTCGGGCTGGAGTTCGCGCCGCAGAAAACGGCTCACCTCGCGCTCCACGTCGACGACATGGAGACGGCTCGCGCCGAGCTCGAGGCGAAGGGCGTCGAGTTCCAGGGCGAGACCTTCGATACCGGGGTCTGCTACATGGCGTTCTTCGAGGATCCCGACGGCAACGCGCTGATGCTTCACCACCGCCACACGCCGCGCGAGGGGGCCGACGGGTCGTGATCACGGTGGAGCGCACGGACTTCGTCTCGGTGCCGGTCACCGACATGGAGCGCTCGATCGCCTTCTACGGCGAGACGCTCGGCCTGCCGCGGGTATCCGAGACGGAAGGGTGGCCCGAGTTCCAGCTCGGCGAGAACGTCTCGCTCTACCTCATCGACCCGACGAACATCGGCCGCGAGTTCGAGGGGCCGCACACCGCGTCGATCGCGCTCCGCGTGCGGGACGTCGCCGCCGCGCGTCAGGCGCTCGAGGAGAAGGGCGTGTCGTTCGTCGCCGAGACGTTCGACACGGGCGTCTGCCACATGGCTCTCTTCCGCGACCCGGACGGCAACGCGCTCATGCTCCACCGGAGGTACGAGGCGTGACCAGGGACACCTTGCTCGAGCGGTACCAGACGCTGCCGATGCCGACGACGCGCGACGAGCACTGGCGCTTCACCGATCTGAAGGGGTTCGACCCGGACGCCTGGAGCGGCGCGGGCTCGCACGGCGGCAGCGGTGCCGTCCATGCTCGACCTCGACGTCGCCGGTTCCGCCACGATCGACGAGTCCGGGATCCGGATCGAGAGCGCGCCCGAGGGCGTGCGCTTCGAGGCGCTCACAGACGACCACCCGCTGCTCGGAAGCCTCGTCACGCCGGACGACAAGTTCCGCGCCCACAACGCAGCCGTCTGGCAGCACGGGCTTCTCGTCCACGTGCCGGAGGGCGTCGAGCTCTCCCGGCCGCTCTACCTCCGGGTCGCGAGCGGCGTCCCCCGCGGGTCGCTCTTCTGGCGGGTGCTCATCGTCGCCGAGGCACGGTCGCGGTTCACCGTCGTCCAGGAGCTGACGTCGGCCGACGAGGAGCTCGAGACGTACGCGAACGGCGTCGTCGAGGTCGTGGTGCGCGACGGCGCGAAGGCGGAGATCGTCAACGTCCAGCGCCTCTCGCGGAAGGCCTGGCTCTTCGGGTCGTTCCACGCACGCGTCGAGCGCGACGCGGAGCTCGACTGGGTCGAGGGCGGCTTCGGCTCTTCCCGCGGCAAGGTCTGGATCCAGAACGACCTCGCCGACCGCGGCGCCACCTCGCGCGTCACCGGGGCGTACTTCGCCGACGGCGCGCAGCATCTCGACTACGACACCTACCAGCTGCATGCCGCCCCGGACACGACCTCCGACTTCGCGTTCAAGGGCGCGTTGCGGGACACGGCCGCGACCGTGTGGCGCGGGATGATCCGGGTCGAGGAGGGCGCGCAGAGGACGAACGCGTACCAGGAGAACCGCAACCTCCTGCTCTCGAAGACCGCCACCGCGAACTCGATCCCGGGTCTGGAGATCCTCGCGAACGACGTTCGCTGCACGCACGGGGCGACGCTCTCCCAGGTCGACCGCGAACAGCTCTTCTACCTGATGACCCGAGGCCTCGAGCGGTCGGAGGCCGAGCGGCTGATCGTGCGCGGCTTCTTCCAGGACGTGCTCGACCGGATCGAGCTCGTGCCGGTGCGCGACGCCCTCGGCGCCGCGCTCGAGGCCCGCATCCCGCAGGCCTGAGCATCGCCGCCGGGGAACCTCCCGGCTGCCCAGACCCCCTCCCTTCCTGGTCGGCGACGCGGACAGGAAGCTTGGCTTCCGGCACGATGGGGCGGTGCCGTGCTCCTGCAGCGCCGACCGGCTTGACATCTTCGACGAGAAGGCAGCGCGCCGCGCTCTGCGGCGCTACCTCGACGACGGGCTCGGCGGCTCCGACGCGCTGCAGATCGCCGCGTGGGCGGAGGAGGGCGGCCTCGACGGCCGGACCATCGTCGAGGTCGGCGGCGGGATCGGGCAGATCCAGGCCGACCTCCTGAGGCGCGGAGCGGCCGCCGGCCGCATCGTGGAGCTCGTGCCCGAGTACGAGGGCCCCGCGGCCGAGCTCGCGCGCGAAGCGGGCGTCGGCGACCGGTCGTCGTTCGCGCTCGCCGATCTGCTCGAGGAGCCGGATACGGTCGAGCCCGCCGACATCGTCGTCCTCCGGCGGGTCGTGTGCTGCACGCCGGACGGGCCGGAGCTGCTCGCCGTCGCGGCCGGCAAGGCTCGCCGCACGCTGCTCGCGAGCTACCCACGCGACCGGTTGCTCGTCCGGCTCGTGTTCCGCCTCGAGAATCTTGGGTTCGCCGTGTTCCGGAAGCGGTTCCGCTCATTCGTCCATCGACCGGACGAGCTCGAGCGCGCCGTGGCGGAGCGTGGCTTCGCGTGTTCCCGCGTGGCGCGCGGCCTGGTCTGGGAGACGGCGCAGTTCGTCCCGGACGACGCCGTTGCCGACGTCGCGCCGGCGTCCTGACGAAATCCTGACGAAGCGCTCAGGGTCTCCTGACGAGGCGAGCCTATGGTCGAACCCATGCGGTACATCGCCATCATCGGCCTCCTCACCGCCATCGCGATCCTCGTCCTGTAGCTGCTCGCGCGCGGCGTAGGCTAGGGACGTGGCGGAAATCGGCCTCTTCCCGCTCGGCATCGTCCTGTTCCCGACCGAGCAGGTGCCGCTCCACATCTTCGAGCCCCGCTACCGGGAGCTCATCGGCGAGTGCGTCGAGCGGGGCGAGCCATTCGGCCTCGTCTACGCCGACGACGACGGCGTTCGCTCGACCGGCACGCTCGCGGAGGTCGTCGAGGTGACCGACCGGCTCGAGGACGGCCGCCTGAACATCGTCGTCGAGGGCGGTGAGCGCTTCCGGCTCGTCGAGCTGACGGACGGCCGGAGCTTCCACACGGGCACCATCGAGCCGCTCGACGACGTCGACGACCCGCCCGCAGAGGAGGACGTCGAGCGGGCCCTCCGCGTCTTCCGCCGGCTCGTCGACCTGACCGGCGCGGAGGTCGACGTGCCCGACGCCGTCGGCGGCCGGCCGTCCTTCGAGATCGGCTCGCGGTTCGAGCTCGCGCCCGAGCTGAAGCTCGAGCTGCTCGAGGAGACCGGCGAGCGCGCCCGTCTCGTCCGGCTCTGCGAGATCCTCGAGACGCTCGCCGCAGCCGTGGAGCACCAGCGCGAGGTCTCTGCCTCGGCGCAGACGAACGGGCGCGTCAAGACGCAATGACTTGTTCGCCAAGCGGGATTCCGCAGGAGCGGAATCCCGCGGCTTGATCCCCGCCTTCGGCGGGCGCATCCCTGAAGGCGTCGCCTTCGGCGCCGCAAGCCCTTGGAGGCGCCGGCAGGCGCGGGAGGATGACGCGAGACCATGGCTACGATGGCTCCATGGCCTCCGTCACCGCTCCCGCGCTCGATGCGCACCGCCTGCGCGGCGATTTTGCCGTCTTCGACGAGCTGCTCGACGGCCGTCCCGTCGCGTACCTCGACTCCGCGTCGTCCGCACAGAAGCCGCGCGCGGTCCTCGACCGCATGCGCGAGTTCTACGAGCACGAGTACGCCAACGTGCACCGCGGCGTGTACCGCCTCGCCGAGCGGGCCACCGAGGGCTTCGAGGCCGCCCGGCGCACGGTTGCGACGTTCCTCAACGCGCCCTCCGAGAAGGAGGTCATCTTCACCCGCAGCGCGACGGAGGGCCTGAACCTCGTCGCGTACGCCTGGGGCCTCGACAACCTCGGACCGGGTGACGTCGTCGTGATCACTGAGCTCGAGCACCACGCGAACTTCGTGCCGTGGCAGTACATCGCGAGCCGCACCGGGGCGTCCTTCCGGCACATCCCGATCGACGACCAGGGCGAGCTGCAGCTCGACGCGCTCGACGGGCTCGCACGGGAAGGGAACGTCAAGGTCGTGGCCAACAATCTCGTCTCGAACACGCTCGGGACGATCAACCCGGTCGAGCGGCTCGCCGCCTGGGCGCACGAGCAGGGGGCGATCATGGTCGTCGACGCGGCACAGGCGGCGCCGCACCGCGTCGTCGACGTCCAGGCGCTCGGCGCCGACTTCGTCGCGATCACCGGTCACAAGCTCTGCGGCCCGTCGGGGATCGGCGCGCTCTGGGGCCGCCGCGAGCTGCTCGAGCGGATGAGCCCGTTCAACCTGGGCGGCGAGATGATCCGCTCCGTCGCGCTCGACAAGACGACCTTCAACGACCTGCCGCACAAGTTCGAGGCGGGCACGCCCGCGATCGCCGAGGCAGTCGGGCTCGGGGCCGCGATCGACTACGTGTCCGGCGTCGGCCTCGAGGCGATCGAGCGGCACGAGCATTCTCTCGTGGAACAGGTGATGGGGGCGCTCGAGGAGCTGCCGTGGATCCGGGTCTTCGGGCCCCCGGCCGACCGGCGGGCGGGCATCGTCTCCTTCGACGTCGAGGGCATCCACCCGCACGACGTGGCGCAGATCCTCGACTGGGAGGGCGTCGCCGTGCGCGCGGGGCATCACTGTACGCAGCCGCTGATGACGCGCCTCGGCGTCGCCGCCACGACGCGGGCGAGCTTCTACCTCTACTCGGTTCCCGAGGAGATCGAGCGGCTCGTCGCGGGCCTGCAGAAGGTCAAGGCGTCCCTCGGCTGATGTCGGAGTTCGAGCAGCTCTACCGCGAGGTCATCCTCGATCACTACAAGGCGCCACGGAACCACGGGCTGCTCGAGCCACACGACGCCGTCGCGGAGGGCCAGAACCCACTCTGCGGAGACGAGGTCACCGTGTCTCTACGGTTCGGCGAGGGCGACGTGATCGAGGCCGTCGGCTTCGAGGGACGCGGTTGCGCGATCAGCCAGGCGGCGACCTCGATGCTCACGGATCTCGTCAAGGGCCGAACGGCTCAAGAGATCTCGGCGATGCCGAAAGACGAGCTGCTGGAGGAGATCGGCATCCCGCTGACGCCGGTCCGGCTCAAGTGCGCGCTCCTCGGACTGGGTGTCCTGAAGGTCGCCCTCCACCGGGCCAAGGGGACGCCGCTCCCGGAGGAATGGGGCACGTCGTCCGGCGAGATCACGCTCGTCTAGGTGCCCCGGTGACGGAGATAGAGGCTCTGCCGCTCGACGAGCTCCCGGACGGCTCCATGCGGCTCATCCCCACGGACGGTCTGACCATCGGGCTCTACCACTGCGGCGGGGAGCTCCGGGCGATCGAGGATCGCTGCACCCACGACGACGGGCCGCTCTGCGAGGGCGAATGGGACACGGCCGCCTGCGAAGTCGTCTGTCCTCGCCACGGGGCCCGGTTCGACCTCCGCACGGGAGCGGCGCTGACGCTCCCCGCGTACCTCCCGGTGGACACGTTCCCGGTACGCGTCCGTGACGACGGGATGATCGTGATCGACATTCAGTAGGCTCGCCGCGGTGGACGTCTTCAACCTCCACGGCGGCGAGTGGGACCGCACCGAGGATCGCGAGGGCTGGCACTCCAAGGATGCATGGGTCGGCCACCGGATCGGTGCCGAGCTGATCGGCGGGAGCCTGTACGAGCTCGAGCCCGGTGACCGGCTGTGGCCGTACCACACCCACCATGCGAACGAGGAGTGGGCGATCGTCGTGGCTGGGACGCCGACGCTCCGCACGCCCGGCGGCGAGCGGGAGCTTCGCGAGGGCGACGTCGTCTGCTTCCGGCGCGGTGCGGAGGGCGCTCACCAGGTGTCGAACCGAAGCGACGCTCCCGTGCGTGTGCTCATGCTCTCGACGCTGCTCGCCCCCGAGATCGTCGAGTACCTCGACACGGGCAAGGTCGGCGCGCGGGACGCGCACGGTGAGCGCCTGTTCCTCTCACGGCCCGGCCCGCCGGTCGAGTACTGGGAGGGCGAGGACAGCTAGCCGGCCGCTCGCGTCGGGCGCGCGCTCACGGCGCGGGAAGGGCCACGACTCCATCCTCGTCGGCGTAGATCGTCCCCCCGGGCCGGAACTCGACGTTGCCGAACGAGACCGGCACGCCCGTCTCCCCGCGCCCCTCCTTTCGACTCCGGCGTGGGCAGGACCCGAGGGCTGCGACGCCGAAGGGCAGCTCGCGGAGGCGTGCCACGTCGCGGATGGCGCCGTTGACGACCACACCGGTCCAGCCGTGCTCGAGGCCGAGCACCGCGAGCTGATCTCCGAGGAGCGCGACGCGCAGCGAGCCCGCGCCGTCGACCACCAGCACGCGCCCCTCGCCGGGAGCCTCGAGCTGCTCGCGCACCAGGACGTTGTCCTCCGGGCAGCGCACGGTCTCGATCGCGCCGGAGAAGGCTCGCAGGCCGCCGTACTGGCGGAGCTCGAGCTCACAGACCGCGGCATCCTCCGGCTGCGCATCCGAGACATCGGAGGTGGCCGGGGACTCCACGCCGCGACGATACGCGCGCGTCTCCGTGCCGGGTAGGGCGATGCGCGCGAGCCGATCTTCGAGCAGCTCTCGGGTAGGGTCGCGAGGTGCTCGACGACCGCGTTCGTGCGGCGCTCGCCCGCCTCGAGGCGGAGGACGTCGCGGACCAGGAGGCGGGAATGCCGCAGGCGCAGCGCTCGCTCGCCGTCGGGCCCGAGGCCGGGAGGCTGCTGTTCGCGCTCGTCGCGCCGAACGCGGGCTGCGAGGTGCTCGAGATCGGCGGCTCGCGCGGCTACTCCACGATCTGGCTCGCCGCTGCGGCCCGGATCCTCGGCGGCCGCGTCGTCTCGCTCGAGCGCGATCCGGCGAAGATCGCAGCCTGGCGCGCGAATCTCGCGGATGCAGGCCTCGAGGAGTGGGCCGAGCTCGTCGAGGGCGACGCCAAGGAGACGCTCGTCACGCTCGAGGACGGCTTCGACGTCGTCTTCCTCGACGCTTGGAAGGACGACTACGAGACGTACTTCGAGCTCGCCCGCGGCAAGCTCGAGCAGGGTGCGGTCGTGGTCGCCGACAACGTGCACTCCAACCCCGCCGTCAAGGCGTACGCCGAGCGTCGCCAGGCGGATCCGACCGTCGTCTCGGTGACCGTTCCCGTCGGGAACGGGCTCGAGGTGACGACGATCCTGCGCTAGGCGTAGGGGAACCAGCGCTCCCCCGCATTCGAGGTGCGGTGAACCGCACTTGCCGTCGTCCGATCCGCGTGCGTACACTCGCTGTACCACGGAAAGGAGGTGGTCGGGTGTCAGATTCGTGCAGTACCGGCAGTGGAGGTGCCAGCGGGTAGAGGCGTGTCCCCGGGACCTACGGGGAATCGCCATAGCCACGCGTAGGGGACTCGCGCTTCGCGCCGCCGACCACCTCTGGTCTGGCAGGAAGCGCCTCTACCAATCCAACGCTGTCACCGCAACGTGCGGGGCCGCCGAGAGGCGGCCCCGCGTGCGTTCTGACACCGGTGCTAGCGTCGAGGCGTGCGATCCGTCGCGCTCGCCCTTGCACTCGCGGCCGGTGTCGCGGCGCTTTATGCCGGGTCGGCCGTGGCCCTCGACGCCGCGGTGATCCCCCGGGACGCGTACGTCCGCCGTGCCGACGCCGTGTGCCTCGACGTCGCGAAGAAGGCGCTCGTCCTCCAGCGCGAGGCGAGCAGGCGCGTGCGCGCGGCCGGGAGCGAGGCCGAAACGTTCCGGATCTTCGCCGATATCTACCGGCGGCAGCTGGCGCTGATCCAGTCGATGCGGAGGAGACTCGTGGCGATCGGCGAGCCGGAGGGCGCCCGGGCGGTGGCGCGACGCCTCGTCGCCGGGATTCGCTCGGGTGAGGAGGCGCTGCGGCAGGCGATCACCGCGGTCGACGACCGCTCGCCCTCGGACCTCACCCGCGCCGTCACGCGGTACCGCAACGTCTCGCTCGCGAGCGCGCGGGCCGTGAAACGGTCGCCCCTCGGCTTTCGAGCCTGCGGCGCGGGCGCCTAGCTAGTCCTCCTGGACGTCGTTCCGACAGGCGAGCCGAAGCTGGTCGTCGAGGGGGAGGCGGTCCCCGAGCCCGAGCCGGCGCATCGATGCGCCACCGTCGGTCACGACGTTGTCCGGGCCCTCGAGCATCCGGAGCTGATCGCGTGTGAGCGGCGGCGACGGAAGGCGCTCGAGCAGCGCGGCAGGGCCGCGGGCGAGCCAGAAGGGAAGGTTGAGCGTCGGGCGGCGCGTGCCGAGGGCCGCCGTCATGCGGCGCCACAGCTCGTTCCACGTCACGGTCTGAGGGCCGCCGAGCTCGACGGGGCCATCGGCCTCGTTGCCGTCGACGGCGAGGCGCACCGCACGGACGACGTCGTCGACCCAGATCGGCTGCACGCGCTGCGTGCCGGGGCCGATCACGGGCGTCACGGGCGAGAGCCGGGCGATCCTCAGAAACCGGGGGAGCGCGCCGCCGTCCCGGCCGAAGACGAAGCTCGGGCGCAGCAGGATGTGCTCGATCCCGCAGCCGGCCACCGCCTGCTCCGCAGCCCACTTCGCACGGAAGTAGGGAACGGTGGCGCCCGGCCCCGTGCCGAGCGCGCTCATCAGCACGATCCGCCGCACGCCTGTCTCCCGGGCGGCCTCCACGAGGTTGCCCGTGCCCGCCGCCATCACGCGCTCGAACGCGGCCGGCGAGCCCTCGACGATGGCGACGAGATGGACGATCGTCCGGACCCCGCGCGCGGCGGCGCGGAGCGAGGCGGGATCGGTCACGTCGCCTCGGACGAGCTCGCACCGGAAGCCCTCGAGGGCCGCCGCCCCTCGCGCATCCCGCACCATCGCGCGCACCGGCGGGCCGTCTGCCGCCAGGTCGCGAATCACGTGGCGGCCCACGAAGCCGCTCGCTCCCGTGACGAGGATCATTCCGCGTCGGCGAAGTTCTGCCAGTACCGGCTCGGAGTGGGGCCCCGCTGGCCCTGGTACTTCGATCCCAGCGATCCGGACCCGTAGGGCGTCTCGGCCGGCTCGGAGAGCTGCACGAACGAGAGCTGGCCGATCTTCATGCCCGGGTAGATCGTGATCGGCAGGTTCGCGACGTTCGAGAGCTCGAGCGTCACGTGCCCGTCGAACCCGGGATCGATGAACCCCGCCGTGGAGTGGATGAGCAGCCCGAGCCTGCCGAGCGACGATTTTCCCTCGAGCCTGGCGACGAGATCGTCGGGGAGCGTGACGCGCTCGAGCGTCGAGCCGAGGACGAACTCGCCCGGATGGAGGATGAACGGCTCGTCCCCCTCGACCTCGACGAGCTCCGTGAGCCCCTCCTGCTCGGCCTTGACGTCGATGTACGGATAGCGGGAGTTCCGGAAGACGCGAAAGAGCGCGTCGACGCGGACGTCGAGGCTCGAGGGCTGCATGAGCGCCGGGTCGTACGGGTCGATGCCGATCCGGCCGGAGTCGACGAGACGCCGGATGACGCGGTCCGAGAGCACCATCGGGCGGATCCTATGACTTGTTCGCGAGCGGGATCCCACTTCCGCGGAATCCTGCGCACTGCCTCGTTTCCCGATCATCCCACGCCGCGCCGCGGCGCATCCGTCTCCGCTGCCTTACACTGCTGGACCCGGTGTCCATGCTGTATCCATCCCTGGACCCGAACGAGCGGTTCCGTGCTCGACGGGACTCGGTACGCCGACGCAAGCGCCGTCGCCGCGCGGCCGTCGCCGCGATCCTGCTGCTCGCGGTGCTCGCGCTCGCGGGCGGCATGACGCTCGCCGGGAAGGACGGGAAGGGCTCCGCGAAGGCGGGAGCCACTGCCACCTCGAACGGGCCCGTCGCGCTCGAGATCGCGATCCGGCCGCGCCCGCTTCCCGTCGAGGTGCGCGGCGTGCATGTGACCGGCGCGCTCGCGTCGCTCCCGGGCAAGCTGCAGGAGTACGTCGGCATGAAGAAGCACGGGCTCAACACGATCGAGCTCGACGTCAAGGACGAAGGCGGGGAGATCGCCTTCACGCCGGCCGGAGTCCCCCTCGCGCGCAAGACCGGTGCCGTCCGCGACTACTACAAGCCGCGCGAAGCGGCGAAGCTCGCCCACCGGAACGGCCTCTACCTCATCGGGCGCGTCGTCGTCTTCCAGGATCCGTACCTCGCAAGCGCACGACCGGACCTCGCGATCCGACGTCGCGACGGCTCCGTCTGGACGACGAACGCCGGCCTCGCCTGGGTGAATCCCTATGACCGGCGCGTCTGGGACTACGCAGTGTCGGTCGCGGCCGTCGCCGCGAAGGCGGGCTTCGACGAGATCATGCTCGACTACGTCCGCTTCCCCTCCGACGGCGACGTGGCCTCGGCGGTCTACCCGGGACGGACGAGCGAGAAGCGCGGCCAGGTCATCGCCGCCTTCACCGCCTACGCGAAGCAACGTCTGGCGCCGCTCGGCGTCAGGGTCTCGACCGCCCTCTTCGGGCTCGCTGCGACCCGCGACATGGGGCTCGGCCAGGTGCCTGCCTGGATCTCCCAGCACGTCGACCACGTCCATCCGATGGCCTACCCCGCCCTATACGGCGGCGGCGAGCTCGGGATCGTGACTCCGACCGCCGAGCCGGGCGAGACGGTGTTCCGGACGCTCGTGGACTACAAGCGGCAGCTGCGCGGGAGCAAGGCGCAGCTCATCCCGTGGATCCAGGACTGGAACTACGACCGCGAGCAGGTGCTGCAACAGGTGCGCGCGGCCCGCTTGCAGGGAGCGAAGGGCTACCTGCTCTGGAACGCCTCGGGCCTCTACACGATGGCCGCGCTGGCGCCCCCCTCGTAGCGGAAGCCAGCTCGCCCTACGGAGCGAGCCGGACGCGCGACCAGCCGTCCTCGATTCGCTCGTACCTCGCGCGATCGTGCAGGCGGTAGGGAGCGTTGCGCCAGAGCTCGACGGTCTGCGGCGCGAGCCGGTAGCCGCCCCAGAAGGGCGGCAGCGGGATCTCGTCGGACGCTGCGTACCGCGCCTCGGCCTCGGCGTAGCGTCGCTCCAGCTCGGCGCGGTCCGCGAGCGGGCGCGACTGCGGCGAGGCCCACGCGCCGAGTCGGCTCTCGCGACCGCGCGTGCGGAAGTAGGCACCTGACTCGGCGCCGGAGAGCCGCTCCACCCGACCCTCGGCACGCGCCTGCCGCCGGAGTGGCGGTCCCCAGTTGAGGACTACGGCGGCGAGGGGATTCGCATCGAGCTCGGCGGCCTTCCGGCTCTCGTAGTTCGTGAAGAACGCCAGGCCGCGCTCGTCGAGCTCGCGGAGGAGGACCATCCGGACGGACGGCGCACCGCGGGCCGTCGCCGTCGCGAGCGCCATCGCCTCCGGCTCGTGGAGCTCGGCCTCGCGGGCCTCGGCGAGCCACCCGGCGAGCTCCCGGAGCGGGTCGGGGTCGAGGCTCTCGAGCCAGTCGTCCACGGGGGCGAATGTACTCCACCCCCTCGGATACGCTGGTTTCGTGGCCGCTACGAGGACGATCGAGATCAGGACGGAGATCCCCGGGCCGCGGTCGCGGGCGCTCCTCGAGCGCGAGCGGCGCGCGATCGCGCAGCCGCTGCTCGTTCACCTGCCGATCTTCGCCGAGCGCGCCGAGAACGCGACGATCACCGACGTCGATGGCAACGTCTTCGTCGACTTCGCCGGCGGTGTCGGCGTGATCAATGCGGGCCACGCGCACCCACGTATCGTCGAGGCGGTCGCCGAGCAGGCGGCCCGGTTCCTCCACACGGACTTCACCGTGGTGCCCTACGAGCCGGCCGTCGCGCTCGCGGAGCGGCTCTGCGCGCTCGCCCCGATCTCGGGCGAGACCCGGGCGGCGTTCTTCAACGCCGGTACCGAGGCGGTCGAGAACGCGGTCAAACTTGCCCGGCTCCACACCGGACGCCCCGGGGTGATCGCCTTCGAGGGCGCGTTCCACGGTCGGACGCTCCTCTCGATGACGATGACGTCGAAATTCCACCCGTACAAGACGGGGATGGGGCCGTACGCGCCCGAGGTCTACCGGGCACCGTATCCCGACCCCTACCACGGCCCCGACGACGCCGAGGCGCTGGAGCGGCTCGAGCGGATGCTCGACGGGCACGTACCGGGCGAGCACGTCGCGGCGATCGTCATCGAGCCGCAGCTCGGCGAGGGTGGCTTCGTCCCCGCCTCGCGCGCCTACATGAAGGGGCTGCGCGCGCTCTGCGACCGGCACGGGATCGTGCTCGTTGCCGACGAGATCCAGACCGGGTTCGGGCGCACGGGCCGGATGTTCGCGATGGAGCACTTCGGCGTCGAGCCCGACCTCATGACGATCGCCAAGTCGATCGCGGCCGGGCTGCCGCTCTCGGGCGTGATCGGCCGTGCGGAGATCATGGACGGCCCGCACTCCGGCGCGATCGGGGGCACCTACATCGGCAACCCCGTCGCCCAGGCCGCCGCCCTCGCCGTGCTCGACATCTTCGAGGAGGAGAGCCTCCTCGAGTGCGCCGTCAGCCTCGGCGAGCGGATCCGCGAGCGGATGCTCGCCTGGCAGGCTCGCTGGCCGGCGATCGGGGACGTCCGGGGACTCGGGGCGATGCTCGCGATCGAGCTCGTGCAGGACCCCGCCACGAAGGAGCCTGCGCCGGAGCTCGCACGGGCGGTCATCGACGCCGCGCTCGAGCGCGGCCTCATCCTCCTCAAGGCGGGCCAGCACGGGAACTGCATCCGCGTCCTCTGTCCGCTGACGATCGAGGACGCCGTCCTCGACGAGGCGCTCGCCGCCTGGGAGGACGCCCTGGCGGCCATCCTCGGCTGAGGGTCAGTATTCGAGATTCCTGCGGCGCTCGTGGCGCTCGAGCGCGAGCTCGATGAGCCGGTCGAGCAGCTCCTCGTATCCGATCCCCGAGGCGGCGAAGAGCCGGGCGTAGAAGCTCGTCGCGGTGAAGCCCGGGATCGTGTTGAGCTCGTTCATCACGACCTCGCCGTCCGAGGCGCGCACGAAGAAGTCCGCGCGCGCCATCCCCTCGCAGGAGGTCGCGACGAAGGCCGCGAGGGCGACCTCGCGGGCTCGCTCGATCTGCGACTCGGTGAGCCCGGGCGGCGGCACGAGGAGCTCGGAGCCGCCCTCGTCGTACTTCGACGAGTAGTCGTACCAGTCGGCGTGGTGGGCGACGACCTCGCCCGGGAGCGACGCGACCGGAGCCGGCAGGTTGCCGAGGATGCCCACCTCCACCTCCGTCCCGTCGACGAACTCCTCGACGAGCACCTTCTCGTCGTGGCGCCGGGCGCGCGCGACGGCGTCCTCGAGCTCGGCCGCCTCGACCACCTTCGAGATCCCCACCGAAGACCCCATGTTGGCGGGCTTGACGAACACGGGATACCCGAAGGGATTGGTCACCGTGTCGCCGAGCCGGAGCGCGACGTGCCCGGCGACCGGGATCCCCGCACCGCGCATGAGCGTCTTGAACACGTCCTTGTCCATGCATACGGAGGACGCGAGCACCCCGGGGCCGACGTACGCGACGCCGGCGAGCTCGCACAGCCCCTGAACGGTCCCGTCCTCGCCGAACGGGCCGTGGAGGATCGGGAGGACGACGTCGACGGCTCCGAACGTCGCGGGCGCCGAGTCGGCGGGCACCGGGAGGGTCTCGACGGTCGTCGTCGAGGCAAGCTCGGCCCTGGGGTCGCCGGCGGGGAGCGCCCAGCGGCCGTCCCGGGCGATCTCGACCGTTCGCACCTCGTAGCGCTCCGGGTCGAGCGCCGCGACGACGGACGCCGCCGAGGACAGGGAGATCTCGTGCTCGCTCGAACGTCCCCCCGCGAGGACGGCCACCCGGACGCGAGACCTCACGGAGCGGGCGTCGCCGCGTCGGGCGCCGCGTTCGTCGTCGTGTCGACCGGCTCGGTCACGACCGGCTCGGTCACGTCCGGCGGCGGCACGAACTCGCCGATCGTGATCGTCACGATCGCCTTGGGATCCGCCTCGGACGCGCCCGGCGGATCCTGGGTCAACACGAGCCCGTCGAGCGACTCGTCCTCGGTGTCCTGACGGTCGGTCTGCACCCGGAACCCGGCAGCCCGCAGCGTCGCGCGCGCATCGGGGCCGGTCTGGAGCGTGACGTCCGGCACGGTGACGGTCTGCGGCCCCTGCGAGACCGAGAGCGTCACGGACGAGCCGCGACTCGTCGTCGAGTTCCCCGGCGGCGACTGCTCGACGACCTCCCCGGCCGGGCGGTCGCTCTCCACGTCCACCCGCCCGACGGTGAACCCGGCGGTCTGGAGCTGGAGGGCCGCGATCTCGTAGCTCGAGCCGACGACGTTGGGGACCGCCACCGGCTTGGGCCCGCTCGAGACGTTGATCCGCACCGAGGACCCTTCGACGAGCACCGTCCCGGGCCGCGGGTCCTGGGCGGTGACGGAGCCGGGGGTGTTGCCGGACGGCACCTCGCGCACGTCCGCGTCCAGACCGGCGTTGGTCAGCTCGGCGACGGCCGCGTCCCGCGACTCGCCGACGAGCGAGGGGACGGCGACCTTCCGCTTGCCGCTCGAGACGAGGATCGTGACGATGCTGCCCCGCGGGAGGCGCGTGCCTTCGGCCGGCTCCTGCTCGAACACGTAGCCCGCCTCGACGTCCGAGTTCGGCAGCCGACGCGGGTTCGGCTCGAAGCCGTCGGCCCGGATGCGCTCGACGGCCTTGCTCTCGAGGCTGCCCTCGTAGAGATCGACCGCCACCGGCTCGTTCGCGTCGAGCTCGTCCTGGAGGTTGTCGTAGAGGAGCCACGCGCCGACGCCGAGGGCGATCGCCGCGCCGAGGGCGAGCAGCCACGGCCACCAGGCGCGACCGCGCCGCACCTCCCCGTCGTAGGCCCGGTAGCGCTCGTCGCCGGGGAGCCCCGGGGGCCGCCCGCCAGCCGCAAGGGCCGTCGCGGCCGTCGACTCGCCGCGAAGCACCATCGTCGCGGCCTCCTCCGTCTCCGGGCCGACCGCTTCGCCGCGGCCGACGAGCTCGAGGTCGCGGTCCATCTCCTTCGCCGTGCGGTAGCGGTCGGCGGGCTCCTTCGCGAGCGCCCGCAGCACGACGAGGTCGAGGTCGCGGGGGATCTCCGGACGCAGCATCGAGGGCGCGTCCGGGATCTGCGAGAGGTGCTTCATCGCGATCTCCACCGGGGTCTCGCCGGTGAACGGCACCTTCCCGGTCAGCAGCTCGTAGAGCACGATCCCGGTCGAGTACAGGTCGGAGGACTCGTCGACGGGCGCGCCCCTCGCCTGCTCGGGGGAGAGGTACTGCGCCGTGCCGATGATCGACCCTGCCTCCGTCATCTGGCTCGACCCCGCGCGCGCGATGCCGAAGTCCGCGACCTTTACGCGGCCCTCGTGGTCGACGAGGACGTTGTGCGGCTTGATGTCCCGGTGCACGATCCCGTTCCGGTGCGCGTACCGGAGCGCGGCGAGCACCTGGCGCGTATACGAGACCGCGACCGGAACCGGGCACGGGCCGCGCGTGACGATGAGCTCCTTGAGCGTGCGGCCCTCGACGTACTCCATGACGATGTAGTAGGAGCCCTCGGCCTCGCCCCGGTCGTGGATCGAGACGACGTTCGGATGTGAGAGGCCGGCGGCGTGCGTCGCCTCCCGGCGGAAGCGCTCGACGAACTGCGCGTCGTTCGCGTACCGCTCGTGGAGCATCTTGATCGCGACCTTGCGGCCCAGCTCCTGGTCCTCGGCGAGCCAGACGTCCGCCATGCCGCCGCTGCCGAGCTTCCGCTCCAGGCGATACCGGCCGGCGAAGATCGTCCCGTGTCTCTCGTCGATGGTCGTCATGGACGTTCGAAGGTTAGATCCAGCCCCGGTCAGGGATTTCCGGCGGGCCGAAGCAGTGCCTCCATCACCGCGCGGGCGATCGGCGCGGCCGTGGCGCCGCCTGTCGAGCTCTGCCCCTCGAGGGCGACGGCGATCGCCACCTCCGGCCTCGCGCCGGGCCGCCCGGCGAAGGCGATGAACCACGTCGTGTTGCGGCCCGCGACGCCCGTCTCGGCGGTGCCCGTCTTGCCGCCGACGCGGTAGCCGGGGATCCGTGCCGCGGTCCCGGTCCCGGCCTCGACGGCGCGGACCATCATGTTTCCGATGTCGCGTGCGTTGACTGGCCCGACGGCGCGGTCGAGGCGCTCCTCGCGCGTGCGGGAGACGGTGTTGCCGCGCGGCGAGACGACCTTGTCGACGACCCACGGCTTCATCACGATCCCCGCGTTCCCGATGCCCGCCGCCACCATCGCCATCTGCAGCGGTGTCACGAGCATGCGCTCCTGCCCGAAGGCCATCCGGCCCGCGTCGACGTCAGGGTCCCGCGCGGGGTACCAGAGATCCCCCCGGCGGTAGAGACCGCTCGGGTAGCGCTCCGCCTCCGGCGTCTCGAGTGGCGGCCGCTCGTAGAAGCCGAACTTCCGCGACTGCTCGAGGATCCGCTTCGCGCCGAGCGCCTTGCCGATGTTGCAGAACACGGAGTTGACCGAGTACTGCAGCGCGGTCGCGAGCGTGAGCGTCCCGAACGGGCTCGACGTGTCGAAGTTGTTCACCCGCTTGCCGTAGGCAAGGCAGTATCCGGGATCCACGAACGTCGAGTCCGGCGCGTACCGGTTCGACTCGAGTGCGGCCGCGAGGGTCACGACCTTGAACGTCGAGCCCGGCGCGTAGAGCCCCTGCGAGGCGCGGTTGACGAGCGGGGCAGCCGGCCGGCAGTCGGCCGTGATCTTGCCGATCTCGCCGAATCGATTCTCGACGAGGTTCGGGTCGTAGCTCGGCGACGACGCCATCACGAGCAGCTTCCCGCTCCGCGGATCGAGAGCGGCGACGGCCCCGCACGTCCGTCCGAGCTCCTCCAGCGCGACGCGCTGCGCACGGAGGTCGAGCGTCGTGATGACCGTGTCGCCGACGATCGGCTCGCCTTTCAGCTCGTCGAGCTGCTGGTCGACGAGATCCGAGAGCGCGCGGTCTGTCCCCGTCAGCGTCCCGTTGAGCGACTTCTCGAGCCCCGCGCGGCTGCGCGAGACGGTCGAGTACCCGACGACGTGGGCCGCGAGCTTCCCCTGCGGATACCGGCGGAAGTAGTACGTGCGCCCCTTCTTGCGCTCGATGCGGTTGGTCGCGAGCCTCCGGTTCGGCGTGAGGATCAGCCCGCGCCGCACCTCGAACTCTGCGACGCGCTGGATCTCGTTGTCCTGGCGCGCGGCGAGCCCGGGACGCGCCCACGTCTGCCAGTACGTCGTGCCGACGACGAGCGCCACGATCAGCGCCATCGCCGTCCACGCAACCCGTGTCAGCTGGCGGTTCATCCGCGGGTGTGCCGGACGGCGCGGTGGGAGACGAGCATCAGGAGCGCGAGCATCACGAAGTTCGCGACGACGCTCGAGCCGCCGTAGGAGACGAACGGCATCGTGATCCCGGTGAGCGGCACGATCCGCAGGACGCCGCCGACGATGATGAACGTCTGCAGGGCGAAGCCAAAGCTGAGGCCCGCCGCGAGCAGCTTCGAGAACCCGTCCTGCGCGATGAGCGCGACCCGCATGCCCCGCGCCACGAGGGCGAGGTAGCAGAGGAGGACGGCCGCGGCCCCGATCAGGCCGAGCTCCTGCGCGATCGCGGAGTAGACGAAGTCCGTCTCGAGGTACGGGATGAGCGGCGTCCCGTCGACCGTCTCGAACGTCCCGTTGCCGATCCCGGTGCCCCCGTAGCCGCCGTTGGCGATCGAATAGAGGCTCTTGACGAGCTGGTAGGAGTCGCAGTTCTGGCGGTACTCGAGCGCCCCGTTGATCGCGCACGGCACCCGCTCGTCCGTCCACGGCTCGAGCCAGACGGTCACGCGTTGCTGAACCCGGCCGAGCGCGTCGTAGAGCAGCGCGGCGCCGCCCGCGAACAGCACGAGGCCCGCCGCCACGAACGACACGCGCCCGGTCGCGACGTAGAGCATCGCCAGGAAGATCCCGAAGTTGAGGAGCGCCGAGCCGAGGTCGCTCGTCTGGACGAGGACCAGCATCGCGGCGCCCCAGATCGCGACGAGCGGGCCGACGTCCTTGAGCGAGAGGCGCGCCAGGGCCTCCCGCTTGTCGCGGAGGTAGGCCGCGAGGAAGACGACGAGGAAGATCTTCGCGACCTCTCCGGGCTGGAACTGCAGCGGCCCGACGTCGACCCACAGCTTCACGCCGTTGATCCGCTGCCCGAGCCCAGGCACGGACGGGAGCATCAGCAGCACGATCGCCGTGACGCCGAAGATGTACTTGTAGCGCTCGAGGATGCGGTAGTCGAAGCGGAGCCAGAAGAGCACGAGCGCGAACACGGCGACCCCGACCGCCACCCACACGAGCTGCTTGCGGCCGAACTCGGGGTCGAGCCGGTAGAGGAAGGTGAGACCGATCGCGCAGAGAAGCGCCGTGATGGGCAGGAGCGTCGGGTCCGCGTCGGGGACGGTCAGCCGCGCGACGACGTGGGCGACGAGGAAGATCCCCGCGAGGAGCACCGCCCAGGGAATCCAGCCGAGATCTAGCTCCGTCGTCTCCGCGACCCAGGCGCTCGCGAACGCCGTCGAGGCGACGAGGCCGGCGAGGACCATGATCAGGAGCTCGCGGTTCCGCGCGCTCATCGCAGGAGGCTCCACCAGAGGAGGAAGGCGGCGATCGCGAGCAGGGCGACGAGGAGGACGAGCGCGGGCCAGCGGCTCCCCTGCGCGGCCCCGTGGCGTCGCACGTCGTCGTCGGCCGCGACGTACACGGGATCGGCGGCTCTCCCTGCCCGCGGCGGTGTCGACGGGATCGTCCGCGGTTGCGGCGACCCGTCGACGAGCTCGAAGAGCACGACCGTGACGTTGTCCTCGCCACCTGCGGCGTTCGCCGCGCGGACGAGCGCGTCCGCGGCGTCGTGGGGATCGCCGCTCGTCGACTCGAGCAGGCGGACGATCTCGTCGTCGCGCACCATCGCGCTCAGGCCGTCCGAGCAGATGAGCACGAGGTCGCCCGGCGCCAGGTCGACGGTCCGGGTGTCGACGTCCACGTCCGCCTCGGTGCCGAGCGCGCGCGTGATCACGGAGCGATGTGGATGGACGGCGGCCTCGTCCTCGGTGAGGCGGCCGCTGCGGACCAGCTCCCCGACGAGCGAGTGGTCGGCGGTCAACTGCTCGAGGACGCCGTCGCGGTAGCGGTAGGCGCGCGAGTCCCCGACGTGCGCGAGCGTGGCGGTGCCCTGCGCCTCGTCGACGAGCGCGACCGTCGCGGTCGTCCCCATGCCCGCCGCGGCCGGGTCGCGCGCGGAGTGCTCGAAGATGCGCGCATTCGCGTCCTGCACGACCCTCGCCACCCCTTCCTCGCCCTCGATCGCCGAGCCGCCCTCCTCGATGGCCGCGGCCGCGAGCCGCGAGGCGAGCTCGCCCGCCTGCGCGCCGCCCATCCCGTCGGCGACTGCGAAGAGCGGTGGCTCGCACACGAATGCGTCCTCGTTCTGCCGGCGCCTGCGGCCGGTGTCGGTCAGGCCCGCCGAGCGTCCGACGACCACCGGCTACGCCTCCACCCGGAGATCGGTGTGGCCGACCCGGACGACGTCGCCCGGGACGAGAAGCCGCTCGCTCGTCACTCGCGCGCCGTTGACGAACGTCCCGTTGGTGGAGCCGGAGTCCTCGACCCAGAGCCCGTCGGGACGGCTCGCGAGCGTCGCATGCCGGCTCGAGACGGTCGTGTCGCCGTCGAGCCGGATGGCGTTCTCCGTCGCGCGTCCCAGCGCCGCGGTACTCGTGACGTCGATCGTGGTGCCGGGCTCGAGCGACGGGCTCGAGAGCACGACGACGCGTCGGCTCGGTGGGGCGAGAGACGCCCGCAGCGCGGCTGCCTCGGCGGCGGGCACGATGATGCTCTCCTGCGGGGCGCCTTCCGTCAGGCCCCTCGTCGCCGAGCGGACGACGAGCCACACGAAGACGTAGAGCAGGATCAGGAAGCCGACCTTCAGGGCGAGAAGCGTCTCGTCGACGGTCACGGCGAGCCTCACGCGGGCGTGCGTCCGAACACGAGCTCGATGCCGCCGATCGCGATGCGGTCGCCGTCCTCGACCGCTGTGCGTCGCGCGATCCGGCGGCCGTTGAGCTCGGTCCCGTTGGTCGAGCCGAGATCGACGACCGTCCAGCCCGACGCCTCGTCCCGGCTCAGCTCTCGCATGCCGGCGCGACACGTTGCCGTCGTCGAGTCGGACGTCGCACTCGCGGGAGCGTCCGACGACCACGCGGTCGGAGGAGACGGGGATCGTGCGACCGGCGACGGTCAACGTCACCACCTCGCGCGGCTGCTCCGGCTCCACCGCGGGCGGAGCCGGGTACACCATCGTCGCGGCGGGAGCCTCGGCGGCCGGCATCGGCGGCGCCGGGGTGGTGACGAGCGCCGGCTCGGGGAGCCGCGGTGCGGGGGGCGGCGCCTCGTCGGGCTGGGCGACCCGCGTCGCGATGCCGAACTCGCCGATCGCAAGGTCGCCGTCGGTCTCGAGCAGGACGCGCGGCGACGTCAGGAGCGCGTAGCCTCGCGGCGGGCGTGCTCCGAGAGGTACTCCTGCAGCTCGCCGACGAGCGACCCTTCGTAGGGCGCGAACTGGGCCCGGTCGCCCGGCGACAGGTAGATCGTGTACTCGTTCGGCACGTAGACGCGCGAGACGGAGACGGAGCGGTTCTCGTCCATCTCCTTCGCGAGCTTCCGGGCCAGCTCGACCGGCTGGACGTGGGTGCGAAAGGCGCGCCCGAAGACCCCTTCGAAGAGGCCCTCGATCCTGCTCTCGATAGCGCGAAGGACGCTCATTCGGTAGGGAGCCTCCCTCGGCGGATTTTAGCTGGCACGCCGCCGGGCGAGCTCGGCGAGGAACGGTCTCGCCGCCAGAGCGCCGCACAGGAGCCAGGTGCCGAACACCATTCCCGCCCAGGGGACGGAGGGCGCCCACACGAAGACGAGCGCGAGCTGGAGCGCGCCGAGCGCCGCGATCCCCCAGGTGCCTCGCGCCACCGCGCGCGGCAGGAGGAGCGCGACGACCGCGAGCGCAACGGCGGTCGTCCCGAGCGCGGGATTCGCCCGGAGCACCGTCACGAGCGCGTGGACGACATCAGACGGACGTTCCGCTCCGGTGAGGCCCAGGTCGCGAACCGTCGTCCCGGTGAGCGGGATCGCGCGACCGGCGAGACCGGCCACCGCGCCCGCCGCGAGCACCCCGACCCCGGCGTGGAGCGCACGCCGCCACGCACAACGAGCGGGCTGGACGGCGAGGGGAAGGAGCGCGAGGAGCCCGACCGGGGCGAGCAGGGGCCCGGCGCAGAAGAGCAGGCCGGCCCGAGCGTCGCGCCAGGCCACCGCAAGCCACGCGAGGGCGAGCACGCCGTAGACGACGGCGGCCGCCTGCGCGACGTTCCCGAGCGGGAACACGGGTGTGGCCAGGACGAGTGCGAGACCGAGACGCGGAGCGCGAATCGAGACGAGCCCGGCGGACACGGCGAGCGCCGCGACGAGCGGCGCAGGCCAGAACGGCAGGATCGAGCCGGCGACGACCGTCGCGAGCGCGGCGAGCGCCGCGGGCGGAAGGCTTCGTACGAGCGGGACCGTGGGCGCGGCCTCGCGCGGGCGTGGACGCGCCTTCGGCGGGCGGGAGGCCGTCCGGCGGCGCGGCCGTCGCTCGAGCGGCGCGACGAACGCCTCGCGCAGCTCGGCGGCGAAGGACGCGGCGGTCGGCCGTCGGGCGGGATCGATCGAGAGCGCGCCGTCGATCGCGGCGAGCAGCCGGCGCGGGAGGTCGCCGCGGCGCGCGACGAGCGGCGGCGGGCCGGCCGCGATCGCGGTGGCGACCTGCGGGAGCGGGACGCCCCAGAACGGATGGCTGCCGGCGAGTGCCTCCCACAGCATCACGCCGACGGCCCAGACGTCGCTCCGCGCGGTGGCGTCCTCGCCGGCGAGGCGCTCGGGGGCGATGTAGGCGAGCGTCCCCGGGACGTCGCCGACGGCGGTCAGCGTGTCCGCGTCGTCGAACTGGGCGAGCCCGAAGTCGAGTACCCGGACGCTGACCTCGTCGCCCTCCTCCAGGAGGACGTTCGACGGCTTCACGTCGCGATGGACGATCCCACGGCGGTGCGCGTGGGCGAGCCCGTCCAGGACCTGGGCCGCCGCCTCGACGGCGCCCGCGTCGCTCAGCTCCTCCGTCCGGAAGGCCTCGCGGAGCGTGCGGCCGCGAACGTACTCGTACGCGATGTAGACGTGACCGGCGTCGCCCGCGAGGTCGTACGCGCGAACGCAGCGCTCGTGGCGGAGCCGCGAGGCGGCCTCCATCTCGCGCGTCGCGCGCGCGGCGCGCTTCCCCTCGCGCGGGACGATCTTCAATGCCACCTCGAGCCCCGTCCGCTCGTCGCGGGCGAGCCAGACCGAGCCGGACCCGCCGCGCCCGAGCGGACGGAGCGGCCGGTAGCGGCCGAGAACGAGCGCGCGGTCGGGGGCGGCGAAGGCAGGAGACGACACGGGTTCTCGCCCCTTCGCCGCGGAAGGGGTCGGTCCTCCGCCGCAGAATCTCCCGTAGACTCGTGCGGATCAGGCGCTCGGCGGCGAGGCCGGCCGACGATTCGCCCGAGCGCCTCGGTTGAGACGGACGTGACGGTTCACGACGACGACATCCTGGACTTCGACTTCGTCGACGAGGAGACGCGGGAGCTGTCGCCTCCGTCGCGGCAAGGCGGCACCCGACCGCCGAGCGGGCCGACCGGCGGTCGTCCCTCGGGCCCACAGCCCCCGCGCGGCCCGCACGCGCTCACACCGCTCCTCCGGCTGGCGGCGCTCGTCGCGCTGGCGATCCTCGTCGTCGTCCTGCTCGCTGTCTGGGTGCAGGGCTGCGCGGCCGAGGAAGAAGGAGTCACCTACGGCGACTACATGGGCGAGATCGACGCGGTCGGCAAGGACTCCGCGAAGATCGGCGCCGACCTCGCGACCCTGCTGACCACGCCCGGCCTTACCCAGACCCAGCTCGAGACACGTCTCGGCGGGCTCCTCCAGCAGCAGGAGCTCGACGTCCAGCGTGCGCGCGACCTGGACGCCCCCGGGCCGTTGACGCCGGCGCACGACAACGCGATCCAGGCACTCGAGCTGCGGGCGTCCGGCGTGGGCGGCCTGCTCGAGACGTTCCGCGCGACGAAGGACACGAACGATGCGACGGCAGCCGGCCGGCGCCTCGCCGTCCAGGGGCAGCGGCTCGAGGCGAGCGACGTCGTCTGGCGCGACCTCTTCCAGGGCGTCGCGACCGCGACGATGACCGCCGAGGGCGTCGAGGGCGTCACCGCGCCCGCGTCGGTCTTCGTCGAGAACTCGGATCTTTACACGGCCCGCTCGCTGAGCTCGATCTGGCAGCGGGTGCACGGCGCCTCCACGGGTGGGACTCCGACCGGGTCGCACGGGAGCGCCCTCGCGAGCACCACAGTGCAGCCCGCGGGCGTCCAGCTCTCGACGACGACGGAGACGACGATCACGGTCTCGACCGACCTCGCGTTCGAGGTCTCCGTGACGAACTCCGGTGAGTTCCAGGAGGTCGGCGTCAAGGTCCGCCTCACGATCCCGGCCCAGCCGAACCCGATCGTCAAGAACGGGACGATCGACGTCATCGACCCGGGCGAGACGGAGGTCGTCACCTTCTCCGACTTCCCGGACTTCCCGTTCAACGAGGGGACGACCGTCCAGGTGAGCGTGCTCCCGGTGCCCGCAGAGACGAACACCGGGAACAACTCGGCCGAGTACCCGGTCATCTTCTCGCTCGAAGGACCGTGAGCCTCGCCCTCGGGGTCGCCATCGCCGCGTGCGCGGTCGCGGTGCTCGCGCTGCTCGTCGCGCTCACGGGCTGGCGCAAGACCCGCGATCTCCGGCGGGGTCAGCAGGCGATCCTCGGCGGCTCGACCTCGGACGTCGTCGATTTCGCGGTCTCGCTCCAGGGGCGGATCGACGACCTCCACCGCGCCGTCGACGAGGTCGCGGCCGGCCTGACGCGCGTCGACCGCCGGATCGACGGCTCGGTCACGAACACGTCCGTCGTCCGCTACGACGCCCTCGACGACGCGGGCGGCCAGCAGTCGGCGTCGTTCGCCTTCCTCGACGCCACGCGCACCGGCACGGTCGTGACCGCGATCCAGGGGCGCGACTACGCGCGGGTCTACGTCAAGGAGCTCGAGCGCGGCAAGCCCTCGCTCGCGCTCTCGCCCGAAGAGGCGGAGGCAGTCGAGCGCGCGATGGCGAGATAGCGCGACCCGAAACCGTGCGAGGATGATCGCCGGCGCAACGAGCGACAGCGGGAGGCGACGACAGTGGAAGGGTTGATCCAGGTCGGCGACGTGAAGCTCTGGCACCGCGTCACGGGAGACGGCGACCCGGTCGTCCAGATCCATGGCGCGGGCTTCGGTCACTTCAACTTCGACCCCGCGACCCCGGAGCTCTCCAGGCAGTTTCGCGTGATCGACTTCGACATGCGCGGCTACGGCGCCTCGGACCGGCCCCTGCAGGACTACGACATGGAGGTCTGGGCGGACGACGTCGCCGGCCTGCTGGGCGCGCTCGGGATCGAGCGCGCGCACGTCCACGGGACGTCGATGGGAGGGATGATCGCGATCGTCTTCGCCGGCAAGTACCCGGAGCGGACGCGGTCGGTCGTGATCAACTGCGCCGCGGCGAGGCTCGGCCCGAGCGGCCGCCTCATCTTCAAGAACTGGATCGACATCGCAACGCTCGACCCGGCGGGGCCCGGAAGCCGGCTCCTCGCAGAGCTGATCACGTGGCAGGCGCTTTCCCGCCGCTTCCTCGCCGAGCAGGGCGCGGTCGCGCTCGCCGACCGGATCCAGGAGATCCTCCGCGACTCGAACCGGATCGAGGTCTTCACCGCCGCCTGTCAGGCGATGTGCGACATGGACATCCGGGGATGGCTGCCGAGGATCAGCTCCCCCGCGCTCGTGCTCGGCGGCGACGAGGACGTGATGACGCCCTGGGACCAGGGCCCTGACGCGGCCGGCCAGCAGGCGATCGCGGACGGGATCGCCCGGGCCGAGGTGCACGTGATCCGCGGCGCGAACCACTCGACGATCTTCGACTCGAGCGAGGAGCACAACCGCGTGGTCGCCGACTTCTTCGCGCGGCACTAGCGCGGAGCGGAGCGGCGGGTCGTGCCGGAGGTCGAGCGATACGGCGTCGAGCCGGTCCCGGCGGAGGAGCGGACCGTCGGCTGGCGCGACCTCTTCGCGATCAACTTCACCTTCTTCCTGAACCCGGTCATGTACGTCCTCGGGGCGCTGGCCGTGATCCAGGGCGGTCTGCCCCTCGGGTGGGCGATCGTCGCGATGGTGCTGGGGCAGGCGCTGGCCTTCGCGGCCTCGTCATCGTCGCCCGCCCCGGTGTCGACGACGGGCTACCCGGCCAGGTCGCGATGCGCGCGACGTTCGGCCTCCTCGGCGCCCGTGGGCTGACCTCGCCCTACCGCGTGATCGCGGCGACGTACTGGTTCGCGGCGCAGGCGCTGACGGCCGCCTTCGGGATCCAGGCGATCGTCGTGGCGATGGGGGGCGGCAAGCCGCCGCTCGTGCCGACCTCGCTCGCGGTCGCGGCCGTCCAGGGGGCGCTTGCGGTGCTCGGCTTCGACGTGATGCGCTGGCTCCTGCGTGTCGTGCTGCCGTTCTCGGTGGTGTCGGCGGGCGTGATCGTTGCGCTCTACCTGACGACGGACGACCCGGCCTACGCCCTCGACCACGTCGTCCGCAACCCCGACCAGCAGGCGACGTGGGTGGGGTTCGCGACCTTCGTGACCATCATGTGCGGCTCGTCGTTGACGCTCGTCACCAACGTCGCCGACCTCTGCCGCTACAGCCCGTCCCGCGCGGACATGCAGATCGGGCTCGTCTCCTCTGCGCTGCTCTCCGCAGTGGTGACGACGTTCGTCGGCGGCTACGCAGCCGCGGCGAGCGGCGAGACGAACCCGTTCGTCGCGGTCAGCCGGCTTACCTCGAACGAGCTCGTGCTCGTCGTCCTCCTGGCGGCGATCGTCGTCCAGACGCTCGCCGCGAACCTCACGAACGTGTACACGGCAGGGCTCTCGCTCGTGAACTCCGCCCCCCGTCTCGGGCGTCTGTGGGCGACCGTGCTCGCCGCCGTCGCGGCGGTCGTCCTCTCGGCGTTCCCGTCGTTCATCGAGGAGGCGCAGCGGTGGGTCACGCACCTGGGGAACGTCGCCGCGCCGCTGACCGGCGTCGTCCTGGCCGACTACCTGATCCGTCAGCGAGGACGCATCGACGTCGCGGCCCTGTTCGACCCGGACGGACGGTATCGCTACCTGCACGGCGTCAACGTCCACGCGGTCGCCGCGGTCGCCTGCGGCATCGCCGTGTACTACGCGGTGCCCGACGCGTGGCTCAAGGTGGCGTGGGGCGTCGGCGCCGGGGCGGCGACGTACCTTGCGCTGACGAGCGTGCTGCGGCCGGGCCCCTCCCGCCCCGCACGGGAGCCCGCCTGACCTCGAGGCCGCTCCGCCCTCGGACGGGCGCCATGAACCACAATGCGGCGGAATGCGAGCCTCGAGAGGTCGGCGCTTACTGCTCGCCGTCACGGCCGCCGCGGTCGCGACCGGGGCCGTCGGCGTGATCCTCGTCGCGAGCGCGAGATCGAGCGACGAGCCGACGCGGGCGCAGTACCTGGCGAGGGTCGCGGCCGTCTGCCGTGTCTACGGCCCCAAGCTCGACGAGATCCGCCCTCCGGACGTCGCCGAGCCCGCCAACGTGATCGAGGCCGTCGATCGCGTGCTGCCGCTCGTGACCGCCCAGCTCCGCCGCGTGAAGGCGCTCGAGCCTCCCGAGGAGCTGCGGCCGAAGGTGGCGCAATGGCTCATCCTGCAGGACCGGCGGCTCGGGATGCTCGAGAAGGCGCAGGCCGCGGGGCGGCAACAGGACTTTCGCACGATGAGCGTCGCCTACGTCGATTTCCTGCTCGCCGGCTCGGAGACCGGGGGGCTCGGCAAGGCGATCGGCATCCCGCACCCGCCCTGCTGAGCCTGCGGCGGACGAGACTCGTCGACCTTGGGGCCGGGCGTTGACGGCGCGCCGCCCAAGGTTGTATACATGTGCGACCCCTCTGTCGTGACACGGTGTCACGGAATGCGGTGCGGTACTTCCTCCTCAGGCGGGGGGGAAAGGAGAGCAGATGAGCAACGAGGTTGAGTACGATCCCTTCGAGTACGCGAAAGAGCTCGCGGCCGGTGAGGACCTCGGCCGCAGCGATTTCGAGCAGCGGAGGGAGCCGTCGGGCCTGACGCGCGGAGAGCTTCTCAAGCGGGGAGCCGTCGGCGTGGCCGCTGCCACCGGTGCTGGTGCATTGGCGGGCACCGCTGCGGCTCAGACGTCGGCAAGCGGGAAGTTCACAGGGACGCTGCGCGTGCTCACACTCGGGGTCGAGTTCCCGACTCCTGACATCGCCAAGCAGGCATCGGAGGCGCTCGGCTTCACCGTGAAGCCGATCCTCGCCCCCTCGGAGAAGCAGCCGCAGATCGCCATCACGTCGCCGGACACGTTCGACGTCTTCGGCGGCTACAACTACCAGTCGCTGCTCGTCTGGCCCTCCGGCTCGCTGCAGCCGGTCGACACCCGGAAGATCAGGGGCTGGAACCAGTTCTACCGGCTGTTCACGCACGGCAAGCTGAACCCTGCGTCGTCGCGCTGCACGTTCGGCGACGGCAATGCGCCGTTCCGGACGACCTTCGTCGATCCTGACGGGTCGACCGGCCTGCCGCCGTTCGCGAGCGGACCGAAGAACAACCGGCAGATCGTCCGCTGGATCGGCGAGAACGGCAAGCCGATCGGCGGGAAGCCGCAGCCCCGCTTCATCGTCGGCCCGGCGGCCCACTTCAACGCCGACTCGATGGGCTACAACGCCGACGTCATTCAGAAGCGGCCCGAGCAGATCTCGTGGGCCGAGCTCCTGAACACGAAGTGGAAGGGGCGGGTCTCCCTGCTCCGTGACCCGGGGATCATGTCGCAGGACGCCGCGTTCGCCGCACAGGCGCTCGGGCTGATGAAGTTCAAGGACTTCGGCAACCCGACGCGGGCGGAGATCGACCGGCTGTACAAGATCCTGACGCGGTACAAGAAGCAGGGTCAGTTCCGCGCGTTCTGGTCGGCCTTCACCGACTCGGTCAACCTCATGGTCTCCAAGGAGGTCGTGCTCGAGTCGATGTGGTCGCCGGCCGTGGCGCTCGTCAAGGCCGCGGGGGTCAACATCCTCTACGCGGCCCCCAAGGAGGGCTTCCGCGGGTGGTGCAGCGCGGAGGGGATCTCGTCGCGGGTCACCGATCCCGCCAAGCTGCAGGCCTGTTACGACTACCTCAACTGGAACTACAACGGGTCCCTCGGCGCGACGATCATGCGCCAGGGCTACTACATCGCCAACGGCCAGAAGCTCCTGCCGTGGATCAAGTCGTCCGCCGGAAGGCAGGCCGGCTTCACCCCCGCCGAGTACGACTACTGGTGGGGCGGCAAGCCGGCGGCGCGCGACCTGCCGGGCATCACGGGCAAGGTCGGCGACATCAAGAAGGGCGAGCGACGCGAGGGCGGCTCGTTCCAGCAGCGCATCTGCAAGTACGCGTCCTGGAACTCGTATCCTCGTGAGAGCGTGTACCTCGTCAAGACCGTGAATGACTTCCTGACCGCCTAGCGGGAGCCGCATGGAGGATCAAGGGGTCGAATCCGGGGGGGCGGCGAATGCCGCCCCCCCGTCAGGTCAGCCAGGGCTCGATCTCATCGGGTTGACGAAGGTCTTTCCCGGCGGAACGGTCGCCGTAGACGACGTCAACCTGCATGTCGACCACGGCGAGTACGTCGTGCTGCTCGGACCGTCCGGCTGCGGGAAGACGACGACGCTGCGCATGATCGGCGGGCACGAGCACCCGACGCAGGGGGAGATCCTGCTCGACGGCGAATCGCTGATCGGCCTGCCGCCGCACAAGCGTCCCACCACGACCGTCTTCCAGCACTTCGCGCTCTTCCCACACCGGACGACGCTCCAGAACGTCGAGTTCGGCCTCAAGATGCACGGGGTCGGCAAGGCGGAGCGGCGTGAGACGTCGATGAAGGCCCTGGAGATGGTGGGGCTCGAGCCGCTGGCAGACCGCAAGCCGAGCGCCCTCTCGGGCGGCCAGCAGCAGCGTGTCGCGCTCGCCCGCGTCCTCGTGACGAAGCCGAAGGCGCTACTGCTCGACGAGCCCCTCGGCGACCTCGACCGGCTGCTCCAGCTGCGCATGCGCGTGGAGCTCCGGAACCTGCAGCGCCAGCTCGGGCTGATGTTCATCCACGTGACGCACAACCAGGAAGAGGCCCTCTCGATGGCGGACCGCATCGTCGTCATGAACGACGCCCGGATCCAGCAGGTCGCCGATCCGCTGACGATCGCAACGAAGCCCGCGACCGAGCTCGTGGCGCGCTTCATGGGTGACAACAACATCCTCCGCGGGGTCGTCACGGCGCGCGAGGGAGACAGGCTCGTCGTCGAGAACGAGGAGCAGCACCTGCGCGTCAGCGTTCTCGCCCGCGATGCGTCCCAGGCGGTCGGGAGCCCCGCGATGATCGCCATCCGCGCGGCGGCGATGACGGTCGAGCCGAACGGCGCGGCCGGCGGCCTCAACTCGGCGGAGTGCGAGATCGTGTTCGTCGAGTTCCTTGGCGACCTCGTCAAGCTCCACCTCCTCGCGGGGTCCGAGCGGATGCTCGCGAAGGTGGCAGCGGACCACTACCCGGCGTTGCGCGGCCGCGAGGGAGAGCGGATCCGGATCTCCTGGAGAGAGGACGATGTCCAGCTCCTCGACGCCTGACGCAGGCGGAGACGCTGCCGCCAGGCTCGCGCTCGACGAGGTCGACGAGGTCGAGGCGATCCTCGAGCAGCGTCCGCCACGTGCCGAGGAGGCGCTCGCGGATGCTCATGACTCCGGTCGCGGCAGCGGCTGGGTGACGGCAGCCCTGGCGGCGCCGGGGATGATCTGGATCGGCTTCTACCTGGTCGCGCCGCTCGTGATCATCGTCCTCGTCAGCTTCTGGACGTGGACGGACGCCGGCTTCGACACGACGTTCACGACCGCGAACTACAGCGAGCTCTTCCACGACCGCACGTACTGGGACAACATGCTGTCCACGGTCGTCACCTCTGCGATCGCCGTGGTCGCCTGCCTCGTCCTCGGCTTTCCCGTTGCGTACTTCCTCGCCCTCAAGGTGCAGAGCCTGCGTGTCCAGATCGCGCTCTTCATCATCGCGCTCGCGCCGTTCTGGACGAGCTTCCTGACCCGCGCGATCGCATGGACGTTCCCGCTGATGGGCCGGGAGGGCGCCCTCAACCAGTTCCTGATCAAGCTGCAGATCATCTCCGAGCCGATCCCGGAGTTCGGGTTCTCGACGCTCTCCGTGCGGCTCGCGATGATCCAGCTCTACATCCTGTTCATGATCACGCCGCTGTTCTTCACGCTGGCGCAGGTCGACCGGTCCGCGCTCGAGGCGGCGCGCGACCTCGGCGCCAACTGGTGGGGGACCTTCCGCGAGGTGATCCTGCCGCAGACCATGCCCGGCATCGTGATCGGCTCGATCTTCATCTTCGTGCTCACCATGGGCGACTACGGGACCGTCGCCACCGTCGGCGGCGGCAACATCACCTCGGTCGGCACGCTGATCTACTCCAAGATCGGGGCTGTCCAGTATCCGCAGGGAGCAGCCTCGGCGGTGATCCTCGTGGCGGTGCTGATGGTCGGCGTCTGGGTGATGACGCGCCTCTCCAACCTGCGGGAGGACCTGTGATCGAGACGATGGCAACCGCGGTGGAGGAGGTCGCCCGCCCACAGGACGTCGTCGTGCGGCGCGACGTGAAGCAGCGCCGCGACTGGTCGAAGTGGGCGCTCGGCGGCTACTTCGTCGTCTTCCTCATCTTCCTCTACATCCCGATGATCCTGATGGCGATCCTCTCGTTCCAGGGCGACACGGGGCAGCTGACCTTCCCGTTCCGGGGACCGATCAGCCTCGACTGGTGGAGGACGCTCTGGGACACGGACCTCTTCAACACGATCGCCGAGGACGTGAGCGCGTCGGGACGCCAGTCCCTCTACCTGTCCCTCGTTGCGGGCGTGCTCGTGGCCGCGTTCGGCTTCATGCTCTCCATGGCCTTCCGGCGCCACTGGCGGCTGAAGGGCGACGTGATCGCCTTCTTCATCCTGATGCTCGCGCTGATGACGCCGGCGTTCCTCGTCGGGCTCGGCAACCAGCTCCTGTGGAAGTTCATGGGCTACACGCCGAACCTCTGGTACACGGCGCTCGGCGCCAACGTGATCTGGGGGATCCCGTTCTCGTTCCTCGTCATGCTCGCCGTCTGGAACCGGTACGACCGCCACGTCGAGGAGGCGGCGCGCGATCTCGGGGCGAACGGGCTGACGACGTTCCGCGAGGTGACCCTCCCGCTCGTCTGGACGGGGATCTTCGGCAGCTTCCTCTTCGGCTTCACGCTCACGTGGAACGACTTCGACCGCACGATCCTCCTGCAGAGCGGCTACGAGGACCAGCCGCTGCCGATCCTGATCGGCACCTGGCCGCAGAGCAGGCCGATCCTGCCGAACCTCTACGCGCTGGGGGCGGGAACCACCGCCGTCACGCTCGCGCTCATCACCGTTGTCCTCATCGCCGTGACGCTCCGCCTCCGCCTCCGTGGGACGCCGGTCCACAGCGTCGAGGAGGAGTTCGGCGAGGAGTCCGGCGGCGGGATCCGCGTCGACGCGCCGGACTCGACCCGGCAGTAGGACCGCCGGCCGCTAGGCGGCCGCTTTCCGCGGCGAGCGCTTCGCGAAGTCGTCGGCGATCTCGTCGAAGGTCGCCCACCGGATCCCGTCGTGCCCGTTGATGTGCTCGATGATCCGCTCGTGCATCGCGAGCACCGCCGGGCGGCCGCTGACGTCGGGGTGGATCGTCATCGTGAAGACCGCGTAGTCGTACTCCCGGTAGACCCAGTCGAACTGATCCATCCAGAGCTGCTCGATGTCCCGCGGGTTGACGAAGCCGTGGCTGTTCGGCGCCGTCTTGATGAACATCATCGGAGGCAGGTCGTCGAGGTACCAGCTGGCCGGGATCTCGATCAGGTCCGTCTCCTCACCCCGCTCGAGCGGCACCATCCACTCCTCGGCGCGCTTCGCGTAGTCGATCTTCGTCCACGAGTCGCCGACGCGGACGTAGTAGGGCAGGAAGTCGTGGTGCATCAGCGAGTGGTCGTACTTGATCCCGCGCTCGAGAAGGAGCTCGTTCGTCACGTTCGAGAACTCCCACCAGGGGGCGACATAGCCGGTTGGCCGCTTCCCGGAGACGCGCTCGACGAGGTCGATGCACTTGTCGAGCACTGCGGTCTCCTGCTCTCGGGTCATGGCGATGGGGTTCTCGTGCGTATAGCCGTGGATCCCGATCTCGTGGCCGCCCGCGACGACCTGCTCGGTCTCGGCGGGGAAGGTCTCGATCGAGTGGCCGGGGATGAACCACGTCGTCTTCAACCCTTGCCGCTCGAAGAGCTTCAGGAGGCGGGGTGTCCCGACCTCGCCGGCGAAGAGGCCGCGGGAGATGTCGTCCGGGGAGTTCTCGCCGCCGTACGAGCCGAGCCAGCCGGCGACTGCGTCGACGTCGATGCCGTACGCGACGAGGATCTCCTTGGCCATCCCGCTTACCTCCTGAGTTCGTGGTAGGACGAATATCGCATGTGCAGCCTCTGCGGTGTCCTTCGCAACGAGCACTGGGCCGACGAGGGGGCCGGCAGGCGCGCACGGGTGATCCGGACCGCGCTCCTGGAGCGTGTCCTCGCGCACTTCGGCCTCGGCGTACGCGAGTGGGCCGGCCAGTACGTCGTGTCGGACGGCAAGGGCCGCGTAGAGGTCGCCGACGACCTCGCGAGCCTCTGGGCCGCCGCCGAGAGGCTGGCGGGGAGGCCGCTCGACCCGCTTGCCCCGGCGTTCCTGGAGCACGCGTGAGGACCCCCGTCGCTCTGGTCACGGGCTATCTCGGCAGCGGGAAGTCGACGCTCATCCGCACGCTGCTCGAGGATCCGGGGCTCGGCGAGACGGCGGTGATCGTGAACGAGCTCGGGGAGATCGGGATCGACCACGCGATCCTCCGGCGGGTCGACGAGCGGACGGTCCTCCTCGCCTCGGGCTGCGTGTGCTGCACGCTCCGCGGCGACCTCGCCGACGAGCTTCGCGACCTCCTCGACCGGCGCGCGACGGGCGAGATCCCGCCTTTCACGCGGGTGCTCGTCGAGACGACCGGCGTCGCCGATCCGGCGCCGATCGTCGCGACGCTCGTCTCGGAGCCGCTCGTCCGGCACCAGTACGCCCTCGAGTCGGTGATCGCGACGGTCGACGCGCAGCACGGGCTCCGTGGCGCCGAGTCGGAGCGCCAGGTCGCGGCCGCGGACGTGCTCGTCGTCACGAAGAGCGACCTCGCGGACCCTGTCGATGTCGAGCGCAGCCTGGCGGCACTCAACCCGCTGGCCTCCGTCGTCCGCGCCGTGCAGGGCGAGATCGAGCCGCGCCTCCTCCTCGCCGCACGGAAAGGGCTTCATGGTGATTCACCACAATCGGCGCCCGGCGCGGATGCGCACCGTCACGGCCACGAGGACGACGTGGCCGCGGTCAGCGTGACGCTCGAGGGCCCGGTGGACTGGCTCGGCTTCGGCGTCTGGCTGACGATGCTCCTCCACGCCCGCGGCCGGGACATCCTTCGCGTGAAGGGCCTCCTCGACGTGGGTGGCGACGGCCCGCTCCTCCTCAACGCCGTGCAGCACGTGGTCCACCCCCCGGAGCACCTGGCCGCCTGGCCGGACGACGAGCGGCGCTCCCGACTCGTGGTCATCGGGCGCGGGTTCACCCGCGACGAGCTCGAGCGGTCGCTCGCCGTGTTCCGGCGGCCGGTCGTCGCTAGCTCCGCGACGGGCTGAACGGAGCGAGCTCGGGCGCGAGGCGGCCCTCGAGCACGAGGGGTGCGAGCAGCGATGCCGTCGCGGGCGCCAGCGTCACCCCCAGCATGCCGTGGCCCGTCGCCACGAACACGTCCGGGTCGCGCGGCGTCGGCCCGATGAGCGGCAGCCCGTCCGAGGTGAGCGGGCGCAGGCCCGCCCAGCGCGACGCCTGCGCCGCCACGCTCGGCCGCCAGTCGGCGAAGAACGGGTCGGCGCTCGTCAGCATCGCCCGCAGGCGGCGCTCGTCGATCTCGAGCGCAGAATGCCCGAGCTCGAAGACACCCGCGAGGCGCAGCCCCCCCTCGTACGCGGAGAGTCCGAGGAGCGCGTCGGCGAGGTAGAGAGCGTGTCGCGGAGCCGGGGTCGCGTCTCCCGTGTAGAGCACGCTGTACCCCCGGGCGGGGGCAAGCGTGACGCGGACGCCGAGGGCCGCGAGGAACGGCGACGACGTGATCCCCGCCGCCACGACGACGCGGTCGCACGCCACCTTCCCGGCGGAGGTCTCGACGCTCGCGCCCGTGACCGACCGCACCTCGACGTGCTCGCGGAGCCCGACACCGTTCTCGTGCAGCCAGCCGGCGAGACCGGCGGTCAGCGTCTCCGGGCGGACCCAGCGGTCGACCTCAGTGAGGATTGCGCCCGCGAGGTCCGGCGCGAGCGACGGCTCGGCCTCGCGAACCTCTGCCGGGCCCAGCTCACGAAACGCCACCCTTCCGAGCGAGCGCAGCTCGGTGAAGAGATCGCGGTACGACCCGAGCTTGGCCTCGGTTCGCGCCGCCAGGAGCAGGCCTGCGCCGTGCGACTCGAAGGCGACACCGGCCGCGGTGTACCCGGCGAGCAACTCCAGCGTTCGCTCGTTGAGGCCGGCGAGCGCCCGCACGCCGAGCTGCCAGCGCTCGCGTGTGCAGTGCGCGCGAAAGCGCCACAGCCACCGGAGGTAGCCGGGGTCGAGACCCGGGCGCACGGCGAGCGGCCCGGTCAGGTGGAGGGCTGCGCGGAGGCCGTCCCCGACGGTGCCGGGGCCCGGCAACGGGTGCGACAGCGAGGGACAGACCCAGCCCGTGTTGCCGAGCGAGGCTCCCTGGCCCGTCTCGCCACGCTCGAGCACCACGACGTCTGCACCGGCCCGGCGCAGCTCGAACGCACAGGCGAGCCCGACGACGCCCGCGCCGACCACGGCGACCTTCATGCGCTCAGCCTAGGCAGCCGGCGTCCTAGTAGCTGCGGGGCATCCCGAGGACGTGCTGGCCGAGGTAGGCGAGCACGAGATTGTTCGAGACGGGCGCGACCTTGTAGAGCCGCGTCTCGCGAAACTTGCGCTCGATGTCGTACTCCTCCGCGAAGCCGAAGCCGCCGTGCGTGTCGAGGCAGGCGTTGGCCGCCGCCCACGACGCCTCCGCCCCCAGAAGCTTCGCCATGTTGGCCTCCGCCCCGCACGGCTTCCCCTGCTCGAAGAGCCAGGCTGCCTTGTAGCGCATGAGGTCGGCGGCCTCGATCGCCGCGTGCGCCTCGGCGATCGGGAACTGGACGCCCTGGTTGGCGCCGATCGGCCGCCCGAAGACGACGCGTTGCGACGCGTACGCGCGCGCCTTCTCGACGAACCAGCGCCCGTCGCCGATGCACTCGGCGGCGATCAGGATGCGCTCGGCGTTCATGCCGTCGAGGATGTAGCGGAAGCCCTGTCCTTCCTCGCCGACGAGGTCCTCCCCGGCCACCTCGACGCCGTCGAGGAAGATCTCGGTCGTCGCGTGGTTCATCAGCGTCCGGATGGGGCGGATCGTCATCGTCCCCGCCGCGAGCGCGCGCTTCATGTCGACGAGGAAGGTCGAGAGACCGAGCGTCCTCTTCTCGACCCGGTCCGCGGGTGTGGTACGGGCGAGCAGGAGCATGAGGTCGGAGTGCTCGGCGCGCGACGTCCAGAGCTTCTGCCCGTGAACGACCCAGTTCTCGCCGGAGCGGGTCGCGGTCGTCTGGATCGCGGTCGTGTCGGATCCCGCCGTCGGCTCGGTTACGCCGAACGCCTGGAGCCGGAGCTCGCCCGAGGCGATCCTGGGCAGGTAGCGCTCCTTCTGCGCCTCGGAGCCGTGCCGGAGGATCGTCCCCATCGTGTACATCTGCGCGTGGCACGCGCCCGCGTTGCAGCCCGAGGCGTTGATCTCCTCCATGATCACGCTCGCCGCCGTGAGCGAGAGCCCGGCGCCGCCGTACTGCTCGGGGACGAGCGCCGCGAGCCAGCCGTTCTCGGTGAGCGCGCGCACGAACTCCTCCGGATAACGGTCGGGCTCGAGCGCACGCCAGTACTCGCCCGGGAAGCCGAGGCAGAGCTCGCGGACGGCAGCGCGGATCTCGGCGAGCTCGGGAGCCGGCTCGAAGTTCACGCCGGCCGTTCGAGCAGCCGGCGGGCGATGATCAGCTGCTGGATCTCGTTGGAGCCCTCGCCGATCAGGAGCAGCGGCGCGTCGCGGTAGTACCGCTCGGGGCGGAGCTCCGTCGAGTAGCCGGACCCGCCGTGGATCCGCATGCAGTCGAGCGCGTTCTCCTGCGCGGCCTCCGTCGCGAAGTACTTCGCCATCCCCGCCTCGAGGTCGGCCCGCTCGCCCGTGGCCTTCTTGCGCGCCGCCTCGACCGTCAGGAGCCGTGCCGCCTCGGTCCGCGTCGCCATCTTCGCGAGCATCAGCTGCACGGCCTGATGGCGGGCGATCGGCCTCCCGAACGCCTCACGCTCGCGCGCGTACGCCAGCGCGTCGTCGAGCGCGGCCTGCGCGAGCCCGACACCGCGCGCGGCGACGTTCACCCGGCCGACCTCGATGCCGCTCATGAAGAACTTGAAGCCCTGCCCCACGCCCGCGTCGCCGCCGAGCACGCTCGAGGCGGGCGTCCGGAACCCGTCGAACACGAGCTCCGTCGACTCGACGCCCTTGTAGCCGAGCTTGGGCAGTCCGGGCATCGGGATCGTGAGCCCCGGCGGGCTCGTCTCCGGCTCCTTCTCGAGGATGAACCCGGTCATCCCCGTGTGGGCCGGATCGGCGTCGGGGTCGGTCTTCGCGAGCAGCATCACGATCCCCGAGCGCCAGCCGTTCGTCACCCATAGCTTCTGGCCGGAGAGGACGTACTCATCGTCGTCGCGCACGGCGGTCGTCCGGATCGACTGGACGTCGGAGCCGGCGTGCGGCTCGGTCATCGAGAACGCGGCGCGCAGCTCCATCGAGGCGAGGCGCGGGAGCAACCGGTCGCGCTGCTCGTCGGTGCCGTGCAGCCCGATCATCGTCGCCGCGATGAACGTGCCGTTGAGGATCCCGGAGAGCGTCACCCACCCGCGCGAGAGCTCCATCACGATCAGGGCGTACGTGTCGAGCCCGAGGCCGAGGCCGCCGTACTCCTCCGGGATCGTCGTCCCGAAGAGGCCCATCTCGCGCATCGTCTCGACCATCGACTCCGGGAACTCGTCGGCGTGCTCGAATCCCGACGCGAACGGGACCACGTCGCGGTCGACGAACTCGCGAACAGCGGCGACGATCTCCGTCTGCTCGGCGGTGAGGCTCACGCGGGGACGGCCTCCACCGACGCCAGGGGCGCGAGCGCGGCCGGCAGGTCGTCCTGCTCCTCGAGTGACAGCACGGCTTCCTCCAGGCGGCCGGCGGCGGCATCCCCGAGTGCGAGCGAGGCGTTCTCGCGGAACTTCTCCCGCACCTCGTCCGGCGAGAGCGGGTTCTCGGGCCCGCCCTTCTGGTGCGGGAAGTCCGCCCGGAACGACGTCCCGTCCGCGAGGCGCACCTCGGCGCCGCCCGGGAAGGCCTGAGGATAGGTCGCGTACTCGCGTGTCTCGTAGCGCACCTTGGCCGCCACCGCGAGCACCGCAGGGTCGGCGATCGCCTCGTCCGTGAAGTCGCCCACGGCGACGTGGCCGCGGACGAGCAGCGACGCGATGGAGTACTGGAGGGAGAACTTGCCCTCGTACTCGGAGCGCGGAGCGCGCTTCTCCGCGGCCGGCTCGAGCACGAGCGAGACGCCCGCCTCCGGCACGCCGACGAGCACGTCCTCGATCTCGCCGGGTGCGAAGGTGCGCCCCGCTGCCCCCTCGCCCGCCGCGCCCAGCGCGCCGTGCATGAAGTGGCAGACGGGAAACGGCTTGTACGCGATCCGCGGTGTCTCCCAGCGACTGCCGAGGTCGGCGAGCTGACCGGCGATGTCGATCTCGCCTTCCTCCGCCGCGACGAACGCGTGGTACACGCCGAACTTGCCCTCCAGCACGGATCCGGGGCCTGCTGCCCCATGGCTCGCCAGGCGCGTCGCGAGGTGCGCGCCGTGGGCCGCCCACGCGGGGTGCATCGGCTTCGTCGGCGTCCCCTCGGCGAGGTACGCGAACAGGCCGCCGGCGAACGAGCCGCAGATCCCGAGCGCGCTCGTGGTGACGTCTGCGTCGAGGTCGGCGAGCCGGGCGACGGCGGCGACCCCGCCGAAGATCCCGCAGATCGCGGTCGGGTGGAACCCACGCGCGTGAAACGCCCCCGAGGCCGCCATCCCCACGCGACAGACGACCTCGTTCCCGGCGACGATCGCCGTCAAGGCGTCCCGCCCGGTCGCGCCGACCTCCTCGGCGGCGGCCAGGGCGGCGGGCGCGATCACCGTCGACACGTGGCTGACGGAGTCGGAGTGCGTGTCGTCGAAGTCCAGCCCGTGGCAGAGCATCGCGTTCGCGAACGCGGCGTTCGCCGCCGGCAGCCGGGCCTCCGACCCGATCACGGTCGCCTGGGGCGCGCCGCCCAGCTCCTCCATGGTCGTGCGTCCCTCGTGGGCGACGCCGATCGCGTGCGCAGCGAGCCCGCACCCGATCGTGTCGAGCACGTGCAGCTTCGCGTCGGCTCGCACGGCCTCCGGTACGTCGTCGAGCCCGAGCGTCGTCGCCCACTCGGCGATCACCCTCGCGGCGGCCATCAGACCGTCCACTCCTCGGCCGTCCGGGGGAACCCGTCGGCCACCTCGGGCGCGCCGCGCCGGTAGACCATGAACGTCCGCCGGAACTCGATCACGACCTCGGCCCGCTGGTTGATGCCGCGGCAGCGCATCGAGACGATCCCGACGCTCGGGTTCGACGCGGACTCGCGCAGCTCGAGGATCTCGCTCTCCGCATGGAGCGTGTCGCCCTCGAAGACCGGCTTCGGCAGCTTGATGTCCGTCCACGCGAGGTTGGCGGCGGCGTTCTCGCTCGTGTCCGGCACGGTCAGCCCGGTGACGAGCGCGAGGGTGAACGCGCTGTTCACGAGCGGGCGCTCGAACCGCGTTCGCGCCGCAAAGGGCTCGCTGAAGTGGATCGGGTTCGTGTTCATCGTGAGGCACGTGAACCAGATGTTGTCCGTCTGGGTGACGGTGCGGCCGAATCGGCTCCGGAAGACGTCGCCGACGGCGAAGTCCTCGTAGAAACGGCCGCGCCACGCCTTCGGCGCGACCTCGGTCTCACTCGGCATGGAGCACGCTCCTCCTCTCGTCGCTCAGTAGCTGGCGCGCCCGCTCGACGACGGGCAGGTCGATCATCTCGCCGTCGAGGGCGGCGGCACCACGGCCCTCGGAAGCGGCGAGCTCGAAGGCTGCGACCACGTCTCGGGCCCGGGCGAGCTCGTCGGCCGACGGGGCGAAGGCCTCGTGTGTCACGGCCACCTGGTCGGGGTGGACGAGCGCCTTGCCGCGGAACCCGAGCGACCGGCCGAAGGAGCAGTCCTCGGCGAGGCCGTCGAGGTCGCGGACGTCGACCCAGACCCGGTCGACCGGGCCGCGAAGCCCCGCCGCCGCCGAGTCGACCACCACCGACGAGCGGGCAAAGAGGAGCTCCTGGCCGTCTGCGCGAGGCTCGAGACGGAGCGCGAGGCCGAGGTCGACCGCCCCGAGCATGAGCGCGACGACGCGCTCGTGTGAGGCGATCGCGAATGCCTCCCGGAGACCGGCGGCTGTCTCGACGATCGCGACGAGCGGGAGCTCGATCGCGCCGCCGACCTCGGCGACCGACGCCGCGGTCGCCTTGGGGAGCACTACGCCGTCGATCGGGGCGTCGGCCGCCGCACGCAGGTCGGCGTCGTGCCATTCCGTGCCGACGGCGTTCACGCGCACGAGCCGTGCCGCACGCGCGCCGGCGTCCGCGAGGAGACGCCTCGCGAGCTCCCGCGCACGGGGCTTCTCCGGCGGCGTGACCGCATCCTCGAGGTCGGCGATCACCGCGTCGGCACCGCACTCGAGCGCCCGGACGAGCTTCCGCTCGTCGCTCCCGGGGGCGAAGAGAAACGATCGTGCGGTTTGGAGTCGCGCCATCCGTTTGACAGAATCGCGAATGTCTGACTTCAGCAGCCTACAACCTGCCCGAGAGAGGAGCGAGGCCGTGAGGGCTGTCGTCTTCCACGAGTTCGGCAACCGCGACGTGCTCCGCGTCGAGGATCTCCCCGATCCGGCGCCGGGCGCGAACGAGGTCGTGGTCGACGTGACCGCGACCGCGCTCAACCACCTCGACGTCGACGTCCGGGAGGGGGTCTCGCGCTTCCCCATCGAGTTCCCGCACACCCTCGGGGTGGAGCCCGTCGGCCGGATCTCGGCCCTCGGCGACCGGGTCGAGGGGTGGGCGGTCGGCGATCGGGTCGCCGTGTATCTCATCGCGACGTGCGGCAGCTGCAGCTACTGCCGGACGGGCCGCGAGTCGCTCTGCACGGCGCCCCACTGGTTCGTCGGCATGGGCTCCGGCGGGGGCTACGCCGAGAAGGTGACGTGCAAGGCGTCGCAGCTCATCCGGATTCCCGATCGCGTCACGGACGTCGAGGCGGCAGCGGGCAACATCGCCTTCGGCACCGCATGGCACATGCTCGTGACGCGCGCCGGGGTACGGCCGGGCGAGACGGTACTCGTGAGCTCCGTCGGGAGCGGGATCGGCTCGGCCGCCGTGCAGGTCGCCAAGCATGCGGGCGCGTTCGTGATCGGCACGTCGAGCCGCGACGACAAGCTCGCGAAGGCGGCCGAGCTGGGGCTCGACGTGGGCGTCAACTACACCACGCAGGACGTCGTCGAGGAGGTGATGCGGGCGACCGAGGGCCACGGCGTCGACGTCGTCTACGAGCACGTCGGCGGGGAGCACTTCCAGTACGGGCTCGACTCGCTCGCGAAGGACGGCCGGCTCGTGGTCTGCGGGGCGCACGCGGGCGAGGTCGTTCCCTTCGACGTCATCCCCTTCTTCAGGCGCCAGCTGCAGGTGATCGGGTCGTTCGTCTACGACCGCTACGAGGTCGAGACGTGCTTCGACCTGATCGCGCGCGGCGCGCTCAGGCCGCAGGTCGCCGCGACCTTCCCGCTCGAGGACGCGGCGCAGGCGATGGACCTGATGGAGAGCAGGGACTTCTTCGGAAAGATCGTCCTCACCGCGGGAGGTGGCTCGTGAAGCGGGTCGGGGTCGATGTCGGCGGCACGTTCACCGACCTGATCTACGTCGACGACGAGGCCGGGGTGGTTCGCGTGCACAAGCTCCCGACGACCCCCGACGACCCGTCGCGGGGCACGATCCAGGGGGTGAAGGAGCTGGCGGAGGCGGCCGGCGCCGACCCCTCCGCCCTCGACCAGGTCTTCCACGGCACGACGATCGCGACCAACATCGTGATCGAGCACGCGGGCGCGACGGTCGGGATGCTCACGACCGAGGGGTACCGCGACATCCTCCACATCGCCCGCCACAAGAAGCCGCTCAACTTCTCGAACTACCAGGATCTCCCGTGGCAGCGGTACCCCGTCGTCCGGCGGCGCTACCGGCTGACCGTCCCGGAGCGGATCACCGGCGACGGGTCGGTGCTCGTGCCGCTCGACGAGGAGCGCGCGCGGGAGCAGGTACGCGCGCTCAAGGAGGCCGGGGTCGAGGCGGTCTGCGTGTGCTTCCTCTTCTCGTTCCTGAACCCGGTGCACGAGCAGCGCGTCGCCGAGATCGTCCGCGAGGAGTTCCCCGAGGCGTTCCTCTCGGTCTCCTCCGAGGTGATCCCGCAGTACCGCGAGTACGAGCGGTTCTCGACGGTCGGGCTGAACGCCTACGTCGGCCCGAAGGTCGCCTCGTACGTCGCGCGCCTCCAGGACGAGCTCGCGTCGCTCGGCGTGCGCTCGGGCCTGCACCTGATGACCTCCGCCTCCGGCGTCGCGACCGTCGAGGCCGCCGTGAAGCGGCCGGTGACCCTGCTGATGTCCGGCCCGGTCGCCGGCGTCGTCGGCGGGATCTGGGCGGGCAGGCAGTCGGGCTACGACAACGTGATCACGCTCGACGTGGGAGGGACGTCGGCCGACATCGGCCTCGCGCAGGAAGGCCGGCTGCGCATGAAGCACCTGCTCGACACGAAGGTCGGCCCGTACCAGGCGATGATCCCGATGGTCGACGTCGACACGATCGGGGCCGGCGGCGGCTCCATCGCCTACGTCGACGCGGGCGGGATCTTCCGCGTCGGTCCCCGCTCCGCCGGCGCCGTGCCCGGCCCGGCCGCCTACGGGCGCGGCGGCAGCGAGGCGACGGCCACCGACGCGATGGTCAACCTGGGCTGGCTCCTGCCGGAGGCGTTTCTCGGCGGGGGGATGTCGCTCGACCGCGACGCGGCGCGTGCGGCATTCGCCGACGGGCCGGCCGCGGCGCTCGGGATGAGCGTCGAGGAGGCGTCGATGGGCGCGGTGCAGATCCTCTGCCACTCGATGGTGCAGTCCATCGAGGAGAACTCCGTCCGCAAGGGGTTCGACCCACGCGACTTCGCGCTCGTCGCGGAAGGGGGCGCGGGACCGCTCTTCGCCGTCCCGATCGCGATCGAGGTGGGTACGCCTCACGTCGTCGTCCCGCCGTACCCCGGGATCGCGGCCGCGATGGGGCTCGTCGCGACCGACATGGTCTACGAGTACGCGGCGACGACCTACCAGCGGCTCTCGAGCCTCGACGCGGCGAGCCTCCAGGCCCGCTTCGAGGAGCTCGAGGCTCAGGCGGCCGGGCAGCTCGCCGCCGACGAGATCCAGGCCGACCGCGTCGTCGTCCAGCGGATCGTCGAGGCGCGATACCTCGGCCAGGGGTACGAGCTCCGGGTCGACGTCGGCTCGGGGGAGATCGACGACGCGTGGGTCGAGAAGCTGCGCGCCGACTTCCACGACATCCACGAGCGCGAGTACTCACGGCGCTTCGAGGACTCGGACATCGAGGTGCCGAACATCCGCGTCCGCGGGATCGGCCTCATGCCCGAGCTGGTGACCCCGGAGGTCGAAGCGGGCGACGAGAGTGCCGACGAGGCGCTCCGGCACGAGGGCGACGCGTGGTTCCTCGTCGAGGGATCGCTCGAGCAGGTGCCCACGAAGTACTACGACCGGGAGTCGCTCAGGGCCGGCAACCGCCTGAGCGGTCCCGCGATCGTCAACCAGTACGACTCCACGACGGTCATCCCGCCCGGGATCGAGGCCCGCGTCGATCGTTTCGGGTCGATCGTGATCGAGGTCGGTGCCTCCGCCGAGGCGAGGGCCGTCGCGGCCTCCGCCGCCACGACGAGCCAGGGGGTCTGAGCATGTCCACGCTCGAATACGAGCTCGGGAAGCATCCCGATCCGCCGGAGCTCGAGCGCGTCGACGTCGACCCGATCACGATGCGCGTGCTCGGCGGCGCGTTCCATGCGATCGCCAAGGAGATGTCGGGCGTGCTCTTCCGCATGTCCTACTCCTCGATCATCCGGGAGTCCGAGGACCTCGGGGCGGGGATCTTCGACGCCGAGGGCCGCGAGCTCTGCGAGTCCGATTCGACGCCGATGCACATCGGCTCCCTGCCCTGGTACATCCGCGGCTTCATGCGGCACCTCGAGGGGAAGCTCGTCGAGGGCGACGTGATCATCCACAACCATCCGTACTACGGGGCCTCTCACAGCCCGGACATCGCCGTCGCCGTGCCGATCTTCTGGGAGGGGGAGCTCACGGGCTTCGCGGCCGTCACGGCGCACGTGCTCGACGTGGGGGGCTCGTTCCCGGGGATCAACGCCGACGCGTTCGACGTCTACGCGGAGGCGAAGATCTACGACGGCCTGCGCTGGTATCAGGCGGGTCGAGCTCAACGAGGACCTCGACAAGATGATCTTCGACAACGTCCGCACGGTCACGATGAACCGCGGCGACATGAACGCGATGATGGCCGCGTGCCAGCTCGGGCGTGACCGGATGCTGCGGCTCTTCCAGCGCTACGGGGCGGACACCGTGATGAGCGCGGCGTACGACTGGATGGACTACAGCGAGAGGATGCTGCGCGAGCAGATCCGCGCGCTGCCGGACGGCGAGTACCGGGCACCGACGGGCTGGCTCGACGACGACGCGCGGAACCGCGGTGTCCGGCTCCGGGTCGAGACGAAGGTGATCGTCGAGGGGGACGAGATCACGATCGACCTGACCGGCTCGAACGCGGAGGTGCCGACCGGCTACAACGTCCCGTACGAGGGGTCGCTGCTCGTCGGCGCCTACTACGCGGTGCGCACGATCCTGCTCGACGAGGTCACGTTCCCGGAGCACGTCCCGCAGAACGACGGCGTCTTCCGGCCCGTGAAGGTGATCGCGCCGAAGGGGACGATCTACAACCCGACCTTCCCGCGCGCCTGCTTCTCCCGCTTCTGCCAGGTGCAGCGGGTCGTCGACAACACGATCCTCGCGCTCGCGGACGCGCTGCCCGAGGGCGTGACGGCCGGGAACTCCGCCGGGATCCACTTCTGCGCGTACTCGGGGTTCTCGGAGGAGATGGGCGAGTACTGGCTCTACCTCGAGGTGAACGAGGGCTCGTACGGAGGTCGTTACGGCAAGGACGCGATGGACTCCGTCGACAACCTGATGGCGAACACGCGCAACAACCCGATCGAGGAGCTCGACCTGCGGTTCCCGATCCGGTGCGACCAGTACGAGCTCCGCCCGGAGCCGGCGGCGCCGGGCCGCTGGCGCGGGGGCATCGGGATCATCCGGCGCAACCGGTTCCTGGTCGACGGCGTGTACTCGTGCGAGGGCGACCGCCAGACCGACCCGCCGCGCGGGATCTTCGGCGGCTGGGACGGGCTCGTCGCGTCGTGCCGGAAGAACCCCGACACCGGCCGGGAGGAGATCCTCCCGGCGAAGGTGACGGGGATCCCGTTCGCGGCGGGCGAGTTCATCGAGTTCCGCGAGCCGAATGCGGCCGGGTACGGCGACCCGCTGGACCGCCCGCCGGAGGCGGTGCGTGAGGACGTGCTCGACGACTTCACGACGATCGACCTCGCCCGCGATGCGTACGGCGTCGTCTTCTCCGACGAGCAGGCGCTCGAGCTCGACGGGGCCGCGACCGAGAAGCTGCGGGCGGAGCTCCGTGAGAGCCGCCGCGGCACGTCGCTGACCGACTACTTCTCGGGGGAGCTGCCGCCGTCGACGAAGCCGGTCTCGGTGGCGGGCAACGACGAGTTCGGGATGACCTGATCGCATGAGCAGTCGGCGGGAGCAGGAGTCGAGGGCGCCCGACGCGGCCCCCGGCCCCGCTCGCCCCGCGCAGGTCCCGCTCCGGCGGGTGCGGAAGAGCTACGAGCAGGTCGCCGACCAGCTCCGCGAGCTGATCGTCTCCGGCACCCTGCCGCAGGGCGGTCGGCTGCCGCCGGAGACGGTGCTGGCGCGAGATCTCGGGGTCAGCCGCGCGACCGTGCGCGAGGCGCTGCGGCTGCTCGCCGCCCAGGGGCTCGTCCGCACCGCTGCGGGCCAGACCGGCGGCAGCTACGTGACGCTTCCGACCCTCGACCACATCTCGGAGTCGCTCAGCTCGAACATCACGCTGCTCGCGGACGCGCGCGACCTGACGCTCGAGGAGCTGATCGAGGTTCGCGAGCTGCTCGAGGTGCCGGCCGCCAGGCTCGCCGCGCGTCGGCGCGCCGAGGGGGACGTCGAGCGACTGCGTGCGACGATCCCTCCCGATCGGCCGGCGCTCGACACGCAGGCGGAGTTCGTGCACAACCGGGACTTCCACGCGACGTTGATCGAATGCTGCGAGAACCGCCTGCTCCAGATCGCCGCGCAGCCCGTGTTCTCGGCGCTGCAGACGAGCCTCTCCCGGTCCGGGCTGCCGCGTGTCTTCCACCGCTCGATCCACGCGCACCACGCGAAGATCGTCGAGGCGGTCGAGGAGGGCGACGAGGCCGCCGCCGGCGCCGAGATGCGCGACCACCTGGCCTACCTCGTGCCGTACTACGAGAAGGCGTGGAAGGCGGCGCGCGTGCCGGCGGTGCCCACGCGATGAGGATTGGGATCCAGGGCAGCGGCCAGTTCCCCGGCGAGCTCGCGGACCCGGGCCGTTTCCGGGCGGTGGCCGAGCTCGCCGAGGAGCTCGGGTACGACTCGATCTGGGCGGGCGAGCACCTCTCCTTCGTGAACCCGATCCTCGACCTCGGCGTCGCGCTCTCGACGTTCGCGGCGGTCACACGGACGATCGCCCTCGGCGCCGCGGTCGTGCTGCTCCCGCTCCGCCACCCGAGCCTGATCGCGAAGCAGGCCGCGTCCATCGACTATGTCTCGGGCGGTCGGCTCCTCCTGGGGCTCGGGGTCGGCGGCGAGGGCGCGGGCGACTTCGAGGCTGCGGGCGTGCCGATCGCCGAGCGTGGCGCCCGCGCGGACGAGGGAATCGAAGCCCTACGGGTACTCCTGCGCGACCGACCTGCGTCGTTCGCCGGTCGGTTCTACCGCTTCACGGACGTCACGATCGCGCCGCCCGCCGTCCAACCGGGTGGCCCGCCGCTGCTCGTCGGCGGTCGGTCGGACGCCGCGATCCGCCGTGCGGCACGGCACGGGGACGGCTGGCTTCCGTACATGGTCTCCGCCGGTCGCTACGCGCGCGGCCTCGCCCTGCTCGACGAGGAGGCGCGCGCCGCCGGCCGGGCCACGGCCGCGGACTTCCGCGGCCTCGTCCTCTTTGCACACGTCGACGACGACGGCGACCGGGCCCGGACCGAGGCGATTGCGCACCTCTCGGAGCGCTACGGGATGGCGTTCGAGCGACATCACGTCGAGCGGCTCTGCGTCGTGGGCACGCCCGAAGAATGTCTCGCACGCGTCGAGGCGTACCGCGAGGCAGGCGCCGAGCACATCTCGTTCAACCCCGCCGTCGGCGAGCGAGCGTTCCTCGAGCAGGTCGGCCGGATCCGGCTGCTCGCCGGTGTGGGAGCGCCGGCGTGAGCCTGCCCCTGGCCGACGTCCGGATCCTCGCCGTCGAGCAGTTCGGCGCGGGGCCGTGGGGCACGCTCCAGCTCGCCGACCTCGGGGCCGAGGTCGTGAAGCTCGAGGACCCGGCCTCGGCCGGCGACGTGGGCCGCTACGTGCCTCCCTTCCAGGAGGGCGAGGACTCGCTCTTCTTCGAGACCTTCAACCGCGGCAAGAAGAGCATCTCGCTCGATCTCCGCCATCCCGGCGCCGGGGAGGTGCTGCACGACCTCGTGCGCGTCTGCGACGGCGTCTACTCGAACCTCCGCGGCGACCAGCCGTCGAAGCTCGGGCTCACGTATTCCCAGCTCCGCGAGGTCAACCCCCGCATCGTCTGCTGCTCGCTGTCCGGCTTCGGGATGACCGGCCCCCGGGCCTCCGAGGGGGGCTACGACTACATGATGCAGGGCCTTGCGGGGTGGCAGAGCCTCACGGGCGAGCCCGGCGGGGCGCCGACCAAGAGCGGGCTGTCGCTCGTCGATCTCTCCGGCGGGTACGCGTCGGCGATCGCGCTCCTCGCGGGGATCTGGCGCGCGCGGCGCGACGGCGTCGGGTGCGACTGCGACGTCTCGCTCTTCGAGACCGCGCTGCACGAGCTGATGTACATCGGGCCGTGGGCTGCGACCCACGGGTTCGTGCCGCCGCGCCGCCGCAACTCGGCGCACCCGACGATCGTGCCGTTTCAGAACTTCGAGGCCTCCGACGGCTGGTTCGTGGTCGGCGCCGCGAAGCAGGTCTTCTGGGAGCGGCTCTGCGAGGTGATCGGGAGGCCCGAGCTGAACGACGACCGGCGGTTCGCCACGATGGCCGCTCGCAACGAGCACCGCGACGAGCTCATCCCGGAGCTCGACCAGGCGTTCCGGGCCCGACCGGTCGACGAGTGGGTCGAGGAGCTCGTCGCGGCCGGCGTCCCGGCCTCGCGGATCAACACCGTCGAGGAGGCCCTCGTCGATCCGCAGACGACTGCTCGCGAGGCGATCGTCGAGCACGACCATCCGTCCCTCGGGCCGGTGCGCTCGATTCGCACCCCGCTCCGGCTCGTCGAGGGCGAGACCGCGCTCGAGCGCCCGGCGGAGCGCGGCCCGTTCCGCGGCGAGCACACCGAGGCCATGCTCGTCGAGCTCTGCGGGTACACGACCGAGCGCGTCCGCGAGCTCGAGGCGGACGGCGTCTTCGGCGAGCTGCAGGGGACGGCTGCGTGAGCGCCGACGTGTCCCGCCGTGACCTCGTCGGCTACGGCGAGCGTCCGCCCGACCCGCGCTGGCCCGACGGAAAGCGCGTCGCCCTCAGCCTCGTCCTGAACTACGAGGAGGGCGGCGAGAACTCGCCGCTCGAGGGCGACCCTGCGTCCGAGGCGTACCTCCACGAGGTGATCGGCGCGCCGGCCACGGTCGGCCGGCGCAATCTCAACACGGAGTCGATGTTCGAGTTCGGCAGCCGGGCCGGCTTCTGGCGCGTCCATCGCCTCGTGACCTCGTTCGGCGTTCCCCTCACCGTCTTCGCGGTGGGCCGCGCGCTCGAGCAGAACCCGGCTGCCGCCCGCGCGATGGTCGCAGCCGGGTGGGAGGTCGCGAGCCACGGCTGGCGCTGGATCGACTACGGCGAGCTCGCCGAGGACGAGGAGCGCGATCACCTCCATCGCTCCATCGAGGCGATCGAGCGCGTGTGCGGGGTGCGCCCGGTCGGCTGGTACACGGGGCGCGGCACGGAGGCGACGCGACGCCTCGTGGTCGAGGCCGGCGGGTTCCTCTACGACTCGGATGCGTACGCCGATGAGCTCCCCTCCTGGGTCGAGGTCGCAGGGCAGCCGCACCTCGTCGTCCCGTACACGCTCGACGCGAACGACTTCAAGTTCCTCCTCCCGAACGGGTTCGTCACCGCCGACGACTTCGCGACGTACCTGATCGACTCGCTCGACGAGCTCTGCACGGAGGGCGGCCGGATGATGTCGGTCGGCCTCCACTGCCGGATCGTCGGTCGCCCGGGCCGAGCACCCGGCCTACGGCGGTTCCTCGAGCACGTCGCGTCGCGAGACGACGTCTGGGTGGCGACCCGCGCCGACATCGCCCGCCACTGGCGGGCCGAGCATCCCTGGGAAGGAGAGTGATGAGAGACGACGATGCGGTCCTGGCCGCTCTCGAGACGATCTTCGACGCGGACACGGGGATCTACCGCGAGCGCGGCTTCCAGCGGCGCGTCGGCTTCGGGTCGCGACCGGCGCTCGTCCACATCGACCTCGCGAACGCATGGACCCGTCCGGGGCACGCGTTCTCGTGCGACGGCATGGAGACGATCATCCCGGCGGTGCAGGCGCTGAACGAGGCGGGGCGCGCCAAGGGCATCCCGATCGCGTACACGACGACTGCCTACGAGGACGTGGAGGGGCCGAACTCCGACATGGGCCTCTGGGTGCACAAGATCCCCGTCGAGCACCTGAAGGCCGGCACGGAGGCGGTCCAGATCGACAGTCGGATCTCCCCCGAGGCCGGCGAGCTCGTCATCGTGAAGAAGCGCGCGAGCGGCTTCCACGGGACGCCGCTGTCGAGCTATCTCAACGCGCAGGGCGTCGACACGGTGATCCTCACCGGCGTGACGATGGCCGGGTGCGTGCGCCACACGGCCGAGGACGCGATCGCGGAGGGCTTCCGCCCGATCGTCGTCCGCGAGGCCGTGGGCGATCGCGTGCCCGGCGTCGTCGAGTGGAACCTGTTCGACATCGACGCGAAGTTCGGCGACGTCGAGGCGCTCGAGGACGTCCTCTCCTATCTCGACGGGATCGCGCCGTTCACGAGCAGAGCGGGGGTGATCAGTCGGCAGACGGCATAGACCTTCCCCACCGAGGCGGCGATACCATCGCCGCAGAACTCGACCGAAGGGAGCAACGATGGCCACGACCCCTGCCACCTTGTCGCGCGAGGCGCTCGCCGCCGCGCCGCAGACGTACTTCGACGCGGTCGACGCGATGGACGTCGACGGCGTGCTCGCCCACTTCGCCGAGGACGCGACGCTCACGGTCCAGACGGATCACGTCACCTTCGACGGCGCGGACGAGATCCGCCGGATGTTCACGGACTTCTTCGCCGCCTCCAGGACGATCCGGCACGAGATCCGGAACATCGTGGTCGAGGAGGCCGCCGGGAAGGTGGCAACGGAGCAGGGCTACATCGGCGAGCTCCAGGACGGCTCGTTGAACGACATGCACAACTGCAACTTCTTCGACTTCGACGCGGACGGGAAGTTCACGCGCGTGATCATCTGGATGGCGGGGACGAACCCGCTCCACTGACCGCGTCAGCCGTCTCGAGCCGCGAGCGCCCGCTCGAAGAACGCCGCCACGATGCCGACGGCCTCGTCGGGGCACTCGAGCAGGTCGGCATGCCCGATATCGGGGAACTCGTGGGTCGTGATCGACGGGTTGAGCTCGGCCATGCGGCGCGCTCCGAGCCCCGAGGGGGCGAGCACCGGCGGGCAGAGGATGTCGTGAGTCCCGTTCGTCATCAGGAGCGGCCGGTCGATCGTGGGGACGAGCGGCGAGAGGTCCATCTGCTCCATGGCGAGGCAGGCCTGCCGGACGGTGTAGGGGTCGTTGACCCCGATCACGGAGCGGACGGTCTCGAAGGTGTCCTTGCCCGCGTCGCTCTCCAGGAACGCCGCGCCGACCGCCTGGGTCGTGACGTGGTCGGAGAAGTCGTCCCACGGCATCGACTCCGCCATGCGCCTCCAGACGCGGAAGAGCGTCCTCCGGTACACGTCCGGCTTCGCGAAGGCGACGTCGGCGCATGTCGCGAGGACGCGGCTCCCGTGGTTCGCCGTGAACGCAGTCGCGATCATCCCGCCCATCGAGGTGCCGTGCACGAGGACGCGCTCGAGGGAGAGCGCGTCCAGGAGCCGCGCGCCGTCGTCGGCCCAGCCCTCGATCGTGTACCACTCGCGCGGGCTCGACGAGGCGCCGTAGCCGCGGGCGTCGAAGGAGAGGAGCCGGAACCCGCGCTCCCGGAAGCCGTCGTTGACGAAGCCGAAGTTGTGCCGGCCGAAGAGCCCACCGCCGAACTGGATCACGACCGGGCCGTCCTCGGGCCCCGTCAGCTCGTAGTAGAGCTCGATCCCCTCGTCGATCAGGGCGTACGGCACGCGTGCCTCCTCGGCTTGACAGCGGGGCCGAGTCTGACCTATACGCCTCCGGTGCGCGCCGGCAGCCCCGTCAGTCCCAGCTGCGCCCGACGCGGTCCCACGCGACGTCGCTCGGAAGCCACTCCGTGTTGATCCGGGAGAGGAGCCGCTCGACCTTGCTCCCGCCGCATTTCGGGCACGGAGGCGCGGGCTTCGTCGACGTCGAGAGGAACTCCTCGAACCGCTCGCCGCACCCGTCGCAGCGGTACTCGTAGATCGGCATGGGCGGCGATTCTACCCCGCTGCCGACGCTCGAGGAGCTCCGCGCCCTGGCGCGCTCGCAGGGCGTCGAGCCGAGCGACGCCGACCTCGAGGGAGTGCTCGGCTTCCTCGCCACGGTGCTCCCGGCACTCAGAGACCTCGAGCAGCACACGGGCCGTGAGATCCCTCCCGCGGGCCTGTATCTCCCCGACCCGGAGGCATCGTGACGCTCGCGGCGCTCGCCGCGACGATCCGCCGCGGGGAGCTCTCGCCCCGCGAGGCGGTCGAATCCGCGCTCGAGCGGATCGAGCGGAACGACGGCGCGCTCAACTCGTTCATCACGGTCCGGGCCGAGGAGGCGCTGGCCGAAGCCGATGCGCTCGGCCCGACCGGCTCCGGGCCGCTGCACGGCGTGCCCGTGGCGGTGAAGGACGTGATCGACGTCGCGGGCACGCGTACGACCGCGGCGTCGAAGGTGCTGGCCGACAACGTGGCGGCCGCCGACGCGGTCGTCGTCGAGCGGTTGCGCCGGGCCGGCGCGATCGTGGTCGGCAAGCTCAACACGCACGAGTTCGCCTGGGGCGCGACGACGACCAGCGAGGCATTCGGCCCCGCGCGCAACCCGTGGGACACCGAGCGGATCTGCGGCGGCTCGAGCGGCGGCAGTGGAGCGGCGGTCGCCGCGGGCCTCGTCGCCGGCGCACTCGGGACCGACACCGCGGGGTCGATCCGCATCCCGGCGGCGCTCTGCGGGGTCACCGGGATCCGCCCCTCGACGGGCCGCGTCCCGAACCAGGGCGTGATCCCCGTGTCGTGGACGTACGACACCGTCGGCCCGCTCGCACGGACGGCCGAGGACTGCGCGATCCTGCTCGACGCGATCGCCGGGCCTGCGCCGGGCGATGGGTCGACGACGATCGCCGAGGCAGAGCCGTGCCTCGAGGGGCTCGGCCTGGGCATCGAGGGCCTGCGGATCGGCGTCGTCGCCCACCTGATGGGCGAGGTGCCGCTCGAGCCCCGGGTCGCCGCGGCCGTCGAGGCGGCGCTCGAGGAGCTCGGACGGCTCGGCGCGCGTATCGAGCGGATCGACGCCCGGTTCCTCCGTCGCGCCGAGGTCGTGCAGCAGCTCGTGATGCTCCCCGAGGCCGCCGAAGCACACCTCCCGTGGCTTCGCACCCGCCTCTCCGACTACGGCGCCGACGTGCGGGCACGCCTCCTGGCCGGCCTGCTCCTGCCGTCGTCCGCGCCCGTCACGGGCCAGCGCGCCCGCCGGGCGCTCGCCGAGGAGGCACGCCCGCTCTTCGACCGCTTCGACCTGCTCGCCGCTCCGGAGATGCCGATCGTGGCGCCGAGGATCGGTGAGGATCCGATCGAGGTCGCCGGGCAGACGATGCCCTACCGCCTCTCGCTCATCCCCTTCAACTCCCCCTGGAGCTGTCTCGGCCTGCCGACGGCCAGCGTCCCCTGCGGCCTTGTCGACGGGCTGCCCGTGGGGCTCGCCCTCACGGGGCGGCGGCTCGCGGAGGCGACCGTCCTGCGCGCCGCCCACGCCTACCAGCAGGCGACCGACTGGCACGAGCGGCGTCCGCCGGGCGTCGCCGCTTGACGCCGCGCGGCGGGCCGTCGTATACACCACGCACGCACCGTCGACAGGAAGGAACCCGGATGTCCGTGCTGATCAAGGGCGGCCGCATCGTCACGGCGGCCGACGACTACGTCGGCGACGTCTTCGTCGACGACGGAAAGGTCGCGCTGCTCGGAGCGTCGCTCGACGTCGAGGCCGACAAGGTGATCGACGCGACCGGCAAGATCGTGATGCCCGGCGCGATCGATCCCCACACCCACATCGAGATGTTCTTCGGCGGCACGACGACGTGCGACGACTTCACCTCGGGCACGACGGCCGCCGCGTTCGGCGGGACGACGACGCTGATCGACTTCTGCATCCAGGCGCCGGGGATGACGTTCGCCGAGGCGCTCGCCGCCTACCACGAGAAGCTCGAGCGGTGCCCGCCGGTGATCGACGTCGGCTTCCACATCGCGGTCACCGATCTGAAGGAGGGCGGCACGCTCGAGGACCTCGCGAAGCTGCCCGACGAGGGCGTCACCTCGTACAAGCTCTTCATGGCCTACAAGGGCGCCGTGATGGTCGACGACGAGACGCTCTTCAGGGTAATGCAGACCGCGAGCGAGACCGGCGGGCTCGTGATGGTGCACGCGGAGAACGGCGACGCGATCGACATCATCGTCAAGGAGGCGGTGGCCGAGGGGAAGACCGACCCGATCTGGCACGCGCGCACGCGCCCGATGGAGACCGAGGCCGAGGCGACGAACCGCGCGATCCAGCTCGCGCGCGTCGCCGGCGCGCCGCTCTACGTCGTCCACGTCTCCTGCCTGCCGTCGGTCGAGCCGATCGCGCTTGCCCGCGAGAAAGGCTGGAAGGTGTGGGGCGAGACCTGCACCCAGTACCTCTTCGTCGACGAGTCGATGCTCGAGAAGCCGGACTGGGAGGGCGCGAAGTACATCTACACCCCGCCGCCCCGCCCGAAGGAGCATCAGGAGCACCTCTGGCAGGCGCTCGTCTCGGACTCGCTCTCGGCGCTCTCGACCGACCACTGCCCGTTCAACTGGCCCGAGCAGAAGGGCATCAACGGTCGCGAGTTCCAGGTCGTCCCGAACGGCGGGCCGGGGATCGAGAACCGCCTCCACATGCTCTGGACGCACGGCGTGTCGACGGGCCGGATCACGCCCAACCGGTTCGTGGAGCTCGTCTCGACGAACATCGCGAAGCTGTTCGGTCTCTACCCGCGCAAGGGGACGATCGCGCCGGGCTCGGACGCCGACATCGTCGTCTGGGACCCCGAGAAGAAGCTGACGATCTCGGCGAAGACGCACCACACGAACGTCAACTACAACCTCTTCGAGGGCGAGGAGGTCACGGGGGCGCCCGAGGTCGTCCTCGTGCGAGGCCAGGTGATCGTCGAGAACGACGAGCTCGTCGCGGAGCCGGGCGCCGGCCAGTTCGTGAAGCGCGCTCGCTTCGGCGAGGAGCTGACGGCCGCTGCCCCGGCAGCGGCCGCATGATGTCGGACGAGAACGCCAGAGAGGTCTACGCTCGCGCCGGGCTCGGCGCGAGCGTGACCCTGGGCTCGCGCCCGTGCGTGCTCGTGATCGACTTCTCCTGCGGGTTCACGGACCCGTCGTGCGCGCTCGGCTCCGACCTGACACCGCAGGTCGAGGCGACGCGCCGGCTGCTCGACGTCGCCCGCGACAAGGGGATCCCGGTCGTCTTCACGACGATCGGGTTCGACGCGAGCCTGAAGGACGGCGGGCTCTGGCTGCAGAAGGTGCCGACGCTCGGCGATCTCCAGCTCGGCGGCCGTTGGGTGGAGATCGACGAGCGGCTCGGCCGCCGGGACGACGAGACGGTGGTCGTGAAGAAGGGCGCGTCCGGCTTCTTCGGCACCAACCTCGCCTCCGTGCTCGTGTCACAGGGAGTCGACTCGGTCATCCTCTGCGGCGCGACGACGAGCGGCTGCGTGCGTGCGACGGCGATCGACCTGCTGCAGTACGGCTGGCCGACGCTCGTCCCGCGCGAGTGCGTCGGCGACCGCGCCCAGGCGCCGCACGAGGCGAACCTGTTCGACATCCAGGCGAAGTACGCGGACGTCGTCCCGCTCGACGAGGCGCTCGCCTACGTCGAGAGCATCGAGGCTCCGGCGGAGGTCAGCGGAACGCGCCGATGAGGGCGCCGCCGAGGACGACCAGCAGGCTCGCGAGCACCGTGCGCCGCCCGATGGCCTCCGCTCGCCCGTAGTACGCGGCGGCGAAGACGACGCCCCACAGTGACTGGGTCGCGTTGAGCGGCGCCACGATGCTGACGTCCCCGCGATCGAGGCCGGTGACGAGCGCGGCGTAGGCACATGCGAGAAGGAGGCCGGCCGGAAGGAAGGCGCGGGCCGTCGTCCGCGCCAGCGGGGCCGTGACCGGCCGTCTGATCGCCAGCACGTAGACGACCGACACGATGCTCGAGGCCAGGAGCGTCGCGGCCGTAGCCTGGAGCGGCGACGCGACGACGTCGCGCGCGACCCACCTGACCGCGTTGTCCCGGCCTGCGAAGAGCGCGGCGCACACGAGCGCGAGGACGACCCCGAGCCTGCGGAAGCCGACGGGTCTTCCCGGGTCGAAGGCGAGCGCGACGCCACCCGCGACGATCAACGCCGTGCCGGCGATCAGTGCCGGGCGAAGTTGCTCGTCGAGCAGCGCGAGTGCCAGCAGAACGGAGCCGAGCGGCGCCGTGCCCACGAGGATTGCCGCCCGGGACGGCCCCGCGTAGCGGACGGCGAGGATGATCAGGATCTGGGACACCCCGGGCACGACGAGCCCGATAGCCGCGAACCGCCACAGCACATCCGGGTCGACTCCGTCGGTGACGACACTCGGCAGTGCGAAACCCGAGACCACGACGAACGCCGAGACGCTGACCACGACGCTCCCCAGCGCCGGGTCTCCCCCGCGCAGGAGCCCGGAGCGGACGGCGACGGTCATCGCGCCGAAGAGCGCGCCCGCCAGCAGGCCGAGGAGGACTGCGTCCATTGCCCCGCGGCTACCGCAGCGCCGCGATCGCGTTCAGGATGATCTCGGCGGCGAGCGCCGCGTCCGCCGGGTCTGCCTCCTCGGCCGGGTGGTGGCTGATGCCGTCCTTGCAGGGAACGAACACCATCGCGCTCGGCACGCGCTCGGCGACGCACATGGTGTCGTGTGCCGCGCCCGAGTGCATCGTCGTCCACGGCTCGCCCGCGTCGGCCGCAGCCTCCTCGAGGGCGGCGACGATCCGGGCGTCGAGAGGCGTCGCGGGCAGCGTCTGTCGCTCCTCGTACGTGGCCGTCATTCCGCGTCGCTCCGCGGCCGCTCCCACGAACCCCGCGATCTCCCGCGCGACGCCCTGGAAGCGTGCGTCCTCCGGCCCGCGCACGTCGAGGGAGAAGCGCACCTCCGCGGCGACGGCGTTGATCAAGCCGGGATCCACCTCGATCTCGCCGACCGTGCCGACGGTGCCGCCCCCTGCGGCCCTCGCGAGCCGCTCCAGCTCGAGCACCGTCTCGGCGAGCACCGTCGTGGGGTCGAGGCGCAGGTCCATCGGGGTCGCACCCGCGTGGTCGCCACGGCCCTGGACCCGGACGTCGGCGTGGACGTAGCCGGCGATCGCGTTGACGACACCGATCCGCTTGCCCGTGTCCTGGAGGACGCGAGCCTGCTCGATGTGCATCTCGATCCAGCCGACGAGGTCGTCGAGCACGTGGCTCGACTCCCGCCAACGGTGAGGCTCGTACCCGGCCGCCTCGGCGTGCTCCCAGAAGCTGCGTCCGTCGTCGAGCGCGCGAAACCGCTCGCGCAGGTCGTCCTCGGTGACGCGCTGCAGCATGATCCTGCTCCCGAGGAGCATCTGGCCGAACCCCGAGCCCTCCTCCTCGAGGAACGAGACGAGCTGGAGCGGGAGATCGAGGCCGTGCTCCACGTTCAGGCGGCACACCTCGAGCGCGGTGACGACCCCCATCGTCCCGTCGTACCGGCCGCCGTTGCGGTTCGAGTCGCAGTGCGAGCCCACGCCGAAGACGGGCTCGCCGGGAGGGCGGTTGCGGGCGACGAGCGTGCCGAGCGGATCCTCGGTGACCGTGAAGCCGAGCTCCACGAGCGCCGTCGTGAAGTGGTCCAGCGTCCTCCGGTACTCGGGCGTGTAGGCGTACCGACGGATCGCCTCGTCGCTCGTCGTGAAGCCCGCACCGGAGAGCGTCTCGATCTCGCGCTCGATCCGGGAGGCGCTCCGCTCGCGATCGACCCCCGGGCCCATCGGGCCGACCCTACACACTGCCCCGTGACGGAGAGCATGCTGGGAGACGGGCGGCGGCTCGTAGGATGGAGCGTGCGTGGACGACGAGTGGCCACCGCGTGAGAACCGTGTCCGCGCCGCCCTCTGGGACGCCGAGCGCTCGCTCGAGCGCCGCGAGTATCTCGCCGCGACGGATCGGCTCGCCTCCGTCTTCGGCCTGGCCGACGAGCGAGAAGAGCTCGTTCGCGGGCTTCATCACCTCGGGGCGGCGGGCTACAGGGCGCAGATCGGGGAGCCGTTCCGTGCGCGCCGCCAGCTCGACCGGGCACGCCGCCGGCTCGTCCCCTTCCCGGAGGCCACACCGCTCGTGGAGCTCGTCACCCGGGACGTAGAATCGGCCGGTGGAGAGCTGGCGGAACCGTAAGACGTTGATCCTCGGCCGCTCGGACATGATCGGCCTCCTCACGCCCGCCGAGTACGTCGACTGCGTCGAGCACGCGTTCCGGATGCACGGCCTCGGGCGCGTCTACATGGAGCCGAAGGGCCACATCGTCCTCGATCGCTACCGCGGCGAGTGGGAGGTCATGCCCTCCTGGATCGAGGAGCCCGAGGCGGCCGCCTGCAAGTGGGTCTCGATCCGGGAGGACAACGCACGCTACGACCTGCCGGCCGTCTTCTCGATCCTCGTCTACACCCATCCGGAGACGGGCTTCCCGCTCGCGATCTGCGACGGGTCGTACCACACGCTCATGCGCACCGGGGCCTCCGCCGCCGTCTCGGCGAAGTGGCTCGCGCGGCCCGACTCGAGCGTCCTCGCGATCCTCGGGACCGGCAGCGTGGGCGTCGGCACCCTCGCGACGTGCGACACGGTCTTCGGCTGGGGCGAGGTGCGGATCTGGAGCCGCTCGCAGGTGTCGGTCGACCGCTTCCTCGCCGAGCAGGCGCCTCGCTACCCGCACCTTCGGCTGGTCGGGACGACGGACGTGCGCGCGGCAGTCGAGGGGGCGGACGTGATCGTCACGGGGACACATGCCCGGGGCTGGATCGTCGACGAGGCCTGGGTGAAGGACGGCGCCCACCTCGCCGCGCTGGGGGCCGACCTCGAGGGCGAGCAGGAGCTGCATCCCGGCCTGCTGCAGCGGGGCCGAGTCTTCGTGGACGACATGCGCCAGTGCGTCCCCGACGGCGAGATCAACGTTCCGCTCCGCGAGGGCCTCATCACGGAGGACGACGTCGCGGGCGAGATCGGCAAGGTCATCTGCGGGGAGCTCGAGGGTCGTCAGAAGGCCGAGCAGATCACCGTGTTCGACTCGACCGGCATCGCGCTGCAGGACTCGGCCACGGTGCCGCTCGAGTTCGAGCGTGCGGTCGCCGCGGGGGTCGGCATCGAGAAGAAGATGATCTCGACGTGACGGACGTCCGCCCGATCCGGCTCGACCCCGACCCGTACGAGCCCTTCCGGCTCTCGCAGGGCTTTCGCGTCGGCGACCTGCTGCTCATCTCGGGCCAGGCGGCGATCGACGAGCACGGCGTGCTCGTCGGTGTCGGCGACTTCGACGCCCAGGCCGAGCAGGTCTTTCTCAACCTCGGGCGGGTGCTCGAGGCGGGAGGCTCGAGCCTCGAGCGGGTGGTCAAGGTCACGATCTTCCTCACCGACATGGCGAACTTCCCGAAGATCGTCGAGCTGCGCGGGAAGTGGTTCACGCCGCCGTATCCCGCCGACACGATCGTCGAGGTCACCTCGCTCGCCCTCCCCGAGCTGGAGCTCGAGATCGAGGCGATTGCCGTGACGGGCTAGAGCCCGTAGGCGCTCGGGGCCTCGAACACGTCGAGCGGGATCGAGGCCGAGACGAGGGGATACGGGATGTCCACGACCTCGGTCAGCTGCAGGTCGACGCACGCGGAGCAGAGGCAGTACGCCGCCGGCCGCGAGAGGCCGTGCTCGGCCTCGAGCCAGTCGATCATCGCGAGCAGCGCCGCGCGCGCCGCCGCCGTCAGGTCCATCGCCTCGTCCTCCGGGATCCCGGTCGTCGCGAACCGCGCCCGGCCGGGCCGGGCCGGCGTCACGTAGGCGGGGAACCGCGGCGTCCAGCGAGGGGCCTTGCGAAGGGCGAGCCGGACGGTCACGGCGGCCTCGATCTCGATCCCGGTGCCGCACACCTCGCCGTCGCCCTGCGCGAAGTGGACGTCGCCCAGCGAGAGCAAGGCGCCCGGCACGTGGACGGGCAGGAGGAGCGTCGCGCCCGCGACGAGCCGGCGGATGTCGATGTTGCCGCCGGTCTCGCGCGGCGGGATCGTGCGCAGCCCCGAGGCGGCTGCGGGCGGCAGCGCCGTCTCGGGCGACTCGTCCGCGACCGGCCCACCGGCGACGCGAATCCGCTCCTCTCGCGCCCGCTGCACCTCCATCAGCGCGTGTGAGGGTGCGACCCCGATCACGCCGGCATGCACGCACGCCGGCACCGCGATGCCCGGGAGCTCGTCCGAGCGCGCGTGGTCGCCGTCGAGCTCCCACTTGACGAGCAACGGCTCGGTGAAGAGGTCGGCGAGGAAGCCGAAGCCCGGGATCACGCCGTTCACCCCGAGCTCCGGCGTCTCGTACCCGAGCAGCTCGACGTCGAGCACGTCGCCCGGCTCGGCGCCCGTCACGAAGACGGGGCCCGTGAGCGGATGCCCGAGCCCGAGCTCGAGCCGCCCGCAGTCGGCGTGCGTGCTCTCGCGCGTCAGCTGACCGTCGAGCCCGTCCCGGGTCTCGAGCGTGAAGACGTCGCCCGGTGCGACGACTGCAACGGGCTCCAGGTCGGGATGCCAGCGGTTGTGCGCGCCGGTCGACGGAATCCTCACAGGAGCTCCTGCACCCTCTCGGCTGCCACGGTCGCGGCGGCGACCTCGACGTCGGTCCAGTGCCTGGTCGTCCGGAGCTGGTGCACCGAGAGGATCGCCTCCAGCTGTCCCTCGCGTAGCACCGGCGTCACGATCTGCGCCGCGAGGCCGCCGTAGGCGGCGAGCATGCGGTGGAAGGCGGGATCGTCGAACGCGGCCGCGCAATCGTCCTGCACCACCTGGCGGCCGCGCTGGACCTCCAGCACGACGGGCTGGCTCGGGAGGTGCACGCTGCGCTCGTCGCGGATCGACGCGACGCCCGGCGCGAGCGCCTCCTCGACGACGGGAAACGCCTGCTCGCCCGGGACGTCGCGCCGGAGCGTCACCCGGCCGGCGCCGGTCTTCTCGAGCAGTTCGCGGAGCACCTCCTGGAGCTCGGACACCGCTCGATTATCGGCGCGGGGAGCGCGATATGCTCGCCCCGTGGCGCTCGACGGTCTGCGCAAGGTGGTCACGATCGTCGAGGACGTCGTGCGGGAGGGCGGCGAGCCGGTCGAGCCGGCGACCAGGATGGTCGCTGCCGGCGCCGTCGTCGCGAACCCCTTCGCGGGCAGCTACGTCGCGGACCTCGAGCCGTTGATCGAACGCTACTGCGAGCCTCTCGGTGAGCTTCTCACCCAACGCGCGCTGGAGCTCCTCGGCGCGCCGGCGGAGGGTGTCGGCAAGGGCGCGCTCGTCGGGGTCGACGGCGACGTCGAGCACGGCTCCGCGGTGATCCACAACCTCCGGTTCGGCAACAAGGTGCGCGACGCGATCCAGGGCACGGCCCTCCTTCCCGCGGCGGAGAAGCGCGGTGCCGCCGGTGCTCCGCTCGACATCGCCGTCAAGCACAAGGACGACCACACCGTGCGCTCCCACCACCAGACGTTCGAGGTCCGGGTCCCCGATGCTCCACGTGCCGACGAGCTCGTGATCTGGGTCGCCGTCGCATCGAGCGGCCGCCCGCACGCACGGCTGGGAGCCTTCGGCAGCGAGCTCCGCTAGTGCCGTGAACCGGGTCGCGGTGATCGGCCTCGGCACGATGGGCCTCCCCATGGCGCGGCACCTCGTCGCCGCGGGCTACGCGGTCGTCGGGTGCGACCTCGACTCGACACGTGTCGAGGCGCTCGGCGCACAGCGCGCGGACACGCCTGCCGAGGCGGCCGCCACGGCGGACGTCGTGCTGCTCTCGCTGCCGTCGGCGGCTGCGGTCGAGGACGTGGTGCTCGGCGCTCGGGGTATGCGGTCGAGCGCCCGTTCGGGGACGCTCCTCGTCGACATGTCGACGAGCCCGCCGGCGCTTTCGCGCCGGCTCGCCGCGGAGTGCCCGGAGCTGGACGTCCTCGACGCGCCGGTGAGCGGTGGTCCGCGAGGCGCCTCGGAGGCGACGTTGACCGTCATGGTCGGCGGGGCCGAGGAGGCGTTCGAGCGCGCCCGGCCGCTCTTCGAGGCGCTCGGCGCGCTCGTGGTGCTCGTCGGCGGGCACGGCGCCGGCCAGGCCGCGAAGCTCTGCAACAACCTGATCGCCGGCGCGACGATGGCGGCGATCTCCGAGGCCTGCGCGATCGCGGTTCGGGAAGGGATCGAGCCGGCCATGCTCTACGAGCTTCTGACCTCCTCGACCGGCGACTCGCGTGTCCTGCGAACGCGCTTCCCGCTCCCGGGCGTCGACAGCGCTCACCCCGCGTCGAGCGCGTTCGCGCCGCTCTTCGCGGTCGATCTGATCGCGAAGGACCTCACGCTCGCGCTGGCGCTCGCGGACGAGCACGGCCTCGAGGCCCCCGTCGCAGAAGCTGCGCTCGGCGCCTATCGCTCGGCGCAGCGCGAGGGGCGCGGGGCGCTCGACTACTCGGCCGTCTACCTGCGCGGCGGCAGCGGCGAAGGCGCAGACTAGGCGACACACCGACGAGAAGGAGGCGCGGCACGATGGCTGATCCCGAGCTCGTTCCCGAGAAGCTCCACTCCCAAGACGGTCTCGAGGTCTCATCGAGCCCCTGGGGCGCGGACGACGAGATCGGGCGGCTGAACTGGATCACGCCCGAGACGAATGCCGCGATCCTCGGTCACCTCGACGGACGCCACGTCTTCGACCTCAACGTCGAGTACTTCATCGGCATGCCCTCGTGGGTCGCGGCGGGCGACCCGGGCTACGGGATCTGGATGACCCACACCCCGCAGGGCTCGGTCAACGACAACCTCTCGGGTGTCGGCTCGCACGTGCACGAGGCGTACTCGTACTGCGGTGACTCGATCCACATGTACACGCACTGCGGGACGCACATCGACACGCTCAACCACCTCGGGTTCCACGGGAGGTTCTGGAACGGCTGGGAGGCCGACCGGGACCTCGGGAGCCGCATCTGGAACAAGGGCGGCCTCGAGAAGTACCCGCCGGTGATCGCGCGCGGCGTCCTCCTCGACGTGGCAGGCACGCACGGCGTCGACGTCCTTCCGGACAGCTATGCGATCACGCCGAAGGACCTGCAGGACACCGTGGCGAGGCAGGGCGTCGAGCTGCGGAAGGGCGACGTGGTGCTCGTCCGGACGGGCCGGATGAACGTCTGGCCCGACTTCGACGGATATCTCGTGAACACGCCGGGGATCGGCCTCGCCGCCGCGAAGTGGCTCTGCGAGGAGGTGGGTGCCATGTGCATCGCCGGGGACACGATCGGGCTCGAGGTGCTCCCGTCCGAGGAGAAGGACGTCTTCCTCCCCGTGCACGCCTACATGTTCGCGACCGCGGGCGCGCAGATCATCGAGGTCGTCGACATGAACGAGATCGCGGCCGAGAAGCAGTACGAGTTCGCCTTCCTCGGCCTCCCCCTCAAGCTGCGCGGTGCGACGGGTGCACCGATGCCGTCGTACGCGGTCCCTTTGCGCGACTAGGGGGTCGTGCTGCGATCGGAGCGCGCGCCGTCGAGCGACGCGATGAAGCGCTCGAGCGCCCGTTGAATGCGCAGTGACTCCTCGATCTCGGCCTCGAGCCGAGAGAGCTCGTCCGGTCCGGGCTCGTCGGGCTCGGGCTCGTCGTCGAGCGCGACCGAGAGCTCGAACGAGAGGTCGTCGAGCCACCGCTCCTCGTCGGGCTCCTCCGCGTCGCCGAGCTGACCGAGCGCTCGACGGACACGGCCGGCGTCGTCCTCGTCGAGGGTGGCGAACGCCTCGGCGTCGACACGGCCCCCCTCCTGCTCGAGGACGATCTCCGCGACCTGCAGTCGAAGAGCGGCCTCTCGCTCGCGCTCGTCCGCGAGCGCGTCCTCCGCCTGGGCGCGCCGGCCGGCGCGTGCGACCGCGTCGCGATCCACGTGCCAAGGATAATCCCGCAGGTGGCGGTTCACTCCCGGGCACCCGGCGCCGTGCTCGTCGGGGCGTCCGCCGCGCAGACAGCCGTCTCACTCGTGAACTTCGGGCTGCCGGCCATCGGGCCGGAGCTCCGCGACGACTTCGGCCTCACGCTCTTCGAGCTCGGCGCCGTGCTGTCGGCAGGGCTTCTCGGTGCCGGCGTGGCGCTGATCGCCGCCGGCATCCTCGTCGACCGGATCGGCGCGCGCCGGGCAATGCTCGCCGGGACTGCGGTCGCGGCGGCGGGACTTGCCGTTGCGGCGCTCGCCGGCTCGAAGCACGTCCTCTTCTGGGCGCTCGTCGTCTTCGGCGTCGGCTCGGCCGTCGTGCCGATCGCAGGCACGGGAGCGCTCTTCCGCGCCTACCCGGCTTCACGCCGCGGCTGGGCCCTCGGGGTCCGACAGACGGCCGTCCCGCTCGGCGGCGCCATCGCCGCGATCGTGTACCCGTCGCTCTTCGCGCTCGGCGGCACGCAACTGACCCTGGCCGTCTCGGCCGCCGCGGTCGCCGTCAGCGGCTCGTGGTTCGCGTTCGTCGTGACCGCAGAGCCGACGGGCGCGCGAGCGGATCGGACGTGGATCGTTCGCGACGATCCTCCGCGCACCCGGGGTGCTCCGGCTCCTGGCGGTCGCCGCCTGCTACATCGTCGTTCTCCAGGCGCTGCTCGCCTACCTCGTGCCGGCCGTCCGCGCCTCGGGGCATTCGGAGCTGACGGCGTCGATCGCGTACTTCGGCGTCAACCTCGCCGCGATGGCCGCCCGCATCGTGTGGGGATCGGTCGCCGATCGCGAAGGTGGCTCGCGCCGTGTCCGGACGCTCGTCGAGGTCGGCGCGCTCGCGTCCGTCGGAGCGCTCGTCTTCGGCCTCGCGCTCCACGCCGGCGCGGTCGCGGTCGTGCTGGCGGCCGTCGTCTTCGGCGTCGGCGCGCTCGGCTGGAACGCGCTCGTCTACGTGAGCGCGGGCGAGCGTGTCGATCCGTCGCTGGCCGGCCGTTCCGTCGCCGTCGCCGCCACGGTCGTCTTCGTCCTGTCCGGCCTCGCCACGCCGCTGCTCGGGGCGCTCGTCGACGGCCTGGGATGGGATGTGCTCTGGGTCGCGACCGCGGCGGTCGCGGCGTCCGGGGCCCTGCTCGCCCACCGGCTGCCCGTCCAGGCGGTCGCAGGACGCGCGTGAGGGTTGGTGGGACCGATTGCATACTGTATGGTCGCCGACGGTGGGCGCGATCTTCGAGGGTCAGGCGTCTCTCGCCCAGACGGCCAGTGCGGCGGCCGCAGATCTCATCCGCCAGGCGATTCTCGACGGGCGCGTCGTGCCGGGACAGCGGCTCAAGGAGGAGGAGCTCGCCCAGCAGCTCGGCATCAGCCGGACCCCGATCCGCGAGGCGCTCCTCGTGCTCCAGACCGAGGGCCTCCTCGAGGCCACGCCGAATCGCGGCGCGGCGGTTCGGTCGTACGACCACGCCGAGCTCGAGGAGCTGTACGACCTCCGGGCCGTCCTCGAGAGCCATGCGGCCCGCCGTGCGGCGTCCCGCGTCACCACGGCCCAGCTCGAGGAGCTCCGCGCGAGCTGCGACCGGTTCGCGTTGCTGCTCGCCGGGGACGATCTCCCGGCGCTCGTCGCGGAGAACGGCTTCTTCCACGACACGATCCTCGCCGCGGCGGCGAGCGACCGGCTGAAGGGGATGGTGCGCCAGGTCGTGGCGCTGCCGCTCGTCTACAAGTCGTACATCTGGTACTCGCCCGCCCAGGCATCCGCGTCCCACCACTACCACCTGCAGCTCGTCAGGGCGCTCGAGCAACGAGACGGCGAGCGGGCCGAGATCGTGATGCGAGAGCACGTGTTCGAAGCGCGTGACGTGCTCGCGCAGCACCTGAGCTCCGAGCCCTCCGACCGGCAAGCGGCGCCGGAGCGGAAGGAACGGGCATGACGGCGGCCGCGGTGCCGGAGGGCGGGCCGCTCACCGGGCTGCGCGTCGTCGAGCTCGGGATGCTCCTGGCCGGCCCGTTCACCGGCAGGCTGCTCGGCGACCTGGGCGCCGAGATCATCAAGGTCGAGGCGCCGGGGAAGCCCGACCCGATCCGCGACTGGGGAAAGGCGCGCTACGAGGGGCGCTCGCTCTGGTGGCCCGTGCAGTCGCGGAACAAGAAGTGCATCACCCTCGATCTTCGCGAGCCGCGTGGGCAGGAGCTCTTCCTGCGGCTCGTCGAGCAGACCGACGTCGTCACCGAGAACTTCCGGCCCGGCACGCTCGAGCGGTGGGGGATCGGCTACGACCGCATGAGCGAGGTCAACCCGCGTGTGATCCTCGCGCGCATCTCCGGATACGGGCAAACGGGGCCGTACGCGGAGCGGGCGGGCTTCGCATCGGTGTCGGAGGCGATGGGCGGGCTCCGGCATCTCAACGGCTTCCCCGACCAGCCGCCCCCGCGCATGCATCTCTCGATCGGGGACTCCCTCGCCGGGATGTTCGCCGCGCAGGGGATCCTCGCCGCCGTCTACTGGCGCGACGTGGCGGGCGGCGGGCTCGGCCAGGTCGTCGACGTGTCGCTGATGGAGGCGTCGTTCGCGATGCTCGAGAGCACCGTGCCCGAGTACGACCGCCTCGGCATCGTTCGCGGGCCTCAGGGCACGAACCTGAAGGGCATCGCGCCGAGCAACATCTTCAAGTCGCGCGACGACACGTGGGTCGTGATCGCGGCGAACGCGGACAACGTCTTCCGCCGCCTCTGCGAGGCGATGGGGAAGCCCGAGCTCGCCGACGACGAGCGGTTCGCGACGCATCTCGCCCGCGGTGACAACCAGGACGAGATCGAGGGCATCGTGGCCGACTGGGCGCGGGAGCACGACGCGTCCGAGATCGACCGGATCCTCAACGACGCCGGTGTGATCTGCGGCCCGATCTACACGATCGCCGACATCTTCGAGGACCCGCAGTTCGCGGCACGCGACATGCTGCTCGAGCACGTCGACCCGGAGTTCGGGCCGTACATCGGGCCCGGGGTCGTGCCGAAGCTGACCCGGACACCCGGTGCGGTGCGCTGGTCGGCGACCTGGGAGGAAGGCAGCCACAACGACGAGGTCTACGGCGGGCTCCTCGGGCTCGACGACGCCGAGCGGGCGTCCCTGAAGGAAGCGGGTGTGATCTGAGCGCCGCGGTGACGATCTGCGACGTCGGGCCGCGCGACGGCCTCCAGAACGACGCGGTGACGCTCGAGCCCGCCGTCCGGGCCGAGCTCGTCGACCGGCTCGCGGCGGCCGGGCTGCCTCGCATCGAGGCGGTCAGCTTCGTGCACCCGGGCCGCGTGCCGCAGATGGCGGGTGCGGAGGAGGTCGTCGCCGCCGTCCATCCCGTGGAGGGCGTGACGTACGCCGGGCTCGTCCTGAACGAGCGCGGCTACGACCGGTTCGCGACGACGCCGTTGACGGAGGCGCACTACGCGTTCGCCGTCAGCGACGAGTTCAACCGGCGCAACGCGGGCGCCTCGACCGAGGAGTCCGTCGCGGCCGGCGAGCGCGTCGTCGCCAGGGCGAAGGCGGACGGGATCCGTGCCACGGTGACGCTCGGGACCTCGTTCGGCTGCCCGTTCGAGGGCGCGGTCGACCCGGGTCGCGTGCTCGAGCTGGCGGCGCGCTTCGCCGAGGTTGCGGACGAGGTCGTGTTCGCCGATACGGTCGGCGTCGGTGTCCCGCGACAGGTGCGCCACCTCGTCGGAGAGGGCGTCAAGCTTGGCGTTCCGGTGGGCGTCCACCTCCACAACACGAGAAGCACCGGCTACGCGAACGCGCTCGTCGCGCTCGAGGCCGGCGCGACGGTGCTCGACGCCTCGATCGGCGGAATCGGCGGCTGCCCGTTCGCCCCCCGCGCGACGGGCAACATCGCCACGGAGGACCTCGTCTACCTGCTCCACGGCGAGGGCATCGACACGGGAATCGACCTCGATCGGCTGATCGAGGTCGCGGCATGGCTCGAAGAGCGGCTCGGACGAGCGCTCGAGGGGCAGGTCTACAAAGCCGGCGCGTTCGCGCCGGTCATGGCTCGCTGACGACGGAGGAGACGGATGGCATTCAGGCTCGGAGTCGACGTGGGAGGGACGTTCACCGATCTCTTCCTGGTCGGTGACGAAGGCTCGGGCACGCAGTACCGCGTGAAGACGCCGTCGACCCCGGCCGACCCCTCGCAGGGCGTGCTGGTCGGCGTTCGCCGGATCTGCGAGGAGTCGGGTGTCGCCGTCGGCGACGTCCGCAACGTCCTCCACGGGACGACGGTGGCGACGAACGCCGTCCTCGAGTCGAAGGGGGCCCGCGTCGGGCTGATCACGACGCAGGGGTTCGCCCAGATCCTCCACCTCGCGCGCTCGCAGACCCCGGGCCCCCTGGCGGGCTGGATCATCATGGAGAAGCCCGACCCGCCGGCCTCGCTCGCGGACACCCGCGAGGCGGTCGAGCGGATGGGCCCGCGCGGCGAGACCGTCGTCGAGGTCGACGATGCCCAGGTCGAGTCGATCGTCCGCGACCTCGTCGAGTCCGGCGTCGAGTCGCTCACCGTCGGCCTGATCAACTCCTACGTCAACCCGGCGCACGAGGAGCGGATCGGCGAGATCGTCGAGCGCCTCTACCCGGGGTTCCCGGTGACGCTCTCGTCCCACGTCCTGCCCGAGTTCCGGGAGTACGAGCGGACCCTCACGGCATGCATGAACTCGTACGTCCGGCCGAAGGTCGCGACCTACGTCGAGCAGCTCCAGGCGGAGCTGAAGGCGATCGGCGCCACGGCCGACGTCAACATCCTGCGCTCCGACGCAGGCCTCATGACGACGGTCGAGGCGACGCGAAACCCGATCTACGGGATCCTCTCCGGCCCCTCCGGCGGCGTCGCGGGCGCCCTGTACGTGGCGCGGAAGGCGGGCTTCGACGACATCCTCACGTTCGACATGGGCGGCACGTCGACCGACGTGGCGCTCTGCCAGAACGGCGAGCCGACGATCGGCCGCGAGACCGCGATCAGCCACTTCCGCATCAAGGTCCCGTCGGTCAACGTCCACACCGTCGGCGCGGGCGGCGGCTCGATCGCGCACGTGCCGGAGCTGACGAAGGCCCTCCGGGTCGGGCCGCAGTCGGCGGGTGCCGATCCGGGCCCGGCCTCCTACGGCCGCGGCGGCACGGAGCCCACCGTGACGGACGCCAACGTCGTCCTCGGCCATCTGCCTCCGAGCCTGCTCGGCGGCGAGATGACGCTCGACGCCGACGCCGCGCGCGCCTCGGTGCAGACGATCGCCGACGCCATGGGGCTCGGCTCCGCCGAGGAGGCGGCAGAGGGGATTCTCGCGATCGTCAACGAGAACATGGCGGGCGCGCTCCGCCTCGTCTCGGTGCAGCGCGGCCACGACCCACGCGACTTCGCGCTCGTCGCGTACGGCGGCGCGGGCCCTCTTCACGCCAATGCGGTGGCGGAGATCATGGGCTCGTTCCCGGTGCTCGTCCCGCCGGCGCCCGGGCTGCTCTGCGCGATCGGCGACCTCGTGGCGGACTTCCGCGACGAGTTCGCCCAGACGTACATCCGCGTCCTCGGCGACGCCGACGCGGCCGAGGTCGGCGACATCCTCCAGGCGCTCGGCGAGCGGGCGCGGGAGTGGCTCGAGGGCGAGGGCATCGCCGAGGACGCCCGCTCGATCGCCTACACGGCCGACATGCGCTACCACCGCCAGGGGTACGAGATCCCCGTCACGATCGACCCCGACGACGCACGCCGCGGCCTCGACGCACTGGAGGAGCGGTTCAACGCGCTCCACGAGCAGCTCTACGGGTTCCGCATGCCGGGCACGGCGTGCGAGATCGTCAACCTCCGGGCGATCGGGTCGGGCGCTGTCCCGAAGCCGGAGCTGCCCGTCGGCGAGGCAGGCGACGCCGATGCCTCCGCCGCCGTCGGCGAGGAGCACGAGATCGTCTTCAAGGGTGAGCGCGTGCCGACGAAGATCTACGACCGCGCGAAGCTCACACCCGGTCACCGGTTCGAGGGCCCTGCGATCGTGACCGAGTTCGACTCCACCACCGTCGTCCTCCCCGGCTACGCGGCCGAGGTCGACGTCAACTTCAACATCCTCATCAACCCGAAGCCGTAGGGGAGACCGATGACGACGATCACCAGCGAGAAGCCGCAGGTCGCCGAGATCCCGACCGGGGTCGAGATCGACCCCGTCACGCTCGACATCATCGAGGGGGCGCTCAAGAGCGCCCGGTACGAGATGGACGCCGTCCTCTTCCGCTCCGCGATGAGCCCGGTCATCAGGGAGCAGCACGACGAGTTCCCGATGATCACCGACCCGCGCGGCCGCATGGTCGTGGGCCAGTTCGGCGCCTACATCAACGAGATGATGGAGGACTGGGACCGCGGCATCTATCCCGGAGACGTGATCCTGACCTCGGACCCGTTCAAGTGCTCGGCCTCGATCTCGCACACGAACGACTGGCTCGTGCTCGTGCCGATCTTCTACGAGGACGAGCTCGTCGGCTGGTCGTCGCAGTTCGGCCACCAGATGGACGCGGGCGGGCCGCTCCCGGGCTCGCTGCCCACCGGGCGCGAAGACGATCTTCGAGGAGGGGATCATCATCCCGCCGCTCAAGATCGTCGAGCGCGGCGAGGTCCAGGAGGACGTCCTCCGGCTGATCCTCAACAACGTCCGCAACCCGGAGATGAACCGGGCCGACCTGTTCGCGATCGTCGCGGGCTGCCGGGCGGGCGAGAGGCGCGTGATCGAGCTCTGCGACCGCTTCGGCAAGGAGACCTACCTCGCCGCGCTCCAGGCGCTCCTCGACCGCACGTACAACGCGATGAAGTTCCTGATCTCCGTCGCGATCCCGGAGGAGCCGCAGACGTTCGTCGACTACATCGACGACGACGGGCTCGGCAACGGCCCGTACAAGATGCAGCTCACGATCTGGCGGGAGGGCGACCACGCCTTCTTCGACTGGTCGGGCACCGACCCGCAGGCCCTCGGCCCGATCAACTTCTACCTCTCCGAGGGCATGTTCAAGATGTTCATCGGGATCTACCTGATCATGGTCAACGATCCCCAGATCCTCTTCAACGACGGCTTCTACCCGCTCCTCCACGTCGTGATGCCGGAGGGATCGCTGCTCCGGCCGCGCTACCCGGCCGCGCTCGGGTGCAGGACGCACGCGCTCGCCCGGCAGTTCGACGTGCTCGGCGGCGCGCTCTGCAAGAACGCGCCGGAGCTCAACACCGCGGCCGGCTACGGCACGAGCCCGTACATGCTCTACTCGGGCTGGGAGGAGAGCGGTGACTTCTTCTACTCGATGGAGATCCTCTACGGCGGGATCCCCGGGAGGCCGATCGGCGACGGGATGGACGGCCACTCGTGGTGGCCGCTCTTCGAGAACATCCCGACCGAGTACCTCGAGGCGTACTACCCGCTCCGGATCGACGGCTACACGACGGTCACCGACTCCGGCGGGCCGGGCCTGCACCGCGGCGGCAACGGCGTCGAGAAGCGGTACGTCTACCTCGAGCCCGGCGAGGTGTCGATCCACGACGACCGGTGGCTGACCCGGCCGTGGGGCGTCCTCGGCGGCTTGCCGGGAGCGCGTTCCACGAAGCTCCTCCGGCGTGCCGACGGGACGGAGCAGGTGCTGCCGTCGAAGTGCGACAACGTCGTCGTCGAGCCGGGCGACATGCTCGTCTACCGGACGGCGGGCGGCGGCGGCTGGAAGGACCGCCTCGACCGGCCGGCGGAGAACGTCGCGCGCGACGTCTCCTTCGGGCTCGTCAGCCGCGAGCTCGCGAAGGAGGGCTACGGCGTCGTCCTCGCCGCCGACGGCTCCGTCGACGAGACGGCCACGACCGCGGAGCGCGAGCGGCAGCGAACGGAGCGCGGCGACGCGCCGGCGTTCGACTTCGGCCCGACGCTCGAGGACGTGCTCGCTCGCTGCAAGAAGGAGACCGGGCTCGACGCGCCGACCCCCGCGACGCCGCTGCGCTGGTCGCCGCTGGAGGCCGGAGACAAGGCGCTCGCGCGCGTCAGGGCGGGCGACGGCGTCTGAGATGCGCCACGAGGGCTTCCACGGGCGCGCCGGCTTCGGCCGGCGGCCCGCCCTCGTGGTGGTGGACGTCAACCGCGGCTTCACTGATCCCGCCTCCCCGCTCGTCTGCGATCTCGACGGCGTCGTGGACGCGATCCGGCGCCTGCTCGACGGGTTCCGGGCCGCCGGGCTCCCCGTCGCGTTCACGACCGTCGCCTACGACGAGGCGGGCAAGCAGGCCGCCGAGGCGTTCATCGCGAAGGTCCCCGCCCTGCTCGCGCTCGAGGCGGGCAGCCCGTGGACGGAGATCGACCCGCGGATCGCGCCGAGGAGCGACGAGCCCGTCCTCACCAAGCTGTGGGCGTCGGCCTTCCACGGCACGGCGTTCGCGACCTTCCTCACGGCGCACCGCTGCGACTCGCTCGTGGTCACGGGCGCCTCGACCTCCGGTTGCATCCGCGCGACGGCGGTCGATGCCCTTCAGCACGGATACCGGGTGCTCGTGCCCCGCGACGCGGTCGGCGACCGCAACACCGACGCGCACGAGGCGAACCTCTACGACATCGACACGAAGTACGGTGACGTCGTGACGACGGCCGACGTGCTCGCGGCGCTGGAGGCTCCCTCGTGATCGTGCTCGACCGTGGAGCCGACTGGCAGGTCGTGCTCCAGCCGGACCACGCCGACCTCTCCGAGGAGATCGCGCGACACTGGGCCGATCGTGGCCCGCGCCACGACTCCGTCATCCTGGCGGCCCGGCGCCACGACGACGGCTGGGCCACGTGGGAGCGCTCGCCGATGGTCGACGCCGAGGGAAGGCCGATCTCCTTCCTCGACATCCACGTCCCCTCGCACCTCGCCTTCTATCGCGCCGGGATCGCGGCGATCACCGACGAGGACGCGTACGCAGGGCCTGCTCGTGTCGATGCACGGCGCGGGCATCTACCAGCAGCGCTACGGCGCCGACCCGTCGCTCGTCGTCACGCGCGCGCCCGAGGCGCAGCGGCTCGTCGACGGCTTCGTCGCCGAGCAGGAGGCGGACTTCCCCCGCCGGATGGCGGAGCTGGGGGTCGACGAGGAGCTGCGCCTCGCCGACTACCACCGGCTGCAGTGGTTCGACCGCTTCTCGCTCGCCTTCTGCCTACGCGCGTGGGACGAGCCGGGCGAGCCCTTCGACCTCGGCCCGTTTCGCCTCGAGCCGCTCGCGCCGTGGCGGGCACGGGTCTCGCCGTGGCCCTTCACGCGGCCCGAGGTCGAGTGCTCGCTCGTCCGGCGCCTCGTGCCGAAGCGCTCCTGGCACCAGTCCGAGTTCCGTCGGGCGTTCTTCGAGCTGCCGGCGGAGCGGCTCACGATCGGCTTCGTGGAATAGGTGGCGGTGGGCGAGCGCCCGACGTGGCTTCGTGTCGCCGTCCGAAGACGAGGTGCCGCCCGCGGTCCACGAGCTCTGGAAGCCGTCGCTCGAGAAGCTCGGCTTCGTCCCGAACGTGCTCCGGCTCTATGCGCTGCGGCCCGACAACCTGCTCGCCTGGAACGCGTGGTACGACGTTGCGATGAAGGGCGACTCTGGCCTGACGAGGGCCGAGCGGGAGATGATCGCGGTCGTCGTCTCGGTCGCGAACGACTGCGCCTACTGCATCGCGGCGCACGGAGCCGCGCTGCGCAAGCTGACGAAGGATCCCGGCCTCGCGGACGCGATCGCGGCCGACCACACGACGGCACCGGTCGAGCCGCGGGTTCGAACGATGCTCGACTATGCCGTGAAGCTGACCCTGCGACCGAGGGAGATGAGCGAGGCCGATGTGGCCGCGCTCCGGGCCGCCGGCTGGAGCGACGAGGACGTGATGGACGTCGCCGAGGTGACCGGGCTCTTCAACATGTCGAACCGGATGGCGTCGGGTCTAGGCTGGGCGCCGAACCCCGAATACGAGTCGCTCGGCCGCTGACCGCCGCGAGGCCCTGTACGGCGGGATCCCGCTGCTACGCTCGCATCCGGGTGAACCACGTTCTCGTCCTCAACGCGAGCTACGAGCCGCTCAACGTGTGCTCGACACGTCGCGCGCACGTCCTCGTGTGGAAGGGGAAGGCCGAGGTCGTGGAGCGGCAGGACGAGCCGCTTCGCACCGCGACGAACACCTACGTCCGACCGCATGTGATCCGGCTCGTGACGTACGTCCGCGTGCCGCGATCGGTGAAGCGGCGCATCTCGCGGCGGGCCCTCTTCGCACGCGACGGCTGGCGGTGCGTCTACTGCGGCGACGGAACAGCGCGGCTGACGCTCGATCACGTCGTGCCGCGCTCGCGCGGGGGCGACTCCGTCTGGGAGAACGTCGTGACCGCCTGCGGGCCGTGCAACCTCCGCAAGGGCGACCGGCTGCTCGAGGAGACGCCGATGCATCTCAAGCGCATCCCGAGCGCCCCGCCGCCCGTGCTCTTCATCAGCCTCGCCCTGCATCGCGTGCCGGATTCCTGGCGGACGTACCTGCCGGGCGTCGAGGACGTCCCGAACGCCGCCGCCGAGGCAGCGTAGGCTCCCTGCTCGTCCCGACGCTCAGGCTGCCACCGTCTCCCAGCCCTCGTCGCGGTCGGCGCGGTAGGAGCCGAAGACCCGGAGGCGGGCGGTCTCGGCCCGCATCTCGACGAGGGCCGCGGCGACCTCCTCGTCGAGCGGGTGCCCCCCGAGGACGCAGTCGAACCGGTAGTCGAACGGCCGCGCCGGGATCGGCCGGGAGACGAGCTGCACCATGTCGATCGCGCGCCGGGCGAGCGGCTCGATGGCGTGGTGGAGCGCGCCCGGTCGATGGTGGGTCTCGAAGGTCAGCGCCGTGCGCCACTCACCGTGGCGGCGGTCGAGCCGCGTGTACGGCGCGAGCGCGGCGAACCGCGTATAGGCATCGTGGTCGCCGACGTCGTCGGCGAGCGCGACGAGCCCGTGCAGCTGGGCCGCACGGGCGCTCGCGATCGCGACGACCGCCGGGTCGCCGAGCTCCGCCACGGCCGCGGCGGCGTCGCCGGTCGTCGCCGAGACGACGGCCGTGGCCCCGGGAAGCGACGCGAGCAGCGAGCGGCACTGGTCGAGCGCGACGGGATGCGAGCGGATCTCTCGCACGTCCTCGAGCGCGACCTCCGCGGGGCCGACGAGGCAGTGGCGGATCGGCAGGATCGCCTCGGCGACGATCGACAGCGCGGAGTCGTAGAGCAGGTCGTGTGTCTCGTTGACGGGCCCGACGAGCGAGCTCTCGATCGGCAGCACGCCGTAGGTCGCCGACCGTCGTCGTCACGACGTCGACGACGTCCGTGAACGAGGCCTGCGGGACGAGTCGTGCGGCGGGGAACAGCCGGTCGCAGGCCGCCGCGCTGTGTGCCCCTTCGCGGCCGGGGTAGGCGACGGTGATGTCGTTCGAGGTCACTTCGCTGCCTTTCGGAGTGTTCGTCCGCCGGGGAGGTCAGCTAGCCGGCGCGGGCGGGAGACGAATGCGCCGACTAGCGCCGAAAGGCGAAGGAGGAGCTCGAAGAAGCGGTCGGCGTGGCGGCTCTCCATGGGGTCGAAGGGTAGACGATCGACCGACCCCCGGCAGGACACGCGCGCGAGCCGTGGATCGAGCGTCCGGCTCATGCGCCCAGCGATCGCACGACGGCGTCCCCCATCTCACGGGTGGACGAGGACCCGCCGAGGTCAGGAGTCGGCGCCGCCTCGAGCGCCTCGTCGACGGCCCGCTCGAGCGCGTCCGCCTCGCCCGGACGCTCGAGCGCGTGACGGAGCATCAGCGCCACCGAGCGCAGCATCGCGGCCGGGTTCGCGATCCCCTTCCCGGCGATCTGCGGTGCAGAGCCGTGCACGGGCTCGAAGAGGCCCGGGCCGTCGTCGCAGAGCGAGGCCGACGCCGCGAGCCCGAGCCCGCCCGTCACCGCCGCGGCGACGTCGGAGAGGATGTCGCCGAACGTGTTCTCGGTGACGACGACGTCGATCGTCTCGGGCGCCTGGACGATCATCATCGCGAACGAGTCCACGAGCGCGTGGTCGAGGGCGACCTCGGGGTAGTCGGTCGCGCCGAGCTCCGTGACCACGTCGCGCCAGAGCCGCGACGTGTGCATGACGTTCACCTTGTCGACCGACGTCAGCCGCCCGCCGCGCTCCCGGGCGAGCTCGAAGGCGCGTCGCGCGATCCGCTCCACCTCGGGCCGGGAGTACTCGCACGTGTCGAACCACGTGCCGTCGTCGCGGATGCCCTTCTCGCCGAAGTAGAGGCCGCCCACGAGCTCGCGGACGATCACGAGGTCGATCCCGTCCGCCTGGGCGGGCCTGAGGTTCGCGTAGACCCCGAGCTCCTTGCGCAGGCCGAGCAGCCCCTGCTCGGGGCGCACCGGCCTGCCCTCGAGCTCGGGCAGCCCGACGGCGCCGAGCAGCACCGCGTCGGCCGACCGGCAGGCGGCGAGCGTCTCGTCGGGCAGCGGCGAGCCGCCTGCGAGGATCGCGTTGCCGCCGAACGGATGCTCGGTGTGGTCGATCCCGAGCGCGTCGAGGACGCGGATCGCCTCACCGGTCACCTCGGGGCCGATCCCGTCGCCGGGCAGGACCGCGACCGTCGCGGTCATCGGCACACCGGCGAGCTTGTGACGACGTCACAAGCTTCATCATGCTCGCCTCGGATGACCCGGCTTCAGGGCGGTCACGCGATCCCGTGGGCCGTCTCGTACGCGGTGATCGCAGCCTCGTGCTCGAGCGTGAGCGCGATCTCGTCGAGGCCGTTGAGGATCCGGTGGCGCGTCGTCTCGTCGAACTCGAACGGAATCTCCCGGCCGTCCGGCGCGACGAGTACCCGTCGCTCGAGGTCGACGGTCATCTCGGAGCCGGTGTCGAGGTCGACGCCCTCGATCAGCCGCTCGACCTCGTCGTCCGGGAGCGTGATCGTGAGCAGCCCGTTCTTGCCGGCGTTCGTGCGGAAGATGTCGCCGAACGACGGGGCGATGACGGCATCGAACCCGTAGTCCTGCAGCGCCCACGCGGCATGCTCGCGGGACGAGCCGCAGCCGAAGTTGCGACCGGCGAGGAGGACCTTCGCGTCGCGGAACTCCGGCCGGTTCAGCTCGAACCCGGGTCGCTCGTTCCCGTCCTCGTCGAATCGCCAGTCGTAGAACAGGACCTCGCCGTACCCGGTGCGCTCGATCCGCTTGAGGAACTGCTTCGGGATGATCTGGTCGGTGTCGACGTCCGGCCGGTCGATCACGGCGACGCGGCCGGAGACGACGCGCAGCGGCTTCACGCCGGCACGGCCTCGCGCTCGAGCGTGCGGACGTCGACGAAATGGCCGTGGAGGGCGGCGGCTGCCGCCATCTGCGGGCTCACGAGGTGGGTGCGGCCGCCGCGGCCCTGGCGACCCTCGAAGTTCCGGTTGGAGGTCGAGGCGCACCGCTCACCCGGCCCGAGCACGTCCGGGTTCATCCCGAGGCACATCGAGCATCCCGCGAGCCGCCACTCGAAGCCGGCGTCGAGGAAGATGCGGTCGAGGCCCTCCTCCTCGGCCTGGCGGCGGACGCTCGCCGAGCCGGGGACGACGAGCGCGGTCACGCGCGGGTCGACCCTGCGGCCGGCGACGATCTCCGCCGCCGCCCGCAGGTCCTCGATGCGGGAGTTCGTGCACGAGCCGATGAACACGCGGTCGATCGCGATCTCGTCGATGCGCTGACCCGGTCGCAGGCCCATGTAGGCGAGCGCGCGCTCGGCCGCGGCACGGTCGCCGGCGTCCGGGAACGCGGCCGGGTCCGGCACGACGCCGGTCACCGGCACGACCATGCCCGGGTTCGTTCCCCAGGTCACCTGCGGAACGAGCTCGGAGACGTCGACGACGTGGTGCGTGTCGTACACCGCGTCGGGATCCGAGGGGAGCGAGCGCCACTCCTCGAGGGCCCGCTCCCAGTCGTCGCCGCGCGGCGCGTGCTCGCGGCCCTCCAGGTACGCGAACGTCGTCTCGTCGGGCGCGATCATCCCGGCGCGCGCGCCCCACTCGATCGACATGTTGCAGATCGTCATCCGCTCCTCCATCGAGAGCGAGCGGACCGCCTCGCCCGCGTACTCGACGACGTAGCCGACGCCGCCGCCGACGCCGAGCCGACCGATCGCGCCGAGGATCATGTCCTTCGCCGTCAGCCCGGTCGGCAGCGTCCCGACGAACTCGAGCAGCATCGTCCTCGGACGCTGCTGCGGCAGCGTCTGGGTCGCCAGCACGTGCTCGACCTCGGACGTGCCGATCCCGAACGCGAGCGCGCCGAACGCGCCGTGCGTCGAGGTGTGGCTGTCGCCGCACACGATCGTCTTGCCGGGTTGCGTCAGCCCGAGCTCGGGCCCGATCACGTGCACGATCCCCTCGCGCCCCGAGCCGGTCGCGTGGAGCACGATCCCGAACTCCTCGCAGTTGCGGCGCAACGCGTCGAGCTGCGCGCGCGCGAGCGGGTCCGTGATCGGGCCCGGCAGCGTCGGGACGTTGTGATCCATCGTCGCGACGGTGAGCTCCGGGCGTCGCACCGGCCGTCCGGCGAGCCGCAGGCCCTCGAACGCCTGCGCCGAGGTGACCTCGTGCACGAGGTGGAGGTCGACGTAGAGCAGCGTCGGCTCGCCCGGCTCCTCCCGGACGACGTGCTGCTCCCAGACCTTCTCGAACAGCGTCCGCGCCATCCCCGACAGCCTACGTCGTGGCAGGTACCGGGCGGCTGCGCCGCGCTCGGCTAGGCGGCTGCCTCGACGGCGTCGAGGAACGCGTCGGCGTCGGCGTCGATCCGCACCGGCGCGAACGTGAACGCGACAGGGCCGAGCGTCTTCAGCCCGTCGCCGGTCACGAGCAGCACGACGCGGTCCGACCGGCCCACCTCGCCGGCGTCGACCGCGGCGCGCAGCGCACCGAGCGTGACGCCTGCGGCGGTCTCGCCGAAGACGCCGGTCGTGCGGGCGAGGAGCGCCATGTTCTCGCCGACCGTGTCCTCGGCGACGGCGTGGATCGCACCTCCCGTCCCTCGCGCGGTCGCGACGGCGAAGTCACCGTCGGCGGGGTTGCCGATCGCGAGCGAGCGCGCGATCGAGTTGGGCCGCACCGGGGTGACCGGCGTTCCGTCCCGGAAGGCCGTCGCGACCGGCTGGCAGCCCTCGGCCTGGCCGCCGACGAGGCGCGGCGTCGGCCCGTCGAGCAGCCCGAGCGCATGAAGGTCGGCGAAGCCCTGGCCGACCTTGTGGAAGAGGGCGCCGGAGGCGATCGGGATCGCGACCACGTCGGGTGGGCGCCAGTCGAGCTGCTCTGCGATCTCGTAGGCGAGCGTCTTCGATCCTTCCGCGTAGTACGAGCGCAGGTTGACGTTGACGAAGCCCCACGGCAGCTCGAAGGACAGCTCGACCGTGAGCCGCGAGCAGTGGTCGTAGTGGCCGTCGACCGCGTAGATGGTCGGGCCGTACGCGGCGGCGGCTGCGAGCTTCTCGGGCTCGAGGTCGGCAGGGACGAAGACCACGGCGTCGAGCCCCTCCGCGGCCGCGCGTGCGGCGACGGCGCCGGCGAGGTTGCCGGTCGAGGAGCACGCGAGCGTGTCGATGCCGAGCTCCTGCGCCTTCCGGGCGGCGACCGCGACGACCCGGTCCTTGAAGGAGTGGGTCGGGTTCGCCGTGTCGAGCTTCAGCCAGAGCTCGCCGACGCCCACCTCCGCCGCGAGCCTCGGGGCCGGCACGAGCGGCGTGAAACCCGGTGCCAGCCGGGGCTCGTCCGGAGCGACGACGGGCAGGAGATCGGCGTAGCGCCAGATCGAGGGCGGCCCCGACGCGAGCCGCTCGCGGGTCACGGCCGCCCGGAGCGCGTCCCAGTCGTAGACCGGGTCGAGCGGGCCGAAGCACTTCTTGCAGCTGCCGATCGCCTCGAGCGGATGCTCGGTGGCACAGACCCGACAGGAGAGGGAGAGGGCTGACACGGGTGGAACCTCCTTCGCTCGCTCGACACATCCATCCGGGTTTGGCACCGGGCCCTCTCACGAGGGGGGTTGCCGAGGCGTCACAGGGCCGGTCCCTCAGCCTCTCTCGATGTGGAGCGGGACGAGTCCCGCGCCGTCTTGCACTCTATCGGCTCGCGCGCCGTTCTGCTCGATCGCCGAGCCCCGTCCGCGCGGGACCAGGGCGGCCGGCCGGCGCCCGCGCGGCGCCGTGGTGGGCGACACCGGTGTCTGACACCTTCCGCACGCCTTCGTCACGAACGCTCCACAGGCGCGCTTGGCTGAGCGGCGACAGCGGCGTTGTCAGGGAGCGGTGTCAGACACCGTTCTTCGTCAAGCGCAAACTGTGGCAGGTTCGTGCCGGTTCGTCCCCAGGTTTCACGCGTACGCCCTCGCGACCGTGACGGCGCCCTCGGAGGCTGGCCGCACGAGCGCGGCGTACTTCGCGAGCACGCCGGCGTCGACCCTCGGGATGAAGGGCTGGCCGCTCCCGAAGCCGCGCCGAGATCTCGTCGTCGGTGAGCTCGACGTCCAGGCGGCGCGACTCGACGTCGATGACGATCGTGTCGCCCTCGCGGACCGCGGCAAGCGGGCCGCCGTTCGCCGCCTCCGGGCAGACGTGGCCGACCATGAAGCCGTGCGTCGCCCCCGAGAAGCGGCCGTCCGTGACGAGCGCGACCTCGTCCGAGAGGCCCTCCCCGACGATCGCGCCGGTCACGTGGAGCATCTCCCGCATGCCCGGCCCGCCGACCGGCCCCTCGTAGCGGATCACGACGACGTCGCCCGGCCCGATGCGGCCCGCCTTGACGGCCGCGAACGTCTCCTCCTCCGAGTCGAAGACGCGCGCCGGCCCTCGATGGTGGTTGCGGTCCTGGCCCGCGAGCTTCACGACGCACCCGTCCGGCGCGAGGTTCCCGCGCAGGATCGCGATCCCGCCGCGCGCCTTGATCGGCGTCGCGAGCGGGACGACGACCTCCTGCCCCTCCGTCTCCACCGCCGCGTCCGCAATCTCGCCGAGCGTGCGGCCGTCGACGTTGCGTGCGGTCGCATCGACGAGGCCGGCGTTGACGAGCTCCCGCGCCACGAGCGCGATCCCGCCCGCGGCGTGGACGTCGGTCGCGACGAAGCGGCCGAACGGCTTGAGGTCGGCGACGATCGGCGTCCGCGCCGAGATGGCGTCGAAGTCGTCGATCGTGAAGTCGATCGAGAGCTCCTTCGCGATCGCGACCAGATGGAGGACGCCGTTCGTCGAGCCGCCGGTCGCGGCGACCGACGCGGCGGCGTTCTCGAGCGACGCCTTCGTGATGATCTGCGACGGGCGCACGTCGCGCCGCACGAGGTCGACGGCCAGGCGCCCCGCCTCCGCCGACGCATCCTCCTTCGAGGCGTCGAGCGCCGGGATGTCGTTCCGCCCCGCCGGGCTGATTCCGAGGAACTCGAGCGCCGTCGCCATCGTGTTCGCCGTGAACTGCCCGCCGCACGCGCCGGCGGCCGGGCAGGCGACCGACTCGAGCTCGTGGAGGTCTGCGGCCGTGATCTTCCCGGCCGCGTAGGCGCCGATCTGCTCGTAGACGTCCTGGATCGTGACGTCCTTCCCGCGCCACCGGCCGGGGGCGATCGAGCCCGTGTAGAGGACGAGGCCGGGGATGTCGAGCCGGGCGAGCGCCATCGCCGCCGCCGGGATCGTCTTGTCGCACGCGATGAGGCAGACGAGCCCGTCGAAGAGGTGGCCGCGGGCGACGAGCTCGATCGAGTCGGCGATCGTCTCGCGGGAGACGAGTGAGGCGCGCATGCCCGTCGTCCCCATCGAGACGCCGTCCGAGACGGCGATCGTGTTGAACTCCATCGGCGTTGCCCCGGCCTCGCGGATCCCGCGCTTGACGTGCGGGGCGAGAGCACGCTGGTTGAGGTTGCACGGCATCGTCTCGATCCATGTCGTGCAGACGCCGATCACCGGCTTTGCGAGGTCGTCGTCGGTGAACCCGACCGCCTTCAGCATCGCGCGCGCGCCCGCGCGGTCGGGGCCGTCCGTGAGCGCGGCGCTGTGGCGCTTCGCAGGGTCGGAGGGACGGTCGTACGGGGTCGCGGTCATGGGTCGCCTCGCTCGATCGGGTTGGACGGGTCGCGGCACCATTCGCTGAAGGAGCCGGGGTAGAGCCTGACGTCGTCGCGCCCGGCGAGCACGAGCTTCTGCGCGACGGGGGCCGCCGTCACACCGGAGCCGCAGTACACCGCGAGCTCCGGCGCGTCGAGGACGCCGTCCGGGAGGGGCTCGACGAAGTGGGCGTTCCGCGCGCCGGGAATCCGGCCGGCGACCGGGTCGAGCGGCTCGGCGTCGCCGCGCCAGCGCTCGGGCGCGCGCGCGTCGAGCAGGACGAGCGAGCGGTCGCCGAGACGGCTCAGGATCTCGGCCATCTCGACGAGGTCGTCGTCGCGGACACGAACGACGAAGGGCTCCCGCTCGTACCGCGGCTCCTCGGTCTCGAACGGCCCGACGTACGCCCGGAGGTCGAAGGTGCCGGCGGCGTCGTGGCCGACGTGGCGGAGCAGCCACCAGCAGCGGGCCGCCCAGCCCGTACCCTCGTCGTAGGCGAGGACGAACGTGTGCGGGCCGATCCCGGTGCCTGCGAGCGCCGCGCCGAGTGCGTGCGGATCGGGAAGCGGATGGCGTCCGCCTCTGGACGGATCTTGCGTCGGGGTCGAGAGCGTCGTCTCGGGATCGAGGTGGACGGCCCCGGGCAGGTGGCCGCGCTCGTACACCTCCCTGGGCCGGCAGTCGGCGAGCCTCACCGTCACAGCGCACCCTCCGCCGACACGGCGAGCGGGAGCACGTCGTGGTCCGGGAAGCGCAGGCGCAGCGCCTCCACGCACGGCTCGGCCCGGTCGGCCCAGACGATGACCGTCGGTCCCGAGCCGGAGAGCGTCGCGCCGCGCGCGCCGGGCGGGAGGTCGTCCCTGACCGCGTCCAGCGCCGCCGAGCCGCGATACGGCTCGTGGAGGCGGTCGTCGAGCGCTGCCTCGAAGAGCGTCGCGTCGCCTGTCGCGGACCCGGCCGCGAGGAGTGCGGCCCGCGCCGCGTTCGCGGCGGCGTCTGCGTGGGGAACGGTCGCGGGAAGCGAGCGGCGCGACGCCTCGGTCGACGTGCGAAGGGACGGGACGAGCGCCACCGGCTCGAGCGGAAGGGTCCCGGCGATGCGGGCGATGCGGCCCTCCCACGTGAGGGTGACGCCGCCGGAGAGCGCCGCGGCAAGGTTGTCGGCGTGGCTCTCGAGCTCGAGCCCCGCCGCCAGGAGCTCCTCCGGGTCACCGCCGGGCCGTGCGGCGGCCAGGCCGAGCGCGATCGCGGCGGCCGACGATCCGAGACCGCGTTCGAGCGGGATCCGGTTCGTGAAGGCGAAGCGCTTGCCCGACGCATCCGCGAGCAGCGCGTAGGCGCGAACCGCGAGATTCGTCTCGTCGGCCGGCAGCTCGTCAGCTCCCTCGCCGGCCACGCTCACCCCCTCCCCCTCGTGCACCTCGAGCTCGTTCCACAGCGTCAGCGCGACGGCCGCGCAATCGAACGCGGGGCCGAGGTTCGCCGACGTCGCGGGTGCACGGACGATCATCTCCCGGTCCTTCTAGCGCGTCCGCGGACGCGAGGCGCCGGCGATCGCATCCGGGTCGGGGTCGACGACCAACGGCGGCGGCGCGTGCAGGTCGGCTGCGACCGGATCCTTCAGCCCGTGCCCGGTGATGGTCACGGCGAGCCGGTCGCCGGCGACGTCGCCGCGGAGCACCACGGCGAGGCCGGCCGCCGAAGACGGCTCGCAGAAGAGCCCCTCCTCCGCCGCGAGCCGCTTCCAGGCGTCCACGAGCTCGTCGTCGCCGACGGTGAGGACGGTCGCGCCGGAGGCGCGCACCGCCTCCGCGTGCACGGGCTCGCCGATCCGGATCGCGGTGGCGAGCGTCCGGCGCCGGTCGGTGGACTCGACCGAGACGAGCGGTGTCTCCAGGCCGAGCTCCCGCAGCGCCGACGCGTACGAGGACGTGTTCCCGCCGCCGCCGTAGGGCAGGACGAACCCGTCGGGCGGCCCACCGAGCTCCTCGACCATCTCGAGGACGGCAGTCTTCTGGCCCTCGCGCCGGTGTGGGTTGAGCGAGTTGACGAGCACGTGCGTGCCGCGTCGCGCGAGCTCCTGCGCCGCCGCCAGCGCCTCGTCGAAGTCTCCGCGAACCTCGAGCACCTGCGCACCAAGCATGCGGGTCTGGGCGAGCTTCGCCCCGGCGACCGCTCCCTCCGGCGTGAGGACGAGAGCAGGGAGCCCGGCCCGCGCCGCGTACGCAGCGGCGCTCGCGCCGGTGTTGCCCGTCGAGGCGCACAGCACCGCCTCGGCCCCCTGCTCGAGAGCCTTCGAGACCGCCACCGTCATCCCGCGATCCTTGTACGAGCCCGTCGGGTTGGAGGCCTCCCACTTGAGCCAGAGCTCCTCGAGCCCGGCGGCCCTTGCGAGACGCGGCGACGGCAGCAAGGGGGTCGACCCCTCCCCCAGGGAGACGACCGGTGTCGAGCCCGTGACCGGAAGCCGGTCGCGGAATCGCTCGATCAGCGGAGTCGTCATGCCCATCCGAGCTCTTCGAGCCCCCGTTCGGACACGACCGGGATCGCCGTCGCCGCCCCCCGCGAGACCGGGAGCGCGGCGATCGCCGTCGAGCGCCGCCTCGATCCGCCCCGCCGGCGCCTCGTGCGTGACGATGTGCAGCACGGCTGCGTCGCTCGCGGGCTGCTGGACGAGGCGCGCGACGGAGACACCCTCGACGGCGAGCTTCCGCGCGAGTGCCGCGAGCACGCCGGCGCGGTCCGCGACATGGAGCTCGAGGTACCAGGGTGAGGCGACCTCACCCGGTTCCATCCGCTGGAGGTCGCGCCAGACGGGGTCGCCCTGGAGAAATCCGGTGCCCGAGGTGCCGACGATCGAGACCATGTCGGCCACGACGGCGCTGGCCGTCTCGATGCCGCCCGCTCCAGGGCCCTCGAGCGTGATCTCGCGGATCGCGTCCCCCTGGAGCATCACGGCGTTGAACGGGCCTTCGACGGCGGCCAGAGGATGGTGCGCGTCCACGAAGGCGGGCCCGACCCGCACGTCGACGCGCCCGTCGTCGAGCGTCGCGCGGGCGAGCAGCTTCACCTTCATGTCGAGCGCCCGCGCCGCTCGGACCTGTTCCTGGGAGACCGACTCGATGCCGTCCACCGCCACCCAATCGAGTGGAACGCGCGACCCGAAGGCGACCGTCGCGAGGATCGCGAGCTTGGCCGCGGCGTCGACGCCGCCGACGTCGTCGGACGGGTCCGCCTCTGCGTAGCCGAGCCGCTGCGCCTCGGCGAGCGCCTCGTCGTAGGAGCTCCCGCCGTCCATCGCCGTGAGCACGAAGTTCGTGGTCCCGTTGACGATCCCGAGCACCCGGTGGACGTTCGTGACGACGAGCGACTCGCGGAGCACCTTGATCACCGGGATCGCCGCGCACACCGACGCCTCGAACCGCAGCTGCGCGCCGCTCGCCGCGGCAGCCGCGAAGAGCTCCGCGCCGCGGCGTGCGACGAGCTGCTTGTTCGCGGTGACGACCGACCGGCCCGAGGCGAGCAGCGCGAGGACGTGCGAGCCGGCCGGCTCGACGCCGCCCATGACCTCGGCGACGATCCGGACGGATGGGTCATGGAGCACCTCCGCCGCATCGGTGGTGAGCACGCCGTCGGCCGGCTCGAAGGCACGCTCCTTGGACGGGTCGCGAACGAGCGCGCGGACGACCCGCAGCCGGTGGCCGGTCGCCCGCTCGATCTCCTCGCCCTGCTCCTCGAGCAGGCGGTGCACCGCCGCGCCGACGGTCCCGTAGCCGAGAAGGGCTACGGGAACGTCAACGGACGGCACTCGTGTCCTCGCGGCGCATCAGCCCGCGAAGCTCCTCGCCGACCTGCTCGATCAGCTGGTTCGCGGCTTCCGCCCGGTGTCCCCGGAGGCCTGCCTCGCCGCTGTCCATCTCCGCGATCCACAGCTTCGCGAACTCGCCCGAGCGGATGTCGTCGAGGACGGTCTGCATCCGCTCGCGCACGTGCGAGTCGATGACGCGCGGCCCGCTCACGTAGTCGCCGAACTCGGCCGTGTCGGAGATCGACCAGCGCATGTGCTGGAGGCCGCCCTCCCAGATCAGGTCGACGATCAGCTTCAGCTCGTGCAGGCACTCGTAGAACGCGATCTCCGGCTGGTAGCCGGCCGCGACGAGCGTCTCGAACCCGGCGCGGATCAGCTCGGTCGTGCCCCCGCAGAGCACGGCCTGCTCGCCGAAGAGATCGGTCTCGGTCTCCTCGCGGAAGGTCGTCTCGAGGATCCCTGCGCGCCCGGCGCCGATCCCGACGGCGTACGCGAGGGCGAGGTCGCGCGCCCTGCCCGAGGCGTCCTGCTCGACGGCGATCAGCGCAGGGGTCCCGTAGCCCTCGGTGAAGAGCCGCCGCACCACGTGCCCCGGCCCTTTCGGCGCGACCATCAGGACGTCATGGCCTGCCCCGGGGCTGACGCGGCCGTAGAGAACGTTGAAGCCGTGCGCGAAGAGGACTCCGGCGTCGTCGGCGAGGTTGGGCTCCACCCACTCGGAGAAGACCTGAGGCTGCACCTGGTCGGGGAGCAGCATCGAGACCAGTTGCGCGCCGCGGACCGCGTCCGCGACGGTGCGCACCTCGAGGCCCGCCGCCTCCACTTCGCTCCACGAGCTGGAGCCCTCGCGCAGGCCGACGACGACCCGGATGCCCGAGTCGTGGAGGTTCAGCGCGTGGGCGTGTCCCTGGCTCCCGTATCCCACGACCGCGATCGTGCCGTCGAGGAGGGAGAGGTCGCCGTCACGAAGGATCGTTGCCATGGGGTCAGTCCTTTCCGGAGGGATTCGGGTGTAGGAGCGAGATATATCGCGCCCCTACGCAGGGCGCGGTGTCAATTGATCGCCGCGAGCCGCTGGGGCGCCTTCCGCTTCGCCGATGCACGCGGAACGCCGATCCGGCCGGTGCGCACGAGGTCGACGACGCCGTAGGGGCGGCAGAGCTCGTGGAACGCGTCGAGGTCCTCGGGTGTTCCGGTCAGCTCGAGCACGACCGAGTCGGGGCCGACGTCGAGGAGCCGTCCGCCGAGCGCCTCGGCAGTCGTGACGAGCTCCGCACGCTTGTCCGGCGTGGCCGTCACACGCACGAGGAGGAGCTCACGCTCCACCGCCTCGCCGGAGACGAGCTCGGTCACGCGGAGGACGTTCACGAGCTTGTGGATCTGCTTCTCGATCTGCTCGAGGGTGTGCTGCGTACAGTCCACGCGCAGCGTGATGCACGAGACGCCGGCTCGCTCGGTCGGCCCGACCGCGAGCGACTCGATGTTGAAGCCGCGGCGCGCGAACATCGTGGTGATCCGCGTCAGCGCGCCCGGTCGGTCCTCGACGATGACGCTCAGGGTGTGCTTCACGACGCCCTCGCCTCCATCGCGTCGGTGTACTCGAGCATGTCGAGCGCCGCCGCGCCGGCCGGGATCATGGGGAAGCACTGCTCGGCGGGATCGACCCGGCAATCGACGACGACCGTGCGCCCGAGTGTCAGCGCCTCGGCGAGCCTCGGCTCGAGCTGCGCCTCGTTCTCGACGACCATGCCGACGCCGCCGTACGCCTCGGCGAGCTTCGCGTAGTCGGGCACCTGCGCGGTGAGGTGGACGTGGGAGCGGCGACCGTCGAAGAACATGTCCTGCCACTGCGTGACCATGCCGAGGTAGCCGTTGTTGACGAGGACGACGACGATCGGGAGATCCTCGAGCGCAGCGGTGGTGAGCTCCTGCGCGGTCATCTGGAAGCACCCGTCCCCGTCCACGCAGACGACGGTCGCCTCCGGCCGTGCGGCCTTCGCGCCGATCGCGGCGGGGATGCCGTAGCCCATCGTGCCGAGGCCGCCAGAGGTGATGAAGCTCCGCGGGCGCTCGCTCGAGATGTACTGCATCGCCCACATCTGGTGCTGCCCGACGCCCGTCGTGACGATCGTGTCCGTGCCGGCGGTGAGCGCCTGGAGCGTCTCCACGACGCGCTGCGGCTTGAGCCACTCGTCGCTCTCGCCGTACCGGAGCGGGAACTCCTCGCGCCAGTCGCGAAGCTGGGCGAGCCAGGCCTCCGGCGCCGGCGACCCTTCCTCTCGGTGCCGCGCCACCTCGCCGGCCAGGGCGGCCACCGCGTCCGCGAGCGGCCCGACGACGGGGACGTCGGCGTCGCGCAGCTTGGAGATCTCGGCGGGGTCGATGTCGAGATGGACGATCGTCGCGCCGGGCGCGAACGCCGAGAGCTTTCCGGTGACGCGATCGTCGAAGCGGGCGCCGACCGCGACGAGGACGTCGCAGGTGTTCATCCCCAGGTTCGACCACTTCGCACCGTGCATCCCGGGCCAGCCGAAGTGCAGCTCGTGCGACTCCGGGAAGGCGCTCTTGCCCATCAGCGTCGTGATCACCGGGAGCGAGCCCGCCTCGGCCAACGCCCGCAGCTCGGCGCACGCGTTGCCGTTCAGCACCCCGCCACCCACGTAGAGGACCGGCTTGCGGGCGTTCGCGAGGACCCGCCCGGCCTCGCGGATCTGGAGCGGATGGACCTTCGCGGGAGGGCGCCAACCCGGGAGGTCGACGGTCTCGGGATAGCTGAAGTCGACGAGCGCCTCCTGGAGGTCGCGAGGCACGTCGACGAGGACCGGGCCGCAGCGGCCGGTGCGGGCGACGTGGAACGCCGCACGCAGCACGGAGGGGATCTCGCGTGCGTCCTGCACGAGCCACGAGTGCTTGACGATCGGCATCGTGATACCGGTGATGTCGCATTCCTGGAACGCGTCCGTACCGATCAGCGACGAGCGCACCTGACCCGTGATGCAGACGAGCGGCGTGGAGTCCATCCAGGCGTCTGCGATCGGGGTGACCAGGTTCGTCGCGCCCGGCCCGGACGTCGCGATCGCGACGCCGACGCGGCCCGACGCGCGGGCATAGCCCTGCGCCATGTGGCCCGCGCCCTGCTCGTGGCGGGCGAGCACGTGGCGCACGGCGGGGTTGCGCGCCATCGCGTCGTACGTCGGCATGATCGCCCCGCCGGGGATGCCGAACATCGTGTCGACGCCCTCGGCCTCGAGGGAGCGGAGGATCGCGTCGCCGCCCGTGATCTTCATCGACCGACTCCGAGCGCGAACTCCGTGTCGCGCCGCGCGCTCGGGAGGAGCGCCAGCACGGCATCGACGAACTCGCGGGTCGTCGCGGCGACCCCGGTCGCGGTGTCGAGAGGCCGGCGCGGCCCGCGAAGCGCGACGACGAGGCTCTCCTCGAGTGCGATACCTGCCGCCTTGCGGCCGAGGCCCTCGGAGAGGAGCAGCGCGGTCGCGAGCAGCATCGGAGACGGGTCGGCGACGCCCTGGCCGGCATGGTCGCCCGCGGTGCCCTCCGCGGGCGCGAAGAGCCCGGGACCCGTCGGTGAGAGCTGCGCCGATGCGATCAGCCGCCGACGCCCCGCGAGCCGCGGCGCCTCCGCGACCGTCTCGGCCAGCACCGGCTCTCCGACGACGACGCCCGCGGCGCCCGCTGCGAGGCGGCGCAGCGCCTCCGGCAGCGTGACGTGCTCGACCTCCACACCGGCGTGGACGTCGGCGTGGCGGTCGACGCGGGCGTGCCACGCGTTCGTGACGCCGACGGAGGTGAGCCGCCCGGAGCGCGCCTTGGCCGTGTCGAAGGCGCGCTCGAGCGTCCAGTCCGAGGCGTCGTCGTCCAGGGGCACGAAGGCGGTCGACCTCACCCGTGTCGTCGAGCACGCGGGTGACGGTGGCTCGCAGGTCGAGCGCGGCACGGACGCCCTCCAGGGAGGGGGCCGCGTCGCCGGACGCCAGGACGGCGTCGGCGGTGATCGTCGCGTGGCGGGTCGCGGCGGGAAGCAGGTTCCCCGAGCGGGTGAGCGCCTCCGTGTCGAAGGGCGGGTGCAGCTCCTCGACGTCGAAGCCGTGCTCGCGCCCGAGCCGTGCGAGCGTCCGGCTTGCCGCGGCGGTGACCTCGGGGCCGATGCCGTGGCCCGCCAGGCACGCGACGACGTACCTGCGCCGGGCGGTCATGCTGGTGTGGGGTTCGGGGTGGAAAAGCTCATCGGGGTGGTGCTCCTCTCGCTCGATACGCCCTCGGGACGCACCGGTGGTGTGGTCTCGTCGGCGTGTGCGTCCTTTCGGACGCGTGAGCGTCGATCTCCCCTAGAAGGGGAGAATCGAAATGAGCTCGATGCCGACGCCGGTGGGTACCGAGAGGCGCGCGTCGAGGGCGCGCTCGGATACGGCGTGGCAGAGCATCGCCACCCAGTCTTCCGGTCGTGTCACGGCTTGTCAACCCCCGCCCGTGGTGGATCCCGCGGCCGTGACGGTCTCGACACGATCCCGGCACCGTTTCGACACGGGTCTCTCGGTAGCGTGACATCAGGGCACCGGGGGTGCCCCTGGGGGTGGTTGTCGTCGGCGCGCGGCACCCTCTCGACATCGTGTCGGTGCTTGCGGAGCCGTCCCGTCCCGTCTACGATCGATTCTCGATGATCGCCGTCGCGAACGAGAAAGCCGCCCCCGTACGTATCGCCCCGTTCGCGATCATCGCGCCGTCAGCGCGCTAGCCGGCCTCTCTCCCGCCCCGCCGGACTAGCTACAGAGAAACCGGCGGGAAGCACGGCCGGCAATCCACCACTCTGGAAGGCGGGAGACCCTGACACCCTCGACGCTTCTCGACGATCGGCGCCTCGAGCGCGATGCCTGCGGGATCGGGCTCGTCGCCGACGCGCGCGGACGCGCCTCGCGCGAGCTCGTCGACAGGGCGCTCGCGGGCCTCGCCGCCGTCGCGCACCGGGGGGCATGGGCCGCCGATGGAGTCACCGGTGACGGCGCCGGCGTGCTCCTGCCTCTCTCGGCGAGCCTCACCGGGGTCGAGGGCGCCGGTGTCGCGATGTGCTTCCTCCGCGAGCCGTGGCTTCGCGGCGTCGTCGAGGACGCGTGCCGCGCCGAGCGGCTCGAGCCGCTCGGCTGGCGGGACGTGCCGGTCGACGTCTCGGCGCTCGGCTCGACCGCGCTCGCCTCGATGCCGCGGATCGCCCAGCTCGTGCTCGCACCCTCCACCGAGCCCGACGCCGAGCTCCGCGCCCACCGTGCCCGGCGACGCGCGGAGCTCGTCGACGGCGTGTACGTCGCGTCCCTCTCGTTCCGGACGGTCACCTACAAGGCCCTCTGCGCGGCCACCCAGCTCGCCGGGTTCTATCGCGACCTCTCGGATCCCGCGTGGGCCGCCGCCTGGGCGATCTTCCACCAGCGCTTCTCGACGAACACCGAGCCCACCTGGGCGCGGGCGCAGCCGTTCCGCCTCCTCTGCCACAACGGCGAGATCAACACGATCGAGGGCAACGTCGCGTGGATGGAGGCCCGCGAGCGCGCCCGCGGCCTCGATCCGGAGCTCGCGCCCGCGCTCGACCGTCGCGGCTCCGACTCGGCGCTGCTCGACAACGCCGTCGAGCTCCTCGTCCGGGCGGGGCTCGACGTCGGCGAGGCGCTTTCACGCCTCGTGCCCCCGGCCTGGCAGAACGACCCGCGGATCGACGAGACGGAGCGGGCGATGCGCCGGTACCACGCGATGACGGTCGAGCCGTGGGACGGGCCGGCCGGCCTCGTCTTCACCGACGGCGTCACCTCAGGGGCCAAGCTCGACCGGAACGGCCTGCGGCCCCTGCGCGTCGCTGTCTGCGACGACGGGCTCGTCACCGTCGCCTCGGAGGCGGGCGCCGTGCCGCTCCCGGACGGAGCGCGGGTCCGCCGCGGCAGGCTCGGCCCGGGACAGCTGCTCACCGTCGACCCGGTGCACGGCCTGCGCCTCGATGCCGAGCTGGCACGCGAGCTCGCCGCGCGCAAGCCGTACGCCACCTGGGTCGACGAGAGCGTTCGCTTCGGCGAGACGGGTGCCTGGGCGCCGGCGCCGAACGGCGATCTCTCGGCTCGTCACGTCCTGCACGGCTACACGCGCGAGGACCTGAGCCTCATGCTTCGCCCCATCGCCCAGACGGGTCACGACCCGGTCTACTCGATGGGCGACGATGCGCCGCTGGCGCCGCTCGCGGGGCGGGCCCGCCCTCTCGCCTCGTACTTCCGCCAGCAGTTCGCGCAGGTGACGAACCCGGCGATCGACCATCTGCGCGAACGGGCCGTGATGTCGGTCGCGACGCTCGTCGGCCCCCGCCCGGCGATCGAGGCCGACGGGCCGCTGCAGCCCCTCGTCGTGCTGCCCTCGTTCCTCGTCACGCCCGCGGGGCTCGCCGTCCGTGGCACCGGCCACGGTCGACGCGACCTTCGCCGCCGACGAGGGCCTGACGACCGCGGTCGAGCGCATCGCCGACGCGTGCGCCGCCCACGTGGCGAGCGGCGCGACCGTCGTGTGCCTCGACGACTGCGACGCCGGAGGAGACCGGGCGCCGATCCCCTCGCTCCTCGCGGTCGCCGCGGCGCACGACCGCCTCGTCGAGCGCGGGCTTCGTCTCGGATGCTCGCTCCTCGTCGCGAGCGACGAGGCGAGGGACAGTCACATGGTCGCGACCCTCGTCGGCTACGGCGCCGACGTCGTCTGTCCCCGGCTGGCGCTCGAGACGGTCGCGCACCAGGCGGCGATCGACAAGGTCGGCGGCGACCGGCCGTCACCGGAGGAGGCGCAGCGGCGCCTCCTCGGCGCGTTCGAGGACGGTGTGCTGAAAGTCATGTCGAAGATGGGCATCGCGGACGTCTCGAGCTATCGCGGCGCCCGGCTCTTCGAGGCCGTCGGCCTCGACAGGCGCCTGTGCAAGCGGTTCTTCGGCGGGACGCACTCGGCGATCGGCGGGATCGGGCTCGACCGGCTCGAGCGTGAGGCGCTCGGTCGGCTCGAGGCGAGCGAGGCCGCGAAGCCGGAGCTCGAGAACCCCGGCTTCTACAAGTTCCGGAAGGGCGGTGAGCCGCACGCCACGGATCCCGAGGTCGTCGGTGCGCTCCAGGAGGGGGTCGTTGCCGCACACGCGCTGGTCAAGGCCGTGAAAGGTGAGCGCTTCGACCTCTACGAGCGCTTCGCGGGGCTCGTCAACGGGCGACCGCCGCTCGAGCCGCGAGACCTCCTCGAGCCCGTCGAGACGCGAACCGCGATCCCGCTGGACGAGGTCGAGCCGGTCGACTCGATCGTTCGGCGCTTCTCGGGTGGCGCGATGTCGCACGGAGCCCTCTCCGCCGAGGCCCACGAGACGATCGCGATCGCGCTCAACCGGCTCGGCGGCCGCTCGAACTCGGGCGAGGGCGGCGAGGATCCCGCGCGCTACGGCGGCGAGCGAAACTCGAAGATCAAGCAGATCGCCTCGGGCCGGTTCGGCGTCACGGCCGAGTATGCCGTCTCCGCCGAGGAGCTTCAGATCAAGATCGCCCAGGGCTCGAAGCCCGGCGAGGGCGGCCAGATCCCGGCGCACAAGGTGACACCGGAGATCGCGAAGCTGCGCGGCACGAGCCCCGGCGTCTCCCTCATCTCGCCGCCGCCCCATCACGACATCTACTCGATCGAGGACCTCTCGCAGCTCGTCTTCGACCTGAAGGAGGTCAACTCCGAGGCCGACGTCTCGGTGAAGCTCGTGGCCTCGAGCGGTGTCGGGGTGATCGCGGCCGGCGTGGCGAAGGCACGCGCGGACATCGTCCACGTCGCAGGAGCGGACGGAGGGACGGGTGCGAGCCCGCTTCCCTCGATCAAGCACGCCGGCGCGCCGTGGGAGCTCGGGCTCGCCGAGGCGCAACAGGCGCTCGTCGCGAACGGCCTCCGCGGGCGTGTCCGGCTCCGGGTCGACGGGGGCTTCAAGACCGGCCGCGACGTCGTCGTCGCGGCGCTGCTCGGCGCCGACGAGTTCTCGTTCGGGACCGCGCTCCTCCTCGCCGAGGGCTGCCTCATGGTGCGCTCCTGCCACCTCGACACGTGCCCGGTCGGGATCGCCAGCCAGCGTCCGGAGCTGCGCGCGAAGTTCGCGGGCACGCCTGAGATGGTCGAGACGTACCTCAGGTTCGTCGCCCTCGAAGTGCGCGAGCTCCTCGCGGCACTCGGGCTGCGGACACTCGACGAGGCCGTCGGTCGCACGGATCTCCTCCGCCAGCGGCGGACCGGCGACGCGTCGGCGGACGCGATCGACCTCGGACCGCTCCTCGCGCGAGCCGGGGCAGGGCCGTCGCGGTACGTCGGCGAGCCCGTGCCGCACGAGGGCGACCGCCTCGGAGCGCTCCTGCACGCGCAGGGACGGGCGGCGATCAGCGGGGCCCGCCTCGTGGAGCCTGCCTACGCGATCACGAACGGCGACCGGGCGATCGGCGCCCGTCTCGCTGGAGCGGTCGCAAGAGCGGCCGGGTCGGGGCCGCCCGCGGGAAGGGTGCGCGCGAGGTTCGAAGGTGCTGCGGGCCAGAGCTTCGGCGCGTTCCTCGCGCAGGGCATCGAGCTGCGCCTCGTCGGCGAGGCGAACGACGGGGTCGGCAAGTCCATGTCGGGCGGGCGGATCGTCGTCGCGCCGCCCCCGGACGACGAGGGCGAGGCGGTGCTCCTCGGCAACACCGTGCTCTACGGAGCGACGGGCGGCGAGCTCTTCTGCGCCGGAGCAGCCGGCGAGCGGTTCGCGATCCGCAACTCGGGCGCCACGGCGGTGGTCGAGGGCGTCGGCGACCATGGCTGCGAGTACATGACGCGCGGCTCGGTCGTCGTGCTCGGGCCGCACGGCCGCAATCTCGGCGCGGGGATGACCGGCGGCGAGGCTTTCCTGCTCGACCCCGACGAGCGGCTCCTGAACGACGACCTCGTCGTCCTCTCGCCACTCGAGCAGCCGGACGCCGAGCGTCTGGTGGCCCTGCTCGAGCGCCACGTCCGGTTGACGGGCTCGTCGCGCGCAGCCGTGCTCCTCGACCAGCCGGACCGCGGCGTCTCCCGCTTCCAGCGCCTCGCACCGCGCTCCGAGCTCGCCGAGCGGGAGGCGGCCAGCGAGGGCCGCCTCACCGCATAATCAAGCGAATCTCATGCATACTATGCAGATGCCCTTCGTCAGCATCGTCGGCACCGCCGGCTACACGGGCCAGGAGACCCTCGACCGCGTCCTCGCGCATCCCGAGCTCGAGCTCTACGCCGTCGGCTCGGACTCGCTCGCAGGGCAGGACGCGACTGCGCTCGACCCGCGACTGAACCGGAACGGCGGCAAGCGCGTCCCGCGGCTCATCACGAACCGGGCGGCGCTGGCCTGCGAGGCGGACGTCACGTTCCTCTGCCTCTCGCACGAGGAGGCCGCCGCCCTCGAGCCGCCCTCGCGCGGCATCGTCGTCGACCTGTCGGGCGCGCACCGCCTCACCGATCCCGGCCAGTACGAGACGTGGTACGGGTTCACCCACCCGGATCCCGAGGGCCTCGCGGCGTGGTCGTACGGCCTGCCCGAGCTCTCGCCGCCCGAGGGGCGCGCGATCGCGAACCCCGGCTGCTACGCGACCGCGGTGCTCCTCGCCCTCGGCCCGCTCGCCGGCGCCGTCGATCCGGGCAGCGTGGTCGTGGATGCGATGTCCGGGATGACCGGTGCGGGACGCGCGCCGAAGGCATCGACCCACGCCGGCTTCGTGCTCGAGAACGTCTCGCCGTACAAGGTCGGCGCGCACCAGCACGTCGCGGAGATCGCGCAGCTGCTCGGCTTTCCGGTCTCGTTCACGCCGCATCTGCTCCCGGTCCGTCGGGGGCTCCTCGCGACCTGCAACGTCCGCTCGACCGGCGCGGATCTCCGCGCCCTCCTCGAGGCGCACTACGCGGCGAGCCCCGTCGTCACGGTCCTTCCCGAGGGAGTCGTGCCCGAGCTCTCGCGCGTGCAGCACACCGACGGCGCCGAGCTCGGCGTCTTCGAGGACCTGCACACCGATCGCACGATCGTCATCTGCGCGCTCGACAACCTCGGCAAGGGCGCGGCCGGCCAGGCGGTGCAGAACGTGAACCTCCTCTACGGCTTTGCCGAGACGACCGGTCTCCGGCTCTCGGGAGTGCTCGTCTGATGTCCGTCACCGCGGCCCGGGGCTACGCGGCGGCGGGCGTCTCGGCGGGCATCCGGCCGTCGGGCAAGCCGGACGTCGCGCTCGTCCGCTCGCTCGGTCCCGCCGTCGGGTGCGCGATGTGGACACGGAACCGCGTCCAGGCCGCCCCGGTCGTCGTGTCGCGGCGCCACCTCGAGGTCGCCGAGCCGCAGGCGCTCGTCGTCAACGCCGGTGTCGCGAACGCTGCGACCGGGCGCCCCGGCGAGGACGACGCCGAGACGACCGCACGCCACACCGCAGCGGCGCTCGGGCTCCGGCCCGAGCGAGGTGGTCGTCCTCTCGACCGGCGTGATCGGGCCGCGGCTGCCGATGGAGAAGCTGCTCGCCGGTGTCGACGCGGCCGCGGCCGCGCTCGACCCGGACGGAGGCGCAGAGGCGGCCGAGGCGATCCTCACCACGGATGCCGGCCCAAAGACGGCGGTCGCGAGCGCGGACGGGTTCGTCGTCGGCGGGATGGCGAAAGGCGCCGGGATGATCCACCCGGCGCTCGCGACGATGCTCGCGGTCGTCACGACGGACTACCCGCTCGAGCCCGGAGAGGCAGACGCCTTTCTCCGACCCGCAGTCGAGCGGAGCTTCAACCGGATCTCGGTCGACGGGGACTGCTCGACGAACGACGCGGTGGTGCTGCTCGCGAACGGGCGTGTCGGGGATCGCACGCGACCCGGGCCGGGACGAGCAGCTCGCGCGCTGCGTCGAGGACGTCTGCGCGGATCTCGCCCGACAGATCGTCGCCGACGGAGAAGGCGCCACCGTCGTCCTGGAGATCCTCGTCCGCGGCGCGACCTCGCCGGAGGAGGCGGCCGCGATCGCCAAGCGCGTCGCGACCTCCTCGCTCGTCAAGACCGCCGCGTTCGGCCGCGACCCGAACTGGGGCAGGGTGCTCGCGGCGGCGGGCTCCGCGCCGTGGAACGGCGGGTTCGCACAGCTCGATCCCGAGCGGCTGACGGTGTCGTTCGACGGCACCGCGGTCTACGAGGATGGTGCCCCGACCGGGATCGTGCCCGAGCTCGGCGGCGCCGCCTGCGCGATCGAGCTCGAGCTCGGGCTGGGCACCGGCGAGGCCGCGTACCTCGCGTCGGACCTCTCCTACGACTACGTCCGGCTCAACGCCGAGTACACGACATGACCGTTGTCCTGAAGCTCGGCGGACGCGTCGCCGCCGCGTCCGTGCGCGACGCGCTCGCGGGTTCGGGCAACCGAACCGTCGTCGTCCACGGTGCCGGCCCGCAGATCACGGCGGAGCTCGAGCGTCGGGGGATCGAGCCCGTCTTCGTCCGGGGCAGGCGCGTGACGACGCCGGACGTGCTCGAGGTGGTGCGGGCGTCGCTGACTCTCGTCAACGCGGAGGTCTGCGCCGCGATCGGCCCGGCCGCGATCGGGCTCGTCGGCGACCGGATCGGGCTCCGCGCGACGCGGGTCCCCGCGCTCGGCCTCGTCGGAGACCCCGAGCCGTTCGTGCCCCCGCAGATCGTCGAGGCACTGGAGGCCGGGCGGGTTCCCGTCGTCGCTCCCCTCGCCGAGGGGCCGCTCAACGTCAACGCCGACGAGGCCGCCGCCGCCCTCGCCGTGGGTCTCGGCGCGGAGCGGATCGTGTTCGTGAGCGATGTCCCCGGCGTGCTCGTGGGCGGAGCCGTGACCCCGGTGCTTCCGGCCGACGAGGCCGAGGCGGGGCTCGCCGACGGTCGCTTCGAGGGTGGGATCGTCCCGAAGCTCATGGCGGCGATCCACGCGGCGCGCGGCGGTGTCCGGGCGACGATCGGGGAGACGGAGGTGCCGGTGTGAGCGTCGCGAGCGACACGGCTGCGCAGGCCGCGGTCCTGCCGACGTATGCGCGCGCCGACGTCACGATCGTGCGCGGCGAGGGCTGCCGCGTCTGGGACGACGCCGGGCGCTCGTACCTCGACTTCGGCGGCGGGATCGCGGTCGTCGGGCTCGGCCACCGGCATCCGGCGGTGACCGCCGCGGCGCACGCCCAGCTCGACACGCTCTGGCACGCGTCGAACCTCTACTGGACGGAGCCGATGCTGCGGCTCGCCGGTCTCCTCTCCGAGCGCTTCGGCGGCGCGCAGGCGTTCTTCTGCAACTCCGGGGCGGAGGCCAACGAGGCGGCCCTCAAGGTGGCTCGCAAGGCGACGGGGAGAGCGAGGATCGTCGCGCTGGAAGGGGGGTTCCACGGCCGGACGCTCGGGGCCCTCTCCGCGACCGGTCAACCGGGGAAGTGGGAGGGCTTCGGCCCGCTCGTCCCCGGCGTCTCCTTCGCGAAGCCCAACGACGTCGAGTCCCTGGAGGCCGCCGTCGCACCGGGCGGCGAGCTCGCCGCGATCATGCTCGAGCCGATCCTCGGCGAGGGCGGGGTCCTGCCCCTGGACGAGCCGTACGTCCGTGCCGCCGCGGAGATCGCTCGCGAGGTCGGCGCGTTGCTCGTCGTCGACGAGGTGCAGACGGGGCTCGGGCGCACCGGGACGTTCTTCGCCTACGAGACGCTCGGTGTCGAGCCCGACCTCGTGACCCTCGCGAAAGGGCTGGGCAACGGCCTGCCGATCGGCGCGCTGCTCGTGCGGGAGGGCGCGGCAGAGCCGATCGGCCCCGGTGACCACGGCTCGACGTTCGGCGGCAATCCCGTCGCCGCCGCGGCGGCCTGCGCGGTCGTCGAGGCGATCGACGACGCCCTGCTCGCCGCCGTCGTCGCGCGAGGCGCACAGCTCGCGGAGGGGCTCGAGGGCGTTCCCGGCGTCTCCGAGGTCCGCGGCCGCGGCCTGATGCTCGCGGCGCGGCTCGACCGGGAAGCCGGTCCGGTCGTCGACGCCTGCCGCGGAGCCGGCCTGCTCGTGCTCACCGCCGGCCCGGATGTGCTGCGCTTCCTGCCGCCGCTCGTCGTCTCGGAGGACGAGGTCGGCGAAGCCCTCGAGCTGCTGGCCGGCGCGCTTCGGTGAACCACGTCCGCCAGCAGGCGATCATGCGCCTCGTCCGGGAGCGAGCGCTCTCGACCCAGGCCGAGCTCGTCGAGGCCTTGCGCGAGGAGGGCCATGAGGTCGTCCAGACGACCATCTCGCGCGACGTCCACGAGCTCGGGCTCGTCAAGGTGCGGGCACCGTCCGGGCGCCTCGTCTACACGACCCCGGGCGGCGACGACGCCGACCGGCGCCACGCGATCGGGGTTGCGATGCGCCGCTACGCGACCGGCGTGGAGCGCGCCGGGCCGCTCGTCGTCGTGACGACACCGTCCGGGTACGCGAACGCGCTCGCGCAGGCGATCGACGAGAGCGCGCACCCGGGCGTGGCGGGCACGATCGCCGGCGACAACACGATCTTCCTCGCCCCACGCGAGGGGACGACCGCCGCTGCGCTCGGCGACGAGCTTCTCGCGCTCCTCGACCGCGGCTGAGCCGAACCGCACGGGCGGTGACGACGCAGTTGCGGCGCCGAAGGCGTCCGCCTTCAGGGATGCGCCCGGCCGTGGGCGGGGATCAAGCCGCTTCGCGAGGCAGGAAAACGGCGAGGCGGCCGCTTGGGGGAGCGGCCGCCTCGGTGATGCTTGGGGAGGGTGGGTGCTATCTGGTTCGGCGCCGCGCACGCCGGCCTTGCTCCCCCATGTGGGGGATCCTGAGCAACCAGGAGCACCCGGCGCGCCGCCGTCCGGCCCGGGGCGCGATGGTTGCAAAGGGCGCGCGCCTGGGTACGCCTGTGGGCGTGCGCTGGCAGAAGCTCGTCATCCATCTCAAGGCGAGCCTCTGGTTCGTGCCTGTGCTCTGCGTGCTCGCGGGTGCCGCGATCTCCTTCGGCACGCTAGCCCTCGACCGTCTCTCCGGATACGACGCGATCCCCGAGAGCCTCGTCGGCGGACCCGGATTCTGCGACGGCGATCCTGACGACCGTCGCGGCGTCGATGGTGAGCCTCACGGCGCTCGTGCTGACGATCACGATGGTCGTCGTGCAGCTCGCGATGGGGCAGTTCTCGCCGCGGATCGTCCAGCGCATCCTGCGCGACAAGCCGAGCCAGCTTGCGATCGGCCTCTTCGTCGCGACGTTCGTCCACGCGATCCTCGCCGTCAGGGAGGTCACGAACAACGGTGACGGCACCGGTCAGGTGCCCGGCATCGCGGTCATCACGTCGTTCGTCCTCGTGCTCGTCAGCATCGCGGTGCTCGTCATCTACGTGCAGCACATCGGCCAGGCGCTGCGGGTCTCCGCGCTCATCGAGCTCGTCGGCAAGGACAGCAGGAAGCTCGTCGACCGCCGCTACCCGGACGAGGTGACTCCTCCTGTCGCCGAGCCCGGCTCCCCGCCGGTCATCTGCGCCCCGAAGTCGGGTGTCCTGACGGTGATCGGAGACGAGCAGCTCGTCGAGGAAGCCGCCCGGGCCGATGTCGTGCTCGAGCTCGTCCCCGGGCTCGGGCAGTTCGTGCCCGCCGGCGCACCGCTCTTCGTCGTCCACGGCGAGCCCGACGGGCTGGACGAGGATCGCCTCCACGAGGCGTTGATCCTGAAGCTGGAGCGGACCCTGGACGAGGACGTCGCCTACGGGATGCGCCTCCTCGTCGACATCGCCGAGCGGTCACTTGCCGATTCGCCGTTCCAGGACCCGACCACCGCCGTGCAGGCGATCGACCGGCTCCACGACCTGCTCCGGCAGCTCGCGCGACGGCCGTTCCCCGACGGACGTCATCGCGACGCGACCGGGCAGGTCAGGCTGATCGTCAAGACGACGAGCTGGGAGGACTACGTCCACCTCGCCTTCGACGAGATCAGGATGGCGGGAGCGGGATCACCGCCGGTCGCCCGCCGACTCGTGGCCGCGCTCAGAGATCTGCGCTCGATCGCTCCCGCCGAGCGGGCGGCTGCGATCGACGAGCAGCTCGACCTTCTCGAGGCCGCGACGGCTGCGGCGATGGACGACGAGCGGGATGTCGAATCGGCGCTCCGCGCGCGATCGCGACGCGATCGGCGCGGCAAGCCTCTAGAACGCGTACCGCTGCTCTTTCCAGGGATCGGCGTCGTTCGAGTAGCCGTAGCGCTCCCAGAAGCCGGGCGCGTCGGTCGCGCGGAGCTCGATGCCGCGGAGCCACTTGGCGCTCTTCCAGAAGTACTTCCCGGGGATCACGAGCCGCAGCGGCCACCCGTGCTCTGGTGTCAGCGGCTCGCCGTCGGCGTGCGTCGCGAGCAGCGCTCCCTCCGCCTCGAGGAACGGAGCAGGGACGTTCGCCGTGAAGCCCGCCTCGGCCTGCGCGATCGCGTAGTGCGCGCTCTCGCGCGGCCGGACGCGATCGCGGAGCGTCGACCACGCGACCCCGGTGAACTCCGCGTCGAAGCGGCTCCAGCGGGTCACGCAGTGGATGTCCTGCGTGACGGACGTCGTGGGCAGGGCCGCCAGCTCCGCCCAGCTGACCTCGAGCGGCTCCTCGACCTCGCCGAAGACGCGGAAGCTCCAGCCGCTCAGGTCGTCGGGGTACGCCGGGACGTCGCCGGCGTGGAGCACCGGCCACTTCTCGGTCAGGTACTGCCCGGGCGGGAGCCGCGCCGGGTCGTACCCCGCCGCCTCGCACCTTCCGCTCCGCCTTGCTCCTGAACACTCCGGCTACCCTCGTCTCGTGGCCGTCTCGACGTTACAGGTCGCCTACCGGCCCCGGTCCTACGTTTCGGTGAACGGGCCCGACGCCGCCTCGTACCTGAACCGGATGGTCTCCAACGAGGTGGAGGCGCTCCCCGCCGGCGATGCCTGTGAGGCCCTGCTGCTCACGCCGAAAGCGCGGGTCATCGCGTCGCTCGTCGTCTGGCGGCGCGCGCCGGACGACTTCCTGCTCCTCACCGAGCCGGAGGCCGGAGAGCGCGTCGCCCGCGAGCTCCTCCGCTCCCGATTCGCCGCGAAGTGCGAGATCGCGCCGGAGGAGCACCGGTCCCTCGTCGTGCTCGGCGACGATGCCCTTGTGACCGATCGTCACAAGGGCATTCCGAACCGCGACTACGGCGTTCCGGCGCTGGAGCTCCTCGACGCCGATGCCCCGCCGGGTGCCGCCTCGATCGACGAGGAGGAGCTCGAGCGCCTGCGGATCCTCGCGCGGACGCCACGGCTCGGGCGCGAGCTCGACGACCGCGTGCTGCCGGCCGAGGCCGGGCTCGAGGAACGGGCGATCAGCTTCTCGAAGGGCTGTTACCCGGGCCAGGAGCCCGTCGCGAGGCTCCACTACCGCGGGCACCCCAATCGCGGGCTCCGTGTCCTGGCGCTCGACGCCGAGGTCCTCCCCGCGTATGACACGGAGCTCGGGCTCGACGGGAAGGTCGTCGGACGCGTCACGAGCACGGCGCGCGACCCCGAGCACGGCATCGTCGCGCTTGCCTATGTCCGCCGCGAGGTCCCCTCGGACGCGACGCTGAGCCTCGCCGGCGCGACGGCGCGCCAGCTCGCCTTGTGACTGATCGTCACAAGCCTCCCCGGTACACTCACGGCTCCCCGCGCCCGTAGCTCAGGGGATAGAGCGCTGCCCTGCGGAGGCAGAGGTCGCACGTTCGAATCGTGCCGGGCGCACTAGGGCGGGAGAACCCACGGTTCCTCGCCGGCCGCCCCTTCTGCGCGGCGCATCGGTTGAGCGCGGCCGGCCTCGGAACCTCGTCCGCGATCGGCTCACGATCGAGGACATCCAGGAGGAGGCGCGCGCGAACGGGATCGGCTCGCTCGCTGACGTCCGCTGGGGCGTCCTCGAGACGACCGGGCGGATCAGCTTCATCGCGCGCTGACTACGATCGGGCCCGTGCCGCTCTGGCTCTCCGAGGACGACGTCGCCGGACTCGTCACGCCGGGGGACGCCGTGCCGGTGATCGAGGAGTGCTTCCGCCGCATGGCCGCCGGCGAGGTCGAGCTCATGCCGCGTCGCCGCTTCCCGGTCGAAGGCGGCTACTTCGCCGTGATGGCCGCCGCAGACCGCGGGCTGGGTGTCGCCGGGCTCAAGAGCTACACCGTCGTCGAGGGAAAGCTCTCCTTCGTCGTCTGCCTCTTCGACCTCGCGGACGGCTCACTCGTCGCGACGATCGCAGCCGATCGCCTCGGCCAGGTGCGCACGGGCGCGGCGAGCGGCGTCGCCGCGAAGCACCTTGCGCGTCAGGGGGCGACGAGCCTCGGGCTGATCGGGGCGGGCTGGCAGGCCGAGTCCCAGCTCGCAGCCATTCGCGCCGCGGTGCCCTCGCTCCAGCGGGTCGTCGTCTCGAGCCGGACACCGCAGCGTGCCGCCACCTTCGCCGAGCAGCACGGCGCCCAGGTGGCCGACACGCCGTCCGACGCGGCCGCGTGCGAGATCGTCGTCACCGCGACGACGGCGAAGGACCCCGTGCTCCGCGGCGACTGGCTGCAGGAGGGGGCGCTCGTCTGTGCGATCGGAGCGAACGATCCGCGCGCCCGAGAGCTCGACGCAGAGGTGATCGCGCGGGCGGCATTCGTGTGCTGCGACTCGCTCGAGGACGCGAAGCTCGAGTCCGGCGACCTCATCGAGCCCGTCGCAGCCGGGCAGCTCGACTGGCTCGAGGTGCAGGAGCTGCAGGACGTCGTCGCCGGCGAGCTGCCCGGGCGGCAGTCCGACGCGGACATCGTCCTCTTCAAGTCGAACGGGATCGCGCCGTGGGACGTCGCGATCGCCCACGAGGTCGTCCGGAGGGCGCGCGAGCGCGACGTCGGCACGACCCTGTAGCGGCGAGACATTTCCGCCCCTACGTCTCCCTGAAGACGATCTCCTGCGCCCCTTCCCAGAGGAACTTCACCCCGAGGGGCCTGAGGTGCTCGTTGCCGTCGACCACCGTGGCGAAGTGGTTCCCGGCGAGCTGGCCGGCCTTCGAGGCGAAGTTGACGTAGCCGTAGGCCAGCAGGATCTCGGTCTCGGAGACGCCGCCCGGATAGAGCACGACCTCGCCCGGGCTCGGATAGCTCGTCGCGTTCTCCGGGCCGAGCCCCAGGTCGAGGTCGCCGAACGGGATCCAGCCGGCCTCGCCGGACCAGCGGACGTGGATGATCCGCGACTCGAGCGGCAGCAGGCGGCGGAATGCCGCGACCGTCTCGGGCGCCGCCTCGTCCTCGAGGCGCGCGACGAAGTCGAAGCCCCCTGCGCTGATCCGGAGCACGGGCGCGATCCTAGCCGCCGGCCGCCGAGGCGACGTACGCCGCAACGGCCACGATCTCGGCGTCCGAGAGCGTCCCGGCGAAGGCCGGCATCGCACCCTGCCCGTTCCGGACTCGCTGGGCGACGAGCTCGGCGGACGGGGCGGAGGCGTCGAGGCTCGGGCCGACGGCCCCGGTTGCGCCGGCGTCGGCGAGCGTGTGGCACGTGCCGCAGCCTGCCGTCACGAAGACCTCCTTTCCCCGCGCGACCGCGGCTGCGTCCGTCGGCGTCGAGGACGACGATTCGCTGCGGTCGACCCAGACGGCGAGCGCCACGAACGCCACGAGGCCGGCCACCGGCATCCACCAGTGGGTACGGCCCGAGTGGCGCAGGTTGAAGAAGAGCCTCGCCCAGACCCCCAGCAGCATGAGCGCGAGCAGGACGAGCCAGGCATGGTCGGCGCCGTAGGCGAACGGGAAGTGCCCGGCCAGCATCGTCAGCAGGACGGGGAGCGTCAGGTAGTTGTTGTGGACCGAGCGCTGCTTCGCCTGGATCCCCGGCCGCGGGTCGGGGTCGCGCCCCGCCTGCTTCGCCCGGATCAGCTCCCAGTGCGCGGGGATGATGTCGAAGAAGACGTTCGCCGCCATCACGGTGCCGATCATCGCGCCGACCTGGAGCCACGCGGCGCGCGGGCTGAAGAGCTCCGTCGAGCCCCAGGTCGCGAGAGCCACGAGGACGAAGAGGGCGGGCCACAGGACGCGCCCGTCGGAGACGAGCCGGTTGAGGATGTCGTAGGCGAGCCAGGCGGCGACGAGCAGCGCGATCGAGATCGTGACTGCGAGCCATGGCTCGAGATCGTCGCCGGGCTTCACGAGCGCGCTCGACGCCTCGAGGTAGTAGAGGACGAGCATCAGCCCGAAGCCCGAGAGCCATGTCGTGTAGGCCTCCCACTTGAACCAGGCGATGTGGTCGGGCAACCGCGGCGGAGCGACGAAGTACTTCTGCACCTGGTAGAAGCCGCCGCCGTGCACCTCCCAGAGCTCGCCGCGGACGCCCGCGTCGGCATCCGCGGGATCCTTCGGAGGCCGGAGCGACTGGTCGAGGAGCACGAAGTAGAACGACGTCCCGATCCACGCCATCGCGGCGATCACGTGGAGCCACCGCAGGCCCAGGTCGAGCCAGTCGGAGACGGCGTCCGAGAGCGCGAGCGGGAGCGCCGCCGTCACCCGCGCCGCCAGCGGTCCTCGGCGATCGCGACGAGCTCGCCGAGCGCGGTCTCGAGCTCGTCGTCCGTCGGATTTTCGATGCGATCCCGGAGGACTTCGAGGATCTCGGCCTTCGGGCGGCGGTTGACGAAGACGACGAACCGGAAGCCGTGCCGCGCCTCGTAGGCGGCGTTCAGGCGGGCGAGCTCCTCGAGGACGGCGGGGTCGGCGTCGGCGCCCTGCTCGACCGCCGACCGCGCCGAGAGACCGGTCTGCTGTCCGATCGCGGGATGCGCGTCGAGGATCTCTCGCTTCTCGTCGGCGGGCACCTCGTGGACGAGCGTCCGGGCGCGCACGAGAGGATCGGGCTCGTTCGCGAGCCGTTCGACGAACCGGGTCCGTCCTTCGAAGAGCCCGGCGAGCTCGTCGACGGTCAGCTCCCGCGGTAGGTCGCGCACCCGTACGGAGAGACGAGGAGGGGGACGTGGTAGTGGCCGTCCGCGAGCTCGACCTGCAGCTCCACCCGCGTGAAGAACGGCGACGGCGGATGGAAGACGAGGCGGTAGGTGCCGGCGGCGAGGTCATCCGCGAGCCGCGCGCGGCCGTCGCCGTCCGTCTCCGCCGTCGCCACCGTGCCGCCCTGTCCTGCGAGCTCGACCGTGACTCCGGCCGCAGGCTTTCCCGCTGTCGTGTCGAGCACGTGCGTCGAGAGAGAACAGCTCATCCGGCGAATCTTCGCGCCTGGGCCCGATGGGCGCGAGCGATGTCGGCCTCCTCCGCCCGGACGAGAGCGCTGCCGCGCACGACGTCCTCGCCGCCGACGATCAGCCGGTCGACACGGTGCGGTCCCGAGAAGACCAGCCCCGCGACAGGATCGTCGGCACCGCCGAGCTCGAGCCCGTCGGTGGCCCAGATCGCGAGGTCGGCCTGCTTCCCCGGCTCGAGCGACCCGATGTCGTCGCGGCGGAGCACCTCCGCGCCGCCGCGGGTGCCGAGCCGGAGCGCCTCGCGTGCGGTCATCGCGTCCCCGCCGCCGCGGCCGCGCGCGACGAGGAGGGCTTGCTTGACCTCGAGGAACAGGTCGCCCCGTTCGTTCGAGGCAGAGCCGTCGACGCCCAGGCCGACGCGCGCGCCGGCATCGAGCAGCGCGCGTACCGGGGCGACGCCGGCGCCGAGACGCAGGTTGGACGTCGGGCAGTGCGCCACGCCCGTCCCGGTCTCCGCGAAGCGCGCGACCTCCCCGTCGGAGAGGTGCACGCAGTGAGCGCACCAGACGTCCTCGGCCAGCCAGCCGAGCCGCTCGAGGTACTCGACCGGGGAGCACCCATAGAGCTCGCGGCAGTACGCCTCCTCCTCCACGGTCTCGGCGAGGTGCGTGTGGAGGACGAGCCCGAGGCGGCGGGCGAGCGTCGCAGACTCCTCCATCAGCCGACCCGTGACGGAGAACGGCGAGCACGGCGCAACGGCGACCTGAGTGCGCGCGCCGGGGCCGTCTTCGTGGTACGCGCCATGGAGCCTCTCCGTCTCGGCGAGGACGGCGTCGAGCTCCTCGACGAGCTCATCGGGCGGCAGGCCCCCGTCCGAGACGCCGAGGTCCATCGACCCCCGTGATGCCACGAGGCGCACGCCCAGCTCGCGCGCTGCCTCGACCTCGGCCTCGAAGATCCCGATACGCCCGCGCGGGAACACGTAGTGATGGTCGAAGACCGTCGAGCAGCCGGAGAGCGCGAGTTCCGCGAGCCCGGTCCGCGCGGCTGCGTACTCCGACTCCGCGTCGATCCCTGCCCACACCGGGTACAGCTCGCGGAGCCAGGTGAAGAGGTCGGCCTGCTGCGCGCGTGCCCGGGTGAGCGTCTGGTACAGGTGGTGGTGAGTGTTGACGAGGCCGGGTGTGACCACCGCGCCGCGGAGGTCGTGGCGCTCGTCGTGCTCCGGCTCGGCCGCGCCGCCAACCGCCACGATCATCTCATCCGAGACGAGCACCCAGCCGCTCGGATGCTCGGTGCCGACGTCGTCGACGGTCACGACCCAGCCGTTCGCGAAGAGCCGTCGCATGCGTCAGGCCGACGCGAGGCGGCCGAGGGCGTCCGTGAGCACGTCGACGGCGAGGACGATGTCCTCCGCGGCGGCGGACTCGTCCGGATGGTGGCTGACGCCGCCGCTGCCGGCGCGGACGAACAGCATCCCCGCATCCACGCCGGCGGCGGCGAGGATGCCTGCGTCGTGACCGGCCCCGCTCGCGAGCTCGACGACGGGCAGGCTGCGCGCCTCGATCGCGGCGCGCAGCGCGCCGCGCGCGGCATAGCTCATCGCCACTGGCTCGGTGCGGCCCGCATCGTCGAGACCGAGCTGGCCCAGCAGCCGCGTGAGCCTCTCGGCGTCCGGCGCCCGCGCGTCGACGACGAGGCGCACGCGGCCGGGAACGACGTTCATGCCTCCCGGCTCGACCTCCAGGCAGCCAACGGTGGCCACGGCGCCGTCGATGGCAACGGCTACGTCCCGGATGTGGAGGATCTCCGCCGCCGCCGCGACCAGGGCGTCCGCGCGCCCTTCCATCGGCGTCGTGCCGGCGTGGCCGGCCCGGCCCTCGAACTCGCGGACGCCGCGCTTGTAGCCGACGATGCCCGTGACGACGCCGAGCGGCGCGCCCGCCTGCGCGAGGCGCGGGCCCTGCTCGTGGTGGAGCTCGAGCCATGCGCCGGGCAAGCCACCAGCCTCGCAACGGGCGCGACTGCCGACGCAACCGCGCTCCTCCTCGCGGAAGGCGACGACCCCGAGGGTGCGCCGTCGGCGACCGAGCCGTTCGAGCGCCTCGATCCCGGCGACCACCCCGAGCGCGCCGTCGTAGCGGCCGCCCTGGGGGACCGAGTCGAGATGCGAGCCCGTCCATACTTCGGGCAGCTCGGGCTCGTCGCCGGGCAGCCGGCCGAGCAGGTTGCCGTGCGCATCGACCTCGACCTCGAAGCCGGCCTGCCGTAGCCAGCCGGAGGCGAGCTCGTGCGCCGTGTCCTCCTCCCGCGAGTAGCCGACGCGGTTCGCCCCCGGCCCGCCTCCGATCGCGTAGAGGTCGTCGAGACGTTCGAGCAGGCGGGTCACGGAACGAGCCTACTGCCGGTCTACGCGCTGGAGCGTGTGGCGTGCGCCGACACGCGCCGCGACGCTGTCGCCTCGGTGTGCCGAGCGGACGCGAACGTGAGAGGATCACGGCTCCTTGACGTCGCCCTGGAGGTCTGCACGATGAGAGATCCGGCATGACGGGCTACGACGAGTTCCTGCGCCGCGTCCCGAAGGTCGAGCTGCACTGCCACTTCGAGGGGACGGTGCGGCCGCGAACATTCGCCGACTTCGCGAGAAAGCACGGGGTCGCGCTGCCCACGGACGACGTGGACAGGCTCTACGACTACGACTCCATCTACGAGTTCCTGAAGATCTTCGCGATGGTCTCGTCGACGCTCATCGACCAGGAGGACTTCGCCCGCGCCGCGTACGAGTCGATCGAGGACGGCGTGAAGCTCGGGAACCTCAGGTACCGCGAGATGTTCTTCAACCCGACCCTGCACACGAAGCGGGGCGTGCCGTATCGCACGGTCGTCGACGGGCTCGTCGACGGGATCCAGGCGGCCGACAAGGACTTCGGGGTCGCGTGCCGCCTGATCGCGGACGTGTACCGGCAGGACAGCCCGGCCGAGGCGCGAGAGATGGTCGAGCAGGTTCTCGAGCACCGGCGAGACGAGCTGATCGGCCTCGGCATGGACGGAGCCGAGGCGCCCGATCCGCCCGAGCAGTTCACCGAGGCCTACCGGCTTGCGGGCTCCGGCGGCCTGCGGTTGACGGCGCATGCGTGTGAGGACGCGCCGGCGCAGAACATCGCGACCTGCCTCGACGTCCTCGGCTGCGAGCGGATCGACCACGGGTACCACATCCTGGGGGACGACTCGCTCGTCGAGCGCTGCCGTGACGAGGGGATCACGTTCACGGTGTGCCCGACGGCGACCGCGGTCTGCTACTTCGATCCGGACGACTACACGACCCATCCGATCCGGGAGATGGCGGCGCGCGGGCTGAAGATCATGGTCAACTCGGACGACCCGTCGATGTTCCACACCGACATCGGGTCCGAGTACGTGAAGATGGCGAATGCGGCGGAGTGGGGAGTCGACACGATCCGTGAGCTGAGCCTGAACGGGGTCGAGGGCTCGTGGCTTTCCGACGACGAGAAGCGCCGGATGCGCGAGGAGTTCACGCAGGAGCTCGACCGGCTCGAAGCTGACCTCGCCACCGCGGGGTCCGCCACCCAATGACAAGCTCCGTCACTCGGAGAGGCGGACGATCGTTCGAAGGAGGGAGCATGAAGAAGGCAGGCTTGCTGTACGTCGCGCTGCTGTCGATCGTCGGCGCGCTCGTACTGGTCTCGAGCGGCGGCGCCGCCGAGGCGAAGCCGATCAAGGCGGCATGGATCTACGTCGGGCCTCACAACGACGGCGGCTGGTCACAGGCGCACGACGACGGCCGGCTCTACGTGCAGAAGATGCTCGGCAAGAAGGTCGTCACGACCTACAAGGAGAACGTCCCCGAGGGCCCGCAGACGCTTCAGGTGATCGACGCGCTCGTGCGCGACGGCAACACGATCATCTTCGGCACGTCGTTCGGCTTCATGGACGCGATGGCGACTGCGGCGAAGAAGTACCCCGACGTCTATTTCGAGCACGCGACGGGCTACAAGTCCGGCAAGAACTTCGCGAACTACTTCGGCGCCGTCGAGGACGCGATCTACCTCGCCGGCATGGCGGCGGGCGCCGCGACGAAGAACGGCAACGTCGGGTTCATCGTGCCGTTCCCGATCCCCGAGATCATCCGGCACACGAACGGCTTCGCGCTCGGCGTCCTGGCCGTCCGGCCGGACGCGAAGATCCGGCTCGTCTGGACGAAGTCCTGGTTCGACCCGGCGAAGGAGCGGAAGGCCGCCGAGAGCCTCGTCGCCGCCGGCGTCGACGTGATCGGCCAGAACGTCGACAGCCCGTCCGCCGGTCAGTATGCGCAGACGAAGGGCATCCCCTGGGTCGGTCACGGGTCGAACGCGAAGCGGTTCGCGCCGACCTCCTGGCTCACGTCCGGGCTCTACGACTGGGGCCTCTACTACCTCAAGCGCGTCAAGGCGGCCCAGAACGGCACCTGGAAGACCGGGAGCTACTGGGGAAGCATGGCCGACGGCTTCGCGGTGCTCGCTCCGTTCGGGCCCAAGGTCTCGGCGAAGACCCGGGGCCTGATCAACGCGAGGAAGAAGTCGATCGTCAAGGGCTCGTTCTACGAGTTCACCGGGCCGCTCTACGACCAGGCGGGCAAGCTCCGCGTTCCGAAGGGGAAGCGGATGACCCTGCCGCAGATCCTCTCGGTCGACTGGCTCGTCCGCGGCGTGATCGGCTCTCCGAAGGGCTGAGGTGCTGAAAGCGTCCGGGCTTCCTCGCACCTAGATGAGAGATCAGCCGGATCGTCCCGCGGCCACCGCTTCGGTGGTGGCCGCGGTGGCGATGCGCGGGATCACGAAGCGGTTCCCGGGTGTCGTCGCCAACGACGCGGTCGACTTCGAGGCGGCGGTCGGCGAGGTGCACGCGCTGCTCGGCGAGAACGGGGCCGGAAAGAGCACCCTCTCGAACATCCTCACGGGCCTCTACCACCCGGACGGCGGCGAGCTCGAGGTCCTGGGCCGTCCGGTCGCCTTCGGCTCGCCGAGGGATGCGCTCGACGTCGGGATCGGGATGGTGCACCAGCACTTCCGGCTCGTCGAGCCGTTCACCGTCGCGGAGAACGTCGTGCTCGGCGACCATCGAGACGTCGGCCGCGCGTTTCTCTTGCACCGGGCGGAGATCGAGCGTCGCGTCGCCGAGCTCGCGCATCGCTACGGGCTTGCCGTGGATCCGAAGGCGCGTATCTGGCAGCTCTCCGTCGGCGAGCAGCAGCGCGTCGAGATCCTCAAGGCGCTCTATCGCGACGCCACGATCCTGATCCTCGACGAGCCGACCGCGGTGCTGACGCCCCAGGAGGCGGAGGCGCTCTTCGAGACGCTACGGGCGATGGCCGCCGAGGAGCGGACGGTGATCTTCATCTCCCACAAGCTCCACGAGGTCATGGCGGTCGCCGACCGCATCACGGTCCTGCGTGACGGGCGCTCGATCGCGACCGTCAGCGCCTCAGACGTCACGCGGCACGAGCTCGCCGCTCTGATGGTGGGCCGCGATGTCGACATCGGGCGGCGGCGTGAGGCTGAGTCGATCGGCGAGGTCGTGCTCGACGTCCGTGGTCTCACGGCTCGCGGCGACCGGGGGGTCGAGGCGCTCCGGGACGTCTCCCTGACCGTCCGTGCGGGTGAGGTGGTCGGTGTCGCCGGTGTCGCCGGGAACGGGCAACGGGAGCTGGCCGAGGCGATCACGGGCCTGCGCCCGATCACCGGCGGCAGCGTCGAGGTGGCCGGCCGGCGCCTGCAGGCGGGCGATCCGCGGTCGGCGATCGAGGCGGGGGTGGCGCACGTGCCGGAGGACAGGCTCCACACGGGTGTCGCGCCGAGCCTCAGCATCGCGTCGAACGTCGTGCTGAAGTCCTACCGCGGCGGCGGCGTCACCCGTGGCCCGTTCCTGCTCCTCCGCAGGATCCGCGAGCGCGCGGTCGAGCTGATCCGCCGCTACGACGTCCGGACGACCGGCCCGCGTGTCCCCGCGGGGGTGCTCTCGGGCGGGAACCTGCAGAAAGTCGTCCTCGGGCGCGAGTTCTCGGGGCGCCCGAAGGCGCTGGTCGTGGCCGCGCCGACGCGGGGCCTCGACGTCGGCGCGATCGAGACGGTGCACGGGTATCTCCGCGATGCCGCGGCAGACGGCGTCGCCGTCCTCCTGCTCAGCGAGGACCTCGACGAGGTGCAGACGCTCGCCGACCGGATCGTCGTGATGTACGAGGGAGCGATCGTCGGGGAGACCGACCGCACGGCGACCGTCGACGAGCTCGGGCTCCTGATGGCAGGGGTGCGATGACGAGGCCCGTCGTCCGAATCGAGCGCCGGCTCGTCCAGCACCGTTGGCTCTCGGTCGCGGTGCCGCTCGGGTCGCTCGTCGTCGCCTTCGCGGCCATCGCCCTCGTCCTCGTCGCCACCGGGCACGCACCGTGGCCGACGTTCCGGCGACTCTTCGACGCAGCGTTCCTCGCCGACGGAGCGCTCTCGAACACCCTGATCTCGGCGACGCCGCTCGCCTTCACCGGCCTCGCCGCCGCGTTCGCCTTCCGGATGCGCCTCTTCAACATCGGCGCGGAGGGGCAGCTCTACCTCGGCGCGATCGGCGCTGCGGGCATCGCGCTCGCCCTGGCCGGTCAGCCGTCCGTCGTCGTCATCGCGGCGATGATCGCCGCGGGCGCCGCCTGCGGCGCCGCCTGGGGGGCGATCCCGGGGGTCCTGCGGGCGTTCGCGCACACGAACGAGATCATCACGTCGCTGATGCTCAACTACGTCGCGGCGCTCCTCCTCAACTACCTGATCTTCGACAGCCAGTCGTACTGGCGCGACAACTCCGCGACCGGGCAGCTCTTCCCCCAGGGGAAGGCCCTCGCGGAGTCGGCGACGTGGCCGCTCTCGACGATCGGGTCGATCGCGGTGCCGTTCGGCTTCCTCGTGGCGATCGCCGTCGCGGTCGCGATGTGGGTGCTCTATGGGCGGACGCGCTTCGGGTTCGAGGCGCAGGTGATCGCCGACTCGCCCAGGGCCGCGCGCTATGCGGGCATGCGCACCCGGCGGAAGATCGTCGCGGTGCTGTGCATCTCGGGCGCGATCGCCGGGCTCGGCGGCGCGAGCCAGATGGGCGACTTCCGGCACGTCCTCGACGCACGCGGGCTCCAGCAGGCGAACTACGGCTACACGGGGATCGTCGTCGCCGCGCTGGCCCGCTTCAACCCGTTCGCGACGCTGCTCGTGGCGTTCCTGCTCGGCGGGCTCCAGAACGCCGGCTACACCCTCCAGGGCGCGGATTTCCCGTCGGGCCTCGTCGGCGTCATGCAGGGGATGATCCTCTTCGCGATGCTCGGCGGCGAGCTGCTCGTCCGCTACCGGATCGTCGTCGAGCGACCTCGGGGAGTCGTCGCGGCTCCCTCGGAGGCGACGACGTGAACGACGGCATCGTGGTGGTCGTTCTTGCTGCGGCGGTCGCCTACGGCACGCCGTTGCTCTTCGCCGCGCTCGGCGAGCTCCTGGCCGAGCGCTCGGGGGTCCTCAACCTCGGCGTCGAGGGGATGATGCTCCTCGGCGCGGTGAGCGGGTTCCTGTGCGTGCAGCACGTGGGCGGCTCGGCCGGGACCGCGCTGCCCCTCGCGGTCGGTGCGGCCGCGCTCGCCGGCGCCGCCGCGGCCCTGATCCTGGCCTTCCTCGTGATCACGCTGCGTGCCAACCAGATCGTGTCGGGCCTCGCCCTCACGATCTTCGCCGGTGCGGTCGGGCTCTCGTCCTACCTCGGCAGCGACTTCGCCCTCGCCGACAACCCGGCCCGTTTCTCGTTCGGGAACCTCGACGTCCTCGGCCTCGCCGACCTCCCGATCGTCGGGCCGGTCGTCTTCGGCCAGTCGTGGCTCGTCTACGCCTCGTGGGCGTGCGTCGCCCTCATCGGCTTCTACCTCTCCCGGACCCGCCCTGGGCTCGAGGTACGAGCCGTGGGCGAGTCGCCCGCGGCCGCCGATGCGATGGGGATCGACGTCACCCGGTACCGCTACCTCCACACGCTCGCCGGCGGGGCGTTCGCCGGGGTCGGAGGAGCATGCTTCAGCCTCGCGCTCACGCCGCAGTGGGTCGACGGGCTCACGGCCGGTGCAGGGTGGATCGCGATCGCGCTCGTGATCTTCGCCTTCTGGCGTCCCGACCTCTGCCTCGTCGGTGCCTACGCCTTCGGGGCCTTCTCGGCGCTGCCGCTCATCCTCCAGGCGCGAGGCGTGACGATCACGCCGCAGCTCTTCCAGGCCCTGCCGTACCTCATGACGATCGTCGTCCTGGTCCTCGTGTCCACCGGGACTGCCCGCCGGAGGCTCGGCGCGCCCGCCGCGCTCGGCGTGCCGTACGTCAGGGAGGAGCGGTGAGCGGCCGTTACGTGACGCGGGCTTGCGCGACGTCAGCCTTGGCAGCCTCGGCCGTGTCGCTGCCGACCGCCTGGATGATCTCCGGCCGGTCGAGAAGGCGGGCTCGCTGCTCCGGGCTCTCCAGGCGGTTCTGGACGTAACGGTCCTCGAGGATCTCCGTCAGCGGCCGCCCGCGGTCGTGCTCGCGGATCACGTACTGGGCAACCCGTTCCTCGCCGCCCGAGCGCTGCGTGAGGAACGAGAAGAGGTCCTTGAACGCCATGTCGAGGACTCTACCGCCCGGTCGCCGCTCTCAGTCGGAGACGTGCTCGGGCTCCGGCCATTCGAGGTTCGCGTCGGGAATCGGGTCGCCGTGGGGGTCGTGGGTCGGGAAGCCGAGCGCCTCGTCGATCCGCGACTCGAGCTCCTCGGAGAGCACGTGCTCGAGCCGGTCGGCCTCGTCGTGCACCTCGTCGACGTGGATGCCGAGCGTCTGCGCGAGGTAGAGCTCGAGCAGACGGTGGTGGCGGATCACCTCGAGGGCGACCTGCTCGCCGTCCGCGGTCAGCGAGACGCCGCGGTACGGAGCGTGGACGACGAGGGAGAGCGCGGCGAGCTTCTTCACCATCGCGCTCGCCGACGCCGGTGAGACGCCCATCCCGCGTGCGAGCGCGGTCGTCGTGACGCGATCCGACGCTGCGCCCTGCTTGTAGATCTCGCGGAGGTAGTCCTGGATCGAGTCGCTCAGGGTCGTGCGGGGCACGACGCGAGTGTAGAGAGGGGTTCGCGACCGCGACAGCGCTCGCGAAGGAGGTTCGGACGGACGGTTCCTCGACCGGGCCGGCAAGCCCCGGTGCTAGCGTCGGCGCCCTCGTGGACGTCCGCGTCGGCCACAGCCCGGACCCCGACGACGCGTTCATGTACTGGGCGCTGACGACGGATCTGGTCTCCACGCGCGGCTTCCGGTTCGAGCAGGTGCTCGCCGACATCCAGACGCTCAACCACTGGGCGCGCGCCGGGCGTCTCGAGGTGACCGCGATCTCGCTCGCCGCCTACCCGTTCGTCCAGCACGACTACGCGCTCCTGCCGCACGGCGCCTCGATCGGGTCCGGCTACGGGCCGGTCGTCGTGGCGCGCGAGCCCCTGCCGGTCGAGGGACTCCGAGACATCGAGATCGTGATCCCCGGAGCGCTCACGACGGCCTACCTCGTGCTGCGCCTCGTGCTGGGCGAGGTGGCGGTGCGCGAGCTGCCGTTCGAGCAGATTCCCGACGAGGTTGCAAGCGGCCGGGCGGACGCCGGGCTCCTCATCCACGAGGGGCAGCTCACCTTCTCCGAGCTCGGCCTCGAGAAGGTGCTCGACCTCGGCGAGTGGTGGCTGCTCGAGACGGGGCTGCCGCTCCCGCTCGGCGTGAACGTGGCCCGCCGCGACGTCGAGCGGCTCGACGACCTCTCGACAGTCCTGCACGAGGCGATCGTCTGCGGGCTCGAGAACCGTGAGGAGGCGCTCGAGTACGCCCTGCAGTTCGGGCGGGGCATCGACTTCGCCGTCGCGGACCGCTTCGTCTCGCTGTACGTCAACGAGCTCACCCGGGACTACGGCGAAGAGGGCCGCTCGGCCGTCACGGAGCTCCTGCGCCGCGGCGAGGAGATCGGCGCCTTTCCAGAGCCCGTCGCCGTCGACTGGGTCTCCTAGCTGGTCCTCTAGCGCTTGAGCGTCAGCGCCGCGCCCGCGGCGAGAAGCGCGATGCCGACGACGCGCGGCCAGTCGAGCGCGACGCGGTCGAAGCCGAACCAGCCGTACCGGTCGATCACGGTCGCAGCGACGAGCTGGCCGGCGATGAGGAGGGCGACGACCGCGGTCGTCCCGATCTTCGGTGCGCCGATCGTGATCGAGAGGACGATGGCCGCGCCGAGCGCGCCTCCGGTCAGCATCCACCACGGCTGGGCGAGCGTCTCGCCCATCCCGCCGAAGCCCTGCCGCACGACGACGAGGACCGGCAGGACGATCACACCGGTCACGATTGCCGCGACCATCACCGCCTCGAGAGAGCCGATCCGCTCGCCGAGCTTCCCCATGACGGCGACCTGCACCGCCCCGAGGAGCCCGGCCGTGACGGCGAGAGTCGCGGCGAGGCCGGTCGAGTCCATCGCGCGTGACGCTATACGCTGCCCGCGTTCCCCGAGCGCAAGGAGGCACCGATGATTCGCGCCATCGTCCAGTACGAGACGGAGCCCGACGCGGAACGGTACGCCCGCCACATCGCGGAGTTCGTCCTGCCTGTCGACTGTCGCGCGTTCCGTCACGGTCGCATCTTCGCCTCGCCGTTCGGGGAGCCGAGCGCGCGCTACTACGCGGAGTTCGAGTGGGACGACATGGATGCCTTCAAGGCCGCGACGAGCTCGGAGGCGTTTGCCGCCTCGGGTCGCGACGCGATGGAGATGGGCATCCCCTTCACCGTTGACTTCGCCTCGATCGAGTGACCGAGCCGAGCCACCCGAGCCCCGTCGATCCGTCGGAGCTCGGCTTCGAGACGATCGTCTACGCGAAGGCGCCACCACGGGCCACGATCACGCTGAACCGGCCCGACGTCCTCAACGCGTTCGACTTCCGGATGCTGCGCGAGATCGCGCGGGCCTGCGAGGACGCCTCCTGGGACGACGAGGTGCGGGTCGTCGTCGTGACCGGCGCCGGCCGCGCGTTTTGCGTCGGTGCCGACCTCCGGTCGTGGGAGCAGACCCTCGTGGGCAAGCCCGGCGAGTACTGGAAGTGGTTCGGCGCCTTCAAGGACATGCACGACCGCCTGCGGGAGCTCGGCAAGCCGACGATCGCCCGTATCAACGGGATCGCGGTCGGCGGAGGCAACGAGCTCCAGATGGCCTGCGACCTCGCCGTCATCGTCGACGACGCGTTCATCCGCCACGTCGGGCTCGAGCACGGCTCGGTCCCCGCCGGTGGGGCGACGCAATGGCTGCAGCTCATGGTCGGTGACCGCCGCGCGAGAGAGATCGTGCTCCTCTGCGACGAGATCCCCGCAGCCCAGGCAGCGGAGTGGGGGCTCGTCAACAAGACGGTCCCCGCGGCGGAGCTCGACGCCGCCGTCGACGCGTGGGTCGAGAGCCTCGTCCGGAAGCTTCCCCAGACGACGCGCTACGCGAAGCAGCAGCTGAACGTCTGGCGTGACATGGCGTGGCACCAGACCATCGGCCACGCGCGGGACTGGCTCTCGCTCTCGATGCTCGGGGACGAGGCCCAGGGGGCGATCAAGGCGTTTCTGGACTCGAGACGAGGGGAGTAGGCGCTACCAGGTCCCGATAGGGTCAGCCCGATGGCCGACGAGGTTCTCACGACGCGCGACGGCGCGGTCCTGACGATCACCTTCAACCGTCCCGAGGTCTACAACGCCTTCAACCGGAAGTTGCACACCGCGCTCCACGAGGCCCTGACGGAGGCGGCCGATCCCTCTGTCCGCTGCGTCGTCGTCACCGGAGCCGGCAAGGGGTTCTGCGCCGGCCAGGACCTGAAGGAGTTCGGTGCCGTCTCGAGCTCGATTCGCGACGCGCTCGAGTCGACCTACCATCCGAACGTGCGGCTCGTCCGGGGGCTCCCGAAGCCCGTGATCGCCGCAGTCAACGGGCCTGCCGCGGGCGCCGGCCTCTCGTTCGCCTGCGCGTGCGATCTCCGCCTCGCCTCGACGAGCGCGACCTTCGTCCCCGGCTTCGTGGGGATCGGCCTCGTGCCCGACGCAGGCGGGACGTGGTTCGTCCACCGCCTGCTGGGCTTCGCCCGGGCCTTCGAGTGGATGACGACCAATCGGCGACTCTCGGCCGCGGAGGCGCTCGAGTGGGGACTCGTCTCTGAGGTGGTCGAGGCGGATGCGTTCGAGAGTCGCGTTGCGGAGGTGGCCGCCGAGTGGGCTGCACGCCCCACACTTGCGGTCGGACGGACGAAGCAGCTGTTCGAGCACGCGTTCGCCGCCGGGCTCGAGGCCCAGCTCTCGCTCGAGGCGCAGCTCCAGCAGGAGTCGGTCGGGTCTGCGGACTTCAGGGAAGGCGTCGACGCCTTCCTCGAGAAGCGTGCCCCCGAGTTCACGGGCACCTGAGGACGAGCCATGTCCGAGCCGACGTCGATCACGGAGCTCGGAGGCCACGAGCGCCATCCGATCCACCTCGTCGTCACGGACGACCTCCGCCGCAACCGGTTGACCGTCCTCTTCCGGCTGCTGCTCGCGATCCCGCCCTTCCTCTGGCTCGCGATCTGGGGGATCGCGGTCTTCTTCGCCGTCATCGTCGCCTGGCTCGTTGCGCTCGTCACGGGGCGCGTCCCGGACGGATTGCACTCCTTCCTCGCGGCGTACGACCGCTACCAGACGCACGTCAACGCGTACTTCTTCATCGCCGCTGACCCGTTCCCTGGCTTCAAGGGCGCGCCCGGCTACCCGCTCGACGTCGCCATCGCGCCCGCCGTCGCACAGAGCCGGCTGACGGTCTTCTTCCGGCTCCTGCTCGCGATCCCCGCCTTCATCGTCCTCTACGTGCTGCAGCTCGTCGGCCAGGTCGTCGGGATCCTCGCCTGGTTCTACGCGCTCTTCACCGGCGGGCTCAACGAGGGCATGCGCGACCTGCTGGCCTACTGGCTCCGCTACCAGGCGCAGACGTACGGCTACGTGATGCTGCTCACCGGCCGCTACCCGTCGTTCGCCGACGACTAGCGCCGCGTGCGGGTCGACGTCGTCGATTACCACACCGGCGGCGAGCCGTTCCGCATCGTCACCGGCGGCGCACCGCCGCTCGCGGGCACGACGGTCCTCGAACGCCGCCGGTTCGCGCTCGAGAGCGCTGACCGCGTCCGGCGCCTCCTGGTCTTCGAGCCACGCGGTCACGCCGACATGTACGGCTGTCACGTCGTCCCGCCAGACGACGAGGGGGCGGACCTGGGGGTCGTCTTCTTCCACAACGAGGGCTACTCGACGGCCTGCGGCCACGGCACGATCGCGCTCGTGACCTGGGCGCTCGACGAACGGGTCGTCGAGCGACGGGAGGGTGTGAACCACGTCGTCGTCGACGTGCCGTCGGGGCGGCTCGAGACCTGGGCGACGGTCGAGGGCGGCCGGGTTCGCTCCGTGCGCTTCCGCAACGTGCCGTCGTTCGTGTGGGCGACGGGCGTCGAGGCCGCGGGGCGGGTCGTCGACGTCGCGTTCGGCGGCGCCTTCTACGCGAGCCTGCCGGAGCGCGTCGCGCCCGCCGAGCTCCCGCGGCTGATCGCGCTCGGTCGCGAGCTGAAGGCGGCGCTCGAGGAGCGGCACGAGCTCGTCCACCCGCTCGAGCCCGAGCTCAACGGTCTCTACGGCGTGATCTTCTGGCAGGACGAGGGTGCCGACCCCCTTACGCAGCGCAACGTCGCCGTCTTCGCCGACGGCGAGGTCGACCGGTCGCCGTGCGGCTCGGGCACCTCCGCGCGCCTCGCGCTCCTCCATGCCGAGGGCGGGCTCGCGCTCGGGGAGGAGCTCCGTCATCTCTCGATCGTCGGGTCGGCGTTCACGGGCCGCGTCGTCGGCGAGACCGAGGTCGACGGACGCGCGGCGGTCGTCACCGAGGTCGAGGGCGCGGCCTTCAGGACGGGGCGCGCCACCTTCGAGCTCGACCCGGACGACCCGCTCGGCGACGGGTTCCTCCTGCGCTAGGGGATGTCCATGCGGCGGAGCTTCCGCACGGCGAGCAACGTGAATCCCGCCACGACGATCGCGGCGGCGGCGAGCGCGGCGAGCAAGGAGAAAGGGTCGTCGAGGCTCCGGAGCCGCCCGTCGTCGAGCCCGTGAACGAGGCTCAGCGCGTAGCGCCGGACGCTGAGGAAGCGGACGCCGTCGAGGTAGGCGGCGAGTGTCGCCTCCCAGACGAACACGTACACGAGGCCGACGAGCAGCGCATGTCGGGTGGCGAGCCCCGCCCAGGTGAAGATCGCGGCGTACACCGCCGCGCCCACTAGGAGCCCGAGACCCGTCGCCGCGGCGCCGCCGAGCGCGCCGCCCTCGATCACCGCGACCGAGACGAAGCCCGCTGCGGCAACCGGAATCCCGCCGACGACGAGTGCTGCGACCAGCTTCGGGACGACGATCCGCCAGCGGGCGATTGGTTTCAGCGTCAGGTAGCCGAGTGTCCTGTCGACGAGCTCGCTGCCGAACGACGACGTTGCGAGCAGCAGCATGACGAGTGGGAGGATCCCGCTCGCGAGGAGGGTCGCCGTGATGTCATCGGCGAACTCCGCGCTTGTCGTCGTGCGGTCGCCGACGTGGTAGAGGACGGCGGCGAGCACCGGGAGCGCGACGAGCGCGAGCACGAGCCAGACGCGTCGGCTCCCCGCGAGCTGGCGAACCGTGAGCGAGAGGATCGCCGTCACGTGCCGGTGCCCGACGCGAGGTACTCGAAGACGCTCTCCAGCGAGTCGTCGAGCGGCTCGACCCGCGTGAGCCTGACGCCCAGCTCCCGGGCAACGGTCGGCACCGCGCGCTGGAGCGACGTGACGTCGCGACTGCGGACGCGCAGGCCGCCGTCGCCGGCGATCTCGACCGATTCGACGGCCTCGACCGCGACGAGGCCGGCCGCGAGTCGCCGGGCGTCGGCACAGTCGACGCGGACGACGAACGGGCGGTCGTTGAGCGCCTGCCGGATCGCCCGCGGGTCGCCGCTCGCCGCGAGCTTGCCGCTCACCATGAGGTGGATCCGGTCGGCGAGCTCCTCGACCTCCTCGAGGATGTGCGACGAGACGAGAATCGTCCTTCCCTCGGCGGCAAGCCCCCGGATCACGTCCCGCAGATGGAGCCGCTGCGCAGGATCCGTCCCCGAGAGCGGCTCGTCGAGCAGGAGGAGGGGTGGGTCGTGAACGAGCGTCGCGGCGAGCCGCATCCGCTGGCGCATTCCGCGCGAGTAGCCCTTGAGCCGCCGGTCGGCGGCCTCCGCGAGCTCGACGACCTCTATAGCACGGGTCGTGGCCGCCGCGACGTCCTCGACGCCCTGCAGTCGCGCCCCGAGCTCGACGAAGCCCCGCCCCGTCATGAAGTCGTACACGGACTCGTGCTCCGGCATGTAGCCGATGCGCCGATAGATGGGCGGGTTGCCCCGCACCGGCTCGCCGAAGATCCGCACGCTGCCCTGCGACGGTGTGGTGAGCCCGCCGATCGCCCGCAGGAGCGTCGTCTTCCCGGCCCCGTTCGGTCCGAGGAGCGCCGTCACGCCGGGCTCGACCACGAGGGAGACGTCGCTGACCGCGACGACCCCTGCGAACCACTTCGAGACCCCGTCGACGACGATCGTCGCCCCTGCGTGGACGGTCATCCGCGCACCAGCCGGCTCGTTCGACGCACGAGCCACGCCCCGAGCACGGCGGTGAGGCCGACGAGCCAGAGCGCGGAGACCGCCCCGGGCAGCGGCCGCTCGCCGTCCGGCTCGACCCCGAAGATCCAGTGGCCCGCGTCCGTCAGCGCCTGGGGAAGGCTCACGAGGGACAGCGCATCGGAGGCGGCCCCCGAGAAGTTCTCCTCCGCGATGCCTCCGATCGCAGAGCCCACGAAGATGGCGGCGAGCATTGCGACCGAGGCGTAGGCCCGCCGCGTCGTAAAGGAGGCGACGAGCAGGCCGAGCGTCGTCAGGACGGTTGCGACGAGAGCACCGGCGAGCAGGAATCGCGGCACGACGTCCCAGCTGTCGGCAAGGAAGCGTCCCGGCTCGCCGGCGTCGAGCGCGTTCCATGCGAAGAGGATCGCCTCGGGCAGCCACACGGCGGCCAGCATCACCGTGAGGAACGCGGCCCAGCGTGAGCCGACGTAGTCGAGCGGCGTGATCGGCCGTGCCGCGTAGAGCGCGAGCACGCCGTCGCGGCGGTCGGGGCAGAGGAGGAGCGGCGAGACCACCGCGGCAAAGAGCGCGAGAGGCACCATCGCCCACTCGTAGTAGTCGGCGTAGGAGGGCAGCTCGAAGTCGTCCGCGCTCTCGGCCGGGCCGACGAACGCGGCGACGACGACGAGGACCACGATCGGGACGAGCGCGAAGCCGAGCAGGAGCCACGGGGCCACCTTCGCGCCCGCACCACGGCCGAGCCCGAACGAGATGCGGATCCCGTCCTGCCAGATCGCGCGTCGCCGCGACCAGCGGCCGGTCCGCTCACCGTCGTAGCCCTGGTAGCCGAGGTCGAAGACCTCGGCGGGGCCGGTCGTCACGGGGCAACCTCGGCAGGCGCGGCGCCCTCCGGATCGGCCGCAAAGACGTCCGCGAGCGATCCGCGCGCCGGAGCGAGCCGGTAGAGCAGCGCTCCCGTCTCGACGACGACGTCGCGGAGCGTGTCGAGGTCCGCGCCGGACGCGCCGACGAGCGTCAGGCGACTGCCGTCGAGATGCGGATCGAGGCCGTGGGCGCGGAGTCCCTCGGCGACGGCCGCGGCCCCGTCGACGAGCTCGACCTCGAGCGTCTCCGTCTCCTCGGTCAGGCCCGATACGGCACCCGTCCGCAGCAGGCGCCCCGCGTCGAGGACGACGACCGAGTCGCAGGCGCGCTCGACGTCTCCCATCAGGTGCGTCGAGATGACGATGCTGATCCCGAACTCGGCGCCGACCCGGCGGATGAGCTCGAGCATCGCGCGGCGGCCGAGCGGGTCGAGCCCCGCCGTCGGCTCGTCGAGGAGCGCGACCGCCGGGTCGTGGACGAGCGCCTGGGCGAGCTTCACCCGCTGCTTCATCCCCGTGGAGTACGTCCCCATCGGGCGGTAGCGCTCCTCGAAGAGGCCCACGTGGCGGAGCACGTCCGAGGCGCGCAGGCGAGCAGCCGTCGCCGGCAGGCCGCTGATTCGGGCCAGGTAGGCGAGGAACTCGGCCGCCGAGACCTGGCGCGGGAGGCAGTCGTGCTCGGGCGCGTAGCCGACCCGCGTGCGGTACTCGGGCGAGACCCTCGGGTCGTGGCCCAGCACCTCCACCGACCCGGAATCCGGCTCGAGCAGGCCGAGGAAGAGCTTGAGCGAGGTGCTCTTCCCGGCGCCGTTCGAGCCGAGCAGCCCGGTGATGCCCTCGCCGATCTCGAAGCTGACGCCGTCGAGCGCCCGTACCGGGCCGAAGGTCTTCGTGAGCTCCCGAGCCTGCAGGATCGCCATGCTGCCGCAGGCTATCCGGGCGGCGGCGTCCCGACCTCGGGCACTCGGGCGGCGCTAGCCGGTGAGCGCGGAGACGATCTCGTCGTCCTCGGGGAAGCGACCTTCGCGCTGCTTCGAGAAGACGAGCGCGCCGTCGGCGACGACGTCGTACTGGCTCTTCTCGCCCGCGACCGGCTCCGCGTCGTGCCCGGCCTCGTTCAACGCGGCCGCGAGACTCGCGGCCCGGCGGTCGTAGCCGTTTCAGACCGGGCAGTAGAAGATCTCGACGCGCATCGCCGGCCACGCTACCGGAGCCCCGGCAGAGCGGCCGTGGCTCGACGTGCGCTCGTTCGCGCGCTGCGGTCGAGCACTCCGGTAGTCCTACATCGATACGTGTCAGAGCGACACGAGGGTGACGGTCGCGTGGCCGTCGAGCAGCTCGGCACGTGCGACCGAGACAGGGTCGCGAAAACGCCGCCGCCCGGCGCTGCCGGGGTTGACGGCGAGCACGTCACCGACCCGACGGAGCGTCGGACGGTGCGAATGGCCGTAGACGACGAGGTCGGCGTCCGGGAAGTGCGCGGCGACCTTCTCGGGCGTCGGGGAGCCGAGCAGATGTCCGTGGACGACCACGATCCTCGAGCCGCCGAGGTCGAGCAGCGCGACCTCGGGTAGGTCGAGGGCGCCGTCGACATTCCCGCGCACGGCCGTGACCGGGGCGATCCCGGTGAGCCCGTCCAGAACCTCCACCGAACCGACGTCACCGGCGTGGAGGATTCGCTCCACGCCCGCGAACGCCTCGGCAACCTCCGGGCGGAGGAGCCCGTGCGTGTCGGCGATCAGCCCGACGACCACGGGGCTTCAGTCGACGAGCTTGCGCGTCATCCCGTGGATGGCGACAGGCGAATGGCGATATCACGCTCCATCGGCCCAGAATGCCTGGACGGCAGGCGCTCTTCCGTTTAGGCGTTCGATGCGAGGGCTATTCCGTGGCGCATGAATTTCTTCGGCGGTCTGATCCTCGGTGGGGTGGTCGGGTATCTCGTGGGCTGGCGACGGGAGCTCAGGTCACTAGCTGCACGTCGGCGAGCCGCGAGCCGCGAGGCGGAATCTCTCACGCGCGCCCAGCTCTATGAACGGGCCCAGGCAGCCGACATCCCGGGACGGTCGGCGATGACCAAGGAAGAGCTGCGAGAGGCTCTCGACGCCATCGAGCCGTCGCTCGGCGCCGAGATCGTGCAGACGGTCTCGGGACGCGAGCCCGAGTCGACCAACCGCTGACGACGGGCGCTCAGATCGTCTTGAACTGCTCGAAGGGCTGCCGGCACGCGTTGCAATAGCGGAGGGAGCGGCAGGGTGTCGGGCCGAACACGTTCTCGAGCTTCGTGTCGGTCGAGCCGCACCAGGGGCAGCGGAACGAGCCGCGCTCGAGCTGGAGAAGGGTCGGGGCCTCCGCGGTGCGCGGCGCCGGCGGCGCGAACCCTGCTGCCCGCAGCTTCTCGCGGCCGGCGGGGGTGATCCGGTCGGTCGACCACTCCTGGTCGGCCCTCACCGTCACCTCGGCGGCGGCGCCGAGCGCGGCGAGCTCATCCCGGATCGCCGCCGTCATCGCCTCGAGCGCCGGACATCCCAGAAAGGTGGGTGTCAGGTCGATCCGGACGCCGTCGTCGGCGACGGTGACGGCCGTGATCACGCCGAGGTCGACGAGCGAGATGACGGGGATCTCCGGATCGGGAATCCGCGCGAGCGCCTCCCAGACGGCGCCGGTCGTCGGAGGTCCTTGTGGGTATCCCGCACGAGCCTGGTTCTCGCTCGCGCTCACCAGCGTGCTCCGGCGGGCGCGGTGCGGCGGACGGAGGTCATCTCGTCGAGCAGCTCGGCGAGCTCGGGCTCGTGGCGCCCGCGCTCGATCGGCTCGGCCTGAGGGAGCGCGCGGCCGAGCCGATCCTCCAGCCGTCGGCGGAGCTCCGGCCGCTGGTCTGCGTCGAGGACGCCGAGGCCGAACGGCCAGAGGTCGTCGAGGGCGACGTCGAGCCGTTCGCGTCCCTCGGGGGAGGCCAGGAGCCGGTCGAGCCACATCTCGGCGTGCATCCGGTGGTAGGTCTCCTCGCGCGCGATCCGCGCTGCGATTCCCGCGACCGGCGGGTCGTCGGACGCGGCGAGGGCGTCGATCCGGATTGCGTCGGCCGTCTCGTAGAGCACGTGCCGGGCGATCGTGCCCGCCCAGTCCATCCGGCGGAGCTGCACGAGTGGGGCGCAGCGGTACGCCTCGAGCGAGCGGTCGTAGGCGAGCTGATCCGCCGTCCCGCCCTCCTCCTCGGCGACGAGCTCGAAGAGCGCTCGCGCGTGCCCGATCTCGTTCTGCGCGATCGACGAGAAGGCGACGTCCTCCTCGAGGAAGGGCGCGATGCCCGTCCACTCGGAGTTGCGCCAGCCGACGACGAGCTCGTCGTCAGCGATCGGCAGGAGCAGTCGTGCCCGCTCGCTCACGCGCTTCCTTCAGGCGTTCCTTGATCGAGTACCCGTCGACGCGCCGGTACTTGAGGTCGAACTCGTCGACGAAGTCGTCGATCTCGTGCACCGCGTCGCGGCGGACGAGCCAGAGCGCGTCCGACTCGCCCCGCCGCCCGTACTGCTCGCGTGCGTAGAGCTCGGCGAACCGCTCGTCGGGCGCCGCGACCGAGCCTGCGTGCTGCATCGCCGCGCCGGAGCGCTCGCGGCGGAACACCTCGTACACGGGGGTCATGCCGCTTCGGCGAGGACGGTGCGCGCGACCCAGTCCACCTCGGCGCGCGACAGGCGGCGGAACGCGAGCCGCTCGGCGGAGGCAGGGCCGTTCCCCGAGACCACGGCCGTGAGCCGCTCCCAGTCGGGCTCGGTGTACTCCCACACGCCGTCCTCGCTGCGCCGCAGCTTCGGGTCGGGGAGCGTCAACCCGAGCTCCCGGACCTGTGGCACGTACCCCTCGAGAAACTGCTGGCGCGCGTCCTCGTTCGCCTGGCTCTTGATCCGCCAGTGCACCATCGGGTCCTCGTCGCCGGGAATCGGATTGCCGTGGAACATCATCAGCGGCTCCCACCAGCGGTCGAGTGCCTCCTGGACGAGCTCTCGCTGCGCGTCGGTGCCGGTCACGAGGGTCAGGACGACGTCCCTGCCGTGGAGGATGTGGAACGACTCCTCCCAGCAGATCTTCCGCATGATCCGCGCGTACGGCGCGTACGAGCACTTCAGGAGCGCCTTCTGGGAGATGATCGCGGCGGCATCGACCAGCCACGCGATGACGCCGACGTCCCCCCAGGTGCGCGTCGGGTAGTGGAAGACGTTGTGGAACTTCGACTTCCCCGCGATGAGATCGTCGAGGCACGCGTCCCGCGGCTTCCCGAGGTCCTCGACGACCCGGTAGAGGAGCTGCGCATGACCCACCTCGTCCTGGATCTTCGCGGTGAGCGCGAGCTTGCGCTGCAGCGTCGGTGCGCGGAGGATCCAGTCCCGCTCGGGAAGGACACCCATGAGCTCGGAGTTCGCGTGCATCTCGACGAACTTCACGAGCCGCTTGCGGTACTCGTCCGGCATCCAGTCGCCGGTCTCGACGGCGCCGCCCGACTGGACATGGTCGAGGAACTCCGAGGTCCGAGCGTCCACGACGTCCATGCTACCGATCGGTAGCATCGTGGGGATGGCAACGAGGCGCGACGACCTGCTCGACGTCGCGGCGCGGCTCTTCGCCGAGCGCGGCTTCCACGGCACGTCGATGGCCGACCTCGCCGAGGCGATGGGCGTCCAGAAGGGCTCGCTCTACTCGCTCACGACGTCGAAGCAGGAACTGCTCGCGACGATCGCGCGCGGCGGCGCGGCGGCGTTCCACGAGGCGCTCGATCGGGTGCCCGACGATGGCCTCCCGCTCGAGCGGGTTCGTGCCGCGTTGCGCGGCCACCTCGCCACGGTCGCCGGCCAGCTCGATGCGGCCACCGTGTTCACCCGCGAGTGGCGATTCCTCGAGGAGCCCGAGCGGGCCGCGTTCCGTGCCGAGCGGCGCCGCTACGAGGAGCGCTGGCACGCGCTGCTCCGCGACGCGGCGGAGCGAGGGGCGCTGCGAGCCGATCTCGATGTCGACGCGGCCGTCCTCCTGCTGCTCTCGGCGGCGAACTGGGCCTACACGTGGCTCCGCCCCGGCGTCGACACCGACGAGCTGGCCGACCGCTTCTTCGGGATCATCGTCGACGGCGTCCACGGCTACGCGGTCGTCGGCGGGTAGATGCCCTCGCTCCTGATCGTCAATCCGCACGCGACGGGCGTCACCGATGCCGTCGTCGAGCGCGTCCGTGCGGCGCTCCCCGCGGACATCGACCTCGTCCGGACGCAGGGGCCGGGGACCGCGACGGTGATCGCCCGCGAGCGCGAGCCCGACGTCGAGGCGATCTACGTGCTCTCCGGCGACGGCACCTTCAACGAGGTGCTGAACGGCGTCGCCGGAGTCGTCCCGCTCGGGTTCCTGCCGGGGGGCGGGACGAGCGTGCTACCGCGGGCGCTCGGGCTGGGGCGCGACCCGGCCGCGGCCGCGTCGCTCGCGCGGCACGGCGTGACCCGCCGCATCGGGCTCGGCAAGGTCAACGGGCGGCGCTTCGCCTTCAACGCCGGGATCGGCTTCGACGCCGAGCTCGTGCGGAGGATCGACGCGCGGGGGCGCGACGACGAGGGGCGGCGCCCCGGGGACCTGGCGTTCGTCCGCGAGGCATTCGGCATCCTCCGGCGGCACCGCGGCCGCTTCGCCGACCGGCTCGCCGTCGAGGGGAGCGGCCGGGCGGCCTTCGCCCTGGTCGCCAACTGCGATCCCTACTCGTACGCCGGGAGAATGCCCGTTCGGGTCTCGCGGGAGGCATCGTTCGCGCGGGGCCTCGATCTCGTCGCGCCGCGTGCGTTCCCCGCGTCGCGCCTGCCGCTCGTCGCACGCGACCTCGTGCGCGGGGAGCCCGCCGAGCCCCGGTTCACGGTGCTGCACGACGCCGACCGGATCGTCGTGCGCTGCGACGCGCCGCTGCCGCTCCAGGCCGACGGGGAAGACCTCGGTGACGTCGAGACCGCCGTCTTCGAGGCCGAGCGCGACGCAGTGCCCGTTCTCGTTCCACGGTGAGCCCTTGCGTTCTTGTAGTCCTGGCCGGCGTGCGGTGGGCGGACGACTGCTGCGCGACCTCGAAGCGCGCGACTATGCCCACGTTCCGCGCGGTCTCGCGCGGCTGCCGAAGAGCTCGCTCCAGCGGCGGCCGATGCCCTTCGCGAACTGGGTCTCGAGCATCCGGAAGTGCTCGTCGAGGATCAGCTCGAGCTCGTCCGTGTCGCGCCGCTCCATCGCCCGCAGCTGGCGGCGGTGGACGTCGAGGGTCTGGCGGTCGTAGGGGACCCCGCCCGAGTACGCGTCGCGGATCGGCGCGAGGCCGCGAGCGACGCCCCGCATCGCCGCCTGGATCGTCTCGTTGCGGCACGAGCGCACGAGCGCGCGGTGGAACATCGCGTCGGCGCGCATCACGCTCGGTCGCTCGCCGAGATGGCGCTCGAGCAGGTCGACCGTCCGCGCGAGCTCGATGAAGTCGGCCGCTGTCGCGGTCCGCATCGCCTCGAGGACGACGGCGGGCTCGAGGACCCGCCGGGCCCTGAGGACGTCGACCGCGGCGTCCTCCTCGAGCTTGACGGCGGAGAAGATGGCGACCGCGGGGACGAGGTCGGTGACGACGAACACGCCGCCTGCCTTGCCCCGGCGCACCTCGATGAGGCCGGAGAGCTCGAGGACGCGCAGCGCCTGGCGAAGCGTCGGCTTCGAGATCCCGAGCTCCGCTGCGAGCGCGCCTTCGTTCGGGAGCCGGTCGCCCGAGCGCAGGCCCGCCCGCTCGATCGCCTCGGTGAGGTGCTCGATGGCCGCTTCGAACGTGCGGCTCGCCCGGATCGGCTCGACGGTGAAGCTCGCAGGAACGTCCACAGCGCGAGAAGTCTCGCAGGATCCGCCCGCCTTCTCGCATTCGCGCTTGACACCAAAACAGAAACGCTGTTTCACTTCAGGGTGTGAGCGTCACGGTGGAGCAAGGACTGCAGCGCGTGATCGGCGTCGACGGCGAGCCGGACCGGCGGGTCGACGGCCTCGACGACGAGGCATTGCTCGCGCTCCATCGCTCCCTCGTGCTGCTCCGGACCTACGACGAGCGCTCGGTCGTCTACCACAGCCAGGGCCGGATCGGCACGTACGCGATCTTCCGTGGGCACGAGGCGATCCAGGTGGGCGCCGTCCATGCGCTCGAGCCGCGGGACTGGATCTTCCCGAGCTACCGCGAGTCTGCGATCGGGCTCCTGCGCGGGCTGCCGGCCGCCACGATCCTGCAGTGGTGGCGCGGTCACCCGTCCGGGTGGTGGAACCCCGAGGACGTCAACGTCGCCTCGATCTGCGTCCCGATCGGCACACATGTCCCGCACGCCGCGGGGCTCGCCTGGGGGATGCGCCTCAGGGGCTCGGACGCGGCTGCCGTCGCCATCTTCGGCGACGGCGCCACGTCCGAGGGCGCGTTCCACGAAGGCGCGAACCTCGCTGCGGTCGTGCGTGCACCGCTCGTCCTCCTCTGCAGCAACAACCAGTGGGCGATCTCGACGCCGCTCTCCGCGCAGACCGCCGCGGCGTGTCTCGCCGACAAGGCGATCGGCTACGGGATGCCGGGCGTGCGCGTGGACGGGCGGGACGTGCTCGCCGTGTACGAGGCGGTGCGGGCGGCCGTCGAACGGGCACGCGCCGGAGAAGGCCCCACCTTCGTCGAGGCCGTGACGTATCGCGCGGCCCCGCATGCGACCGCCGACGACCCCGGGGTCTACATCGACCCGGCGCGCGTCGAACGCGAGCGGAGCCGCGACTGCGTCGCTCTCTACGAGGCCTACCTGAAGCGGCTCGGCCTCCTCGACGAGGACCTGGCGGCGGAGGTCAGGCACGAGGCGCTCGCCACCATGCGGGCGGGGATCGAGGCCGCCGAGAACGAGCCGCCGGCCGGCCCCGAGCTCGTCTTTGCCCACGCGTATGCGTCTCCACCCGCCGAGCTCGGCCGAGACCTCGACGAGCTGCGGAGACTGCACGGGCGATGAGCGCCACGACCGTGGCGACCCGCGAGCTGCTCCTCGTCGAGGCGGTCAACGACGCGCTCCATGTCGAGCTCGCGCGCGACGACTCCGTCATGGTGCTCGGCGAGGACGTCGGGCAGCTCGGGGGCGTCTTCCGCGCGACTGCCGGGCTGCACGAGCGGTTCGGCGCCGACCGGTGCTTCGACACGCCGCTCTCGGAGGCCGGCATCCTGGGCGCCGCGGTGGGGCTCTGCATGGCGGGCTGGCGTCCCGTCGTCGAGATGCAGTACGACGCGTTCTCGTATCCCTGCCTCGACCAGCTCATCACCCATGTGGGCCGGTACCGGTGGCGGACCGGAGGCCGGATGGGCTTCCCGCTCGTCGTCCGGATGCCGTACGGCGGCGGCGTGCGCGCGCCGGAGCTGCACGACGACTCGCCCGAGACGTTCTACGTCCACGTCCCGGGGGTGAAGGTCGCCGTGCCGGCGACGCCCGCGGACGCGAAGGGGCTCCTGGCGGCGGCGATCCGCGACCCGGACCCCGTCGTCGTGCTCGAGCCGAAGCTCGTCTACCGGACGGCCCGCGGCTCGGTGCCGGAGGGCGAGCACGTCGTCGAGCTCGGCCGGGCCCGGGTCGCACGCTCGGGGAGCGACGCGACGCTCGTGGCGTGGGGGGCGATGGTGGACGTCTGCGAGCGGGCCGCCGCCGCCCTTGCGGGCGAGGCCTCGGTCGAGGTGCTCGACCTTCGCAGCCTCAAGCCGCTCGACGAGGAGGGGCTCCTCGCGTCCGTCCGGCGCACGGGCCGCTGCGTCGTCGTCCAGGAAGCGCCGCGGACATGTGGCTTCGCCTCCGAGGTGTCCGCGCTGCTGGCGGAGCGGGCGATCCTCGACCTCCAGGGGCCGGTCCTGCGCGTCACGGGCTTCGACGTGCCGTACCCGTACTGGCAGCTCGAGGACTGGTACATGCCGTCGGTCGAGCGGGTCGTCGACGCCGTGCGCCGCGTGCTCGCGTTCTGAGGATTGGGCGGCCCCGACCCGGCGACCGCCCGTTGGTGCGTCTCGTTCTCTAGAACGGGCAGGTACCGGGACTCGGCTCGTCGATCCGCGGAGCGGCGTCCTGGGGCAGCACCCTCGTCACGTAGAGAACGAGCTCCTCGGCGCCCTCGTTTCGAACGATGTGCGTGTCCCCGCCGGGGTCGACGTAGGCCGTCCCTGCCTCATGCCGTTGCGGTGTGCAGTTGGGGTCGTCACCGTCGTAGAAGGTCAATGTTCCGGACTTGACGATCACGAAGCTCGGGCCTGGGTGGCTGTGCCAACCGACGTTCCCTCCCGGAGCGATTCTGAGCTCCGAGACGGCAACCGTCGACGGCCCCTTCGTACGGATCTTGACCTTCCAGTGGCCTGTCTTCGCCTTGACGTTGAGGTCGGGGACGTTTCCCAGCGCGAGCGTCTCGTTCTTGGTCACACCCGAGGGGGACGTCGCGAGCGCGGTGGCGACGACCGCGAGGAGTGCGAACGCCGCAAGGACTGTTCCCCCCGATGAGCTTCTTCATCTGAAAACCTCCCTGAGCCCTGCCCGGCGTTCGGCGGTCACCGGGCGTTCTGGGGGCTCATCGCTTGCCGACGAGGCTCGCAGCGCGCGGCCTCCGGCGAAAGCTGGAAACCTCAGCTCTTTGCGCCGAGCCGGTGCGCGAGCTCGCCCCGCGAGTGCACGCCTAGCTTCCGGTAGACCCGAGTCAGCGCGGTCTCGACGGAGTGCTCGGTGAGGAAGAGCGCGGCCGCGACGTCGCGGTTGGAGCGACCCTCGGCGACGAGGATTGCGATCCGCCGCTCGGCCTCCGTCAGCTCGCCGCGCGAGGGCCCTCGCCCCCCGATGCGGGCGAGCTCCGCGCGCGTCTGCTCGGCCCAGAGCGGCGCGCCGAGCTGCTCGAAGCGGGCCAGCGCGTCGTCGAGGGTCCCGCGTGCCGCCGCGCGCTGCTTGGCGCGCCGCTGCGTCCGGCCCAGCGCCTGCAGCGTTCGCGCTTGCTGGAACGGATCGGTGCTGCGCCCGTGCTCGGCGAGCGAGGCCTCGAAGCACGAGAGCGCGCCCTCGAGATCGCCCCGGCGGCACGGAGGAGACCGCGGCAGCGGGCGAGGATCGCGAGCGCCCAGGCACGGTCGACCGCAGTCGCTCGCGGCTCCCACACGGCGAGTATCTCCGCTGCTTCGTCGAGCTCTCCGGTCGCGACCAGCGCCTCGAGCAGATCGCCCAGCTCGAGGCGCATCCCGGGGTCGAGCATGAATGCGTCCTTGAGCTCGTAGGATCGTCTCAGGGACGGGACCGCCGACGGTGCGTCGCCGAGAGAGAGCTCGACGAACCCGAGGATCCACCAGTGCCCGGCCTGCTCGATCCCGATGCCCGAGGCCTCGCTCCGGGCGATGGCGCTCGCGCAATCGCACGAGCGGCATCGATGCGGCCGCGGTGGGCGTCCATCACCGCCAGCGGGAAGTCGCTGGTCGCTGTCGTGGCCGAGCTGCGTGCTCAGCTCGAGCGAGGCGCCGGCGAGCCGCTCCGCCTCGGCCCAGTTTCCGGCCCGCCACTCCAGCAGGCCGAGAAACCAGAGCGTCGACGACTGTTTCAGGTAGTCGCCTCGCGCCGTGCGTACGCCGAGCATCGCGTGGAGCAACGTGCGTGCCGCGTCCAGGTCGAGCGCCCAGATGAGCTCGACGGCGAGCACGTCCGCCGGTCCCTGATCGAGCGGCCAGGTCGGAAGCGTGCGCTCGAGCGCGAGCGCCTCGTCCAGCCGCGCGCGCGGAAGGCCACGCCCCGCCCGGAACTCCCAGCTCGCCTGCATGGCGAGCGCGCTGGCCCGCAGACCGACATCCTCCGTTCCCCGGGAAGCGCGGACGGCTAGGTCGGCATGCCTGGCTCCGCGCTCGACGCCGTCTCCCAGCGCATCAGGTTGGCGAATCTCAGGTGGATCTTCGCCGCGAGCGGAGGCTCCCCGTCCGCCTCCGCGAGGGCGTCGAGCAGAAGCGCCTCCGCCGCTGGCGGGTCACTCATCCGAAGCTCCGCGAGCGACACGAGCATCGTGGCCCGAGCCGCACCCGGCGGCGCGTCCGCGAGACCTCGCTCCAGCAGCGCCGTCGCGCGCTCCGTGTCGCCTGCCGAACGGTGTCGCGCCGCGGCGTCGAGCCGGCGCCGTCGTGCATCGTTCGCGTCGCCGGCCGGTGTCAGCCTGAGCGCATGCTCTGCGAGTTCCGCGGCCTCCCACGGCGCCCCGCGGAGGTGTGCCGAGCGGGCTGCGTCCTCGAGCACCGCGGCAATCTCACGGCTCGGCTCGAGCGTCGCGAGCGCGAGGTGTCGCGCCCCTTCCTCCGCGGTGCCGAGGACGTCCGCGAGTCGCGCGTGCAACGCCCTCCGGTGTGTCGGAGGCTCGTGGGAGGCAACGGCCGACCCGAGCAACGGGTGCGTGAAGCGGATGCGGCCGCGCTCCAACTCGAGGATCCGGGCGTCCAGCGCGTCCGAGAGTCCGGCCTCCGACCTGCCTTCGAGCACCGCGTCGACCAGGGAGGCGGTCGGATCGCCGGCTGCCGCCACGACGCGGGCGACCTCCACGGCGCTCGGGTGCAGACCGTCGAGTCGCTCGCGCAGCAGCTCGTCGAGGGACGAGGGAATCGGCAGCGGCTCCCCCGGCTCAGCGCTCCCGCCGCGCCGCTCGAGCGCCGCCGCCAGCTCGAGCGCGAAGAACGGGTTCCCGGCCGAGGTCTCCCAGATCCGGATCAAAGTCGGTCGCGGGAAGGTAGCCCGGAGGCGGGTGCGGAGGAGCTCGTGGAGCGCGCCGACCCCGAGCCCGGTCAGCTCGATCGACAGGAGGCGGGGCTCCGGGACCGTCCGGCGGACCCATGACGGTGGGCTGCCGCGAGCCGTGGGCACGACCGCCACCGCGTCGCCGGTGAGACGCGGCAGCGCGAACCGGAGCGCAGCGACCGACGCCGCATCCAGCCACTGGAGGTCGTCGATCGCGACGCAGAGCGGCGATTCCTTCGCGAGCCCTCTCAGCGCCCCGAGGAACGAGGCCGCGACGGCGCGCTCGTCGGCTCCCGCGGCCGGCTCGCCGAGGAGCAACGCGCCTTCGAGCGCACGACGCTGCACCGGCGGAAGGCCGGCGAGCACATCCTGGACGGCACCATCGAGGAGGTCGGCGAGCCCCGCGTACGCCAGGCGCGTCTCTGCCTCCGCGGCGCGGCACGAGAGCACCCGGTACCCCGACGCGGCGGCCGCCTCGGTCGCGGCCAGCCAGACCGTGGTCTTCCCGACGCCCGCGTCGCCGTGGAGCACCGCAGCCGCCGGCAGCTCGTCGTGCGCCCGGAGCAGCCGCTCGATCGAGCCGAGCTCGTCCTCTCTACCGACCAGCGGATGGGCTACGGCGGGCACCGCTCAGTATCCTGCGCCGCCGTGGCGTACGAGTTCAAGCTGCCCGATCTCGGTGAGGGCCTGACCGAGGCGGAGATCGCGCGGTGGCTGGTCGAGGAGGGGCAGGCCGTCGACGAGGATCAGCCGCTCGTCGAGGTGCAGACCGACAAGACGACGGTCGAGATCCCGTCCCCGCGGGCGGGCACGGTGCTGAAGATCCTCGTCGAGGAGGGCGCCGTGGCACCCGTCGGCGCGGTGCTCGTCGTGATCGGCGAGGAGGGCGAGCAGCTCCTGCGCGCCGTCGCGCAGGAAGAGCGCGCCGCCGCCCCGGAGCCGCGGGTGTCGGTCGTGCCGCCCGAGCCGCTGGATGCCGTGCGCGCGACGCCCGGCGTCCGCCAGCTCGCCCGCGAGCTCGGTGTCGAGCTCGTCGGTGTCGCGGGCAGCGGGCCGGAGGGGCGCATCACCGAGGCTGACGTGCGTGGCGCAGCCGGCGGGAGCGACGGCCGGCGGGTCCCGATCCGAGGGATCCGGCGCGCGATCGTCGAGCAGGTGACGAGAGCCCACCGCGAGATTCCGGCGGTGACGTTCGTCGAGGAGTGCGACTTCACCGAGCTCGGCATGCCGCAGCTCGTCCCGCTCGCGATCCACGCGGCTGCACGCACGCTCGCGCGCTACCCGGAGCTCAACGCCCGGATCGACGGCGAGGAGATGGTGCTCTACGACCGTGTCGACGTCGGCGTCGCGGTTCAGACCTCGAGCGGGCTCGTCGTGCCCGTCGTCCGCGGATGCGAATCACGCTCGGTGCCGGAGATCGAGAAGGATGTACAGCGCCTCGCCGAGGCCGCGCGCAACGGCGACCTCGCTCCGGAGGAGCTCCGCGGCTCCACCTTCACGGTCACGAGCGCGGGAAAGCTGGGTGGCCTCTTCGTGACACCGCTCGTCAACTACCCCGAGGTGGCGATCCTCGGGCTCCACCGCATCGCAGACCGTCCGGTCGTGCGCGACGGAGCGATCGTCGTTCGCCGCATCGGCAACGTCTCGGTCACGTTCGACCACCGGGCCGTCGACGGGGCGGTCGCCGCCGCCTTCTGCCTCGACGTCATCGCGGCGCTCGAGTCCGGTGTCGGAGCCCGCTGAAGGGCTCCGACACCGCGGGGCCCCTAGTCGTCCCTGTCGTCCTTGCCCTTGTCGTCCTTGTCGTCGCGCCCGCCGCCCTTGGCGGTCAGCTGCCCGCGGATCTCTCCGCTCGGGTACGTCGGCGTGTGGACGTTGACGTAGACCGCGCCGGCGCGGATCGCCCTCACGAGCTCCTCGAACTGGCCTGCCGTGATCCCCTGCCCGCCTGGCCCGATGACGTCGTTCGGCACGAGGGTGCCTTCGACCGTGGCCGGCGCCGCCGGGCACGCGGGCTTGCCGCCGGCGCAGAGGAACACGCTCACTCCGCCGGTCGTGTGCTGCTGCCCGAGGTGGAGGTGCGCCTGCGTCGGAGTGCCGCCTTCGAGCCCTTCGTAGCGCAGCCGGTACGTGATCGAGGCGCTGCCGATCCGGGCCTCGAAGGAGCCGCGGCCGGTCGTCGAGAGCGACTGCGGCGTCTCGTTGTAGCTCGTCAGCCGTGCCGAAGCGCGGCCCCCGTCGTCGTCGTCGCCTGCTCGTGCGAGCGACACGCTGGTCACGATCAGCGCGCAGCCAACCAGGGACGCTGCAAGTAGACCGATCCTTCTCACGATCCGTCGACCTCCTCACGTAGCTGTCGAGGTTCATCCAGCGATACGTCGCTCCGCGCCCGTCGGTTTCTCCCACGACCCGGGCACACCAGCGACGGCTCTACACTCCCGTCGTGGGCGACTGGTACGAGATCGGCGTCGCGCTCGGCATCGGGCTGGCAGTCGGCCTGCTGCTCGCGGGCGTGCTCGCCGGGTGGCGCTACGGCCTCGTCGTGTCCACGCTCGGCGCGCTCGCGATCGGGATCGGGGCCGGGCTGCTCGTCAAGGGCTGGCTCGGCCTGCCCGGCTCGATGCTCGGGGCGCTGATCGGCGCCGTTTCGGCGTCGATCATCGCGCGAGGGGCGCTGCGACGTGGCGCCACCCCCGGTGGAACCGCATTCCTGATCGGCTCTGCGGCGCTCGCGGTGGGGATCCTCGCCATCGTGCCCGTCGCCGGATACGTCCTCGCCGTCGTCATTCCCGCGGTTGCGGCGCGGCGAGCGCGACGCGAGCCCGACCGGCACGCCGGGCTCCGCACGCTCGCGAAGTGAGCCCGCCTCAGACGAAGCTCGTCCTCGTCGTCATCGACGGGCTCACCCCGTCCATGCTCGAGGGATCGCTCGGCCGGACAGTCGCGCCGACGCTGACGGAGCTCGCGGACCGCGGCACGCTGGGTCGCGCCACGACGACGTTCCCGTCGCTCACGCCCGTCTGCCTGTCCTCGATCGCGACGGGGGCCCATCCGGACGTCCACGAGATCCCGCACCTCGTCTGGTGGCATCGAGGCGAGGCGCGTCTCGTCGAGTACGGATCATCCTTCGGGGCGGCGCGGGCGGCGGGGCTCGGGCGAACGCTCCGCGACACGCTCGTGGGGATGAACGCCGAGCATCTCGGCACACGCTGCGTGACCGTGTTCGAGGCACTCGCCGACGCGGGCTTCGAGACCGCGGCCGTCAACTTCACGGCGTACCGCGGCCGCACGCTCCACCGGGCCGCGGTTCCCCTGCTCGCCCCGGTGCTCGGGCCGGAGCGCTTCTTCTTCTACAACCTCTTCCGCGGCGAGAGGACGGGCGCGCCGCTCTCCTTCCGGAATCGCGCCGCGGGGACGATCGACGCGTATGCGGCCGCCGTCGGGCGGTGGCTCGTGACGCGCGACGGGTTCGACTTCCTGCTGCTCTACCTCTCGGACTACGACTACGCGTCGCATGCCGCCGGCCCCGACGCCTCACCGGACGTCCTGACGCGCTGCGACGACGCGATCGGCGGCCTGGTCGAGGCAGCCGGCGGTTTCGACGCCTTTCTCGCACGGTACGCGGTGATCGTCATGTCCGACCACGGCCAGACCGCCGTTCGCGAGGTCGCACGGCTCGGCGAGCGATTCTCCCGCGATCCCGAGACGCTCGTCGCCGCGTCGAACCGCGCGGCGCACATCTACCGCCTGGGCCCTGCCGCTCCGGAGCCCCGCGTGCTCGCCGAGCGACTCGACGGCGAGCCCTCGGTCGAGGTCGCGCTCTTCTCCGAGGACGGAGCAGTCGTCGCACGGCGCGAGGGAGAGGAGCTCCGGATGCGGCAAATCGACGGCGGTCTCGAGCTCGCCGGAGATCCCTCGCTGCTCGACCATCCCGACGGACCGGAACGGGCCTTCGCGGCGGGCCGGTGCCCGAACGCGGGCGAGGTCGTCGTCTCGGCGGCCGAAGGCTGGGAGTTCGCCGACCTGGGCGGCCGACACCACGCGGGAGGCGGATCGCACGGCTCGCTCGGCCCGGGCGACTCGCTCGTCCCGATCCTGACGGTGGGGCTCGAAGGAAGGGCGCCGGAGCGCGTCGTCGGCGTCGCACCGGCGATTCTGGCGCCACTTCGGCGTGGAAGCTCCGGGCTACGTCCTCGAGCGGGCGGCCTAGAGCGAGCGCCGGTGGAGGACGCGCGACGCCGCGAACGGATGGTCGAGCGCCAGCTGCGGCGTCGCGGGGTCACCGACGAGCGCGTCCTCGAGGCGATGGGCCGGGTCCCGCGAGAGGCGTTCGTCCCGGCAGGGATCGCCGCCCGCGCCTACGACGACGCGGCGCTGCCGATCGGCGACGACCAGACGATCTCCCAGCCGTACATCGTCGCTGCGATGTGCGAGCTGCTGGACGTTCGTCCGCACGACCGCGTTCTCGACGTCGGCACGGGCTCGGGCTACGCGGCCGCCGTCCTCGACGAGCTGGGCGCCGCCGTCGTCTCGATCGAGCGGATCGCAGTCCTCGCCGATCGGGCCCGGGCGGCACTCGAGGAAACCGGCCACGCGGACGTCGAGGTCCTCGTCGGCGACGGGTCGCTCGGTGCGCCCGGGCATGCCCCGTTCGACGCGATCTCCGTTGCCGCGGCGACCGCCACCGTGCCTCCCGCCCTCTACGACCAGCTCGGCGACGACGGGCGGCTCGTGCTTCCGCTCGGTGGAACCGGTGGCCAGAGGCTCGTGCGAATCGTGCGGACGCTCCACGGGCCGGTCGAGACGACGTCGCTCGGGTGCCGCTTCGTACCGCTCGTGACCGGCTGACCGCGAAGCCCTCCGGCGGCGGCGACCGCTACGCTCGCCCGGCGAGATGGACGAGCAGTCGATGACCACGGCCGCGCCCGTCGGGCGCAACCGGATGGATGCCGCACTCCGGCGCCGGGCGAACTGGGAGCAGCTCGTCAAGTTCTGCGTCGTCGGCGCGGGCGGCTACGTCGTCAATCTCGTCGTGTACACGCTCCTCCTCCGGGGCGCCGGGCTCCACTACGTGCCCGCTGCGATCGGCTCCTTCCTCGTCGCCGTGACCAACAACTACCTCTGGAACCGTCTCTGGACGTTCCGACGACAGCGGGGGCACGTCGTGCTCCAGGGCGTGCGGTTCTTCGTCGTCTCGACGCTCGCCCTCGCCGCCAACCTGCTCGTCCTCCATCTCCTCGTCCGGGCCGGGCTCGGCGAGGTTCGTCGCCCAGGCGATCGCGATCGTCGTCGTGACGCCGGTCAACTTCGTGGGCAACAAGCTCTGGTCGTTCCGCCACCGGGGCTGAGGCCCCGGTGCGCATCGCGTTCGCCCGGGGACTCGCGATCCTTGCCGTCGCGTTCGTCGCGCTGGTGGCCGGAGCCGGTGCGCTCGCCGCGGCGGTGCCGACGCCCGTGGAGACGGACGGGCCGCTCGGACAGCCCGCGCTCGCGCCGGCCGAGACAGCGCCGCGCCTGAGCGAGGCCGAGGCCGTCGAGCGCGTGCTCACCGATCCCGATGTCGCAGGCTGGCTCGAGCGGTACCCGCCCGATCCGACCACGGAGGGCGAGTTCGAGCGACGCGACCGCACCTGGACGGTTCACGTCTGGTCGGGCGAGGCCGGCGAGGTCGCACAGGGCTTCGTCTCCGACGCGAGCGGTCGCGTGACCGAGGTACGGACCGGCCCGCAGGTCGCGTGGCAGATGGCGCGCGGCCGGCCCGGTGCGTTCGGCGGAAAGCTGCTCACGTCGTGGCCCGTGTGGCTCGGCCTCTCGGCGATCTTCTTCCTGGGCCTCGCCGATCTGCGGCGGCCGCTGTCGCTCCACAGCCTCGACCTCGCGGTGCTGCTCTCGTTCGGGGTCTCGCTCGCGTTCTTCAACCGCGGCGAGGTCTTCCGGAGCGCCGCCCTCGCCGTGCCGCCGCTCGCCTACCTCCTGTGCCGGACCGCATGGATCGGGTTCCGGTCACAGGCCCGTCCCAGGCCGGGGCGCTCCCGCGCACCCGTCTGGCTGCTCGCCGCCGCGACGCTCTTCCTCGTCGGCTTTCGCATCGGACTGAACGTCGAGCAGCCACGCACCGTGATCGACGTCGGCTACGCCGGTGTGATCGGGGCAGACCGCATCCTGGAGGGCCGCGCCCCGTACGGCGCGATGCCCGTGGACGGAGGCCGGGCGTGCGGGCCGCCGCGGTCCGACGGGAGAGTGCGCGAGCGCATCCAGGCCGACGGCCGTTGCGAGTCGACGAACGCGCGTGGCGATACCTACGGCCCCGTCGCGTACCTCGCCTACGTGCCGGCCGTCCTCGCGTTCGGCTGGGAGGGACGCTGGGACGCGCTTCCCGCCGCCCACGCCACCGCGATCGGAGCCGACCTCGTCGTGCTCGCCGGCCTCGTCCTCGTCGGCCTGCGGCTCGGCGGCGGTCGCCTCGCCGCGGTGCTCGCGTTCGGATGGGCCGCCTACCCCTTCACCGCGTACGCCCTGCTCGCGAACACGAACGACGCGCTGATGCCGGCGCTCCTCGTCTGGGGGTTCTGGCTGGCCTCGTCACCCGCCGCCCGCGGCGCCGCTGTCGCGCTCGCGGGGTGGACGAAGTTCGCCGCGCTCCTGCTCGCGCCGCTCTGGCTGACGTACCGCTCCGGCCTGCGTCCTGCGGCGGTCGCGCGCTTCGCCGCGGCGTTCGTCCTCGCGACCGTGGCAGCCTTCTCAGTGCTGCTGCTCGAGCCGTCGCTTCTCGACGCCCTCCGGACGTTCTGGGACCGGACGCTCGGCTACCAGCTCGGCCGTGAGTCGCCGTTCTCGATCTGGGGCTGGGGCCAGTACCACGCCGGCGGCATCCCCGATCTCGGCTCGGTGCAGACGGTCGTCCAGGTGGGCGCGATCGCGCTCGCCGGGGTCGTGGCGGCGGTGCCCCGCGACAAGGGGCCGCTCGAGCTCGCGGCGCTGACCGCCGCGGTCCTCCTGGCCGTCGAGCTCTCGCTGACGCACTGGTTCTACCTCTACCTTCCGTGGGTGCTGCCGTTCGTGCTCCTCGCCCTCTGCGCGCCCCGCACCCGCGTCACGGCCGGAGCCGAGTGACGCCGGGGCGCGACACACTGCGCGTGGTCGCGGCCGCGGCGGTCTTCGCCGGCCTCGCCGTTGCCGTGACGGCCCTCTGGGAGCTCTCGGGCGACGCCGTGACCGACATCACGCTCTACCGCACCTACGGCGAGCGGATCGCGGACGGGCTCGTCCCGTACCGCGACTTCCCGTTCGAGTACCCACCCGGTGCGCTGCCCGCGCTGGTGCTGCCGGCGCTTCTGACGGAGTCGCTCGAGGCCTACCGGGTGGTCTTCGTGGCGCAGCTGGCAGCAGTCGGGCTCGTCGCGGTGCTCGCGCTCGCCTGGGCGCTGCGACGCAGCGGCGCGGGCGACCGCGATCGAGCGGTTGCGCTGGGAGTCGTCGCCGTGCTCCCCCTCCTGCTCGGAGGGGTGATCCTCACGCGCTTCGACCTCGTCCCCGCGGCGCTCGTCGCGGCCGCCATGGGGCTCGCCGCGTCAGGGCGCCTGCGCGCGGCAGCGCTCGTGGCCGGCGCCGGAGTCGCCGTGAAGCTCTACCCGGCCGTCATCGTGCCGGTCCTCGCGATCGCGGCCTGGCGACGGCAGGGCCGCCGCGAGGCCGTGTCGTCGCACTGCTCGCTCTCGTTCCCGCGGTCGTCGTCTATCTCCCGTTCGCCGTGGTCGGCCTCGACGGCGTGCTCGACTCGTTCGGCAGGCAGCTCGGGCGGCCGCTCCAGATCGAGAGCCTCGGCGCCGGGGTGCTGCTGGCGCTGCACCACGCCTTCGGGATGGAGCTCGAGTGGGCATCCGGGAGCGGCTCGCAGAACCTCACGGGCACGACCGCGGCGGCCGTCGCCGTGTTGCAGGGCATCGGCCAGGTCGCGGCCCTGGCGCTCGTCTGGATCGCGTTCGCCCGCGGGCCCGCGTCGCCCGAGCGGATCCTTCGCTACGCCGCCGCGTCGGTCGTCGCCTTCGTGGCGCTCAGCAAGGTCCTCTCACCCCAGTTCCTCGTCTGGCTCGTGCTGCTCGTGCCGCTCGTCGGTGGGCCGCGTCGGCGCGCGGCCCTCGGCGTCACCGCGCTCGCCTGCGCGCTGACGGCCCTCTGGTTCCCGGCCCGCTACTGGGACCTCGTGCGGGAGTTCGACCCGCTCGCCTCGTGGCTCGTCCTCGCCCGCGGGCTGACGCTCGTGGCGCTTCTCGCGCTCCTCACCGTCACGGCCACGGAACGCGAACCGGCTCGATCGCGCTCGCCCGCCCCGTCGCCGGGTCGCACGTGACGAGTGCTCCCTCGAGGCGAACGCCCGCCGACGCCGTCTCGAAGCGTACGGGCATCCCCGTGCGCATGCGCCGGATCGCGAGGTCGGCCTCCACGCCGATCACGGAGTCGTGCGGGCCGGTCATCCCGACGTCGGTGACGGCCGCCGTTCCGCCGGGCAGCACGCGGGCATCGGCGGTCTGGACGTGGGTGTGGGTCCCGAGCACCGCCGTGACGCGGCCGTCGAGCCAGTGCGAGAGCGCGACCTTCTCGCTCGTCGCCTCTGCATGGAGGTCGACGACGACGACGGGGGTCTCGGCGCGCGCGGACTCGACGAGCGCGTCGACGACCTCCCACATGCTGTGTGCCGGCTCGAGGAAGAGCGAGCCGAGGAGGTTGACCACGGCGACGGCGGTGCCGTCCCCCGCCCGCACGACCGTGAGGCCTCGCCCGGGCGCCGCCTCCTGGAAGTTCGCGGGGCGGACGATCGTGTCGGACGTCGCCAGGTAGGGGCCGATCTCCTCGCGGCGCCAGGCGTGGTTGCCGAGCGTGATCGCGTCCGCGCCCGCTGCGAGCAGCCGCTCCGCGAGCCGCGGCGTGATCCCGATGCCGTTCGCGATGTTCTCGCCGTTGACGATGCAGGCGTCGACCCCGAGCCGGTCCCGCAGCCCGGGGAGGAGGGCCTCGACGGCATCGCGACCCGGGCGCCCGACGACGTCGCCGACGAAGAGGATGCGCACGCGGGCGGGCTAGGGAAGGGAGCCCGGTGAGGGGTAGACCGAGATCGAGACGTTGTTGCCGCCGTCGGGGGCATGCGCCGCGAGCGCCTGCGCCTCGACGGCCGCGATGTCGGCGGCGGTTCCCAGCTTCGAGGATGCGGCAAGCACCGGTGTCCCCACCGCGATCGCCGGGTCGGGCCGGACGTGCATCAGCGAGACCATCACCGACGGCGCCTTCGAGGGGCGCACGTCGATCCGGCTGCCCACGCGGCGGCCGCCGACGACGAGCCCGCGGACGGCCACGACCGAGCCGTCCACCGGGGCATAGACATCCGTCCCGGGAGCCGTCCCGACGTCGAGGACGTTCGTCCCCTGGGGACCGCCCTCGAGCTGGTACCAGCGCGGCGCGTCGCGGCGGGCGCCGGCGATGCGCCGCCAGAGCCGGGCGAGGATTCCCTCGTTGGCCTGGCGGCCGACGGGCTGGAGCGAAAGCGAGCCGTCCCTCGACCCATGGAAGCCGATTGCGGTGAGCGCCGGAGCGGCCACGGGGAGCTGGATCTGGAGATTTCCGATCGTGGCGAGCATCTGGGGCCGCGGCCGGATCGCCTGGGCGCTCGCCGACGCCGACGTCTCGAACGCGATCGGCGCGGCGGCCTGCTCCGAGTCGCCGGATCCGAACGCGGTGAGGACGAGCGTCACGACGCCGAGCACGCCGACGGCCGACAGGATCACGAGTCGGCGGGCGCGCCGCTGAACGCGGCGTCTGCGCTCGCGGAGACGCGCGGCTTGCCGGGAGCGCGGCGAGGCCATCGGGGGCACGGTAGCGCACGTCGGCGTCGGCTTCATCCCGCGATCGGAGATCCGTCGGCCCAGGGTTACGATCGCCCGGTGAGCACGCGGCCTCCGACGATTCGCATTCCGCGATGGATCCAGCTCGCCGGGCTGCCGGTCCTGCTCCTGGTCGCCTTCCTCCTCGCACGCACGCTCGGGCACGTCCTCTTCCTCTTTCTCACCGCCTCGGTGATCGCGTTCACGCTCAATCCGCTCGTTCGCGACCTCACGCGGGTGCGGCTCCCACGGGGCCTCGCGGTTGCGGTGGTGTCCGTGGTCTTCGTCGCCGCCTTCGTCGGCCTCCTCGTGCTGCTCGGGACGATCGTCGTCTCGGAGACGAGGTCGGCGGCCGAGCGCATCGACACGTACCTCACCGAGGAGCAGCCGACGACAGGGCAGACGGGCGTCGAGGTCGACGTCGACCAGCTCCAGGCGTGGCTCGACGAGCACGGCCTCGAGGGGATCAAGGTCGAGGAGCAGCTCGACGACCTCACCGACTCCATCGGCGCGGGAGACGTCTCCGGGTACGTCCAGGACGCGATCTCGTTCGCCCAGGGAGCCGCTCTCTCGGTGATCCTCCTGCTCTTCTCGGTCGTGCTCGTGATCGTGATCACGATCTACATGCTCCTCGACATGCCCCGCCTGGAGGCGTCGATCGACCGGCGGTTCCCGCCGCACCGGGGGCTGCCCCTGACCCAGCGGATCGAGCGGGCGCTCTGGGGCTACGTGAAGGGTCAGGCGATCCTCTCGATCGTGATCGGGACGAGCGCCGGAGTCGGGATGTGGATTCTCGGGAAGACGGGCGCCGTCGAGGGCGCGGATGAATACGCGCTCCTCTTCGGGGTCTGGACGGCGTTCATCGAGGTGATCCCGTACATCGGGCCGTGGCTCTCGGCGGTGCCACCGGCGATCTACGCGCTCGTCGTCGACCCGGTCGGCTTCCTGTGGGTCGCTGCGCTCTTCGTCTTCATCTACCAGGTCGAGGGGCACGTCGTGGTGCCGAACGTGATGGCGAGCGCGCTCCGGCTGCATCCCCTGCTCGTGATCTTCGGGCTCCTCGCCGGCGGCGAGCTCTACGGGATCCCCGGGGTGCTCGTCGCGCTGCCGACGATGGCGGCGGGGCGTGCGATCTGGGAGTTCTTCCGCGAGCGCGTCGACCTCGAGCCCTGGGAGGACGCGCCCGACGGGCCGTTGCCCGCCGAGGTGGAGCTGGAGCCGCCGACACAGGTGTCGGGCGGCCGCGACCTCTGACGTACGCTTTGCGCCGTGAGCTTCCCGGCCACACGGCTGCGCCGGCTGCGGCGCACGGACACGCTGCGGGCGCTCGTCCGGGAGACGTCGCTCTCCCTGGACGACGTCGTGATGCCGCTCTTCGCGTGTCCCGGCGACGGCGTCGTGCGCCCGGTCGAAGGGCTGCCCGGCATCGCGCAGCGCTCGGTCGACGAGCTCGCCCGCGAGGCGGGGGACCTCGCCCGGCTCGGCATCCGCGCGATCCTGCTCTTCGGGATCCCTGAGACGAAGGACGGCGAGGGATCGGGAGCCTGGGACGAGGACGGGATCGTCCAGCGAGCGCTCCGCGCGCTCCGCGCCGAGGTTCCCGGCCTGACGCTGCTCACCGACGTCTGCCTCTGCGAGTACACCGACCACGGGCACTGCGGCGTGCTCGACGGCGACACCGTCGCGAACGACGAGACGCTCGACCTGCTCGCGCGGACCGCCCTTAGCCACGTCGAGGCGGGCGCCGACGCCGTGTGCCCGAGCGACATGATGGACGGGCGTGTCGGGGCGATCCGCTCCGCGCTGCCCGAGACGCCGATCGTCTCGTATGCGGCGAAGTACGCGTCGGCGTTCTACGGCCCGTTCCGCGAGGTCGCCGAGTCGACCCCTGCGTTCGGCGACCGCCGCGGCTACCAGATGGATCCCGCGAACCTGCGCGAGGCGCTCCGCGAGTGCGCCCTCGACCTCGACGAGGGGGCCGACGTCCTGATGGTGAAGCCCGCGCTGCCGTACCTCGACGTGATCCGGGCGGCCCGGGAGCGGTTCGACAGCCCGGTGTGGGCCTACCAGGTGTCCGGCGAGTACGCGATGGTGCGCGCTGCGGCGGCCGCGGGGTACCTCGAGGAGCAGCGGGCCGCGCTCGAGACGCTGACCGCGATCAAGCGGGCGGGTGCCGGGACGATCGTGACGTACTGGGCGAAGGACCTCGCCGCGTGGCTCTGACCACGCGCACCGACCTCTGGCGCAGGGCGACGAGCCTGATCCCCGGCGGCGTCAACTCGCCCGGTGCGGGCGATGCGCGCAGTCGGCCTCGACGAGCCGGTGTTCGTGGCCCGGGGGGAGGGCGCGATCCTCGAGGCTCTCGACGGCCACCGCTACGTCGACTGGGTCCAGTCCTGGGGCCCACTGATCTTCGGGCACGCCGATCCCGAGACGCTCGAGGCGGTCCACGAGGCCGCCGCGCGCGGGACGACGTTCGGCGCGCCGACGGAGGCGGAGGTCGAGCTCGCCGCCGAGATCGTCGCTGCGGTGCCGTCCGTCGAGATGGTCCGGCTCGTGAGCTCGGGGACAGAGGCCTCGATGAGCGCCTTGCGGCTCGCCCGCGCGGCGACCCGGCGCGACCGCGTGATCAAGTTCGCCGGCTGCTACCACGGCCATGTCGACGCCCTGCTGGCGAGCGCGGGCTCGGGCGTGCTGACGCTCGGGATCCCGTCGACACCTGGCGTCCCGGGCGGCGTCACGGCGGACACGATCGTGTGCCGCTTCAACGACGTCGACGGCGTCGCGGCCGCGTGCGAGCGCTACGGCGAAGGGCTCGCCGCGATCCTCGTCGAGCCGGTCGCCGGGAACATGGGGTGCGTGCCGCCGGAGCCCCGTTTCCTCGACGCGCTTCGCTCGCTCGCCGATGCCACCGGCGCCCTGCTGGTCTTCGACGAGGTCATGACCGGCTTCCGGGTCGCCCGCGGCGGGGCGCAGGAGCGGTACGGCGTCCTCCCCGACCTGACGATCCTCGGGAAGATCGTCGGCGGTGGGCTCCCGGCCGCCGCTTTCGGCGGGCGGGCGGAGCTCATGGAACGGCTCGCGCCGGCGGGCGACGTGTACCAGGCGGGAACGCTTTCGGGAAACCCGCTCGCGACCGCGGCGGGGACCTCGGTGCTGCGGCGCCTCCGGGACCCGGGCGTCTACGACGAGCTCGAGCGCCTCGGGGCTCGCCTCGAGGCCGGCCTCGCACCCTTCGGGACGGTGCAGCGGGTCGGCGCGATGCTGACCCTCTTCTGTCGCAACGGGGCGGTCCGCGACGACGAGGCTGCGAGCGCCAGCGACCTCGATCGCTTCGGCGCGCTCTTCCGCCACCTGCTCGGCGCCGGGGTCTACGTGCCCCCGTCGCAGTTCGAGTGCCTGTTCCCCTCGCTCGCGCACACGGACGAGCACGTCGACGCGACTGTGGACGCGGTGCGTGCGTTCGTCGACCTCGCCGCGTGACGCTCGCGGCGGCTCCCGAGCTCCTCGCCGAGATCGCCGCCGGCGCCGCCGGAGAGAGCCTGCTCTGGGCCCGCGCGCTTCGCCCCGAGCCCGAGCGCGAGCTGGACGCCGTCTTCTCGCCGCTCGTCGCGGACGCTCGCTTCGCGCTCGGCGTCGAGACGATCTACGAGGGCTACCTCGTCCACTACGGACGGCCGCGGCTCTTCTCCCCGCCCGACGAGGACATCTCGCTCCTGCTCGGCGACGCGCTCCTCGCCCACGGGCTCGTCCGGGTCGCGTCCACGGGCTCCGTCGAGGCGGTCGCCGACCTCGCCGCGCTCCTCTCGCTCTGTGCCCAGGCTCGAGCCGACGGCGGCGACGGAGACGGCCCGGCCTGGGCGGCGACCTCTGCGCTCCTCGGCCGCGGCGACCTCGAGCAGGCGCGTGACGCCCTTCGCCTCGAGGGCGACTCCGCGCCGCTGGAGGGGCTCGCGCGGGGCGCGGCCGGAGACAGCGCGGTCGACGCTGCCCTCGCCGCGCACGCGGCGCGCCTCGTATAGCATCGCCGCGTGGTCGCCGCGCTCTGGATCCTTGCCGACGCCGCCGAGGAGGGAAAGAACGTCGTCCTCTCGATGCTCGTCGTCGGCCTCATCTTCCTCGCGGTGATCGGGCTCGGCGAGCTCAACAACTATCGCAACGCGAAGCGCAAGCACGCAAAGCTCCAGCGGCCCCTGTAGGGCGAGGATGTCTCCCTACGACCCGTGACCGGGTCCGCCTGCGACCTAGACTGAGCGCCGGATGGCCGCGCCCGCCAAGGACCTCCGCGACTGGATCGCGCTCCTCGAGCGGGAAGGAGAGCTCCACCGCGTCCGGGCGGAGGTCGACCCGGACCTCGAGATCACCGAGATCACCGACCGGGTCGTCAAGGCCGACGGTCCCGCCCTCCTCTTCGAGAACGTCAAGGGGTCGCGGCTGCCGCTCCTCATCAACCAGTTCGGGACGGAGCGCAGGATGTGCCTCGCCTTCGGCGTCGAGCGGCTCGACGACGTCGCGACGAGGCTCGAGGAAGTGCTCGAGCTGACCCCGCCGCAGGGGCTCGTCGACAAGGTCCGGAAGCTCGGGACGCTCAAGTCGATCGCCGACTCGGCGCCGAAGACGGTCTCCAAGGCGCCGTGCCAGGAGGTCGTGCTGACCGGCGACGACGTCGACCTCGATCTGCTGCCGATCATGCGGTGCTGGCCACTCGACCCCGCACCGTTCATCACCCTCCCGGCGGTGATCACGCGGGATCGGACGACCGGCGTCCGGAACGTCGGGATGTACCGCATGCAGAAGGCCGACCGCCGCTCGACCTTCATGCACTGGCAGATCCACAAGGACGGCCGTGCGGACCTGCTCGCGGCGCCGGACGGGAGGATCCCCGTCGCGGTCGCCCTGGGGCTCGACCCCGTCACCGCCTACTCGGCGAGCGCGCCGCTCCCGAAGCACGTCGGGGAGCTCATGGTCGCGGGCTTCCTCAAGGGCTCGGCGGTCCAGCTCGTCCCATGCAAGACGGTCGACCTCGAGGTGCCTGCGAACGCGGAGATCGTCCTCGAGGGGTGGGTCGACGGGAGCGACACCGGGATGGAAGGGCCGTTCGGCGACCACACGGGCTTCTACACGCCGCCCGAGGAGTTCCCGCTCTTCCGCATCTCGGCGCTCACGATGCGCCGCGACGCGATCTATCCCTCCATCGTCGTCGGGAAGCCGCCGGCGGAGGACGAATGGCTCGCGAAGGCGACCGAGCGCATCTTCCTGCCGGCGATCCGGATGAGCGTCCCCGAGCTCGTGGACTACGACCTCCCCACCGCAGGCGCCTTCCACAACTGCGTGATCGTCTCGATCCGCAAGCGCTACCCGGGCCACGCCCGCAAGGTGATGCACGCGGTCTGGGGCCTCGGGCTGCTCTCCCTTGCGAAGGCCGTGGTGGTCGTCGACGAGGGTGTCGACGTGCACGACTACCAGGAGGTCTTCTTCCGCGTCTGCGCGAACGTCGACCCGAAGCGCGACGTCGTGCTCGCGGACGGCCCGATCGACCAGCTGGACCACGCCTCGGTGCTCCCGTCCTTCGGTGGAAAGCTCGGCTTCGACGCGACGGCGAAGGGCCCGGACGAGGGCGCGCGCGAGTGGCCGCCCGAGATCGAGATGTCGCCGGAGGTGAAGGCTCGCGTGGACGAGCGCTGGGCGGAGCTCGGCTTGCCCGCGCACGCCGAGGGTGGAACCGTGCAGAATGGGCGCCGCAGCGGCACGGGACGGCGGAGGCCGGGCTGGCCGGTTCGACGTTGACACGTCGTAGGGCGGAACGGTTGAATCGGGATTCGAGGGACCAAGCGACGTGAACGACCCAGAGCGCGACACACCCCACGTTCCGCCCCCGAGCCTCTGGCCGATCGGCTTCGCGATCGGGGTCGCCTGCGTCCTCGTCGGCCTCGTGGTCAGCGTGCCGGCGCTGATCGTCGGTGCGCTCATCACGCTGGTCTTCGGGTTCCTCTGGCTCCGCGAGCTCTTCTCGACGCGGCCGGTCGACTCGGCCACCGCCGGCCTCGCAAGCAGCGAGGCGCCGCAGTTCGGCGCCGCGACCGAGGCCGATCTCGGGACCTCGGTCGACCGCGCGACGTTCCTCTCGCTCGCGACGATCGGCGTCGGCGGCCTCATCGGCGCGGGCGTCACCCTGCCCGTGCTCGGGTTCGGGGTCCTCCCGTCGTTCATGGGCGAGGGGATCAGGACGTTCGACGTCGATCTCGGCCCGATCTCGAACTTCCCCGAGGGTGAGTACGTCATCGCCACGTACCTCGAAAGCCCCGAGCAGGGTGAGGTCTCGCGACGGACGGCGTTCATCCGGAACAACGGTCGGACCGAGGACGACGTTCCGAGCTTCACGGCGCTCTTCAGCCGTTGCGTCCACCTCGGGTGCCCCGTGCAGCCGAACGGGCCGATCGACGAGGAGGCGATGAAGGAGGTCAACGGCGTCGAGCTCCGGCCGGTGCTCGCCGCGAGCTTCGGCTGCCCGTGCCACGGCGGCCTCTACGACTCGGAGGGCAACCGGAACGCCGGGCCGCCCGTCCGCTCGCTCGACCGCTACGAGTTCTCGATCAAGGACGGCAACCTCGTGCTCGGCCGGCTCTTCAGCGTCGGCACGGTCGACGGCACGGGCGCCAAGGCGCGGATCGCGAAGTACTACAAGGCGTATCCTGGCGTGCACGTCGACGGTCTCGAGCGGTTCCTCTATCCGATCCCGACCCCGGGAAGCAGAGGCTAGAGCCATGGCCGTCAAGTCCACCCGCCGCCGCCAGCTCGAGTCGGTCGCGCTGTACCCGCTCGACTGGGTCGAGGAGCGCTCGGGGCTCGTCGGCTACACCAAGTGGTTCCTCTTCCGGAAGGTCCCGCGAGACATCAGCTGGGCGCAGACCCTGGGCGCCGCGGCCCTGACGGCCTTCATCGTCCAAACGCTGACCGGCGTCTTCCTGGCGATGTACTACCACCCGAACCCGGACACGGCCTACGCGTCGGTCGTGAACATCACCGAGGAGGTGACGCTCGGCTGGCTCGTGCGCGGGATGCACAAGTGGGGCGCGAGCGTCTTCATCATCCTGATGTTCTTCCACATGGCGCGCACGTTCCTGTTCGGCGCCTACAAGTACCCGCGCGAGCTCAACTGGATCATCGGCGTGCTGCTCCTCGTGCTCGGGATGCTCGAGGGGTTCACCGGCTACCTGCTGCCGTGGGACCAGACCGCGTACTGGGCGACCGTCGTCGGCATCAACCTGAATGCGACCGCGCCCGTTGCGGGCCCCTTCCTCGCGCAGTTCCTCCAGGGCGGGCTCAACATCGGTCCCGACACGCTCTCGAAGTTCTACGCCCTCCACATGCTCCTCGTGCCCGGCGGGATCATGGCGCTGATCGGGCTGCACCTCTATCTCGTCGTGCGCCTCGGCGTCACCTCGCCGCCGTGGTCGAAGTCGGCCGCAGGCCGCGTGCGCCCGGAGACGAACGGCGGCGGGCGTGAAGGGCTGATCCGCCCGCCCGTGACCGAGGAGCCCGAGGGCTGATGGGCACGCCGCTGAGGGACCGGAACCGCGCGGAGTTCAAGCGCTACAAGGAGGACGTCGAGCGCGAGGGGAAGAGCTTCTTCCCCTACGCGGTGCTGCACGACTCGATCATGTCGCTCGTCGTCGTCGCGGTGATCATCGGGCTGGCGTGCGTCTGGTACTTCACGGCCGACGGCGTCGAGGCCGGGATCCTCGGCCCCTGGTACACGGAGGAGGCCGACCCGGGCACCATCGAGTTCGTCCCGCGGCCGGACTGGTTCTTCTACTTCCTCTTCTACCTCCTCCGGATCTTCAAGTGGCCGGAGACCGTCGTCCTCGGCACGGTGGGCGTGCCGACCCTGCTCCTGATCCTGCTGCTCGCGCTGCCGTTCTACGACCGGCGCCCCGAGCGGCGGATCGGCCGGCGGCCCGTCGCGCTCGTCGCCGCGATCCTCACCGTGATCTCGATGGGCGTCCTGACCTGGAAGGGCGCGACGGCCAAGGAGGCGCTCGGCTCGGAGATCATCGCCGCCGGCACCATCGACGAGTGGGCGGAGGCGCAGGGCTTCGCCGACAACGAGGCGGCGATCGCGGGTGCGACGCTCTTCGCGCAGTCCGGCTGCCTGAACTGCCACACCTACTCGGGTGAGGGGAACGGGAACCTCGGCGCTCCGGACCTGACGAGCGTCGGCGCCACCGACCGCGGCATCGACTTCTTCAAGTCGTACGTCTCGAACCCGGCCCAGTACGGCAACAACGTGATGATCTCGTACTCCTACCTCGGCGACGAGAACCTCACGAATCTCGCCACCTTCCTGGACGCCTCCAGGGGCGGCGAGAGCGCCGACGGCGAGTAGCTTCGCCCCGGCAGGGTTACGCTCCCGCGAATGACACACGAGAGCGGCTCGCTCGCCCCGGACGCGGTGCGGGGCATGTTCGACCGGATCGCGCCGGTGTACGACGCGATGAACCGGATCATGACCGCGGGTCTCGACCGGTCGTGGCGACGCCTGACGGTCGAGGCGGTCGTTCGGCCGGGCGACCGCGTGCTCGACGCCTGCTGCGGCACCGGCGACCTGGCCGTCGGCGCCGAGCGGGCGGGCGCGACCGTCACAGGCCTCGACTTCTCGCCGCGCATGCTCGAGCGGGCGCGGCGCAAGTCGGACACGGTCGAGTGGGTCGAGGGCGACCTCCTCGCGCTCCCCTTCGCAGACGGCTCGTTCGACGCCGCGACGGTCGGCTTCGGGGTGCGGAACGTCGCAGACCTCGAGGCTGCGCTCACCGAGCTCCGCCGCGTCCTGCGGCCCGGCGGCCGCCTCGCGATCCTCGAGATCACACAGCCCCGCGGCTTCCTGAAGCCGTTCTTCTCCCTGTGGTTCGAGCGCGTCGTTCCTCTGCTCGGGAGAGTGCTGCCCGGCGGCAAGGCATACACCTACCTCCCCGCCAGCGTGCGTCGGTTCCCCGGCGCCGAGGAGCTCCAGGCGTTGCTCGAGCGGCAGGGCTTCGGCACCGTCCGGTTCCGGCTCCTCGGCGCGACGATCGTCGCCCTCCACGTCGGAGAACGGCGCTGAGCGCGCTCGCGGCGGTTCGGGCCTCCGACGGCCTCGCGGCGTACCTCGACGCCGTCGAGGTAGAGCTGGCGTCGGTCGTCGGCGCCCATCCCGGGACCGTCGCAGCCGTCGGCGGCGACGCGCTCGCGGCGGGCGGCAAGCGCCTGCGCCCGACGCTGACCTTCCTCTGCTCCCGGCCCGGCTCGCCGCCGCCCGTCGTCGAGGGGGCCGCGGTGGAGCTCGTGCACATGGCGAGCCTCGTGCACGACGACCTCGTGGACGGCGCGCAGCTCCGGCGCGGGCGTGCGGCCGCCTGGACCGCGCACGGACCGTTCGCCGCCAAGGCGGCCGGAGACCACCTCTTCGCGGCGGCGTTCGCCTCGCTCGCCGCGACCGGGTCGCGCGAAGGCGTCGCGATCCTCGCCGACGCGGCCCTCGCCCTCGCGCGAGGCGAGGCCCTGCAGCGCCTCCAGCGGCACGACCCGGAGACGCCGGTGGCGGCGTACCTCGAGCGGTGCGCGCTGAAGACCGGCTCGCTCTTCGCGGCAGCCTGTGCCCTCGGCGGGGGAGACGCGGACTTCGGGCGGCTGCTCGGGGTCGCCTTTCAGATCGTCGACGACATCCTCGACTGCACGGGACAGACGCTCGAGACGGGGAAGATCCCCGGCACGGACCTCCGTGACGGGACACCGACGCTGCCGCTCCTGCTCGCCGCGCAGGAGGACGACCTCGTGCGGCGGGCGCTCGCGGGCGGGCCGCTCGAGGAGGCGCTCGTCCGCGTCGCCGCGACCGGCGCGCTCGACCGCTCCCGGGAGACGGCGCTCGACTACGCGAGACGGGCGACGGCCGGCCTCGACGGCGCGCACCGCCGGGACGAGCTCGACGCGCTCGTCGGGGCTGTCCTCGACCGCGACCGCTGAGACCGCAGCGGCGAAGGCATCTCGCCCTACACGAGGGCCGGGCGCTCGGCCCGGCGATACTCGACCCGGTACCCGAGCCCGCGCGGGATCTCGAGCAGGCGCTCGAGATCGAGGTCGATGCGCGCGCCTGCCTTCTGCGTCACCTCGTCCTCGATCGGCAGGTCGAAGTCATCGGCGCCGTAGTCGAGCGCGCGGAACGCGTCCTCGTTGAGGGTCAGCACGGAGGTCCGGACGTGCCGGACGTTGTCGAGGAAGACGCGGGAGAGCGCGATGTGGCGCCAGTACTCCCGCGGGGCGATCTCACGGCCGCCGAACGCCGTCCCGTACGGCTTGTACGTCCAGCAGAGGAACGAGAACACCCCGTCGAGCCCGTCGCGCAGGCACTCGTCCTGGAAGTCCCGCGTCCGCTGCAGGTGCTCGAGACGCTCCTCGAGCGTCTCGTCGAAGCCGATCACCATGGTCGCCGTCGTGCGCAACCCGCTCTCGACGATCGCGCGCTGCGCCTCGAGGTACTCGGCGACCGTGTACTTCCACTTCGCATGCCGCTTGCGGAAGTCCTCGGTGAGGATCTCGCTCCCGCCGCCCGTGATCCAGTGGACTCCGGCGTCACGCAGGCGCACAGCCGCCTCGGCGTGGGTGAGCCCTGCGCGGTCGGCGAGGAAGACGAACTCCGCGACCGTGAGCGCGTAGAACTCGACCCGGTCGCCGTAGCGCTCGCGCACCGACGCGAAGAGGTCGCAGTAGTACTCGAGGGGCAGCTTCGGGTTGAACCCTCCGTTGAAGGCGACGAGGTCGCCGCCGACGTCGAGGAGCTCGTCGATCTTGGCGAAGACGTCGACGCGGTCGAGGACGTAGCCGCCGTCCTGGTTCGGTAGGACGTAGAACGCGCAGTAGTCGCACTGGGCGACGCAGACGTTCGTGTAGTTGACGATCCGCATCACCATGTACGTGGCGCGGTCGGGCTCGTGCCACCGGGCGCGTGCCGCTCCCGCGAGCTCCCGGAGCTCCTCGTCCGACGCCTCGTGCCAGAGGCGCGCCGCCTCGTCGACGGAGATCCTCGTCATGCGGGTACGGCCTCCTCGACCGTCACCTCGTCGGGGTCGAGCGTGTCCATGAACGAGCTGACCGAGAAGACCGCATTCCCGGCGCCGGCCACGCCGTAGCCGGGCGGCGGCTTCAGGCCGTGCCGCCCGAGGGCGGCCCGGTACGCCTCGAGGAGGCGGATGTGATACTCGAGCGGCGCTCCGTCCGGGTTGTCGCGGCCGAGCGGGGTCGTCGGCTCGGGGCACCACGTCGTGAACCGCGGCGTGATCCCGCGGCTCATGAACCAGTCGAGGCCTTCGGTGGTCGAGGCGATTGCCTCGTCGATCGTCGCGAAGCCGTGCGGCCTCGCGAGCTCGACACCTGCCACGAAGTTCGGGATCACGTGGCGCGGGCCGAACACCTCGGCGGCGTCGAGGATCCGCCGGTGCCACTCCTCACGGCCGACGTAGCGCTGCTTGCCGGGCGAGATCAGCTCGAAGAGACGCTTGTCCCAGACCTCGTAGTTCGGGTGGTAGATCGTGATCCCGTAGTCCTTGTAGCGCTGCACCTCGGCGCGCGGGAGCGCCTGGGCGACGACCTTGCCGATCCAGCGGCCGGGGAAGCGCTCCTCGATCGCCTGCGCGTACCGCCCGTAGAAGTCCGCCTCCGCGAGGCCCTCCACGGTGCTCGTCACCGAGCCGCCGGTGAGGGTGTACGCCTTGCTCACCCGGTCGGTGTCGAACCGGTCGATGAGCTCGAGCGCCTCGAGCACGTCCGCGACGGGCTTCACGCCGGTATACGGCCGGCCCTCGCGCTTGTGCTGGCGCCAGTTGTGGTTGATGTCGCAGAACCCGCACTCCTCCTTGGCGCCGAAGTACTGGCAGAGCCGGAGCACGGTGAGGTAGATCAGGTAGCCCCACTGGATCGTCGGCGCGGTCTCCATCACCGTCTTGCCGTTCGCGAGCGCATGGCGGTAGTACTCGGGCATCGGCGGCAGCCCGACGTCGGCGATCGGCCGGCCTTCGAGTGCGAGGGTGAGCGCCCCGTCGTCGCGGCGAGCGACGCGGTACGGCGAGCCGGGATTCACCCGGACGGAGACGATCGTGCGACGGAGCCCGTACGGTCCGCCCGTCAGGGCGAGCTCCTCCGGAGGCCGGCGGCGGGCGGCCTCGCCGAGCTCGGCGAGCGGCCGCTGGTCGAAGGAGAAGATGAAGTAGGACTTCGGCTTCACCTCGCCGTCGAGGTTGTCGCTCAGCGCCGCGTCGTCGAACGCCATCCCCGTGCGGAGGAGATCCTCCTTGAGCACCGCCTCACGCGGGATGCGCGGGAACCGCTGCATGAGCGACTCGACGAGCGCCGTGCGGGTGGTGGAGGCGACGGGGCCCATGCCTGCACGGTATCGGGCGCCGGGCGCCGGGCGCCGGGAGGGGGACGTCGCTGCTCGGATACGGTCTGCCGCACCCCGATGCCGAAGCTGACGCAGACGATCCCCGCCCTGCCCGTGCGCGACATGACTGCGGCGGTGGCCTTCTACCGGGACCGGCTCGGCTTCGAGGTGCTGCACCACGACGGCGGCTTCGCCGTCGTGTGCCGCGACGACGCGGTCCTCAACCTCTGGGAGTCGAGCGACGAGACGTGGCGCGAGCGTCCGGACATCGCGGAGAAGCCCGTCTGCACCGGTGCGGAGTCGTTCATCGCCGGGACGGCGAGCTGCCGGATCATGACCGAGGGCGTGGACGAGCTGTACGAGGAGCTGCGCGCGACGGACGTGCTCCATCCGGTCTCCAGGGACGGCGTCGACGACACGGACTTCGGCACCCGCGAGTTCGCCGCTCTCGACCTCGACGGGAACCTCGTCACGTTCTTCCTCTGGCGCCGCGACTGAGTCGCGAGGGCGAACTACGCTCGGGGGCGTGACGCACCCCGAGCTCGCGGACGAGCAGGCGTACGTCGACCACGCCTACGCGTGCCTCGAGCAGATGCGCCAGGTGATCCTCCGCGCGGCCGACGCGGTCGACGGCGAGGTCGCGCAGGCGGCGCTCGACGCCTGGGCGGCGCGTCGGCTCGCCACCTTCGAGGACGCGGAGCGCGGGCTCCTCTTCGGCCGGATCGACTTCGAGGCGCTCGAGCGGCCGCACTATGTCGGCCGCCGCTGGGTCCACGACGAGGAGGGTGTGCAGCTCGTCGTGAACTGGCAGGCCCCCGCCGCCCGCCCCTTCTACACGGCGACCCCTCACGACCCGCAGGGCGTGACGCTCCGTCGCCGCTTCCGGACGCGGGGCCGGAAGCTGCTCGACATCGCCGACGAGTCACTCGACGGAACCACGCTCGACGGCGCGCGCGTCAGCGACTTCCTCCTCGAGGAGCTCGAGCGGAGCCGCGACACGCGGATGCGGGACATCGTCGCGACGATCCAGGCGGACCAGTACCGGCTCATCACGCACGACCCCGACCGGCCGCTCGTCGTCCAGGGTGGCCCGGGCACGGGCAAGACCGCCGTGGGGCTCCACCGCGCCTCGTGGCTCCTCTACACGGCGCGGGAGCGCGACGCGCGGAGCCGCGTGCTCGTCGTCGGCCCGAACCGGACGTTCATGGAGTACGTCTCGCACGTCCTCCCGGCGCTCGGCGAGGACGCGGTGGAGCAGCGCGCCGTGCCGGACCTCGTCGACGGCGTCGAGCCCGAGAGGACCGACGCGGCGGACGCCGCGCGCCTCAAGGGCGATGCCAGGATGGCCGCCGTCCTGGGACGGGCGGCGTCGCTTCGTCTCGCGGCAGAGCTCGACGAGCTGCTGCTGCGGCTCGACGGCGCCTTCGTCCGGGTCCGGGCCCGCGAGCTGAAGGTGCTCCTCGACGAGACGCGGGCCGCACACGGGACGACGGCGCCGGCGCGCGAGCGGTTCCGCATGGCGATCGTGCGGAGCTTCTACGCGGAGTACGGCCGCCTGCTGCAGGGCGGGGCGGTGCGCGATGCGGAGGAGGTCGAGCGGGTTCTTCGCAAGAGCGGCGAGCTTCGCCGCGTCCTGGACCGTGCCTGGCCCGCGGTGAAGCCGGACAGGCTCGTGCGGTCGCTCTTCTCGACTCCCCGGTTCCTCGCCGAGGCGGCGGACGGGATCCTCACGCAGCCCGAGCAGCGGCTCCTGCGTCGGCGCGGTGCGGGCTGGAGCGACGCGGACGTCCCGCTCCTCGACGAGGCGCACGCGCTCGTCGGCGAGCCGCACCGCACGTACGACCACGTCATCGTCGACGAGGCGCAGGACCTCTCGCCGATGGGGCTGCGGAGCATCGGACGGCGTGCCCGTGGGTCGGCCGTCACCCTCCTCGGCGACATCGCCCAGGGCACCGGGCCCTGTCGCCTACGAGAGCTGGTCGGAGGTGAGCGCCCATCTCGCCGCCGCCGAGGCTGCGGACCTCGAGGAGCTCCGGCACGCCTACCGCGTCCCGGGCGAGATCATGGCGCTGGCGCTACCGCTCCTCGACACGATCGCGCCGAGTCTCGAGCGGCCGCTCGCCTACCGGACGGGGACCGCGCCCCCCGTCGTCCGGCGCGTCGCCGGGGACGCGCTCCTCCGCGAGGCGTACGGCGTCGCGACGGAGCTCGCGGCGGTCGAGGGGCTCCTCGCGATGATCGTCCCGGACGACCTCCTCGAGCCGGCTCTCGCGGAGGCGAGCGCGTTCGACGGCATTCCGCTGCTCACGCCCCGTCAGGCAAAGGGCCTCGAGTTCGACCACGTCATCGTCGTCGAGCCGGCCGCGATCGCCGCGCGCGAGCAAGGGCTGCGCGAGCTCTACGTGGCGCTCACGCGGCCGACGAAGACGCTCGTCGTCCTGCACGCGCGACCGCTGCCGGACGCGATGGGCCACGCATAGACTGCGCCGGATGCTCCGGCTGGGCCGTATCTCGTACGTCAACATGGCGCCGGTCTTCCATCGGCTGACGCACGAGGTCGAGGAAGTCGTGGGTGTGCCCACGGAGCTCAACCGGCTGCTTCTCGCCGGCGAGCTCGACACCGCGCCCATCTCGTCGATCGAGTACGCCCGGAACGCGTCGCGACTGCGGCTCCTGCCGCGCCTCTGCGTCTCGTCCGAGGGAGCGGTCGACTCCATCCAGCTCGTCTCCCGGGTCCCGCTCGGGCGCGTCCGGTCCGTCGCGGTGACGCCCGAGAGCGCGACCTCGGTCGTCCTCACCCGCGTCCTGCTGCCGCGGGCCGAGCTCGTCCCGCTCGAGGAGGCAGGCACGGCCGACGCCAAGCTGCTGATCGGCGACGCCGCCCTCAAGAGCGCCTTCGAGGATCCCACGCCCCACCACGATCTCGGCAGGCTCTGGCTCGAGCGGACCGGGTTGCCGATGGTGTTCGCCGTCTGGGCGGCGCCCGAGCCGACGGCGGACGGCCTGCTCGAGCTCCAGGAGTCGCTCGTCGCCTCCGTCCGGCTCGCGCGCTCCGAGCCCGAACGTCTCGCGTACGAGGCGAGCGAGCGGTACGGCTACCCGGCGGGCTTCCTCGCCCGGTACTTCGAGAAGCTCCGGTACAGCTTCGGCCCGCGCGAGCGCGCGGGGCTCATCACCTTCCTCGAGATGGCCCGCGACGTCGGTGAGCTCTCCCACGTGCCCGAGCTCCGGTTCCTCCAGGACGGGATCCCCGTGGCTCCGACCGTCTGATCTGCCGCGCTCGCCCGTCTCCGTAGGATCATTCGCGTGACCGCCGAGCCGCCGGAGCCTGCGGAGAGGCCGTCGCTCGAGCCGGAGGCAGCGACCGGCAAGTCCATCGGCGCCCGGCTGCTCTCCGCCGCGGAGCGCGTCCGCATCATCCGCGTGCAGATCGAGGCCGCGCGTACGCGGCACGAATCCGTCGAGATCGGCCTCGGGACGATCGAGCGCGACTCCGAGATCGGCGGCAGCCTCCTCGCGGGCGCGATCGCCTACCGGCTGTTCGTCTTCCTTCTGCCTCTCGCGGTCCTGTTCGTGGCCGGTCTCGGTCTCTACGCCAACTCGAGCGACTACGAACCGGACGAGATCGCGGGCGACGTCGGCCTGACCGAGGCGATCGCGGATCAGATCGAGGCCGCGGCCAACGACACAGCGCGCTGGTGGGTCCTCCTGATCAGCCTGCCGATCCTCGCCTACGCGGTCGGCCAGCTCTTCAGGGCGATCGCGATCGTCCACGCCCTCGCCTTCGTCGGCTCGGGTCGTGCGCTGCACCTGAGACCAAGCTCGATCGGCCTCTTCAGCCTCGCGATCATCGGGCAGCTGGCGGTCGTGAACGTCATCGGAGCCTTGAGCGTCACAGCGCCCGTCCTCCTCGTCCTCGGCGTGCTGCTGGCCGTTGCCGCACTCTCGGCGCTGTGGCTCTGGGTCACGACGCTCTTCCCGCACGGCTCGGCGACACTCGCGCAACGGCTTCCCGGCGCGATCCTGTACGCGGTCGGGACGCTCGTTCTCTACCTCGCCAACACCTTTCTCATCGGACGCCTCATCGAGGCGCGCGAGGACACGTACGGCGCGCTCGGTGCGGCGGCCGCCCTCCTCTTCAGCATGTACCTCACCGGCCGGCTGATCGTGACGGCCGCCTGCCTGAACGCGACCGTCGCCGCGCGCGCTCGGTAGACGGTTCGGAAACCGTGAGGATTCGCGGAGGGGGCCGCGGGTCGCGAGTACGCTCGACCGGCGCCCATGGGTCGCCGAGCCGCTCTCATCGTCGCCGCCCTCGTGCACGTCGCCGCGGTCGTGCCGGGCGCCGAGGCGGCGCCTCGTACGCTCTGGCCAGGGGTCACCTACGAGCGCGGCGTCCAGTTCACGCCGCGCGGGCCCGTCGCGATCAACGTCATCCGCGGCCCGCGGCCAGGCGGGCTCACCACGCTCGAGCCGGTGCTCTCCAACGACACCCTCGTCGGGCGAGAGACCCTCGGCGCCATGCAGAGGCGCCTCGTTCCGGTCGCGACGACGGCCGGGGTGAACGGCGACTACTTCACGTTCGCGACCGGACGGCCCTCCGGGATCCTGATGCGCGACGGGCAGCTGATGAATCCGCCGAACGCCGGTCGGTCGAGCGCCGGAGTCACGACGGACGGGACGCTCGACGTCCGCCGAGTCTCGGTCGCCGGCAGCTGGCGAACCGGCATTCAGGTGCATCCGTTCGCCACGCTGAACTCCGTCCCGTCGGCCAACGGGGTCGCGCTCTTCACCCCGGCCTACGGCCCCGAGACGCCGGCGGTGCCGGGCGGCTTCGCGGTGATCCTCTTCCCGTTCCCGGCCGTGACGCCGAGCATCGACCTCGTCGCGCCGGTCGTGGAGATGGTCCCGGCCGGGGGGCCGCTTCCGATCCCGATCGGCGGCGCCATCCTCGTCGCGCGGGGCACCGCCGTGCTCACGCTCCAGACCGAGGCGCCGCTCGGAGCGACGATGGTCGTGCGTCTCGCGTTCCGTCCGGCCTGGCCCGGGGTCGTCTCGGCGATCGGCGGGGGGCCGCAGATCGTCCGGAACGGGGCGCCGGTCTTCCAGTCGGGCGAGTCCTTCACGACCGGCCAGCTCGGCCCGGCAGCGCCGCGGAGCGCCGTGGGGCAGCTCGGCGACGGGCAGGTCGTGCTCGTCGCGGTCGACGGGCGCCAGGCGGGCTACAGCGTCGGGCTCACGAACTTCGAGCTCGGCCAGGCGCTCGTCCGCCTCGGCGCCGTCACCGGGATGGCGCTCGACAGCGGCGGGTCGACGACGATGGCGTTCGACGGCACGGTGCTCAACCGACCCTCGGACGGACGGGAGCGCGCGATCTCGACGGCGCTCATGTTCCTGTACCGCGGGGTCTTCGTGCCTGAGCCGCCCGCGCGCGTCTCGCCGAACGGCGACGGCGTCGCAGAGTCTCCCGACCTCCGCTACCGCGTCGTCCGCCCCGCGTCGGTAACCGTCACGCTGCGCGGTCCGGCCGGCACGGCCCCGGTCTCGACCACCGTCGCCCAGCAGCCGGGCACGTACCCGATCGCGTTTCCCGCCGGCGCGGCGGTCGACGCAGCCGCAGCGGCAGGCCCGTGGAGGCTCGACGTGAAGGCCGTCGACGACGTCGGGCAGGCTTCTACGATGACGCGGAGCTTCGTCGTCGACGACACGCTCGGCTTCCTCCGAGTGCCCAGGCTCCGCGCGGTGCCCGCCGGGGGCCGCTCGATCCGGATCGCGTGGCGGCTCTTCCGCCCCGCCCGGATGTTCGTGACGGTTCACGACGCGTCCGGCCGGGTCGTGCGTCGCGGGCTCGCCACTGCCGCGACGCTCGAGCCTGGTGACCAGGGCGTCATCTGGGACGGGCTGGGCGCGAACCGCCGGCAGCTCTCAGGCCCGCATACCGTGCGCGTCGTCGCGCGGAGCTCGCTCGGGCCCTCGCAGCTCGAGGCGCCGATCGCCCTGCGCGCTGCCGCCGTGACCCGTCGCTAGCCTTCCGCGATGCTCGTCGCCAACGCCCTGAGCGACCTCCTCCACGGGATCACCGACGCGATCACCGACGCGATCGGGAATCAGGGCCTCTATGCGGTGTTCGGGCTGATGCTGATCGACGCCGTGCTGCCCGCGGCGAGCGAGGTCGTGATGGTCTACGCGGGAGCCGTCGCCTCCGGCGCCTTCGTGGGGCAGACCGTGACGCTCTTCGGCTACGAGTTCGCGGACGGCTTCCCGGCCTATGTCGCGATGGCGACTGCGGGAACGATCGGGTACCTCGTCGGGTCGATCCTCGGCTGGGCCCTCGGCGACTATCTGGGCCGTCCCTGGCTCGAGCGCCACGGCCGCTGGTTCCACCTCAACGCGCACAAGCTGGACCGCGCCGAGCGGTGGTTCGACAAGTGGGAGGAGTGGGCGGTCTTCATCGGCCGCATCACGCCCGTCGTGCGCTCGTTCATCTCCGTTCCCGCCGGCGTCTTCAACGCGCACTTCCGTCCCTACGTCTGGCTGACGCTGCTCGGCTCGGCGCTCTGGTGCTTTGGCTTCGCCGGCGCGGGCTGGGCGGCGGGCTCGAACTGGGAGAGCTTCCACGAGGCGTTCCGCTACGTCGACTACCTCGTCATCGTGCTCGTGATCGCCGCCGCCGCCTGGCTCGGCTGGCGCTTCCTGAAGCGCCGCCGGCGGCCCCTCGACGAGCCCGCCTGAGGAAAGTCCCTGCATGCGGGCCGGGTACACTCCGGCGATCGTGATCCCGCTCGTCGACGTCAAGGCGCAGTATGCGCCGCTCATCCCCGAGCTCAAGGAGCGGTTCGCGGAGGTCCTCGAATCGGGCCGATTCATCTTCGGCCCAGAGGTCGAGGCGTTCGAGCGCGAGGCGGCCGCCTACCTCGGCGTCCCCGATGCGATCGGCGTCGCGAACGGCACCGATGCCCTGGTGCTCTCGCTCGAGGCGATGGGCGTCGGGCGCGGCGACGAGGTGATCTGCCCCGCGTTCACCTTCTACGCGACGGCCGAGGCGATCGCCCGCGTCGGCGCGACGCCGGTCTTCGCCGACATCGACCCCGTGACGCTCAACCTCGATCCCGAGGACGTCGGCGGACGGCTCACCGAGCGGACGAGGGCGATCATGCCCGTCCACCTCTTCGGCCGGCCGGCAGCGCTCGAGGAGCTCGCGGCGCACGGGGTGCCGCTCCTCGAGGACGCGGCCCAGGCCTTCGGCGCCTCCGGCGTCGCGACGACAGGTGTCTGCTCGACGTTCAGCTTCTTCCCGACGAAGAATCTCTTTGCGCTGGGGGACGGCGGGCTCGTCGCGTGCACCGACGCGGGGGTCGCCGACACCGTGCGCAAGCTGCGGTTCCACGGCTCGCGCGACAAGCAGACGTTCGAGCTCGTCGGGACGAACTCGCGCCTCGACGCGATCCAGGCGGCGGCGCTGCGGGTCTTCCTCCCCCGGCTCGCGGGCTGGAACAGAAGCAGGCGCGAGGCCGCAGCGAGGTATGCCGAGCTCGGCCTCGGCGAGGCGGTCGAGCTGCCGCCGGACGAGTCGGGGCACGTCTACCACATGTACGTCGTGCGGACACCGGACCGCGAGCGCATCGCGGCCGCGCTGCACGACGCCGGGATCGCCTCCGCCTCCTACTACGTGACCCCGCTCCATCTCCAACCGGCCATGGGCTACCTGGGCCACGAGCCGGGCTCGCTCCCCGAGACCGAGCGCGCGGCCGCGGAGAACCTGGCGCTGCCGATGTGGGGCGGGATCGGTCCCGCGGAGCAGGAGCGCGTCGTCGCGACCGTCCGCGCGGCCGTGGGCGTCGCCGTCTAGGCCGGGCGGTCGTGCGCAGCCCGATCAACCGTCACTCGATCTGGCAGATCGCCGCCGACGCGGCGCTCGTCGCCGTCGCCTGGTGGCTCGCCTGGAACCTGCGCTTCGACGAGGGCCGGCCCGTCTACTACGACCGCTACCTCGAGTGGTCGCTGATCCTGCTCGTGGTCGCCGTCAAGCTGCCGGTCTTTCTCCTCTCGGGCTTCTACAACCGCTGGTGGCGCTACGTCTCGACGAGGGACATGTGGGCCGTGTTCCGCGGCGTCGTGCTCGGCTCGGTCGCGGTCTTCCTCGTCTTCTCGCTCTTCGACGTCCACCGGGTCGCGATGCCACGCGGCGTCTGGTTCATCGATCTGCTCCTCTGCCTCGCGCTCGTCGCCGGCTCCCGCCTGCTCGCCCGGACGCTGATCGAGCGCCCGCTGCCCGGGCGGATCGTCACCCGCGGGAAGGACGTCATCGTCGTCGGGGCCGGGGACGCCGCCCAGCTCGTCGTGAAGGAGATGCAGCGGAACCCCGCGCTCGGCTACACGCCCATCGGGCTCCTGGACGACGACCCGCGCAAGCGGAACCTGCGCCTGCACGGCGTGCGCGTCCTCGGCACGATCGCCGAGCTCGACCACGTCGTCCGCGACCGCCGTCCCGACGAGATCCTCATCGCGATCCCGACCGCGCCCGGCGAGCTGCGCAACCGGATCGTCGAGACGGCGCGGCCGCTCGAGGTCCCGGTCAAGACGCTGCCGAGCCTCTCGGATCTCGTCTCCGGCGACCGCGATCTCGCGCGGCAGCTCCGACCGGTCGAGGTGGAGGACGTCCTCGGTCGCGAGCCGGTCGACGTCGACATCGCGGCGATCGCCGGCTACCTGCAGAACGAGGTCGTGCTCGTTACCGGCGCGGGAGGCTCGATCGGGGCCGAGCTCTGCCGCCAGATCGCGCGCGTCGGCCCGGCGAAGCTCGTGCTGCTCGACAACGCCGAGCCGGCGCTCTTCGAGATCGAGCGCGAGCTCGTCCGCGACCGGCAGTTCCGCGCCGCGGCGGCAGTCGTCGGGGACGTGAAGGACGTCGCCAAGCTGCGCCAGGTGTTCGACAAGTACCGGCCGGGCGTCGTGTTCCACGCAGCTGCGTACAAGCACGTCGCGCTGATGGAGGCGAACCCGATCGAGGCGGTGCGGAACAACACCCTCGGGACGCGCGTGGTCGCCGACGTCGCCGTCGAGTTCGGCGCGAAGCGATTCGTGCTCGTCTCGACCGACAAGGCAGCCAACCCGAAGACGGTGATGGGGCAGTCGAAGGCGTTGGCCGAGTGGATCGTCGAGACCTGGGGGCACAAGGCGGACGTATCCACGCGGTTCGTCGCGGTGCGCTTCGGCAACGTGCTCGGCTCGTCGGGCTCCGTCGTCCCGATCTTCAGGCGGCAGATCGCCCGCGGCGGCCCGGTCACGGTGACGCACCCCGAGATGACGCGGTTCTTCATGACGATCCCCGAGGCCGTGCAGCTCGTCGTACAGGCGGGCGCGATCGACGGCCGTGGCCAGGTCTACGTGCTCGACATGGGCGAGCCGGTCCGCATCGTCGACCTCGCAGACAAGATGATCCGACTCTCCGGGAAGGAGCCGGGAACGGACGTCGCGATCGAGTTCATCGGTCCGGCGCCCGGCGAGAAGCTCCACGAGGAGCTCGTCGGCGACGGCGAGCTCGCGACGCCGAGCGAGCACCCGAAGATCGACCTGATCAGCAGATCGCCGATCGAGGCCGACTGGCTCGAGGACGAGCTCGCGCTGCTCGAACGGCTCGTGGCCGACGGAGAGACGCTGGAGCTCGTCGGTGCGCTGCGGCGCATCGTGGACGAGCCGAAGCGCGCCCGGTCGAGCGCCGTCGTCTAGTGCACGCCGCACCGGTGTTCGTCGTGGGCGACGTCCACGGTCACCGGGACGCGCTGGCTGCGCTGCTCCGCGATGCTGGGCTTCTCGACGGGCACGAGCGGTGGGCGGGCGGCGACGCGGTCGTCTGGCTCGTCGGCGATCTCGTCGACCGCGGCCCGGACGGGATCGGCGCGATCGAGCTCGTTCGGCGGCTCGAGTCCGAGAGCGGCGGCTCCGTTCGCTGCCTGCTGGGGAACCACGAGGTCATGCTCCTCACCGTCCATCGGTTCGGCGACGAGGAGACGTCGTTCCCGGGAACGACCTTCCGCGACGTCTGGCGCGTGAACGGGGGGCTCGAGAGCGATCTCCGAGCGCTCGACGAGGAGCACATCGGATGGATCACGTCGCGCCCCGCGGTCGCCCGGGTCGGCGACACCCTGCTACTGCACGCGGACACCGATGCGTATCTCCGCTACGGCGACACCGTCGAACGCATCAATCGCACCGTCGCCACCGTCCTCCGGGACGGGACGGTCGACGAGGTCGACGAGCTCCTCCAGGTGGTGAGCGATCGCATGCGGTTGCTCGAGCCGGCGGCCGTCGACGCACTCCTCGACCGCCTGGGCGGGAACCGCATCGTGCACGGCCACACGCCGATCGCGATCGTCCGCGACGTCGACCCGGGCGGCGTCACCGCGCCGCTCGTCTACGGCAACGGCCGGGTCGTCAACGTCGACCACTGCCTCTTCGCAGGCGGGCCGGGCTTCGTCTTCAGGCTCGACGACGAGCAGGCAGGCACCGCGGTGGTCACGTAGCGTCGGAGTCAGCGGGCAAGCCAGCCGCCGTCGACGACGAGCGTCGTGCCGTGAACGTACTCGGCGGCAGGGGAGGCCAGGAACAGCACGGCGCCGACGACGTCCTCGGCCGTCCCCCAGCGCCCGGCCGGGATCCGCTCGAGGATCTGTCGGCTGCGGGTCGGATCCTCTCTGAGGGGCTGCGTGTTGTCGGTCGCGATGTAGCCGGGAGCGACCGCGTTGACGTTGACGCCCTGGCCGGCCCACTCGTTCGCGAGCGCCTTCGTGAGCTGCGCGATGCCGCCCTTGCTCGCTGCATAACCGGGGACCGTGATCCCGCCCTGGAACGAGAGGAGGGAGGCGATGAAGACGATCTTCCCGGCCCCGCGCTCGACCATCTTCCTGCCGATCTCGCGGGTCAGCACGAACTGGGACGAGAGGTTCGTGGCGATCACCGTGTCCCACGTCTCGTCGGTGTGCTCGATCGCCGGCTGCCGGAGGACCGTCCCCGCGTTGTTGACGAGGACGTCGATGCGCTCGATGTCGGAGTCGAGTCGACGCGCGAGGTCCCGAACCGCGGCGCGGTCTGCGAAGTCGCAGGCGTAGCCGCGAAAGCTTCGGCCGCGGGCCTCGACCTCGCGTGCCACCTCTTCGCCGTCCGGCCGGAGCGTCGCGCTGACGCCGACGACGTCCGCTCCCGCGTCGGCAGCGCCGATCGAGATGGCGCGACCGATCCCGCGCCTGCATCCCGTGACGAGGACGGTGGAGCCCTCGAGGCCGAAGCTCATGCGCGGCAGTCCATCAGGATCTTCATTGCGTCGGCGCCGCTCCGGAGTCGGTCGATGACGCCGGGCAGCGCCTCGAGCGGCTCGACGGCGGTGAGGAGGCGCTCGAGCGGCAATGCCTGCGACGCGAGCAGCGCGAGCGCGGCCTCGTAGTCCTCGGGCTCGTAGACCCGCGCCCCGATCACCGTCAGCTCCTTCCAGAAGAGGTCGAAGAGCCGCACAGGCTGTGCCTCCGGGTACACCGCGACGACGACGACCCTGCCGCGCAGGCAGCTCAGCTCCGTCATTGCCAGAGCAGCGCTCGGGGCGCCGGAGACCTCGAAGACGACGTCGGCGCCTGCGCCGTCCGTCTGCTCGAAGACCCGCGCGACGAGGTCCTCGGCGGTCGGATCGACGACGTCGAGCCCGACCTCGGCCGCGAGGTCGCGGCGGTACGGGCTCGGCTCGCTGAGCGTGACACGGGCGCCCTGCTCGCGGGCGACGAGCGCGACGAGCAGGCCGATGGGCCCCCCGCCGAGCACGACAGCGGCTTCACCGGAGACGAGTTGCGCCCGCCGTACGTCGTGGCAGGCGACCGCGAGCGGCTCGGCGAACGCCCCGAGGCGGAGCCCGACGCCGGCCGGGAGCCGGTGGATCGTGAACGCAGGCACCGTCCACCACCGCTGGAAGGCGCCCGGCGTGTCGATCCCGAGAAACGCGAGGTCACGGCAGATGTGGCTGACCCCCTTGTCGGACGGCTGCTCGCCGCGCGTGTCGAGCGGGCGCACGACGACCGCGTCTCCGACAGCGAGCTCGTCCACGCCGTCGCCGAGTTCGACGACGATCCCGGACATCTCGTGGCCGATCACCTGGGGCGCTCGAATCCGGTGGTCCATGTGGCCCTGCGCGATGTGGAGATCGGTGCCGCAGACTCCGCAGTAGGCGACCTCGAGGCGCGCTTCTCCGGGGCCCGGCGGGACCTGCTCGGAGTTGCCCATCGTGAAGCAGCCCGGCGATGCATAGAAGACGGCACTCATGCGGGCTACGGCGTCGAGGAGCTCGTGGCCTCGAGCTCCTCCTCCGCCTCGATCATCCGCCGCAGCCACTCCTCGCCGTCGGCCAGGTGGAGCAGATCGGCGGCGGCCGCGCGATCCGCGTCACCGGCGCGCAGGGCGTCGTAGATGTCCCTGTGTCGTTGTCTCGTCACCTCGATCGCCCCCTGCTCGGTCACCGACCGCCAGAGTCGTGCCCGGAGCGTGCCACCCGAGAGGTTCTGGATCAGCGAGGCGAGCGTGGAGTTCCCCGATGCCGTCACGATGATCCGATGGAACTCCGCGTCGGCTGCGATGAAGGCCTGCGTCGTCTCGGCGACGTCCATCTCCGCGAGGCAGGCCTCGAGCGCCTCGAAGTCGTCATCGGCGAGCCGCGACGCCGCCATCTCGGTGGCGATCGGCTCGAGGATCCGTCGAACCTGATGGAGCTCGAGGAGCGTCGAGCCGGTGAGCAGGTCGCCGATGAAGCCCATGCCCGTGAGGAGGAGATCGGGCTCGAGGCTGGTGACGTAGGTCCCGTCGCCGACCCGCGGCTCGAGAACGCCGACCATGGTCAGGGCGCGAACCGCCTCGCGGAGCGAGTTGCGCGAGAGGCCGAGCCGTTGCGCGAGCTCCTGCTCCTTCGGAAGCTTCGCGCCGGCGGTGAACTCGCCGGACATGATCAGTCCCTTGATCTGGGTGATCGCCTGGTCAGTCAGCGCTGCCATCGAGCTCCTCGGCTTCGATTCGATAGAGAGAGCGGGCGGTGCCGCCAAGTATGCGGTCGCGGTGCTCGGGCGCGACCCGCTCGATCGCGTCGACGGTGCGTCGCCAGGTGCCGGCGTAGTCACCGTGGAGGAGGCAGACGGGCCAGTCGCTTCCCCCAAGCAGCCGTTCGGGGCCGAAGCACTCGACGGCGGCCTCGACGGCCGGGACGAGATCTTTCGCGGTAGAGGCCCGCGTCGAGGCCGCCGTCTCGAGGCCGGAGATCTTCGCGCAGACGTTCGGGAAGCGGGCCACCGCTTGAAGCTTCGTCGCCCACGCGCCCATCTCTGTCGTCCCGAGGGGCGGCTTGCCTAGGTGGTCGACGACGATCGTCAGGCGCCGGAACGTGCGGGCGAGCTCGGCGACGTCGTCGAAGTGCCGCGGCCAGACGACTGGGAGCTCGAGGAGCAGTCCTGCCCGGGCGACCAGCTCGAGGCTCTCGAGGACGGCGCTCCGGAGGATCCAGTGCGGATCGGGCTCCTGGTGGATCAACGGGCGGATCCCGCGGACCAGCGGTCGCCCGACCAGCTCGTCGAGTCGTGCGCGCGCCGCAGCCGGTGTGTCGAGGTCGAGCCACGCGACGACCGCGGCCACCCACGGAGTCGCCTCGGCGTGCGCGAGGATGGCGTCGGTGTCGGCGTCGAGAGCCGCGCCCTGGACGACGATCGTGTGCGTCACCCCTGCAGCGACGAGCAGCGGCGCGAGCTCGGCCGGCCCGAACCTCTTCGCGATCGGGGCATGCTCTTCGGTCATCCACGGCTGAGGGAGCCGGGCCGGGTCCCAGAAGTGCTGATGTCCGTCGACGATCAGTGGAGGCCTGCCTCGAGGAGTGGTGGACGTGGGGCCCTCGGTGCCTCGGCACCGAGGGCCCTCGTGCTCGTCACGAGGAGGGACGTGACGATGTGCTACCCGAACGTGCCCGAGTTCGCCTTCGTGACGAACGCGGTTCCCGTGTCGACGTTCTTCGGCACCTTCTTGCCCTTGACCGCGTTGTAGAGCGTCGCGATCCCGAGCGAGCCGATCTTTGCCGGGAACTGGGCGACGCTGCCGTCCTGGTTGCCCGCCTTGATCTGGGCCACCTCGTCCGGCAGCGCGTCGAAGCCCACGACGATGATGTCGGCGGGCTTGATGCCCGCGTTCTTGATCGACTGCAGCGCGCCCAGGACGGGCGGGCCGCACGCGGCGTAGAGTGCGGTCAGCTCCGGGTTCGCGGTCAGCATCGTCTGCGCGGCTGTCGCGCCTTTCGTCTGATCGCAGTCGGTGCGGAGCTTGGACACGATCTTGATCTTGCCCCGGACCGGGCCGAGCCCCGCGAGCATCCCCTTGACACGATCGTCGAGCGCCGGGACTCCGGGGACGCCCTCGAGGATGCCGAGCGTGTCACCGGCCTTCAGCCTCGTCGCCAGCCACTTGCCCGCGAGGAGCCCGCCCTTGTAGTTGTTCGTCGCGACGACGGATGCCTTGTTCTTCCAGGTCGGGATGTCGTTGTCCATCAGGACGACCTTCACGCCCTGCTTGATCGCCTTGTCGAGCGCCCGTGACACGGCCGGGCTCGTCGGCGTGATCGCGATTCCCTTGACGCCCTGGGCGACCATGTTCTGGATCGCGGCGATCTCGCCGGCGTCGTCGGTGCCGTTCTTGCCCTGCGCATAGATCACTGTCGCGCCGGGCTGACCCTTGTCCCACTTCTTCGCGGCATCCTGCAGGACGAAGAAGAAGTCGACCGGGAACTTCGTGATGAAGCCCAGCTTCACCGGGGTCTGCGCGTCGTTGGCGTCCGGCCGGGCGATCGCTCCGCCCGCGAGCACCGAGGCGCTGATCACCGCGGCCAGGAGCACGCCTCCCAGCAGCCTGTTCGGAAACATCATCTGTCCTTTCTCACGGACATACGGTTGACATCGCCGCCCCGCGGCCCTGCAGTAGCCACGAGGCGTGCCTCCGAGCCGTCTCCGGCTCGGCACGCTCTACCTCTCGCTCACTCGCCACCTCCCACGATCAGCGAGACGATGCTCGAGTAGGTCTCTGTCGAGGGGACGACCTCGCCCACCTTGCGGCCGCGACGGAGCACGATGGCCCGATCAGCGATCTCCATCACGTGATCCATCGCGTGCGACACGACGAGCACGGCCTTCCGCTCGTTCCGCAGGCGAATGATGAGGTCGAGGACGCTGCGAGACTCGCGGACGCCGAGCGCGGCGGTCGGCTCGTCGAGGACCACGACACTCGAGGCGAACGCCGCGGCGCGGCTCACGGCGATCGCCTGGCGTTGGCCGCCCGACATCAGCCCGACAGCGCCGTTGCCGTCGGGCAGCGACACCTGGAGGCGCTCCAGGACGCTCCGCGTCGTCTCGTTCATTCGCTTGCGGTCGAGGAAACGCAGCGACCTCGGCAGCCACGTCGGGCCTGCGAGCTCGCGTCCCGCGTAGAAGTTGTCGGTCGGTCGAAGGTTGTCGAACAGTGCGAGATCCTGGTAGACGGTCTCGACACCCAGGGCACGCGCGTCGGCAGGGGAGTGCACGGCGACCGGCGTCCCGTCCATCTCGATCGTGCCGCTGTCGAGACGATGGACTCCACTGAGGCACTTGATCAGCGTCGACTTGCCGGCGCCGTTGTCGCCGAGGAGCGCGAGCACCTCGCCGCGGCGGACTTCGAGGTCGACGCCGTCGAGCGCGACCACCGCGCCGAAGCGCTTCACCGCGCCGCGGACGCGCAGCGCGGGCGCTCCCGTCGCCGGGGGGTCGAGTGGCACGGCGTGAGCCGTCATGCCGCCCTCGCGGCCTGAGCGACGCGCAGCCGGGCCTCGATTGCGCCGCGAAGGACGTCGGCCTCGACCGCAACCAGCACGACCACTCCGATCGCCATCAGCTGGTAGAAGGCGTCGACGTTGTGGAGGTTCAGCGCGTTGCGGATCACGCCGATCGTGAACGCGCCGACCAGCGCGTTGACGACGCTGCCACGGCCTCCCGCGAAGGCGGCGCCGCCGATGATCACTGCCGCGATCGAGTCGAGCTCGGCGAGATCGCCCGCGGTCGGCGAGCCGGCGTCGATCAGGCCCGCGGTGATCAGGCCACCCACGCCCGCCGCGAGACCGCTGAGGACGTAGACCGAGACGAGAACCCGCCGCACGGGGATGCCCGAGCGTCGCGCGGCCTCCGGATTGCCGCCGACGGCGTAGAGCCAGCGCCCGAACACCTGCCTGGTCGTGAGCACGAGGCACAGGAGGGCGAGCGCTGCGACGACGAAGATCGAGTACGGCAGCCAGCCGATCGAGCCGCCGCCGATCTGCTGGACGACCGGCGGCATCCCCGAGATCAGTGTGCCGTCCGACAGCCAGAGCGCAATCCCCCGGGCGATGCTGAGCGTCGCCAGCGTGACGATGAACGGGTGCGGCACGCGGCCGAAGACGTAGACGAGGCCGTTCACCGCGCCGACGGCCACCCCGGTTCCGAGGATCGCGACGATGACCAGGGCACTGGAGGACGTCTGTTCGAAGACGATCGCCCCGACCACGCCCGAGAGCGCGATCGTCGCTCCGACCGACAGGTCGATGCCGCGGCTGACGATGACGAGCAGCTGCCCGAGCGCGAGGATCGCGATTACCGACGTCTGCGAGAAGACGTTGCCGATGTTCCGTGTCGTCGGGAACACCGGCGTCGTGAGGCTCACGACGACGATCAGGATCAGGAGGATCAGGAACGGCCCCGCCCGGAGCGCCAGGAGCCCCGCCTGGAGGGCCCGGTACCGATCGATCCCGGGCCTGTGCTTCGCGGGCGCCCCCGGGGACAGCGACGTGGGATCCATCGTGGCGGTCATTCTCGTCCCACGCCGAGCGGGACGTCCGACCAGACGGGGCCGAGCGGGAAGGCGTACCGGTCGAGGGACTCGGGCAGCATCTCGACGCTGTAGCCGGGCTCGGTGGGCGCGACGTAGCGGCCCTCCCGGACGACAGCCGGCGCGACGAAGTGCTCGTGGAGGTGATCGACCCACTCGATCACACGGCAATCGAGCGAGGCGCTGACCGAGACGTAGTCGAAGAGCGCGAGATGCTGGACGTACTCGCAGAGCCCGACCCCGCCGGCATGTGGGCACACCGGCACGTCGTACCGTGCGGCCAGGAGCAGCACGGCGAGGGTCTCGTTGACGCCGCCGACGCGGCATGCATCGAGCTGGCAGACGTCGATCGCCTCGGCCTGGAAGAGCTGCTTGAAGACGATTCGGTTCTGGACGTGCTCGCCGGTGGCGACCCGGATCGGCGCGATCTCCTTCCGGATCCGTGCGTGACCGAGGATGTCGTCCGGGCTCGTGGGCTCCTCGATCCACCACGGGTCGTGTACCCCGAGGCGTGCCATCGCCGAGATTGCCTCGTCGACGCCCCAGACCTGGTTCGCGTCCATCATCAACCGTCCGAGGGGGCCGAGCTCCTGCCGGATGAGCGCGGCGCGCCGGTCGTCGGCGTCGAGGTCGGCACCGACCTTCATCTTCACGTGCGTGAACCCGTCCGCGAGGGACGCGCGGACGAGGGCGCTCACCTTCGCATCGTCGTATCCGAGCCAGCCGGCCGAGGTCGTATACGCCGGATAGCCGCTTGCGAGCATCTCTGCCTCGCGCGCCTCCCGTCCACGCCTTCGATCACGCAGAAGCTCGATCGCCTCCTCGGGAGGTAGCACGTCGTCGATGTACCGGAAGTCGACGCACGCCACGATCTCCTCGGGCGAGAGGTCGACGAGCAGCTTCCAGAGCGGCTTGCCCTCCTGCTTGGCCCAGAGGTCCCAGACGGCGTTGACGACCGCGGCCGTCGCCAGGTGGATGACGCCCTTCTCCGGCCCGAGCCACCTGAGCTGGCTGTCCGAGACGAGGGTCCGCCAGAAGCCGCTCATGTCCAGTCGCAGCTCCACGAGCGACCGTCCGACGACGAGCGGGGCGAGCGCCTGGATCGCCGCGACGCATACCTCGGTCCCGCGGCCGCTCGTGAAGGTCAGCCCGTGACCTTCGAGACCGTCGCCCGCGTCCGTCCTGAGGACGACGTACGCGGCCGAATAGTCGGGGTCGGTGTGCATCGCGTCCGAGCCGTCGAGCGAGCGGGAGGTCGGAAACCGCACGTCGTGCGTCTCCAGGGCGACGATTCGCGGGTCCGGCACCTACCGACCCCTGATCGCAAGCCAGGCGAAAGATCCGATGATTCGCCTGGCGATGGGGCTCGGGCGCCGCAGCACTCGGCGATTCTAGGCAGAAAGATCCGATATTTGCAACTGTGAACGGGCCGATCCGGCTCATCAATTGAGAAAAACGCGCTAATCGACCCGATCTTTGCGTGCAAGGAGCAACGTGTCGAGCATGACGTTCGGATCTCGCGTCGCGGGGCGTCTGCGGTCCTGGCGGCGCTCGAGGCGAAGGTCGGTGGCGTGGTCGAGACGTCGGAGGCGACCCGCCTCCTGGAGTCCCTCGTCGACCGCGCCGAGCCGCCCGGCGAACGTCGTGTAGACCGGCGTCCCCAGGGCGACGGCCTCGCGGTTCATCGTCCCTCCTGCGGAGACGACGAGGTCGGCGAGCGCCACGAGGCTCAGCGCGTCGACGGCGCGGTCGGGAACGATCAGCGACGGCCGGCTCGCTTCGCGAAGCGCCGTCCGCTGGTCCGGCGTTCGCGGCAGCACGACGGCGTGGACCGACGGGTCGTGCCCGAGCCGCTCGAGGACGTCCGCGAAGACGTGGCTGCCGTCCCGGTGGTACAGGGAGACGTCCGGCGGCGTCCGCACGACCGCGACTACTCGTGACCGGTCGATCCCGAGATGGTCGAGCACGCGTGCGTCCGGCTCGAAGCCGTGGAGGTAGTACTCCTCCTTGAGCCCCTCGTAGCGCCCGACCTTCCGGCTGCGCGCGCCGAGCGGGTCGAGGCGCTGCTGCGGGATCACCGCCGGGACGACGACTCGGTTCGCAGCGCGGCAGCCGAGGGCATGCTGCGTTCGCGCGAACTCGTAGTCGAAGGCGTAGGCCGAGGGGACGCCGAGCGACCGCGCCACGAGAGGGAGCTCGTGCGACGCATGCGAGAGCGCGATGTCGAAGGCGCGGTCCTGCGCGAACCGCCGCAGGGCGCGCAGCCGAGACACCATCGCCCGCGTCTTCCCGACCCGCCCCGCGCCGCCGTGAGGCGGGCCGACGACGGTGTGCTCGAGCCCGGCATCGTCGAGCAGCTCGAGGGTCTGCGCGAAGTCGCGCGCCGTGATCGTCACCTCGTCGCCGCGCCCGGCGAGCAACGACACGAGCGGTCGGAAGAAGACGACGTGGGGTGAGTTGGTGACGTCGATCCAGACGCGCATCGCGACATCCTCGCGCATCGGGCCGCAGCGTTCCCTGCGATAAGGTTCGCTTATGGATACACGCCAGCTCGCTGCGTTCTGCGCGGTCGTCGAGCGGCGGTCGTTCTCGCAGGCGGCGGAGCGGCTGGGTGTCACCCAGCCCGCGGTGTCGCTCCAGGTGCGGGCGCTCGAGAAGCGGCTCGGCACACAGCTTCTCGACCGGTCGGGCCGCCGCGTGGAGCCCACCGAGGCGGGCAGGCAGCTCTACCGCGGCGCGCAGCGGCTCCTCGCGCTGGAGGAGCAGATCCTGGCGGATGTCGTGTCGGAGGCGGAAGGCGACCTCGCGGGGGTTCTCTCGATCGGTGCCTCGACCGGCCCGGCGGCCGTGGTGGTGCCGCTGCTGCTCTGCGAGTTCCAGCGCGCCCATCCCGCCGTTCGCGTCGCGCTCGAGGTGCACGACACGCGCACGGTCGTGGAGCTCGTCGCGGAGCGGCAGCTCGAGCTCGGGATCGTCGGCGCCTCGCCGCGCCACCGTGGGGTGCAGTTCGAGCCGTTCGCCTACGACGAGGTCGTGCTCGTCTGCCCGCCCGGGCACCGCTTCGCCGGCCGCACCGTCGGCGTCCACGAGCTCGCCACCGAGACGCTCGTCGTCATGCAGGAGGGCGCGGGGGTGCGCAGGATCGTCGACGACGAGCTGCGTCGGCTCGGGATGCGGCTGCGCGACCTCGACGTCCGTCTCGAGCTCGGGCTCCAGGAGTCGGTGCGAAGCGCCGTCCTCGGCGGCTACGGCGTGACGTTCATCTCGCGGGCGGCCGTCGAGGCCGAGCTCGCGGCAGGAACGCTGGGAGAGGCTCGGATCGCAGACATGGACGGGACGCGCGAGATCGTGCTCGCGCGCGGAACGGCACGGGTCCCGACGAGGGCAGCGCAGGCGTTCACGGAATTCGCCCGTGATCGCGCGGCAACCCTGGGGCGGGGCCTCACACCGGCTCCGCGCCCGACGGCTGTGGAGCCCGCATGAGCGCGCCACGGCCGCCCCGGAACACGCGCTTCGGCGCGGGTGCGATCGAGGAGCTCGGAGACCTCTGCGCCGAGCTGGGAATCGCTCGGCCGCTACTCGTGACGACGCGACGCGGCGCCGGCTCGGTCTCCGCGCTTCCGGTCGTCGGGATATACGACGGGGTGCAACCGCACGTTCCGGTCGAGACCGTGCGAGAGGCGGCCGACCGTGTCCGCGAGGTCGAGCCGGACGGGCTCGTCGGGCTCGGCGGTGGAAGCTCGATCGACACCTGCAAGGCCGTCGTCGCCGCGCTCGCCGACGAGGGGCGCGAGCCGTTGCCGCGCGTCGTCGCAGTCCCGACGACCTACGCCGGTGCGGAGTGGACGCCGTCCTTCGGGATGCTGCTCGCGCCTGGTCGGAAGGGGGGCGGCGTGGACGAGCGGGCGCTGCCCGTCGCGGCGATCTACGATCCGCAGCTCACGCTCGGGTTGCCGCTCGGGCCCACCGTCGGGACGGCGATGAACGCCCTCGCCCATTGCGCGGAGGCGTACTACCACCCGTCCACCGGGCCCCGCGGCCTCCGCAACGCCGAGACGGGCGCCAGGGCGATCGGGCACGCGCTGCCGCTGGTCGTCGCGCAGCCGACTGCGATCTACGGCCGGACGAGGCTTCTCGAGGGTGCCATGCGCGCCGCGATGGCTCTCGGCGACACGGGGCTCTGCCTGGGCCACGCGATGGCCCAGGCGCTCGGCGGCCGCTACGGGCTCCCGCAGGGGTCGATGAACGCGCTCTGCCTTCCGGCGGCGCTCCGCTTCAACGCCGAGGTCGTCCCCGAAGCGGTCGCGAGCTTCGCGGAGGCGCTCGGCACCGACGACGCGCCGGCGCGCGTCGAGGAGCTCGCCCGCCTCGGCGGCTTCGAGCGGCTACGGGACTTCGGCGTTCCGGAGACCGACCTCGACGAGGTCGCGGAGGCCATCGTCGCCCGGCCCGGTGCCCGGGCGAACCCACGGAGCGCGAGTCCCGAGGAGGTCGCGGGCCTGCTCCGCTCGATCTGGTAGCTACCCGAACCGCTCGCCCTCGTCGCGCCGGTACCCCCACCAGGCGAGCACGCCGAAGAGCGCCGTCCAGCCGACGAGGGCCGCCACGTGGTGGAGCGGAAGCCCGTGGTCGCCCGTCGCCACGGAGTCGAGAACCTCCATCCAGCTTCGGGTCGGCAGCAGCTGGGAGACCACGTCGGCCTCGTGCGGGAGGCCCTCCAGACGTGCCCAGAAGGCGCCCGCGATCGCGAGCGGGAGGAACGCGAGGTTTGCCACGGGCAGCGCGGCCCGCGGAGAGAGCCAGTAGCCGAACGCGATCCCGAGAAGGGCGAACGGGACGCCGCCCAGGAGGAGCGCGAGCGCCGAGGCCACGAAGCGCCAACCCGGCATCGTGATGCCGTGGATGCCGATCCCCACGATCGCCACCATCGCCACCGTGCCCGCGGCGAACGCGACCGCAGCGAGCACGCGCCCGGTGAGTCGGGTGAGCGGGCTGACCGGGAGCGTGCGCAGGTATGCCTCCCAGGAGGTCGTCCGGCTCGTGGCGATGCCGACGCCGAACTGGAAGAACGTCACGGTGAGGATCGCGGTCGCAGCGAAGCCGACGAGGAGGCGCTGCGGCTCGCCGCGCTCGAACTGCCGCCCGAGCAGGAGCATCATCAGCGCCGGGAACGCGAGCGTGGGGATCGCGTACGCGGGATACCGCGCGTACTGGAGCACCTCCGACCGCGCGTGGACGAGCGCGAGCCTCACGCCTCGACCTCGGCCGTGAGCGCGACGAAGGCGTCCTCGAGGCTCACCGGCACGACCTCGAGGTCGCTGAACGGCGTGCCGGAGCGAACGAGCTCCGAGACGAAGGCATCGGCGTCCTCGACGTACGCGATGTGCCGGTCCCCGACCGTCTCGATCGTCGCGCCCGCGATGCGTGGAGCCGTGTCCGCCCGGAACCTGATCCGTGTCCGGCCGGCGCGGGACCGGACGTCCCGCACCGACCCCTCGAAGGCAACGCGGCCGCGTGAGAGGAGCACGACCCGTGTGGCGATCTCCTCGGCCTCCGCCAGTTGCTGGGTCGTGAGGAGCACGGAGCCGCCGTTCGCCGCGAACTGACCGAGATCGGCCAGCAAGCTGCGGCGGGAGCTCGCATCCATTCCGGCCGTCGGCTCGTCGAGGAACAGCGCGTCGGGATTTCCCGCGAGCGCGAGCGCGACGGCGAGGCGCCGCCGCTGCCCTCCGGAGAGCCCGCGAGCTTCGCGGCGGGCGAGGCTCCCGAGGCCGAGCCGTTCCAGGACGCTCTCGTTCGACGAGGCATCGGGAAAGTGGGATCGGACGAGGTCGACGGTCTCGTGAACTCGAAGCCCCGGCGGAAAGCCGACCTCCTGAAGCACCGCTCCGACGTTGCGGCGTGCCGCCGGCTCACGGGGGTCGAGGCCGAAAAGCGTCGCGCGACCTCCGTCCGGCCGCCGCAGCCCGAGGAGGATCGCGACCGCGGTCGACTTCCCGGCCCCGTTCGGCCCGAGCAGCGCGAGCACCTCGCCGGGTCGCAACTCGAGGTCCGCGCCGGCGAGCGCCGGCACCGGGCCGAACGACTTGAGGACGCCTTCGAGGCTGGCGACCGGAGCAGGCTGCGGCGTGGCGACGGATCGATCCATCGGCTCGGGGTGTCGGAGCGGCGACTCCGATGCTATGAGGCCGACGCTTCCGCGACCAGTGTCCTTTCGGGACAGGCCCTCGACGGCGAGCGACCGCGCGCCGACGAGGACGTTGTAGGTGCCGTGGGCTGCGATTGCCGCCAGCAGCCTCCCCGTGGCGACGAAGACGGCGCCGAAGGCCGCCCCCGTGAGGAGGTGCGTCGCGGCGACCCTGCCCTGACCGCCGACGTGCGCCAATGCGAAGAGCACGGTGCTCGCTGCGATCGCGCCCGCGCCGCCGAGGGGATCGACGAGAAGCGCGAGAAGGAGCCCTCTCCACAGCGCCTCCTCCTGTGCCGACTTCGCGGTCAGGACGATGCTCCGCGCAGCGAGCCTCCGGCGCGGTACCTCGGCCGGCCTCGTCGATGAGACCGGATGCCGCGACAGGAGGAGGAACAGCGCGAGCCCGGTCAGCAGCCCTGCCGTCAACGCCTGGTCGTGGGCGTGAAGCGTCAGGTCGGCCGGAGCTATCCGAGGGCCGACCGCGAGGACGCACGCGGCGGTGGCGGCCCACAACCCCAGCCGGGCGACGGTCGTGCGTGTCACGTCCGTCGCGTGCCGACGGGGAGGAGATAGAGCGCCGCCTCGTGGATCCCGTCGATCCCGAGGAACTCGTCCACGCGGCGGTCGTAGAAGCCTCCGAGCGGCGTCGTCGCCAGCCCGAGCGCGGCCGCGGCGAGCAGGAAGCTCTGTCCGACGTGGCCCGCCTCGAGGAGCGTGAAGCGGTAGGCGCGCGCGCCGTACTTGAACCGGGAGCGCCAGAACATCCCCGTGACCGCGACGAACGCAGCAGCGTGCCCGACGAGCTCGTGGTAGGGACGTGAGGGCAGCAGCTCTCCTCCGGCGTCCGGAGCGGCCGGAGGAGCTCGAGCCCGTGACGATAGGGGTCGTAGTGGTAGAGACCCGCGTCGAGCCCGGACACCCGCGGGCAGGCCGCGTAGAGCTCGAGCGGGTAGAGGGCGCCACCGGACGGCGCGGTGCGGACCGGCTGCGGCGTGCCGGCGCAGGCATGCCGGTGACGCCGTACGCCGCGGCGAGAAGCGTCGCGAGCTGCGCCGACGCCGATCGGCCCCTCTCCGTACTCGCGCCGGGAGCGGCGCCGCGCGAGCGCCTCGCCGAGGGACACGGAGCCGAGATCTCCCGGCGGTAGCTGGACGAACGGCCGGTGCGCGTGCCGCTTCACCGACCGTGTCACGCTCATGCGCAGCTCGTGGCTGCGCTCCAGCCGTGCCGCGCCCACGACGAGCGGATCGACGATGCCCGGGTAGATGCGCGAGGCCTCGTGGTAGTCCTCCGTCGCATCGGGCGTCGCGACCGTGTCGGCGCCGGTGACGGCCGTGAGCCGCACCGTCGGCGGCGGCCACTCGTCCTTCGGCGGTGTCACGGAGTCGATCACGGGAAGGGATGGGGCTGCGGGTTGAGATCGGAGACGTTCAGAGGCGCCGGGAGTAGCCCTGCCTGGAAGGCGGCGGTATAGAGCCGCGTGCCGCCGAGGAAGCGCGCCCGATGAGACACGTCGAGGGCGCAGAGCTCGGGTGCGACGACGCGCGCGACGCTGAGCCCGAGCTCGCTGACGTCGGGCGCCGTCACGTCGACCGCGTACGCCGAGATGCCCCGGTGCGCGAGCCGCTCTGCGACCGCCGCAATCTGGTCGTGCGGCGTCGAGCCTTCGAGCGGACCGATCTCGCCCGTTGCGCGCCGCTCTCCGGATCCGTCGAGGAAGCTTGCGAGAGCAGCGTGCTCGGTGGTCGAGTAGTACAGCATGTGGTCGTCGAACGTCTCGATCGCGTCGGCGTCCGCCGGCGGTCGAAGTGGTTCCTGGGCAGCCTGCTGACGCAGCCAGCGGTAGACCCCGAAGCTCTCGGAGAGGGCCTTCAGCCATGCCTCTCCGATCTGCGCGGCGGCGGCAGCACCGACGGCAAGCGGCGCACCAGAGCCATCGGCGCCGTGCAGGACGGAGATCGCGATCGGAACGTCGAGAAAGCAGCTCGCATCGACGACGCTGTAGCGGAGGCCGGTGGCGGCGAAGAACGTCCGGTCGAGCGCGTCGAGCTCGCTGTCGCGTGACCAGTCGAGGATGGGGAGCGAGAGCCCGCACTTCCAGGCGAGCATCACGGCGTCGCGCTCGACGAGCTCGAGGAGGGCCGAGAGCACCGCCTCGGGGAACGACGGGCCGCAGGCGAGGCCGCTGCTCGTCGAGTACGCGATCGGCGGCAGCGTGCGGTCGGGTCGCTGGAGGTACACGAGCTCGGCAGGCAGCCATGCCGGCGAACCGTCCTCGATCGCCACACCCTCGACGAACGCCGTTCGCGTGTCCTCCGTGAACGGTACGAGGGGGAACCGGGCGATCTCGAACTGGGTCGGATGGAAGAGCGCGAACCGAGACGGCCGGACAGCGGTGTCCCCGATCGCCCGAGCCGTCGTCGAGCGAAGTCGTTCGTAGGGGACGTAGACGCCCGAGTAGCGCTCGATCGCCTCTCCGATCGCAGCGGCCCGCGCCCGCCGCGGATCGGGGTGCGCGCCGCTGCCGTACTCGACCGTCGGGGCACCGAGCGCACGGGTCGCCGACGCGACCTCGCACGCGGTGTTCGGCAGTGGGGTCTCGTCGGTCGTATGGGTGGTCGTGAGTGTCCGGACGACGAGGCCCACGAGCGGGGAGACCGCGGCGTCGAGCCGCGGCAGTGCCTCGGCGAGCGGCGTGAAGGACGCGTGCCATTGAACCGCGCTCACGTCGTCGACTCGAACCAGGGTGAGGGGACCGCGCGCTCCGGGATGCCACACGCAGGACACCGCGGCACGCGCAGCACATGCTCGTACGTCAGCCGCATGAGCGACCCTGCCTCGAGCGCGTAGAAGCGGCCGGGCAGGGTCGGGTCGTTCGCGCTGAGCCAGCGGAGCGCGAGGAGGGCGGCAAGGGCCGCGCTGATGGACGCGATCGGCGCTGGAGCGGTGGTGCGCAGCGGCTCGCGCTCGATGACCTCGAAGTCCGCCTCGTACCCCGAGCACGAGCCACGCCGGATCACGAAGCACGCGCGGCAGGCCGAGGCTCCCGGAACGTAGACGGGGCCGACGAGCGCAAATCGGCCGTCGTACGGGAGGATCTGGAGCCAGGGAGTGGCGTGTCGGAGCGCCCGTTCGTTGATCCTTGCGAGCGAAGGGACCTCGATGCCCGCCGGCGCGGCGACGGCGAACGCGCCGGGCTCGTGGTCGTCCTCGATCGCGAGGAGGTCGACCCGACCGACCCCGAGGCGGCGGAGCTGGGAGTCGACCTCGATCGCGGTGGCGCCCGTTCCCAGCACGGCTACCTGCGCCCGGGCGAGTGCCTGCGCGGCGTCGCGCTCGCCGGTCAAGCGGGTGACCGCGGCGGCGAAGGCGGCCGCCGCGGCCTGGCTCGTGTTCTCGTGTCGCGCTCCGTGCGATCTGCGCCGTCGACGAGGAGACGATTCGCCTCGAGCAGCGCCAGCGCGTGGTCGATCGCCGGCTTGACGGACGGGCCGAGCTCTGCGGAGAGCTCGTCGACGGTCCGGGTCCCGTCGAGCAGCGGCAACAGGTGCGGCAGCAACCGCTCGACCGCGCGTCCCTCCAGGGTCACGACGGTGCCGCCGTGCTCGAGGAGGTAGCGCCCGCGATCGTGGACGAGCCGGCACCACGGGCTCAGTGACGGCCGTTCGGGGAGCGTCGCTCCGGACGAGTCGGGGATCACCAGCAGATGACCGAGCAGGTGCAGCAGAGGACGGATGACGTGCAGAGACCGCTGGACGATCCCGGTGTGTCCTCGACGACCGCGTACGCGGCCGCTCCGTATCCGCGGACGCCGGCGGTGAGGTCGAGCAGCTCCTCGGTGAGCTCGTCGAACATGACCATCTCCTTTCGAACGGATTCTCGAACGAGTTGTCCATTCTGCAAATGAGACGATCGCGCGCAAGCTGTCCTTCGACACGATCCCGTGCCGATTCGTCCACAGCCGACTCCGGCGGCTCTGCGCGCCTCGCGGCGCCGGATATCCGTCAGGCCCGGTCTGCTGCGCGCTTCGTCGCCGCGACGACCCGCCGCAGGCTGACGACGCCGGTCACCGTGCCGCTCTCGTCGACGACCGGGAGGTGCCGGAACCCGTTCTCGAGCATGATCTGGGCCGCCTCCTCGGCGTCGGCGTCCACCGAGGCCGTGACGGGATCCTCGGTCATCCACTGGCGGACGCGCGCCTCGCTCGTGTGAACCCTGGCCGCCATCGCCTTCAGCATGTCGCGCTCGGTGAGGATCCCGATCAGCCGGCCGTAGTCCTTGACGATCACGGCGCCGACGTTCACCGCGGTCATCCGCTCCGCGACCTCGCCGAGGGTGTCCTCGGGTGCCACGACGATGAGCTCCGGGCGCATGATGTCGGCGAGGCGTGGCACGCCCACGAGTCTATAGCGTCGCTCTCCGGATAAGTGTCGCTAATGGATGCGATTAGGATCAACGACGTTGCTTGGTAGGATGGGCGCGTGGCGAGCAACGCCCTCTTCGACGTGCTCGTGGTCGGCAGCGGTGCCGCAGGGCTCGCCGCCGCCGTCTCCGCGGAGCACGCCGCTGCCCGCGTCGCGATCGCGACGAAGACGACGCTCCAGGCGTGCAACTCGGCGAAGGCCCAGGGAGGCATCCAGGCCGCGGTCGGCGACGACGACTCGCCGGAGCTCCATGCCGCGGACGTGATGCGCTCGTCGCACGACACCGCCGACCCCCGGCTCGTCGAGGTGCTCACGACCGAGGCGCGCTGCCGCGATCGCCTGGCTGGAGGAGCAGGGGTGCGGCTTCACGCGCGAGAACGGCGGCTACCGGCTGGCCCGCTGCGGCGGGGCCACCCGACGTCGGCTCCTACAGGTGGGCGACCGGACGGGGCACGCGATCACGAAAGCCCTCCGCGAGTCCTTCGAGGCCGGATCCGGCGAGGTGCTCGCCCACCACCGCCTCACCCGGCTCGAGCCCACCGCCGCGGGGTGGAGGGCATCCTTCGCGACCCCTGACGGAGCCGACGAGCTCGACGCCGGCACCGTCGTCCTCGCGTCCGGCGGGCGGTGCTTCGCCGAGGCGGCGAGGCTCGGCGAGCTCTCCACGAATCACCCGAACGCCACGGGCGAGACGACCCGGATCGCCTGCGACGCCGGGGCCGAGACGCGCGACCTCGACGCACTCCAGTACCACCCGAACGGCGGCGCCTGGCCGGCGACGATGCAGGGGTACTCGATCCCCGAGACCACACGGGCGTACGGCGCCGTGCTCCTGAACGCGGCAGGCGAGGAGTTCACCGACTCGCTCGGCCCACGGGACGAGGTGTCCCAGGCGATCTTCGACGAGGTCGAGGCCGGACGCGGCGTCCTGACCGAGGACGGCCGTCCCGCGGTTCTCCTCGACACCACCCGGATCGCGGAGGCCGACGCGCAGGTCTCGCTCCCCTACATGCTGCGCCGCTACCGGGGCGGCGGCATCGATCCCCTCTCCCAGCCGCTTCTCACCTACCCGGTCCTCCACTACCAGAACGGCGGCCTCGTCATCGACCCGAGCGCCGAGACGACCCTCGAGGGCGTCTTCGCCTGCGGGGAGATCGCGGGCGGCACGCACGGCCGGAACCGCATGATGGGCAACTCCCTCCTCGAATGCGTCGTCTTCGGCCGGCGCGCCGGGGCCAACGCCGCGACGAAAGCGAAGGCATGAGCACGATCACGACCACCGATCTCGCCCAGGCCGTCGAGGACGCGGCCGCGCACCTGTACGTCTGGGCGCTGAAGGACATCCCGCAGGATCTGCGCGACGCGCTCGCCGCCGCGTTGGACCGCGAGACCTCCGTCACCGGGATCCGCGTCCTCGAGACGATCCATCGCAACGTGGAGATCGCCGACGAGCAGAAGAACCTCGTCTGCCAGGACACGGGGATCGCCGTCTACTACTGCCGGGTCGGGGAGCACTTCCCGCTGCACCCGGCGCGGATCTATGCGTCGCTCAAGAGCGGCACCGAGCGGGCGACCGTCGAGCATCCGCTGCGCTCCAACACCGTCCACACGCTCACGCGTGAGAACACGGGGCCGAACGTCGGCTATCGGGTGCCCATCGTGCACTGGGACTTCATCCCCGACTGGGACGGGCTCGACGTCAAGTGCGTTCCGAAGGGCTCGGGGTCGGAGAACATGACCTTCCTGAAGATGCTCTTCCCCGCCGACGGCGTGACGGGGATCAAGAAGTTCGTCCTGGAGTCGATCGTCGGGGCAGGCGGCAAGCCGTGCCCGCCCGGGATCGTGGGGATCGGGCTCGGCGGCTCGGCCGACTACGCGATGCACCTCGCGAAGGAGGCGATCGCGCGACCGGTGGGCACGAGGAACGAGGATCCGCTGGTCGCGCAGCTCGAGGACGAGCTGTACGAGCTCCTCAACGAGACCGGGATCGGGCCGATGGGGCTCGGCGGCGACGTCACCGTGCTGCAGTGCCACATCGAGCACGCAGACACGCACATGACCCTCAACCCGGTTGCGGTGAACTACCAGTGCTGGGCCGCGCGCCGGGCGTCGGCACACCTCGACGCGGACGGCACCGTCGACTTCGACAGGGAGTTCTGAGATGGCCGCGACCCTTTGGATGGAGGCTCTTGTGGACGAGATGACCCGAAGTCGGCCCGTTTCGCCGGGCCGGCACGCCGTAGAATCGGCAGTGAGGGTGGCGGGAAGCATCCCCACCCAGGGCGGGGGTGTGCGCGCGGCAGCGATGTCGACGTCGACCTCCCGCCGTGTCCCGGCCGTCGGGATGGCTGGCTGATGGCGCAGCACGAGGTCACGTTCCCGGTCACCGATCCGGCCGAGATCCAGAAGCTCCGGGCCGGCGACGAGGTGATCGTCCAGGGTCACATCATCGGGATCCGAGACCGCACCCAGATCCGGATCTTCGACCAGGGGATCGACCCGCCGATGGACCTTGCGGGCGCGTTTCTCCTGCACACCGCGCCGAACGTCCGCAAGGTCGGGCCGGGGCGCTACGAGAAGATCTGCATCGGCACGACGACGAGCGCGCGGATGGTGCGCTTCACCGAGGGGCTCGGCGCGCAGTACGGCGTGCGCGCGATCTGCGGCAAGGGCGGCTTCCCCGACGAGGCGATCGAGCCGATGCAGCGGCTCGGAATGGTCTACTTCGCGATCGTCGGCGGCGCGGCGGCGCTCGAGACGACCCAGATCGAGGAGATCGAGGAGGTCGCCTGGGAAGAGCTCATGCCGGAGTGCCTCTGGAAGTTCCGGGTCAAGGACTTCGGCCCGCTCATCGTCGGAATCGACGCCCACGGCGGCTCGCTCTACCGCGACGTCCAGGATCGCGCGAAGGCCCGCCTCGAGGAGCTCTATGCCCGCCTTTAACGACGGCTTCCTGGGGGTCCCCGCCCGCCCGGGCAAGCCCCGCGACGTGGGTCTCACCCACGTCATCGACAAGGGCCTCAACCTCAGGGACATCGAGGGCCTCTTCGACACGGCCGGGGAGTTCGTCGACATCGTCAAGTTCGGCTGGGGGACGAGCTACGTCACGAACAACCTCGAGAAGAAGATTGCGCTCTACCGCTCGTTCGAGACCCCCGTCGTCTGCGGCGGGACGCTCTTCGAGGCGGTCTACGCGCGCGACCGGCTCGAGGAGTTCAAGAGCTGGCTCGTCGAGCACCGGTTCTCACACGTCGAGATCTCGGACGGCACGATCGACATTCCCCGGGATCGGAAGCTCGAGCTGATCGCGGAGTTCGGGAAGGACTTCACCGTGCTCTCGGAGGTCGGCTCGAAGGACTCCGACGTCGTCTTCGCCCCGTACCAGTGGGTCGAGTGGATCAAGGAGGAGCTCGCCGTCGGCGCCTGGAAGGTGATCACCGAGGGCCGCGAGGGCGGCACCGCAGGGATCTTCCGCGCGGACGGCGACATGCGTACGGGGCTCATCGACGAGATCGCGCACGAGATCTCGGTCGACGACGTGCTCTTCGAGGCGCCGACGAAATCCTCACAGGCCTGGTTCATCAAGCAGTTCGGCCCCAACGCCAACCTCGGGAACATTCCGCCCGACGAGGTGATCGCGCTCGAGACGCTCCGGCTCGGCCTGCGCGGCGACACGCTGCGCGAGGTGCTGCTCGGGTCGACGCCCGACGAGGCCTGAGCCGAGGCATGGACTGGAAGCTCTCGCTCGCGGGGCTTCTCGTCGGGCTTCTCGTCGGTGTTACGGGGATGGGCGGCGGGTCGTTGATGACGCCGCTGCTCGTGCTCTTCTTCGGCTTCAAGCCGTCGATCGCGATCGGCACCGACATCGTGCACGGGGCGATCTTCAAGTCGTTCGGCGCCGTGCAGCACCGGCGGCTCGGTCACGTCCATGCGAGGCTCGCGGCGTGGATCCTGATCGGCTCCGCGCCGTTCTCGATTCTCGGCGTCGCGCTCGCCTGGTGGCTCAAGCGCGAGTACGGCGACGGCTACGAGGACACCGCGAAGGCGATCCTCGGCGTCGCGCTCCTCGTCTGCGGGATCGCGTTCCTGGTCAAGGCGTACCTCCACTCGAGCCCGGAGGACAAGCCGTTCCTGCTCACGAACCGCGACCGGGCGATCGCGTTCGCGACCGGGGTCGTCGGCGGCTTCGTCGTCGGGCTGACCTCCGTCGGGAGCGGCACGATCTTCGGGCTCGTGATGCTGATCGCGTTCCCGCTGACCGCGGCCAAGATCGTGGGCACCGACATCTTCCAGGCGGCGATCCTGCTCACCGTCGCCGGCGCGGGGCATCTCGTCGCCGGGCACGTCGATCTGGCGGCCACCGGCTGGCTGCTCGTCGGCTCGGTTCCCGGCGTGCTGATCGGAGGGCAGTTCACGGTTCGGCTCCCCGACCGGGCCCTCCGGATCGCGCTCGCCGCGACGCTGACGCTCGCCGGCGTCAAGCTCCTCGACCCGCCGGGGGCGGACGCGATCGTGCTCACCGGCGCGGTCGTCGCAGGGATCGCGGCGCTCGTGGCGATCTCGCGGTGGTTCGCGATGCGCGGCCCCGAGCCGCTCGTCTCGTCCCGCGACGGCTAGAGCGAGCGCTGCTCGGGCAGCTGCGGCAGCGGGCACGCGACGAACGGCCGGCCGGTGAGGCGGTACCCCAGCTTGTACGCCGAGCATCCGGCGCAGAAGCCCGTCGCGGCCGCGAGCAGCGCCAGCGCCGCCACGAGCAGCCCCAACCCGGCGCCCAGCGTCTCCAGTCCGGCGGCATAGGCGAGGGACGCGACTCCGAGGACGACGAGGCCGACGAGGTTCGCGAACCGGGGCGGGCGCGCGTCCTCGAGCCGGCCCTCGCCGAGGCGCGGCTGGAGCACCTCGAAGTAGAAGACGCAGGCGAGGCACCAGCGGCGGCCGAGCGTGAGCCCGAGGGCGAGCTGGAGCGCGAGCAGCGCGAGGAGCCACCACCACCCCGACACCACCGCGAGCAGCGCCACGAGGCCGACGGCCGCCTGGTTGACACGGGGCGCGCGCTCGTCGATGACGTCGGTATCGCGGTAGGGGTCGGCGCGGCGGAGGGCTCGCTTCATTTCGTGAAGTATCGCAGTCGCTTCCTAGACTGCGCCGATGCGACCGGCGTCGCCCGTCATCGTCCTCGGCGTCCGGCGCTCCGGAACGACGCTGCTCCGCGTGATGCTCGACCGCAACCCGGAGCTCGCGATCCCCGACGAGTCGTACTTCGTGCCGCAGCTCGCGCGCCGGCACCGCGCGCCGGTCGATGCGGCGGCCTTCGTCGACGATCTGCGTCGCCTGCCGACGCTTGTCGACTGGGGCCTATCGCCTGATGTGGTCTCGCAGCGGCTCCGCACGGGGATGACCACGGGCGAAGCGATCGGAGCAGTCTTCGAGACGTACGCCGCCGATCGCGGCAAGTCGCGATGGGGCGACAAGACCCCGCTCTACATGCAGTACCTCCAGCTTCTCGAGCGGCTCTTCCCGAGCGCGCTCTTCGTCCACCTGATCCGCGACGGCCGCGACGCGGCGGTGTCCTTCCTCTCCGTCCCGGAGGGGATCATGACCGCAGGCTGGGGCCATCCGCGCGACGCTGCCGGGTTCGCGTGCCAGTGGGCGACGGAGCTGCGGGCCGCCCGTGCGCTTGGTCGCGGGCCGGCCCGGCGCCGCTATCTCGAGCTGCGCTACGAGGAGCTCGTCGCCGACCCGGAAGCGGCGCTCCGCAGGATCTGCGCGTTCCTCGGTCTCGAGTACGACGCCTCGATGCTCGGCTACGTCGGACAGACCGATTCCGCGCGCAAGGAGCACCAGCAGCGCCTCAACGAGCCGCCGCGGGTCGGCGTGCGCGACTGGCGCACCGAGATGGCGGCGGACGAGGTCGCGGCGTTCGAGGCCGTCGCGGGCGACCTCCTCGACGAGCTCGGGTACGAGGTGACGACCCGCGGTCACGACGGCCGCCGCCTCGCTGCCTACCGCGCGAAGACGGCGGCCTGGCGTGGCGTGGGCGCTGCGACGCAGCGCTCGCCGCTCTGGCGGCGGCGCCACTCGGTCCTGCAGGAGCCCTAGGCGGGCCCGTCGCGCCCGCGGAACGCGACGAGCATCCCGTTGAGCGAGAAGTAGTAGGCGCGCTCGGTGGCGATCCCGGGCGAGTACTTGCCGAGGCCGTAGCGCCAGACGACCTTCCCGTCGGAGACCCGGGCGGCGTACGTCTCCGTCTCGAGGGTCGAGAAGAACACGAGGTCGCCGACGATCACGGGCGCGCCGAGGATCCGGCCCCCGACGTGCGACCGCCACAGGAGGCGCCCGTTCGTCTTCCGGTAGGCGCGGAGGCCGCCGTTGAAGTCCCCGACGAAGATCCGGTCCGAGCCGACCGCGGGCGTCGAGTAGCCGAGCGAATCCACTCGATCCGTCCAGAGCACGCGCCCGCTCGACGCGTCGAGGGTCACGATGCGCCCCGAGCGCGAGATGGTGTACAGCCGCTCCCCGTCGGTCGAGGCGCTCGCGTAGAAGCTCTCGTAGCGGAACGTGTCGCGCTTGACGTAGGTGCTCCAGAGCTTGCGCCCGTCGCGCTGACGGAGGCAGAAGATCGACCCGGCGTACGTCGTGATGCAGACTCGGCCGTCGGCGAGCGACGGGCTCGCGTTGATCCGGCCGCCCGTGTCGAACGCCCAGCGGATCCGGCCGGTGTCGACGTCGACCGCGAAGAGCCGCCCGTCGGTCGCGCCGAAGTACGCCGTGTCGCCCGCGATCGCCGGCGAGGACTCGACCTTGGCGTTCGTCCGGAGCTGCCACACCTCCTTGCCCGACGCGCGCGTCAGCGCGGTGACCGTGCCGTCCTTCGAGCTCACGATCAGCTTGTCGCCTGCGATCGCGGGCGTCGAGGGCTTCGGGGCGGCGCTTCGCTTGCGCCACACCACCTTCCCCGTCGCCGCCTCGATCGCCCAGGTGTCACCCCGGAAGGTGTTGACGTAGAGGACGCCGTCGCAGTAGCTCGGCGGATACTCGACGTACCCCTTGAGCGCCCGGGCCCAGATCGGCTTGCGTGCGGGGATCCCGAGGTCGATGGCCGGCCGTGCGAGCTCGCGGCGCGGCCCGCCGCCGAACATCTGCCAGCAGCGCCGGTCGGTGTCGGGCTCCTCGGGCGGCTTCGGCGCGGCCGGCGGCGGTGGCGTCGGCTGCGTGACGACGGGGGGCGGCGGCGCGACGACCGTGACGTCGGTGACGTCCGTCTCGAGCGAGCCCTCGGGGAGCCGTGGAGTCGCGACGATCGCGACCGCCACGCCCAGGGCGAGGGCGACCGCACCTGCGAGGATGGTCAGGATCCGGCGCATCGAAGAGGCGACACCGCAGTGCCAGGCTCCCAGTGTGCCTGCCCCGTCGGCGCCCGAACCCCGTCCTTACAATCCCCGGAGGTGGCGAGGACCTAAGGCCTGACGTGTCACCCGATTCGAGATCTCGCCTCGCCCCGGTCGCGCTGGTCGCGGCGCTCCTCGTCGCGACTTCGGTCGCCTTCGTCGTCACCGAGAAGCTGAAGCTGACCCGGAACCCGATCGTCGGGCCGCGCGTCGACAAGATCTTCTCACCCGTCTGCGACTGCCGGACCGATGCCGCCGCGATCAGCTTCCGGCTGCGCCGCGCCGATCGGGTGAGCCTCGAGATCGTCGACTCGGAGGGCGACGTCGTCCGTGAGCTCGCACGCGACCGCCCCCAGGGCCGTTCGCCGACGACCTACCGCTGGGACGGGCGCGACGCCGACGGGAACGTCGTCGGAGAGGGGACCTATCGGCCGCGCGTGCACCTCGACGGCGAGCGGCGGACGATCGTGATGCCGAACCCGATCCGGGTCGACGTGACGCCGCCGCGGGTCGAGAGCTTCACCGCCCGGCCCCCCGTCATCTCGCCCGACGGCGACGGCCGCTCGGACCGGGCCAAGATCCGCTACCGCGTGAGCGAGCGGGCGACGGTCGAGCTGTACGTCGACGGGACGCGCGCCCTGCGCAGGCTCGGGACGCGGACGAGAGGGACGATGGACTGGTTCGGCGTCGCCGGCGGCGAGCCGCTTCCGCAGGGCCGCTACGTGCTTCGGCTCGTGGCGCGCGATCTCGCCGGCAACCTCGGCCCGCGCTCGGGGTCGCGCACCGTCGCGATCCGGTTCCTGGCGCTCGGCCGCGAGCGCGTCGTCGCGGCGCCGGGCGCATCGTTCGCGATCCTCGCCGTCTCCCAGGCACGGCGCCTGACCTGGACGCTCGCCGATCGCTCGGGCGTCGCGCGCCCGGGGACGCTGCGCCTCCGCGCCCCCGACGAGCCCGGCCGCTACGTCCTCCGCGTGGAGGCGAACGGCCACGTCGAGCGTGCGGTCGTCGTCGTCCGCGAGGCGACGCCGTGACGGCTGCCGCGCAGGCGGCGAGCGTCGTCGGTGCCGCCGGCATCGGGGCCTTGCTGCTCGCGACCGACCGGTGGGCGCGGCTCGCGGGGCTCGTAGCCTGGGGCGCAGGGCTCGGAGTCCTCGCGCTCTACCTCCTTCCCGACCTCGACCGCACGCGACTTGCGGCCGCCGCGGCCGGCGGCCTCGTCGTCGCCGTCGCCCTGGCGTGGGCCCTGAGGCGCTGGCCGTACCTGCTCGCGTTCGCGACCCTCGCCTGCATCCCGCTGCGGCTGCCGGTCGACATCGGCAGCGACGAGGTGAACCTCCTCCTGCCGCTCTACGCCGTCATCGGCGGCCTCGCGCTCTCGCTCGCCTGGGCGCTCGTCCGGGGCGACGGGCGCACGCGCGAGCTCGGGCCGCTGGCACTCCCGCTCGCCGCGTTCGTCGGCTGGACCGGTCTCTCGATGCTCTGGACGGTCGACGTGCGGCGCGGGGCGGTCTTCGTCGGCGCGTTCGTGCTCCCCTTCGCTCTCCTGGCGATCGGCTTCGCGCGCCTGCCGTGGCGGGGCCGCTGGCTCACGTGGCTCTGGGGCGGCCTCGTCGCGACCGCGCTCGCCTACGCGGCCGTCGGTGGCTACCAGTGGGTCACGCGCGACGTCTTCTGGAACCCGAGCGTCAAGGTGTTCAACGCCTACGCCCCGTTCTTTCGCGTCAACTCGGTGTTCTGGGACCCGTCGGTCTACGGGCGGTACCTCACGGTCGCCGTGCTCGCGTCGCTCGCCGGGATCGTCCTCGGGCGCGTCCGGGGCTGGCGCGTCGTGGGCCTCTACGCGGTGGTCGTCGCAACCTGGCTCGGCCTGCTCATCTCGTTCTCCCAGTCGAGCTTCGTCGCGCTCGCCGCGGGGATCGTGGTCGCGGCCGCCGTCGCGTGGGGCCGCCGCGCGACACTCGCCCTCGTCGCGCTCGGGGTCGTGAGCTGCGCCGTCGTCGTCGCCGTGCCGCAGATCCGCGACGAGATCGTGGGCAAGTCGCGCTCGGGCGTGAACCGCATCACCTCGGGCCGTGCCAACCTCGTCGGCCAGGGCCTGCGCATCTCGCTCGACCATCCGGTGCTCGGGGTCGGCGCCGGCGGCTTCTCCCGCGAGTACGCGCGCCGCCTCGGGATTCCCGGCAGGGACCCCAAGCGCGTTGCGTCGCACACCACGCCGATCACCGTCGCCGCCGAGGGCGGCCTCGTCGGGCTCGGCCTCCTCGTCTGGCTCGTCGCCGCCGCCTTCCTCGCCACGCTCCGCGGCCTCGGCCGCGGCTTCACCTCGCGGGTGTCGCTCGCGACCGGCGTCGTGCTCGTCGCGATCGGGGTGCACAGCCTCTTCTACGCCGCGTTCTTCGAGGACCCGATGACGTGGGCGCTCTTCGGTCTCGTCGGCCTCGTCTCCCGCGTCCCGAAGAAGGCGCCGCCGCGGCCCGTCGCGGCTCCGGTCGCATCCGCACCACCTGCCGTGCCCGAGCCCGCGCCCACATCGAGCCTCTAGACTCGCGCGGTGCTCGACGGCATCGAACGCGCGCTCGTCCTGGCGCCGCACACCGACGACGGCGAGTTCGGGTGCGGCGGGACGATGGCCCGCCTCGTCGAGGCGGGGTGCGAGGTCCGGTACGTCGCCTTCTCGATCGCGACCCGCTCCCTGCCGCCCGGGTTCGCGCCGGACACCCTGGCGCGGGAGGTGCGGGACGCGACGGCGGAGCTCGGGATCCCCGAGTCGCATCTGACCGTCCACGACTTCGACGTGCGGACCTTCCCGGAGCGGCGTCAGGACATCCTCGAGCTGCTCGTGGCGCTCTGGGAGGAATGGCACCCGGACGTCGTCTTCCAGCCGTCCCACCACGACGTCCACCAGGATCACCAGACGGTCGCCCAGGAGGGCCTGCGGGCCTTCAAGCGGACGACTGTCCTCGGCTACGAGATCCCGTGGAACAACTTCGACTTCTCGTACGGCGCCTACCTCGCGCTCGAGCACCGCCACGTCGAGCGCAAGGTCGCCGCGGTGCGCTGCTACGCCTCGCAGCAGCACCGCCGCTACGCCGAGGAGGAGTACGTCTGGAACCTCGCCCGCGTCCACGGGACGAACGTGAACCGCGACTACGCCGAGGTCTTCCAGGTCTACCGTCTCGTCGCCTGAAGGACGGACCGAGACGGAGGCGGTCGGCTCGACGGCTAGTCGTCGAGCTCGAGGAAGCCGACGTCCAGCATCCGGCGAGCGATGGAGAGCCCCGCCTCGCGATCGGATCCGCCGCCGACGGCAGCCGCCAACGCCTCGCCGAGCGTCCGCGAGCCGTCGAGGTCGCGGATCAATCGCCCCGTGGGTGCATCGAGCTCCGCGGAGAACGGCAGCCCGTTCTCGAGCCGGAGCGTGAGGGTCTCGGCCCGCCAGCGCCCTTCCGTGAAACGGGTGTCCTGGGTGACGACGGCGTCGTCGGCGATGCGCAGCCGGCGGCCGAGCAGCGCCGTCTCGTCGTCGAGCTCAGCCAGCCTGTCGTGCGTCTCGAAGAGCCTCCTCACGTGTCGCCCGGCCGGTCGCAGGGCCGAGCGCGGCAGCTGCTGCGAAGCGAGCCACCCGGCGGCGCCGTCGGCGCGCTTGCGAAGGACCAGGCACGCATAGCCCAGGTGCTCGATCCCGAGCTCGCGGTAGTACGCGAGCCAGCGGTCGAGCGCCTCGGCGTAGGCGTCCGGCCGGTCGACGAGCTCGCGGTTCCACACCGTCGCGGTCTCGACCGGATCGTCCGTCGAGGTATGGAGCAGGAAGGCATCGCAGGCCGAGCCGTCCAGCCACCCACGCGGGCGCGCGGCAGGGTCGTCCGGATCGAGCGACCACGCGATCAGGATGGAGGCGAACGCGCCGGGCGCGAGCACGGCCGGGGTGCTCCGCACGACATGCTCGGAGACGGCGTCCCCGCGCATCCCCCCGTCGCGGAAGAGGTACGCGCTCTCGGGCGAGACGACGTACGGCGGGTTCGCGACGACGAGATCGAATTGCTCGCCCTCGACCGGCTCGAAGAAGCTGCCGGGTCGCGTCTCGACGTTGCCGACTCCGTTGAGCGCCGCGTTGAAGGCCGCGTACGCGAGCGCCCTCGGATTCACGTCCGTCGCGACCACCCGCTCGGCGTGCGCGGCGAGCAGGATCGCCTGGATCCCGTTCCCGGTGCAGAGGTCGAGGGCGCGCCCGCCCTCGCCGCGGACCGTCAGGTGGGCGAGCGCGACGGACGGACGGTGCACGCCCGGCACGTGGTCGGAATGCCCGTCCGCCGCGCCCGCGTGATCCGACGCGATCAGCAGCTCGTCGTGAGGGACCAGGCGCACCGAGCCGTGGGCGATGTCGCCGTCATGGACGAGGAGCCCGGCTCCGTCGAGGTGCGCCCGGAGCCGCGTCCCCACGAGCTCCTCGAGGCGCGCGCGAGAGACGGGGACGCCGAGCAGGAAGAGCCGGAGCAGCACGGCGAGCTCGTCCGCGTCGCCGAGCCGCCGCAGGTACGCCGGCAGCTCGGGTGAGCGCGCGAGGAGCTGGTCGCCCGTCGCGAGCCGCTCCTGGATTCGAGGCGTCTCGTAGCCGGCGTCCCGCAACAGCCCTGCGAGCTCGACGGCAGCCTCCGGTCGCTCCGCGCGCGGAGGGTCGGGGCGGCGGGGTGGGGGGACGGCGCGAACGGGCTCCACGGCTGCGCGCCCGATCGTCGCGCTAGAACGTCTTGTTCGCCTTCAGGTCGTACCTGAACGCGACGGGCGCCCCCAGGGAGCCGTCGGCTTTCTGCGGCTTGTACTCGACCTCGAGCTTGGCGAAGTTGAACGACACCGAATCCGTCGGGACAGGGAGCTCCTCCGAGCCGCTCGTCTGGAACGAGCTGATCAGGACGTCGTGGAACTTGAACGTCAGGTACTCCTGCTGCCCCTTGCCGGCCTTTCGGCCCGCGAGCGTCGCCGTCTTGATGTGCTGTCCGGTGGCGCACGCCTTCATGAGCGTGGGGCTCGCCCTGTTGAGGCTCATCACGAACTGGAAGTCCTGCATCGAGACCTTTCCGGCTCCCCCGCCGCCACCCGGTGCCAGAGCGCCGGCGTGTGTCTCGCCCCAGGTCCACGACTCGACGTCGATCTCGTCCTTGTGCTTGGCATCGGCGCTCTCACCCTTGATGCCGTCGAACTTGATGAAGTAGTCGACCGCGGCCATCGCGCCTCCTTTCGGACCCGCTCGTGCGGGATCCTACCTCCCGGCGACCTGCCGCTCAGCCGCGGACGGAGCGGAAACGGCGCAGCCGGAGCGAGTTCGAGACGACGAAGAGGCTCGAGAGCGCCATCGCCGCCGCGGCGATCAGCGGGTTGAGAAGGCCGGCTGCCGCGAGCGGGACCGCGGCGACGTTGTAGGCGAAGGCCCAGAAGAGGTTGCCCTTGATCGTCGCGAGCGTTCGGCGCGAGAGGCGGATCGCGTCGGTCGCGGCGCGCAGGTCCCCCGAGACGAGCGTCAGGTCGCTCGCCTCGATGGCGACGTCGGTGCCCGTCCCGATCGCGATCCCGAGGTCGGCACGCGCGAGGGCGGGAGCGTCGTTGATCCCGTCGCCGACCATCGCGACGACCCGGCCCTCTTCCTGTAGCCCGGCCACGACGGCGTCCTTCTCGGAAGGGAGCACCTCCGCGATCACCTCGTCGATCCCGACCTCGGCGGCCACCGCCTCCGCGGTCGCCCGGTTGTCGCCCGTCACGAGAACCGGATGGAGGCCGAGGCCGCGCAGGTCGCGCACGGCCTCCGCGCTCGTCGGCTTGACACGGTCGGAGACCAGGAAGAGCGCGCGGATCTCGCCCTCCCACGCGGCTGCGATCGCAGTTCGTCCCTGTCGCTCCGCATCGGCGGCCGCGGTGCGCAGGGCTGCCGGAAGCGCATGCCCGCGCTCGCCGAGCCACGCGAGTCGCCCTGCGACGACGGGGTGGCCCTCGACGACCCCCTCCACGCCGAGGCCTGGCGTGCTGTGGAAGCCCTCGACCGCCGGCAGTCGGTCGCCGCCGGCCTCGGCGATCGCGCGGGCGATCGGATGCTCGGACGCGGACTCGAGCGATGCGACGAGTCGGAGAGCCGTACGCGGGTCGGTGCCGGGGGCGGCGGCGATGTCGTCCAGGGCCATCTGCCCCGTCGTCACGGTGCCGGTCTTGTCGAGGACGACCGTGTCGACGCGGCGCGTCGACTCGAGGATCTCCGGCCCCCGGATCACGATCCCGAGCTGAGCGCCCCGGCCGGTGCCCACGAGGAGCGCGGTCGGGGTCGCGAGGCCGAGCGCGCAGGGGCACGCGATGACGAGCACGGAGACCGCCGCAGCGAGCGCGAACGCGCTGCCGGCCCCGTCCAGGAGCCAGTACGCGAGCGTGCCAACTGCGACGAGGAGCACGATCGGCACGAACACGCCTGCGACCCGGTCGGCGAGCCGCTGCACGGGAGCCTTCCCGGACTGCGCCTCGGTCACGAGCCGGGCGATCTGCGCGAGCGCCGTGTCCGCGCCGACGACTACCGCACGGACGACGAGGCGCCCGCCCACGTTGATCGTCGCGCCGAAGACCTGGTCACCCGGCCGCACCTCGACGGGCACGCTCTCCCCGGTCAGCAGCGACGTGTCGATCGCGGACGCGCCCTCCTCCACGACGCCGTCGGTCGCGACCCTCTCCCCGGGCCGCACGACGAAGCGATCCCCGACGTGGAGGTCGTCGATCGGGACGCGCCGCTCGCCGCCGTCGACGAGCACGGTCGCGTCCCTGGCGCCGAGCTCTAGCAGCGCTCGGAGCGCCGCCCCGGCCCGCCGTTTTGCGCGCGTCTCGACGTAGCGCCCGGCGAGCACGAACGTGACGACCACCGCGGCGACCTCGAGGTAGAGCTGACCGGCGCTCGCGGAGCGGTCGAGCGTGAAGTCGAGCCCCATGCGCATCCCGGGCTCGCCCGCGTCGAGAAGGACGAGCGCGACGACCGACCACCCCCAGGCGGCCAGCGTCCCGACCGAGACGAGCGTGTCCATCGTCGCCGCCCCGTGCCGGAGGTTGGTCCAGGCAGCGCGGTGGAACGGCCAGCCGCCCCACAGGACGACCGGGGTCGCGAACGCGAAGGCGACCCACTGCCAGCCGTCGAACTGGAGCGGCTCGAACATCGAGAGGAGCAGAACGGGCAGCGACAGCGCCGCCGACACGACGAGCCGCTGCCGCAGGCGCCGCACGGGATCGTCGGCCCCGCGCTCGTCCTCCTTCGCCGGCCGCGCCGGCCTGGCCCGGTAGCCGGCCGCCTCGACGGCGGCGACGATCTGGTCGGGCCCGACGAGCGCGCGATCGTACGTGACTGCCGCCGCCTCGGTCGCGAAGTTCACCGTCGCCTCGACGCCGTCGAGCCCGTTCAGGCGCTTCTCGACCCGCGCCGCGCACGAGGCGCAGGTCATCCCTTCGATGGGCAGCTCGACGCGCGCGGTGACGACAACCGTGTCGGCCATTGGCCCGAGTATACCCCGTGGGGGTATGGTACGCTCGGCGGGTGACCACCGAGCGCCTTCCTGGCCCGCACGGCTACAGCGCCGACAAGGACCGGCTCCAGAGGCGGCTGGCCAGGATCGAGGGCCAGGTACGCGGGCTCGCGCGCATGGTCGACGAGGATCGCTACTGCATCGACATCCTCACGCAGATCAGCGCGGTGCAGAAGGCGGTCGACGCCGTCGCGCTCCAGCTGCTCGACGACCACGTGCGGCACTGCGTGATCGGCAGCTCCGGGACGACCCAGGCCGAGCGGACAGACGAGCTGCTGGCTGCCGTCGGCCGCCTCGTCCGGTCGTGACGGCGCACGCCGCTCACGCAGCCGAGTCGCTGAACCGCACGGCGCTCTCCGCGACGGTGCACTGCCTGACGGGCTGTGCGATCGGCGAGGTGCTCGGCATGGTCGTCGGCACGGCCCTCGGCTGGGGGGACCGGGAGACGATCGCACTGGCCGTCGTGCTCGCCTTCGTCTTCGGCTACTCGCTGACGATGCTGCCGCTCCTCCGCAGCGGGCTCGCGCTGGCCGCCGCGATCCCGGTCGCGCTCGCCGCGGACACGATCTCGATCGCGATCATGGAGATCGTCGACAACGCGATCATGCTCCTGATCCCGGGTGCGATGGACGCAGGGCTCACCAACGTCCGCTTCTGGGGCAGTCTCGCCGTGGCGCTGCTCGTCGCCGGCGCTGCAGCCTTCCCCGTGAACCGCTGGCTCATCGAGCGCGGTCGCGGTCACGCCGTGGTGCACCCCTACCACTAGAGTCGCGCCCGATGCGCGTCCTCTTCGCCTCGACGCAGGGTGCCGGGCATTTCGGGCCTCTCGTGCCGCTCATCGACGCGTGCGAGCGGAACGGGCACGAGGTCCTCATCGTCGGGCCGCCGACGCTCAAGTCCCGCGGCTACGAGTTCACGGCGGGCGCGTCGCCTCCGGACGAGGTCCTCGGGCCGATCTGGGGCGCAATGTCGACGTTGCCGCCCGGGCAGGGGGACGTCGTCGTCGTGGGCACGATCTTCGCGCGTCTCAACGTCGACGCGATGCTCCCGACCCACCACGAGGTGCTCGAGCGCTGGCGGCCCGAGCTCGTCGTCCGGGAATCCGCCGAGCTGGCGTCGGCGATCGCGGCCGAGCAGCACGGCGTTCGCCATGTGCGCGTCGCGGTCTCGATCTCGTACGTCGAGCGAGGAGCGCTGGGGATCGCCGCGCCGGCGCTCGACGAGCGCCTCGCAGGCATCTCCGAGCGCATCGCCGCGTCGCCCTACCTCACCTACTTCCCGCCCTCGGTCGACCTCGCGCCGTTCGACGTGATTCGCGTGCGCCATCCTGCGGTCGAGACGGAGCGGGACGTGCTGCCAGACTGGTGGCCCGGTGTCGACGGTCCCCTCGTGTACGTCAGCTTCGGCAGCGTCGCCGCGACCTTCCCTGCGGCCGCGCAGGTGTACGCGCGGGCGCTCGAGGCGGTGGCCGGGCTCCCCGTCCGCGTCCTGCTCACGACCGGCGGCCACGACATCGAGCTGGCCGAGATCCCGGCGAACGTCCACGTCGAGCGATGGGTCGACGAGCCCGGGCTGCTCGGCCACGCCGCCGCGGTCGTCGGTCACGGCGGGGCGGGGACCACGCTGAGCGCACTGGCCGCCGGCTGTCCGCTCGTCGGGGTCCCGCTGTTCGGCGACCAGCCGATGAACGTCGCGGCTGTGGCTGCGGCAGGCGCGGGCGTCGTCGTCACGCTGGACGGCATCCGTCACGGGATCGAGCTCGTGCTCGACGACGACAGGTACCGGGGGGCTGCGGGACGCGCGGCCGAGGAGATGCGCTCGGCGCCGCCTGCCGGGAACGTGCTCGAGACGCTCCCCTCGTGAGGGTCGGCGCCTTCGGGACGGCCCTCTGCGTCCTCGCAGGCCTGTGCATGGTCGCCGGGCTCGCCGTCGACCTCGACTCGACCGCGGCGAAGGTCCTGATGGTCGCCTCCGCGGTCCTGTTCGTGCCCGGAGTGCTGCTCACGTTCGTCTGGATGCGCACCCGGGTCGGCCCGCCCGCATGAGGGTCGCGCTCGTCGTGGTCGTCGCGCTCGCCCTCGCTCCTGCCGCCGGAGCGGCCGGCCCCGTCGTCGTGGTCGACCCGGGCCACGACGCGCGCGCCAATCCGGCGACCGAGCCGATCGGGCCCGGCTCCCCCACTCTGAAGATCAAGGACGGCGGCGGCACCCACGGCGTGGTGACCGGCACGCGAGAGGCCGATCTCGTCCTCGACGTCTCCCTGCGGCTCCGTGCCCTGCTCCGGCGCGCGGGCGTCGACGTGGTGATGACGCGGACACGCACGTCAGGCCCGGGCATGGGGAACGTGGCCCGCGCGCGGATCGCGAACCGGGCCGGTGCGGCGCTCTTCCTCCGCGTCCATGCCGACGGCCACACGAGCAGCGCCGTCCGCGGGACGCACACGCTCGTGCCGGCGCTCCGGCGCGGCTGGACCGACGACGTCTACGGCTCGAGCCGCCGGGCGGCGCGAGCAGTCCAGGCCGAGCTCGCGCGCGCCCTGGGCTTCCCCGACCGGGGCATCGGGGAGCGCTCGGACTTCACCGGCTTCAACTGGGCGGACGTGCCCGTCGTCCTCGTCGAGCTCGGGTTCATGACGAATCCCGTCGAGGATCGCCGGCTCGCGACGGATGCCGCCCGGCGCCGTGCGGCACTCGGGCTCTGCCGCGGGACGCTGCGGTTCGTCGGGCTCGCTCCGTCTCGCTGCGAGGTTTAGACAGGCCTAAAGCTCTCGGCTAGAGTTTAGACGTGCCTAAACTCACCCGGAGACGACTGCTCTGCGCGACCGCACCACTCGCGGCTGCCGGGCCGCTGGGCGTCAGGCTGGCGCTCGACGGCGACGCGGCTGCGGCCGGCCACGACCATGCGGCTCACCGTGCGCCTGCCTCGCACGCCGGCCACGCGGCACTCGGCCACGCGGCGATGATCGGCGAGGGTGCCCCGGCGGTCGGCGGGCCGAACGATCTCGACGCGCTCCTCTTGCCACCCCCGGCGCTGCCGCACAAGCCGGGCCGGGCCCGTAACTACACGCTCGTCGCGACCGACGAGGAGCTCGAGATCGCCCCCGGCGTGTTCTTCCCCGCCTGGACGTACAACGGCACCGTTCCCGGCCCCGTGATCCGGGCCACCGAGGACGACCTCCTGCGCGTCCGGTTCCTCAACCGCGGGTCGCACCCCCACACGATCCACTTCCACGGGATCCACCCGACGGAGATGGACGGCGTGTTCGAGATCGTCGTCCCGGGCGACGAGTTCACGTACGAGTTCCCCGCGCGCCCCGCCGGGCTCCACCTCTACCACTGCCATTCGACCCCGCTCAAGAAGCACATCCACAAGGGCCTCTACGGCGCGTTCATCATCGACCCGAAGGAGCCGCGGCCCCCGGCGCGCGAGCTCGTGCTCGTGATGAACGGCTACGACACCGACGGCGACGGCGGCAACAACTTCTACACCGTCAACGGCCGGAGCTTCTACTACGCGCGCTACCCGATCCGGGTGCGGAAGAACGAGCTCGTCCGGGTCTACCTCGTCAACCTCACCGAGTTCGACCTCCTCAACTCGTTCCACCTGCACGCGGACTTCTTCCGCTACCAGGCGACCGGCACCGGCGATCACTGGGAGTACACGGACACCGTCATGCAGTGCCAGGGGCAGCGTGGGGTGCTCGAGATCAGCTTCTCCAATCCCGGCACGTTCATGTTCCACGCACACCAGTCCGAGTTCACGGAGCTCGGCTGGATGGGCTACTTCCAGGTCGAGGCGTAGTGGAGGCAGGTTCTGCCGCCTCCGGAGCCCTCGGGTGGCGACTGTGGGCGCTGGTGCCGCTCGTGCTGCTCGCGCTCGTCGTGGCCCTCGTCGTCTCCCAGGGCGACCGTGTTGTGGAGCTCGTCGGCGGTGCGCCGCCGCCGGCCGACGAGTTCGACGTCCGCCGGGTCGAGTTCCGCGAAGGTGAGATCCGGATCGAGGTCCGGAACCCGCAGCGCGACGACCTGACGATCGCGTCCGTCACGGTCGACGATGCGATCGTCCCGTTCACCCTCGACGGGCCGGCGACGCTCGGTCGGCTCCGGTCGAGCACGATCGTCGTGCCGTACGCCTGGGTCGAGGAGGAGCCGATCGCGGTGGGCGTGACGAGCTCCACGGGTATCGAGACGGTCGAGGAGCTCCCGGCCGCGGTCCTCACGCCGCAGGCGAGCGCGCGCGGCTTCCTCGGCTACGGGCTGATCGGGCTTCTCGTCGGCGTCGTCCCGGTCGCGCTCGGCCTGCTCTGGTTGCCGTCGCTGCGTCGCGCCGATCCGCGCTGGGTCGCCGCCTTCATGGCGCTCACGGCCGGTCTGCTGACATTCCTCGGCGTCGAGGCGCTCTTCGAGGCCTTCGACCTGCAGGCCGCGCTCCCGGCGGCGCTCGGCGGGCCCGGGCTCGTGCTCCTCGGGGTCGCTGCGAGCGCGCTCGGGATGACCTTCCTGTCGGCGCGCCTGGCGCGCGGCCGCACCGGGGTGACGGGCCTCTCGCTCGCGTTCCTCGTCGCGCTTGGGATCGGCGTCCACAACCTCGGGGAGGGCCTCGCGATCGGAACGTCCTTCGCGACGGGCGAGCTCCAGCTCGGCGCCTTCCTCGTGATCGGCTTCATGGTCCACAACGTCACCGAGGGCCTCGGGATCGCCGCGCCGGCCAGCGGCTCCCGTGTGACGCTCGCCCAGCTCGTAGGGCTCGCCGTCCTCGCCGGCGCCCCGGCGATCCTCGGTACCTGGATCGGCGGCTACGCCGCGAACGACGTCCTCGCCGCTCTCTTCTTCGGCATCGCGGCAGGCGCTGCGCTCCAGGTCGTGGTCGAGGTCGGGCGCTACGTCGCGCGGACCGCGCCGGGCGGGATTCGCTCGGGGTGGGCGATCGGCGGCTTCCTCGCCGGGATCGCGGCGATGTGGGCGACCGGCCTCCTGATCGGGTAGGACGGACCGGTGCGCGTCGTCCCGCTCGCCCTGGCCCTCGCCTGCGCCGCGCTCGTCGCCGGCTGCGGCCCGATTCCCCAGTCGACGCGGCCCGATCTCTCGGAGAAGGAGACGATCCGCGTCGTCACGACGGTCGGCATGATCGCCGACGCGGTCGAGCACGTCGGGGGCGACCGCGTGGACGTCGAGGCGCTGATGGGCCCGGGGATCGATCCGCATCTCTACAAGGCGAGCGAGGGCGATGTCCGGCGGCTGGAGCGCGCGGATGCGATCTTCTACGGCGGCCTCCACCTCGAGGCGAAGATGGCCGACGTCCTCGAACGGATCGGCGAGCGTCGGCTGACGCGCGCCGTCACCGACGGCATCGACCGCGCGCGCCTCGTCTCGGCCGGTGGGGGCCAGCACGACCCGCACGTCTGGTTCGACGTCGACCTGTGGAAGGGCGCCGTCCGTGAGGTGCGCGACACGCTCGCCGCCGCAGACCCCGCCCATTCCGACGGCTACCGGCAGCGCGCGGCCGCCTATCTCGCGGAGCTCGACGCGCTCCACGCGGAGGTGCGCCGCAAGAGCGAGACCGTGCCCCGCGCGGCCAGGGTGATCGTGACCGCGCACGACGCGTTCGGCTACTTCGGCCGAGCCTACGGCTTCGAGGTCGTCGGCCTCCAGGGGATCTCGACCGCGTCCGAGGCCGGCGCGAGGGACGTCCAGCGGCTCGCCGAGCTGATCGCGTCACGCCGGATCCCGGCGATCTTCGTGGAGTCCTCCGTGTCCCCCCGAACGATCGAGGCGGTGCAGGAGGCGGTTCGCGCGCGAGGGTTCGACGTCGAGATCGGCGGCAGCCTGTACTCCGATGCGATGGGCTCCGCCGGGACGCCCGAGGGCACGTACGCCGGCATGGTGCGGCACAACGCCGACACGATCACGCAGGCGCTCCGCGGCGGTGGGTCGTGACCGCCGACCCACCACACGCGTCGGCCACCCCGGCGATCGAGGTGACCGACCTGACGGTGGCTTACGGGGAGAAGCCCGTCCTCTGGGACGTCGACCTCGAGATACCCCGGGGCACTCTCACGGCGATCGTAGGCCCGAACGGGGCCGGAAAGACGACGCTCATCCGCGCGATCCTCGGGCTCGTCGAGCCGGCGGCCGGTCGGACGCTCGTCCTCGGCGGTGCCTACGCGGCACACCGGCGGCGCGTCGCGTACGTCCCCCAGCGCGGCTCCGTCGACTGGGACTTTCCTACCGACGTCCTCGACGTGGTGCTGATGGGCCGGTACGGGCACCTCGGCTGGCTCCGGCGGCCAGGACGCACGGAGCGCGAGGCGGCGCTCGACGCGCTGGGCCGCGTCGAGATGGACGCATATGCGCACCGGCAGATCTCGCAGCTCTCCGGCGGGCAGCAGCAGCGCGTCTTCCTCGCGCGCGCGCTCGTCCAGGACGCCGAGCTCTACCTCATGGACGAGCCGTTCCAGGGCGTCGACGCCACGACGGAGCGCGCGATCGTGGAGCTGCTCCGCGAGCTCCGCTCGCGCGGCAAGACGATCGTCGCCGTGCACCACGACCTGCAGACCGTCCCGGAGTACTTCGACCGCGTCGCGCTCCTCAACGTCCGGCTCGTCGCGAGCGGCCGTGTCGCCGAGGCGTTCACGGAGGAAGCGCTCCGCCGCACGTACGGCGGCCGCTCGGCGCTCTTCGGGGCAAACGGCCGATGACGGCCGCACTTCTCGTCGACGACTACACGCTGCGGACGGTCGCGCTCGGCGCGATGGCGCTGGGTGCGGTGAGCGGTGCACTCGGGACGTTCGCAGTCCTTCGCAGGCAGGCGCTCGTGGGCGACGCGATTTCGCATGCGGCGCTCCCGGGCGTCGTCCTCGCGTATGTCCTGCTCGGTACGAAGGCCTCGCTCGGGCTCATGCTCGGTGCCGCCGTGACGGGCTTCATCGGGACGCTCGCGGTGGGAGCCGTCGTGCGGACGACACGGGTCAAGAGCGACGCGGCGCTCGGGATCGTGCTCTCCGTCTTCTTCGGCGTCGGGCTCGTGCTGCTCACCTGGGTCCAGCGGCGCCCGGATGCTTCCCAGGCCGGGCTCGACCGGTTCCTCTTCGGGCAGGCGGCGACGGTGCTGCGCGACGACGTCGTCACGATCGGCGTCGTGGGGGCGCTCGCGATCGTGGCGGTCCTTCTCCTCTGGAAGCAGCTCAAGCTCCTTGCCTTCGACGCGGAGTTCGGGGCGAGCCTCGGGGTGCGGATGCACGCCGTCGAGATCGCGCTCACCGGGCTCCTCGTGGTCGCGATCGTGATCGGGCTTCAGATGGTCGGCGCCGTCCTGATGAGCGCGATGCTCGTCGCGCCTGCCGCGGCCGCGCGGCAGTGGACGAACCGGCTCGGGCCCATGACCGTCGTCGCCGCCGTGCTGGGCGCTGCGGCCGGGGCGCTCGGGGCGGTCGCCTCGTCGCAGGCCGACCGCCTCCCGACCGGGCCCACCATCGTGCTCGTCGCGACCGCGATCGTGATCGTGTCGTTCCTCCTCGCCCCGCGCGGGATCGTCGTGCGGCGCGTCCGGGCGCACCGTGCGCGGTCGCACCTGGGGGTCCACGTCGTGCTTGCCGACCTGGCCGCCCTCGAGGACGCGCATGGAGGCGCTGCTGGGCGCGGCCACCCGGCGTCGACGATCGGCGTCATGGCCGAGGCGGATGCGACGGCAGCGCTCGACTCGCTCGAGCGGGACGGGCTCGCCCGCCGCGACCCGGAGGGCAACTGGTCGCTGACCGACGCAGGCCGGAAGGAGGCGCGCCGCAGGTGACGCAGGGCCAGCTCGAGATCCAGGCGATCGCCATCGTCACGGCGGTGGCCTGCGCGCTGGTCGGGACGTTCCTCGTCCTGCGGCGGCAGGCGCTCGTCTCCGACGCGATCGGGCACTCGGTCCTCGTCGGCATCGCGCTCGCCTTCCTCGTCGTCGGCACGACGACCTCGCCGCTCCTGCTCGTCGGGGCCGCGCTGACCGGGGTCGTCACGGTCGCGCTGGTCGAGCTCGTCACGAGCACGCGACTCGTAAAGGAGGACACCGCGATCGGGCTCGTCTTCCCCGCGCTCTTCTCGATCGGCGTCATCGTCGTCTCGCGGTACGCCGACGGCGTGCACCTGGACACGGACGCGGTGCTGCTCGGCGAGCTCGCCTTCGCGCCGTTCGACCGGCTCGAGGCCTGGGGCTGGGACTTCGGGCCCGCCTCGCTGCTGCTGATGGGCGCCGTGCTCGCCGTGGACGTGCTCGTCGTCGGCGTCCTCTGGAAGGAGCTCAAGCTCTCGACCTTCGACCCGGCGCTCGCGCTCGCGCTCGGGTTCGCGCCGGTGCTCCTCAACTACGTGCTGATGACCCTCGTCTCGGTCACGGCCGTCGGCGCGTTCAACGCGGTCGGCTCGATCCTCGTCGTCGCCCTGATGATCGCGCCGCCGGCCGCCGCGTACCTGCTCACGGACGGGCTCGGACGGATGACCGCGATCTCGTGCGCCATCGGCGCGGCGTCGGCGCTCGTCGGATACTGGCTCGCAGTCCTGCTCGACGCCTCGATCGCGGGCTGCATCGCGAGCGCGACGGGGGTGGCGTTCGCGCTCGCGTGGTGCTTCGCACCCGGTCGTGGCCTCGTGGCGGCGGTGCGCCGGCGGGCGCGGCAGCGGGTCGAGTTCGCCCAGGCGATGCTCGCGATCCACCTCGCAAACCACGAGGGCCGGCCCGAGGCGGCGGTCGAGAGCCGGGTTGCGCACCTGGGCGAGCACCTGCGCTGGGACGGTGAGTTCGCCGCCCGGGTCGTGCAGGGCGCGGAGCGGCGCGGCCTCGTCGTCCGCGATGCGGACGTGCTCTCTTTGACGGAGCGCGGGCACGCACTCGCCCACGAGGCGATCACGCGATGACCCTTCCCGCGAAGCGGGATTCCGCTCCTGCGGAATCCTGCATCCGGAAAGAGATCACAGCCGCGCGAGGGTGCGAAGCCGCTGCCGCTCGCCGACGGTCGTGAAGCCCACGAGGAGCAGGAGCACCGGGTAGGCGACCGCCAGCGCGACGGAGGCGACGAGGTCGGCGTCGAGCCAGTCTCCGGCCGCCGCGAGGAAGACTGCCGCGAGGGCGGCGGTCGTCACGCGCCGCCACTGGTACGGCACGGGGTAGATCCGCTGCGACCACCACGCCATGCCGACCGCCATCGTCGCGTACGCCGCGACGGTCGCGATCGCCGCGCCGAGCATCCCGTACGGCGGGATCAGCGCCAGGTTCAGAGCGATGTTGACGACTGCCGCGACGCCCGTCACGACCCAGTTGAACTGGGTGCGACGGGCCCGGCCGACGCCGATCGCGACGACGATGTAGGCCGCGTAGGCCACCGTCGAGAAAGCGAGAGGCCCGACGACGCGCGACGACTCGGCGAAGGACTCGGTCGCGAGCACGTCGACCAGCCACGGTGCGAGGAGGGTCAGCGCGAGCGCGACCCAGGCGGTGATCACGGTGAGGTACGTGAGCACGTAGGCATACGTCTGGCGCGCCTCGCGCTCGTCCTTGATCGAGTACGCGAAGGCCGGCCAGGCCATGCGGAAGGCGGTGAGGAGGAGCACCATCGCCGAGGCGACCCGCACCCCGACCGAGTAGAGGCCGGCCTCGGCGACGTCGGCGAGCTTCACGAGGAAGAACCGGTCGCTGAAGTTCGTCACCCAGAGGAACAGCGCGGTCGGGACGAGCGGAAGGCCGAAGCGGTTCATCTCGCGCAGCAGGCCCCGGTCGAACTCGAGCCCGAGCTGCTCGCGGCGGTAGCCGAGGAGCACGAGGTAGACGATCAGGGTGCCGCTGAAGTTCCCGACGATCACGCCGAGTGGCCCTTTCTCGAGCCCGACGACGAGGAGCAGCGTGAGGCCGATCGTGAGGAAGACGTTCGCGAGGCTCGCGGTGACGAACGCGGTCGAGCGCTCCTCGACCCGGAAGAGGGCGGTGACCTGCTCGTAGTTGACCGTCGCCCAGAGCGCGACACCCGAGGCCCGGACGAGGTTCGCCGCGTCGGCCGAGCCGAAGAGCAGCGTCGAGACCGGGTCCGCGAGCGCGAGGAGGAGCACGAGACCCAGCGTCCCGCCGCCCATCGTGAACCAGAACGAGGTCCGGAGCACCCGCCGTCGGCCGACGTCGTCGTCGACATCGAAGTAGAACCGGAAGAACGCGCTCGTGATCCCCGCGCGGAGCACGAGGCCCATGACGGTCGTGAGGGCCAGCAGCGTCTCGATCTGGCCGTAGTCGGAGGGTGAGAGGTACCGCGTGTAGAGCGGCAGGAGGAGGACCGCGATGACGCGCGAGACGAGCCCGCCGATGCCGTAGATCGCCGAATGGCGGCCCAGGCGCCGCAGCTGGCTGCCGAGCCCCGAGGGGCGTCCCGCCGTCGTCGGCAGATCCACCGGCCCGGGCGGCGCGCCGGGGTCGAGCGCCGTGTCGCCGAGCGGCAGCGCCGGTGGGAGGTCGGGGGCCGGCTCGGCGGGGACGACGATCGTCGCGTGCCGGTCGACGGCCGGCTCGAGCACCGACGCGTAGAGATCGAGCAGCCGGTCGGTCACCCGCTCGAGGTCGTGAACCTCCTCGACGTACGCCCGCGACGCGCGTCCGAGCTCGCCGCGCTCGCCAGGCTCCATCGCGACGAGCTCCGCGAGGCGGTCGCGCAGGGTGTCGCTCGAGGCGTTGACGACCGGAACGGGCAATCCGTAGGCCGCTTCCGTCCGCCGCATTGCCTCCTCGTGGAGGAACGTCACGACCGGCTTCCCGAGCGCCATGCACTCGATCGCAAAGAGGCCGTACCAGCCGGCGTTGAGCTGGTCGACGACGATGTCGGCGTCGCGATAGCGCTCGAGGGCCTGGTCGTGGCGAAGGCCCTCGACGATGCGGAGCTCGACGTCGAGCTCCTCGCAGGCGCGCAGGACGTGGTCGGTCCCCTTCCGCCGCCGCGACGAGGGTGCGTGCACGACGACGGGTCGCTTCCGGTCGGAAGGAGGCGCAGGCGTGACGGCGCGCAGGTCGATGCCCGGCGGGATGACCGTCGCCTCGGGCACCCAGCGCACCGCGTCGAAGCTCCCGACGATCTCCGCGCCGGCCTTCTTCCCGTACGCGAGCTCCTCGGGCGCCTTCCCCCGGATGTCCGACCCGAGGTAGTGCATCACCGAGCTCTTCCGGAACGCCCGGAGCAGGGGGAACTGGAGCGACTGCGGCACGAGGGTGAGCCCGAACGTGAAGTGGAAGAGATCGGTTCGCGGCAGCAGCTCGGCGAGCACCTTCCACTGTGCGAGCTGCCGGCGGGCGAGCCCTCCGTGGAGCTCGAGCGACCGGTCCGCCTCGGGATGGAGCGTGTAACGGTTGAAGACGACGAGCTTGGCGTCGACCCCCCGGCGTCGGAGCGCCTGCACGTTCGTCCACGGCACGCCCGCCGTGTTGACCGGGCAGTGCACGACCCGAAGCTGCCGTCTGCTCACGAGCGGCGAGGATACGGCGCCCGGAGGAGTACGCGCCGACGGCGACGGGTACGGCTGGGGTAGGCGAGAGGAGGCGAAATGGCACCGGCGACGTCAGCACAGACGGTCACGCCGTACCTGCTGTACGAGGACGCAGACGCGGCGATGGCCTGGCTCGAGCGTGCCTTCGGTTTCGCGGAGGTCGACCGCATGACGGGCGGAGGCGGTGGGCTGCACCTCGAGCTCGAGGTGGAGTCGGGCGGTGCGCGAATCTACCTCGGGTCACCGCCGGAGGGGTTCCGCGGCCCCGGCAAGGTCGGCCGCACCTCGCTCCTGTACGTGCTCGTGGAGGACGTCGACGCGCACTTCGCGCGAGCGCAGGCCGAGGGCGCCGAGATCGTCGAGCCACCCGGCGACCAACCGCACGGTCACCGGCGGTACACCTGCCGCGACCCGCAGGGTCACGAATGGTCGTTCGCCACCGTGCTCGAGCGCTAGCGCCAGACGGTTTCGGTCACGGGTCCCACTCGAGCTGGTCGAAGTAGCGGAGCGCCGTGCGCCCCGGCCGGATCCGCGCGCTCAGCGAGACGAGCTCGTCGTCGGAGATCTCGCCGAGAGCCCGCTTGACACCGAGGTACGGGAGGTTGAGGTCATCCTGGTACACGATCGTCGAGATCCTCGGGTTGACCTCGATCACGTGGTCGCCGACGAGCTGGATGTTGAAGAACCACTCGATCTCGACCTCGGCCACGATGCGATCGGCGACCGCCATCAGGCCGTCGTCGGCGAGCGTGGTGAAGTACATCGCGAGGCCGGCCCGCATCGCCTCGCGCGTCTTCGGATGTCCGAGCACGACGCGGCTCCCGTCGGCGATGCCGTCGATCGTGCGCTCGCCGCCCGTTGCGAGCTCCATCACGAGCAGGTCGGGGCCGCCCTCCGCCGGCAGCAGCTCGACCGCCTCCTCGAGGCGCATCGCCACCGACCCGGGCCGCTCGTGGAGCAGCTGATGGGCGCGGTCGACGGTCGGGTCGAGGACGCGGAAGCCGCGCGAGCCCGACGAGAACACCGGCTTGAAGCACACCGGGCGTTCGGGGTACCCGAGCTCACGGGCCGCCGCCTCGACCTCTGCAGCGCCGGTGACGCGGCGGAAGGCGGGCGCCGGAACGCCGATCCGGTGCAGGAAGGCGTATGTCTCGGCCTTGTCGTTGGAGCGGTGGATCGTGTCCGGCGAGGAGACGAGCACGGGCACCGGGAAACGGTCGCGATGGCCGGCGAGCCCCTCGAGATCGAACGAGGACTGCGGCAGGACGACGTCGACGCCCTCGCGGCCGACGACGTCGAGCATCGCGTCGGGGAAGCCCGGGTCGGCGCCGGCGGGGACGATGTGGAAGGCGTCGCAGAGGTGGCGGCCGACGGAGCGCTCGGACATGTCCGTTCCCACCAGGCGAAGCTCCCGCTCGCCGTTCCGGCGGAGGGCGTGGAGGAGCGCAGCCGTGCCGGGCGCGCCGGAGGCCGAGACGAGCACCGTGACGGGCCGGAGGCTCACGACAGGTCGATTCTGTCCTCGGCGAGCTGCGCGAGGCGGCGCTCCCGCTCGGCGTCGAGCATCGCGCGCATCGTCTGGCCCATCGTCGAGCCGGGGTAGGCCCAGATCTCGGGGTGCGTGAGGAGCTGGAGCCACGGGAAGGCGCCGGCCGCGAGCTCCTCGTGCGGGCACCCGGACCGCCAGCGCTGGTTCGAGTCCGAGCGGTAGGTCGGCGGGTCGAAGTACCCCTCTTGCATGACGTTGACGGCGCCTTCGAGCGGGTCGGCCATGTACTCGGGATCGGGGTTGTGCCAGGCGACGACCGCGTCGAAGCGCTCGTCGAGCTCGGCGTCCGGGTAGACGGCGTGCAAGCCGATCCGGTGGCCCAGCTCGCGGAGGCGCGCGAGCGCAGCGCCAGCCCTCGCTCGAGGCGAGGTTGTAGAAGACGGACTGGGTCATGAGGAAGTACGTCGCTGTCGCATGCTCGTCCGACTCGAGCTCTGCCATCCGCAGCGCTGCGTCGAGCGAGAGGTCGACGTCGTGGCGCAGCAGCACGTCTCCCGGCCGCGGCGGCGCGTCGAAGCTCACGAAGCGATAGCCGCCCTCGCGTGCGGACGCGAGCAGCTCGCGGTAGTGCTCGAGGCTGAAGGCGCACCTCATCGGCGCGGGCTTGACTTTGCAGCGACTGTAGGGTTTACGCTCGTCATGTGAACATCTCGACGCTTGCGCGCCGTGCGGGCATCTCGCCCTCGGGCGTGCGCTGGTACGAGTCCGCGGGCATCCTGCCAGCGCCGGCGCGCCTTCCGAACGGGTACCGCGAGTACACCGAGGCCGACTGCTCGCGGCTGCGGCTGATCCTGGCGCTCCGGCGCCTTGGCCTGTCGCCCGGCGAAGCAGGTCGTCTCGCAGCGCGCTGCCTCGACGGTGGGTCCCTCGAGCCCGAGCTGATCCAGACCCTCGAGCGTCAGCGCCGGGCGATTTCGCAGCAGCGCGAGGAGCTCGAGCGGCTCGAGCTCGAGCTCTCCGACCTCGAGACGAGCATCGAGGCGGCGGACGCAGCGGGCCGCCGGCTGCAGCGAGCGCGGCGGGAGCCGATCGGCGTGCTGTTCGTGTGCAACGGCAACTCGGCTCGGAGTCAGATCGCCGAGGCGCTGCTCGGGCGCTTCGGGGGCGACGACTTCGACCCGCATTCGGCCGGAACTCGCCCCAAGCGCGTCTACGACGAGACGGTGCGGGTGCTCGCCGAGCTCGGGATCGACTGGAGTCGGGCGCGCGCAAAGCCGGTCGACGAGCTGCTCGACCGGCACCTCGACTACGTCGTGACCCTCTCGGACAGCGCCCGGGAGGAGTGTCCGACGCTCTCGGGACCGCACAGCTCGCTTCACTGGCACCTCGACGACCCGGCCGCCGTCACCGGGAGCGACGAGCGCCGGCTCGAGGCGTTCCGGGCGACCCGAACAGAGCTCTCCGTCCGGCTTCGGCCCTTCATCGAGCTTGCGCGCCGCGCCGCGGGACGCCTTCCCGCAATTGCCGGCCCAGAGCCGCAGCGGGCCTGAGGCGGATCGAGAGGAGCAACCATGGAGCTTCCGTACGTTGAGCCGTTGACCGTCAAGGAGCCGGGCGCACGGGTCGTGCCGGAGCCGCCACGGCGAGGAGAGCCCGGTGGAGAGCCCTGCGGGCTCTGCGACGGCGGTGCCACCGAGGCGGTCTGGGGCGACGAGCACTTCACGCTCCATCCGCCGGTCGGGGGAAGCCTGGCCGGGACGTTGTGGATGGCGAGCCGCGACCACGTCGATTCGTTCTGCGACCTCTCACCCGAGGCCGCGCAGGCGTTCGGCCCGCTCGTGGCGCGGGTCGAGCGGGCGATCCTCGCGGACGGAGATGTCGGTCGCGTCCATCTCTCTCGTTGGGGCGACGGCGGAGCGCACTTCCACGTCTGGTTCATGCCGCGGCCGCTCGGGATGCTGGAGGCGAAGAACTTCATGCTCCCGCTCTGGGAGGACGTGCTGCCCAACGTTCCCGACGAGCGGTTGCGCGAAGCAGCGGAACGGATCGCTGCTCGTCTGTGAGCGCGCCGGGGGTGCTCGCGCGCCGCCTCGGGACGGGCGACGCGGTCGTGATCGGGCTTGCGTCGATGATCGGCGCGGGCGTCTTCGCGGCGTTCGCCCCGGCGGCCGCGGCGGCCGGGAGCTGGCTGCTCGTCGGGCTCGCAATCGCAGCCTTCGTCGCGTACTGCAACGCGACCGCGTCGGCGCAGCTCGCGGCGCAGTATCCGACGTCGGGGGGAACGTACGTGTACGGCCGGGAGCGGCTCGGCGAATGGTGGGGCTTTCTCGCCGGATGGGGGTTCGTCGTCGGCAAGACCGCGTCGTGCGCAGCGATGGCGTTGACGTTCGCCGCCTACGCCGTGCCGACCTCGGGCTGGGGCGAGCGGGCGATCGCGGTCGGTGCCGTCCTGGTCGTGACCGCGGCGAACCTGCGTGGCGTCACGCGCACCGCGGGAGTCGGCCGCGTCCTCGTCGCGGGCTCGCTCGCCGCGCTCGCTCTGGTCGTCAGCCTCGTGCTCGTGGACGGCACGCGCGACGCCGGCCTGCTCGTCGATGCAGACCTTCCGGCCGGGGTCTACGGCGTCCTTCAGTCGGGCGGCCTGCTGTTCTTCGCCTTCGCGGGCTACGCGCGCATCGCCACGCTCGGGGAGGAGGTGCGAGAGCCGCAGCGCACGATCCCGCGGGCGATCGTGATCGCGCTCGGCATCGCGGTGGTCGTCTATGCGGCGGTCGGCATCGCGGCGCTGACCGCGCTCGGCCCCACGGCTCTGGCGGAGGCGACGATGCCGCTCGCGGCCGCCGTGGACGCGGTGGGAGCCGCATGGGCCGAGCCCCTTGTCCGCGTGGGCGCCGCCGCCGCGAGTGCGGGCGCGCTGCTCGCGCTCGTCGCCGGAGTCGGGAGGACGGTGCTGGCGATGGCACGCGAAGGCGACCTGCCCCGGCCGCTTGCCGCGATCGAGGCGCGACATTCGGTGCCCCACCATGCGCAGCTCGCCGTCGGCCTCGTCGTCGCCGCGCTCGTGGTTGTCACGGATCTCCGCGGGGCGATCGGCTTCAGCTCGTTCGGCGTGCTCTCGTACTACGCGATCGCCAATGCCGCGGCGTTCACCCAGACGGGCGTGGAGCGCCGCTGGCCGCGCTCGCTCAACGTCGCCGGGCTCGTCGGATGTCTCGTGCTCGTCGCCACGCTGCCGCTCGAATCCGTGGCGGTCGGGATCATGGTCGTGGCGGTCGGGCTCGGTGGGCGGTGGCTCGTCCTCCGCCGGCGTGGGCCCCCGCGCGCCGGGCGTGTGCTGACGCTCGTGGTCAGCCCGGGGGAGCGACCTCGACCTCGAGGAGCGAGGCGGCCCGCTCGGCGAGCTCGAGGGCCTCGACGGACGTGCCGGCGGTCGCGATCACGTACCCACGCCGGTCGCCGTCGAGCCGCACGGGGCGGATCACCTCTCCCTCCGTCAGGTAGCTCTCGGCCTGGACGACGCCGCGGGCGGCGAGCACGGGGTCCAGCGAGCCGATGCGGGTCACGCGGCCGGTCGGGAGCGTTCCCGGAGCGGCGGTCAGGAAGCGGATCGCGAGGGGCTGGGAGAAGCGCGGCAGGGCGACTTCGTCCGGTACCTGCTCGCCGAGCGCGAAGCGGAGCGCGACCTCGACGAGGTCGACTCCGACCGCATGCCGCACGAGGTCTGCCATCTGCCCGCCGGGGATGCGCGCGGCGACCTCGACGAGCGCAACACCGCCGGTGGGGGTCGCGATCAGCTGCGGAAAAGCGATGCCGTCCCGGAGACCGAGTGCTGCGACGGCGTGCTCCGCCGTCTGCTCGGCGAGCGCGAGCTGGTCGGAGTGGATCGAGGCGGGGTACAGGTGGATCCACCCGACGCCGAAGCCGATTCCCGGCGGGCGGAGCCGATCGGACAACGTGACGAGATGGACGTCGCCGTCGCGGGCGATCGCGATCCCGTTCATCTCCGTGCCCTCGACGAAGCCCTCGAGGATCGCCTCCTGGAGCGGTGACTCCGCGAGCGCGATGTGCAGGTTCGACTCGAGGTCGCCCGCAGCGTCGATGCGGAAGACGCCCCGCTGCCCTCCCGAGTCGACCGGCTTCAGCACCGCGGGCAGACCGACCGTCTCGATCGCAGCGCGCCCCTCGGCGAGGTTGCGAACCGCTGCGAACGCCGGCTGCGGGATCCCCTCCTCGGCGAACGTGCGGCGCATCGCGAGCTTGTGCGTCATCCGGTGCGCGACCTCGGTGCCGATGGACGGCAGCCCGAGGCGCTCCGTCACCCCCGCGACGATCGGGACAGCCCGGTCCGCCGAGACTGTGAGCGCGCCGTCCACCGCGTGGCGCCGCGCGACCGCCTCGACCGCGTCGACGTCGGCGAAGTCGACGACCTCCGCAACGTCCGCGAGCGCGAGCCCGGGAGCTTCCGCGTTCCGGTCGACCGCGATAACGCGCAGGCCTCGCTCCCGCGCCTCGGTGATCGCGCGGCGCTGGTGGCGGCCCGCGCCGACGAAGAGCACGCTCGGCACGGCGCGATGCTAGACGAGGAGCGATCCGGAGACGGCCGACACGAAGTCGTCACGAAGGCGTTTCCCCTTCGCCCGTGTTGTCACGTTAGGCTCTGAGCCGTGGGGAGGAGGTCGGCGGCCCGAGAGCGTGGGGCGCGGACATGTCTACACAGGACAGGCTCGGGCACCTGTTCCTTCCGCCGCTCTCGATCGGCCGCGAGGCGTGCCGGCCTACCGGACACCACCGGGCGGCAGCAACGACCTCACGCGCGTCCAGCGCGCGATCTGGCAGCCGTCCGTGCGCGTCAGCTTCGCCCACACGCGCCGTCCGCCGACCCGGCCGGACACGATCGCCGCCTGCGGGCCGCCGTAGAGCTCGGCGCACGCCGTGTCCGGCGGCACGGGGCGAAACGCCTCCCAGCCGAGGGATGCCAGCTCGCGGCAGACGGCGACCGGGCGCGGATGCGTGCCGCCGGCAGGGTCGCAGCGAACCGTCCAGCGCACACGGTCGGAGGGCTGCCCGGAATCCTCGAGATAGGCGACCGTGAGGCGCGTCGGCGACGCCGCGTGCGCGACCGGCGCGAGCAGGGCGAGTGCACAGGCGCAGGTGAGGAGCGCACACATGCCCACGAATGTACGCCGCCAATCGACCATCTAGGATCCTCGCGTGTCACTGACCGGCAAGCGCATCCTCGTGACCGGCGGTGCGGGGTTCATCGGAACGACGCTCGCGCGGCGGCTCGTCGACGACAACGAGGTGATCGCCGTCGACAACCTGCACCGCGACGCGCTCTCCGGCACCGACCTCGAGACCCATCCGAACTTCCGCCTCGTCGAGGGGGACGTCCTCGACCTCGTCGCGCTCACCGAGCTCACGGCGGGCGCCACGCACGTCGTCCACGCCGCCGGGATCGCCGGCGTCGACACGGTGCTCGCGAGCCCGGTCCGGACGATGCGAGTGAACGTGATCGGCACGTACAACGCGCTCGAGGCGGCGGTCGCCACGCGCGACACGGTGGAGCGTGTGGTCGAGTTCTCGACGAGCGAGGTCTTCGGCCAGCACGCGTTCAACGTCCAGGAAGCCCACGTGACCACGATCGGCTCGGTCGGGGAGGCGCGCTGGACGTACGCGGTCTCGAAGCTCGCCGGCGAGCACATGGCCCACGCCTACCACTCCGAGCTCGGCCTCCCGACGGTCTCGGTGCGCCCCTTCAACATCTTCGGGCCCGGCCAGATCGGCGGCGGCGCGATCCGCGCCTTCATCGAGGCCGCGCTTGCGGGCCGTGACCTCGAGATCCACGGCGACGGAGCCCAGATCCGCGCCTGGTGCTACGTCGACGACATGGTCGAGGCGATCCTCCTCGCGCTCGAGCATCCTGCGGCCGTCGGCGAGAGCTTCAACGTCGGCAACGCACGCTCGGCCGTGACGATCTACGACCTCGCGACCCGCATCAAGCGGCTGACCGGCTGCCCGGGCGAGATCCGCTTCGTGCCGCTCGAGTACATGGACGTCGAGCTGCGGATCCCGAACGTCGAGAAGGCGCGCGCCCTGCTCGGCTTCGAGGCTCGCGTCGAGCTCGACGAGGGGCTCGACCGCACGATCGCCTGGTACCGGGCCCGGCTCGGCGCTGCCGCGTGACCCCGCCGCGCGCGGGCCAGGGCCGCGCGGAGCCGATCCGGCTCGCCCGGCCCGACGTGGGCCCTGCCGAGCTGGCGGCGGTCGCGGCCGTGCTCGAGAGCGGTCAGCTGACGATGGGCCCCCAGGTGCAGGCGTTCGAGGTGGCGCTCGCGCGCGCGGTCGGCACTGCGGATGCGGTCGCCGTGTCGTCCGGGACGGCCGCGCTCCACCTCGCGATGCTGGCCCTCGCGCTCGAGCCCGGCGACGAGGTGATCGTCCCCGCGTACACGTTCCCGGCAACCGCGAACGCGGTGGAGCTCTGCGGCGCCACGGCGGTCCTCGTGGACGTCGATCCCGAGACCTTCGTCGTGCGCCCCGAGCTCGTCGCGGCCGCGGTGACCCCTCGCACACGCGCGGTTCTCGCGGTGCACCTCTTCGGCCGGCCGGTCGACTGGGAGGAGCTGCAGACCGCGGTGCCGCAGGAGGTCGTCCTCGTCGAGGATGCGGCCGGCGCCCTCGGGGCGAGCTACCGCGGGACGGCGTGCGGCAGCCTCGGGCTGATGGGCTGCCTCTCCTTCCACCCCCGCAAGATCGTCACCACGGGCGAAGGCGGCGCGGTGACGACGAACGAGCCGGAGCTCGCGGCCGCGATCCGGCGGCTGCGTCACCACGGGATCGGCGGCGGGGAGAGCGTCGACATCGCGGTGCCGGGTCTCAACTACCGGCTCTCCGACGTCCTCTGCGCGCTCGGGATCCCGCAGCTCGAGCGGCTCGAGTCGCTCCTCGAGGCCCGCGAGCGCGTCGCGGGGTGGTACACCGAGCGGCTCGAGCACCTCGTCCGGACGCCGCGCGCCGCCGAAGGCGACAGGCACGGCTGGCAGGCCTACGTCGTCGCGCTCGACCGGCGAGACGCGGCGCTCGCCGGCCTCCGCGCCGCGGGGATCGAGGCCCAGATCGGGACCTACGCAGTGAACCGCCTCAGCGCCTTCCGCGACCGCGGTGACTTCCCCGGCGCCGACCAAGCGTTCGAGCAGGCACTCGCCCTCCCGTTCGCGACATCCATGTCCGAGGACGACGTGGAGCGGGTCACCTCTACGCTGACGAGCCTCCTGTAGGTCGCTCGCCTGCCGTAAGGATCCCGCGGATCCGCGGGAGAAGCTCCGCCGCCTGCTCGAGATCCGCCGTCCCGACCGCGGCGCCGTTCGTCTCCGCCCAGCGACGCTGCGAGCGCTGGATCCGCCCGAGCACGCGGCGCCCCGGCGGTGTCAGCCGGGCCAGCTTGGCGCGCCGGTGGCGCGGATTCGCCTCGTAGGCGATGAGACCCTCGCGCTCGAGGAGGTCGGCAACGCGCTGGACGCTCTGACGGGCGAGGCGCAGGCGCCTCGCGATCCCCGCCACCGGCTCGGGCCCCGCGTCGAGCGACTCCAGCACGAGCCAGCGAGCGAGCGTCTGCCCCTCGGGCCGTGCGAGCGCCTCACCGGTCCGGGTGAAGAGCTCGGCGAGCCGGACGACCTCGACGAGAAGCGCCGTCAGCAGCTCGCCTTCAGTGATTTTGACAGCACGCTGTCGTTCTGGTAGGTTTCCCCTCATGACAGGAGTCTGTCATATGGTGACCCGAAGGAGCGTGAGATGACCGAGTTGAAGGGCTTCGCGAACGTCGTCTTCCCGGCACGCGACCTCGAGGCTGCGGTGTCCGCCTGGACCGCGGTACTGGACAGGGAGCCGACCTTCGTCGGTGACGACTTCGCCGCGTTCTCCGTGGGAGAGGCCGGCATCGGGCTCACCGCCCTGCCGTGGGTCGATCAGCCGCTCGTCTTCTGGAAGGTGGAGGACGTCGGCGAGGCGCACCGCGCACTCGTCTCGCGAGGCGCGACGCCGTTGGCCGAGCGCGCCGACGGCTCCCTCGCAGAGCTCGGCACCGCCGAGGTCGTGAACGGCGATCCCGCGACCGGCATCGTCGAGGTCCCCGGCGGGCGCCTCGCGGTTCTCAGAGCCGCGGACGGAAGCCTGATCGGCCTCACCCAGGAGGGCTAGAGGCAGATGTCGTCGGGGCGCACCGGCACCCTCGTCAGCGGTCGGCCCGTCGCGTCGCGGACGGCGGACACGATCGCCGCTGTCGAGACGACCGTGGGCGGTTCGCCGACGCCCTTCGCGCCGTAGGGCGCATCGGGCTCGGCGACCTCGACGAGGTCGATCTCGACCGGCGGCATGTCGAGCGTTGTCGGCAGCAGGTAGTCGGTGAAGCTCGCGTTCAGGATCTCGCCGTCGCGCGTCACGAGCTCCTCCATCAGCGCCAGCCCGAGCCCCTGCGCGGTGCCACCCTCGATCTGGCCCTCGACCGCGAGCGGATTGACCGCCTTGCCCACGTCCTGGGCGGTGCCGATCCACACGACCCGCGTCAGCCCGAGCTCGACGTCCACCTCGACGACGACTCGCATGGCTGCGACGGCGAGGGCGACGTGCGCGCGCTCGCCGGTGATCTGGCCCGTCTCCGGGTCGAGCGGCGTCGTTCGCGGGTGCCGGTACACCCGCTCGACGTCGACCTCGTGCTGCCCGGTGCGCTCGCGCTCCTCGAGCGCCGCGCGGCATGCGTCGCGGACCGCGCCGGCCGCCATCCAGGTCATCCGCGAGGCGGATGCGGAGCCGGACGAGCCGACCGAGCTCGTCGTCCGCGCTGCGAGCCGCACGTCGTCCGTCCTGAGCTCGGTTCGCGCGACCTGGAGGACGACGCCCTCGACGCCCTGCCCGACCTCCGCAGCGGCGCAGTGGACCTCTGCGGAGCCGTCGGCGCGGAGCACGACGCGCGCTGCACACGAGTCGTCGAAGCCCTCCGAGTAGCAGATGTTCTTGAACCCCACCGCGAAACCGACGCCTCGGCGGATCCCCTCGCCGCGCGTCGTGTTCCCGGCGCCGCCCGGAAGCCTGAGCGGGTCGCGTGGCAGAGCCTCCGGCTCCGGGAGCGGCAGCGCCGCGGCCCGGCGGATCACCTCGCGTGTGGGAAGCGAGCCCGTCACGACCTGGCCGGTGGGGAGGACGTCACCCGGCTCGAGCGCATTCAGGAGCCGGAGCTCGACCGGGTCGATGCCCAGCTCGGCCGCGAGCCGGTCCATCTGGGCCTCGGCGGCAAAGCACGTCTGCACGGCGCCGAAGCCACGCATCGCTCCGCACGGCGGATTGTTCGTGTAGACCGCGGTTGCCTCGAGCAGGGCGTTGTCGACCCGGTAGGGGCCGACGGCGAACGACGCGGCGTTCGATGCCACGGCCGTGGAGCTCGACGCGTACGCCCCGCCGTCCAGCAGGATGCGCATCCGGACGCAGGTGACGCGGCCGTCTCTCGTCGCACGGTGCTCGCAGCGGATGCGGGCCGGGTGCCGGTGGACGTGGCCCGTGAACGACTCCGCGCGGTCGTAGACCATCTTCACCGGACGGTCGGTGTGGAGCGCAAGCAGCGCGCCGTGGATCTGCATCGAGAGGTCCTCGCGCCCGCCGAAGGCACCGCCGACCCCCGCGAGGTGGATCCGAACCTCCTCGGGGCGGAGCCCGAGGCATGGCGCGACCTGGTCGCGGTCGACGTGCAGCCACTGCGTCGCCACGTGGACGTCGACGCCTCCCTCGCCGTCTGGGATCGCGAGACCCGACTCGGGGCCGAGGAACGCCTGGTCCTGGATGCCGACCTCGTACGTCCCCTCGACGACGACGTCCCCGGGCGTATCGGGGTCGCCGTGGCGGATCACCATGTGCCGGACGACGTTCGGCCGGTCGTCGTCCCGATACCCGTGGCCCATCGTCGGCCGGTCGGGATGCAGCGGCTCCTGCGAGAGGGCGCGCTCCATGTCGACGACGGGCTCGAGTGGCTCGTAGGAGACGACGATCGCCTCGAGCGCGCGGCGCGCCTGCTCGGGATGCTCTGCGGCGACGAGCGCAACGGGCTCGCCCACGTAGCGGACGCGGTCGATCGCGAGCACCGGCTGGTCGGCGAACTCGAGCCCGTAGGTCTTGCGGCCCGGCACGTCGGCGTGGGTCAGCACCGCGTGGACGCCCGGCTGGGCGAGAGCGCGGCCGATGTCGAGCTCGACGATCCTCGCGTGAGGGTGCGGGCTCCGCAGCGTGTCGCCCCACAGCATCCCGGCCGCCGTGAGGTCGCTCGAGTAGGCGAACTCGCCCCTCACCTTGGGGACGGCGTCGTCGCGGAGCAGCCGCTCCCCGACCTTCCCGACCCGGAGGCGCGTGCGGGGCTCGGCGACGCTCACGCGTGCTCCGCGGCGAGCCGCACCGCGTCGAAGATCTTCACGTAGCCGGTGCACCGGCAGACGTTGCCCGAGAGCGCCTCACGGACCTCGTCCTCGGATGGCGCCGGGACACGGCCGAGCAGGTCGGCGACGGCGACGACGAGACCGGGCGTGCAGAACCCGCACTGCACCGCCCCCGCCTCGACGAAGGCGCGTTGCACGGCGTGCAGGTCGTCACCGTCTGCGAGGCCCTCGACGGTCACGACCTCGTGGCCGTCCGCCTGCGCGGCGAGCACGAGGCACGCGCAGACGAGCTCGCCGTCGAGCAGCACCGAGCAGGAGCCGCACTCGCCCTGCTCGCACGCGTTCTTCGACCCCGGCAGCTCGAGCGAGTCGCGCAGCATCGCGAGCAGGCTCTCGCCGCCCCACACGTCCGCCTCGCGCGGCCGGCCGTTGACGGTGAGCGCGACCTTCACGAGCGCAGGCACCGGTCGAGCGCGCGGGAAGCGAGGACGCGCAGCGCATGTCGTCGGTAGGCAGCAGATCCGCGAACGTCGTCGATCGGGCTCGCCGCCTCGACGACGCGGTCGGGGAGCGACGCCGCGTCCGCCAGCGGCACCGTGACGAGCCTCACCGTGACGGCGGCCGAGCCGAACGCCGCCCGGACCTCGCCTGCCGCGGGGTCGAAGACGACGGTCAGCGAGCACACGGCGATCACCATCGCGTTCCTCGGGCCGACCTTCATGAACGTCTGCGCGCCGCCGCTCGGCGCCAGCCGCACCGACGTGATCAGCTCGTCGGGTGCGAGCGCGGTGCGCTTGACGCCGAGCAGGAACTCCTCGAGTGGCAGCGTGCGGACGCCCCGGACGCTCGCGAGCTCGAGCTCTGCCCCCGTGACGAGGAGCGGCGGCAGCGCATCGCCTGCGGGCGAGGCGGTCCCGAGGTTCCCACCCAGCGTGCCGCGGTTGCGGATCTGCGGCGAGCCGACCGTTCGCGAGGCCTCGGCGAGCGCAGGCAGCCGCTCCGCGAGCGGGGCGGCCATCGCCTCGGTGTACGTCAGCGCGGCGCCGAGGCGGAGCCGGTCTCCCTCGTCGGACCACCCGCGCAGCTCATCGAGCTCGGCGAGGTTGACGATCGCCGGCGGCCTCGAGTGGGCAAAGTTGAGCTCGACCATCACGTCGGTGCCACCCTGGATGAACCGCGCCTCGGGGCGCTCCGCCTTGAGTGCCAGCGCCTCCTCGACCGTGCGCGGGGTGAGCACGTCCACGGCCGAAGCATATGGCGGGCTCCATGCCGGCCGATGCTTCGTGTCGGACGTCGGTCTGACACGTCTCCACGCGGCTCGACGTACGGAGAACCGCACCCTTCGGAGGGTTGGGCGCCCTACTGTGGCAGTGCGCCGTCCGTGCCAGCCTGGGATCACCGATGATTTCCGGCCGGACGGCCGGTCTTCGAGACACCACTCGACAGCGCGAGACTGATGGAGGGAAGCGTGGGAACCGACGAGACAGAACACGGAAACGGGCGACAACTGGCCCACGAACGACTCGCGACGGGCGCGTGGGCCGGCTGGGCCCGGGCGTGCGCCGCCCATCCCCGCCGGGTCCTGCTTTCCTGGCTCGGGATCGTCGTCGTCCTGATCGCGCTCGTCGCCACCGTCGGAGGCGGGCTGCGCGACGAGTTCGAGATCCCCGGCTCCGACACGCAGCGCGCGACGGATCTCATCGAGCAGGAGTTCGCCGCCGAGCAGGGTGGCGTGCTCAACGTCGTGTTCGCGGCGCCCGAGGGCGAGCGGCTCGACACCGAGGAGCGCAAGGCCTCCATCGAGGCGGCCATGCGGGAGCTGCGGACCGACGCCGCGTTCAAGCCGACCGAGGACACGGCGGGCCTGACGAGCGTCGGCGACCCCTTCAGCGACCAGACATTCGCCGACAGCGGACGCATCGCGTACGCCGAGGCGCAGTTCGACCGCGTCATCTACGACGAGGATCGCGAGGCGGTCGTCGCCGTGCAGGATGCGGTTCGCGAGGCCGTGGCGCCCGTCGGCGTGACCGTCGAGTTCAACGGCGACGCGGAGTTCCCGCCGATCGAGCAGGGCACGTCCGAGCTGCTCGGGCTGCTCGCGGCGCTGATCGTCCTGCTGATCGTGTTCCGCACGTTCGTCGCGGCGTTCATCCCGATCGTGCTCGCGATCGCGGCGCTGCTGACGGCGTTCCTGCTCCTCTTCATCCTCGCCGGCCTGACCGACATCAACACGATCACACCCATCCTCGTGTCGATGATCGGGCTCGGCGTCGGGATCGACTACTCGCTGTTCATCGTCACGCGGTTCCGGCAGATGCTGCACGAGGGGCTCTCGCCGGAGGACGCCGCCGCCGAGGCCGGCGCCTCCGCCGGCCGCGCCGTGCTCTTCGCGGGCCTGACCGTTGCGATCGGCGTGTCCGGTCTCGCGTTCTTCGGGCTCGACTTCGTGACCAAGCTGGGGATCGGCTCGGCACTCGGCGTGCTCACGACCGTCCTGCTCGCGAACTCGCTCCTCATCGCGGTGCTCCGCCTGCTCGGTCACAAGATCGACCGGTTGAAGGTGCCGTTCCTGCCGGCGATCGACGACTCCGAGGCGGCGCGCGAGAAGACGTTGATCGCCCGCTGGGGCCGGTTCGTGACGCGGAGGGCGAAGGTCGTCTTCCCCGTCGTCCTGATCGTCGTGCTCGCCCTCGCGGCGACCTCCGGGCTCGTCCGGCTCGGCGTCGGCGACCAGGGCACGCAGCCGACCGAGCAGACGGCCCGCCGGGCGTACGACCTCCTCGCGGAGGGCTTCGGGGCGGGCTTCAACGGGCCGATCCCGATCGTCGTCGCCGTGAACGGTGACGACCAGGCTCCGCAGCGCATCTTCGACGACGTCCAGGACCTTCCCGGGGTCGCCTCCGTCGGCGAGCCGCAGTTCAACGACCCGAAGAGCGTCGCGCTCGTCTTCGTCACGCCGACCTCCGCACCGCAGGACGAGGCGACCGACGAGTTGGTGGACCGCCTGAGGTCGGACGTCGTGCCGACCGCCGTCGAAGGCGGAGACGCGGTCGCGTATGTCTCGGGGCAGACCGCAGCGTTCAAGGACATCGGCGACCGGATCATGGAGCGCGCGCCGCTGTTCCTCCTCTACATCATCGGCGTCACGTTCATCGTGCTCGCGATGGCATTCCGGTCGATCGTCGTCTCGCTGACGGCGGCCGTCACGACGATCCTGTCGGCGTTCGTCGGCTTCGGCGTGCTGACCCTCGTCGTGCAGGAGGGGCATCTCCTCGGGCTCACGGGGCTCGACCGAACGGGCCCGATCGAGACGTTCATCCCGCCGATCGCCTTCGCGATCCTGTTCGGGCTCTCCATGGACTACATGGTCTTCCTGATGAGCCGCATCCGGGAGGAGCACGTTCACGGCCTGCCGACGCGTGCGGCGATCGAACACGGCATCGCGGCAATCGGCCGTGTGGTCGTCGCGGCCGCGGTGATCATGGGCACGGTCTTCGCGGCGTTCATCCTGAGCGGAGACCGGGTCTCGAAGGAGTTCGGGATCCTGCTCGCGGTCTCGATCCTCGTCGACGCGCTCGTGATGCGGATGACGCTCGTGCCGGCGTTCTTCACGCTCCTCGGCGAGAAGACCTGGTACATCCCCGGGTGGCTCGATCGGCTGCTGCCCGACATCACGGTCGAGGCGCCGCACGAGGGCGAGGGCCGCGTCGCCGTCGAGCCGAAGCCGGCCGAGTCGCTCGGCTCGTAGGTCGTATCCGGGGACAGGCCCCTCGGCGGGCCTGTCCCCGGATACGCTCCGGCCGTGGCGCGGCCGGAGACCCTGAGCACGTCCGAGAGCACGGTCGACGCCGCGCCCCTCCCCGACGTGTCGGTCGTCGTGACGCTCTACGACGAGGTGGAGACGCTGGACGAGCTCCAGCGGCGCCTTGCAGGCACGCTCGACGCCTTCGGTCGCGTTGCCGAGGTGCTGTACGTGGACGACGGATCGACGGACGGGACGTTCGCGGCGCTCGAGCGCATCCACGCGGACGACCCCCGCGTCCGCGCGGTCCGGCTGAAGCGGAACGCGGGCCAGCATCCCGCCATGCACGCGGGACTCTCCCGCGCGCGCGGCTCGATCATCGTGACCATGGACGGCGACCTCCAGAACCAGCCGGAGGACATCCCCGCCCTCGTCGAGGCCGTCGAGGCCGGGTACGACGTGGCGAGCGGGCGCCGCGCCGCACGGCGCGACTCGTGGGGGCGCACCTTGCCCTCCCGGCTCATCAACGGGATGCTGCGCCGGTTCACGGGCGTCGAGATCGCGGACTTCGGCTGCGCGTTCAACGCGTACCGGCGCGAGGCGGTCGAGCCGATGCTGGGCGCGATCGGAAGGCAGAAGTTCACGAAGGCACTCGTCCTCTCGGGCGGAGCCTCGGTGATCGAGGTCGACGTGTCGCACGCGGCCCGGGAGGGGTCGTCGCGCTACTCGCCGCTGCGGCTGACGAGGCTCGCGCTGCACGTGCTCGCGGGATTCTGGCCCCAGCCGATCCAGACGGCGGGGATCGTGCTCGGCCTCCTGTGCTCGCTCGCCTCGTTCGCGCTCGGCCTCTACGGCGTCGTCTACTGGCTCGGCGAGGGCGACTTCCCGGGGCCGCTTCTCCTGGGGGCTCTCGTCGTCGCCGTTCTCGGCATCCAGGGCTTCATCCTCGCGCTCGTCGGCGAGTATCTCGGCAGAATCCAGCGGGTCGTGGAGCACCGGCCCCTCTACCTCGTCGACCGCGAGCTCTGAGATGGCGAAGCGTGTCCTCGTGACCGGCGGGGCCGGGTTCATCCCCTCGAACCTGATCCGCCACTTCCTCGAGCACACCCGCCACGAGCTCGTCTCGCTCGACGCCCTGACGTACGCGGGCAACCTCGAGAACCTCGCGGACGTGATGAGCCATCCGCGGCTCGAGTTCGTCCACGGCGACATCCGCGACGCGGGGCTCGTACGGGAGCTCGTGGGCGGGGTGGACGTGATCGTCAACGCCGCCGCCGAGTCGCACGTCGAGAAGTCGATCCTCGAGGGCGCGTCCGAGTTCGTGACGACGAACGTCGAGGGCACCCAGATCCTGCTCGATGCGATCCGCGAGACGCCCGTCGAGCGGTTCCTGCTCGTCTCCTCGAGCGAGGTGTACGGGACGGCCGAGCGCGAGCCCATGGACGAGGAGCACCCGCTCAACCCCCGGAGCCCGTACGCAGCGACGAAGGCGGGCGGCGACCGGCTCGCGTACAGCTACCACGCCACGTATGGGCTTCCGCTCGTGATCGTGCGCCCCTTCAACAACTACGGCCCGAGACAGCATCCCGAGAAGGTCGTCCCGCGGTTCATCACCCAGGCGCTCGCCGGGGAGGAGCTCACGATCCACGGCGAGGGGCACGCGAGCCGCGACTGGCTCCACGTCGACGACACCTCCGCCGCGATCGAGGCGCTGGTCGATGCGCCCCTCGAGAACGTCGCCGGCGAGGTCGTGAACGTCGCGACCGGGCGCGACATCTCGGTCCTCGAGATCGCGCGGCTCGTGCTCGATGCGGTCGGCAACCCGGACGCGACGACGGTTCACGTCGAGGAGCGGCCCGGGCAGGTCGACCGGCACATCGGCTCGACCGGGAAGGTGGAGCGGCTCACGGGGTGGCGCGCCGCGATCGGGTTCGAGGACGGGCTTGCCCGCACCGTCGCCTGGTACCGCGAGAACGAGGCCTGGTGGCGGGGCGTCCTCGGGCGCGTCGGCGTCTCCTCGTCCTAGGCGCCGGCCCCGCCCAGCTCGGCCTGCTCGAGGTGGCCCGGGCACGCGGCGACCTCCATGTGATCGCGGTCGACCGCGATCCGCAGGCGGTGGGCTTCGCATTCGCGGACGAGCGAGCGATTCTCTCGTCGGAGGACGAGGAGGGAATCGACCGGCTCGCCCGGGCGCGCGACGTCGACGGCCTCGTCTCACCCGGTGCGGACTGGCCTGTCGCGATCGCCGCCCGGGTCGCCGCCCGGATCGGGCTGCGACATCCGATCGACCCGCCCACGGCGGTCGTCGCGACGTCGAAGGCACGTCAGCGACTCGCCTTCGCGGCGGCCGGAGTCCCGCACGCACGCGCGCTCGACCCGTCCGGGCGGGCGCTGTCGTTCCCGTGCGTCGTCAAGGCGCCCGACCGGCAGGGCCAGCGCGGGCTCACGCTCGTGCGGCGGCGGGAAGAGCTCGCGGAGGCGTTGGCGATCGCGGCCGGAGAGTCTCGCGGCGGCGACGTGCTCGTCGAGGAGCACGTGCCCGGGCCCGAGGTGACCGTCAACGCGTTCTCCGTCGACGGACGGTTCACGCCCCTGACGGTGACCGACCGGCTCACCGCCGAGCCGCCCGGTTTCGGCGTCGCGCTCGCGCACGTCTGGCCGTCGCAGCACGGGACGGAGGAGGCCGTCGCCGTCGCCGAGGCCGCGGTGGCCTCGGTGGGGATTCGAAACGGGCCGTCCTACACGCAGGTGCGGCTCGGTCCCGAGGGCCCGGTCGTGATGGAGGTCGCAGCGCGCCTCGGCGGCGGTCACGACGCAGAGCTCTGCCGTGCCGCGCTCGGCGTCGACCTGAACTCGCTGGCCGTGTCCGCCGCGCTCGGCGAGACCTTGTGACGATCAGTCACCAGCCCGTCCGAGCACTGCGGCAGGCGGTGCCGCGGTCGCGTTCCTCGTGCCGCCGCCGGGACGGCTCGTCGCCGTCGACGGGCTCGACGAGGCGGAGGCGGTCGACGGTGTGGTGTGGGTGCGTGTCTACCGGCGGCCCGGCCACGTCTTCGGCGAGCTGCGCCGCGGCGCCGACCGCGCCGGCGCGACGCTCGCCACGGGACGCACCCGGGAGGAAGCGCTCACCAGGGCTCGCCGGGCGGTGCGCGCCGTACGCTTCCGGGTCGATGCGGACGCGCCGTGAGACCACGCTCGGCTTCCAGCCTCCTGCCATCGGCGAGGAGGAGGTCGCCGAGGTCGCCGAGACGCTGCGTTCGGGCTGGCTGACGACCGGCCCTCGCGCGGCACTCCTCGAGGAGCGCCTCGCCGAGTACCTCGAAGCCGATCACGTCCTCGCGGTCAGCTCGGGCACCGCGGCGATGCATCTCGCCCTCCTGGCGCTCGACATCGGGCCCGGCGACGAGGTGATCACCTCGCCCATCACCTGGCCGGCCACGGCGAACGTGATCGAGCACTGCGGCGCGACACCCGTGTTCTGCGACGTTCGCGAGAACGACCTCAACCTCGACGCGGCGCTCCTGCCAGACCTCGTGACCGAGCGGACGAAGGCGATCCTCCCCGTGCATCTCGCGGGCCAGCCCTGCGACCTCGATCCCGTCCATGCGCTCGGCCTGCCGGTCGTCGAGGACGCAGCCCACGCCCTCGAGTCGCGGTACCGCGGCCGCAAGCTCGGGGGCCTGTCCGACGCGACCTGCTTCTCGCTGTACGCGACGAAGAACCTCGCCGCGGGCGAAGGGGGGCTGATCTCGACGAACCGCCCGGAGGTCGCCGACCGGATCCGGAGCATGCGGCTGACCCGGCGCGGAGACGGATCCCGCTACGACCAGGTGACGGCAGGGTTCAAGGCGAACCTCTCCGACGTGCTCGCCGCGATCGCGCTCGTCCAGCTCGGGAGGCTCGAGGCGCACGGCGAGATCCGAGCGCGGCAGGTTGCGCTCTACGACGAGGGCCTCGCCGACCTCGAGGGCGTCACACCGCTCGCCCGCGACGCGCGAGACACGCACGCGTTGCACCTGTACGTGGTGCGAATCGCCTCCGAGGGCGCCGGGGCGACGCGCGACGAGTACCAGCGTGCCCTGACGGAGGAGCGCATCGCGACGAGCATCCACTTCCTCCCCGTGCATCGGCTCACGTGGTTCCGCGACCGGTATCCCGCCCAGCCGCCGCTTCCGGTGGCGGAGCGCGGCGGGGACGAGGTGCTTTCGCTCCCGCTCTCGCCCGCGCATTCGGACGAGGACATCCGCGACGCGGTCGACGCGCTCCGCAGGGTGCACGCCCGGTTCACCGGATGAGCCGTACGACGCGCCTCGCGCTGACGCTCGCCCTGACGGGCCTCGCGCTCGGGTACCTCGTCTGGAAGGTCGATCTCCACCAGACCGTCGAGACGCTTCTCGACGCGAATCCGTGGTGGTTCCTGCTCTCGGTCACGATCATGATCGTCACCGCCCTGCCGATGGCGCTCCGCTGGCAGTGGCTGATGCGGGCGCAGCGGATGGAGGACAGCTTCTGGTGGCTGACCCGCGCGTACTTCGTCTCCTACACGGCGAGCCAGGTGCTGCCCACGTCGATCGGCGGTGACGCGATGCGCGTCTACGAGACGGCCCGCCGCCACCCCGGGCGCACCGGAGACGTGACGGGGATCATCCTCCTCGAGCGCTTCCTCGGGGGCGCGGGGACCGTGTTGCTCGGCGCGATCGGATTCGCGCTCGCGCTCGGGACCTACGACGTCGGCGCCTACCTCTGGCTCGAGGGGCTGTTCGTGGTCGGCACGCTGGTGCTGCTGTACGTGTTCTTCGCGCGCTCGGCGCGCCCGCATCCTCGCCCGGTCGCAGCCGCTGCTCCGCAGGCTCAAGATCGACCGGCCGCTCCGCCTCCTCTACGACGGGATCCACCACTTCCGCGGCCACACTCGGCTCCTCCTGGGCGTCTTCGTCTTCACGACGGCGATTCAGGCCGTCCGGATCCTCTCGATCTGGGCGGCGGGGAAGGCGGTCGGCATCGAGCTCGGCCCGCGCATCTACTACGTGATGGGGCCGCTCTTCTTCCTCGTCCTGCTCGTCCCGTTCACGCTCAACGGGATCGCCGTGCGCGAGGCCTTCTTCGTGAGCTTCCTCGGCAGCGTCGGCGTGCCGGCCGACCAGGCATTCGCGGCCGGCTTCCTCTTCTTCCTCGTCACGACGGCCCTCGCCCTTCCGGGTGGCGCGATCCTCCTCTGGGAAGGGATGCGCGGAGGCGGCCGGCCGCGGGTCGAGCATGGCTGACGCCGCCTGCGTCGTCGTCACGTACGACGCGCTGCCCTGGATCGAGCGCTGTCTCGAGAGCGTCAAGGGTGTCGAGACCGTCGTCGTCGACAACGGCTCCTCGGACGGCACGGTCGGCTTCGTCAGGGAGCGGTTCGCCGGCGTTCGGGTTGTCGAGTCCGAGAACCATGGGCTCGCGGCCGGCTGGAACCGGGGGATCGCCGAGACCTCCGCCGAGCATGTCCTCGTCCTCAATGCGGATGCGTGGCTCGTCGAGGACGCGCTCGCGCGGCTCCTCGACGCCGCCCGCCGCCGTCCCCGCGCAGCCCTCGTGGCGCCGCGGCTCCTCAACTCCGACGGCTCGCTGCAACGCTCGGTGCGCGGCTTCCCGACGCCGTGGCGACTCGCGACCGAGTACGCGTACCTCCGCAAGCTCGGCCCGCGCTCCCGTGTCTTCAACGCGTTCTACGGCGCGGGCTTCGACCACGCGAGCGAGCGCGAGGTCGAGTGGGTGATGGGGGCGTGCATGCTCCTGCGGCGGGCGGCGTACGACGAGGTCGGCCCGTTCGACGAGCGGTACTTCCTCTTCAGCGAGGAGGTCGACTGGATGAAGCGCGCCGCCGATCGCGGCTGGTCGGTCGTCTTCACGCCCGAGGCCCGCTGCGTCCACGTCGGCGGGGCGTCGCACGGCGGGCGGCTCTTCCGCGAGAACGTCCGCGGTCACCTCCGCTACCTCCAGCTGCACGGTCGGCCGGGGGACGCCGACCGCGCCCGCCGGATGCTGCGCGGGTCGCTCGCGATCCGGGGACGGCTCTACCGCGGAGAGCGCGGCCGGATGTATCGAGACGCCGCGGCGTGGCTCGGCTCGGGCGACGTCGAGGCGCTGCTCGCCGGATGAGCGAGGTCTGGCTGCTTCTGCGAATCCTGCTCGCGACGGCGGTCGTGCTGGCACCGGGCTTCGTCGTCGCGCGCGCCGTCGGCGTGACGCGCGTCTCGGCCGGGGTCGCCTGGGCGCTCTTCCTGCTCTTCGGCGCGATGACTGTGACCTTCGCCGTCTCCGCGTCGCTCACCCTGACGCTCGTTCTCATGCTCGGTGCGGGGCTCGTGGCGCTGCCGTTCGCGATTCGCCGCGGGACGAGGGTGCACGGCGTGCGCGGCTGGGGAATCGCAGCGCTCTTCGGCGCGGCTCTCGGTGTCCTGCTCTGGCGCGTCGCGGGCGAGATCGGCGGCGACGGGTTCTTCCACCTCGCTCGCGTGCAGAAGCTGCTCGCGTTCGACGACCTCTCGCTCGAGAGCGCGAACGAGTTCCCCGACGGGGGCCTGCATCCCGGGTACGCGTTCCCGCTGTGGCACGGCTTCCTGGCGCTCGTCGCCAAGGTCGGAGGCGTCGACCCGACCGAGGTCGTGCTGCACGGGCCGAGCGTGCTCGCGCCCCTCGCCGTCGTGCTCGGCTTCGAGGCGGGGTGGGCGCTCTTCCGCCGGGTGACGCCCGCGCTCGCCTCCGCGCTCGCCGGCGTCGCGATCGTGGCGATGGCGCCCGCGCACGGCGGGGCGTACACCGCCCTCGCGCTGCCGGCGACGGCATCCCGGCAGCTGCTCGTCCCGGCCGCGCTCGCCCTCGCGATCGAGGCGACCCGGCGGCCGAAGCCCGCCGTGCTCGCCTCGGCCGCGGCGGCGTCGCTCGCGATCGCGGTCGTCCACCCGACGTACGCCCTCTTCCTCGTCGTCCCGTTCAGCGGGTTTCTCGTCGTGCGCTTCCTCTGGATCCGGCGAGATGCCGTGCCCGACGCCCTCGCCCTCGCAGCGCTCACGCTGCCGATGGCGGCGTTCTTCCTCTGGCTGCTGCCCGTGGTCGGCGACACGGCCTCCGTGAGCCCGAGCGCTCGAGAGCGCCTGCGCGGCTTCGAGCAGTACGACGGCCAGCTCGAGGGCACGCCGGACAACTTCGCGGTCGTCCCCGAGCTCTTCGGGCGGTCGGGCGCGGTCGCCGTGGCAGCGCTGCTGCTCCTCCCGTTCGCGGCCCTCGCCGCCCGCCGGCGCTGGGCCGCCTACGCGGTCGGCGGTGCGCTGGCCGTCTTCGCGATCACGCTGATCCCGTGGATCTTCACGCCGTTCTCCGACGCGGTCTCCCTGTCCCAGTCGCGCCGCCTCGCCGGCTTTCTCCCCTTCGGGATCGCGCTCGCCGGCGGCCTCGGCGTGCTGGCGCGCCTCCTCGGGCCGCTCGTCGCACCCGTGGCACTCGCGGGTGGGGTGGCACTGCAGCTGCTCTACCCCGGGGACTTCGGCTACTTCCTCGAGGATGGAGGCCCGGCGTGGGCGACGTGGCTCGCGGTCGCCGGGTGCGTCGCCGCGCTCGTCGTCGGGTTCTGGGGCCGGCCGCCGCTCGAGCGCCGCGCAGCGCTCGCGTCAGTCCTGCTGCTGCTCCCGACCTACGTCCACGGGCTCGCGAACTGGAGCCCCTCGCCCTCGCGCCCGCCGGAGATCCTCTCGGACGGCCTGATCGCGGCAGTGCGCGAGCGAGTGCCGACCGGGGCCATCGTCTACGCCGATCCGCGGACCAGCTATCGGCTTGGCGCGTATGCGCCGGTCCGCGTCTGCGTCAATCCGATCAGTCACGTCGCCGACACGGTCGAGAACCGGCCACGCGAGCGGGCGCGCGAGTTCCTCCGCTTCGCACGGGCGGGTGACATCGAGACGCCGGCTCGGCGCTGCGGCGCGACGTGGCTCGTCGTCGACCGCGAGCGCTTCGGAGACCTCTCGCCGGCGTTTCCCGTCTACCGTGACGCGCGGTGGGCGCTGGTGCGGCTGTGACAGCTGAGCCGTGGCCCGGCGCGGCCGTCAGCGTCGTCGGAGGTACCCGGACGGGTTGAACGTGAGGAGGAGCTTCTCGCGCGACCGGTCGACCTCGAAGTCGTTCGTCGTCTCGAGAAACGCCTCCACGGCCTCCATCGGGCCCGGGCCGAATTCGGGGGAGACCGGATGGCCGTTGACGTTCGTGTCCTCGACGACGAGGTAGCAGCCCGGCGTCACCAGCGGGCTGTAGAGCTCGAGCTCGCGCAGGACGTGATCGCGCGAGTGGTCGGAGTCGAGGATGACCATGACGCGTCGTGCGCGACGGGCTCGTCGACGAACGCGGGCAACGACGTCGGGGTCGACGGACGAGCCGACGAGGTAGGTGATTCGACGGTGACGGGGTCGTCCGGCCGTCGCGCTGATGTCGACGGTGACAACCTTGCCCGTGGCCCAGCAGGTCGCAGACTCCCGCCAGGAAGAGCGCGCTGCCGCCCTTGTACGTGCCCGTCTCGACGATGACGTCGGGCTTCGTCTCCGTGAGGATCTCCTGGTAGGCCCAGAGGTCGAGCGGGCACTTGCGCACCGTCTGGCCGAGCCAGAACGTCTTCTTCCAGGTGTCGTCGTCCGCCTCGTAGTAGAGGCGGTGGAACGCGTCGATCGTCTCGCTCATCGAGGCGGAAGCGTAGTCGGCTACCGGGTGTAGAGCAGCACGCCGCCGTCCGCAGCGAGGCGGCGGTACCCGAGCTGACGGAGGAAGGGAAGGACCTTTCGGTCGGCCTCGGGCCACACGACGACCCAGTTCGCGCCGAGGCGCTCGCGCGTCCTCCGTCGCCTCGGCCCGGCCGGGATCGTCGAGACCGGGCGGAATCTCGCCGTTTCCCTGGCGAAGCAGGAGCGACCGGTAGAGCGGCCGCGACAGGAGCCGATCGATGACCGCACGGTCGAGGCGGGCGATGTAGCCGGCCGCGATGGGCTTGCCGTGGACCGTCTGCTGCAGCATCGCGCGCGGGGAGACCTCGTACGCGCCGACCTCGTCGATCCCGGTTCGCCATGAGAGCGGCACGTCGACGACGATGCCCGGCCGGGGATCGGTCTCGATGATCGTCGCGAGCCGCTCGCCAGGTCCCGTCGCCGGAAGCTCGACGGCGCCCTCGACGACCGCCAGCGCGCACAGCCCCGCGACCGCCGCGATTCCGGCGACCCGTGCGCGACGGACGAGGATTCGTGCGCCGAGGCCCGCGAGCAGCACCAGCGGCAGCGCGCCGAGCAGCGCCCACCGCGCCGGGATCCGCAGCTCGTTCACGATCGGGACGTCGATGAGCCACGTCCCGGGTGCCAGCACCGAGAGCTCCTCGCCCGCATCGATGCCGGCTGGGACGTACGTGTGGCCCAGCGCCTTCAACGTGGGGCCGAGCGCGAGGAGGACGGAGAGGAGAACGGCGCCGGCCAGCCACCACGTTCGCGGGGAGCGCCGCGTCCCGACGATTCCGACGAGTGCGAGCGCGCTCGTGGCCCAGCCGAACGAGACGGCGGAATCGACGGTGTACCGGGACAGGTCGCCCAGGCGGTCGGCGGCGCGCCGGTAGTCGTCGCCGAAGAACCGGCTCGCCGGGCTCGGGAGGACGAACTGCGCCACGTCGGCGTTCGCGGCCGCCGCCCATGCGACCCGCGACGCCTTGGGTGTCCGGTAGTCACCGTCCTGCTCGGCCCGCGCGACCATGACGAGCGTCGGTGCGCCGACGACGAGGAGCGTGCAGACCACGGCGGCGATCGGGCGGAGGACCGCACGGGAACGCCACTCGGGCTTCGTGGCGACTGCGTAGACGCCCACGGCCGCCGCGGCGAGCGTCAGGTAGGCGGTGACCTGGAGGTCCGTGAGCAGCGCCGCGCCGAGCACCAGCCCCAGGGCGACGCCGTCGCGGATCGATCTCGAGCGTGCGAGGCGCCTCGCGAGCATGAGGACGGCAGGGAGCAGCGCCGCGAGCAGGAGGAGCATGTAGTGCCCGATCGACGCCTTGTAGACGACGATCGGCGACGCGGCCCAGAGGATTCCCGCAACCGCGGCGCCCACGTGCCCCAGGCCCATCGCGAGCCCGAGCCGCCAGGCGAGCAGCCCGGCGGCTGCGATCGTCGCGAGCACGAGCAGCCCGTAGGTGGCCATCGGTCCCGCCAGCGCCGTGACGGGTGCCATCAGCACCATGAGCAGGGTCTCGAGCGGGTGGGCGGCGAGGTACGCGCCTTCGGGCGCGTAGAGGTCACCCGTCCACCACGGATTCTCGAGCGAGAACACCCGCTCCTTCACCCACCACGCGTCCCAGACGAACTGGGTCGCGTCCCCGTCGACCCTGCCGCTCCAGACGTCCCGCGCCCATGGCCAGGTGAGCAGGACCGCGAGCATGCCGAAGCCGAGCACTGCGCAGCTCCACTCGGCGATTCGCACGGTGCGACCCCGAGCACGGATGTGCACGGTCGGGCCAGACCCGCTATGGGCGCGCGGATGACCAACTTCGGGCGTTCGGGTCACGGCGGGGGAGCGATATTTCCAGGACCCGCCGGCGGAGCCCGCTCCATGTGGCCGGAGACGCCGCGACTACGATCGGCGGCCGTGAAGGCCCTCATCGTCAGCTTCTACTTCCCGCCCGCCGGCGGCGGGGGCGTGCAGCGGCCGCTGAAGCTCGCGCAGTACCTCCCGGCGATGGGCATCGAGACCCACGTCCTCGCGCCCGACGACCCACGGTGGCTCCACCGCGACGACGGGCTCCGCGTCCCGACGCAGGCCTGGGTGCACCGGGCGCGGTACGTCGGGGTCAGCGGCGGCAAGCCGAGCGAGGTGCTCGCCGGCACGGAAGGGATCGAGCGAGCGCTCACGCAGGCGCGGCTCCAGCTCCGCCGGCTCGTGCTGCCCGACGAGAACGCGACCTGGGCCGTCACCGCGATTCCCACCGGGATCCGGCTCGTTCGCCAGCACGAGATCGACGTCCTCGTCTCCACGTCGCCCCCGCCGTCGACCCACCTCATCGCGGCCACGATCGCGCGCGCGACCGGAGCGCGATGGGTCGCCGACCTCCGCGACTCGCTCGTCGCGCACGCCCATCGGCGGGCCGACACCGTGGCGACGAAGGCGAAGGCGGCCACGCACCGGCGTGTCGCGCAGCTCGTCGCCTCGCGGGCCGATGCCATCACCTGCGTGTCCGAAGCCATCTCGGAGGAGACGCGAGCCCTGGGCCCGCGAGGCCCGGTTGTCACGATCCCGAACGGGTGCGACTTCGACGACGTCGCCGGGCTCGAGCGCCAGCCGTCCGATCGCTTTCGGCTGACCCACGCCGGCAGCTTCTTCGGCCGTCGTGACCCGCGGCCGTTCCTCCAGGCGCTCGCCGATTCCGGCCTCGACGTCGTGACCCGGTTCGTCGGCGACTTCCGTGATGCCGACCGCGAATGGGCCGCCGGGCTCGACCTCGGCGACCGGCTCGAGCTGATCCCCTATGCGCCGCGCGCCACGTCCCTGGCGCTCCAGCGCGACTCCGAGGCGCTGCTGCTCCTCATCCCCGAGGCGGACGGGCGGGGGAAGGGCGTGCTCTCGGGCAAGGTCTTCGAGTACATCGCGGTCGGCCGCCCGATCCTCGCGGTCGTGCCGCCCGACGGAGCCGCGGCGGATCTCATCCGTGAGACGGGCGCAGGCGTCGTCGTCCCGCCGGACGACGTCGACGCGATCGGCGGTGCCCTCCGGGAGCTTCACGACCGCTGGCGAAGCGACGGGCTGCCGGACGTGGAGCTGACGCCGGAGTGGAGGCACGAGCTCTCCCGCAGGACACGGGTGGAGGAGATGGCCGCCGTCCTCCGCGCTACCCTCGGCTGACGGACGACGTGCTCGCACGGTGGTTCGGCTCGCCCGGCGCGCTCGCCCGGCTCGTGGTGTGCTTCTGCGTCGCCGTCACCCTCGTGGCGCTGGCGTGGCTCTATCCGCAGGCGTTGGACGACGCGAATCGGCAGCTCGCGCGCGAACGCCGCGCTCGACTACGTCGACCGGGCGCTCGGTGGCGGCAACTCGGTCCTGCCGGACCAGGCGATCGCGATCGAGGCGCGGGGCCGGATCCCGCCGGGCGACGCCTTCACCGTCGTCGTCGGCGAGCCGCAGGAGGGTTGGAGCGAGCTCGCGACCCAGGATGCGATCGGCTCCTACATGCAGTACTTCCTCCTTCCACGACGTTCGAGCGACTCGGCGCCGTGGATCCTCTGCTTCGCGTGCGACCGCGCCGCCTTTCCGGGTGCGGAGGTCGAGTGGGAGGACGACAGCGGGCTCTCGATCCTCAGGCGGCCCGCGTGACGACGCGCGCGCTCACGGGCCTTCTCGCCCTGAACCTCGCCTACGCGGTCGTCGGGATGACGGCGCTGTGGGCGTTTCGCGGACTTGCGGACCTGGGCCGACGTCGCGAGGCTCGCCGGGCTCGGGCTACCTCCTCGGCGTCGCCGCGTTCGGCATCGTGTGGACGCTTCTCCTCGTGCTCGACGTTCCGTTCGGCGGCGTCGCGATCGTGCTGTCTCTCGTCGCGATCGCTGACGCGCGACGATCGCCACGGGCGTCCTCGCCCGGAGGCGCGATGCCGCGCGGATGGCCGGTCGCCGTCACGCGACCCACCGTGCTCGTCACGGCGACGGGGATCGCCCTCGCCGGCCTCCTGCTCGAGGCGTTGTTCCGGTCGGCGCGGCTCCAGAGCCTGCAGGCCTACGACGCATGGGCGTTCTGGGTCCCGAAGGCGAAGGCGATCTACTTCTTCGGCGGCCTGGACGAGCAGCTCTTCACCTCGCTTCCCGGGCCGTCCTACCCGCCGCTCCTGCCGATCCTCGACGCCGCCGCGTTTCACGCGATGGGAGGCGTGGACGTCGTCACCCTGCACGTGCAGTTCTGGTTCATCGTGGCCGGGGCGTGGCGGCGATTGCCGGGATGCCTGCATCCGCATGTGCCGTCGTGGCTGCTCTGGCCGTCCCTGCTGCTCGTCCTCGTCGTGCCGCGCTTCTCGGGGCGTCTGCTCACGCCGCAGGCGGACATCCTCGTCGACGTCCTCTTCGTCGTCGCGACGCTCCTCGTCGCGCTCTGGCTCCGCGACGCCGCGGCTGGCGGCTCGCCGCTGCCGCGGTGCTCCTCGGCGGCGCGGCACTCACGAAGCGGGAGGGCTCGTGTTCGCCGCGTGTGTCCTCGTCGTCGCGTTCGCGGCGTCGTTGGCCTGGCGCCGTCGTGCCTGGTGGCATGTCGTCGCGGCGGCTGCGTTCGTCGGCGCGTCCGTCCTTCCGTGGAGGCTCTGGTACGCAGACCGGGGGATCGCGGGCGACGCCCCGTCGACGATCGACGAGGGGGGCCGGGATCGCCTGCTGGACGCCCTTCGGCTGTCGGTGGAGGTGCTCTACGACAACGCGCTCTGGTCGGTCGTGCCGATCGTGGCTTCCATCGCGCTCGTGGCTGCCGCCGTCTGGGGCGATCGGCGACGCACCGCGTTTCTCGGACTCGTGCTCGTGCTCGTGTTTGTCGGCGGCGTCTGGTCGACCTACGGCTATCGCGGAGCTCCCGATCACGGCTGACGAGGCCGTCAACCCGATCGTCCGCTACACGGGGGCGATCGTGCTGCTTGCCGCTTGCGCGACGCCGCTGCTCCTCGCCGGCGTGTGGGCGCGGCCGGAGGACGAGCCATGACCTCCCGTCGGCTGCGCCTTGCGGCGGTGCTCGTCGTGGCCATCCCCCTCCTCGCGTATCCGGCGCTCGTCCTGGCCGACGGAGCGCGGTTTCCCTCGGCGGAGGACTGCGTCCGCGTCGTGCCCGAAGGGTCCACCGAGCCGCTCGACCTCGTCTTCGGCCGGCGCGACAGCCCGTCCGAGGCCGAGGAGCTCCTCCGGCGCGTTCGCGCCGTCGGGTACGTCGACGCCGAGGTGCGGGCAGACGGCTGCGGTCGCTGGAAGGTGCTGTACGACGGGATCGACGTCGTACGAGCAGGGAGCGAGCTCCGCTGCGGAGGCACGGGGCGCCGGCCTGGAGGCCGAGCTCGAGGTCGACCCCGACGGCTGAGCGTCGTCCCTACGATTCCACGCTGTGACCACCATCGCCCTCGACCGGCCGCGCACCGTCGCGGACCGGGCTCCGTTCGTCGACTCGCTGTTCCTCCTGACCGTCTTCACGGTCACCTTCGCGAAGCTCCAGTGGGAAGTGGCGGGGACGATGTCCTTCTCGGACGTCGTGACGTTCGTCTTCATCGTCGCGTTCGTCGTCTACCGCGTCGAGCGACTCGACGGGCACATGCCGCGGGCAGCCGTGGTGACGGGTGCGTTCTTCATCGCGTTCCTCCTCGTCTACCTGATCGGATGGTTCAACCTCGAGACGGCGGAGTCGCTGGCGCAGTGGGCGAAGGGAATGGTGAAGTTCGTCCTGCACTTCCTCTTCCTGATCGCCGGCGTGGCACTCATCGCGCGGCGCGGGCTGCGCTTCTACTGGCTGACGGTTGCGGCGTTCGTCGGAGGCCTCGCGGCGAACGGCGCCTACGGCCTCGCGCAGCTAGCCGTCGCCGAGACGACCGGCGCGAACCTCGACGAGTCATGGCTCCAGCCCATCACCGGGGGCGCGAGCCAGATCAACATCTTCGGCGCGATCGAAGGGTCGTACGTCTACCGGGTCAACGCTCTGACCGGCGACCCGAACCACCTCGGCATCGAGGTCGCCGCGGGGATCCTGCTGCTGCTCCCGATCTACCTCCGCCTCGAGCGCGGGCATCGGCTGCGTGTGCCGCTCGCCGTCCTCCTGGCTTCCTCGTGATGGTGGACCTCGCGACGCTCTCGCGCAGCGGCCTGCTCGGCCTCGGCTGCGGGTTCCTCGTGCTCGCGGTTCCGTATCGGCGCATGCTCCTCAAGCCGCAGTTCCTCATTCCGCTCGGAGTGCTCCTCGCGGGCCTCGCCGTGTTCGTCGCCCAGCGCGCCGAGTTCTTCACCGAGGTGCTGAGCTCGCGGCTCTCGACCGAGGGGCGGGGCGCGGACACCCACTTCATCGTCTACTCGTTCATCCCGGACGTGCTCGCCCAGAACCCGCTCTTCGGCCTCGGGCTCAACACGTTCTCGGTCTACTACGAGTTCCAGACGGGGAAGACGAATTTCGGCCCGCACTCGTTCTACGTCGCGTCGTTCGTCGAGTACGGCCTCGTGGGGACGCTGCTCTTTGCCGCGTTCCTCGTCTACCTCTTCCGTCGAGCCGCGCTTACGCGCCGGATGGGGCGTTCGCTCGCGGCGGCCGGCGATCCGCTCGCGGCCCGCATCCGGCCGCTCGGCTGGGGCCTCGCGGCCGCGCTCGTGAGCACGATGGTCTCGAACGTCTTCTACCTGACGATGTCCTTCTACTACTTCTACGTGCTCGCGCTGCTCATGATCGCGGCGCCCACGGCGCTCGCGCACCACCTCGGCGAGCGTCGGTGAAGGTCCTCGTCCTGACGACGTCGTACCCGCGCCACGCGGACGACGTCGCCGGGACGTTCGTCCGGGACGGCGTGGAGGCGCTGCGGGCCGCGGGCGTCGAGGTGCGGTCGTCTCCCCTGCGTCGTTCCGGCACTTCGGGATCGCGTACGGCGACGGGATCGTCAACAACCTCCGCGCGGCGCCGTGGAAGGCACTGGCGCTGCCGCTCTTCCTCGCTCTCGTTCGCGCGCGCTGCGCGGCGCGCCGCGCGCGAGCGGACGTCGTCCACGCGCACTGGCTGCCCTCGGCGCTCCCCGCGCTCGCGACCGGCAAGCCGTTCGTGCTCCAGCTCTGGGGCTCGGACGTCGCGCTCGCGCGGCGCGTGCGGCCGCTCGCGCGGCTGGCTCGTGCGGCGCGCGCGGCGTCGTCGTCGTGCGCCTCGACGGCGCTCGCCGAGGACGCGCGCGCGCTCGGCGCGCGCGACGTGCGCGTGATCCCGAGCGGCGTCGCGATCCCGGAGTCGGTGGGCGAGCCCGACGAGCCGCCCGCACGCGCTCTACGTCGGGCGGCTCTCCGAGGAGAAGGGCGTGCGCGAGCTCGCCGAGGCGGCGCGCGGCCTGCCGCTCGTCGTCGTCGGCGACGGGCCGCTGCGCTCGCTGTTCCCGCAGGCCGTCGGCTTCGTCCCGCCGTCCGAGCTCGGCCGCTACTACGAGCGCGCCGCGGTCGTCGTCGTCCCGTCGCGGCGCGAGGGCTACGGGATGGTCGCGCGCGAGGCGATGGCGTACGGGCGTCCCGTCGTCGCGACCGCGGTCGGCGGGCTCCGCGACGCCGTCGAGGACGGCGTCACGGGGCTCCTCGTGCCGCCGCGGCGACCCGGCGCGCTCCGCGAGGCGATGCGTGCGCCTCCTCGGCGACGCCGAGCTCCGCGTCGCGGCTCGGCGGCGGCCGCGCGGGCCTACGCCCAGGCGAACCTCGCGCTGGGAGCAGGTCGTGCGTCGGCTCGTCGACGCGTACGAGAGCGCGGGCTGACTGCGCGCGGGACGAACGCTGACGACGCGCAGACCGTCCTGTCCGGTGCCGCGCGGCTACGATCCGCGCCGTCCATGGCGCGGGCGCAGCAGATGAGGGTCCTCGTCACCGGCGGCGCGGGCTTCGTCGGCGGCGAACGTCTGCGTCTCGCTCGCGCACGCGCATCCGGAGTGGGAGGTCGTCGCCTTCGACAACCTCCACCGCGCGGCTCCGAGCTGAACGTGCCGCGGCTGCGCGAGGCCGGCGTGCGGTTCGTCCACGGCGACGTCCGCGAGCGCGACGACCTGCTCGGCCTCGGCGCGGTTCGACGCGCTGATCGAGGCGTCCGCCGAGCCGTCGGTGCTCGCGGGCCGGTCGGGCGGCGTCGACTACCTCGTCCGGACGAACCTCCTCGGCGCGTTCAACTGCCTCGAGCTGTGCCGGCGCGACGACGCGCACCTCGTCTTCCTCTCGACGAGCCGCGTGTATCCCGTGGCGGCGCTTCGAGCGCTCGCCTATCGCGGAGACCGACGACCCGATTCGAGCTCGACGACGAGCAGCCGTTCCCGGGCGTCGTCGCAGCGAGGCATCGCCGAGACTTCCCGCTGGACGGCGCGCGCACGCTCTACGGCGCGACGAAGCTCGCCGCCGAGCTCCTGATCGCCGAGTACGCGACGCGTTCGCGCTGCGCGCGACGGTCGACCGGTGCGGCGTCATCGCCGGCCCGTGGCAGATGGGCAAGGTCGACCAGGGCGTGTTCGCCTACTGGGTGCTCGCGCACCGGCTTCGGCAGGCCGCTGGCCTACCTCGGCTTCGGAGGCAGCGGGAAGCAGGTTCGCGACGTCCTCCACGTCGACGACCTCGTGGACCTGCTCGTGGAGCAGCTCGCCGAGCCCGAGCGCTGGCGCGGCGCCGTCTTCAACGTCGGCGGTGGCGCGACTGCTCGCTCTCGCTGCGCGAGCTCACGGAGCTCTGCCGCGCGATCACCGGGCAGCGACCGTCGAGTCGCGGCCGACCCGAGCGGCCGGCCGGGCGACGTGCCAATCTACGTCTCCGACTGCTCCGCCTCTTCGCCCATACCGAATGGCGGCCGCGTCGACAGCCCCCCGCCGTCCTCGAGGACATCTCGACGTGGGCGCCGCCAAGAGTCCGAGCTTCGCGCCGCGCTCGACTGAGTGAGGGAGGCGCGTGCCGATCGCGATCGTGACCGGCTCGGGCGGCCTCGATCGGTCGGAGTCGGTCCGGCACTTCGTCGAGGCGGGGTACGACGTCGTCGGGATCGAGAACGACATGCGCGCGCGCTTCTTCGGGCCGGACGCGTCGACGGCGCCGCAGACGCGACGGCTGCTCGACGCGTACGACGCCTTCCGCTCGCGTCGACGCTCGACATCCGCGACGCCGACGGCGTCGACCGGCTCTTCGCGGAGCATCGCGCGCGGACCTCGAGCTCGTGATCCACACCGCGGCGCAGCCCTCGCACGACTGGGCCGCGTCGGATCCGCAGACCGACTTCACGGTCAACGCGAACGGGACGCTCAACCTGCTCGAGGCGACGCGGCGGCACGCCCGAGGCCACCTTCGTCTTCACCTCGACGAACAAGGTCTACGGCGACCGGCCGAACGCCTCCCGCTCGTCGAGCTCGAGACGCGCCTGGAGCTCCCCGAGGACCACGAGTACTTCGACGGCATCCCGACCTCGATGTCGATCGACGATGCCTGCACTCGCTCTTCGGGGCGTCGAAGGCCGCGGCCGACCTGCTCGTCCAGGAGTACGGCCGCTACTTCGGCATGCCGACCGTCTGCTTCCGCGGCGGTGCCTCACCGGCCCGAACCACGCGGGCGCGAGGCTGCACGGGTTCCTCTCGTACCTGATGCGCTGCACCGTGACGGGCGAGCCGTACACCGTCTACGGCTACGACGGCAAGCAGGTGCGCGACAACATCCACAGCGCCGACCTCGTGCGCGCGTTCGCCGCGTTCCACGCGAGCCCGCGGCGGCGGCGGTCTACAACATCGGCGGCGGCCGGGAGAGCAACTGCTCGATGCTCGAGGCGATCGCGCTGTGCGAGGCGATCGCCGGGCGCGAGCTCGACTGGACGCTCGGCGGGAGCCGCGCGATCGGCGACCACCGCTGGTGGATCAGCGACCTCGCCGGTTCCGCCGCGACTATCCGGACTGGCGAGCTCGACGTACGGGATCGAGGAGATCCTCCGCGAGATCTACGAGCTGAACGTCGAGGCCTGGACGGCGTCGCCGCGTGAAGCTCTCGGTCGTCATCCCGGCGCACAACGAGGCGGGGTCGATCGTGGCACGGTGACGGCCATCGCGGAACGTCTCGACGCCGACGAGATCGACTACGAGATCCTCGTCGTCGACGATGCGAGCACCGACGGACCGGCGCGCTCGTCGCGGGCTGGCGACGCGCAACCCGCGCGTCCGCTGCCATCCGCTCGCACGAACCCGCCCGGCTTCGGCTTCGCCGTTCGCGCGGGTCTCGACGCCTTCGAGGGCGACGCGGTGGCGATCGTGATGGCAGACGCGTCCGACGACCCGGACGACATCGTCGCGTACCACCGCGTGCTCGAGGAGGGCTACGACTGCGCGTTCGGCTCGAGGTTCGTCGCGCGGCTCGCGGGTCAGCGACTATCCGCGGCTCAAGCTCGTGCTGAACCGGATCGTCAACCTCGGCATCCGCATGCTCTTCCGGCACGGCTACAACGACACGACGAACGCCTTCAAGGCGTATCGACGCGAGGTCATCGAGACGGTCCAGCCGCTGTTCTCCAACCATTTCAACCTCACCGTCGAGCTGCCGCTGAAGGCGATCGTGCGCGGCCACGAGTTCAAGGTCGTTCCGATCTCCTGGACGAACCGGACGTCGGGGACCTCGAAGCTGAGGTTCCAGGAGATGGGGAGCCGGTACCTGTTCATCGTCCTGTACGTCTTCCTCGAGCGTCACCTGAGCCGCGGCGACTATTACCGGGACGTCGCTCGGTCGGTAGCCTCGGCCGATGAGAGACCTGGTCACGTCTAGAACATCGAGCTCGTCCGTGCGCATGTTGGTGTGGGCTCGACGGCAGCGATGTCGTCGCCTTCTTCGACAATCGCCTGGGCCGGCGAGGACGATGCTGAGGCGTCTGCGCCGAAGGTTGGGGCAGCGCGGTCGCCTCGACGGCAGCCGTGACCGGGCTGGTGACGCTACGCCTCGTGGGTCGAGCAGTACGACACGTTCGACGAATTCGACCTCCGGGCGATCCGAGCGTGCACCTCGCTCCCAACTCGTCCGCTCTTCTCGGTTCTCGTGCCATTCGACGGGTGTCGGATGCGGCTTCTGCTCTCGCCTCGCTCTTCGGCCAGGCCTACGAGGATTGGGAGCTGTGCATCGGCTGCACCGAGGTGGCCGGCGAGTCCGTCGAGGCGCTTCTCGCGTCGACGGCGACCGACGCACCGGTTCGAGTCGTTCGGCTGGACGGAAAGCCCGGAAGCGCGGTGGGTGAAGAACGCCGCATTGAGTGTGGCGACGGGCGAGTTCGCGCTGGTGCTCGACGGCGGGACTTTGAGCCCTCACGCCCTACTCTTTGCTCGCCGCGGCCGTCGGTGAGCGAGCGGCGGAGATCGAACTCGTCTATGCCGACGAAGACCGACTCGACGCGAGCGGCGCGCGTCTCGACCCGAACTTCAAGCCCGACTGGAACCCCGCGCTTTTCCTTGCGAGCGGCTACGTGGGACACCCGCGGCTTTCCAGGTCGATGGCGCTCGCGAAGTCGGCGGCTTCCGGAAGGAGGTTCTCGGGGGACGAGGAGCACGATCTGCATGCTCGACTCACGAGCGAGTCGAGCCGACGAGATCGTTCACGTTCCCACGTCCTCTACCACGGCCGCCGGGAGTCGCGCGGCGAGCCATCGACGGACTCGCAGACAGCGATGCGCAACCCGCGTGATCGAAGACCATCTCGCGACCGCCGGCATCGACGCCGGTCGTCGTCGACTCGGCACTGCCGCCACCGCGTGTCCGGTACGCATTGCCGACGCCTGCCCCGGACGTGCAGGTGATCGTGCCCGACCACCTTCGCCCAGAGGCGGGACGCGTGTCTCGAAGGCTTGCTTGAGGGAACCCGCTATGTACCGATCACGGTGACGGTCGCGGTCGACCTTCGAGTGCTCGACGACCGCGCCCGAAGCGAGCGCCGACTCGATCGTTTCGCCGCCGATCCACGGGTCGACGTCTTCGCGTATCCCGACCGATCGTTCAACTACTCGTGGGTGAACAACGCCGCGGTCGTGCGCAGCGACACCTCGGTCGTCTGCCTGCTTGAACGACGACGTTGCGCGTGATCGAGCCGGGTTGGCTCGAGACGATGGTCGGACACGTCGTCCAGCCGGGTGTCGGTGTCGTGGGCGCTCGGCTCCTCTACCCAAACGACACGATCCAGCACGCAGGCGTGATCCTCGGCGCCATCGGCGTCGCCGCGCACGCTCACCGCCGCTCCCGCGTACAGATCCCGGCTACCACTCACGCGCGATGCTCGACCAGGATCTGTCCTGTGTCACCGCGGCTTGTGCGGTGCTCCGGAGGGACGCATTCGAGGGCGTGGGCGGCTTCGACGAGCAGCTCGCGATCGCCTTCAACGACGTCGACCTTTGCATCCGACTCCGGGCTCAAGGCTGGCGGATCGTCCTGGCTGCCGACGCTGAGCTCTATCACGACGAGTCCGTGTCGGTCGGTCGGCACGACAGTCCCGAGCGAGCGCAGCAGTTCGGTCGTGAACACGGGCTGATGAAGGAACGCTGGGGTTCGCTCCTCAAGCATGATCCTTACTACAACCCGAATCTCGACCTCCGCGAACCGTGGTCGCTCGCCTTTCCGCCGCGCGTGTCGTATCCGTGGCGGTGAGCTCGACGACGATGACGGCCGCCGGACGACACGCCGACGTCATGCACCAGGCCCCGCTCTACGGGTCGTCCTGAGACGGCTCCCGGGGCGGGACGGGATCCGGTCGCGGCCGAGTGAAGTGAGCGGCGAGGGGCTTCAACGCGCGAAGCGGGGCTGACATCCGCCACGACGGCGAGTTGTAGATCGCCGCGACCAGCGCGTCACGCTGCTCGAGCTCGGCGCGGAGCGATTCCCCGTGACACATAAACGGCGAGCTCCGCCTGCAGCTGCTCGAGCTCCGAGCGCGCCGTCGCGAGCTCGGCATGCAGGCCGGCCAGACCACGCTGGTATTGCTCCTCTCGCGCGCGGATGGCGATCCGGTCGCCGAGGGCGAAGAAGAGCTCGCGAACCTCGCTCGGCCTGCGTTCGCATCCTCGATCCACGTCGAGCAACGGTTGCGGGGGCTCGCGCCGATCGCCAACACGCCCAGTCCGTGTCCATGGGTGAACTCGAAGCTCGGGTGGCTGGCGAGAGCTCGTCCCACAGCTTCCAGACGCCGAAGTCGCGCTCCCGCATGTTCGTGTCGTGGAGGACGACGACGCCGCGATCGCTCAGCTTGGGCGCCAGGTCTCGAAGTCGTGGCTGACCGAGCGTACGAATGGTGGCCGTCGATGTGGACCAGGTCGACGCTCTCGTCCGGGAAGTGCTCGAGCGCGTCGTCGAAGGTGGCTCTGGATCAGTGCTCGAGAACGCGCCGTAGACCGGGTCGTGATACGCACGAAGCTCCTCGAGCACCTCGGCCGATAGGGACCGTGTGATCGTCGCCCTGCCCACGTGTCGACCGCGTAGCAGCGGGTATCGAGCTCGAGAGCCGCAACCGCCTGGCAAAAGGCACAGTAGGAGTCCCCCTTCCAGGTGCCGAGCTCGACGAGACGCGCGGCGACGACAGCTCGACGAGGAGAAACGCGAACGGAATGTGCTCGTGCCAGTACCAGACGTCCGTCAGCCTGTCAGGCTGCGCGAAGCAGCATTGCGACGCCAGCGGGTCGAAGCTCCGGCCGGTCGTCCACCGATCGACACTAGCGGCACCACGGTCGGCGCGGAACGGCACCGGCGCCGGACGCCGCGGCTCGGCGGGCGGGTTGTCACGGCGGCGCGCCGTGACGATGACCTGCTCGCTGACCGAGGCGGTCGTCGGTGACCTCCTCGATCTCGAACTCGACGAGTTCGACGCGCAGCCAGCTCTCGGGGATCGCCGCCCAACCGTAGAAGTCGCCGGTAGACTCCGCCACCGCCGACGGCCGAGTAGACATGCTCACCTCTGGAGATATCGCGCCCTGGCCGCGAACGGATCCTCGAAGAAGGAGTCGATTATCGCCTCAGCGTCCTAACTGATGACCCTGCCTTCTGCGTGTGCGGTCGCAGCAGAGCCGCAGGAACCTGTCGCCCTGGACGGTGAATGTCAGCTGACCACCGGTCGCAGCACGCGGGCGAGTTCGGCGAAGGACGTCAGCGCCGCCGGCGGACAGATGCGAGAAGACCGAGTAGGCGTAGGCGAGCCCGAACGTCGCGTCGTCGAACGGCAGTCGGCGTACCCGGTTCGACCAGGCTCAGCGTCCCCGGGACGCCTGTCTGCGCGCACACCTCGAGGATGTCGGCGTCCACGTCCACCCCGAACAGCTGATTCGCCGGGACGTCGTGGGCGAACAGCCGGATCAGGCGCCCCCAGCCGACGCCGAAGTCGAGCACGCGCTCGTCGGCGAGATCGCCGCGATAGAGGCGCTTCGTCAGCTGGTAGAAGGGAAAGCACTCCCGCATGGCGGAGCCGCCCGAGCTACCGACGAATCGCGGCCTGGATCTCCGGCGGCGGCCCTCCGGGCACATCGTTCGCTGCCGTCTCTCGAGCCCTTCGATCATCAGCTCGAGCCACTCTCGTCGGTGTATGCCCGGGCTCGTGCGAGTGAGCAAGCTCAGGGCGCGACGCCCGAGGTCCGCCTCAATCGCCGGCGATCGCAGCCATCGAGTCCCACGCTTCCGGTCAGGAGCGCCGTCTCGGATTCGGAGCGTCCGAGGTCCGAGCCTAACGACGTCGCGCACGGCGAGGAGAAAGTCCGGCCGAACCGATCCGTCGGCTCGAGGACGGCGCTCTCCGCCCACTCGTTCCAGGCGTTGACGAACACGAGGCGCTCGTCGGGAGTCCGATCTGCCACCGAGTCGACCGCGGTCGCCAGCCACCGCCGGAATGTGTACGGGTTCGACCCGTACCAGATGTCCGGCGCCCACTGGCGGCGCGGTGTGTTGTCGAACGCGACCATGACGCCGGGGAAGACCGAGGGGTCGAGCCGAGACTGCAGCCGCTCGCTCGGCGTCCTCGGCCATCGCCTGGTAGCTGAGGATGTTGCCTCGGAAGCGAGGATCCACCCCGAGCCCGTCGTGCGGCAGCCACTCCCAGAGATGGTTGTGCGGCGGGAAGCCGAGCGAGCCGTCGAGCCCGTACTCGGCAGGTGTTCCCTCGAGGCCGTGGAACTCGACGCCGAAGTCGACGTTCAGGACGAACAGCTCGCCGACGCCGGCCGCGCGAGCACGCGCGCGCCAGTGCGCAACGACGTCGGCGAGATCCGGCAATCTGCCCGGGCCCGTAGATGGCGACGATCTTCCGACCGTCGATCGTCATGTACCGCTCGTCGGCCAGGAACGGGAGGATGTCTCGATGAACTCTCCGCCGGGACGTGTTCGTAGTCCTGGGCGATGAGCACGTCCGACTCGCGGCCGTCCCAGCGCCGCGTCCAGTTCTCGTTCGCCCACATGATGCAGAACGGCTGCGGGATGTCGCTCTCGAGCAGCGCCTCGATCGGCGCGTCGAGCAGCCGCCTCCCGGCGAACCAGTAGTAGTAGTACATGAACCCTCGATGCCGGACGCCGTCGCCAGCGACAGCTGCGTGCGACGCACCTCGTCGAGGCGCAGGTCGTAGAACCCGAGGTCGCGCGGGAGCCGCGGCTGGTAGTGGCCCTGGTAGACGGGCTGCGCGGCGGTCACGTTCGTCCACTCGGTGAACCCCTCGCCCCACCACCTGTCGTTCTCGGGGATCGGGTGGAACTGCGGCAGGTAGAAGGGCACGACCCGGGCGCGTGGACGCAGCGTGCCGCCTCCAGCCGCTCGACAGCTCTCGCGGCTGAGCTGGCAGTGCAGTGCCGAGCGCCCGACGATGCCGAGCCCTGCCTCGGCGACGAGCACGCCGATCGACCGCTCGACGGCGTGGGCGGTGGTGGCGTTGACCTGCCCTGCTCGGGCTCGAAGTCGTCCGCGTCGAGGTTGAGGGCTCGGAGCCCTTGCAGCACGAAGCCGCGCACCCAGTACATCGAGCCGGCCGCGAATCGCAGTCGGGTCGGGTCCAGCGTGAGCTCGATGCGCCGGAGCAGGTTCGCGACGTTGCCCTCGTTGTCTCCCCAGAACTCCGGGCCGAGGACGCTGCTCGTCGGCGGTCACGAGCCCGAGGTCGGGCTGCTCCGCAAATGCCGACAGGATCCTGGCGATGTCGTCCTCGTCGCTCAAGACCGCGTCGAGCAGGTCGTCGCGCCACCGATCACCGTCGCCGCCGAGGCTCTCGTGACGGCGCGCCACTGGCTCCGCTTGGTGTGGACCTTCAGGATGACGTGGTACGGATCGAGGTAGCCGGCGTTGACGAGGCTGACCAGCGGGAGGATGTCGCGTCCGCGGTTCTCCACCTCGAGCACTCGAGCTTGTCCGAGTCGACCCATGTCCGCGCGAGATCGATCGGTCGCCGGTCGCGTTGGTGATCCACAGGTCGTACGGCACCGGGATCCGGTGCAACCGCCCGAACAGCTCCGGGAGCTGCTCGGCGTAGAAGGCGTGCAGGACCACGGCGACCTGCGCGGGCTCGGGACTGGAAGGTCCTCCCGGCCCTCCACTCATTCGGGAACGCGCCCAGCTTTCGACCGGCTGCTCGCTCGAGCCACAGGCCGAAGTCCGCAGGCGAGCGGCGGCTCATCGTCGGCGTCGATTCGGGCGCTCGACGCCGCCACCAGACGCGTAGCCGGGTGCGGAGGCGCACGGTCTGGCGAACGCGAGCGATGGGTCGAAGGACGATGTGTGACGGGCGCTTAGCCGCCGAGGCATCCGATCCCGCGCTCGGCTCAGGCATCCAGTCGGCAGCGGTCGAGGCTGGAAGCGGCGTCTCGGGATGGCGTGCGGGGCAACAACGGCGGGTCAGATTGTTACCGGATCCGTACTCACGACCGCCGACAATTGAGACCTGTGCCCTCGTCGCCCGATCTCCATCAGCGACCCGTCCCGGGTGGGCACTACGCTGCCGAACACGCGTCGAACCGGAGGATGAGCAACTTGGAGCGTCGACAGTTGGCCCTGGCTCTCGTGGATCTCGACGGAAGGGGGCTCGAGATCGGCCCCTCGTACAACCCACTCGTCTCGAAGGCGTCCGGTGCCCGCGTCGAGACCGTCGACCATGCGGATCGGACGACCCTCGTCGAGAAGTACAGGTCGTGGGGACTGCCGGAAGCGAAGCTCGCTGCGATCGAGGACGTCGACCACATCTGGTCGGAGGGCTCACTCGCAGAGGTGGTGACGGAGCGCTGCGCGTTCGACTACATCGTCGCTTCGCACGTCATCGAGCACACGGTCGATCTGATCGGATTTCTCCAGGATTGCAGCTCCCTCCTCACCATGAGTGGCGTGCTCGCGCTCGTCGTCCCTGACAAGCGTACTGCTTCGATCGGTTCCAGCCTCTGTCGTCGGTGGGAGCTGTAGTGGACGCTCGCCTCTTCCGCCGGCGATACCACACGCCCGGCACCCTCCTGGATCACCACGCCTATGCCGCGAAGCGCGGCGAGAGCACCATTGCGTGGGGTGCGCTCGACCGACAGCCTCTCAGTCTCCAGTCGGACGAGGTCGCGGCCGGCAAAGACCGCATCGCCGCCGGATTGGCCGAGGACGAGTACCACGACGTGCATCGGTGGAAGTTCACCCCTTCGTCCTTCAGCCTCCTCGTCCAGGATCTCCGGGAGCTCGGCTTTCACGACCTCGTCGAGGTTCGTCACTCCGCGACGCGAGGGTTCGAGTTCTTCGTCACCCTCGGCAAGGCGCACGGCGGCGCTCCTCGCCGCGATCGGCTCGCGATGCTGAGGGCGGCCGAGGCGGAGCTCGCGGCGCCGGCGAACGCCGATGCGGTTGCGACCGTGGCTGGTGCGACCACCTGCAGTCAGAGTCTGGTCGCTATGGCTCGAGGACACGTGGTCCGCTTGCTCGGCCGCTATCGCCTTGGCGCGTGCGCACTGAGCGCGGCGCGGGCTGCGCGATCGTTGTCGACCGCAGTCCGCGCGCGGTCGATACCGGCGCGTATGCGAGGCGCGCTCCGGGTCACGAGATGAGCTCTCCCACTCCTCCACGGGCGGTGCGTCCGAGCGTTCCTCGTCCTGCGTCGTCGACGAACGACGCGTCCGGGCGGTCCGGAGGTCGGAGCAGAGCCTGTCGTGCGCCGAGATCGCGATCGACTGACACAGCTCGCCTCGGATCCTTCGCGATCCTCGCCGTTGCTTGTGCGGCGTTCTCGGTTTGGCTTCTGGATCTGGGTCGCGCGCAATGTTCGTGACCGATGAGTGGGACTACCTCTCGCGGGACACCACGATGCCGTTCCTCGAGTGGCTCGTCCGTCCGCACAACGAGCACACGATCGTCTTCACGAAGGGATGGTTTTAGGCGCTGCTGGCAACGGCCGGCGTCCAGCACTACGCGCTGTACCTGTTTCCGCTCGTGGCTGCACACGTCGTCGTTGTCGCCCTCATCTATCGACTGACGTGGCTGGCCTCGAGATCGCGGCTGATCGCAACCGGCACCGCGTTGGTCGGCCTGGCGATGGGCGCGGGGTGGGGAACGCTGACGTGGGCCGGCCAGCTCCAGATCGTGGGGTCGGTCGCAGCAGGTCTCGCGGCGATCTTGCTGTCAGTGGAGGACAGGGGAAGGGCGCAGCTTCCGCTCGTCGTTGCGGTGGCAGTGATCGGCACGCTCAACGGCTCGTCGTTCGTGGCATTTGCGTTGGCGGGAGCAGTCGTATTCGCCGGAAGGCGGCTCTGGACGCCTGCCGCCATTTTGGCCCTGACGCCGATCTGCTGGCAGGTCGTGGTCAAGCTCGTCTGGGATCCGGAGAACGAGTTCGCGGCGGACAGCCTTCGCGAAATCTTGCTCTCGGGGCCGTCTTTCGCGTTCGCCGTGCTCGACACGGCCGTCAGCGAGACGCTCGGTACGCGTGGCCTGACGGGCGCCGTACTCGTGGGGCTGGTCGTTGGCTGTCTGGCGACGCTCTCCAGCAGGCCAGTCGACGCGATCACTCCGACGACGACCTGGATCGTCCAGGGGCTGGGTGTAGCCGTCGCGCTCTCGTTGCTGATCCTCGCCATCGGACGGCTGGATCGCGGAGCAGCGCTCTCGGCCGGGGGCCAGTACTCGTACATCTTTCTCGCAGGGATGCTGCCGCTGATCGGAATCGTGCTCGGGCGATTCGTTCGGTCGACCGGCGGGGCGACGCTGATCGCCATGCTTTTCTTGGGTGTGACGCTCGTCGGCCTGGCGGATCTGAGCAGGGCCGAAGGTTTGTCGGTCTGGAAGCTCGGCGGGGCGCGTTTGACCGAGACCGCTGCGGCACTTCTGAGCTCGAACCTCGAGACGTACCCGGATCAGATACCCGTTCCAGAAACAGCACCGGGTCTAGATCAGCGCGATATCCGACGCTTGTCGTTGGACGGACGCCTCGCCGCCGTTGTTGCGGGCAGGCAGGAGGCGGATCAGGTTTCCCTCAACGTTCAGTGGAGGATCGTTCCGGCCGCCGCGGCGACGGGCGGATGTAGGAACCTGGACGTAGGGGACTTCATTCGTGTCGCCCCGGGCACGGGTGCCGTGATACGCCGCACCGCGCCGGGCACCGTGTTCGACCTCGGATACGCGACGAGCAGCGCGTCGCGTCGCTTCGTTCTCCCCGCGAGCCCGGTCGCGCTTCGGTCGCTATCGGGTCGCGAGGCGACGCTCGAGCTCGTCGGCGGCGCGTCGCGGGTCTGCATGCAGCGTTGATCCAGATCCGATCGTGGGGGCGCACGGGGCTGCGGTCGCTACGCTTCGGCCGGGTAGCGAGCGCTTCCCGTCGCCAGGCACCGATCCGGGACGTCTCGCTCTCCGTATGACCGACGAGCAGAACGGATTCGAGCAGGTCGACGGCCTTGCCGCGAGCGGCGGAGGTGCGACCGACCGTTCGGACGAGGTACGTCGTCTTCGTCAGGCGGTGCGCGCGCGAGATACCCTTCTCGCCCAGCGCGAACGACAGCTCGCGGAGAAGAAGGAGCTGGTGCAGAGCATGGTCTCCTCCCGATCGTGGCGTCTCACGCGGCCGCTCCGGGGCTCGATGCAGCTGGCGCGGAGGGTCGGGGCCAAACGCCATGGCAGTGTCGAACAGCAACGGCTCGAATCGTTGTTCGACGCGGAGTGGTACGGGCGCCGGTACGGGTTGGAGGGTGCGCCCGGGCGCTTGCTCCACGACTACCTCTCGGGCGGCTGGCGCGACGGCCGGGATCCGACGCCGCTCCTCGACGGCGCCTGGTACGCGGACGAGTTTCCTCGATCCGACGCGAGCCGGACGAGAGCCCGCTCGAGGATTTCGTCACGCGTCCGTACGATCGGCGACCGAATCGCTGGTTCGATCCGAGGCATCTGGCGTCGGGATCCCGGACCGGCCCGAGCAACGAAGACGTGACGAACCTATCTGGGCGGGCTGGCGATAGCGAGCCCCGGACCACCCGGGATCGAGCGTGGCCCGACGCAACCCACCTTTTCCCTCCCTGCCCGGTGGGGGGCTCGGAGGCTCGAGGACGGGTAGCGGCATGCGTCTTCGTTCACTACGACCCCGAGGGTAGGTTCGACCCGCATGTCATCTCGACGGTTGCGGCGCTCGCGCGCTGTGGGCGCCGCGTCGTCGTTTGCACAACCTCCCCGATGCTCCACGAGCAGAGCGCTGCAAGACCTCCTCGAGCACGCCGCGTACGTCCTTTCGCGTGCCCAACACGGGCTACGACTGGGGCGCGTATCACGCCGGTCTCCGCTTCGTCCTCGGCAAGTGTGATCCCGGCTCGGTGACGTTCATGAACGACAGCGTCTACGTCATCGAGACGCGCTCGGGGACTTCCTCGGCGCGTGGACCGCTGCCCGGCCGACCTCGTCGGTGCCACCGACAGCCTGATGTTCCGCTATCACCTCCAGTCGTACTTCCTCCACCTGCCGTCGCGCGGCGCTCGAGAGCCCGCTGTCGAGAGAGTTTCTCGAGACGTACGTTCCGGTATCGGACAAGCACTACGTCGTCAACGGGTACGAGCTCGGCTTCTCACGACGGGCGTCGAGCACGGGCTCGTCGCTTGACGCCGTCTACGCGTTCGATTCTCTGGTCGAGCTCGCGGGGACAAGATCGCCGGCTCCGAGCTGGCACCGAACCTGACGCTCGACCTGTGGGACGTCCTCTTGGAGCGTGGGTTCCCTTTCGTCAAGGTCACCTACTGCGCGAGTCGAGCCCCGATCCGCGCAAGCTCCGCCGGCTCGTTCCGCCGGAGACCCTCGCCTGGCGCAAGCGCACCTCGCCCGCACGCGCGCCGCGTCGAGTCTCAGGCGACGCGGCAGCGGACGAGCGTCCGCAGGACGCGCAGGCCGTCGAGGGCCGTGAGCTTCTTGCCCTCCTCGCGCGAGCGCGCCTTGTACGTGATCGGCACCTCGTAGATCCGCTCGCCGCCGCGCAGCACGCGCGCGGCGATCTCCGGCTCGATCGCGAAGCCGCGCTCGCGGAGCCGGAGCGAGCGGAAGAGCTCCGTGCTCATCGCCTTGTGGCACGTCATCACGTCCGAGATCCAGCAGTTGTAGATCACGTTCGTCGCGAACGTGACGCCCTTGTTGCCCATCACGTACCAGAAGCTGAACGCCGAATGGCTCGACCACGAGCGGGTGCCGAAGACGACGCGGGCCTCGCCGTCGAGCAGCGGCTCGAGCAGCGGCCCGAGGTCGGCGGCGCGGTACTCGAGGTCGGCGTCGAGGATCGCCGACCACTCGCCGGTCGCGTGCTGGAGGCCGGTCTGGAGCGCGGCGCCCTTGCCGCGGTTCCGGTCGTGGTGGACGATCTCACTTCGTCCGGCCACTCGCGCGAGGAGCAGTCGCGCGTGCCGTCGGTCGAGCCGTCGTCGACGATCACGAGCTGACGCGACTCGACGGGCAGCTCGGCGGTCAGCGCGTCGTCGATCGCCGCCTCGACCGTCGCGAGCTCGTTGAAGACCGGCATGAGGATCGAGAGCGAGGTTGGCATCGGCGGCACCGTAGCTATCGGCAGCTGTCCGGAGGCGATCGGTAGACGGCCCAGGCGGCGACCGGAGCGCGAGCCTCCACCCGTCGGCGCGTGGACCGGTCGCCTACGGGCACGACCGCTCGACCCGCGTGCCCGGTGCGAGCACGAGCAGCTCGCCTCGGCGGAGCGTGTCGGCGTCGACGGCACGGCACGGTTCTCCGGTCGCCGTCCGGACGACGAGCGGGTAGACGATCTCGCCCACGAGTCGCGCGCGACGCCGATCGTCGTCGCCGGGCGCTGCGTCCAGCGCGCGACGTGCGTCGACGACCGCGATGCTCGGCGTGCGGTTCGTCGAGCCCTCGGTCGCGGGAGCGCCCAGACCGATCGCCGTCGCCTCGAGCAGGTCGATCCCGACGGGCTTTCGCGTAAGTTCGCAAGAGCGAGAGGCAAGCGTCGTCGGCCGCCAGCGCGACGGTCGCCACGCGAGCCAGCGGTGGGCGAGCACGAGCGCCCCAGGTCGCCGCCGAGAGCGCGACGCCGCCCATGGCGAGCGGGCCGTGCCAGCGGAACGGTATCCCACGTGCACGGTCAGGGCGAAGACCGCGACGAAGACGAGCGGCGCCGCAGCGAGGACGATGCCACCCACGGCAGCCGCCGCGCGAACGCCGGCGTCGCGCACGACGAGCCGCGGCGAGGACGACTCGCGAGCCCGACCGGCCCGTACCACGAAGCACCGGCATCGAGCGCGAGTCTGCGGCTCCCACGACGCTCGTCGGTGGCGTGTCGTAGCCCGACGAGCTGACCAGCCCTTGAACCAGTACACGCAGCGCGAGGCGGCGCTCTCGACGAGCACGAGCAGGAGGAGCGACGCGAGGGCGGCACCGACGGCGACGCGCGACCGCGCCCGCGTCCGACGGCGACCGCCGCACGAGTCCGATCGCGAGCACGGCGCGCGCCGCCGAGCACGTAGACGGTCGTGCGCTCCCGGTCGCGCAGACCCGAGAAGCTCGAGGCCCGATACAGGTGTCGCCGAACCGCGTCGCGATCGCCAGCAGCGCGAGCGGCTGTCGCTGGCCGGCGGACTCGTCGGCCCGCCGTCGAACAGCCCGGTCCCCGCGAGGTTGACGCAGCGTACCAGGCCGCGCCGAGCAGCACGCCGCAGCCGCCGGCGCGAGCAGGACGGCCAACGCTCGCCGGCGGTGCGCGAGCGCGCGCGACGAGGAGCGAGCAGCGGAAGCGCGAGCAGCCCGGTGACCTTCGTGCCGACGACGAGCGCGACCGCGAGCGCGACGCAGCACGAGGTCGGCGCGCGTGCGCCCGAGCGCCGAGTACGCGGCGACGCGGCGAGGAAGCCGGCGACGACGAGGTCGTTCTAGGCCGTCGACGCCTGGAGCGCGACGACGGGCAGCGTCGCGAAGAGCAGCGCGCCGAACGCGGCCTGGCGCGATCGAGCCCTATGCGCCGCGCGATCCCGTAGCATCGGCGAGGCAGCCGTCCCGAGCGGCGACGAGCTGCGCGAGCCCGACCCAGCGAACCGATCCCGCCGCTGAGCAGCATCGTCGCGAGGATCCCGAGATCTCGGCTCCGGGCGGATTGCCGTCGATGCCGCGGGTCGCTCGCCTCCGGCGACGTAACCGACGGCCTGCTCTGCGATCCAGAGCGCCGCGCGGGTAAGGTGGTAGTGCAGCACGTCGTGGTCGAGCGGTGGCGTCGCGAGCGCGAGGGCGACGACGTAGACGAGCTCCGGCGACGAGCGCGCGAGGACGACAAGCGCCGATCGGCGCGGATCGCTCGCAGGCACCGCGGTCGCCCGCGCGAGCGAGGGCCAGGGCGGCCCCGACGCGCTCCAGGCGAGCGCGGAGACGCCGACCGCGCCGCCGATCGCGGCGAGGAGCCAGCCGCGCGTACGAGCGCCGGCGAACGAGAGGAGGAGCAGGATCGCGACGAGAGCCCCCACCGCGAGCGATGACCGCCGTGAGCAGGAAGGCGACCGCCCCGCCGGCGCAGCGCGGCCGGAGCAGCGCCGCAGCGAGCGCGAGCCCGCCCAGCGCCGAGGACGAGCAGGACGCGCGCCTCGCGACGGCGATCACTCCCGGCGGCCGCGGCCGACACGGCAGCGGAGGATATCGCCCCGCGTCGGCCAGGCCCGGATCGACGCGCGGGGTACGATCGCGCGGTGCGCGAGCTGACGATCGACGGCCGCCGGATCGCCGACGACACGCCGTGCTTCGTGATCGCCGAGATCGGCCACAACCACCAGGGCAGCGTCGAGAGGGCGCAGGAGCTCTTCGCGCGGCGCAAGGAGTGCGGCGTGGACGCGGTCAAGCTCCAGAAGCGCGACAACCGGCGCGCTCTTCACCCGCGCGCTCTTCGACGCGCCGTACGACAACGAGAACAGCTTCGGCGCGACGTACGGCGAGCACCGCGAGGCGCTCGAGCTCGACCGCGACGCGTACGCCGAGCTCCAGGCGCTGCGCGCGCGAGCTCGGGCTCGTCTTCTTCGCGACCGCCTTCGACGAGGCGAGCGCCGACCTCCTCGCCGAGCTCGACCTGCCGGCGTTCAAGATCGCCTCGGGCGACCTCCGCAACACGCCGCTCCTCCGCCACGTCGCCGCGCTCGGCAAGCCGATGATCGTCTCGACCGGCGGCGCGACGCTCGAGGACGTCGACCGGGCGGTCGAGGCGATCGCGCCGCTCAACGAGCAGATCTGCCTGCTGCAGTGCACGGCCGCATACCCGGCGGCGGTCGAGGAGCTGAACCTCGCGGTGATCACGACCCTGCGCGAGCGCTACCCCGACGTCGTCGTCGGCCTCTCCGACCACCAGGACGGGATCGCGATGTCGCCCGTCGCGTACATGCTCGGCGCGCGCGTGATCGAGAAGCACTTCACGCTGAGCCACGCGGCGAAGGGCACCGACCACGCGTTCTCGCTCATGCCGGAGGGCATGCGGAAGCTCGTCCGCGACCTCCAGCGCATCCCCGCCGCGATCGGCGACGGCGTCAAGCGGCCGCTGCCGAGCGAGGAGAAGCCGCTGCAGAAGATGGGCAAGAAGCTCGTCGCGGCGCGCGACCTGCAGGCGGGCCACGTGCTCGCTCCGCGGCGACCTCGTGGCGAAGTCGCCGGCCGACGAGGGGCCTGCCGCCCTACGAGCTCGACGCGCTGCTCGGCCTGCCGCTCGCGCGGCGCTCGCCGAGGACGAGGCGATCCTCGCCGCCGGACGTCGTCCGCGCACGCGCTCCGCCGCCGCGACGCGGTGACGCCGTCCGTCCGACGACGTCGCTCCGCGCGATCGGGCTCGTCGTCTTCGACTTCGACGGCGTCTTCACCGACAACCGCGTCTGGGTGAACGAGGACGCGGCGAGGAGTCCGTCGCGCTGCTGGCGCGGCGACGGGCTCGGGCTGCGGCGGCTCGACGAGGTCGGCGTGCGGCTACGTGATCGTCTCCACCGAGCCGAACCCGGTCGTGCGCGCGCGGGCCGAGAAGCTCCGAGCCGCGCTGCGTTCACGGGGTCGAGGACAAGCCGCCGTCGCTCGACGCGCCGAGATCGAGCGGGCGTCGGTGTCCGCTCCGACAGACGTTGCCTATCGTCGGCAACGACGTCAACGACGCCGCGTGCCTCGAGCGCGTCGGCCTGCCCGATCGTCGCCGGCGGACGCGTGGCCCGAGGTCGTGCCGCTCGCTCGCTGCGGTGCTCGAGCGCCCGGGCGGCCACGGCTGCGTGCGCGAGCTCTGCGACGCCCTCTGGGCCGCGCTCGGACGATCGGCGCCGTGAGCGACCCGCTGTTCGACCTCGCCGGCCGCGTCGCCGTCGTCACCGGCGGCATGGGGCAGCTCGGCGCCGAGCTCTCCGCCGCGCTTGGCCGCGCGGGGCATGCGCGTCGCGATCCTCGACCTCGGCGACCGAGCCGCGCGTCGGAGCCGTCGGCTTCGGCCGGGCTCGACGACGGCGCGATCCGCGCGCACGCCTGCGACGTCACCGACCGCGACGCGGTCGAGGCCGCGCTCGCGCGCGTCGAGGCCGACTGGGGCGTCGCCGCACCTGCTCGTCAACGCGGCCGCGATCGACGCGCCGCCGGACGCGCCGGCCGCCGAGGTCGGCCCGTTCGAGGACGTCCCGCTCGAGCGCGCTCGAGCGGGTCGTGCACGTGAACGTGCTCGGGCGTCGTCGTCCCCTGCCAGGTGATCGGCGGCGCGATGGCCCGCGCGGGGCGCGGCTCGATCGTCAACGTCGGCTCCATCTACGGGCTGCTGTCGCCCGACCAGTCGCTCTACGACTTCCGCCGCGACGGCGGGCGAGGACGTTCTTCAAGCCCGTCGCCTACTCGGTCTCGAAGTCCGCGCTCGCTCAACCTGACGCGCTACCTCGCGACCTACTGGGGCGCGAGCGGCGTGCGCGTCAACACGCTGACGCCGCACGGGATCGAGAACGGCCAGCCGCGCGGCGTTCGTCGAGGCGTTCGCGCCGCGCTCGCCGCTCGGCCGGCTGATGGACGTCGCCGAGGCGGTCGGCGCCGTCGTCTTCCTCGCCTCCGACGCGTCGTCGTACGTCACCGGCGCGAACCTCGTCGTCGACGGCGGCTGGTCGGCCTGGTGATCCCCGCGCGAGATGCCGAACCTCGTCGCGGGCGAGGAGCGGCCGCCGCGACCGGCGAGTGGCTCGACAAGATGCGCCCGGCGACGGCGAGCCGCTCTGCCGCGTCGCGCGCTCGGGCGCCGACGACGCCGCCGCGGCCGTCGACGCCGCCCGCGCGGCCCAGCCGGCGTGGGCCGAGCGCACGCCCGTCGAGCGCGGCGACGTCGTGCGCGAGATCGCGCGAGCTCCTGCGCGAGCGGCGCGAGGAGGCGAGCGAGCTCGTCGCCGCGGAGACGGGCAAGCCGCTCGCGCTCGCGCTGGGCGAGACCGACGCCGCCGTCGAGATGGGGCTCTTCGTCGCCGGCGAGGGGCGCCGCTCGTACGGCCGCACGACGACCGGCGTCGATGCCGCACCGGACGGTGCTGACGCTGCGCGGCCGGTCGGCGTGGCCGGCGCTCATCATCTCGTTCAACACGCCGCTGCCGAACGTCGCCTGGAAGGCGTTCCCGTCGATCCTCTGCGGCAACGCCTCGGTGCTGAAGCCGTCCGAGCACACGCCGCGTCTCCGCCTGGTGGTTCGGCCGGCTCTGCCTCGAGGCCGGGCTGCCGCCGGGCGTCCTGAACGTCGTCCACGGGCTCGGGCCGGAGGCGGGCATGCCGCTCGTCGAGCATCCGCGCGTCGACCTCGTCAGCTTCACCGGCTCGGCGGCGACGGGGCGCGCGATCGCCGAGGCGGCCGGCCGGCGGCTCGCGAAGACGGTGCCTCGAGCTCGGCGGCAAGAACGCGCTCGTCGTCTGCGACGACGCCGATCTCGACCGCGCGGTCGAGTGGGCGCTCGCGCTCGGCGTTCTCGAACGCGGGCCAGCGCTGCGCCGCCGCGAGCCGGATCGTCGTCTTCGACGCGCGTCTACGACGCGTTCCGCGAGCGGCTCGTCGCTGGCGTCGACCGCGCTCGACGACGTCGGGCCGGTGATCAGCGAGGAGAGCCTGGAGCGGATCCTCGCGGCGGTCGACGCGCGCGCGCGACGGCGGGCGCGACCGTGCTCCGCGGCGGCGAGCGTGTCGGCGAGCGCGGGCTGGCACGTCGCGCCGACCGCTGGTCGAGGGCGTCGCGCCGGACGCGCCGCTCTCGTGCGAGGAGCTCTTCGGCCCCGTCGCCGTCGCTCTACCGCGTCCGCGGCTTCGACGACGCGGTCGCGCTCGTCGAACGACTCGCCGTACGGCCTCACCGCGGCGATCCACACGGCGAGCGTCCACCGCGCGATGCGGTTCGCCGAGCGGGTCGCAGGCCGGGCGTCGTCGTCGTCAACGCCGGGCACGCACGGCAGCGAGCCGCACATGGGCTTCGGCGGCGTCAAGCAGTCCGGCACGGGCTGGAAGGAGGCCGGCGTCGAGGCGCTCGACGTCTACTCCGAGACCGCAGTACGTCAACCTCGTCGTCGACCCGGGGCTGACGTGAGACGAAGCGCTCGCGGGAGGAGGCCTTGACGCGGGAGCCCGTCGCGATCCTCGGGCTCGGAGGGATCGGCGGCATGCTCGCCGCCCGGACGGGCGCGCTCTGCATCGGGACCGAGCGGACGGTGGAGGCGATCCGGCGAGCGGGGTCACGCTCGTCCACGGCGGGACGCACGACGGTCTCGCGCCCGGAGGCCGTCGAGCGGCTCGACGCGTCCGGTCTCGCTCCTGGTCGTCGCGGTCAAGGCCTACGCGCTCGACGCGGCGCTCGAGCGGATCGAGCCGAGCGTGCTCGACGGCGCCGTCGTCCTCCCCCTGCTCAACGGCCTCGAGCACGTCGACTGCATCCGAGCGTGCGCTGTCGCAGCTCCCGGCCGCCTTCGTCGCGGCAGGGAGCATCGGCGGCGTCGAGGCGTTCTCGCCCGAGCCGGGCTTCGTCGTCCAGCGAACGCCCGGGGCGAGCGATCACGGCCGCCTCGGGCGACGCTCGACCGCGCGACGCTCGCGAGCAGCGCTCGAGCCGCTGCGCGTCCCGGGCATCGACGTCGTCGTCGGCCGACGACGAGCGCGCGCGTCCTCTGGGAGAAGGCCGCACGGCTCGCGGTGCTCGCAGCCGCGACGGTCGCGTCCGGGACACGCGTCGGCGAGCTGCGCGAGCGACGCCGCCTGGCGTCGCGCGTGTCCGCGCAGGCGCTCGCCGAGGCATGCGCCGTGGCGCAGCGCCGACGGCGTCGAGCTCGATCCGGCCGGGCAATGGGCGATCATCGAGGCCTTGCCCGACGACCTCACTCCCGTCCGCGGCGCGCGACGCCGTCGCCGGCCGGCCCGACGGAGCTCGACGCGATCACCGGCTCGGTCGTCCGCGCCGGCCGGCGGCTCGGTGTCCCGACGCCGATGCTCGACGGGCTGCTGGCCGACGCGCCAGGCCGCTCGAGCCGCGCCGCATGACGACGGCGCCCGTCGGACGCTGGCCGCACGACGCCGACCGAGGCGCGGTGGCGACGACCCGCGGCGAGCCGGACGCGCTCGTCGGCTCGAGTCGTCGTCGGGCGTCGCCGCTGCCTACGCCTCGTCGTCGGCACGCTCGCCCTGCTTCGGTACGAGTCGTTCGCCTCGGACTTCGACCACGGGATCTTCTCGCAGTACGTCTGGCTGCTCGGGCACCTGCACGAGCCGTTCAACACGATCAACCTCCGCACGCTGCTCGGCGACCACGTCGAGCCGGGCATCGCGCTGCTCGCTCCGCTCGGGACGCTCGGCGTCGGCGCGCCCGGGATCCTCGTCGTCGCAGTCGCTCGCGCTCGCGGCGACGGCGCCGCTTCTCTACCTCCTCGCGCGCGAGCACGGCGCGCGCGGCTGGATCGCGGCGGTGCCGGCGCTGCTGCTGGTGCGCCTCGCCTGTCGTCCTCCGTCCGGCGCTGCACGACTTCCATCCCGAGACGCTCGTGCCCGTCCTGCTCGTCGGCGGCTGCCTCGCGCTCGCGCAAGGATCGCATCGTCTGGTTCGCGGCCACGGCGGTGCTCGCGTGCGCGATGAAGGAGGACGTCGGGCTCACGTACGCGGCGCTCGGGCGTCGTGCTGCTCTGGTCGGGGCGGCGGCGGCTCGGCGCGGTCGTCGCGCTCGCGGCCGCCGCCTGGTCGCTCGATCGCCGTCTACGTCGTCCTGCCCGCGTTCGGCAACGCGGCGGAGGAGGAGTTCGGCCCGCGCTTCGCCGGTGACCGCGGCGACTCGTTCGCGGACGTCGTCCAGCTACATGCGTGCTGCACCCGCTGACGCCGTCGACTCGGGCGCTCGACGCCGACGACGTCGGGCGTCCTCGCGATGCTCGTGCTGACGACCGGCGGGCTGTGCCTGCTCGCGCCGCGCTGGCTGCTCGTCGCGGTGCCCGCGGCCGCGCTCAACCTGCTCTCGGCCTACGACCTGCAGCACACGATCGCCTACCACTACTGGATCGTCGCGGCGGCTGCCGTTGCGGTCGCGGGCGCGGTCGGCGCGGGCCGCGTCGGCCCGGCGCGCAACGCACCTGGCTCGGCTGGGCGGCCGCGGTCGGCATCGTGCTCCTCGCTTCTCTCGCTCCAGTGGGCGAGCGCGATCGTCGAGCAGATCCGCTTCGAGTGGCCGCACCGCGCACGACCGCCAGGCCGTGCTCGACGCGATCCCCGACGGCGCGAGCGTCGCCGCGCCGATGCACGCGCTCTCGCACCTCGCCGAGCGCAAGCACGCTCTACGTCCTCCCCGAGCCGCTCATCCCCGTCCGCGTCGGGACGGAGTGGGACGCGGCCGACCGCGAGCGGGCGACGCGCGAGCTCGAGTACGTCGTCTTCGACCCGGGGCTCCGGTTCTGGGGCTCGCCGACCGTCGAGCAGGTCGAGCAGGAGATCGAGCGGCGCGGGTTCCGCGAGGTCCTGCGGCGCGGCGAGACGCGGCTCTACCGGAGAGAGGCCGGCGCCATGAGTCCGAGCGCCGTCGCGCTTGATCGGCGCGCGCGGAGGCTCGGAGCGCGTGCCCGGGAAGAACGTCCGGCGCCTCGCCGGGCATCCGCTGCTCGCGTACGCGATCGAGACCGCGCGCCAGAGCGGCGTCTTCGAGCGGATCGTCGTCTCGACCGACAGCGAGGCGATCGCCAAGGTCGCCCGCTGGTACGGCGCCGACGTGCCGTTCCTGCGACCGGCCGAGTACGCGACCTCGACCTCGCCCGACATCGAGTGGATCGCCTGGACGCTGCCGCGGCTCGAGGAGCGCTACGACCTCTTCGCGATCGTCCGCGCGACGAACCCCTTCCGCGGCCCGGCGACGCGATCCGTCGGGGCCTGGAGCAGCTCCTCGCGACGCCCGAGGCGGACTCCATCCGCGCCGTCGAGCTGCGTCAAGCAGCACCCCGGGAAGATGTGGGTGCTCGACGAGGTCGGGCGGACTGATGCGGCCGCTCCTCGACCAGTCGCACCTCGACGTCGCCTGGCACGCGGGCCAGTACCAGGCGCTGCCGCCGGTCTACGTCCAGAACAGCGCGCTCGAGATCGCCTGGACGCGGGTCGTCGAGGCGACGGGCACGCGGGAGGGCCGGATGCTCGCGCCGTTCCTCACCGAGGGCTACGAGGGCTCAACATCGACGACGAGGACGACTTCGCCCGCGCAGAGCAGCTGGTCGCCGAGCGGCGCGCCGGGCTTCCCGCCGTCGAGCGCGAGCCGTATCCTGCCGCGTCGTGAAGCCGCCGCCGGTCGAGCCGCTCTCGTGCGTCCGACCGTGACGACGCTTCCGACCGTCGTGCTGCCTCTCACCTCGCTTGCTCGGACGCGCGTCGTCCTGGGCGACGGTGGCTGTCGGCCTGGGCGGGATCGTCGTCGCCTGGCTCGCGCAGCCCGTGGTCGGCGGCGACACTGGTCCGCTCTGGCAGGCACGGAGCAGCTCGGGCGCTGCCTCGCCGCGCTCGATCTCCTCCCTGCGAGCAGTCGACGCCGATCGGGCCCTACCCGTCCTCCAGTACGTGCCCGACCTGGTCGGACGCCGGGGCAGGGCTGTCGGAGGCCGCCGGCTGCGGTTCTCTCGATCCTGAGCGGGCTCGGTGTCGCGGCCGCGGTGGCTCGGCATGGATCGTCCTCCGCCGGCTCGGCTTCCCCGAATGGCGGTGGGGTTTCCTCCTGGCGGCGCAGCGGCCCGGTCTCGCGTACGGCAGCTCCACGTGGGGCGAGATGCTCGCGACGGCCTGTTGACGCTCCTCGTTGCGGCGGCGCTCCTCCCGCGCACCCGGTGCTCCTCGGCCTCGCCGCATTCGGCGCGAGCCTGACGAAGGAGACGAGCTACCCTTCGTCGTCGCGCTGGGGCTCGTCTCGCTGCTCCTCGCGCGCCGCCGCACGGGGACGTCCATCCGGCGTCACCTGCTCCTCGGCGGAGCGGTGTCGCGCTGGCGCTCGCGCTGAGCTCGGCCTTCAACCTGCTCCGGTTCGGGACGCCGCGGAACGTGTACTACCTCGATCCCGCGTTGCGGACGGCGACCCCGGAGTAGGTTCCTCGAGCTCGCGGCGGGACTCTTCGTCGCGCCGAACGGCGGCATCCTCTTCTTCTGGCCGCTTGCGTCCCTCGTCGTCGCGCTCCTCCTGGCAGTCGCCGGTCGTGCAGGCCGTGCGCCGTGTGACCTCATGGCGTGCGGCGTGGCCCTCGTTCGCCCTCGCTCGCGCTCGTCACGGGCCCTCATCGTCGGACTCGCCCTCTGGTGGGCTCCGTTCGGGTGGTGGGCGTGGGGGCCGCGCCTCAGCCTGCCGTGGGTGTTCCCGCATCCTCCTGCTCGTCGCTCGCCGCTTTCGGCTCCACGCTGACGCCCTTCACTCGGTCGCGTGCATTGTGCTCGCGCCGCTGCCGGGCTGATCGTCGTTGGGCAGTTCTCGTCGTCCTCGTCGCGCTGCCGCACGTCGGGTTCCTCTGGGATCCGGCGGGCTCCTCGGCGACTTCTTCCTCCGCGAGACGGCGGTATGCCCCGGCGGTGGGCCGCCCCCGACTCCTGCGTACTACGACTGCCTGCGCGGAGGAGATGTGGACGAGGCATCCGATCTGGCTCGACGCGCTTCCTGGTCTGCAGGGCTCCGAAGGCGCGTCGGCACAGCTGCTTCCGCGGCGGTCGTCATCTTCGGCTGCCTGCTCGCGAGCTGCGATTCGGGCGAGCCGGCTCGTGACCTGTCCCGCGGTCCGGAAGTCCCGTATCGTCGTCCCGTGAAGGCTCGCCTCGCTCGAGACCCTCTCGTGCGACGCCGGCTGGCGGCCGTGGCTCTTCGTCAAGGCGACGACCGAGGACGGGCTCGTCGGCTGGTCGGAGGTCACCGACTCGCACGGCTCGCCGACGGGCCTCGCAGGCGTCGTCCGCGATCTCGCGCCGCTCGTCGTCGGGCGCGATCCGCGCGCGGTCGAGGCGATCCACTGGGATCTCTACCGCCGCACGCGCCAGAGCCCGGGCTCGATCGTGCAGAAGGCGATCGGCGGGATCGAGAACGCGCTGCTCGACCTGAAGGGCAAGGCGCTCGGCGTCTCGGTCGCCGAGCTCTTCGGGGGCCCGACGCGCGAGACGATCCCGCTCTACTGGTCGCACTGCGGCACGACGCGCGCCCGCGCCTGGGAGGTGACCGGCACGCCGAAGCTCGACTCCTACGAGGCGGTCACCGCCCTCGGCCGCGAGGTCGTCGAGCGCGGCTACCGCGCGTTCAAGACGAACATCGTCGTCCCGGGCGACGAGCCGCGCGTGCTGATGCCCGGGTTCGGGCGCGACGGCGGCACCGACCGCAACCCGACACCCGAGCTGCTCGACGCGCTGACGCGGCTGCTCGAGGCCTTCCGCGAGGGCACGGGCGGCGAGGCGCAGCCGATCGTCGACCTCAACTTCAACCTCACGACCGAGGGCATCGTCGCGGTCGCGCGGGCGCTCGAGCCGTACGGCCTCGCCTGGCTCGAGGTCGACTCGTACGACGCGGCCGCGCTCGCGCACGCGCGCCGCCGCTCGCCGATCCCGCTCTGCTCGGGCGAGAACCTCTACACGCTGCGCGGCTTCCGCCCCTACCTCGAGGCGGGCGCGATGGACGTCGCCTCGGTCGACGTGATCTGGAACGGCTTCGCGCAGTCGCTCAAGATCGCGGCGCTCGCCGAGACGCACGAGGTCGCCTGCGCGCCGCACAACTACTACAGCCACCTCGCGACGTTCATCGCCGCCCAGTGGTGCGCCGCGATCCCGAACGTGCGCCTGCTCGAGGTCGACGTCGACGACGTCCCCTGGCGGGAGGAGCTGACGACGGCGGTGCCGGAGATCCGCGACGGCGAGCTCGTGGTGCCGTCAGGGCCCGGCTGGGGCTGCGACGTCGACGAGGACGTGCTTCGCGAGCATCGCCGGCCCGACGTGAGCCGGCTCCGCGCTGGCGGCTCGGCGCGCCGACGGCGGCCGCGGTGCGACGCGGTCAGCGCTCGCCGCCTCGTCGATGCTCCTCACGCGGCGACGCTCTCGTCGGTGAGCTCGTACCTCGGCGCGACGCCGCTTCTCCTCGCGCATGCGGGCTCGTCGCTGCTTCCGTTCCTCCCGGTCGACTCGGCGTCGCCTCTCGCTCGAGTCGCCGTCGCTTCCCGCGCTGGGCCTCGCCGCCTTCGCGGCGCTTGTCACGACCGTCTCGATCCTCGGTGATCCGGCTCGGAGACGTCTCGATCCCGCTCGCGGTGGCTGCGCTTCGTCGCTCCCGCTCGCCCTCGGCGTCGCTCGCGCTCGGGACGTCGCCGACGAGCACGACGGGCAGCCGTCGCGCCGCGCGCGAGTGCCTCGCGCTGCTCGCGCTCGCGGGCGATCGTCGCCTTCGCGCTCGCCTCGTCCTGGGACATCGCATACCCGTTCCAGGCGCGCGGAACGGATTGGGGTCACTACCTCCTGTATGCCGACGAGGTGGCGGCGCAGGGTCACTTGCTCATCGACGATCCGTTCGCCGGCGAGGACGACCGGATCTTCGCCGACCCGCCCGCGGTCGGAGCGATCTACGGCAGCTTCCTCCTTCTCGACGGGATCTCGTCGTGGTCGCTGACGATCGGGCTCGTCGTCATCTCGGCGCTGACGGTGCTGAGCGTGTACGCGGCGGCGGCGGCGCTGTGGGGCACCGGCGCGGGCCTGGTCGCCGCCGGCGCGTACGCGGTCGCGCCGATCCGGCTCGAGCCGATGTACTGGCACGGTCTCGGGACGACGCTCGCGATGGTGTTCGTGCCACTCGTGGTCATGTCGCTCGGCCTGCTGTTCCGCGGAGAGCGCGGCTGGCGGCACATCCTCTTCCTGGCCGTGGGGCTGGTCGGCGTCTCGGCCGCGCACTCGACGAGCGCGATCGTCGTCGCCGCGCTGGTCCTCGTTGCGCCGCTGGTGGACTCTGGCCGTCCGGCTTGTCGCGGGTCGGAGGGAGCCGCGAGCTGCGTTGCGCGGTTGGTGGAGCGACGGGATCCTGAGGCCGCTCGTGTATGCGGTCGGGCTCGCGTGCGTGCTGGGCGCCGGGGTGATCGGACACCTCTGGCTCCAGGGCCGTGCGCTGGGAAAGCCGGTGAGCTATCGGTTCCTTGGCCCGGACTGGCTCGACCGCGCGGCCGCTCGAGCACTACTACAGCGTGCCGTTCCTCGTCGTCTCGCTCGTTGCGATCGCGCTCGTGCTCACGTCCCGACGGCTGCGCCACGACCCTGCCCTCCTCGCGGTGGCGTCGCTCGCGCTCGCCTGCGTCGTCGTCAGCCAGCTCTGGCGCGTGCACGTGTCGTTCGACTACCAGCGCGTCGTCTATTACTTCGGTGTCGGGCTCGCGCTGCTGATCGGGGCGGCGTTCCTGCGACGGCAGCCCGACGCTGCCTGGATCGCAGCCTTTGTCGCTCGTGTTCGTCCTCGTCGCGCGGACCTCGGTCGGGGCTGCGACTTCCGGAGCGCGTCCTCGCAGTCCGAGCCACGCGACCGCCGCGGTCTCCGGCCTGACCTCGTTCCGGGAGAAGCTCGACCGCGGTGTGCTGCCGGACTCGGAACGGCTCGTCAGCGACGCGTGTCTGCACTTCGCGGTGCCGTACCTCGTGCGCCGGCCGACGCTTCCCGCGTTCAGCGAACGACAGGTCGGCTTCGTCGACCGGCTCCCGCTCGCGCGGCAGGCCGCCGCGAGTCCTCGCGGGAGGGCCCGAGGGAGCGTGCGCTGGCGGCGCGCCTCGGCGTCGGCTACGCCGTCGCCGACCCCGACTGCGCGCCCGTCTCGAGGCGAACGCTCGGCGGGACGACGGTTGTCGCGAACGAGGGCCTGTCGTCGTTCGGCTGCCCGAGCCGCGCTGAGGCTCACTCGACGGGCGCATCGGCCCGAGCCGCGCGAAGCGTCGCTCGTGCGCCGGGAGCCCGCTCAGCCTCGACACGAGCCAGCGCGGCAGGCGCGCGTGTCGTAGCCCGAGCTGGAGCCTGCGAACTTCGCCGAGCTCGTAGACCACCGTGTACGGGATCCAGCGGCGGCGACCGCGTCGCCCAGAGCCAGGCGCAGCTCCTCGCTGGCGTACCGAGCGCCGGCGCGGCGCAGGGCGGCGCGCGACGCGTCGCCCTCGACGTACGAGTGCTCGGCCGACACGCCCGAGTCGAAGAACCGGCGGAACGCCGACGCGATCGGTGTACGCGTGCGAATGGCGGACCGCGGCGCGCGGCTCGTAGACGAGCGCGAGCCCGGCGCGCAGGACGCGCCGCGACCACTCCTGTCCTCGCTCATCGTCGAGATCGTCGCGGAACGGGAATCGCTCGAGCATGCCGCGCGCGGGATCGCGGCGTTGACGTTCGAGAACAGCGTCGTCTCGAACGTGAGCTCCTCGCCGGCGGCGAGGCGCTGGACGCGCGGCGTCGGGCCCGTAGAGGAAGTCGAGGAAGAACAGCTCGGGCGGGCGCGCGTCGGCGTGCGGGAGCTGGCGGCCGTATGCGCCGGCGACCGTCCGGCGCCGAGCGCGCGGCGGCCGCGAGCGTGCCAGCCAGCGCTCGTCGGCGGCGACCGCTCCTGCGACGTGAAGACGACGACGTCGCCCCGAGCGAGCCGACGCCGAGGTTCCGCGTGCGTCCGTGGCCGAACTCAGCCGGCGGGATCTCGTGGACTACGCGCGCCGCGCTCGCGTGCGCGCTCGGGGCTCCCGTCCGTCGATCCGGAATCGACGACGACGACCTCGACGTTGCTCGTCGAGCTCGCTGGCGCGCGATCCCGTCGAGGCAGCGGCCAGGTCGGCGCCGCCGTTCTTGACCGGGATGACGATCGAGATCACCGTGGGGTCGGCCGCGACTACGAACTGGTAGGCGAAAAGCGACGGGCGGAGCGCGGGCGACCGCATGCGCTAGCGCGCTCGACGGCAGGCGTCCCGACGACCGGCACGGGGCCGTGTGAGTCGAGCGCGACGATGCCGATAGCCGGCGCCTCGACCGTCTCGACGAGAGTCTTCCGCGTGAAGAGGTGCGTGTGCGTCCGGTCGAGGATGCCTCGCTCCGTGTATCGCCAGCGGCCGGCGAGCAGCGACAGCCGCATCGCCCAGTTCGCGACGTTCGGCGTCGTCAGCACCAGCCGGCCGTCCTCGCGAAGGAGCGGCCGCAGGCCGCGCGAGCGACGCTCCCGGGGTCGCGGAGGTGCTCGACCAGGTCGCCGCAGAGCACGACGTCGAACGAGGCCGGCTGCGAACGGAGTTCCATCGTCTCGACGTCGCCGACGATGACCGTCCTCGCACACGCTCGCGCGGCCTCCGCGGCGCGCGGATCGAGCTCGAGTCCGACGACCGCGGAGCCCGCGCTCCGACGAGCGGCCGCGCCAGGTATCCGCGACGAGCAGCCGACGTCGAGCGACATCGGCTCGGCCGGGACGCCGACGCGAGCGCGAGCAGTCGCGCTGTGGCCGCCGTGCGGTCGCTCGTTGAGGGGCACGTAGCCGCTCACGCGGCGTGCGTCGTGCTCGCTCGACGACCGTCGCGCGGGATTCTTCCGTCGTGCGCATCGTCAGCAGGCCGAGGAAGAACGAGCCGAGGATCACCTGCGTGCCGACCGCGACGAGCGTGAAGCCGATCGCCGTCGTGTACTCGTGGGCGAGCGCGCCGAACCCGTCGAGCGCCCACGCGACGAAGATCACCGTCACGATCACGAGCCCGCGAGGAGCAGGAGCGCCGCCGGCGACAAGGCCGTGCTCGAGGCTCAGGCGTCGCTCGCCCAGCTCGACGAGCCGATCGCGTCTCGCCGAGGTGCGAGGCCGCGAACGCGCGCGCGAAGACGCCGAGCTGGACGATCTGCGTGCCGAGCAGCACGCGGCGATGCAGGCGAAGAGCGTGTGGATCTGCCACGTGCGGCCGAGGAGCGTCACCGGCCCGGTCGCGAGCGCGATCGCGCCGATCGCGCCCGAGCAGGAGCAGCACGAGCCCCGGGACGAAGTAGAGCCAGCTCGGGCTGTAGAGGAGCATGAACTTCACGTGCCGCCACGCGTCGCCGAAGCGGTTGAGCTTCGACTCGCCGACGCGCGGGTAGTAGTCGATCGGGATCTCGCTCACGCGGAGCTCCGCGCGGAACGCCTTGAAGACCATCTCCGAGGCGAACTCCATCCCCGTCGAGTGGAGGTCGAGCGTCGTCGAGCGCGTCGCGCCGGACCGCGCGCATCCCGCAGTGCGCGTCCGAGATCTTCACGCCGAAGAGGACGTTGAGGAGGCCGGTCAGGATCGGGTTGCCGACGTGGCGGTTGAGCCACGGCATCGCCTCGCCGTGGATCGTCCCCTCGAAGCGCGAGCCCATCACGAGGTCGTCGCCCGCGGCGAGGCGGTCGACGAACGGCGCGAGCTCGCGAGCGGGTACGTCTCGTCGGCGTCGCCCATCACGATGAACTCGCCCCGCGCGTCGCGCGAGACCGGCGAGGTAGGCGCTCCCGTAGCCGGGGCGCTCCTCGCGGACGACGATCGCGCCGTGCTCGGCGGCGACGTCCGCGGAGCGGTCGGTCGAGGCGTTGTCGACGACGATCACCTCGCCCGGGCGCCCCGAGCGGCGGATCCCCTCCCAGGCCTGGTCGACGACGTTGCCGACCGCGTCCTCCTCGTTCAGGCACGGGATCACGACCGAGATCTCGGGCGTCTCCACGCGGGCATTATCGGCAACGGTCGCGGACGGGTGAGTCGACGGCGCGCGGCGATGCTTCACCGCCAGCCCGTGGAGTACGCGTTCCCCGTCGTGGCGGGCGCCGAGGTCGAGCGATGAGGATCCCGGCGCCGGCGCGGGCGCTCGGCTGGCGCACCGGCAAGCGCGCCGTCGACTGGAGCGCGAAGCAGCTCAAGCTCGCGAGCTACGTCCCGCTCTACGACTACCGCGAGCAGCTCGACGCGAAGACGACGCTCACCCGCGACGACCGCCCGATCCGCGACAAGCGTGGCTCGACGGTCTCCGCCGAGGACGTCGACCTCACGCTCACGGTCGACGGGCTCGCCGACGTCGCCGCGGGCCGCGACTGGCGCGGCCTGCGGATGCTCGAGGTCGGCCCGAAGTACGGGATCCACACGCGCTGGATCGACAGGCAGCTCGAGCCGTCGTTCCTCGCCTTCTCGGACTTCGAGGAGGACCGGCACTTCCACGAGGAGTGGGAGGGCGACCTGCGGCGCCGCACGCCTGGGTGTACGGCGACCTCCGCCACGCCGACGCGCTCCACGAGCACGGCCCGTTCGACCTCGTCTTCTTCCTCGGCGTGCTCTACCACAGCGCGTTCCACCTGGAGCTGCTCGGCAGGCTCAACCGCGTGACGCGGCTCGGCGGCGAGATGCTGCTCGAGACGACGATCGACCCGCGCCCCGACTCGGCGCTCCGCGTCCGCTGGCAGCCCGGCACCGGGAAGGCGAAGATGGTGCCGACCTTCGACGCGCTGCGGATCGAGCTCGCGTGGACCGGCTGGCGGGAGGTGACCGTCTTCACCGACTACCGGCCGGAGTCGAGCGAGGTGCTGCTCCTCGCCGCAAGACGGACGAGCTCGACGGGCGACGTCGCCGACGTCGTCCGCCCGCAGCGCGGCGCCGCACCCGCGCGTGAGCGCGCGCGGCGCGGCGACGCTCACGCTCGGCGGCGATCGTCCTCGCGGCGGCGACGCTCTGGGGAGCGCTCGGGCAGCAGCTCGACGTGCCGACCGTCTTCGGCGACGAGCTGATCCACTGGGACGCCTCGCGCTCGCTCGCCGCGGGCGACGGCCTGCGAGTGCGCGACGGCGGCTACGGCTTCGCGCCCGGCTACCCGGCGCTCCTCGCGCCCGTCCACCTCCTGACGGACGACGACCTCTCCGCGTACGGCTGGGCACGGCTCCTCAACGCGCTCTGCTTCGCGCTCGCCGCGGTGCCGGTCTTCCTGCTCGCGCGGCGGCTGCTCGCGCCGTCGCTGGAGCCTCGCGTGCGCAGCGCTCGCGGTCGGCATTCCCTCCGCGCTCTACACGGGCTTCGTGATGACGGAGGGCGCCGCCTACGCCGCGTGCACGCTGGCGCTCCTCGCGTTCCAGCGCTGCCTCGAGCGGCCGACCGCGCTCGCCCAGCTCGCCGCGCTCGGCGCGCTCGGCGCTCGCGGCGGGCCTCCGGCTGCAGCTCGCGGCGCTCGGAGGGGCGCTCGTGCTGGCGCTCGCGCTCGCGCGCCGCTCATGACGCGTGGCCGACGATTCGTCGCGCCGCGGCGACCTCCGCCGGCTCTGGCCGCTGCTCGTCGTGCTCGGCGGCGCGTGCGTCGCGCTCGCCGTGCGGGCGGCGCTCGGCAACCCGCTCGCCGGCTACGCCGACCTCTGGCGCTCCTACGACGTGGTCGAGGTCGCCCGCTGGACGTGGCGGTCGCTCGCGGGGCTCGGGCTCTACCTCGCGCTCGTCCCGCTCGTCGTCGCGCCGGCGGCGCTGCTCCTGCTCGGACGCGACGCCCGTCGCGGCGACCGGCCGGCGGCGGCGTTCGCGTCGCTCTTCGTCGCCGTCAACGCCGTCCTCCTGCTCGTCGTCGGGGCGTTCTCGAGCACCGAGTTCGGCGTCGGCTTCCTCCACGACCGCTACCTCTTCTACGTCGTGCCGCTGTGGCTCGTCTCGACCGCGGTGTGGGCGGAGCGTCGCGCGCGGCGCTCGGCCCGTCGGGATCGCCGTCGGCGGCGTCCTCGCGTTCGCGCTCCTCGCGACGCTCCCGACCTACCTCCTGAACGACGACGGCGGGCGGCGGTTCGACGCGATCGCGAGCGGGCTCCCCTCCGAGGTCGCCGAGCTCGCTCGGCCGCTCCGAGCCGTCGCGCCTGACGCTCCTCGCCGCCGGCGCGCTCGCGGTCGCGGTCGGTGGTCGCGCTCGCCCGGCTGCCGCGGTGGCTCGTCGCTCGTGCCCGTCGCCGTCGTCTTCGCGCTCAACGCGGTCGTTCGCGTGGGACTACCGGATCGACGCGGCGCGCAACGTGACGTTCTCGCCGTTCGACGCGACCACCACGGCCTGGGTCGACGACGCCGTGCCCGCGGGCGAGGAGGCGGCCGTCGCTCGCGGGCGGCGTCTCGGTCGAGACGCGGGACGCGCTGCGGCTGACGGAGTTCTTCAACGCGTCGCATCGGCCCGGTCTTCGACCTCGGCGCCGCGTACGCGCCGACGCTCGCCTCGGACGCGGTGCGGATCGCCGGGGGAGGCGTCGTCGTCGCCGAGACGGGCCCGGTCGAGGCCGACTGGATCGTCGCGCCGCGCGCGCTCCGCCTCGCGGGCGAGCGTCGTGGCCGAGGGCACGCGTCGAGGACCTCGCGGCTCTGGCGCGTCCGCGGGCCGGTGAGGGTTCTCGAGGGGACGCCGGGCCCGGTGAGGGAGCGGCCGCGCCGTGCCTGGAGGTGGGCGACGGCCTCGTCGGGCACGCGGAGCGGGCGCCGCTCTGGTCGTCGCCGCGGCGCTCGTCGTCTTCGCCGTCCAGGCGCTCGGCTGGCCGACCGCACCCGGTCGCGACCTCGAGTCGTACGTCGCCGTCTACGCCGACTTCTGGAGCACGGACGCGGTCTTTCCCTGGGAGATGCTCTCGCGCACGCCGGTGGCGCCGCTCGTCGTCGGCGGGATCCTCGATCTCGGCAGCCCGCTCGTCGTCGAGGCGTTCGCCGCGCTGCTCTTCGCGGGCTCGGTGCTCCTCCACACGCGCACGGCGCTCCTCTTCGGGCCCGGCCCGGCGGTGCTCGTCGCCGCTCGCGCTCCTGCTCTACCCCGGCTACGGCGCGCTCTTCCACGAGCTCGCGAGCGAGATCGTCTTCGCCGCCGGGTTCGCGGTCTGGACGGCGCTCGCCGTGCGCGCCGCGCTCACGCCGACGGCGTGGCGGTTCGCCGCGCTCGGCGCGGCGACCGCGCTCATCGCGCTCACGCGACCCGTGAACCAGGCGTTCCTCGTCGTCGCGATCCTGCCCCTCGCGCTCGCGGGCAGCTGGCGGGCGCGCGCTCGGGCGGACGCTCGCGTTCGTCGGCGTCGCCGTCGTCCTGCTCGGAGCCTGGGCGGCGACGAACCTCTGGCGCTACGACGACCTCGCAGTCGCCCGCGGCGGCCAGGCGAGCTTCCCGTTCTTCCGCGCGTTCACCGTCGACCGGATCGTCGCGCCCGACAACGGCGAGGCGTCGCGGGAGCTGGCCGCCCTCGTCGAGCGCGAGCTCCTGCCCGAAGGAGCCGTACCGCTCGTACGGCGTCGACCTCGAGACGTTCTTCGCGCGCGGCAGCCCGCGGCTGCACGAGGACCTGATCGTCCTCTCCGACCGGCACTACGGCTGGGACTCGGACTACGAGCTGCTCGGGCGCGTCGCACGCGAGAGCGTGCGCGCCCATCCGGGGACGTTCGCGCGGAACGTCCTCGGCGAGCTCTGGGAGGAGCTCTCGCAGCCGCTCTTCGCCGGTCGCGTCGACGAGCCTGCAGCCGTCACGGCCGCACCCGGCGCGCGGCGCTGGCCGCGACCGCGCCCGGCGCTGCCCGGAGCCGACCGAGGGCGAGGTCGTCCCGTCCGAGCACCAGAGCGCGCAGCTCTCGACGCCCGACGGGAGCATCCGCGAGGTCTGGACGTCGCCGACCGAGCACGTCCTCGAGTTCGACGACCCCGCGAAGCGAGCGCGGTGGCTCGCGAACGACCGGCGCGAGGCCGAGCTCTTCGCCGCCTTCCCCGATCGCTGGTCGAGCCCGTGGCTCGGCCTCCAGATGGATCGCTCGTCGAAGCTCTACCCGCCGCTCTGGTCGTGGCTCCTCGTCGGTGTCGTCGCGCGTCGCGATCCGGCGCCCGTGGCGCTGGTGGGCGACCCTCGCGCCGGCCGCCGGCGCGCTCGTGATGCTGCTCGTGACGGTGATGACGGTCTGGGCCGAGCCCGCCTACGCGGTGCCGGTCGCGCCCGCGTTCGTGCTCCTCGCCGCCGTCGGGCTCCTCGGCGAGCGCCGGCCGGGCGCGACGAGCACGAGCAGGATCGCGAGCAGCAGCCCGTTGCGCGCCGAGCAGGTAGGCGGTCTCGGGGACGCCGCGCTCGTTGACGTAGTCGCGGTAGAGCTCGGGGAACCAGAGGTGGGTCGCGACGAGGGCGACCGCGAGCAGGGCGCTCGCAGCGCGGCCGCGCCGCCCGGCGACGAGCGGGACGAACGGCAGCAGCCAGAGCAGGAACTGCGGCGAGAGCACGCGCCCGAGGGCGAGCTGGGCGGCGACCACCGTCGCGGCGTCGCGGACGAGCCGCGCGCCGTCGGCGCGGGCGCCGCCACGCGGCGAGCCAGACGGCGACGACGACGACGACTGCGGCGAGCCCGCCCAGCGTCCCGACGATCGTCCCGAGCGTGCCCGTGACGTCCGCGCTCCGCACCTCGCCCGTGCCGCCCTCGGCGATGCCCGCCCCGAGCGACCCGAGGCCGAGCCGGTCCGCGGCGGTGTCGAGCGCGAGCGCGAGGTTGCCCGGGCAGGCTCTCGACCTGCAGCCCTCGCGTCAGCTGCGCCCTGATCGAGAACCACGCCTCGCCGGGCGCGAGCGCGAGGAACGGCAGCACGACCGCGGCGACCGTCGCGGCCGTCAGCCCGACGCGTCACGACGGCTTCGCGGCGTCCCGTGCGCCGCCAGGCGTAGATCGCCGCGAGCGGGCAGGAGGAGCAGCGGATAGAGCTTGACCGCGACCGCGAGCCCGAGCGCGACCGCCGCGAGCCGCGAGCGGCCGTGGAGCAGCGCCGCGAGCCAGGCCGCCGTCGAGCGCGACGGGCAGCGCGTCGAACCGGGTCAGCGCGAGCTCGCCGAGGAGCAGCGGCGTCGCCGCGACGAGCCCCAGCGCCATCGCGGCGTGGCCGACGCTCGCGCCGAGGGCGCCGAGCGAGAGCGCCGTGCAGACAACCGTCGCCGCGAGGAGCAGCGTCATCAGCGTCGCGAACGACCGGGCGTAGCTCTCGGCCGCGGCGTTCAGCTCCGGCTCGTAGACGGGATCGCCGTCGTCCGCGACGAGCGACGGCAGGACGAACGCGGGCAGCGAGCCGGGCGGATACTCGATCCGGAAGTCGCGGTACGGCACCTCGCCGGCGACGATCCGGTCGCCGAACGACTGGTAGAGCGGGACGTCCCACGACGAGGCGTCGTCGGCGCGCGACCACTCGAAGACGCTCGTCGCCGCGAGCAGCGCGAGCGCGGCGAGCGTGAGCACCGCGAGGTCGCGCCGCGTCGCCTGCCGTCGCATGGGGCGCAACGCTAGTCGGCTCGTGGCGGTCGCGGCGGTACCGTCCCGCGCTCGTGGGCTCCCGGCTCGTCGAGCGGCTCGTAACCCCCGCGGGAGCCGCTGCGCTCGTCGTCGTGGCGCTCGCGAGCTACGGCGTCCAGGCGCTCGCGTGGCCGCTCCAGCGCGGCCGCGACTCGTGGGACTACTGGCTCACGTTCCTCCAGCTCGCCGACACCGACCCGCCGTTCTCGGCGCTCCAGGTCTTCCGCACGCCGATCGCGCCGCTCGTCACGGGGATCCCGATGTGGATCGGCGGCGCGCGCGCTCACGGAGGTCGTCTTCGCGCTGCTCTACGCGCTCTCGCTGCTCGGCTGGGCCTGGGCGATCGCGCCGATCTCACGTGCAGCCGCCCTGGCGACGGCGCTCGTCCTGCTCGTGACGCCGACCTACGCGGGTCTCTTCCACGAGGTCTCGAGCGACCCCGTCTTCGCGTTCGTCCTCGCCTGGTGGGCGGGGGCCGTCGTGCGGGCCTGGAGCACCGGCTCGACGGCCTGGCTCGCCGCCGTCGGCGGCCGGCGTCGCGCTGCTCACGCTCTGCCGGCCCGCCGCGCAGATCGCGCTGCTCGCGGCCGTGCTCGTGCCGCTCCTCGCCCGCCGCGGGCGGACACCCGTCCTGCGCGGCGTCGCCGTGACGCCTCGCCGCCGCGATCCTCCCGCTCGCCGCCTGGGCGATGCACAACGCCGTCCGCTACGACGACCTGACGGTCGCCCGCGGGAGCAAGGCGTGGGTGCCGTTCTTCCGCGTCGGCGGCGAGATCGACCCCGCGAACGGCGACGCCTCCCGAGCGCCTCGCCGCCGCCGTCGAGCGCGACGTGCTGCCGCTGCCGCCGTATCGCAAGCCGCGACGTCGACGTCGAGACGTACTTCGGCGGCGCTCGGGAACCTCGAGGTGATCCGCATGATCGCGCTCTCGGACCGGGTGTTCGGCTGGGACGACGACTACGACGTCCTCTTCGACGCCTCCCTCGAGGCGATTCGCGCCGATCCCTGGCCGCTACGTCGCGGGGCGTCGCCGACACGTTCTGGGACTTCCTCTCGCAGCGGTACTCGCCCGAGGTGCGCGAGCGGCCCGTCCCGCTCCCCGAGCTGCCGGCCGAGCTCGACGATCGACGGCAAGCCGTTCCCTGCGCCGATCACGGTCTCGCCGCTCGTCCAGGCGGTGCGCTACGGCTTCGTCTGGTGCCCGACCGACGACCTCGAGCGCTGCGTCGTCCCCGATCCGGCGGCGGCGCTCGGCGAGCGCGTCGGAGGGGCAGCGCTACCTCGAGCTCGTCGACACGGTTCGCGACTGGAACGCGCAGCTCCCGACGCGCGACTCGAACGCCTGGCTCGCGAGCAAGGGCGGAACAGCGAGCGACCGCTGGCCGCGACCGTTCCTCTGGATCGCGGTCGCGGCGCGTCGCGCTCGCGGTCCGCCGCCCGCGCGGGACCGCGCCGATCCTCGTCCTCGGCGGGTCGCGCGCTCCTCGTCCTCCTCGTGCACGCCCTCTCACAGGCACCGCAGAACGAGTTCGAGCTGCCCGTTCGTCCCCGTCTGGATCGCAGCCGCGCTCGTCGGGCTGCTGCGCGCCGCGGGACGGGGCGCGTCGTGACGAGGATCGAGATCGATCCAACGGGCGCTCGGCGCGCTCGGCGGCAGCCGCTATCTCGAGCTCGGCGTCAAGGACGGGGCGTGCTTCCACGCGGTCGAGGCGGCGACGAAGGTCGGCGTCGACCCGCGCTTCGCCTTCCGCGTGCCGATGCTCGCCCGGCGCGAGGGCCGCGCTCGGCGCGCGCTACGGGGACGCTCTACTTCCCGACGACGAGCGACGCGTTCTTCGAGCGGCACGGCGACCGGCTCGCGCCGTTCGACGTCGTCTTCGTGGACGGCCTGCACACGTACGAGCAGTCCTACCGCGACGTCCGGAACGCGCTCGCCGTGCTTCGGCCGCGACGGTGTCGTCCTCGTCCACGACTGCAATCCGCAGACCGCGGCCGCGGCCGCGCCGTCTCTCGCCGAGGCCGCGCGCACCGACGGCTTCGCCGGCGACTGGAACGGCGACGTCTACCAGCGCGATCGTCCGGCTGCGGACGGATCGCCGAGCTGCGACGTCTCGGTGCTCGACTGCCGACCAGGGCGTGGCCGTCGTCACGCGCGGAGCGCCACGGACGGCGCGTCGCGCTCACGGTCGACGAGATCGAGCGGCTGGGGTACGCCGGCGCTCGAGCACGACCGCGCGGCGTCTCCTCGGGCTCCGTCCGGCGAGCGACCTCGACGGGCTGCTCGCCGGGCGGGGCGAGACACTAAGATCGCCGCGTGCCAGGGCTGACCTTGCAGCTGATCCCGCCGCGGGAGTTCGAGCGGATCGCGGCCGCCGAGCTCGACGCCGACGCGCGGCTCGAGCTCCTCGCCGACATGTGCCGGCTCAACGCGCTCGTCGCGGTCAAGCGCGCCGGCTCGGGGCATCTCGGCTCGACCTTCAGCTCCCTCGACCTCGTCGCCCACCTGCTCTGGGAGAACCTGAACGTCGCCGAGGTCGGCTTCGACTCGCCCGACCGCGACGTCTTCTTCTCGTCCAAGGGCCACGACGTCCCGGGCCTCTACGCGGCGCTCAACGCGCTCGGCGTGATCCCGACCGAGCGGCTGCTGCGGCTCCGCCGGCTCGGCGGCCTCGACGGGCACCCCGACGTCGGCGTGCCCGGGATCGAGGCGAACTCCGGCTCGCTCGGGATGGGGATCTCGAAGGCGCGCGGGATCGCGTGGGCGAAGCGCCACCTCGGTCGCGGCGGGCGCGTCGTCGTGATGACCGGCGACGGCGAGCTCCAGGAGGGCCAGAACTGGGAGGCGCTCCAGGCGGCCGCGCACCAGCGCGTCGGCCGCCTGCTCGTCGTCGTCGACCGCAACGAGCTCCAGTCCGACAAGGCGACCGAGGAGATCCTCGCGCTCGAGAGCCTCGAGGCGAAGCTGCGCGCGTTCGGCTGCCGCGTCGTGACCTGCGACGGCCACGACCACGCGGCGCTCCGACACGCGCTTCGCGAAGCTCTGGGAGCGACGACGACGGCACGCCCGGCGTCCTCGTCGCGCGGACGATCAAGGGCAAGGGCGTCTCGTTCATGGAGCACCCGCGGGCGCTCGCCGAGGGCGGCGGCACGTACCGCTGGCACGCGGGCGCGCCCGACGACGACGACTTCGCCGCCGCGGCCGGCGAGCTCGAGGCCGGCTGCGCGAGCGGATCGACGGCGCTTCGGCCTCGCGCCGCTCGCGCTCGAGCGTCGTTCCGCCGCTCGACGTCGAGCGCGAGGGCAGCCTCCAGGGCGAGCCCGAGAGCGGCGCAGGCGCGCCCGGCGCCGCGGCCGCGCGTCACCGAGGAGTACGTCGCCGCCGCCTACGGGGAGGCGCTGCTCGAGCTCGCGGCGCGCGAGCCGCGTCTCGTCGTGCTCGACGCCGACCTCGCCTCCGACTGCCGCGTGCGCGCGTTCGAGCTCGCGGAGCCCGACCGGTTCGTCGAGAACGGGATCGCCGAGCAGGACATGGTCTCGATGGCCGCGGGCATGGCCCGCCACGGGCTCGCTCCCCGTCGTCAACTCGTTCGCGAGCTTCCTCGCGTCGCGCGCGAACGAGCAGATCTACAACCAGGCGAGCGAGCGCACGAAGGTCGTCTACGCGATGCACTACGCCGGCCTGATCCCCGCCGGGCCGGGGAAGTCGCACCAGAGCCTGCGCGACGCGTCGCTCATGGCCGCGATCCCGGGCGTCACCGTCGTCCACCCGTGCAACGGCGAGGAGACGCGCGCGCTCGTCGAGTGGGCGGTGCTCGAGGCGACCGAGAGCGTCGCCATCCGCCTCGCGATCGGCCCGTCGCCGCGCCGGATCGAGCTTCCCGCCGGGCTACCGGCCCGCGCCGGGCGTAGGCGTCGTCGCTCCGCGAGGGCGGCGACGCGATGCTCGTCTCGTACGGGCCCGTGATGCTGCACGAGGCGCTGACCGCGGCGGAGCTGCTCGCCGAGCGCGGGCATCGACGTCGCCGTCGTCGACGCTGCCGTGGCTCGACCGGGTCGACCCGGACTGGCTCGCCGAGACCGTCGCCGGGGTGCGCGACGTGCTCGTCGTCGAGGACCACGCGCCGGTCGGCGCGCTCGGCGACACGCTCCGGCGTGCGCTCGCCGTCGCTTCCCGACGCCGCCGGCGCTCGACGTCGCCGGCGTCGAGGGCTGGCCCGCCTGCGGCACGCCGACCGAGGCGCTGCGCCACCACGGCCTCGACGGCGCGTCGCTCGCCGAGCGGGTCGCGCTGACGCTCGCGCGCCGCGCGCAGCGCGTGAGCGAGACGGCCGGTCTGGGTCGTCGTCGCCGACCCGCTGACCGCGCGGACGTTCTTCGACTGCGGGATCGTCGAGCGGCCTCGCCGCGCGGCTCGGCGATCGGCTGCGGGTCGCGTTCGCCTTCCGGCGGGAGGACGCGGAGGAATGGGCCGCAGCGCGTCCCGGCAGGCGTCGCGGTCGCTCCACGCCGACGACCTCCAGCCGGCGTCGTGCCGCTCGCCGAGCGGGTCGCGCGCCGCACCGACCGGTGGCTCGACGAGCGGATCGGCTACTACCCGCTCGCGATCCGGCTCAACCTGCGGCACGGCTTCCACCGCGAGCGGATGCTGCCCGGGCACCGCAACCAGCTCCTCGACTCGTCCCGCGTCGGCCCGCTGCCGCGTGCGCCCGGGTATCGAGCGGGCGATGCGCCGCTGGCACTTCTCGCCGCGGCGCCACGTCGCGAGCGCGCTTCGCGCGCCGGCTCGAGGCGGAGCGGCCGGCGCTCGTCCTCTCGAACCTCCAGATGCAGTCCGCGACGCCGTTCATCGTGCTCGGCCGCCGGCTCGGGCTCGACGACGGTCGGCTACGTCGGCGAGCTGGGACCACACGGTCGGCAAGGGCGTGATCTGGAACGGCCTCGACCGCTACGTCGTGCAGAACGAGCGGATGCGCGACGACCTCGTCCGCTACCACGACGTCGCCGGCGGAGCGCATCGTCGTCACCGGCTGGCCGCAGGCGGACGTCTTCCACGAGCGCGCGGCCGCGCGAGGCGTTCGACGACGTTCTGCGCGGCTACGGCCTCGATCCCGGCGCGTCCGGCTCGTGCTGGTGATGGGCAACACGCCCGACGAACACGCCGTACGAGGCGCGCTTCTTCGAGCGGCTCGTCGCCTGGTGGGCGGAGTCGGGCGCAGACCGGCGCTTCTCGCTCCTCTTCCGGCCCGCACCCGCGGGACGGCGAGTGGCGCGAGCGCTTCGCCGCGGCGCTCGACCGGCCGGGCGTCGCCGTGCAGGAGCCGAGCCACACCGACATCGACGTGCTCGCGACGCTGCTCCAGCACGCCGACGCCGTCGTCTCGAACGCCGGGCACCGTGCTGCTCGACGCGCTCGTCAACGACCGGCCCGCCGTCTGCGTCCTCTACGACGAGGGCGCGCCGGCCGGCGAGTCGTGGGCCGCGAAGAGCGTCATCGGCGAGCACTACCGCGACGTCGCGACCTCGGGCGCGTTCCACGAGGCGCGCTCGTTCGACGAGGTCGTCGCGGGCATCGAGCGCTGCCTGGAGCGACCCGGCGAGCTCGCGGCGGAGCGGCGCGCGGTGACCGCGACCGTCGTCGGCCCGGTCGACGGCCGGAGCGCGGAGCGCGTCGTCGAGGCGATCGTCGGCGGAGTCGACGGATGAGCGCCGCCGCTCTTCGTCGGCATCTACATGGCGGAGAAGGCCGCGCGCGACGAGCCGCGCGATCGAGCCGGCGCGCGGCGGCGGGCTGGGAGATCGCGCTGCGGGCGCTCGACGACATCGCGCCGAGCTCGCCGACGTCACGCGTCAGCCAGGGGCCGGGCAAGCGGCTCGAGAACCTCAACGGCCTGATCGAGCTCGCCGGCGGGCTCCCGCGGTTCGTCGTCCTCTGCGACGACGACGTCGAGTTCGTGCGCGGCGACGTCGTCGAGCTCGTCGGCCGAGTGCGCCGCCGCGGGCTTCGGGATCGGGCAGCCGGCGCACGCCCCGGGGTCGGAGGTGAGCCATCCGCACACGCGTGTCGCCCCGCGCTCGCGGTCGCGCGAGGTGCCGTTCGTCGAGACCGGGCCGATCTCGGTGATCGCGCCCGAGTGGAGCGAGCGCGTGCTGCCCGCTGCCCGCCTGGCGCGGCATGGGCTGGGGGCTCGAGCTCGAATGGATGGATCTCCGCGCGCGAGGGCTGCCGGCTCGGCATCGTCGACCGCGGTGCACCATCCGGCACCTCGACCCGGTCGGGCGGCACGTACGACGAGACGGTCGAGCGGTCGCAGATGGCCGCCGACCTCGCTGCGCGCGGGCTGGACGACCTCGCGGCCGCTGCACGTCACGCTCGCCACGTGGCGGCCGTGGCGCCGCACGCCCCCCGTGGCTCGACGTGATCGACGCTCCGCGCCGGCAGCCGACGGATCGCGCCGACGCTTGCTCGTCGACCACTGGTACTCGCACGCGGTCGGCCACGTGATCGAGGCCCTGCGGCGCTGCCAGGGCTACCACGCCTGCGACCCGACGCTTCGACCTCGCGCTCGTCCTGAACGGCGCGTCGCCCGGTCGAGCTCGCCCGCTGCGCGCCGTTCGTCGACGAGGTCTTCGCCGTCCCGTACACGTCGTTCGGCCGCGCCGAGGGCAATCCGCGCCGGGCGCTCCGCGGCGATCCCGCGCGACTGGGACTACGTCGTCCACCATCCGGCCGTCGGCCGACCCCGGACCAGCGCGCGGTTCGACGGCCTGCGACGCTACTACGAGGCGGCGCGCCGCCACTTCCGGGCGCGGATCGCCGTCGGGGCTCGCGGGAGCGCCGCCCCCGGCCTACGAGCCCCACCAGCGCCTCAGGCTCGTGCTGCCGGACGAGGAGCGGGCCCGCGCGCGGACGGAGCTCGACGGTCGCCGGTCGATCGCCGTGATGCCGGCCGGGAGCGGCGCTCGCCTGCTCTACCCGTCGGTCGCCTCGTGGGGGAGCGATCCTCGACGGCTCGAGCAGCGGTTCCCGGACGCCGTCTTCACGTTCGTCGGGCGGGTGCGAGCCGGATGGCGGCCGCACCGTGAGCGGGATCACGCGGCCCGAGGTCGACCGGCTCCTGGGCTCGCGAGCAGCCGATCGACGCGTTCGACCGGCCGATCCTCGAGCAGCTGGCGCGCAGTCGAGGCGTCGAGCCTCTTCGTCTCGCCGCACACCGGCTTCGGATTCGCCGCCGTCGCGGTCGACACGCCGTGGCTCACGCTCTGCGGGCGGCGACTGGCACGAGTACTTCTTCAACGGCGTCCCGTTCTACGCCGTCCTCCCGAAGAGCACGCGAGCATCCCGCCTTCGTCCACGGCCGGACGCTCCCGCGGCTCGAAGCGGACGAGGACGGAGAGGGCCCGAGGAGCACGGGTCATGAGCGCGCAGCAGGATCCGCGAGGATCTCGACGAGCTCGTGGAAGCGGCAGGCGCTGCTCGTCGAGGGGCGCCTCACGTACGACGAGGCGCTCGCGTCGTACTTCCCGCGCCTGCTCGAGGCGTACGGCGGCGATCGGTCGCAGCTCTACACGTTCGAGGACGTCGCGGCGGCGTTCGAGTGAGCGTCTACGGTTTCGCGCTCGTGAGGATCGTCATGACCCTGCTCGTCCGCGACGAGCGCGACATCGTCGAGCAGCATCTCGCATTCCACCTCGCTGCCGGTGTCGACTTCGTGATCGTCACCGACCACGCCTCGACGGACGGCACGCAGGAGGTGCTCGCTGGCTACGAGCGCGAGCGGCCGACGTCCGCGTCATCCGCGAGCCCGACGGCCCGTTTCGGCAGCGCGACTGGGTGACGCGCATGGCGCGGCTGGCGGCGACGGAGCACGGAGCCGACTGGGTCGTGTCGAGCGACGCCGACGAGTTCTGGTGGCCGCGCGGCGGGTCGCTGCCCGAGGTGCTCGAGTCGATCCCGACGCCGCTACGGGCGTCGTCGGGTCGTTCGTCCGCCACTTCGTCCCCGTCCCCGACGACGGACGGCCCGTTCGCCGAGCGGATGACGCTGCGGCTCGCCGCGCAGGCCCCGGTCAACGACCCGCGCAGCCCGTGGCGCCCCTTCCGCAAGGTGGTTCACCGCGGTCATCCTGCGGCCGAGGTCATCGAGGGCAGCCATTCGGTCGGCGGCACCGGGCTCGTGCCGATGCGCGGCTGGTACCCGATCGAGGTGCTCCACTTCCCGATCCGGACCGCCGAGCAGCTCGAGCGAAAGGGTCGCCTCTGGGGAGCAGCCGTCGAGAAGTTCTACGCCGGCGAAGAGGTCGTCGCCGGGCCGGGGGCGGCGTACCACGCACTCTCGTTCCAGGACAGCGAGCGCGGCCGGAGCGCCGAGGTCTTCGACGAGCTGGTCGGGACCGGAGCCAGCAGCGGGCGGAGGCCCTCGCAGCGGGCGTCCTCGTCGAGGACGTGCAGGCTCCGCGACGCGCTGCGCTCGCGTGGGTGAGGCGGGCAAGCCGCTTGTCGTTCGCACGGCCGACGGCGGCCGACGACGGCGCCTTTGCCGTCGATGCCGCCGTGCTGGGTGAGGCCGATCTCGTCAGGGTGCGCCGCCGGATCGACGAGCTGCAGCCGCGGGTCGCCGCGCTCGAGGCGACTTCGCCCGCGCGTCTCGAGCGGCGTCTGCGGTCGATCGCCGCGCAAGGTCGTGCGGAGACCCTGATGCGGATCGCGATGACATTGCTCGTCCGGGACGAGGCGGACCTCGTCGACACCTGGCTCCGATACCACCTCGCTCGGGGCGTCGACGTCGTGCTTGTCACCGACCACCGGCTCGACCGACGGCACCTCGGAGATCCTCCGCAAGCATGCGCAGGACGAGCGCGTAGTGGTGAAGCGCGAGGACGCGGAGGTGCTTCGCCAAGCGGAATGGGTGACGCGGATGTCCCGGCAAGCCGCCGTCGAGCACGCGGCAGACTGGGTGATTCCGAGTGACGCAGACGAGTTCTGGTGGCCCCGAGCCGGGTCGTACGACGAGATCCTGGCCGCCGTTCCCCCGCGGTTCGGGGTCGTGCGAGGGCTCATGCGCCACTTCGTGCTGCGACCCGGCGACGCGCCGCCGTTCGAGCGCTTGACGGTTCGCGTCCGTCCGACAGTCGGACCTCCGGAAGCCGCACCACGCCCAGGTGAAGGTCGCCCACCGCGGCGCGCCCGACGCGGTCGTGAGCGTCGGCGAACCATGACGTCGAAGGCACGGGCCTTCGGCTCCTGCGCGAATGGTTCCCATTCGAGGTCCTCCACTTTCCGATCCGGCACGAGCGTCAGGTCGAGCAGAAGTACCTTCGCCGCGAGACTTCAGCCGACGGCCAGCACATTGTCCATGCGCTCGACCTGCTCAAGCGCGGACAGTCGGACGAGCTACGCGACGAGGTCGTCGTCCTCGACGAGGCGCTCGCGCGCGGTCTCCGCGACGGATCGCTCGTTCGGGACGAGCGCCTGCGCGATGCGCTTCGCGTGCTCGCCGAGACCGGATCGCTGCCGCCGCCGACGGCCCTGACCCTGGCCGACGACGCCGACCTCGCAGACGACGCGCACGTCGCACTGGGCCACGACGCGGCGGTGAAGACCGAGCAGCGCTGCGCAGACCTCGAGCGCGCCGTCGCGGTGCTGGAGCAGCGCGCCTCGATCGCAGCTCGCATGACCCGGCGACTCCGGCCGTCGGACAGGGTGTCGATCGGGTAGCCCCGGTACCATCCGGCGGTCGGGCGCGCGATCCCACGGTGGAGCGCCCTGTCGTCTATACGCGCGTGCTGAGCACCCCCGAAACCCCGGTCACATCGATCCGCCCGGCGCGGGACAGCGTCCTGCCGGACGTGAGAGAGCTGTGGCGCTTTCACGGCCTCGCCTTCACGTTCGCGTGGCGCGATGTCAAGGTGCGCTACAAGCAGTCGCTGATCGGCGTCCTGTGGGCCGTACTGCAGCCGTTCCTCACGATGGTCGTGTTCACGATCATCTTCGGGAAGTTCGCGAACTTCCCGTCCGAGGGCTTGCAGTACACGACGTTCGTCTACACGGGCCTCGTGCCCTGGGCGTTGTTCGCCTCGACCTTCACGCTCTGCTCGTCGAGCGTCGTCGCCAACCGCGCGCTTGTTCAGCGCGTGTACTTCCCGCGGCTGATCCTGCCGCTCTCGACGACCCTCGTGCCGCTCGTCGACTTCTGCTGCTCGTTCGTCGTCGTGATCGGCGTGATGACGTACTACGGCGACGCCCTGCAGTGGACGGCGATCTTCGCCCCGTTCTTCCTGCTCCTGCTCGGTCTCGCCGCGGTCGGCGCCGGCTCGTTCCTCGCGGTGATCAACGTCCGTTACCGCGACGTCGTCTACACGATCCCGTTCGTCGTCCAGCTCTGGCTGTACGTCTCACCGATCATCTACCCGGTCAGCGGGCTGCCCGAGAAGTACCAGGAGATCGTCTATCTGAATCCCGTCGTCCTCGGCATCACCGGATTCCGCTGGGCCGTCGCGGGTACGCCGGCGCCCAGCGCTACGCAGTTCGCGCTCGGAATCGCGTCCACCCTCGTCCTCTTCCTGGCCGGCGTGCTCTTCTTCCGCCGGTCCGAGCCCCGCTTCGCGGACACGATCTGATGGCCCCCCACGCAGTCGTCGGCCAGGAGCTCTCCAAGCGGTATCGGATCGGCGAGTATCGCGCCGGCTACGCCACGCTGCGCGACACGATCGTCGACGTCACGAAACGAGGGTTCCGGCGCGAGATCCACGCCCACCACGAGGAGATCTGGGCCCTCCACGACGTCTCGTTCGAGGTCGGCCGAGGGCGAGGTCGTCGGCTTCATCGGGCGGAACGGCGCCGGCAAGTCGACGCTGCTCAAGATCCTCACCCGGATCACCCCGCCGACGAGCGGCACCGCGACGATCCGAGGACGCGTCGGGAGCATCCTCGAGGTCGGCACCGGCTTCCATCCGGAGCTGACCGGCCGCGAGAACATCTACCTGAACGGCGCCATCCTCGGCATGAAGCGCCGCGAGATCCGGGCGAAGTACGACGAGATCGTCGAGTTCAGCGGCGTCGAGCAGTTCATCGACACGCCCGTCAAGCGCTACTCGAGCGGCATGTACGTGCGGCTCGCGTTCGCCGTCGCCGCGCACCTCGAGCCCGAGGTGCTCCTCATCGACGAGGTGCTCGCGGTAGGCGACCACGAGTTCCAGCAGCGCTGCATGGGCCGCATCGAGGACATCAGCGAGTCGGGGCGCACGGTCATCTTCGTCTCGCACGACATGCAGGCGATCGCGCGGCTCTGCGATCGCGCCTACTGGCTCGACAGCGGGCGCGTCGTCGCGGAGGGCCCGAGCGAGGAGATCGTCGCGCAGTACCTGCAGTCGGCATCCGGCACGGCGAACGCGTGGCAGAACCCGAAGTTCGGTCAGCCGCTCGGCGACCGAGGAGGTCGTGCAGCTCGAGTCGGTGCGGGTCGTCGACCAGCACGGGGAGACGGTCGGCACCGTCGACGTCCGCGAGCCCGTGGGAATCGAGTTCCGGTTCACCGTCTTCGAGCGCGAGCCGCTCTTCCCGAAGATCAAGCTCGCGACGATGCGCGGCGAGGTCGTCTTCAACGCCTTCGACGTCGACCCCCGCTGGGCGACGCCCGCCGAGCCGGGCTCCTACGTCAGTACCGCCTGGATCCCGGGCAACCTCCTCAACGAGGGCTTCATGACGCGTGGACGCCGGCCTGTTCTCGCTCGGCTGCGCCGAAGCTCCACCCGCTACGTCAACCAGCCGGGAGTCCTCGTCGTTCCACGTCCACGACCCGGGCGAGGGCGACTCCTCCAAGGGCTACTTCACCGGGCAGCTGCGGGGCGCCGTCCGGCCGATGCTCGAGTGGACGACCGAGCGCGTCGACGCGCCGACTCGTTCAGAATACGCGTCGGCTCACGAGCACGTTCGTCGAACGGCGTAGCGGACGACCGGGTCGGTCGCGCTCGAGCGCGGACGCGTAGTTCCGGTTCGAGAGCGCCTTCAACGAGGCCGGCGAGCAGTACGTCGCGGTCGCGAGGACGCGCGGCCCGGCCGTCGCGAAGCCGCCGCGGTGGAGGCCGCTCGTGTTGCAGAGGATCAGCGTGCCCTTCGGCCCGGTGAACGTGGCGATCTCGGCGTCGGGCGACCTTCTCGGCGACCTCCTCGTCGGGGACGCGGCCGTAGCCCATCGGCACCCACGGCCGCGACGATCCGCCGGCCGCCGGCCTGGCTGCCCGGGGACGTACTCGAACGGGCCCGTGCTCGGCGTCGACGTCGGACAGGTAGACGAACGCCTTCAGCAGATGCTTGTCGTCGAAGTCGACGTGCCAGTTCTGCGACGCGACCCGCTCGTCGCTCGCGGGCTGCTGCGCCGTGTACCAGAGGTCGACGTAGGAGAGCTTCGCCCAGAGGCGGAGGTACGCGTTCGCGACGTCGAGGATCCGACGCGAGGTGCAGACCGCGAACCACGCGTCGTCGCCGCCGAGCGTCGCACCCTCGAAGCTCCAGGCACGCACGACGAACTCCTTGCCGGCGCGCACCTTGCCCTGGCCGCCCGTCGGCGATCGTGCGCTCGGTCTCGTCGACGAACGCCGCGCCCTGCGCCTCGAGCCGCTCCCACGTCTCCTGCGAGTGGAGGTCGGTGAACGGCAGCGTCACGTAGCCGTCGCGGTCGAGCGCCTCGACGAGGCCGCGCTGGGTCTCGTCGAGCTGCGGCTCGTCCGAGGCGAAGCGGCGGCGCGCGTCGCGGTTGCCGAGCAGGCGCTCGTGCAGCTCGTAGGTCGCGACGATGCCGCGTCGCTCGACCGACGAGGCGACGCGGTTCACGCGCTTCGAGAGCTTCGTCTTCTGGCGGTGCATCGGACCGGAGGGTAACGGACGACGGCTGTAGCCTCCGGCCGCGATGCGGATCGCCTTCGTCCACTTCCCCGGCCGGCTCGCGCGGCTCGACGCCGCCCGCGCCGGGCGAGGGCCCGACGGAGTTCCTCTTCGGCGGCGTCGAGCTCGAGCGGGCGGGTCACGACGTCCGCCACTACGAGGTCGACCCGGGCGCGCCGACGGGTCGGCTCGCGCGGCGCCTCGTCGACCGCCAGGCGGGTCTCGGCCGGCTGCCGCCGCACGCGACCGCAGCCGTGCTGCGCGGGACGAGAGCCCTGCTGCCGCGAGCTGGCGCGAGGCCGACGTCGTCGTCGGCACCACGACGGGCACTGCGATCGCGCTCGCCGCCTGGCGTCGAGCGCGACGCCTGCGCGTGCCGCTCGTCGGGATCGTCGCCGGGCTCCTCAACCAGCCGTGGAGCCGCGCGCGGCGCGCCACGACGCTCCCCCTCCTGCGCGAGATGCACGCGATGCTGTACGGCCCGGGCGAGGCGCCCGGGCTCGCAGGCGCTCGACGCGCGCCTCGCCGGCCGCGTGCACGTGAACCCGTTCGGGGTCGACACGCTCGTTCTGGTCGCCCGGCGAGGCAGCTCGCCCGACGGCGTGCTCGCGATCGGCTACGACGGCCATCGGGACTGGGAGACGCTGCTCCAGGCCGCGCCCGTCGATCGACGCCGAGGTGCGCATCCTGACGGGACACCCGCGCCCGGCCGCGCTCCCGTCGAACGTCCGCTGGGAGCCGGCCGACTGGCACCGGCGGGTGCTCTCGCGACGTCGAGGTACGCGAGGCGTTCCGGGCGCGGCGGCCGTCGTCGTGCCCGTCAAGGACGTCCCGCAGCCGTCGGGCCAGAGCGTGACGCTCCAGGCGTCGGCCTGCGCGCGGCCCGTCGTCCTGACGCCGGACCCGCGGGCTCTGGGATCCGGAGGGGCTTCGTGACGGCGAGAACGTCATGCTCGTGCCGCCCGGCGAGCCCCGACGCGCTCGCCGCTCGCGGTCGGGCGCCTCCTCGCCGAGCCCGGGGTCGCGCACGGAGTCGGCCGGCGCGGCGCGCGCGCTCCGCGTCGAGCAGCGATCGATCGGTCGAGGGCTACGCCGAGCGGCTGCTCGAGCTCTGCCGCCTCGCGATCCGGCTGCCCTGAGCGCGTCTACGGTTACGCGGCGATGAGCCTCCGGACGAAGCCCCGCGCGGCGGTCGTGCACGCCCGGTCGCTCGGCGCGTCGCGTCGGCGCTGCGGCTCGCGACGGAGCGGGACTTCCGCGCCTCGCGCGACGGATCGCGCCGACCTCGCCGTCTTCCACGAGGCCGCGCCGCCGCCGGCGGGCGGCGGGCACCAGTTCCTCCGCGCTCTGACCGGCGAGCTCCGACGGCGCGGGCTCGAGGTCGAGGAGAACCGCCTCTCCGGCGCGACCCCGCGGTGCCTCTTCAACTCGTTCAACTTCGACCTCGCGCGCCTGCGGCGCTTCGCTCGCGACGACGTGCGGATGGTGCATCGCGTCGACGGGCCGATCGGCGTCTACCGCGGCTTCGACGACGGCACCGACCGGCGGATCGAGGCGATGAACGCGGAGCTCGCGCATGCGACCGTGCTGCAGTCGCGCTTCAGCCTCGACGCGCACCGCGACCTCGGGATCCGGCTCGTCGAGCCCGTCGTGATCCACGAACGCGCCGGACCCGGCGATCTTCCATCCGGCCGCGCGAGCGCGAGCCGCTCGACGGGCGGCCGCTGCGCGTCGTCGCGGTGAGCTGGTCGGACAACCCGCGCAAGGGCGCGGACGCGCTCGCGGCGCTCGGCGCCGGCGGTCGACCCGGCGACGTTCGAGCTGACGTTCGTCGGTCGGGCGCCCGGAGGGCCTCGACGGCTGGCGGCTCGTCGCGCCTCTGGCCTCGGACGGAGCTCGCAGAGCTCCTGCGAGGCCAGGACTGCTACGTCGCGCCGAGCCTCGACGACCCGTGCTCGAACGCGCTCCTCGAGGCGCTCGCGTGCGGGCTGCCGGCCCTGTACCGCCGCAGCGGCGGCCACCCCGAGCTCGTCGGCGAGGCGGGCGTCGGCTTCGACGGGCCCGACGACGTCGACGGCCGCGCTCGCGCGGCTCGGCGCCGAGCTCGACGAGCGCCGCGCGGCGATCGCCGTGCCCGTCGCTCGCGGCAGGTCGCCGACCGGTACCTCGAGGTGCTCGCGGGATGAGGGCGTGCGCGGGCGTGCGGAAGCCGGCGACCGCGGCCCGTGGCGCGGCGCTGCCGGCTGCGCACGCGCGAGTGGCCCGAACGGTCGCGCCTCTTCGTCCTCGGCGACGCGCTCGGCTGGGCGCTCGACGACGAGGCGGCGTACGTCGCGGAGCGTCGCCGCGCGACGCCGGCTACCTCGTCGGCGAGCCGGCGTGGGCCCGGTTCTCCCGCCGACAGGTCGTCTTCCACACGAGCCACTTCGCGGCGCTCGACCCGCTCTGGACGGGCTCGTCGCACCGGCTCGGGCTCTCCTACTTCCACGGTCGGCCCGGCACGCCCGGGTACCCGGAGTTCGACCGCGCGCTCGAGTCGCTCGCGACGCGACCCCGACCGCTTCGAGCGCGTCCAGGTGACGCACCGCGAGATGGAGCTGCTCGTCGTCGAGGCCGGCGTCGATCCCGGGCGGGTGCACCGGATCCCGATCGGGATCGAGCTCGACCGGTTCCCGCTCGGCGACGACGAGCGCCGCGCTGCCGCGCGCGCCTCGCTCGGCCTCGCCGCCGGACGCGTTCGTCGTGGGCTCGTTCCAGAAGGACGGCGTCGGGATGGGCGACGGGCGACGAGCCGAAGACGATCAAGGGCCCGGACGTCCTCGTCGACGCGCTCGCGCACGCGCACGGCGAGCTCGACCGGCTCGTCGTGCTGCTCACCGGCCCGGCGCGGGGCTACGTGCGCGCGCGAGCTCGAGCGCCGCGGCGTCCCGTTCGTCCACCGGCTGCTGCCCGACCGCGACGGGCTGACCGCCGCGTACCACGCGCTCGACGCCTACGTCGTCGCGTCGCGCCAGGAGGGCGGCCCGAAGAGCGTGCTCGAGTCGATGGCGACCGGCGTCCCGCTCGTCACGACCCGCGCCGGGCAGGCGCCCGACCTCGTCGTCGACGGCGTGAACGGGAACCTCGTCGACGTCGAGGACCCCGTCGGGCTCGCGGCGGGGCTGCTGCAGGCTCGAGCGCGACCCGGCGCTCGTGCGAGCGGTTCCGCGCCGCCGGGCGCCGCGACCGCGGAGGAGAACTCGCACGCGAGCCTCGCGCCGCGCTGGCGCGCCCTGCTCGAGGGGTTCGCGGAGCGTCCCGGTGGATAGCGAGCGCGCCGCGCGGTACGGCCGCGCCGCCGCGCGCTGGGCGCGCCTCCTCGCCGGCGGCCGCGCCGAGCCCGGGCTGCGGGTGTTCTACGGCTGGGATCTCGATCCCGGGCCCGGGGCGAGCCCGTCGCCGGCGGCACGGCGAAGCTCCAGAAGCTCGCCGAGCGCTGGCCCAACCGCCCGACCGACTTCTCGCTCCTCTACCTCGGGACGACGTACCTGCCGCGCGACCTGCGGCCGCTCCTCTGGCTCGCGCGGCGGCGGCGGCGCGCGGATCGTCGTCAACCAGGACGGCGTCGCCTACCCCGGCTGGGCGGGCGAGCGCACCGACGAGCTCAACGTGCCGCTGCGGCGCGCCGTCCGGGCGGCCGACCACGTCGTCTACCAGAGCGAGTTCAGCAAGCGCTCCTCCGACGCGTTCCTCGGCGAGCCGCGCGGCTCGTGGGAGATCCTCCCGAACGCCGTCGACGTCGACCGCTTCACGCCGGGCGAGCCGCCCGCCGGACGGCCCGGTCGTCCTCCTCGGCGGCGACCAGACCCAGGCCTACCGGCTCGAGCTCGGGCTCGAGACGTTTCGCCACGTGCTCGACGCGCACCCGGACGCGCGCCTCCTCGTCGCCGGGCGGCTCGTGTCCGACCCCGAGCCGACGCTGCGCCGCCTCGGCCTCGGCGAGCTCGGTCGAGTTCCTCGGCCGGTACGCGCAGGCCGCGGCGCCCGACGTGTTCCGCCGCGCGCACGTCCTCCTCCACACGAAGGTCAACGACCCCTGCCCGACGACGGTGATCGAGGCGATGGCCTGCGGTGTTCCCGTCGCGTACGCGGCGAGCGGCGGCACCGTCGAGCTGGTCGGCGACGAGGGGGGCGTCGGCGTGCCGCACCCCGACGGCTACGAGCGCGACGAGCCGCCCGCCGCCGGAGCGCTCGCCGCGGCCGTCTCCGCCGTGCTCGCCGACCGCGAGCGCTACGCCGCCGCCGCGCGCGCAGCGCGCGGTCGAGCGCTTCGCGCTCGCGACTGGCTCGAGCGCCATGCGGCGCTCTTCGCCTCGCTCGTACCGCAGGACAGCGAGAGACGCCCGATGAGCGCCGGGCTGAAGACGCTGTGTCCAGGCGCATCCGCGGGCGTCTTCGGAGGCGCTCGCGGTGCGACGCGCACGCGACCAGCTGCGCGCGTGGGGTCGCACTCGGGCTACGGCCGTGGATCGACTGAGCCGCTACCTGCGCGACCACGCCGCGCGCAAGCTCCATCTCGGTGCCGGGCCCGCACAGCATCCCAGGCTGGCTGAACACCGATGTGCGTGCCGGACGTCGCTCCGGATCGCCTATCTCGACGCCACCAAGCCGTTTCCCGCTGCCCGACGCCTCCTTCGATCTCGTCTTCTCGCGAGCACATGATCGAGCACATCTCCGTACGCGCTCGGAGCTCCACATGCTCCACGAGTGCGCGCGCGTCCTGCGCCCCGGAGGCCCGGTGCGTATCGCGACCCCTGACCTCGAGGCGATCCTCGGGCTCGAGCGTGACGAGCTCTCCGCGGAGCAACGGGAGTACATCCGCTGGTTCATCGCGCGAAACGAAGCGCCCGCCGCCGAGGAGCGTGCCGTCTTCGTGATCAACCATTTCTTCTACCAGCTGGGGGCATCGGTTTCTCTACGACCGGCGCACGCTGCGGCGAGTCGCTCGAGCTGGCCGGGCTTTCACGATGTGCGTGAGCTGCGTCCCCGGCGAGAGCGAGCAACCGGCGCTGCGCGGTCTCGAGCGGCACGGCGCGGTACTCCAGAGCGAGCGCTGGAACCGAGTTCGAGACGATCGTGCTCGAGGGACGCCGCTGAGTCGGCCGCTGAGCTCAGCCCGTCGAACCGCGTCGGGTCGTCCGATACGCGGCGCGCAGCCCGCGCAGCCGGCCGCCGAGGGTCGCCGCGTGGAACCGGGCGAGGTCGTGTCCAGCAGGACGAAGCGACGCCAGCACGCCCACGGCCGGGCGCACGAGCATCCGCGATGACCGCGCGCGCGGGATAGCGCGTTGCGCGCGAGGATGTAGCCGACGCTTCCACCGTCGCGCGGCCGAGCGCGACGAGCCGTCCGGCGTCAGCCGGCTTGACCGGGTGCGTGATCACGAACGAGGGGTCGTACTCGATCCGCGCGCCGAGCCGGAGCGCGCGCACGAGGTAGTCGGTCTCCTCGCCGGACGACCACGGCGTCCCCGAGCCGAGCCCGAGCGCCTCGTCGAATGCGCCGACGCGCTCGACGAGCTCGCGGCGGAGGAAGATCGTGTGGGAGTTCGCGGTGTGCCAGACGTTGTCGGGCGTGATCGTCGATGCGAGCGTCGGGCCAGCGCCCGACGACGCGCCCGTCCGCGGCTCGAGGCGCGGCCGCTGAGCCCGCCGAGCCCGGGTCGGCCGCGAATCGGTGCGCGACCCGCTCGAGCAGGTCCGGCGGATAGCAGGCAGTCGTCGTCGGGGAAGCCGACGATGTCAGCCTCGAGCTGCGGCAGCGCCACGTTCCGCGCGCGAGAGAGGCCGCGCGCCGAGCGCAGGTGAAGGACGTCGAGATCCGGGTGGCGCGCGAAGCACCGACTGGACGCGATCGTCGTCGTTCTGGTCGACGACGAGCACCCGGAACGCGCCGTGCTTCTGCGCCGCGAGCGAGGCGAGCAGCGCCGCGAGGTCGTCCGTGCGGTCGACCGTCGCGACGACGAGGTCGAACCGCAGCGCTTCGGAGCGGCTGCCGCCACCGGCGCAGGCTACCCTCACCGCCGGGCCAGGGCTCCTCCGCTCGTGTCCGTCGTCCTCGCGGCCCGCGATGCGGAGGCGACGATCGACGAGGCGGTCGCGAGCGTGCTCGGCCAGACCTTCGCCGACCTCGAGCTCGTCGTCGTCGACGACGGCTCGGTCGACGGCACGGGCGAGCATCCTCGCGCCGTCCGACGACCCGCGCCTGGGCGTGATGCGGAACGAGGCGGCGCTCGGGCTCGCCGGCGCACTCAACGTCGGGCTCGAGGACGCGCGCGGCGCCTACGTCGCGCGGATGGACGCCGACGACATCGCCCTCCCGACGTGGCTCGAGCGGGTCGTCGCGGCGCATCCGCGACGAGCCCGGCGTCGCGGTCGTCGGCACCGGGATGATCGACCTGCACGACGACGGGTCGCTCGGCACGGTGCATCGCATGCCAGTCGGCCGCGCGGCGCGGTCCGCTGGGCGGCGCTCTTCTCGACGCCGTTCTTCCACTCGACCGTGGTCATCGACCGAGCGTGCTCGACGCGCACGGGCTGCGGTACGACGCGTCGCTTCGGGGAGAGCGAGGACTTCGAGCTATGGACACGACTGCTCGCTGTTGCCGACGGAGACAACGTCTCCGAGGCGCTCGTCCTCTACCGCAAGCATGCCGAGGCAGGCGTCGCGCGCGCCGCGCCGAGCTCCAGCGCGAGTGCCAGCGCCGGGTCGCGCTGCGGGAGATCGCCGCGCTGGAGCCGTCGCTCGACCAGCGAGCGAGCCGAGCTCGCCTGGCTGCGCGGGAGCGGGCGCGCTGCACCGCCCGGCAGGGCGGCGGAGGCGGCCGACGCGCTCGACGAGCTCGTCGACGGCGTTCGAGGACGTCACGGCGGCCGCGAGGCGCGTCGGGCGGCTGCGTGGTCGCTCGCCCGCGCGCCCGCGGCCGACCCGGTCGACCGCGCGGTGCTCGCACGGGCCGCGCTACGGCTCGATCCGGCGCTCGCCGCTGCGCGGCGCGCGCGGCTCCGGCGCACGGCGGGCCGCGCGCGCGAGCGGGAGGCCGCGCCGCGTGGCTCCGCGCGAGCCGGTGAGCGGCGACCCGTGCGGCTCACGATGGTCTTCCCCGAGCCGACACCGTTCCGCACGGTGCATGCTCGACCGGCTGGCCGAGCGGCCGGAGCTCGACCTCACCGTCCTCTACTCCGACGCTCGGTCGCGCGGCGGACCTGGACGATCCAGCCGCGACATCGAGCGGTCTTCCTCGGTGGCGTCAGGGTTCCGGGCGCTCTACCGCGCGCTTCGGCACGACTATCCGCTCTCGCTCGGTGTCTTCCGCGCGCTCGCGGAGTCGCGGCCCGAGGTCGTCGTCGTCTCCGGGTGGAGCACGTTCGCCGCGCAGGCGACCGCGCTCTGGTGCCGGCGTCGCCGCGTCCCGTACGTGCTCCTCGTGGAGAGCAACGAGCGCGACGCCCGACCGGGCTGGCGGCGCGCCGTCAAGGAGGCCGTCGTCCCGTGGATGGTGCGTGGCGCGGCCGAGCTGCTCGTCGTCGGTACGTTGTCACGAGTGCAATGACGACCGTGGCGTCGAGCCGGAGCGCATCTCGCTCTTCGCCGACACGATCGACGTCGACCGCTTCGGCGCGAGAGGCGGACCGGCTCGCCGCGCGGCGCGACGAGCTGCGCGCCGAGGCCGGCCTCGGCCGGAGGACGTCGCCGTGCTCTCGGTCGCCCGGCTCGCGCCCGAGAAGGGGCTCGACACGCTCGTCCGCGCGGTCGCCGCCGCCGGCGACGAGCGCCTCGTCCTCGTGCTCGCCGGCGACGGCCCGAGCGCGACCGGCTCGTCGCGCTCGTCAGCCGAGCCTCGGCGTGCGGCTCGTGCTCCTGCCGGACGTGCCCGTGGGAGCGGATCGCCGAGCGATACGCGCTCGCCGACGTCTTCGCGCTCCTCTCGCACGAACGAGACGTGGGGAGTCGTCGTCAACGAGGCGGCTGCCTGCGGCCTGCCGCTCGTGCTCTCCGACCGGGTGGGTGCTGCGCACGACCTCCTCGAGGACGGCCGGAACGGCGCCTCGTCCCGGCCGGCGACCACGTCGCGGCCGCCGCCGCGATCCGCGCGCTCGCCGCCGATCCCGCTGCGACGCGAGCCGGGCCAGGCCTCGCGCGAGCTGATGCGCGGCTGGGGCTACGAGCCGAGCATCGAGAACCTCGTCTCGCGTCGCCCGGCGCGTCGCCGGGCGTCAGGGCGCCGATCGCCTCCGCGTAGAGCGCGAGCTGGGCCTCGACGACGGCGTCCCACGCCGAGCGACGCGCCGCCGCGAGCGCGCCCTCCGCGAGACGCCCGGCGAGCGCCGCGTCCGTGAGCACGCGCGTGATCGGCGCACCGTCGCTCCCCGTCGTACGGCACGACGAGTGCCTCGCCCTCGCGGAACGACTCGGCGATGCCGCTCCGGTCGGAGACGACGACCGGCGTCCCCACCGACGCAGCCTCGGCGGCCACGAGCCCGAAGTTCTCGCCGCCCGAGGCGAGCACGAACACGTCGGCCCGGCGGTAGAGGTCGAACGGCGGCCCGGCCGTCGGCGGCAGCACGTGGACGCGCCCCGCGAGTGCGCGGCTCTGCGAGCGCCGCCCGCACCGCTGTCATCGTGCCGTGACGGTCGTCCGGGCCGGCGAGCACGACGTGCGCGTCGGGCAGCCGGCGGCCGCCTCGAGCAGGAACTCGATCCCCTTCTCGGCGGCGATCCGGCCGACGTAGAGGATGACCGGCGCGTCGGCCGGAACGATGCCCGGCGAGCGGGTCGTCGGGTCCCGCCGGCGGCGGCTCCGGAAACCCGTTCCCGCGGACGCGGACGCGCGACGCTCGACACCGCCGGCGACGACGTCGTCCCGCTCGCGCGGCGAGGAGACGATCGACGAGCGCGCGCGCCGGCCGCGACTCCTCGGCCGAGGGTCGTGTCGAGCAACGCTTGAGCCGCACCTTGCGCAGCCGTGGGCGGAACATGCCAACGCGGCTCGAAGACGTACGGGACGCCGCGCGCGCGGCACCACGCGGCGGCGCCGTCGTGAGCGGGTCGCGGAAGCCGACGACGTGCGCAACGTCCGGTCGCGAAAGACGGTGCAGGCGATCGGGAGGGTCGGCGTGACCCCCATCCAGCGGTACCGCAGCGGCGTCGCGAGATAGGTGACGCGAGCGCCGTCGACGACCTGAACCGCGTTCGTCGCGCCGGCCGCTCGGCGACGTCCCGGAGTGTCGTGGTCAGCACCTCGACCTCGTGTCCCGCGCTCGACGAGTGCGTGCGGCGAGCTCCGCGGCACGACGACCGGCCCGCCGAACGCGTACGCCGGCCAGTAGGCGGGGCTCGCGAGCAGGATGCGCAGTCGGCGTGTCAGGCGCATCGGCGGATTCAACACAAGTCCCGGGCGCGCTATCGTTGCGCCCCCGATGGCAGTGACGCAGGGACGCATCAGGATCCTCGTCCTCAACCAGTACTACTGGCCGGGCGTCGAGGCGACCGCGCAGCTTCTCGCCCAGCTCTGCGAGGCGCTCGCCACCGACTACGACGTCACCGTCGTGACGGGCAGCGTCCAGGGGCACGACCTCCCGGCGACGGAAGTGCGAAACGGGGTGCGGATCCACCGCGTCCGCTCGACGTCGTACGACCGATCGCAGCTCCACCTGCGCGCCGCCAACTACGGACATACCTCGGCGACACGGTGCTCACGGCGCTGCGAGGCGAACGGCCCGACCTCGTGCTCTGCATGACCGATCCTCCCGTGGTCGGCGACATCGGGCTCGTCGTCGCGCGACGTTTCGGCGTACCGCTCCTCGTGATCAGCCAGGACGTGTTCCCCGAGATCGCCGAGCGCGTCAAGCGGCTCCAGCAGCCCCTCGTGCTCGGCGCGCTACGGCGGCTCGTGGCGCTCTACCTCCGCCGGGCAGACCGGGTGGTCGCGATCGGCGAGACGATGAAGCTGCGCCTGGAGGAGAAGGGCGCACCGCCGGAGCGGGTCGAGGTGATCCCGAACTGGGTCGACACCGACGAGCTTCGCCCGCAGCCGCGGCGAGAACGACTGGGCGCGGGAGCAAGGCGTCACCGACGCGTTCGTCGTCATGCACTCCGGGAACGTGGGGCACGCACAGGATCTCGACACGCTCGTCCGCGCGGCGACGTTTCTCCGCGACCTCGAGCGGCTGCAGATCATGGTGATCGGCTTCGGCGCGCGACACCGCGAGCTGACCGAGCTCGCGGAGCGGCTCGAGGTGACCGACGCGATCCGCTTCCTCGGCTACCAGCCGCGCCGCCGGCTCTCGCTCTCGCTCGCGGCCGCCGACCTGCACTACGTCGGCCTCGCGCGGGGCCTCTCCGGCTTCGTCGTCCCGAGCCGGCGTCTACGGGATCCTCGCCGTCGGCCGGCCGGTGCTCGTCTCGGCGGACGACGACAGCGAGACCGTGAGGCTCGTCGAGGAGGCGGGCTGCGGCCTCGTCGTGCCTCCCGGTCGCCCCGAGCTGGTCGCGGGCGTGATCCGCGACGTCGTCGAGGGCCGCACGTCGCTCGAGGGGATGGGCGAGCGCGGTCGCGCCTGGGTCGAGCGGGAGGCCGACCGCGACGTCGCGTTCGCGCGCTATCGCCGCGCTCGTCGGCGAGGTCGTCGCCGAGCAGCTCGCGGTAGAGCGCGTCGACGTCGTCGACGAGCCGCTCGACGGCGTAGCGCTGTAGCACCCGCTCACGGCCGAGCCGGCCCATCGCCTCGCGGCGCTCCGGGTCGTATGCGAGCAGCGCGAGCCGCACCGCGAGCGCATCCGTGTCGCCCGCCGGGACGAGAAACCCGGTCTCGCCTTCGTCGACGACGTCCGAGACGCCGCCGACGTCCGTCGCGACCACCGGCCTGCCGGCGGCGAGCGCCTCGATGATCGTCGCGGGCGTCCCCTCGCTCGCCGAGGTCAGCACGACCGCGTCGCGAGACCGCGAACCAGGGCGCGACGTCCTGCTGGTAGCCGAGAAAGAGGCACGCGCGCGCGACCCCGAGCTCGTGCGCGCGCTCCTCGAGCCGCCGGCGGTCGTCGCCGTCGCCGACGAGGAGGAGAAGCGCGTCGACGCCGCGCCCGCGGAGCGCGACGAGCGCCGTCAGCAGGTCGTCGGTCTGCTTCACGGCGGTCATCCGGCCGAACCAGCCGACGACGAACGCGTCGCCCGCGATCCCGTGCCGGCGGCGAACCTCGGCGGCGTCGCCGGAGAACGCGACGCGCCGCTCGAGCTCGAGGCCGAGCCGGACGACGGTGAACTTCTCCATGGGCGCCGAGCCGCCGACGACGTTCGCCGAGAAGCTCCGCCGCTCCGGCCAGCTCATCCCCTGCGCGCTGCTCATCGTGTTCATCGTGATCGTGCTCGTGCTGGGCTGGGCCACGGCGACCGAGTGCGCGGCGTACGGCGTGCTGGGCTCGCTGATCGCTCGCCTGGGCCGGCGGCTCGCTCGACCGCCGCTCGTTCATCGACAGCCTGATGGGCGCGACGCGCGTGTCGTGCATGATCATGTTCATCCTCGCCGGGCGCCAAGTTCCTGTCGATGACGATGGGCTACACGGGCATCCCGCGCGCGCTCGCCGAATGGGTCGCGGCGCTCGAGCCTGTCGCCGCTACGCGCTGATCGCCGTGCTGTGCGCGATCTACATCGTGCTCGGCACGGCGCTCGACGGCATCTCGATGATCGTGCTGACCTCGGCCGTCGTGCTGCCGATGATCCAGAAGGCGGGCTTCGACCTCATCTGGTTCGGCATCTTCATCGTGCTGCTGGTCGAGATCGCCGAGGTCACGCCGCCGGTCGGCTTCAACCTGTTCGTGCTGCAGAACATGACCGGGCGCGACAGCAACTACGATCGCGCGCATGTCGCTGCCGTTCTTCGTGCTGCTCGTCGTCTGCATCGCGCATCATCACGGTCGTTCCCGCAGATCGTGACCTGGCTGCCGGACGCGGTGATGGGCGTGGAGAAGTGACGCGCCGACTCGCGCGCGTCGATCTGCTCGGCGAAGCTTGCGCACGCCGTTCGCCGTGCTCGGCGATTCGCACCGACGGCCGCGCGGTCACGCGGCGTCGCCTACCTGCCGCGCGCGAACGCGCGCAGGCGCCCGCCGACAGCGTCGCCGAGCGCGCGGCGCGCGAGATCGAGCGCTATCTCGCCGATCCCGCGTTCGCGTTCACCGTTCCGCTCGCGCCGGGCGGCACGCCGTTCCAGCGGCGCGTGTGGGACGCGATCTCGCGCGATTCCGCTCGGCGAGTCGCGCACCTACGGCGAGGTCGCGCGCACGGTGCGCAGCGCGCCGCGCGCGGTCGGCAGGCGTGCGGCGCCAACCGCATCGCGCTCATCATTCCCTGCCATCGCGTCGTCGGCAGCCGCGGCGCGCTCGGCGGCTTCATGGGCGCCGCCGGACGCGGCGACGCGCCCGGGCGACCGACGCGCCGGCGATCCGCTGGCGATCAAGCGCTGGCTGCTGCGTGCACGAGGGCTATCGCTTCGGCGCGTGAACGCCATGCCGCATGCGCCGACGACGCCGCGCTGATCGACGCGTTCTGCGACCAGCTCTGGCTGCAGGACGGCCTCGCGCCGGCGTCGCTCGCGAGCTACCGCCGCGACCTCGTCGGCGTGGTGCGGCTGGCTCGCGGCACGCGCGAGCCGCTGCTGCGCGCCGACCGCGGCGACGTCGAAGCGCTGGCTCGCCGACCAGTTCGCGCGCCAAGGCGAAAGCGACGTCGGTCGCGCGGCGCCTGTCGACGCTGCGCCGCTTCTACCGGCTGCAGCTCGAGCGCGGCGCGCGTGCGCGAGGACCCGACGCTGCGCGTGCGCGCGCCGAAGCGGCCGCGGCGGCTGCCGAAGATCGCTGTCGGAGACGCAGGTCGAAGCGCTGCTCGCCGCGCCCGACGTCGACACGCCGCTCGGCCTGCGCGACCGCGCGATGCTCGAAACGCTGTACGCGACGGGCCTGCGCGTGTCCGAGCTCGTCGGCCTCACGCTCGGCCAGGTCGCGCTCGACGTGGGCGTCGTGCGCGTGCTCGGCAAGGGCAGCAAGGAGCGGCTCGTGCCGCTCGGCGACGAAGCGGTCGACTGGCTCAAGCGCTACCTCGCGAACGGCGCGCCCGGAGCTCGCGGGCGACGACGAAGCAGCGAGCACGTGTTCCTCACCGCGCGCCGCGGGCCGCTGACGCGGCAGGCGTTCTGGGCGCTGATCAAGCGCTACGCGCGTGCGCGCCGGCATTCCCGCCGGCGGCGCTGTCGCCGCACGTGCTGCGCCACGCGTTCGCGACGCATCTGCTGAACCACGGCGCCGACCTGCGCGTCGTGCAGCTGCTGCTCGGCCACGCCGACATCACGACGACGACGATCTACACGCACGTCGCGCGCGAGCGCCTGAAGCAGCTGCACGCGCAGCATCATCCGCGCGGCTAGCGGCGAAGCGCTCGCTCAGTATTCCATCCGGCGGATCGGCGTCGAAAACGGCGGGCGGTCGCTGAATTCGCACGAGAACGTGCCGCGCTCGGCGTCGTCGAACGCGAGCGTGGCCGTTCCCGCGAGGGTCGGCTCGACGGCGCCGCCGTCGCCGGGGTCGCGGCGATAGCGGTAGACCGGCCCGGCGTAGGTGCGCGCGTCGGACCACGCGCCCGGCTGCAGCGAGTACCACGTCGGCTCGCCCGCCGCGTCGTAGGTGTGCCACATCGCGACCAGCCGCCCGCTGACGTGATGCGTGATGCCGAGTCCCCACCCCGGCTGCTCGGGGTTCCACCACAGGTCGCTGTAGCCGGTGACCGACGGCGGCGCAGTCGCGGGCGATGCGGCGCGGCGGTCGCCGCGTCGCCGTTGCCGGCGCTCGCTCGTCGCCGGTCGGCGCGCGGAACGGCCGCGGCGCGTGCGCCGGCGCACGAACGCAGAAGCGCGGCGTGAGGCCGTCGACGAGGCGGTTCTCGCCGGGCCGGCCGACGCATTTCGCGGCGACCAGATGCGTGGGCTTGATCGCGCCGCGCGCGATCTCCTGCTCGTCGCGACGATGCACGCGGTCGATGAAGTCGCGGTCCGCCGCGTTCTCGGCGTCGAAGTTCGGCCCGAACGCGCGGTCGATGAACGGGTCGATGACGTTCGCGAACGCCACGAAGACGTCGAAATCGAAGCGCTGCAGGAGCAGCGGCAGGATGTCCTGCGCGCGCACGCCTTCGAACGACTCGAACGCGCAGTCCCAGTTCTCGTACGTCTGCTCGACCGCCGAGCGCGTGGTTGTACGTCTTCGCGCGCGGCAGCTCGCGCCAGAACTCGTGGACGATCGCGAGCGCCTCGGGCCAGCGCATGTGGCCGTTGCGGCCGATCGTGTCCGACGTGACGAACGTTCCCGTCGGCGCGAGGATGCCGCGATGCCTTCGAACACGCCTTCCGAGGTTGCGTGATTGGTGGAGCGAGCTGTTGGCCAGCACGCCGTCGTAGTTCCCTACGGCGTCCAGCGTTCATGTCGGACGCGACCGCGACCAGCCGATCGCCCACCCGTCGCGCTGCGCCGCGGCCACGACTCCTGCGCCACAGCGCGTCGTTCGAGCTCGACGCCCTCGACCGAAGTCGTCGCAGCCGCGGTCGACCAGATGGCGGGCGAGCGCGGCTCGGTGTCGCAGCGCCCGGCGGCCGATGCTGAGGAACCGCCGTCGCGGTGCCGGGCTCGCGCGATACGCGCGCTCGAAATGATCGCGAACATGTCGTCCGGGTCTGCAAAACCCACCGACTCGAGCTTCGGGTCGCAGGTAGCGGTTCGACCAGTAGTGGAAAATGCCCGGTAGCTCGTCGGCCGGTGTTGTCCTCGTGAAAGTCTTCTTCTCCGACGCGACGGTTCGCTGATGCTCTGAATGCCGCGGCGCGTCGGCGCGCCGGCGGCCCTGCGAGCGGCCGCCGATGCTTGCAGAGGTCCGGCATTCTTCGCCCGTGTCCCCGCGTCGGCCGCCGTCACCCTCGCGCTCTACCGTACGCGGCGCCGGCGGCGCACGGGAGCGGCCGATTGTTGCGAATCGCTCCGACGCGTAAACCGGCGCGCCGCGACGGACGGAAGCCCCATCATGATGAAGCTCAACCGCGAATGGCTCTGGACCCAGTTTCGCGCCAACATCGTCGCGATCGGCAGCATGGCGGTCGCGCTGACCGGTCTCGCGTACAACACGTATCGCAACGAGCGGACGGAGATCAACCACACCGTCCGCGCCGCCGCGTTCGAGACGCTGAAGAACCTGGGCGAGGTGCAGATCGTCGTCGACTACGCGCACTTCAAGAAGGACCGCATGCGCGGCGACACGCGGCTGGGCTGGGGCCGCGTGACGCTGATCCACGACCTCGCGCAGGTGCTGCCCGCACCCGGGCCCGCCGACGCCGACCTGCTGCTGACCGCGTGGCGCGACAACGTCGAACAGCTCGAGAACGACAAGGACGCGATGATCAAGATCACCGACGAGATCCAGCGCCTGCGGCTGACCACGCTCGACATCCTCAACCACCTGCGCTGAGGCGCCGTGACGAAGCCCGATTATCCGGTCACCAGCGCCGTTCGCATGCTGCGCGAGCACCGCGTCGACTTCACGCATCATCCGTATGCTTACGAGGAGCGCGGCGGCACCGCGGTGTCGGCGCGCGAGCTCGGCGTTTCCGAGCATGCGGTGATCAAGACGCTGGTGATGGAAGACGACGCAAGGAAGCCGCTGATCGTGCTGATGCATGGCGACCGCGAAGTGTCGACCAAGGCGCTGGCGCGCATCGTCGGCGTGAAGACGATCGTCCCGTGCGCGCCCGCGGTCGCCGACCGGCATTCGGGCTATCAGGTCGGCGGCACCAGCCCGTTCGGCACCCGGCGCGCGATGCCGGTGTACGCGCAGCGAACGATTGCCGGCCTGCCGCGCGTGTACGTCAATGGCGGCAAGCGCGGCTATCTCGTCGGCATGGCGCCCGCCGACCTCGTGCGGGTCCTCGCGGCGCTCGTCGACATCGCGCAGGCAGGGACGACTGAGGATGACGGCGCCCGTCCCACGCTGGCTGCCTGCAGCGCCCGACGGCGCGGCGATCCGCGGCGCGTTCCTTGCCGACGAGCGCCTGACCGTATCTCGCCTGGCGGAGCACGCCGCGGTGGACGGCACGGCCGGCGCCGCCATTGCCGCACAGGCGCGGCAATGGGTCGAGGGCGTGCGCGCGGAGCAGAGGGCGCAGCGCCGGCGTCGAATCGTTCCTGCACCAGTACGGCCTGTCGACGCAGGAAGGCGTGCTGCTCATGTGCCTCGCCGAGGCGCTGCTGCGCATCCCCGATGCGCGACACCGCCGACCGGCTGATTCGCGACAAGATCGCGCGCGGCGACTGGGACGCAGCATCTCGGCGCGTCCGATTCGCTGCTCGTCAACGCCTCGACCTGGGGCCTGATGCTCACCGGCCGGCTGGTCGCGCATCGACGCAGGACGAACGCGCGCGATCCGACGGCCTGGTACGAGCGCATCGTCGCGCGCGCCGGCGAGCCCGTGGTGCGCGCTCGCGCTCAAGCAGGCGATGCGCATCCTGGCCGAGCAGTTCGTCATGGGCCGCACGATCGACGAGGCGCTCGCGCGCAGCCGCCAGGGCGAGCAACGCGCGCTATCGCTACTCGTTCGACATGCTGGGCGAGGCGGCGCTGACCGCGCGCCGACGCGCGAGCGCTACCTCGCCGCCTACGCCGACGCGATCGCCGCGATCGGCGCGAGCGCGGCCGAGCCGCGACGTGCCGGTCTTCGCGCGCCCGGCATCTCGGTCAAGCTGTCGGCGCTGCATCCGCGCTACGAGTTCGCGCAGCGCGAGCGCGTGCTGGCCGAGCTCGTGCCCGCGCTCGTCGGCGCTCGCGCGCGCGCGCGCGCGACGCTCGGCATCGGCGTGACGATCGACGCCGAGGAGAGCCGAGCGGCTCGAGCTGTCGCTCGACGTGTTCGCGCGCGCTGCGCCGCGACGCCGCGCTCGCCGGCTGGCAGGGCCTCGGCCTCGCCGTGCAGGCCTACCAGAAGCGCGCGCGCGCCCGTCATCGACTGGCTGTCGAGGCGCTCGCGCGCGAAGCCGGCCGCCGCATCACGGTGCGCCTGGTCAAGGGCGCGTACTGGGACACCGAGATCAAGCGCGCGCAGGTGCAGGGTCTCGCCGGCTATCCGGTGTTCACGCGCAAGGCGCACACCGACGTCTCGTACCTCGCCTGCGCGCGCGCGATGCTCGAGGCGCGGCGACGCGCTCTATCCGCATGTTCGCGACGCACAACGCGCACACCATCGCCTGGGTCGAGGCGCTGCGCGAACGCGACTGCGCAACGAGCTTCGAGTTCCAGCGCCTGCACGGCATGGGCGAGGCGCTGTACGACGCAGGTGATCGCGCCGCCGCGGCCATCGCGCGTGCCGCGTCTACGCGCCGGTCGGCAGCCACGAGGACCTGCTGCCCTACCTCGTGCGGCGGCTGCTCGAGAACGGCGCCAACACCTCGTTCGTCAACCGCATCGCCGATCCGGCGGTGCCGATCGACGACCTCGTCGCCGATCCGGTCGCGAAGGCGCGCGCGCTGCGGACTACGCGCCCGCATCCGCGCATCCCGCTGCCCGTCGACCTGTTCGGCGGCGAGCGGCGCAATTCGGCCGGCGTATCGCTCGCCGACCAGGACGCGATGGCCGCGCTCGACGCCGCGCTCGCCGCAGCGGCGACGCGCGAGGCGGTCGCGACGCCGATGCTCGCGCGCGGCACGCGCGACCGGCACCGCGCGCGACGCGTTCGATCCGGCCGATCGCACGCGCAGGATCGGCACCGTCGATCGACGCCGACACCGCGACGCGTCGACCGCGCGCTCGGCGACCTCGTCGAGCGGCCAGGTCGCGTGGGACGCGCGTCGGCGGCGCCGCGCGCGCCGGCGTCCTCGAGCGCGCGGCCGACGTGCATCGAAGCGCGAGCGCGACGCGCTTCGTCGCGCTGCTCGCGCGCGAAGCCGGCAAGACGCTGCGGCGACGCGATCGCCGAAGTGCGCGAGGCGGCCGATTTCTGCCGCTACTACGCGCAGCGAGGCGCTGCGACACTTCGACGGCCCGGTGGCGCTGCCCTCGCCCACCGGCGAATCGAACACGCTGTCGCTGCACGGCCGCGGCGTGTTCGCGTGCATCTCCCCGTGGAATTTTCCGCTGGCGATCTTCGCCGGCCAGGTCGCCGCCGCGCTCGCCGCCGGCAACGCGGTCGCCGCCAAGCCCGCCGAGCAGACGCCGCTGACCGCCGCGCTCGCCGTGCGCTGCCTGCTCGAGGCGGGCGTGCCGGCGGACGCGCTGCGTTGCTTGCCGGGCGCCGGCGAGACCGTCGGCGCCGCGCTGGTCGGCGATCGCGCGGATCGCCGGCGTCGCGTTCACCGGCTCGACCGACGTCGCGCGGCCCATCGCACGCGCGCTCGCCGCGCGCGCGCCGATCGTGCCGCTGATCGCCGAGACCGGCGGCCAGAACGCGATGATCGTCGACAGCTCGGCGCTGCCCGAGCAGGTGGTGACCGACGCCGTGTTCTCGGCGTTCAACAGCGCCGGGCCAGCGCTGCTCGGCGCTGCGCGTGCTGTGCGTGCAGGAGGAGATCGCGCCGCGCGTGATCGAGCTGCTCGTCGGCGCGATGGACGAGCTCGTCGATCGGCGATCCGGCGCGCGCGGCGACCGACGTCGGCCCGGTGATCGACGCGGACGCGCCGCGACGCGCTCGAGGCGCTACGTCGCGTGCGATGCAAGCGCGCGGGCTTCGCTGCGTCATCGCGCCGCGCTGCCCGCGGCGTGCGCGCGCGGCACGTTCGTCGCGCCGACGCTCGTCGTGCTCGATCGCCTCGACCGGCTGACGCGCGAGGTCTTCGGCCCGGTGCTGCACGTCGTCACGTTTCGCGCCGGCGAGCTCGACGCGCTGGTCGACGCGATCAACGCGCTGGGCTACGGCCTGACGCTCGGCATCCACAGCCGCATCGACGCGACGATCGACCGCATCGTCGCGCGCGCGCGCGTCGGCAACCTCTACGTCAACCGCAACATGATCGGCGCGGTCGTCGGCGTGCAGCCGTTCGGCGGCGAGGGGCTGTCGGGCACCGGGCCCGAAGGCCGGCGGCCCGCACTACCTGTTCCGCTTCGCCGTCGAGCGGACGCTGACGGTCAACACCGCCGCCGCGGGCGGCAACGCGACGCTGCTCGCCCAGGGCGAAGGATAGACGGTCGAACAGCCGGGTCAGGTACTCGAGGCTGGCAGCGACGTGCGCTGCCCGCTCGATCATCGACGCCGAGCTCGCGCACGCCGGCCAGCGGCGCCAGCTTGGCCACGCGCACCTTCACCGACGGCGCGCCGAACTCGGCCATGCACGAGTCTGCGCGATCGCTTTCGGCGAAGCGCTCCAGCAGCTGGTGCGGATTGTCCGCGGCGAGCGCCTTGATGCGCTTGACGACCGCGGCGTAGTCGAGCGCGTCGGCGAATTCGCCGGACTGCGAACGCTCGCGTCGGACGGCAGCCCGACTCGACGTCGAGGCGGATCGTCTGCGGCAGATGCCGCTCCCACTCGTAGACGCCGATGCGCGTCTCGACGCGCAGATCGTGGATGAAGATGGCGTTCATGCGCGCGCCAGTCGCGTCGTCGGGCTCGCGCTGGCTTTGCTCTAGAATCGCGGTCGATTCTACCCGACCCTACGCGACGCGCGCTCCGTGCTCGCCTCGCTCGTCGATCGTCGTCGCCGCGTATCTGATCGGCTCCGTGTCGTTCGCGGTCGTGGTGAGCCGCGCGTTCTCGGCTGCCCGATCCGCACGAGCTACGGCTCGGGCAATCCCGGCGCGACCAACGTGCTGCGCACCGGCAACAAGGCGGCGGCGCTGCTGACGCTCGCTCGGCGATGGGCCAAGGGCTTCGTCGCGGTGTTCGCTCGCGCAGCGGCTCGCCGCCGCGATCGGCGCGCCCGACTGGACGGTGCCCGCCGCGCGCTCGCCGTGTTCGTCGGCCACCTTTTCCCGGTGTTCCACCGCTTCGCCGGCGGCAAAGGCGTCGCGACGGCCGCGGGCATCGTCTTCGCGCTGCATTGGCCGCTCGGCCTCGCGCTCGCGCGTCGATCTGGCTGACGATGGCGTTCGGCTTCAAGATCAGCTCGCTCGCGGCGCTCACCACCGCGGCGCTGATGCCGCTCGGCATGTTCTACGTCTTCGGCAATGCGCCGATCGCGTGGGCGATGGTCGCCGATCGCGCTGCTGCTGTTCTGGCGCCACCGACGAACATCCGGCAGCTGCTCGAAGGCACGCGAGCGCACGATCGGGCGCTGACGTCCGCGAATGCGTCAGCGCGCTGCGTTCAGACCGCGCAGCGCGAAGCGACGCCGAGGTCCCAGCGCGGCTTGCACCGTGAACGCGTAGTCGCCGCGCGGCGCGCGCGCGAGGCGCAGCGCGCCGGCCAGCGCGATCATCGCGCCGTTGTCGGTGCAGAACTCGAGATCGGGAAAGAACACCTGCGCCGCCGCGCTGCGCGACGCCGCGCGCAAGCCGCGCGCGCAACTCGCGGTTGGCGCCGACGCCGCCGGCGACGACCAGCCGCGTCGAGCCCGGTCGCGTCGAGCGCCGCCAGCGCCTTCGCGACGAGCACGTCGACGACCGCGTGCCTGGAACTCGCGCGCGATGTCGGCCCGTCGCGCGTCGTCGAGCGTCGCCTGCGCCGCCTGCGCGGCGCACGAGCGTCAGCACCGCGGTCTTGAGCCCGCGAGAAGCTGAAGTCGAGATCGCCCGACTGCGAGCATCGGCCGCGGCAGCGTACCGCGCCGGCGCGCCCCGGCTCGCGCGAGCCGCGCGAGCGCCGGGCCGCCCGGGATAGGGCAGGCCCAGCAGCTTCGCGGTCTTGTCGAACGCCTCGCCGGCCGCGTCGTCCAGCGTGTCGCCGAGCAGGCGGTAGCGCCCGACGCCGTCGACGTCGAACAGCTGGCTGTGGCCGCCCGACACGAGCAGCGCGACGAACGGGAACGTCGGGCTGCGGGTCGGCGAGCAGCGGCGACAGCAGATGGCCTTCGAGGTGATGGACGCCGATCGACCGGCTTGCCGAGCGCGTAGCCGAGCGCGCTCGCGACGCTGGCGCCGACCAGCAGCGCGCCGGCGAGGCCCGGGCCCTGCGTGTAGGCGATGCCGTCGAGGTCGGCGAGCGTCGACGCCGGCCTCGGCCAGCACGCTGCTGCGATCAGCGGCACGACGCGCCGCACGTGGTCGCGCGAGGCGAGCTCGGGCACCACGCCGCCGTAGACCGCGTGCATCGCGACCTGCGAGTGCAGCGCGTGCGCGAGCAGGCCCGCGGCCCGTGTCGTAGACGGCGACGCCGGTCTCGTCGCAGGAGGTTTCGATGCCGAGGACGCGCATGGGCGGCGATTCTAGCGGCGCGGGGTTGCCACGGCCGGTCGCCGCGGCGGCTGCGTATACTTGCGCGGCTAGCCCGTTATGATCGCGTTACCGAACTACCGTTCAGACCGCAACGAAGAGGATCCACGTCACATGCCCAGCGTTCGCGTCCGCGAAAACGAGCCCTTCGAGGTCGCGCTGCGCCGCTTCAAGCGCACGATCGAAAAGACCGGCCTGCTGACCGAGCTTCGCGCCCGCGAGTTCTACGAAAAGCCGACCGCCGAGCGCAAGCGCAAGATGGCCGCCGCGGTCAAGCGCCACTACAAGCGCCTGCGCAGCCAGCAGCTGCCGCCCAAGCTGTTCTGACGCGCGCGCGACGCTGATCCAGCACGAAGGGGCGAAGCGATTCGCCCCTTTTTGCTTTCGGTCTCGCGCCCCATTGGCCGCTGTCCCGGAGGTCGCCATGACGCTCAAAGCCCACGATCACCGAAGACATGAAGACCGCGATGCGCGCGAAGGACGCCGCGCGCCTGTCGACGATCCGCATGCTGCTCGCCGCGATCAAGCAGCGCGAGGTCGACGAGCGCATCGAGCTTGACCGACGCCGACGTGCTCGCGATCATCGACAAGATGATCAAGCAGCGGCGCGACTCGATCGCGCAGTTCGAGGCCGGCAAGCGCGAGGACCTGGCCGCCGCCGAGCGTGCCGAGATCGCGGTGCTCGCAGCGCTACCTGCCGCAGCAGCTCGCCGACGCCGAGATCGACGCGCTGATCGCCGACGCGATCGCGGCGACGGGCGCCGCCGGCGCCGCCGGCATGGGCAAGGTGATGGCCGTGCTCAAGCCGCAAGCTCGCCGGCCGCGCCGACATGGCGCGCGGTCTCGGCGCAGGTCAAGGCGAAGCTCGCCGGCGCTTAGGCCGGCTCGCGGCCGCGCAGGCGCGCGGCGTGCCGGCGCGGCAGATCTGCCGCGTTCGACCCTTTCGCCGTCGGCGCAGGCGTCGCCTATAATGCAAAGGTTCCCTGCCGTGTGGCGCGTCCGGCGGCCGGCCTGCGCAACGTCCGGCCGGACTCGGCGTCTTGCCGCGTCGCAGCGTCAAGTCCGATGATTCCGAACGATTTCATCCAGACGCTGCTGGCCCGGGTCGACATCGTCGAGGTCATCGACCGCTACGTCCCGCTCAAGAAGGCCGGCGCCAACTACAGCGCCTGCTGCCCGTTCCACAGCGAAAAGACGCCCGTCGTTCACGGTGAGCCCGACCAAGCAGTTCTATCACTGCTTCGGCTGCGGCGCGCACGGCACGGCGATCGGCTTCCTGATGGAGCACGGCGGCAAGTCGTTTCCCGACGCCGTCGAAGAGCTCGCGCGCGACGCCGGCCTCGAAGTGCCGCGCGTCGAGCGCCCCGGCGACACGGAGCGGCGCGAGGAGGCCGACGGACCTCACCGCGATCGCTGCTCGACGCCGCCAAGTTCTATCGCGCGCAGCTGAAGGACGCGCCGCGCGCGATCGAGTACCTCAAGGGCCGCGGCCTGACCGGCGCGATCGCCGCGCGCTTCGGCATCGGCTACGCGCCCGACGCGCTGGCAGCCGCTCGCCGCGGCGTTTCCCGACTACGACGACCCGGCGCTCGAAGCGGCGGGCCTCGTCATCGCCGGCGACGGCGGCAAGCGCTACGACCGCTTCCGCGACCGCATCATGTTCCCGATCCACGACAGCCGCGGCCGGGTGATCGGCTTCGGCGGCCGCGTGCTGGGCGACGGCGAGCCCAAGTACCTCAATTCGCCGGAGACGCCGCTGTTCTCGAAGGGCCGCGAGCTCTACGGCCTGTTCCTCGCGCGGCAGGCGATCCGCGACGCCGGCACGGTCGTCGTCGTCGAGGGCTACATGGACGTCGTCGCGCTCGCGCAGCACGGCGTCGACTACGCGGTCGCCACGCTCGGCACGGCGACCACGCCCGCGCACGTGCAGAAGCTGTTCCGGCTGACCGACACGCGTCGTCTTCTGCTTCGACGGCGACGCCGCGGGCCGCAAGGCCGCCTGGCGCGCGCTGGAGAACGCGCTGCCGGTGCTCGCCGACGGCAAGAACGCGCGGTTCCTGTTCCTGCCCGACGGCGAGGATCCGGACGACTTCGTGCGCAAGCGCGGCAAGGCGGCGTTCGAGCAGGCGCTCGTCGAGCGCGCGTCGCCGCTGTCCGAGTTCCTGCTGCGCCGAGCTCGCGGCGCAGCATCCGCCCGACGTCCGCCGAGGGCCGCGCCGCGCTGGTCGACGGCCGCGCGGCCGCTATCTCGCGCAGATCGACGCGCCGGTGCTGGCGGCGCTCCTGCGCCGGCGGCTTGCCGAGCTTGCCGGCCTGCCGGAGACCGAGTTGCGCGGCGCTGCTCGGCCGCGCGGCCGAGCGGCGCGCGCGGTCCGGCGGCCGACGCCGCCGGCGACGCGGCGCGACGGCGCCGCACGCCCGCCCGGTCGCGGCCGCGCCGCCGTCGCTCGTCCGCGAACTCATCCAGGCGCTGCTGCTCCAACCAGAGCTGGCGCGGTCCGGTCGCGCTCCCGCAGCCGACGAGCGGCACGCCCGAAGGCGGCGGCGCTTGCCGCGCTGGTCGACGCTATTGCGCGAGCAGCGAGCAGCCCGCTGACGACCGCGGGCGTCATGCAGCATTTCGCCGACATCGCCGCACGAGCCGGTGCTGGCCGCGGCGCTCGCGGCGGCGGAGGACCATGGACTGACGACGGAGCAGGCCGAAGCCGCAGCTGCGCGGAGGGGCTCGCGCGCTGGTGGCAGCAGGCGCAGCGCGGCGGCCGCCCGGCGGCCCGGCGCCGGACGCGGCGCCGACTCCGCGGAGGAAGCCGAGCGGCTGCGGCAGCTCGAATGGTTCGCCGGCGCGCTGCCGGCGGCACCCGCCGGTCGCGAGCCGACGGCTACGGCCGCTGACCGGATGGCTCGCCGATGATATAATTTGAGGTTTTCCCGCATCGCCCCCATCTGGTATCGCGACGCCCGCGTTTCGCGGGTGCGTCCGTACTCGACTCGCTAGGATGACCATGGCCAAGAAGCCCGCGAAGCCCGCCCGCAAGTCGCCCGCCAAAGCCAAGGCCCGAAGCCGGCGGCGAAGCAGCGGCCGCGCGCGAAGGCGCGGCCGGCTGCCAGCAAGGCCGCGCGGCCAAGAAGCTCGGCGCGCGCGGCAAGCCCGCGCGCGCCGCGCAAGAAGCCCGCCGCCAAGAAGAAGCCGCACAGGCCGCGAAGAAGAAGGCCGCGCGCCAAGGCGAAGCCGCCGCGAAGCCGCGCCGAAGGCCAAGCCGGCGCCAAAGCGGCGGCCAAGACGCCGGCGAAGCCGTCGCCAAGCCCGCCAAGCGCGCCAAGGCAAGCCGCCGAAGCCGAGCCGCCGGCAAGCCGGCGCCAAGCCGTCGCGGCCAGGCCGAAGGCGCGGCCGCGCAAGCGCGGCCGCAAGGCCGCCGCCGCGCCGGCGCACAAGCCGACCGCCGAGCGAGATCGCCGCCAAGATCGCCGGCAAGCGCGCCGAGGACGCCGCCAGCAAGAAGGGCAGGAACGGCCGGCACGCCGAGATCGCGCCGCGCGAGCTCACGCCGGCCGACGTCGAGGCGCGCAAGCGCCGCCTGAAGACGCTGATCGTGCTCGGCAAGGAGCGCGGCTTCCTCACGTACGCCGAAATCAACGACCACCTGCCCGACGACGTGCTCGACGCCGAGCAGATCGAAGGCATCGTCTCGATGATCGGCGACATGGGCATCCAGGTCTACGACGAGGCCCCCGACGCCGAGACGCTGCTGATGGCCGAACGCCGCGCCGACCGCGCCGGCCGAGGACGTCGAGGAAGAAGCCGAAGCCGCGGTGTCGACGCTCGACTCCGAATTCGGCCGCACCACCGACCCGGTGCGCATGTACATGCGCGAGATGGGCTCGGTCGAGCTCCTGACGCGCGAAGGCGAGATCGAGATCGCCAAGCGGATCGAGGAAGGCCTGAAGCACATGATCATGGCGATCTCGGCCTGCCCGATGACGGTCGCGCAGATCCTCGATCTCGCCGACCAAGATCGAGAAGGACGAGCTCAAGATCGACGACCTCGTCGACGGCCTCATGGACTTCAACGAGGCAGCTCGACGCGATCGAGGACGTCGACGACGACGTCGAGGACGAGCGAGGACGAAGGCCGACGCCGGCGCGATCGCCGCGCGAGAACCTCGAGCGGCTCAAGGTCGCGGCGCTGGAGCGCTTCGCGACGATCCGCAAGCTCTTCGCGCGGATGCTCGTCGGTGCTGCAGAAGGAAGGCCACAAGGCGCCGAAGTACCTCGAGCTGCAGAAGAAGATCAGCGACGAGCTGATGCAGATCCGCTTCTCGGCGCGCCAGGTCGAGAAGCTGTGCGACAGCGTGCGCACCGAGGTCGACAACATCCGCCAGATCGAGCGCAAGATCCAGGACCTCGTCGTGAACAAGGGCGGCATGCCGCGCCCGGACTTCATCAAGAAGTTCCCGGACAACGAGACGTCGCTGCGCTGGATCGACCGCGAGGTCGGCCGCGCATCACAACTACAGCGAGCAGCTCGCCAAGTACCGGCAGGCGATCGTCGAGCAGCAGCAGAAGCTGCTCGACCTGCAGACGCGCGTGATGATCCCCTTGAAGGACCTGAAGGAGATCAACAAGCAGATGTCGACGGGCGAGGCGAAGGCGCGCAAGGCCAAGCGCGAGATGACCGAGGCCAACCTGCGCCTCGTGATCTCGATCGCCAAGAAGTACACCAACCGCGGCCTGCAGTTCCTCGACCTGATCCAGGAAGGCAACATCGGCCTGATGAAGGCGGTCGACAAGTTCGAATACCGCCGCGGCTACAAGTTCTCGACCTACGCCACGTGGTGGATCCGCCAGGCGATCACGCGCTCGATCGCCGACCAGGCGCGCACCATCCGCATCCCGGTGCACATGATCGAGACGATCAACAAGATGAACCGCATCTCGCGGCAGATCCTGCAGGAGACCGGCAGGAGCCCGATCCCGGCGACGCTCGCCGAGAAGATGGAGATGCCCGAGGAGAAGATCCGCAAGATCCTGAAGATCGGCAAGGAGCCGATCTCGATGGAGACGCCGATCGGCGACGACGACGACTCGCACCTCGGCGACTTCATCGAGGACCAGTCGACGGTCGCGCCGTCGGATGCCGCGGTCAACGCGAGCCTGCGCGACGTCGTGCAAGGACATCCTCGACACGCTGACGCCGCGCGAGGCGAAGGTGCTGCGCATGCGCTTCGGCATCGAGATGAACACCGACCACACGCTGGAAGAAGTCGGCAAGCAGTTCGACGTCACGCGCGAGCGCATCCGCCAGATCGAGGCGAAGGCGCTGCGCAAGCTGCGGCACCCGTCGCGCTCGGAGAAGCTGCGGAGCTTCCTCGAAGGCGAGTGACGCTCGCGCCGGGCGGCCGCAAGGGCGGCGTTTGACAGGAGTCTTTCCCCACCCGATACTTCGCGTCGCGGTCGTCGTCCGCCGGTTCGTGTTGCGGCCGGGCGGTCTCGGGGTAGCGTCAGCGTCGGGGGAAAAAATGAGAGCAACGTCGCCGGTTCGTGCCCGCGGTTCGTGGACTTCGCTCGCCTGGGCAGCTGCATTCCTCGTGGGGTCGGTCGGCCATCCTGCGTTCGCGCAGGTGGTCGGGGCTGACGGTCCCCGGCACCTCCAATCCGTATCTCTCCGGCATGCCCAACGGCAGCGCGTGCTGCAGCGGCGACACCGCGCCCGCGCAGTCGCCGGTGCAGGTCATCGGCGTGCCGCTGACGCCCGGCTCGACGATCACGTTCAGCGCGACGGGCGGCGTCGACTTCGGCGGCGGCACGCCGACCTCCGGTCCTGACGGCGGCGGTTTTTTCAGCACGCCGTCGAGCAACGGCATCTCCGGTGCGACGTGGACGTCGAACTCGCTCGTCGGCGTGTTCCTCGACAACAGCCAGCCCGATTTGCTGCAGCGCCGGGGAGCCTCGACTTCAGCGCCGGTGCCGGCACGGGCTTCGCGACGCTGTCACCTGCGCTGAAGCAGGTGTTCTTCATCGGCGACGGCCGCACGGGGACGGGTGCCGGCGCCGCGCAGTCGTTCGTCGTACCGGCGGGGGCGACGCGGCTGTTCCTCGGCGTCTCCGACGGCTTCGGCTGGTTCAACAACAGCGGCTCGTTCGCGGTCACGATCGCCAGCGGCGCCGTGGTGGCATCGCTGGCCAACATCCCGACGCTGTCGCTTCCGATGCTGATCGTCGCTGCGCTCCTGCTCGCGGGGACGGCGATGACCGTGATGCGTCGCCGCGCAAGGCGTCGCTAGCCGGTTTCCTGCAGATCGCGCGGAAGCGCGGGTGAAAACCTACGGCACGCTAGCTGGTGCTCGCTGCGCACACGCGGCGCGGCGCGCTGTTTTCACGGCTCCGCCCACGGAAACGGTAGACCGCCGCCGGCGGGACGTTGGCGAACGTGCCGCCGGCACGCGCGACTTCGAGCCCCAGTCGATCGAGAGTCCGCTGCGGCACCGGCGGCTCGAGGCCGTAGGTGAACTGGTAGAACGCCGCGTCGGGACGCAGCCACTCAAACGCGCCCTCGAGCAGCGCGATCACCTGTCGCGGCGGCATCAGCAGCAGCGGCAGCCCGCTGACGACCGCGCCGGCGCGCTCGCCGTCGAACAGCTCGACTTCGGACAGCCGCGCCGCGTCCATCTGCAGCACGCGCGCGCGCGGATACCGTTTGCGCAAGCGGCGCGCGAACGCGCCGCCGCGCTCGATCAATGCGAGCCGGTCCTCGGGGATTCCGCGGCGGATCAGCGACTGCGTGAACACGCCGGTGCCCGGACCGAGCTCGATGACGGGGTGCGCACGCGGGCGTGATCTCCGCGGCGATCGCGTCGGCGAGCGCCGGGCTCGACGGCGACACCGCGCCGACGCGAAGCGGGTCGGAGAGCCAGGCGAGGAAGAACGAGAGTGACGACATTTCTTGCGCGAGCCAGACGCGCGGACGTCAGCGCAGCAGCAGGACCGGAACCCGCGAGCCGGCAACGACCTTGGTTGCGACCGAGCCTAGCATCAGGTGGGCGAGTGCCGAATGGCCCTGCGCGCCGAGCGCGACCAGGTCGTAGCGTCCTTCGGTCGCCGCGGCGACGATCGTCGGCGCCGGGTCGCCGACCCGCTTTTCGGTGGTGGACGGCATGCCGCGCGCGGTCAGCTCGGCCACTGCGGGCGCCAGCGCCGCGTCGCACTCCTCGTCGTAA
>CAVTFU010000004.1:0-70585 GCA_963734045.1 uncultured Actinomycetes bacterium | reverse complement strand
GCCGAGGAGAACGGCTTCCCCACGGTCCCCACCAGCGGGCTCGGCGGCGACACCGCCAACGCTTGCACGATCGACAGCGTCAACGCCCTCGTCCCGCTCGACGCCCCACTCGAAGCACGCACGGTGAACGCGTACTCACCGTCCCGAGTCGGAATGCCCGAAAGCGTCCCCGACGGGCTCAACTCCATCCCCGGAGGCAGCGCGCCCGCCGCCACCGACCATGACGCCGACGTCCCACCGACGACACTCAACTGCCTGGCCGGGTACGGAGTCCCGGGCGTCCCCGCAGGCAACGACACCGCCGACACCGTCAACGCGGCCGGCGGCGGAGGAGGAGGCGGCGGCGGCGGTGCTGGTGGCGGAGCGGAGGCGGCGTGGGAGGCCGGAGGCGGCGAGGTTCCCGCACGCGCATCAACTCGGATCGTGAACTCCTCCTCGGTACTGTCAGCCGGGCAGAGGTTCTTGCCCCGGAGCCAGAAGCTGAAGCTCCCGGCCGCAGTCGGCACGCCTTCGATCCGCCAGTCAGAGGCCTCGGTGCTCTCCTGCACGCTGCCGGCGAGCTGCAAGCCCGGCGGGAGACTTCCCGAGTCGATCTGCACGCGGACGCCCTTGCAGCCGCCGGCGAACTCGACCCGGTGAAAGTACGGCTGTCCCACGAGGCCCGTCGGCGTCAGCCGCGTGGAGTCCGTGAACCGGAACGCCGCGGCCGTCGGTACCGCGACGAGCGCCACGACGGCAACCAGACTGGCAACGCCAACGAAGCGCCGACGTCGAGCCATTGCGACAAGTCCGGTCAAGGCCGAATCATGCCTTTCTCCCTTTTGAATGGTCTGGCTGAAATCACACAGATTTGTGTGATCTCAGATATGTGTGTATACTGTCGCTCATGCCAACCGACGCTGAGATCACCTTCGCCGACCACATGGGCCGGTTCTACGCCCGCCGCTTCTCGTTCCCGCCGATGATGGGGCGCCTGGTCGGCTATCTGGCCGTGTGCGATCCGCCGAACCCGACGATCGGCGAGCTGGCCGAGGCGCTGCTCGCCAGCCGCAGCGCGATCGCCGGCGCAGTGAAGGCCCTCGAGACGATGCAGGTCGTGCGGCGCTCGCGCGTCGCCGGCGAGCGGATGGACCGCGTCCGCATCGACCTCAGCTCGCCGCAGTCGCTGGGAATGGACGTCTCCGAGTACGAGGAGCTGCTGGAGCTGGCGCGCGAGGGCCTCGACGTCTTGCAGGACGCCTCCGCGGAGCGGCGGGCGGTGCTGCTCGAGATGTCGGCCTTCGCGGAGTTCCTGCTCGAGCAGATCCCGAGGTTCCAGAAGGAGTGGGAGGCGCGGCGCCGGGCGCTCGTCGCTGCCGGCGAGCTCCCCGAGCAGCGCCCCGGTCAAAGGAGGCAACGATGATCGACCTGCGTCAGCCCGCGGTCGTCGCGACCGAGCGTACGGAAGTCGTTCGGAGAGACGGTGGTGCTCGACGGCGTCGATCTGGCTGTCGCCGAGGCGACGATCTTCGCCCTGCTCGGCCCGAACGGCGCGGGCAAGACGACGATGGTGCGGATCCTCTCCACGCTCATCCCCGCCGACTCCGGCACCGTTCGGGTGGCCGGCCATGACGTCGTCGACGACCCGGACGGGGTCCGCGCCTCGATCGGGGTCACCGGCCAGTTCTCGGCGGTAGACGACCTGCTGACCGGCGAGGAGAACCTGCGGCTGATGGCCGACCTGAACCACCTCGGCCGCGCCGCGGGCAGGGCCCGCGTCGCGGAGCTGCTCGAACGGTTCGGCCTCGCCGACGCTGCCGCCCGGCCGGTCTCGACCTACTCGGGCGGGATGCGCCGCCGCCTCGACCTGGCCATGACGCTGGTCGGCTCGCCGCAGGTGATCTTCCTCGACGAGCCCACGACCGGCCTCGACCCGCGCAGCCGCCGCCAGATGTGGGACGGCATCCGCGATCTCGCCGCCGCCGGCGTCACGATCCTCCTCACCACCCAGTACCTCGACGAGGCCGACGAGCTCGCCGACCGGATCGCCGTCCTCGACCACGGCCGGATCGTCGCCGAGGGCACCCCCGACGAGCTGAAGCGGCGCATTCCCGGCGGGCACATCCGCCTCCAGTTCGCCGACCCGTCCGCCCTGCGCGCAGCCGCCGCCCTGCTCGAGGGCGCCGCACTCGACGAGGAGCGACTCGCCCTTCGGGTCTCCGGCAACGGCGACGTCGCGTCGCTCCGTCACGTACTCGCGCAGCTCGACGGCGCCCGCATCGCGGTCGAGGAGCTCTCGATCCACAGCCCCGACCTGGACGACGTCTTCTTCGCCGTGACAGGTCACCCGACCACCGAAGCGGAGGCCGCCTGATGAGCACCCTCGCCTACACCGTCAGCGATTCGACCACCATGCTCCGCCGCAACCTGCGGCGCCTGCAGCGCTACCCGTCGATGACACTGCTGCTGGTCGGGATGCCGATCGTCTTCCTGCTGCTGTTCGTCTACGTCTTCGGCGGCCAGCTCAGCCACGGCCTCGGCAACGCGTACGTCGCCGGACACACCGGACGCGCCGGCTACCTCAACTACGTCACGCCCGGAATCCTGCTCATGACCGTCGCCGCCGCCGTCCAGGGCACCGCGATCGTCGTCGCGATGGACATGACCGGCGGCATCATCGACCGCTTCCGCACCATGGCCATCGCCCGCTCCGCCGTCCTCACCGGCCACGTGCTCGCCAGCCTCATCCAAACCCTGCTCAGCATCGGCATCGTCCTGGGTGTCGCCGTCGCACTGGGCTTCCGCCCCACCGCCGGCCCGCTCGAATGGCTCGCCGCGATCGGCGTCCTGACGTTGTTCTCGCTCGCGCTCATCTGGCTCGCCACCGCACTCGGCCTCGCCGCCAAGAGCGTCGAGACCGCCAGCAACACACCGATGTTCCTCACCCTCCTCCCCTTCCTCGGCAGCGGCTTCGTGCTCGTCGCCTCCATGCCGACCGGACTCCGCCAGTTCGCCCACTACCAGCCGTTCACCCCCGCCACCGAGACACTGCGCGGGCTCCTCACCGGAACCCCGATCGGCACGAACGCCATCGCCACCATTGCCTGGAGCGTCGGCATCGCCCTCGCCTCCTACCTCTGGGCCAGACACCTCTACACGCACAGGCGCTCGACCTGACCAGGTCGAGCCCCGCCGCGTGATGGCAGCGAGGCCACGGCACGCGCCGTAGCCTCTCGCCATGACCAAAGGTCGGCCGGCGGCCAACGCGTGCACCGTCAAGCCGCTCCCGTCATGACGCGTCTATCGATCGGATTCGGCGGGGCTCGCTCGGCGACCGACGACGTACCAGGTCTCCATCTCGCCCTTGCCCTTGACGGGGACCGTCCCCCTCGGCTCGCAGACGAACTCGTCCTCGAGCAGCTCCTTCGTCGCCCGGGTGATCTGGATCCGCCCCGAGGCCCCGTGGGATTCCATGCGACTCGCCGTGTTCACGGCGTCGCCCCAGAGGTCGTACAGGAACCGCTTCCGGCCGATCACGCCGGCCACGACCGGTCCCGAGTTGATCCCGATGCGCAGCTCGAGCCCGAGATGGTCGACCTCGTCCACCGAGCGCATTGCCTCATGCATGTCCAGCGCCATCAGGGCGAGCGCACGGGCATGGTCGGGCCGCGGTGAGGGCACGCCCGCGGCGACCATGTAGCAGTCGCCGATCGTCTTGATCTTCTCGACTCCGTAGCGGTCCGCCAGCACGTCGAAGTGGCTGAACAGGTGGTCGAGCATGTTGACGACCTCGGCCGGCGACAGATGCTCCGTGACGGGGGTGAAGTCCACGACGTCGGCGAACAGGATCGACGCCGAGCTGAACTGGTCCGCGATCGTCTGCGTCTCGGCCTTGAGCCTGTCGGCGATCGACCGCGGCAGGATGTTGAGCAGCAGGCTCTCCGACCGGGCCTGCTCCTCTCGCAGCGCCGCCACCGCCTTCCGGCGCTGGGTGGCGAACACGGCCAGCAGCGTGAACACGATCGTGCCGCCCACCGCGATGTTGAGGGCGAGCATCGTGCTCGTGAACCACTCGGGGACGGCCGGCGACACGCCTCCCAGCAGCTCGCCGGCGATCCCCGAGCCGAGGAACACGACGACCCACGCGACGTACCAGCGAGCCGCACTTCGCACGTCGCTGAAGACGAGCGCCCCGAGCGGCGCGAGGATCCCCCAGAGGCCGACCCCGCCGGCCTCGAGGAAGCCTCCCAGCGGAATCATCGACAGCGTCGGAGCGAACAGGATGGCGAGTTGGCCTGTACGCAGGAAGCGGCCGAAGTCCCGTGTCCGGGAGAAGACGACGACCGACGCCAGCAGGATCGCGAAGTACACGAGCGGCACCCAGCCCACCGGAGACCCGAACGCGAGATAGAGCACCGCCCAGAGCAAGGCCACCGGCAGGATCAGCACCGAGATCAGCACGAGGAGCGCCTTGCCGGCGCGCGTGTCGTCGTCGTCCTGCGGATCCGCGCCGATCCGCGCCAGGCGCGCGAGCACCCGATCGCCGACTCTCCGGATTCGGCTCACCCCGCTCACGGCGGAGACGCTACTCGCGAGACCGTTCGCGCTCTGACGACGCCCAACCCGACCGAGTCCTGCATGGATTGGGCCTCGGGGGCAGTCGCGGCGTGTCGGGCGACCTCGTCTTCTGTCGGGCCCACCGAGCAACCGGGCATGAAGGTCACGGCGCCCACGCCGTCGCAACGGGGCGCGCGTCCTACGACGTGTGCACGGGATAGCGCAGATGGGTGACACCCACACCGGTGACGACAGTGGGATCCCCGAGGACGGCCGGTGTGTCCGCGAGGTGGTCGAACAGCCGCACTCCTGCGCCGAGCAACACCGCCGCCAGATCGATGTGGATCTCGTCGAGCAACCCGGCGTCCAGGCACTCCTGGATCGTTTGAGCGCCGTGCACGAGCACGGACTTCGGGCCGGCGGCCGATTTCGCTCGAGCGACGGCGCTTTCGATCCCGTCGGTGACGAACTGGACTGTCGAGCCCGGCCGTGGCCAGCCGTCGGGCACGTGGTGGGTGACGACCACGGTGGGCACATCCCATGAGTGCTGGCCGCCGTAGCCGTCGGCGACCTCGAACGTGCGCCGACCGATGAGAAAAGCGCCGGTCTCGGACATCAAGCCCCGCAGGTGGTCGGCGCTCGGCGGCGAGACGTGGAACGTCATGCTCGACGAGAGGTCCGATCTCGGTGTGGGGACCTCGACGTCGCCCGAGAAGTACCATCGAAAACCTCGGCGACCCCGTCGCTCGCGTCGGCGACGTACCCGTCGAGAGACATCGACATGAATGCGACCAACTTGGTCATGGTGCAGCTCCTTTCGCGACTAGCGTCGATCGGACGCGTCGGCGTCGTTGACGGCTGACGGCGGCGGATCGTCGAACTCGTCGTGACGGCGGAACCAGAACGAGTCTGGGGCCCGCGGCCACCCCTCGGGCAAGTCCTCGTCGTCGGACTGTGCGCCGTAGGGCGTGAGCGACCACATGCTCCAGAGGCTTCCGATCCACTGGACCATTGCCCCGACCTGGAGGAAGTAGGTGCGGTAGACGTCGTCGCCGTCGCGCAGGAAGACGTTGAATCCGAACCACTCGTCGACCCCGAAGTCGGCCGAGAAGCGCTCGGTGCGGATCGTGTACCAGGGCACGTCCGTCCACCCCATGCGCTCCGCGTAGCGGCGTAGGTTCGCCTGAGGAGCCGGCGAGGCCATCGCGAAGGTGATGTCGCGAGCATGCAGGAGGCCGAGGTCGGGGATCCCGTCGGCGACGGACGAGCAGCCGACGCACCCGGCGTCGGGCCAGCCGTCGACGCCCTCCTCGAAGAAGAACCGGTAGAGGATGAGCTGGCTGCGGCCGTCGAACAGCTCGGGCAGCGACCGCGGCCCGTCAGGGCCCTCGAAACGGTAGTCGCGCTCAACCCGAACCATCGGCATGCGCTTCCGGGCGGCGGCGAGCTCGTGCATCGCTGCGGCGACGGCTCGTTCGCGCTCGGTCATGGCCGTCAGAGCGGCGTCCCACTCGGTCTGGCCGACGACAGGAGGACGAGCGAGAGTCATGATCCGGCACCCGGTGGCCCGGCCAGAACCGTGGGGATGTACTCGAGCAGCTGTAGCCGACCGTCGAAGACGCGGCTGCTCACCATGTCGAGGGAGACGTCGGGGTAGCCGTCGTAGATTCGGTCCCGGCCCGTGCTTCCGGTGATGACGGGGAAGACGACCACGCGAAACCGGTCGACGAGACCGGCCTCGAGGAGGGATCGGCACAGCGTGAGGCTGCCCATCGTGCGCATCGACTCGACGCCTTCGTCCTTCATCTCGCGCACGACCTCGATGGGGTCCTGACCGATCAGTCGGGTGTTCGGCCACGACAGCGGCTCCGTCAAGGTGCTCGAGAAGACGATCTTCGACAGGCCCGCCAGGGCATCCGTTCCCGGCTCGCCGTGGGCGGCCAGCCCGGACATCAGCCGATAGGTGTTTGCGCCCATCAGGACCGTGTAGTCCGCCTCCGGCTGGTCCCCCAACCAGGCGAGGTACTCAGGCCCTTCCAGGCCCCAGAAGCCGGGCCACCCTTCAGCGGCCCCATACCCCTCGAGCGAGGTGATGAAATCGATCATGAGTTCTGGCATCTGCGGCTCCTTTCAGTCGCTCCTGTCATGCGACGGCGCAAGGCGCACGTGGGTGACATCGGCGTCGTCTACGGTTCGGGTCGGCTTGTGGCTGCTGGAATCGGCCGCGCTGTCCCGTCTCTGTGTGGACCGCTCTGCGGACGAGAACTCATCGTCATGCTCGAATCAGGCCTCGGTGCCTGCGGCGGCCGGGCTTGTAGACCGCCAGGACTGTCGCGGTGGTGAGCGCGACGACATCCCAGGTGGCTGCTGCAATCAGCGCGCCGTGAGCGTCGCCGCCGTCCCGCAACTGCTCGAGCGCGCCGTCGATGACGAGCGCGCCGACGAGGATGACGGAGACGATCAGGAGCAGCTTCCCCATCGTCCAGGGGTAGCGCAGGATGCCCCAGCCCGAGGTGAGCCCGAGGCTGACGCCCGTGGCGAGCGTCGCGAAGCTGAGCGGGATTCCGAAGACGTAGCTGAACATCCGGAGCAATTCGTACGAGGAGGCGGCGAGCTCGGGATCGTCGGTGACGGCAGCCCGGATCGCGATCGCGAGGAAGCCCGCCGAGTCGCCGAGCAGCCCCACCGCGACCACGATGTGGATGGTCAGCAGCGCCTTCCGGATCGCCGGCGCTAGTCGCAGCCGCGCCTGGTCTGCCTGTCGGACGGCGAGTGTCATTCGTCCTCGATGGGTGGACCGACTCGGCTCGTCGGCGGGATCTCCTGCCGCGCCCAGTCGGGCGGCTCGACGCCCGCGTGCTCGGCTGCGATGCGGGCGAAGTAGCGCTCGAACCCCGCCGGCGTGATGACCATCAGCACGCGAGCGGGTGCTCCGCTCAGGTTTGCGTAGGTGTGAGGGACGCCGCGGGGCGCGAAGACGAGCTCGCCGGCACGGCGGGTGAGGCGCTCCTCGCCGAGCTGGAAGGTGAGCTCGCCTTCCAGGATGTAGAAGGTCTCGTCGAAGTCGTGCCGGTGGAGTGGTGGCCGCCCTCGACCGGTGAGCTCGACGACGGCGAGGTGGCCGTCGCTCTCCTCAGTGCGGAGCAGCACCCTGGGTGTGTTGTCGTCGCTCATGCGCTTCTCCTTCCTCGCCGAACGGCCCGGGTCGGGCCGCCGGCGACAGGCCCGCCAGGCGTCGGACGTCACGGGGCAGCCGTTCGAACACGGCCGGCTCGTTGCGCGCCTTGGCGAGCACGAACAGCCCCTCGAGGTGCGCGAGGATTGCTTCGGCGACATCGGTCGCGTCGAGATCCGCGGGAAGCTCGCCCACGTCCTTGGCCCCCGCGATCGCGCTCGCGAACACGCCTCGAATCTCCGACAGGATCTCGTCGGCACACTTGCCGATCACGTGATCGCGGGTCGCCAGCTCCACGGCGAAGTTGCCGAACGGACAGCCGTTGACGCTCCCGGTCTCCTCGACCTCGCGCCGGACGCCGGCGACGAGAAGGCTCGTGTAGCGAGCGAACTGCTCGCCGAGCGTTCCCCCCGGCCCGAAGGCGGGCTCGAACACGCGCTCACGCACCGACTCCCATTGCCGCTCGAGCATCGCGAGCGCCAGCGCCTGCTTCGACGGCCACCAGTGGTAGAAGCTGCCTTTCGGCGCGCCCGCTGCCTCGCACACCTCCGCGACCCCGGTCGCCTCGTAGCCTCGCTCGTGCATGAGCTTGCTGGCTGCAAGCAGCAGACGCTCGCCGGCGGATCCATCGATCGGCGTCACATGGCCGGTATTAGACCGGTCGTCTAGAAGCCAAACCTCGCTTCGAGTACCTCCGAGCGGAGGTACGGCATCGGCAAGCTTGTACCTGCGTCGACGTAAGACCCGACGCGATGTCCGTCACTAATGAAAGCGACCACCCTGGACGGGGCTTTGGTACGCCTCTCAGGGAAACTCCCAAGAAGGAGGGAACGGTGACGGAGTCGAGTCTGTACGAAAGGCTCGGTGGCGCATTCGCGATCGCAGCCGTCGTCGACCGCTTCAGCGAAGCGATCGTCAGAAACCCGATCGTCGGCCAGACATCGGAGAACCCCGCTCTCCGGGACTGGCATACCAAGAGCCTGGAACGACTTCCGGGCCTCAAGTTCATGCGCACCCTGTGGGTCTGCGAGGTTGCCGGCGGCCCTCAGCGATATGCGGCCACGAAACCCGGCAGCACCACACTCGGCCTGGAAGAAGCACACCGCGAGCTGAAGATCTCTCCGGCCGAGTTCGACGAGGTCGCGGCCGAGCTTGGGCGAACGCTCGACGTCTTCAACGTGCCCGAGCCGGAGAAGGACGAAGTCCTGGCTGCATTTGCCGCGCACAAGGGCGAGGTGACCGAGGGGTATTCCGGGTAACGGCGCCTCGCGCCACCTGCGTCGGGCTGCGCGTCTTGCGAACGTCATGCGGGGCGCCCGGATGGAAGTCAAAGCCAGGGTTTAGGGACGATGTGATGTGGAAGCCAAAGGGCATGGCCGGCTGGTTCACAATCGCGACCATCGCCTTCGTGCTCGCGCTCCTGGTCGTCATCGGCGACGCGCGCGAGTCCGCGCGCGAAGAAGCGAAGAGTCGCCGCAGGCGCTAGGCCCCACGGGACCTCGCCGCCTGAAACGAACGCTCCGCGGAGACGGAGAGGGCACGGCGCGGATTCTGGAAACGACCGCGGCGTAGGACTCCGATCGTCTCTGACAGTCCCAGCCGTTCCCGAAGTAGAGGACGGCTGTCACCCCGTTTCACCCCTCGAGAAGTCGCCTTGAAGCCTTGCCCTCCCACGCATCGGCAAGTAGCTCCGACAGAGACTCGGGGTCGATGAGCGGGAGCGTCACCCCGACGGCGGTCAGGCGCTTCCCCCACCAGACCTCCTCGCACGCATCGGGTAGGCGTTCGACCGCCGTCCTGATACCGCCCTCGTCGAGCATCACGTTCATCCGCTGCTCGTTCCAGAGCGTCGCGAAGATCTTGCCCCCCACGCGAAACGACGGACGCCCGTGGTGATCCATCTCAACGGCTTCCGGGAGCGATAGAGCGAGTGTTCGGGCCTCGTCAGTCGAGACGGCCACGGATCGCACGGTATCGCGCTCCTGGCCGCTCAGTCGTCGAGGCTCAGCGTGTAGCCCATTCTCAAGGAGTGCCCGATCGTCTCGTTCCGCGTGATCCAGTCGCCGTCGGCCACCGGCTCTGACGTGACATTGCCGTGTTCGTCGTGGATCTGGAGCCAGGCCGGCCCGGCGTCCTGGAGTCTCCCCTCATCGGACGGGTCGGCCGAGATGACCTCGCGCTTCCAGTAGATGACCGTTCGACTCGCTCGGCTGGTTCCCGCGGGAGATCGTCGAACCGGCCAACGAAACTCGACGGTGACCTCTGGATGGCCGATCTCGTCGAGCCAGGCGGCGACGACGTCGAGCACCTTCTTCGCGTCCTCGGGCCGTCGCGGGTACTCGTCCAGCACCACCGCGAACTCGGACCGATCGCGGTCGACGCTGAGGCCACGCTGGCCCGTCCCTCTGATCTCTTCCAGTCGAGACAACAGTGAGCCCGCCAACGCCAACGTCTCGACGGCAATGACGGTCCACCGCTCGTCCATGCACCGAGCCTAGTCCGAGACACCGGGCCCGAGGCCGCGATGCCGGTGAAGCGTCGGTTCAGGATCTTCCGCTTCGACACCTCAACGCTTCACCTCGATCTCGATGAACGCAAACTCGTGGTCGTTGACGTTGACGACATCGTGCTCCACGCCGGCTTCGCGGAAGTAGGGCACTCCCGTCGTCAGATCGGATTCCCTCTCTCCTTCGGGCTCGACGAGCCTGAGCGTGCCGTCGGTCAGAGGGACGATGACGTAGTCGTGCTCGTGCCTGTGCCAGCCCGTCGCCGCCCCGGGGGCGAACCGCCAGCGGGTCACACGCACGGATCGGTTGTCGATCAGCACCGTCGGAGTGCCGTGCCCGCTCATGATTCGGCCGGCCCGGTCGCAGCGGCGTCGGAACACTCGGCGTTGACGTAGCCCGAGCGGAAGGGCCTGGCCTCGCCGGTGTCCTCGTCGAACGTGTGCCGAAGCACACAGCCGGTGTCGTTCGCCAGCAGGTGGATCGACACGGAGGTCACGTCGGAGGTTGTGCGAACGCGGTGCACGTCGTCGCGCGGAGGAAGCAGTGCGTAGTAGTCGCCCGGCCGCAGCGGGCGCTGGCGGACGAGTCGGAGACGACCCTGGCCGGGCTCGTAGAGCTCCTCGTCCTGGCTGCCCCTGTAGAGGCCGACGAGCCCCCAGGCGAGGTGGTCGTGCACCGGGGTCATCGATCCGGGCGGCACGACGAGACTGAAGAGGCAGAGATCGCGCTCGGCCGCCCGGAAGAGAAGCCATTGGCCGATCCCGCCCCCCATCCCGCTCTCCGGCGCATCCTCCTGGAACCGCCTCGGCAGCCACTCCGGCCTGGCCAGAAGCTCCCTGAAGCCAGGCTCGACGAGCCGGCAGGCCTCGGCTGCGGTCCCGCAACGCCCGACAGCGGCCCGCACGCTGCCGATGAAGCCGCGGATCAGCGGCGTGTCGAGAGCCCACTCGTCGTGCTCGAGAGGCTCGAGACCTTGCTCATGGAGGTCGCACATCGCTCGAGAGCTGGACGATAGTTGTTCCTCGCGAGGCCTTGGTCAGGGCCTCCGGGGCTGGTGACGACCTCGGGGTACAGCCCCACGTCGCCGAGGCGGGTCGAACGGGCTCCGACGCGGCATGGGCCATCCACGATGTCGGCACGTGAGAGGCTCGTCGCGCGCAAGGGAGGAGCCGCTGGACGTCGAAATCGTCGGGATGTGGCCATTCAGGAAGAAAGCCCAGCCATCCGAGCTGGTCGCTGAGTCGGACCCGGAGCGGCACGAGCTTCTGCAGTCCCAACTCCGGGACACGCTGACGTATGGCTGGAGAGACTCGGGGAGGGCCGACGCCGTCGAGTTCTTCCGCTCGCTGCCTCCCACCGACGACGCGTCGGACATCGCCGAGCGGCTGGGCGGCAACGGTCCGCCGGGCCTGTCGACCGGCGCGTAGTAGTCCCTGGCCGACCCGCGACTAGCTGCCGAGCCTGCGCTCGATCGCGTCGAGGCGCTCGTCGATCTGGCGTAGAAGCGCGTGCGTCCGCTCGTCGCTCGCTTCACGGAGATGCCTCTCCACCATCGCCTGCTCGTGCTGGTCCTGCGCGACGAACAGCGAGATCACCGTCGCCGCCAGGAAGGAGAGGAACGTGACGCCGAAGATGATCAGGGCGGCGCCGACGAGGCGGCCCTCGGTCGTCGTCGGGACGATGTCCCCGTAACCGACCGTCGCGACGGTGACAACCGACCACCAGAGTGCGTCACCGAACGTCGGGAAGTCCTTCTCGTCGACGAGGGTCGCGACGAACGCAGCGAGGAACGCGACGCCGATGGTGACGAGCGCGAGGAACGGGAAGATGCGGCGGGTCGCGACGACGCGCCGCATTCGCTCGTCGAGGCGCGAAGAGCCGCCGGGCGGCATGGTCGGGTTGCTGGCCACGGTCGCTCGTTGTTCGGTGGCGACCGCGCACGCCCTCCTGCCTGGCGGGCGTCGCGGCCTGGAACATGGTGTTCCTCGAACTTCTCGCCGGGGCGCCTACCCGCCGACCAGCTCCTTGAACGCAGGCTCCTGGCGGATCCGATCGAAGTCGGAGTCCTCCCGCGCGTACTCGCGGGACCGGTCGCTCAAGGCGATCGCCTGTTCGAGGTGCGCGATCGCGTCGGCGCTCCTGCCGGCGAGGCTCTCACAGCAGGCGACGTTGTAGAGGACGGTCGGGTACGTCGGCTGCGCCTCGACGAGCGCCCGTCCGCGGTCGGCCGCCTCCGCGTACTCGCCGGCCTCGTAGAGGCGGTTGAGCGGCGCCCAGAGCTCCCAGCCGCTCGCCTGGTACGCCTGCCCCGGGGGCGCGCCGATCGCGACGATCGTCGTACCCGGCTCCTCGGCGAACGCCGTCCGCTTGACGCCGGGGCGCGCGAACACGAACGTGCCGGCGGGCGCGTCCACGTCGTCACCGTCGAGCTCGAACCTGGCGCGGCCGCTCAGGACGACGTACAGCTCCTCGTCCTCGTCCGCCTCGTCGTGCTCGTTGATGATCCGGTCGCCGGCCTCGCGGCCCGTCCAGGCCGTAGCGCCGAACGCCGTGATCCCGAGGTGGTGCCGCACCGGGCGCCACGGCTCCCGCCCGTCGCTCAGCTCGTCGATCTCCTCCAGTTGCGCAAACGCGTACTCCGGCATGACCGCCTTTCGCTCGTCCGTCTCCGTCCTCGGGCCGTGTATCCCCAGTAGACCGGATCGAACCAGACCGCGGCTCAGCCGTCCGGGTCGGAGAAGCGGACGTGCATGTGGTTCTCGTGGTTCGCGTACGGGACGACCACACCGCCGGGGCCTCGAAGGCCGGACGAGTAGCCGACGAAGACGACGTGGGCGCCCGCGGCGAGGAACCGGTCGAGGAGCGCCTGCGACAGATGGTGGTCGACCTGGCTCGGCCCGATCGGGGCGCTCGGGCGGCGGTCGAGCCGCGGGTAGTAGACGTCGACGTCGAGGCCGTTCTGGTGCGAGACATGCTCGTCCATCCAGCCGCCGTGCCGCCGGCTGATGTCGCCGATCGACGACGCGCGGCGCGTCCGGGTGGTCGGCGCGGTAGCCCGCGACGACGGAGACGATCGCGCGAATCGTCCGCTCGTTGCCGTAGAGCCGGCTCGAGCAGGTTGGGGCTGCTGTCCGTCGCCGGGTTCCAGGTGATCCAGTTCGGCCCCTCGACGGGAAGCTGCGTGCCGTCGACGAGCCGGCCGGAGTACGGCAGGCCGACCGACGTCGCGCGGCGCCACTCGATCTTCGCCGCCTGCGCCTCGAGCGACCGCGCGCCACTCGCCGCGGCGCCGGCCTTCGCGGGCGCGACCGGAGCCTCCGGCAGCTTGAACCGGAAATCGTCGACGCGGAACGTCAGGCTCGGCGGATCCTCGTCGAGCGGGCCTGTGCTCCCGTCTCTCCCGCGGAGCACGGCGATCGGGAGCATCGTCGCCGAGCCGAGGACGAGCGCGACCGCGGGGACGGTGCGCGTCGCGCGCCGGCGCCGGCGCTCGGCCTGTGCCGCGAGCCGGCGGCGACGGGACGCGTCGAGCCCCGTCTCGGCCGGGCCGAATCTCGGAAGCTCCGGCAGTGCGACGGTGTCCGCTGCGGCCGGCGCGAGGCCGCCGAGCTGCCCCTGCGACGGCTCGCGGAACCAGAGCACGTCGAGGTCGAACCACACCTCGCCACGTCGCCACGCCATGGAAAGAGGTCCTCGCCCGTCGGCGGGAGTGTCCTGCGGCCGATCGCCCGGATCGGCCGCTCAGGACGTCCCGGCGGCCCCCTCGCCTGCGAGCCGCGCGGCACGGCGCGCGAGGTAGCGCCGCTCGGGAAGGCTCGTGGTGCCGCGTGCGGCCGCGCGGTAGAGCGCCAGGGCGGCGTCCGCGTCACCGGCCAGCTCGAGCAGGTGCGCCCGGACCGCGTCGACCCGATGGGTTCCGTCGAGCCGCCCTGCGAGCGTGTCGAGCAACGCGAGCCCCGCGGCCGGCCCCTCGGCCATCGCCGCGGCGACGGCGCGATTGAGCGTCACGACCGGGCTCGCGGTCATCTGCTCGAGGAGCCCGTACAGCGTGAGGATCCGTGGCCAGTCGGTCTGCCCGGCCGTCGGAGCGCTGTCGTGGACGGCGGCGATCGCCGCCTGCAGCTGGTACTCGCCGACGGCGCCCTCGGCGACCGCGCGCTCGACGAGCGCGGTGCCCTCGGCCACGAGCGCGGCGTCCCAGAGCGACCGATCCTGCTCGGAGAGCGGGACGAGGTCGCCCGCCGCATCAGCCCGCGCAGGCCGTCTCGCGTCGATCAGCAGCATGAGCGCCAGGAGCCCGGTGACCTCGGGGTCGGCGGGCAGCAGCCCGTGCACGAGACGTGCGAGCCTGATCGCCTCGGTGGCCAGCTCCGCACGGTGCACCTCCGTACCGCCGCTCGCCGCATACCCCTCGTTGAAGATCAGGTAGAGGACATGGAGCACGGCCGGGAGCCGGGCCGCCCGCTCGTCGCCGGCCGGAAGGGCGAACGGCACGCCGGATTCTTCGATGCGCTGCTTCGCGCGCGCGATGCGCTGCGCCATGGTCGCCTCGCCGACGAGGAACGCCCGCGCGATCTCCGCGGTCGTCAGCCCGCCGACCGCGCGGAGCGTCAGCGCGATCGCCGAGGCCGGGGTCAGCGCGGGGTGACAGCACATGAAGACGAGGCTCAGCGTGTCGTCGCGGTCGGGAACTCCGGCGGACGGAGGCTCCTGCGCCGCGAGCGCCTCCCGCCGCCGACGCGACCCCTCGCTCCGCCAGTGGTCGATGAGGCGACGCTCGGCCGTCTGCAGCAGCCACGCGCGCGGGCTCGCCGGCACGCCCTCGCGCGGCCAGGTCTGTGCGGCCGCGAGCAGCGCCTCCTGCACGGCGTCCTCGGCGTCGTCGAAGTCGCCGTAGCGCCGGACGAGCGTGCCGAGGACCTGCGGCGCGAGCTCGCGCAGCAGATCCTCGACACCGGCGGTCTGCGTCAGCGCTCGCCGCCTGCGGTGTGCAGGTACTCCTCCATCTGGGCGGCGTCGGCGGAGCCTCCTGCATCACCTGCCGCACCTGGATGGGCTGCTGCGTCCCGACGCCACCCGGGCCGGGCACCGCCGAGAGCCGCGCCGCGATCTCGAGCGCCCGCTCCTCCGACTCGACGTCCACGATCTGGTAGCCGGCGAGCCACTCCTTGAACTCCTGGAACGGACCGTCGGTGACGACCGGCGCGGCCACGCCGTCCGCCCGCACGATCTTCGCGAGGTCGGGCCCGGCGAGCACCTCGGACGCGACCAGCTCGCCGCTCTCGACGAGTTCGCGGTGCAGCGCGCGGTAGTAGTCGAGATGCGCCTCGACCTCCTCGGGCTTCCAGTCCTCCATCGGCGTGTCGGCGGCACCGCCGTCGAAGTTCACCGCCAGCAGATACAGGGCCATGTGCTCACTCCTCGTCTCGGGGTCGCGATCGACCTGTCACCCACTGGACGGAGCCGTCTCGCCGTTCTCGACATCGGTCGCCGCGGTCAGGACAACCGGTTAGACCAGCAGCCGCGAGTTGCCGCCGTGTCGCTTCATCGTTGCAGACGGACGCCGTGCACGCCGGACGCGGGCGGCCGACTCCTGGATGGGCGCCGTCGTACCTGACTACGGAATCGCGAGCTGGGCCTGCACCACGGCCTGCGCCGCGCGCCGGCCGCTCGTGACGGGCCAGACGTACCATCGATACTGCCCGGGCGTCAGCCGCACGACCCGCCCCTCGTAGCGCCAGCTCGATCCGAGCTCGAACGTCGGGCGCACGGTCTCTCGTGCGAGGACGCGCTCGGAGCCGCGGAAGAGCTCGACGTGATACCGGGCGGCGCCCTCGACGGGCGCCCAGGCGAACCGCCGGGGCTCGGCGGCTGCGCGCGGCGGCGTCGCGGCGCCGCTCTTCGACCGCGCACCGGTCGCGGCCTTCTTTGCGGCCGTCCTCGGGCGGTTCCCGGCCGGCGTCGTCGCCTTCGCGGGCGGCGCGGCCTTCTTCGCCGTGGGCGTGCCGGGCCGCGTGGTGGCGCCGGGAGCCTTCGACTCGCTTGGCGCCGGCACCGTGCCGGGCGGCTTTCCGACGACAGGCTTCACGGGAGTCACCGCCTGCTCGGGCGAGCCGTCGTCGATCGCCATCATGAGGGCAACCACGCCGAGCAGGGCCAGGAGGCCGCCCGCCAGGAATCCCTGCACGCCCGGGCGCCGCCACCACTGCGAGCGGCGAGCGACCGCCGCCGGGATCGCCCCGGCGGGCGCCGAGGACGACACCTCCGCCAGTGCGGTGGGCTGGGCTGCAGGCTCTGTCATTTCGACCGCGCGCGCCGGCACGACCGGCGACGCCTCTCGGGCCGGCGCGGGTCGTCCTGGCCAGGGCGGCTGCGCCCTCGGCGGTGCGATCGTGCGCGGAGCAGCGGGCGAGGACGGCGAGTCGGAGCGATCGGGCGGACCGAGCGGACGACCGGCGCGTGACGCAGCGGTGTCGTCGGGTCGCCGGGCCGGGGCCTGGTCGGCGTCCTCGACCCGCACGAGTTCGATCGCCGGGATCTTGCCGACGAACCCTTCCCACTCGACTGCAGGCGGCGCGGTCGACTCCGCCGGCTGCAACAGCCGCAGCGCACGAGCGGAAGGCCGTGACGCCGACACCGACTCGCGCTCGCGAAGTCGCCGCGCCAGCTCCGGATCGACAAGTGCGAGCTCCGGGCTGATGCGCGAGAGATCGTCGTCCGGGTCGAGGCTGTGGTCGGTGATCGACGTCATCGACTGGTTCATCGGTTCGTATCCGGGGCCGCTTGACCCGATCGGCCAGGGTATCACCCCGGTCCGGCGGCCCCGTGACGGGGTCGGGGGCCCGGCCGCCTGCTACCGTCGCGGAGCCCGGTCGCGCTAGGTGGGGAGTCAGCGGTTCCCTGAACCCGAAATCCGCTCCAGCGGGACCGAACGCCGCCCGAGGGCGGAGGTCACGGGCATGGGTCACCGACACGTGGCGTTGAAGGTCGGGTCCCGCGCACTGGGAGCGTTCGAACCGCGTCAGGTCCGGAAGGAAGCAGCGCTAAGGACTCCCTCTCAGGTGCCGCGGCACCGCCCGACCCGAGCAGGCGGCGGAGATACCACCCGGGATCGCCCGTTCGACGGCGGAGCGCGCGACCGGGCGTAGCTCCTGTTTCGCGAAGCGGGATTCCGCAGGAGCGGAATCCCGCCGCTCGATCCCTCGCCTCCGGCGAGGGCAGACCCTGAAGGCGCCCGCTTCGCGGTCGCAATGACCCTTGAGGAAGCGTCGGCAGCGCTGCTACTCCGATCCAGCATCCGCCCTCTACGATGGAGCCGTGACCGCGCTCTACCGCACCTACCGGCCGCTCGACTTCACGCAGGTGGTCGGCCAGGAGGCGGTCGTCCGGACGCTCCGGAACGCGATCGAGTCGGACCAGGTGCGGCAGGCGTACCTCTTCGCCGGGCCGCGCGGGACCGGGAAGACCTCGATGGCGCGCATCCTCGCGAAGGCGCTGAACGCCGAGGGCGGCCCCAGCGCCGACTTCGACCCGACGGCGCGCATCGCACGCTCGATCGCCGACGGTACCGCGCTCGACGTGGTCGAGATGGACGCCGCCTCGCAGCGCGGGATCGACGAGGTCCGCGAGATCCGCGAGCGCGCGATGCTCCAGCCCGCGGAAGGGCGGCTACAAGGTCTACATCGTCGACGAGGCGCACCAGCTGACGCCCGCGGCGTGGAACGCGCTGCTGAAGCTGATCGAGGAGCCGCCGCCGCACCTCGTCTTCGTCTTCTGCACGACGGAGCAGTCGAAGGTGATCCCGACCGTCCGCTCCCGCTGCCAGGTGTTCGCCTTCCAGCGACCGCGGCTGCAGGAGATCGTCGCCGTGCTCCGCCGCGTCTGCGAGGGCGAGGAGATCGACGCTCCCGACTCCGCGCTCTCGCTGATCGCGCGCGGCGCCGGCGGGTCGTTCCGCGACGCGATCTCGACGCTCGACCAGCTCTCCGCCGCGACCGGCAAGCAGATCTCCGTCCAGGACGTGCTCCAGCTCGGGGCAGCCGTCGAGGAGGACGCGCTCTTCCGCCTCTGCGACACGATCGTCGACCGCGACGTCGCCGGCGCGCTCGTGCTCGTCGAGGAGCTGTCGGAGCGCGGCCAGGATCTCGGGCAGCTGACGAAGGAGCTGCTCGAGCACCTGCGCCAGCTCCTGCTCGTCCAGCACCTCGGCCACGTGCCGGACTCGCTGCCGCTCACCGAGGAGTCGCGCGACCGGCTGCGGGAGCAGGCGAACCAGCTGCCCGAGCCGACGGTGCTGCGCCTGATCGACCTCCTCGCCGTCGTGCTCGAGGACGAGCGCCAGGGCGGCGATCCGCGGCTGCCGTTGGAGCTCGCGCTCGTCAAGGTGACGCGTCCGCAGGCAGACCTCGCGCGCGAGTCGCTCGTCCATCGGGTCGAAGTGTTGGAATCCCGCCTGCATGCCGGTGCTCCCGCCGCGGAGACGTGGGGCCCCTCCCCCGTTCCCGCGCCCGCGGCGGGCCCGGCACCCGCGGTCGAGCCAACGCCGCCGAGCCCGCCGACCGCACGGGGCCCGAGCTCTCGCTCGAGCAGCTCCAGGAGGCGTGGCCGCGGAGCGTCCTCCCGGCCGTCCAGGAGCGCTCGATCCCGATCGCGACGCTCCTCGCCGAGGCGAGCCCGACGAGCCTCGACGCACGACACGTGACTCTGTCGTTCCAGCCCGGCGCCGACTTCCACCGCAAGCAGGTCGACGAGCCGAAGAACCTGACGCTCGTCCGCGACGCCCTCTACGAGGTGACCGGCCGCCGGCTCGCCGTCGTGACCGAGGTCGGCGAGCCGGACCGACGACGACGGGCCGGACGAGCAGCCGCTCGGCGAGCACGACCTGATCTCGCTCCTGAAGAGCGACCTCAATGCAACCGAAATCGAGGAGATCCCGTGAAGCTCGACATGAACGCACTGATGAAGCAGGCGCGCGAGATGCAGGAGCAGATGGAGCGCGCGCAGGAGGAGGCGAAGACACGAGGTCGCCGAGTCCTCCGCCGGCGGCGGCATGGTCACCGTCAAGGCGAACGGCGCGGGCGAGCTCATCGAGATCTCGATCGACCCGCGCGCCGTCGATCCCGACGATCCGGAGATCCTCGCCGACATGGTGCTCGCGGCCGCCAACGAGGCGCTACGCGCGGCGGCGCAGAAGGTCGAGACGAAGCTCCGCGGGCAGCTGCCCGACCTCGGCGGGCTCGGGCTGTAGTTGTTCGCCAGGCAGGATCCGCAGCAGCGGATCCTGCGGCTCGATCCCCGCCTTCGGCGGGGCACACCCCTGAAGGCGCCCGCTTCGCGGTCGCAATACCTCTTTGCTACGTCGGCGGGCGGTTCCCTAGGCCGACGCGCGGTCGGGCTGGGGCTCGACCTCGGCGGTCGACCTCCGGGGGGATCTCGTGCGGGATCCCTTCGCCGCGTCGGTCACGTGCTCGGCGGTCGCGCCGAACTGGAGCAGCCGGCCGCCGAAGGCGATCGCGGCGACCGCGAACCACGCCCAGCCCAGCAGGAGGCCGCCGATCACATCGAGTCAGCCAGTGCAAGTCGAGCATCACCCGCGTGCCGGCGACGACACCGCGATGAACACCGCGCCGCCCGCGAGGAGCGCCTTGGACGAGCGCCGGCCGCTTGCGACCGAGCACGAGCGCGGCCGCTGCGTAGAACGCCGCAGCCGTCGCCGAGTGGCCCGAGGGGAAGGACGGGCCGAGCGTCTCCGCGATCGGGTTGATCGTCGGTCGAAGGCGGTCGAACACGTCCTTGAGGCCGTTCGTGATCAGGTTCTGGCCGAGGATCACCACGGAGGACGAAGGGGGCGATCCAGCGGCTCGGCACTCGAAGATGGTCTCACGCGATCACGAGCACGAGGGCGAGGACGATGACGGTGAGCGTGTCGCCCAGGTGAGTGAGCGTCTCGAGGGCGTCCGTCGACCACGCGGTCGCGTGATCCGCGCCCCACTCGGCGACGCTCGAGTCGATGCCGAGCAGGCCCGAGTTCGTCCGCACGAGGTACGCGAGCAGCCCGAGCCCGATCCCGCCGACGAAGACGACCCGAGGGCGAGCGTCAGCGCGAGGCCCGTGGCGATCCTCGGATCGCTCCTCCGCGCCACAGCGCGCCGAGATGCTCGTGCCGTCGCATCTCCCGCCCCATCCGCTCGGCAGCCTCGAGGGTCGGAGTGCCCGCCGGTCGGGCATGTGTGGGTAGCGGTATGCGAGGTATGACACGACCGCACCGGCGGCGGAAGCGACAGCAGACAGGAGCAACGGCATCGTTTGAGCGTGTACCCACTATCGGAGCAGTCCCAGGCACCCGGACGGGTAATCCGCCGTCGCGCGAGGCGGAGGATCGCAACGCGTTCCCGTTCCTCGATCCCGCGGCCGGGTGGGCTCGCCGAGCGGATCGGACGGTCGCTCTCAGGTCTGCATCCCGTCGCCGTCTTCCTCCTCAGCGCGTCGCCCTCTGGGCGTCCTCGCGGGCATCTCGATCGCCCTCGGACATCTCGTCACCGATGTGCTCCTGCCGATCGACTCCGTGGAGGACGCCGACGAATGGCTGCCCACGGAGCTGGCGCGGAGCGGACGCCGTTCCTGAACGACGTCTCGTACGTCGTCTCGGAGGCGGCGGGCGGGATCGTGCTGCCCGCGATCCTCGTCGTGCTGACCGCCGTCTGCCTGGTGCTCCGCGCTTCATCGTGGCCGCGTTCATGGTCTTCGCGCTCGCGCTCGATCGGCGACCTACCGCGTGACGTCGTGGGTCACGCCCCGGGACCGGCCCGACGTCCCGCGGCTCGAGGGCCTCGAGCCGGACGCGAGCTATCCGTCCGGCCACACGGCGGCGTCGATCGCCGTCTACGTCGGCCTGGCCCTGCTCGCGACGTACCTCGTCAAGTCCCGCGGGGCGCGGATCGCGATCTGGACCGTCGCCATCCTCATCCCCCCGGCGTCGCGCTGGCGCGGATCTACCGCGGGATGCATCACCCCATCGACACGCTCGGCGGCGTGGTGATCGGGATCATGGCGCTCTTCGTCGTCGCGCTCGGCGCGGCGCGCATCACCCGGGCGGCGAAGGCCGCTCGTGAGGCACGCGCGTGAAGGTCGCGGTCGTCGCCCACGCGGGCAAGACGCTCGGCGACGGGCTCCTCGCCTTCCGGCGCGCGCTCGAGGAGGCAGGCGTCTCGGACCCGCTCTGGTACGAGGTGCCGAAGAGCCGCAAGGCGCCCAAGCAGGTGAAGCGCGCGCTCGACGAGGGCGCCGAGCTCGTGATCGCGTGGGGCGGCGACGGGACCGTGCAGCGGTGCATCGACGTGCTCGCGGGCAGCGGCATCCCGCTCGCGATCGCGCCGGCCGGCACCGCGAACCTGCTCGCCACCCACCTCGAGATCCCGAAGGACATCGAGCAGGTCGTCGAGATTGCGCTCGGCGACACACGGCGCACGCTGGATGTCGGCGTCCTCAACGGCGAGCACTTCGCCGTGATGGCCGGCGCGGGCTTCGACGCGGAGATGCTGGCGGAGGCGGACGGCGGCCTCAAGGACAAGGTGGGCCGCGTCGCATACCTCTGGACCGGGGCCAAGCAGCTGCGGGCGACGCCGGTCCCGACGAAGATCACGATCGACGGCACGACCTGGTTCGACGACGTGTCGTCCTGTGTCCTCGTGGGCAACGTCGGCGGCGTCTTCGGAGGCGTCGAGGTCTTCGACGACGCCCGTACAGACGACGGCCAGCTGGAGATCGGCGTCGTCACGGCGGAAGGCTTCGCCGAGTGGGCCCGGACGCTCGCCCGGACGGCTCTCGGGAGGAGCGAGAAGTCCCCTTCGTCCAGGTGACGCGTGCGAAGAAGATCAAGGTCAAGTTCGGCGAGAAGGTGCTCTACGAGCTCGACGGCGGCGACCGCGAAGAGGTCGAGCAGCTGAAGATCGAGGTCGAGCCGGGCGCGATCGAGATCTGCGTCCCGCCGCCGGCCGACGCGCCCGACGCCGCCTGAGCGCCGGCGGCAACGACGCTGGAACAATCGGGCGATGCGCTTCGCGGAGCTCGCGCGCACCTCGGCCGCGGTCGCGGGAACGAGCGCGCGCTCGGCCAAGATCACGGAGCTCGCCGACTGCCTCGGCCGCCTGAGACCCGAGGAGATCCCTCTCGCCGTGAGGATCCTGACGGGCAGCCTCCCGCGGCTCGGGGTCGGCTGGGCCGTCGCTCCGCGACCTCCCGCCGCCGGCGGCGACGGCGACGCTGGAGCTGCTCGACGTGGCCGAGGCCCTCGACGCGGCTCGCGGCCGCCGCCGGCGCCGGGGTCGCAGCAGGCGCGGAAGCGCGACCTCGCGGCGCTGTTCGCGCGCGCGACCGGCGCCGAGCAGCGCCTTCCTCGGCGCGCTGCTGCAGCGGCGAGCTGCGCCAGGGCGCGCTCGAGGGCGTGATGGCTCGAGGCCATCGCGCGGGCGGCCGGCCTGCCGGCGGCGGACGTGCGGCGCGCGGTGATGCTGCGCGGGCGATCTCGGCGGCGGTGGCGCGCGGCCGCGCTCGCCGAAGGCGCGGCGCGGGCTCGCCGCGTTCGGCCTCGAGCTCTTCCGGCCGGTGCAGCCGATGCTCGCCGCAGACGCGCCGCCGACGTCGGCGAGGCGCTCGGCGCGGCTCGGCGCGGCCGGCGCTCGAGTGGAAGCTCGACGGCGCGCGCATCCAGGTGCACCGCGACGGCGACGAGGTGCGCGTCTTCACGCGCAGCCTCAACGACGTCACCGCCGCGTGCCGGAGGTCGTCGAGGCCGTGCGCGCGCTGCCGGCGCGGTCGATCGTGCTCGACGGCGAGGCGATCGCGCTGCGCGCCGGACGGCCGCCCGCACCCGTTCCAGGTGACGATGCGGCGCTTCGGCCGACGCTCGACGTCGAGCGCCGCCGCGCGCGGTCGCCGCTGACGCCGTTCTTCTTCGACTGCCTGCACCTCGACGGCGAGCGACCTCCTCGACCGGCCCGCGCGCCGAGCGCGCTCGCGCGCGCTCGCCGAGCGTCGTGCCGGACGGCGCTGCGCGTGCCGCGGCTCGTGACCGGCCGACGCCGACGAGGCGCGAGGCGCTTCCTCGACGACGCGCTCGCGCGCCGGCCACGAGGGCGTCATGGTCGAAGGCGCTCGACGCGCCCTACGAGGCGGGCCGCCGCGGCGCGGGCTGGCTCAAGGTCAAGCCGGCGCACACGCTCGACCTCGTCGTGCTCGCGGTCGAGTGGGGCAGCGGGCGGCGCCAGGGCTGGCTCAGCAACCTGCACCTCGGCGCGCGCGACCCCGAGACGCGGCGGCTTCGTGATGCTCGGCAAGACGTTCAAGGGCATGACCGACGAGATGCTCGCGTGGCAGACCGAGCGGCTGCTCGAGCTCGAGATCGGGCGCGACGGCCACGTCGTCCACGTGCGCCCCGAGCTGGTCGTCGAGATCGCGTTCGACGACGTGCAGGCGAGCCCGCACTATCCCGGGCGGCGTGGCGCTGCGCTTCGCGCGCGTCAAGCGCTACCGGCCCGGACAAGCGGGCCGAGCGAGGCCGACACGATCGACACCGTGCGCGCCATCCACGCGGGTGAGCACGGAGCCTCTGGACGCGCGGCGCCCGAGGAGTAGGTGCGAGGGATCGCGGCATGATGGCCGCGGACGACCGCGGCCGGACGATCGTCTGGAACGGGATCGTCGCGTCGGTGGAGGACGAGCCCGGCCCGGACCACGTCCAGCCGGATCGGCCGCCGGAGGTGCGCGATCGCGACGACCAGGGTGGCGCCGGGCAGCTGCCCGTCCGGCGCGGACGGATAACGTGACGGCGTGCTGAGCCCTGCGGTCGACAACCTCGTCGCGCAGCTCACGCGGCTGCCCGGGATCGGCACGCGTACCGCGCAGCGGCTTGCCTTCCACATCCTCGCGACGTCACCCGACGAGGCGAATGCGCTCGGCCACGCGATCGCCGACGTGAAGGCGCGCGTACGCCCGTGCCGGGAGTGCGGCAACCTGACCGAGGACGAGCTCTGCGGTGTCTGCACCGACGCGCGTCGCGACCGCACGGTGATCTGCGTCGTCGAGCAGCCCGCCGACGTCCTCTCGCTCGAGCGGACACACGAGTACCGAGGCCTCTACCACGTGCTCGGCGGCGCGTTGTCGCCGCTGGACGGCGTCGAGCCGCGCGACCTACGAATCGGCCGGCTCATGGACCGCATCGGCAACGGCGTCGAGGAGGTCGTGCTCGCCACGAACCCGACGATGACCGGCGAGGCGACCGCCGCCTATCTCGCGGATCGCCTGCGCGAGCAGGTGACGGTGACGCGGCTCGCGAGCGGGCTGCCTGTCGGCGGCGACCTCGAGTACGCCGACGAGGTGACGCTCGGGCGCGCGCTTTCGGGTCGTCGGCCGGCCTGACGGCGCAGGGAGCGGGCGCTTCCGCTAGAACAAGGGGGATGAGCGCGCAACCACGCATCGGAGTCGTCGGCGCGACCGGAGCCGTCGGCACGGTGACGCTGCCCTGCTCGCGGAGCGCGGCTACGAGCACGTGCGGGCATTCGCCTCTGCGCGCTCGGCCGGGACCCGCCTCCCGTTCGGCGACGACGAGCTCGTGGTCGAGGAGGCGACGCCGAGACGCGCTCGGCGCCGGCGACGTCGACCTGTTCCTCTTCTCGGTCGGCACGTCCGCCAGCCGGGAGCTCGTGCCCGTCGCATCGGCCGCCGGCGCGCTCTGCGTCGACAAGTCCTCCGCGTACCGGCTCGTCGACGGCTACCCGCTCGTCGTGCCCGAGGTCAACGGCCGCCGCGCGCTCGAGTCGCTCGAGCGCGACCGGATCGTCGCCAATCCGAACTGCTGCACGATCCCGCTCACCTGCGTCCTGAAGCCCCTCCACGACGAGGCAGGTCTCGCGCGGGTGAGGGTCTCGACCTACCAGTCGGTCTCCGGCGCAGGCGCGCATCGGATGACGGCGCTCGCCGACGAGGCGCCGGCCGAGCACGACGTCGTCATGGACTGGACGTGGGAGGGCGACGAGTCCGACGAGGAAGCGAAGCTCCGCGCCGAGACGCGCAAGATCCTCGAGCTACCCGACCTGCCGATCTCGGCCACGTGCGTCCGCGTCCCTGTGATGGTCGGGCACTCGGAGGCGGTCTGGGTCGAGCTCGAGGAGCCGCTCTCGCCGGACGACGCGGCTGAGATCCTGCGCGACGCGCCGAGCGTCCGCGTCCTCGACCTCCCCGACTTCCCGACCCCTGCGGCCGCGGCCGGACAGGACGACGTGCTCGTCGGCCGCGTCCGCCGCGACACGCGCCGCCGAGAACGGCCTGGCGCTCTACCTCTCGAGCGACAACCTGCGCAAGGGCGCAGCGCTCAACGCGATCCAGATCGCCGAGCTCCTGCTCGACGGCGTCGCCGCCGCGCAGATAGACGACGCTAGAACGCGCGCCGAGCGCGGAACAGCGACGGGATCGTGAGGAAGATCAGCCGGATGTCCTCGCGCAGCGACCAGTTCGTGACGTAGACGTAGTCGAGCTTCGTCATCTCGTCGAACGGGATGTCGCTGCGGCCGAGCACCTGCCAGAGGCCGGTGATGCCCGGCTTGAGATCGAGGCGCCGCCGAGCCCATTCCTGGACGAACGCGTCCTCCTCGAGGATCAGCGGCCTCGGCCCGACGAGCGACATCTCGCCCTTGACCACGTTGAACAGCTGCGGGAGCTCGTCGATCGAGAGCCGCCGGAGGAACCGGCCACGTCCGCGTCACCCGCGGGTCGTCGGGAATCTTCGTCATCCGCGGATCGCGGTTGCGGTGCATGTTGAGGTGCACGACCTCGGCCTTTCGATCCTCGGCCTCGACGACCATCGTGCGGAACTTGTAGATCCGGAACGTCGAGCCGTTCGCTCCTCGGCGAACCTGACGGAAGAACACCGGGCCGGGCGACTCCAGCTTGATCAGCACCGCAACGGCGGCGAAGACCGGAGCGAGGACGATCAGCCCGAGCACGGACGCCGTGAGGTCGAACGCGCGCTTGAGGACCCGCGACGAACGAGAGAGCCTCGTCGGCCTGAGGCCCACGAGCGGGATCCCCTCGAGTGTGTGCACCTCGGCGCCTGCTCCGAAGACCTCGAAGAACCGCGGCACGATGTCGATCTGGACGTCGAGGTCGCGGATCGCGCGGATGTTGGCCAGGACGGACTCGTGCGAGTCGTTCGAGAACGCGATGATCACGCGCTGGATGTCGTGCTCCATGATGTACTCGCGCAGCCGCTCGGGCCCGCCGAGAAGGACCGGCAACCGCTCGGCGAGCTCGTCGTCGAGCTCGGTGGGTCGGTCGTCGACGAACCCGACGAGGCGGATCCCGTACTCGCGGTGATTGGTGAGCTTCAGCGCGAGCTGCTGCCCGACCTTGCCACCGCCGACGATGACGGCGTTCTGCGTGTAGCCCGGGAAGCTGCCGGCAGAGCACGCGGCCTGCGGCGCGAAGGGTCGGGATGAGCGCGACGGCGATGATCCAGAAGAGCCCAAGGCGCGCTAGCCCGGGCTGCACCATGCTCGTGGCGACGCCGAACAGCGCGAAGACCCAGACGCCCGATCGTGACGCTGCGGAAGACGCCGACGATGTCGTCGACGGTCGAATGGTCGGTGCGCTCCTCGTCGCGGTCGTACAGGCCCTCGAGGCGAAGCAGCAGGATCCAGAGCGGGATTGCGAGGAGGAAGGCCAGATACTCGAAGCCGGGCTGACCCTGTCGGCGGTCGACGCGGACGGCAGCAGCAGGCTCGCGAGGACGAACGCGAGCACGAGCCCCGCGACGTCGGCCGCGAGCAGCATCCGCCGCACGAGCGCGCCGCGGCGGTAGCGCGCGCGAGGCTGCTCCGAGACGAACACCCGCTCGTCCGTCTCCAACTCCAACGCCGCGATGAGGTCGGTGCTCTGTCGCCAGCCGGCGACCGGCACCGTCGTCTCGCTCACGCCGCACCCCCGCTAACCCGCCCGTCGCCGGACAGGGTCCCCCGAGCCTTTGTCACTCCCCGCACTCCCCCGAGATATGTCTGGCGGCACGACTGCCGCCGTGGCACTCACGATACTCGTTCCCGCCCGGAGCGCAAGGGGCCGGACCAACCCAAATGGGGGGTCACCGCCCCCCCGAACAGGTGGTTCTTCGTCCCCCGGGCCTCGATCGGGCTCCCCGGGCTCTCCGTCGTACGAGCGCCCCCGTTCGAGGGACATCGAACCCAGAAAGTCGGCATTCCAGGACGGCTCTCGCGTTCGCCGGGGCCGAAGACTCCCCAAAAGGGGGAGCGGGTGGCGTCCCGCCCGGGCGACAACACACACCATGCCCACTCCCCGCGTGCCGTCCATCGCAACGCTTTTCGCCGTGCTCTTCACCCTCGCCCTCGGAGCGCAGACGAGCTTCGCCGCCGGAACCGAGGACAGTCGGTCCCCCGACCCGGTCCGGACGATCGAGGTCGCGTCCGCGGACGCTTCGAGCGTGACGGTCGCGTGGCCCCAGGTGCGAGAGCGCGGCGGCATCGCCGAGTACGGCGTCTACGTGAACGGCGCCGCACCGGTCGCGGTCAGCCCCGACACAGCGCGGAGGTTCAGGGACTGGCTCTCGCACAGCATCGGCGGGCTCAGGTGCGGCACGGGCTACCTCGTGGCGATCGACGCCGTCGACGACGCCGGCAACCGCTCCACGAAGACGACCACCACGGTGTCGACGACCGCGTGTGCGGACGCGACCGCACCGACCGCTCCCTCCGGGATGCGCCAGGCGGCAGCAACGGAGAGCTCGGTCGTCCTCACATGGAACCGCTCGACGGACGACGTGGGTGTCGTCGAGTACGGCCTCTACGTCTCCGGCGTCCGCGTCGGCTCGGTCAGCGACCCGACGACGACGTTCTCGAACCTGACGTGCAGCAAGACGTACTCCGTCGCGATCGACGCCGCCGACGCAGCCGGCAATCGCTCCGGCCGCACCGAGGCGTCGTACTCGACGGCGTCCTGCCCGACGACCACCAACAAGCCTCCGACGGCGCCGTCGAGCCTTCGGGTGACGGATGCGACCGACACGACCGTCGGGGTCGCGTGGTCACCGTCGACCGACGACAAGGGCGTGGCCGGTTACGGCCTCTACGTCGCGGGCGCACGCGTCGCCACCACGACGGCGACCTCCTGGACGTTCACCGGCCTCAAGTGCGGCCTGACGCAGGCGGTCGCGGTCGATGCGGTCGACACCGCGGGCAGCCGCTCGACCGCAAGCCAGGTGTCGGCGGCCACCTCGCCGTGTCCCGGGCCGGCTCCGTCGGGGACGCTGACCCAGACGATCGCGAACGGCGCGACGCTCACCGGCGTCGTCAACTGGCGCGGCCTCTACGACAAGAACGGCGACAAGGTCGAGGACGACCCCGGCTCGATCCAGTTCTACGTCGACGGCGCCCTCGTCCTGACCGAGATCAACCCGCCGTTCGGCGACACCGACGCGTTCTGGACCTCGACGAGCGTCAAGAACGGTCAGCACACCTTCGAGGTGCGCGCCCTCAACGACGCCGGCGCCCAGATCGCCAAGAACACCGTCAGCGCCACCGTCACCAACACCACCACCACGCCGCCGCCCACGACGCCGTCGGGGACGCTGACCCAAACGATCGCGAACGGCGCGACGCTCACCGGCGTCGTCAACTGGCGCGGCGTCTACGACAAGAACGGCGACAAGGTCGGCGACGACCCCGGCTCGATCCAGTTCCTCGTCGACGGCGCCCTCGTCCTGACCGAGGTCGACCCGCCGTTCGGCGACACCGACGGCTTCTGGACGTCGACCTCCGTCGGCAACGGCTCGCACAACTTCGAAGTGCGCGCCCTCGACGGCAACGGCGCCCAGATCGCGAAGAGCACCGTCAGCGCCACCGTCGCCAACCAGACCCAGCCCACCACGCCGCCGCCCACGACGCCCACGACGCCGTCGGGGACGCTGACCCAGACGATCGCGAACGGCGCGACGCTCACCGGCGCGGTCAACTGGACGGCCGTCTACGACAAGAACGGCGACAAGGTCGGCGACGACCCCGGCTCGATCCAGTTCCTCGTCGACGGCGCCCTCGTCCTGACCGAGGTCGACCCGCCGTTCGGCGACACCGACGCGTTCTGGACCTCGACCAGCGTCAAGAACGGTCAGCACACCTTCGAGGTGCGCGCCCTTGACGACGCCGGCGCCCAGATCGCCAAGAACACCGTCAGCGCCACCGTCACCAACACCACCACCACGCCGCCGCCCACGACGCCGCAGACCCAGGATACGACTGCGCCGACGGCCCCGTCGAACTTGCGGGTGACCTCCGCGACGGCGACGAGCGCGACCGTCGCGTGGGCTGCGTCGACCGACAACGTCGGCGTCACCGGCTACGGCCTGTACCGGGGCACGTCCTCCACCTCGACGACGCAGACGACCGCGACCTTCAACGGGCTCGCCTGCGGCAAGACCTACGACGTCGGCGTCGACGCCAGGGACGCCGCCGGCAACCGGTCCACGGTGACGAACGTCTCGCTGACGACGGCTGCGTGCGCCGACACCGAGCCGCCGGCGATGCCGGCCAACCTCACGACCTCGTCGCGCACCGCGACGAGCATCGCACTCAACTGGGCCTCGGCGTCCGACAACGTCGGCGTCGTCGAATACGACGTCTACAAGGGCGGCGTACTCGTCGACACGACCTCCGGGACGACGGCGATCGTCAGCGGCCTGACCTGTGGCACGAACTACACGCTGGCAGTCGATGCCCACGACGCGGCCGGGAACGTCTCCGATCCGGTCATCGTCATGGTCTCGACCACCGGCTGCGTCGACACGCAGGCGCCTCCGGCGCCGAAGAGCGTTGCCGTCGGCAACCTCACCACGACGAGCCTCACGCTCAGCTGGACGGCCTCGACCGACAACGTCGGCGTGACCGGCTACGAGGTGACGCGCGGAACGACCAAGCTCGGGACGACGCCGACGCCGGGCTACGCCGTCGGCGGGTCCGACCTGCGCGACCGCGTACACCCTCGGAGTCGTCGCGTACGACGCAGGTGGCAACCGGTCGACCTCGACGCAGGTCACGACGACGACGCCCGCGTGCGCCGTGCCGACCGGTGGCGTACGCGTCTGGATGAGCCCAAGTGGCACCGACAGTTGCGCCCGCGACGTGGTGACGAAGCCGTGCGGCTCTCTCGGCCGTGCATACGCAATCGCACAGCCGGGCGATGTCGTCCAGATGGCGGGCGGCACGTACGGCGGCGACCAGACCGTCTACAGGGACGCGAGCAAGACGAGCGCGAGCGACGTCGTGTTCCGTCCCGCGCCGGGCGCATCCGTCACCTTCACCGGCGAGCTCAACCTGAGCGGGAGCCACATGACGCTGGACGGCGCGGGCGGCTCGCTCTCGATCCACAACTTCGAGATCGAGGTGCAGAACGTCAACGATCCTCCCACCGACGATGTCACTCTCCAGAACATCGACGCAATGCACGGCCAGTCGCAGGTCCAGACCGCCCGCAACATCACGCTCCGCAACATGAAGATCGGTGGCGCCCACGACGGCACGGACGCCCTGCGGCTCATCAGCGACAACAACGACAACGGCGGCTCGGACGACGACCCGCAGAACATCCTCGTCGAGAACTCGCAGATCGGCGATCTCTTCCGCCCCGGCAGCGAGCACCCGGACTGTCTCGCGATCTCGGGTGGGATCAACATCACCATCCGCGGGAACAGGTTCTGGAGCTGCGCGACGCAGGGCCTGTACATGATCGAGGAGCTCGGCGGGAACATCGCCAACGTGCTCGTCGAGAACAACTGGTTCGGCGACTGCGACACGCCTGGCGACAACGGCACCTGTTACAACAGCGTGATCGTCGACCGTGGCGTGATGGAGAACATCGTCGTCCGGTACAACAGCTTCGCCGTGAACGTCAGCGGCGGTGGCTTCCGCAGCACCGGCACGAGCTCATCGAGCTCGGTCTCCGTCTACGGGAACGCCGGCGAGGGCCCGTCGTGCGGCGAGCCCGGCACGACGTACGCCTACAACGTCTGGGACGACGCGAAGTGCTCTGCGACCGACGTGCAGGCGGATCCGAAGTTCGTCTCGAACGCCGGCACCGGCTTCGATCTTCACCTGCAGAGCGCGTCTCCCGCTGCCGGCCGCGGCGACCCCAGCCGGTACCCGTCGACGGACATCGACGGCCAGCCGCGCGCGGCGCCTCCGGACGCCGGCGCGGACGAGGGCTGAGCCCGCGGAAGAAGTGAGGCCTGGCGGCGGGTCGGTGCGACCCGCCGCCGAGCCGCACCCGGCCGGCAGCCGTGTGGCTGCTGCTCAGGCCGCGGTGTCGCCGTCGAGCGTCCCGAAGCGCCGCAGGATGCGCGCCGGCGAGCCGATCGCGAGAGAGCGCGCTGGGACGACGCCGTGGACGACCGAGTTGGCGGCGACGACCGCGCCCTCGCCGATCCGTGACCCGGGAAGGATTACGACGTTCTGGCCGAGCCAGGCGCCGTCGCCGATCTCGACCGAGCGAATGTCCGTGATCCCCTGCTCCATGACGGGCAGGGAGGAGCGGTCGTATGCGTGGGCGTGGTCGGCGACGTAGACGCTCCGCGCGAAGGAGACGCGGCGTCCGATCCGGATCGAGGCGACCGCGGAGACGACCGCCAGCCCGGCGAACGATGTGCCGTCGCCGATCTCGATCGCGACGGGCGCCTCGCTCTCCTCGAGCACCTGGAGCCACGAGCCCCCGCCGACGAAGATCCCGCTCCCGAGCGCGATGCGCTCCGCGCCCCGGAGACGGACCGGCGGCTGCAGGACGGTGTGTGAGCCGTACGAGGCGAAGCTGCCCGCGATCGCGAGCGAGAACCCCTTGTCCCGCGAGCGAACGAAGGCGCGATGCAGACCGCCGAACCCGCTGCCCGCGGCCCGGCGGACGCTCGTCATCCGGCGCCCGGTCGGCGGTGAGACCGCGACCGGTCGCTCGGCGACGGGCTCGGGCCTGGCGGGCGCGGGCACGTCGGCCGCTCCGGCCGCCGCCTCCACCTGGGCCGCAACATGGCGCGCGAGCGGCCCGACGACGGTGAGCGAGCCGACGTCGAGGTGCTCGAAGTCGAGCGGCACGCCGACCGTGAGCTCCACCGCTGCGATCAGCTCGAGCAGCCCGAACGAATCGAGAACCCCCGAGCCGAGCAGGTCGAAGTCGTCGTCCACGCTCGCGGCGTCCACGCCGAGCTCGGCGAGCTCTGTGGCGAGATGCCCGAGCACGACGTCACGGACGCGCGCCTCCGAGGCCGTGCTCACGCGCGGGCCTCGAGCCGCTCGACGAGCGCGCCCCGGTCGTACTTCCCGTTCGCGTTGAGCGGGAACTCGTCGATCGCCACGATCCGCCGCGGCACCATGTAGTCGGGGAGCGTCTGTGCGACCGCCGCGCGGATCGCGGGAACGTCGATCGCGTCTGTCCTGACGAACGCGGCGATCGCCGACGCGCCGCTCTCGGTCCGCGGCCACCCGAGCGCCACGACCTCGTTCGCGCCGGTCGCATCCCGCAGCGCCGCCTCGATCTCGCCGAGCTCGACGCGGTGCCCGTGCACCTTGATCTGGTGGTCGATCCGCCCGAGATACGACATGGGCTCGTCCTCGAGCGGCGCCCTGACGAGGTCGCCCGTGCGATAGAAGAGCTCGTCGGTCCCGCTCGGCGTGACGAACGCGGCCTGCGTCTTCTCGGGATCGCGCCAGTAGCCGAGCGTGACCTGGGGCCCGCTGAGAAGCAGCTCGCCGTCCTCCCCCGGCCCGACCTCACGGAGGTCGCCGTCGGCGACGAACGCCGTCATGCCGGGATACGGTCGGCCGATGGGGACGGTGCCGAACAGGGCCTCGGCCGGGGACGTCGCCGGGTCCCAGCGGTAGAGCATGCAGGCGATCGTCAGCTCCGTCGGGCCGTAGAGGTTCTCCACGACCGAACCGGGAGCGGCGGGAGCCCACGCCGCCGCGATGGTCACAGGCAGCGGCTCGCCGCAGAAGAGGCTCCAGCGGAGCGACGGGTACCGGTCGGGCTTGAGCATGCCGAGACGGTTCATCAGCAGGCCGAGCGACGGCACCGAGAACCAGACCGTGAGGCGCGACTCCTGGATGAACCGCGCCGGTTGCAGGAGCGCCGCCGGGGAGAGGCAGCACACGCACGCACCGCTCTCCCAGGCCATGAACATGTCGAAGACGGAGAGGTCGAACGTCATGTCGAACGTCTGCGACAGGCGGTCGTGCTCGTCCAGTCCGTAGCGCTCCGTCATCCGGTCGAGGAAGTGCCGCACGTTCTCGTGCGCGACCATGACGCCCTTGGGGATGCCGGTGCTGCCCGAGGTGAAGAGGAGATACGCGATCGAGCGCTCGGGCGGATGCCGCGGCGCCCAGCCCTCGGGAGTGACCAGATCGAGCGCGCCGGCGATGGCATGCTGGGGCCAGCGCTCCCGGAGCGCGGAGACGTCCTCGAGGTCGGGGAGCACGATCGCGAGCGGTACCTCGAGCTCGCCGATGACGGCATCGAGCTGCTCGGCGGACGCGGCGTCGACGACCAGCGCGCGGCACCCGGCGCGGCGGAGCATGCCCGCCGTCCGGTCGGGTGGGAAGGACCGGTTGAGCGGCACGTACCCGTGTCCCCGGAAGAGCGCCGCGAGAACGCCCGCGAAGGCCGTCGTGCTGCGGTACGCGAACACCGCCGTGAGAGGCTCGTCCTCGTCCTCGGCCAGGGCGTCGAGCGTGCCCGCGATCGCGACGGCACGCCGGTAGAGCTGCTCGTACGTGAGCGCCTCGCCCTCGACCTCGAGGGCCGGCCGGTCGGGGAAGCGCTCGCGTGAGCGCAGGAATCCCGAATGGAGCGGGCGGTCGGTGTCCTGTGGTGTAGACGCGGGCACGGTGGAGGGGCGATTCTCACGCACGGTCCCAGTGTGGGCATCCGGCCGACTTTGTCGATACGAACCGGCGGGGCAGTGCGTGACCCCGGGCTAGAGTACTCCCCCCGTAACGTCGAGGGCTGCGATTCCCTGCACGCCGGCCATCGTCATCGGCTCGAGTTGCCTCGATGAAGCGCGTCCTCTTCCTCGCCTACTACTTCCCGCCGATCGGGGGCGCCGGCGTTCAGCGCTCGGTCAAGTTCGCGCGATACCTCCCCGCCGAGGGCTACCTCCCCGTGATCGTGACCGGCCCGGGCGTCGCCGCGGGGCGGTGGACGCCGCAGGACGAGTCGCTCGTCGACGAGCTCCCGCGCGACATCGACGTGACCCGGGTCACGGGCCCGGAGCCGCCGGTGGGTGACGGCTGGGACGGACGGCTCGAGCGCTGGGCACACGTCGAGGGGCGATGGTCACGGTGGTGGCGGCAAGGTCTCGACTCGATCGCGACCCCATCGGAGCCGGTCGACGTGGTGTACGCCTCGATGTCCCCCTTCGAGACGTCCCGGAGCGCGGAGCGGCTCGCCCGTCGGCTCGGAGTGCCGTGGGTCGCCGACCTCCGCGATCCGTGGGCGCTCGACGAGATGCAGGTCTACCCGACGGCCGTCCACCGCCGGCACGAGCTGCGCGCGATGCGTCAGGCGCTCGGCACCGCGCGCGGGATCGTGATGAACACGCCCGAAGCGCGCAGCTCGGTCGTTCGGCTTTTCCCGACCTTCGCCGAGACGCCGACCGTCTCGATCCCCAACGGCTTCGACCCGCTGACTTCGAGGGCCCGAGCGCCGGATCGAGACGACGGCCGGTTCCGAATCGTCCATACGGGCTACCTGCACACGGAGCTGGCGCCAGGCGGACCCGGCGCGCGTGGCTCCGACGCCCGCTCGGCGGCGACGTCGGGGACATCGACATCGGAACGCGGTCGCACGTCTTTCTCCTCGAGGCGACGCGCGCCTGATCGACCGGCCGCCAGAGCTCGCGGACCTCGATCGAGATGCACTTTGCAGGCGTCGCTCACCGACGTCGATCTCGAGGCGCCACGCACGTTGTCCGTCGTCACGCGCACGGCTACCTCGATCACGCCGCCTCGATCGCACTGATGCGCTCCGCCGACCTTCTCTTCCTCCCGATGCACGATCTGCCGCCGGGCTCCGCGTCGCCGATCGTCCCGGGCAAGACCTACGAGTACCTGGCGGCACGAGGCCGATCCTGGCGGCCGTCCCCGACGGCGACGCACGGGATCTCCTGACCGAGGCGGGAAACGCGTTCCTGACGAGCCGGCGGACGTCGAGGGGATGTCGACGATCCTCGAGGATCGAATCCGCGCCTGGCAGGAGGGCCGGCCGAGCCCCACGCCCGACCCCGACGTCGTCGCCCGCTACGAGCGGGGGCGGCTGACACAGCGGAGCTCGCGCGACTGCTGGACGAGGTCACGGACGTGGCTCGATCCTGAACGGAGGCCCCAAACCGTCAGGCTCAGGAAGGGGAAGCGTGCCCGTGCGGCGGCTGATCAGCGCCTCGTACAGGATCGTCGTTCAGCACAGATTCAACCTCGGGGGCTGTCCGCCTTCGAGGTCCCGGAGAGCGCCGAGGTACGTCGATCACAGGGACGGGAGCTGTTGGCGCGTCCGTCTCAGACCGGGGCGCTACGTCTTCAGCTCCGGTATCAACCGCAGGCGGGAGACAACGTTGACGGTCCGCGACCGCTGAACGTCTGACAACCGACAAGCGGCTCGGCGCTGGCGCGGCTGGCTCCGAACCGCTCGCGGCCCGCGATTCGAATCTCGCCCGCGATCACCCTCCACTCTCCGTCTTTGCGAAGCCAGGAGACGATTGTCGAGTAGCACCTGGCCTTCTCGCTTCGGGATAGTGACGCTTTGTGAACGGCTCGGACGTAGCTCCTCATGATCGTCGTGCGCGGCATCGGAAACCCCGCACCAGTTCGGGTGTCGAGCCACCGCGCAAGATCAAGCGGGGTCTCGTTTGCCCGGATCGACGTGCCGGGGTGCATCCGCCGGAAGAAGAGGCGGTCAGGGACGAGTGCCCACCCTCCCTGAAGGGCGAGCTCGACCAGCACGATCTTGTCCGGGGCCCTCGAGCCTCCGTGGAGACTCGTCCGTTGCAGCGCATCGCGGCGGATCAGGCCTGGGATCGGGAAACAGTGCGTAAAGAACGGATCGTCGGTCAAGAGCAATCGCCTGAGCATCTGGGACGCCGACCCGTTCGGAAATGGGGCGGCGTCGTAATGCCTCTCGACCTCGCCTCCTTCGTCGACGATGGTCGTGTTGGTGAAGGCCAACACGGCGTTTGGCTGCTCTTCGAGGGCACGTACGCACCGATCGACGAAGTCCGGGGATACGAAGTCGTCGTGCGCCGCCCACTTGAACAACTCTCCTCGTGATCTCGCGACGACGAAGTTGTGGTTCGGGCTCGCTCTCCCATGTTGACGTCGTGGCGTACGTAGACGACGCGCGAGTCCGCCTTCGCGAACTCGCGAGCGATCGTCTCGGTCGCGTCATCCGATGCGTTGTCGGAAACGACGACCTCGAGATCTCCGTAGGTCTGGGAGGCCCGGAACGGAGCGCAGTCTCGAGGAAGACCGCCCCATTCCACACGGGGATTCCCACGGATACGAGCGGACGGCCCATCGCACCAGATCATGCATGGCTCGTCATCGGCGCGCCATCCCAGATGTCGCGGCTCTCTCCAGAGTCCGCTCACCGGGCTAGGTGACCCTGCACGGAAGAGGAGCGCGGGCTCGGTCTCCGGTTTCCGGTCTCCGCGCTCCGCTACGAGCGGCGCCGGCTCACGGCGGAGCTGGCGTGGCTGCTCTGACGAGGTGACCTCGGTCACTGTCCGCGACTGATGTCGACGGGCGATCGCGCGGCCGCGGCTCGAGAGGCCGTGTGCTCGACCGGGCAACCTGCCATTACAGTTCCCGCGGTGAACGTGATCACGACCGAGCACTGCGGCCGATGAGCGTCGCGACCACGACAGGCCGGGGGGCGCTGGCGATCGTCGCCGCGGCGGTGGCCACCGGCTTCACGGCGAGCGCGATCGCGCACTCGGGCGCGGCTGCGCCGCCGGCCGCGCAGCGGTTCCTCGCCCCGACCGGTACGGACTCGAACCCGTGCACGCGCGCTGCGCCCTGCCTGACGCTCGACCGCGGCTACCGCGCCGCGCGGCCCGGCGAGGTGGTCGAGCTTGCCGCGGGGACGTACGCGGGTGACCAGATCATGCGCGCCGAGCCTTCGAAGACCTCGACGGACGACGTCGTCTTCCGTCCCGCGGCCGGCGCCACTGCCGTCCTGGGGCAGCTCGAGCTCCGCGCCAGCCACGTCACGCTCGACGGCTCCGCCGGAACGCTGAAGATCCGCTCGTTCGAGGTCGAGACGGATGCCCCGACCGACCCGCCGACGACCGACGTGACGATCCAGCACGTCGACGCGCGGGGAGGTCAGTCGCAGGTGCAGACCGCGCGCAACGTGACGCTGCGCGACGTCGACCTCGGCGGGACCTGCGACGGCCTGGATGCGCTGCGGATCATCAGCAACTTCAACGAGCAGACGGGATCGGCCGACGACCCGCACGACGTCCTGGTCGAGGACTCGCGCATCGGGGGTCTCTGCCGGCCGGGCGACGAGCATCCCGACTGTGTCGCGATCTCCGGCGGCATCGACCTCACCTTCAGGAGGAACAGGATCTCGCGCTGCGGGACACAGGGCTTCTACGCGGTCGAAGAGCTGGGCGGGCACATCGAGAACGTGCTCGTCGAGAACAACTGGTTCCGGGGAATGTGACACCCCGGGTGACAACGGCGTGTGCTTCTACAGCGTCCACATCCGCGGCGGGAAGAACTTCGTCATCCGCTACAACGCGCTCGCGGTCAACGTCCCGGGCGGCTATCACGAGGAGGACGCCCAGGTGCTCCTCTACGGCAACGCCGGGGAGGGGCCGGCGTGCGACGACGAGGGCACCACCTACGCGTACAACGTCTGGGACGACGCGAAATGCTCGGCCACCGATCTGAGAGCGGACCCAGGATTCGTCAAGAACAACGGCGACGACTTCGACCTGCACGTGCTGCCGACGTCGCCGGTGATCGGCCGCGGGGACCCGGCTCGATTCCCCGCCGTCGACCGCGACGGGCGGCAGCGCATCTCGCCTCCCGACGCGGGCGCCGACGAGCGGCCCTGGCTCCAGGCGTCGGTGAACGGCGCGCGGGTCGCGCTCACCAGGGGCGGCAAGCGGCTGACGCGCATCCCCGCCGGGACGTACAAGGTGATCGTCGCCGACCGCACGAAGAAGAAACCTCTTCGTCCGCGGGCCGCGAGTCAGCCGCAGGAGCTCGGTGGCCGGGACCGGCGCCACGGCGTGGAAGCTGACGCTCCGGCCGGGGACCTGCACGGTTCGGCTCGGACCGGACGCGCAAGCTCGCGGGCGTGTTCACCGTCACGGCGGCGGCGTCCTAGGCCGCACGAAGTCAAGGCCCCCTGCGCCGAGCCTCCGGACCTAGACCTTCACATGGGGCACCCTTGACGTGTGGCCGGGGTCGACAGAGCGCGTGGCTCGCGTAAGATGACGAACGCAGGTAGGGGAGGTTGACGAGCGCCGCCGGCGGGCGGCTTGGGGCGAGGAGTGTTGAGCAGGTGGATCTTTCAGTGCACTTTCGGGTTCTGTCGCGTCATCGCGTGCTGCTGGGGATCGGCCTCACCGTCGCCATCCTGGCCGCGCTGCTGTCCTATGTAAGCGTCGGGCCGAGCGGTATCCACTTCCGCGCAGGTCAGGAGTGGCAGAGCTCGACGCGGCTCTTCGCCGCGACGGGCGGGTCGCTGGTGCGCCCCGAGAACCCCGACGTCCCGACCATCGACGCGACGGCCTTCGCCGTCATCGCGTCCGAGTTCGCGAACAGCGACGCCGTCAAGCAAGAGGTGACCGGCAAGACGCGGCTTCCCGACGGCGAGGCGATCCAGGCGTTCCCGCTGACGGACAACAACGACGACTTCCTTCCCTTCATCCAGGTGGACGGGATCGCGCCCACGCCGGCACGGGCGCGCGCCCTCTCGGGACGCGCGGCGCGGAGCGTCACGCGCTACGTCGAGGAGCGCCAGGTCGCCGACCGTGTGCCCGAGCGCAAGAGGGTGACGCTGCAGGTCGTGACCCGGCCGAGCAGCCCCGAGCTCCTCGAGGGCCGCCCCCTCGGTCCGTCGATCTTCCTGTTCCTCGCGATCGCCTCTCTCACCATCGGCGCCGCGTACGTCATCGAGAACCTTCGCCGGGGCCCGTCCGCTGCGGCCGACGAGGTCGACAAGGCCGAGATGTCGGACGCCGGCCAGGCTCAGCCTCTCCCGCTCACACGATCCCGGTCGCACGCGGACCGCAAGACGGCGCAGCGCCGGACGCTCTCGCTGGATGGGAATGCCGCGCGCTCGATCGAGCGGCCGCGGGCCGAGGATCTCCCTCGCGCCGATGAGCGCTGAGCGGGCACCCGTTCGGAGCCCTGGAGGCCCTGACGTGACCGGGACCCGGATCCACAGCGGACGCAGGTAGCTCATGAGCGTGACCGTGACCGAGCGCCCGGACGTGCGGGCATCGACGGCCGTTCCTGGGAGACGCTGTTCGCAGGGCTCCTTCTCGTCATCCTCTTCGTCCCCGCCCGTCGGTACACGCTCTCCTCCCATCTCCCGTTCGAGCTGGAGCCGTATCGCGCTGCCGCGCTCGTCGTGTTCCTGGCGTGGATCCTCTCCGCGCTCGTCGATCATCGCGTGCGGTTCCGCCGGACGCCGTTCGAGCGCCCGTTCCGCGTCTTCGCCGCGGTCGCGCTCCTCTCGCTCCTCGCGAACGTCGGCCACGCCGCCTCGGTCTCCTCGTACGTCCTGAAGCAGCTGCTGTTCTTCGCCGGCGTCGTCCTGCTGGCCTACTTCGTCACGAGCGTGTTCGCGGGGCGGGTCGACCGCGTCGTCGTGGCCGTCAAGGCCATCGTCTATGCAGGGGTCGTCCTCTCGCTCTTCGCGATCCTCGAGGCGAGGACGGGCTACAACGTCTTCCTCCACCTCGAACGCGTGATCCCGATCCTCCAGCAGGGGAACATCTACGAGGTGAACGCGGCCACCGACTCTCGCGGGGCCGGCAACCGCGCGTTCGGAGCGTCGCAGCATCCGATCGAGTTCGGCGCGCTCCTCGCGATGATCGTGCCCCTCGCCCTCGCGCTTGCCGGCGCCACGCGGCAGCGGCGCTGGTTGATCGCCGCGGCCCTGATCATGCCCGCCATGTTCGGCGCCCTCTCCCGGACGATCGTGCCCATGCTCATCGGCGCCATCCTCGCCGCGCTCTGGACGCGCAAGCGGGAGGTCACCCGCCTCTGGCCCGCCCTGATCCCACTCGTGGTCGTGATCCACTTCGCGGTGCCCGGCGCCCTCGGGAGCCTCACGAAGTCGTTCTTCCCGGAAGGCGGCCTGATCGCCGACCAGAAGACCGGCGACGTGGGCAGCGGGCGGATCTCCACGCTCGGCCCGGCGCTTCGCAGCGAGCTCTATCCGAATCCCGCGTTCGGCGTGGGCTTCTCGACGAGGGTCACGACGACCCAGGATCCCTCGGTCGACGCGAACGCGCCGATCCTCGACAACCAGTGGCTCGGGGTGCTGCTCGAGACGGGGATCGTCGGCTTCGTTGCCCTGATCTGGCTCTTTGTCACGATCCTGCGGCGTTGCGGGCGGGCCGCGAAGATCGACTACGGCCTACGCGGGTGGATCCTCGCCGGCATCACGAGCTCGCTCGCGGCGTACATGCTGGGCATGTTCACCTTCGACGCCTTCGCGTTCGTCCAGGTGACGCTCGTCTTCACGACACTCGTCGGCCTCGCGGCGGCGCTCCTGATCGACGCGCACGACACCACCGAGCGCCGCTCTGCCGCCGACCGCGCCCGGCCCGCGTCGCGGGCGCGCCGCCCGGCCGCCGCCCTCGGCGAGTCGCGCGTCTGATGACCGTGGTGCGCCCCGGAGCTCCCGTCGTCGACGTCGTGGTCGTGACGTACAACAGCGCCGACTCGATCCGACCGTGCGTCGAGCCGCTCGCCCAGCTGCCGCACGTCCAGGTCGCGGTCGTGGACAACGCATCGCGCGACGCGTCCCTGCAGCAACTCGACGGACTGCCCGTCACGACGATCGCCCTCGAGCGCAACGTGGGGTTCGCGGCCGGCTGCAACGCGGGCTGGCGCGTCGGCGAGGCGCCCTACGTCCTCTTCCTGAACCCCGACGCCCGCCTCGACGCCGACTCGCTCGACCGCCTCGTGGCCGAGCTCGAGCGGGACGCCCGCTTCGGCGCGGCCGCGCCGAGGATCACCGACGAGAGCGGCGCGCTCCAGTTCTCGCAACGACGCTTTCCCCGCCTTCGCTCGACGTACGCGCAGGCGCTCTTCCTCCACCGCGTCGCCCCTCGTGCCAGCTGGGCGGACGAGATGGTGCGGGACGAGGCTGCCTACGCCGAGCCGGGGCGCCCGGACTGGGTCTCCGGGGCATGCGTGCTCGTGCGGCGCTCGGCGCTCGAGCGCCTCGGCGGCTGGGACGAGGCCTTCTTCATGTACAGCGAGGATGCAGATCTCTGCCGCCGTCTCCGGGACGAGGGACTGTCCGTCGCCTTCGTCCCCGACGCGGTCGCCTCGCACGTCGGCGGTATGTCGGCGTCGCGTGACGCGCTCCGGGACCAGCTCGCCTGGAGCCGCGTCCTCTACGCGCGCAAGCACGCAAGCAGCCTCGCCGTTCTGCTCGAGCGGGGCGGGATCGCCCTCGGCTCGGGCCTCCGGGCGGGCCTCGCCGTCCGGGATCCCGAGCGACGGGCGGGTCACACGCGGGCGGTCGCCCGCGTGGTCCTCGGCGAGTCACGCGCCCGCGACGACCACGCGACCCCCGCGACTCCCTGAGACCCGTCACGTGACGAATCCGCTGTCCTATGCCGTGATCACGCCGGCCCGCGACGAGGCCGACAACCTGCGGCGCCTGGGCCGTTGCATGCTCGAGCAGACACTCGCGCCCGAGCGCTGGGTCGTCGTCGACGACGGGTCGCGCGACGCGACGGCCGAGGTCGTCCGGGAGCTCGCGGCCGAGGCGAGCTGGATCTCGTGTCTCGGCGCCCCGCCCGCGACCGACGACGGCGTGGAGCGAGGCCGTGCGGGTGGAAGGGACGTCCTCGCCTTCAACGCGGGGGTCGAGTCCCTGCAGAGCGAGCCGGAGTTCGTCTGCAAGCTCGACGCCGACGTCTCGCTGGAGCCGGACTACTTCGAGCGGCTCCTCGGGTACTTCCGGGACGATCCGTCGCTCGGGATCGCGAGCGGGCTCGTCTACGAGGAAGAGAACGGAACCTGGGTGCCGAAGCACATGACCGAGGGCCACGTCCGCGGCGCCGGGCGTGTCTGGCGCCGCGCCTGCTTCGACGAGATCCGGCCTCTCGAGGCCCGGCTCGGCTGGGACGGCATCGACGAGTTGAAGGCGAACGTCCACGGGTGGCGCACCGTCAGCTTCGCGGACATCCCCATCAGGCACCATCGCAAGCACGGCGCCAGGGACGGCGCTGCACGGGCGTGGGTGCAGGAGGGCGACATCGCGCACTTCATGGCGTACCGCCCCTCCTACCTGCTGCTCCGGGCGCTGCACCATGCGCGCCACGAGCCCGTCGCGCTGTGGATGGTCTGGGGGTACGCGTCGGCGGCGCTTCAGCGGCGGCCACGGTACGAAGACGCGTCGGTGCGCACGCATCTCAGGCGACGACAGCGGTGGCGCGAGCTCAACCGGCGCCGCCACGAGGTGGCAGGGCGCCACGCCTGAACGGCCGCCTGAGGGCGCGCAAGCTCCTGACGTACGACCCCTCGACAACCACGACAGGCCCACGAACATCAGACCATGGACACGCGAACCGACACGATCAGGCGACACGTCGACGAGCTGATCTCGTTCTCGATCGAGACGCTGCCGAGCCTTCGCCTGGCGTCCGGCCTCTACTGCTACGACGTCCCCTTCGAGAGCCGTGAGCTCCGCGGCGAGTCGGTGCGCTACAGCCTGATGGCCCTCCTCGGCATGCAGCGGGCGCGAGCCGCCGGCCTCGAGGGAATCCCCGATCTCGACGAGCTCTGGAGCCGGTGCCTCGAGCGGCGCGCGTCGTTCACGCCCGGCGACGTCGGGCTCGCGATCTGGGCCGACTCGAGACGGGACGGCGCCTCGACCGAAGGCCTCGTCGCCCAGCTCGAGACCGCGCTCTCCGACGTCGTCCTCGCGTCCCTCGTCGGCATGGAGATCGCGTGGATCATCATCGGGCTGACGCACGCGGAGCAGCCCACCGCAGCGTCGTCGAAGCTGCTCGATCGCGTCGCCGATCATCTCCAGCGCGAGCGCCGCTCACCCAGCGGCCTCTACTACCACGACGCGACGTCTCGTTTCCGGCGCCATCTCCCAAACTTCGCGACGGAGATCTACACGCTGATGGCCCTCACGGCACTCGCGCGCGGCGACCATCTCGCCGGGGCGCGCGCGTCGGCCGAGACCCTCGCCGAGCATCTCGTGCGGCTCCGGCTGCCGGACGGCGGCTGGCCCTGGCTCTACGACGCCGACCGTGCAGACGTCGCCGAGGCGTACGAGATCTACACCGTCCACCAGGACGCGATGGCCCCGATGGGGCTCCTCGAGCTGACGACGCTCACGGGCGACGATCGCTGGGCGCGTGCGGCCGTCGAGAGCGTCGCCTGGTCGCGCGGGAGCAACGAGCTCGGCGTCGACCTGCTCGACGCGGAGCACGGCTTCGCCCACCGCTCGATCCGGCGAAAGGCGCCGTGGGACCGCGTCGCGCTCGCGGCGAACAGCGCCTCCACGCGGTTCGGCGGCAAGCGCCTCCTCGCACGATCGTCGCGGGTCGAGGTCAATCGCACCTGTCGCCCGTATCACCTCGGCTGGATGCTCGAGGCTTGGGCGGGCCGCTCCGACCCGGGAGGCTGGACAGCGTGACCGCAGCCGTTCCACGTCGGTCGGAGGTCTTCGGGCTCCCGGTGGACCGTCTCGACATGGACGAGACCGTCGAGGCCGTCCGGCGCCTCGTCGAGCTCGGCGGCCCACACCAGCACGTCGCGCTCAATGCCGCCAAGGTCGTCTCGGCGACGAAGGATGCCCGCCTGAGGGAGATCATCCGCGGGTGCGCCCTCGTCAGCGCGGACGGCATCGCGGTGGTCTGGGCCGGCAGGATCCTCGGCGTTCGGATCCCGGAGCGCGTCGCCGGGATCGATCTCTTCGATCGGCTCGTGGAAGACGCCGCGCGGCACGGCCGGTCCGTCTACTTCCTGGGTGCCCGCCCGGAGGTGGTCGCGACGGTCGCGGACGTGTTCCGCGCCCGACATCCGCAGCTCGAGATCGCCGGGTTCCGGGACGGCTACTGGGACGCTGACGACGACGTCGTCGACGACGTGCGCGGCGCGAATCCGGACTATCTCTTCCTCGCCATCCCGAGCCCGCAGAAGGAGTACTGGCTCGCGACGCACCTCGCGGGCCTCAACGTCCCGTTCGTCATGGGCGTCGGCGGGTCCTTCGACGTCGTGGCGGGGCGCACGGGCAGGGCGCCCGGCGTCGTCCAACGTGTCGGCCTCGAGTGGGCCTGGCGCCTGGCGCAGGAACCTCGTCGCATGTGGCGCCGCTACCTGTTCGGCAACCTTGCGTTCGCCCGCCTGACCGCCCGCGAGTGGTGGCGCACGCGATGACGAGGCCTGTCCTCATCGCCGGGGCGCGGCCCAACTTCGTCAAGGTCGCGCCGCTCCTGAAGACGCTCCGGGCCCGGGGAGCGACCCCCTCCTGGTGCACACGGGGCAGCACTACGACAACGCCATGTCGGACGCGCTGTTCGCCGATCTCGGCATCCCGGAGCCCGACGTCAACCTCCAGGTCGGGTCCGGACCTCACGGCGCGCAGACCGCGGCCGTGATGTCGGCGTTCGAGACATGGCTGGACGCGAACAGCGCCGACAGCGTCGTCGTCGTCGGAGACGTGAACTCCACGCTCGGCTGCACGCTCGTCGCGGTCAAGCGGGACATCCCGGTGGCGCACGTCGAGGCCGGGCTTCGCTCGTACGACCGCGCGATGCCGGAGGAGATCAACCGTATCGTCGTCGACGCTCTCGCGACCTGGCTCTTCACGCCGTCGGAGGACGCAAACGCGAACCTCCGCGCCGAGGGTGTCGACGAATCGCGTATCCGGCTGGTCGGGAACATCATGGTCGACAGCCTTCTCGCTCACCTCGACCGGGGACGCGCGGCCGACACGTGCGCCCGCCTCGGGATCGACAACGCCTTCGGGCTCGTCACGCTCCACCGGCCGGCACTCGTCGACGAGCCGCAGGTGCTGGGCTCCGTGATGTCCGCGCTCGACGAGATCGGATGCACGCCTCCCGCTCGTCTTCCCGGTCCATCCACGCACGCGCGCCCGGCTCGAGGCAGCCGGCGTCACCATCGATCCTCACCGCGTGCGACTCATCGACCCGCTCGGCTACCTCGACTTCCTCGATCTCGAGACGGAGGCCAGCCTCGTCCTCACGGACTCCGGGGGCGTGCAGGAGGAGAGCACGGTCCTCGGAGTCCCGTGTCTCACGCTCCGCGACAACACGGAGCGCCCCGTCACGGTGACGCACGGCACGAACCGCGTCGTCGGCCTCGACCCGGTCGCGATCGTCGCCGCCGCCGCAACCGCGCTCGACGGTGAAACCACCGCGTCGGCGCCGCCGCTGTGGGACGGCCGGACGTCGGAGCGGATCGCCGCGATCCTCCTCGACGACCCGCCCACCGTGCAGTGGGTGCCGCCGACAGGTGGCGCCGGCCGCCCGCACGAGGACGCGCTCCCGCGCGGCTGACGGCGGTGCTCCGGCGCCCCTAGGGGGCCGAGGACGCAGCCTCGTGGATGTGCTCCTCCTCCGGGCGCCCGCCTTCCTTCCCGGGGTTCAGCAACGCGGCCACCAGCGTGGTCGCGAGCGCGACGTCCCGATCGCCGTCCGACTCCTCGCGAAGCACCCGCACCATGCGCCGATGGAACCGGTGGAAGTCTGCGTCCCGCCATCTCGTCGGCTTGAGCCGTTGCTTCCCGTGGAACCGCACGTAGTAGGAGAGCTCGTACCGGAGGCGCTTGCGGAACTCCTCGGGGGTGAGGACGGTGGGGCCGTACCTGAGCAGCATCCGGATGTTCTCCGCCCAGTACGTCTTCACCCGCACCGACCAGAGGTTGCGGGCGTCCGGCTGGCGCCGGGAGTAGGTCATGATCCCGTGGACGAGGGCGAAGTCGCACCGCGTCAGCGCCCAGTAGGCCGCCTCCGTGTCCCAGTGCTCGAACTCGCGGTCGTAGAAGGGGTCGCGCTCGAGGACGAGGCCCGTCCTCAGGAGCAGCGAGGTCGGCGAGCCCGTGACGTACGGCCCGCCGAGGAGGCTCTGCCGCAGCATGGCGTGACCGGTCGCGAACGCCTGCGGGAAGGGCAGGCCGACGAGGTCGACGACGTCTCCCTTCAGCCGGTAGCCGCTCACCATCCCCACCGACGGCCGCTCGCGCGCCAGCGCGGTCATTCGCTCGAGGCATTCGGGGAAGAGCAGGTCGTCGGCCTGCAGGACCTTCGCGAACGCCGACGATGGCTCGACCTGGCGGAGCGCGCGTTCGTGGTTGCTGGCGGCGTCGACGAGCTGCTCGAAGCGGACGAGCTCGATCCTGGAGTCCGCACGCGCGAGCCCCTCGACGATCTCCGGCGTGGCGTCGGTGCTCGCGTTGTCCACGACGCGCACGACGATGTCCGGCACGGTCTGCGCGAGGCAGCTCTCGATCGAGTCCGCGATGAACGCCGCGCCGTTGTGGACGGGGGTCACGACCGTGACGAGCGGTGTCGTCGCCATCGGGCCCTACTGCGGTCGGCCCGTCGGGGCCGGTCGCGGCGCCGGGCGGGCAAACGCGCGACACGGCTCGGCGGACGTCAGCATCACCTCGAACCGTAATCGGGTCGCGAGCGGCCCGCCACCGTCCGTTTCGTCGGCGCGACGCCGGTCTCGCCGGCCAGAGGTGCGAAGCATCCCCTATACGCTGCGACCGTGACGCGGCCCGAGATCGATGACGCGTCCGACGAGGGATCGACACCGCGAGCTCGGGACCCACGTGCGCTCCGGTGTGCGCTGGAAGGCCCTGTCCACCGTGGTGGTACAGGTCACGCGCATCGTCACGGCGATCGTGATCGCCCGTCTCGTCACTCCGGAGGAGTTCGGCGACGCGGCGCTCGTGCTGATGTTCTCGACGCTCGCCATCGGTCTCGTCGACCTCTCGCTCGGATCGGCTCTCGTGCAGCGTCGATCGATCAGCGAGGCCGACCGGTCGACGGCCTTCTGGACGAGCGCTGCGGTCGGCGTCGTCCTGGCCCTCGGGTTCGCGCTGCTGGCAGGCCCGATCTCCTCGTTCTTCGACGCGCCGGCGATCTACGGGATGCTCGTCGCGTACTCCGTGACGTTCGTCATCAACGGGCTGTCGACGACCCAGGCGACGCTGCTCACCCGCAACCTCCAGTTCCGGCGCCTCGAGGTGCGCGTCATCGTCGCGACGCTCATCTCCGCACCGGTCGGCATCGTCGCCGCGGCCTACGGGGCAGGCGCCTGGGCGATCATCCTCCAGGCGCTCACCTATGCCGGCCTGTCGCTCCCGCTGCTCTGGGTCGCCTCCGGCTGGCGCCCGCGGTTCGTCTACTCCCTCGCGAGCCTTCGCGACCTCGGAGGGTTCGGCATCAACGTCCTCGGGACGCAGCTCCTGCGCTTCGTCAAGGAGTCCGGCGACACGATCCTGATCGGACGCTTCCTCGGCGCATCGAGCGTCGGGATCTATGCGGTCGCGTTCAACCTGACGATGTCCCCGCTGTCGCGCATCGTCCAGCCGGTGCATCACGTCATCTTTCCGGCCTTCTCGCGGCTGCAGCACGATCGCACCGCGCTCGCGGATGCGTGGCTGCGCACGGCCGTCCTGCTCACCTCCGTGGTCGCTCCTGCGATGGCAGGGATGATCGTCGTCGCACCGACGTTCGTGGAGGTCGTCCTCGGCGACCGCTGGCTCGACGCGGTGCCGGTGATCCAGGCACTCTGCGTCGTCGCCCTGCTCACGACGATGCAGCAGGCCGGCGTCGTCAGCGTCCTCCTCGCGCTCGACCGATCCGGGACCTATCTTCGGTTCACCTTCGTGACAACGGCCGCGAGCTTCGGTGCGTTCGTGGCGGGCCTGCCGTGGGGCATCGTCGGCGTGGCGGTCGCCTACGCACTGGTGACGATCGCCCTCTTCCCGGCGGCCGTCGTGATCGTTTCGCGCGCGCTCGGGATCCCGGCCCGACGGTTCGTCGCACGGCTTGCCCCCGTCGTCGTCGCCGCGGCCGCGATGGCCGGCATCGTCCTGATCCTGCGGCTGTCCCTGCCGAACGCCCTCGACGTCGAGGGCGTCGAGCTCGCGATCCTCATCGTGGCAGGCGTCGCGAGCTACCTCGCGTTCCTCGCAGTCCTCGTGCCCGAGGTCGTCGGCGAGATGCGCCGTTTCATCCCTCTGCCGCGCACGGCCCGCGCGCCGTCCTGAGTCGGGACGGCCGGCGCCGCCAGGCCCACGGAGGTTCCTCGCGGGCTAGAGACGCGCCGGCGAAGGCTCATTACGCTGTGCCCATGGGAGGGAGCGACCGGTCGACCCCACGTCGGCGCGTGTTCATCGTCGCCGTTTCCGTCATTCTGCTGCTCGGCGTGCTCCAGTCCGTCGTCCACCTCGCGGTCGTGCTCGGCGCGCACCGGACGGGCACGGTCTTCGACCTCGACCGATCGAACGGGCTGCCGGATCTCGTGTCGACCTGTGCGCTGGCGCTCGCGGCCGTCGGCGCCGGCCTTCTGGCCCGCGTGGCCGCCGATCGGGAGCGGGTCGCCGCGACCGCGTTGACCGTCGGGCTCGCCTTCCTCGCAGTCGCCGACCTCGCGCACGCCGGGGCCCACCCCACGCCCCTGCGGGGCAAGGTCGTCATCGTCGTCGTCGTCGTCGTCGTTGTCCTGCTCTTCGTCGTCGCGGGCGCTTCGTCGCCGCGCACGCGCGGGACGCTGGTCGTCGCCACGCTGCTCCTCCTCGGATCCATGGTGGTCAACAGCCTCGACCACGTCGACCGGCTGGTTCCAGCGGGAGCGGCTGGACCCCGTCGTCGAGTATCAGATCGTCGCCAAGGAAGGGCTCGAGCTGCTGGGCTGGTCGCTGGTCGCGCTCGCCCTCCTGACCGAGGCCGCCCGCGCGCGCCGATGACGCGAAGGCCAGGGTCCCCGTGACGACGCGCCCCGGCGCAATCGAGGCGGCGTGCGGCCTGAGTCCTCGACGAGGGACGGCCGTCCGCAGCCGGCATCGAACGCGATGCGGTACTGGGACGGCGTGCGCGCCCTCGTCGTGTCGGGTCTCGACGAACCGCACCGACTCTCGGCCCACGGACTCGGCCTCCTGGGGGCCGCCGAGCTCGAGCGGCGCGGGGAACCCGTGCCCGAGTTCCTCCAACGCCAGGCGCGGCTCGCCAACGTGCGGGCTCTCACCACCCCGGTGCTCCTGCGGCGTGTCCGTGAGGCCTGCGACGGGCCGATCCTCGTCCTCAAGGGGCCGGAGGTCGCCGCCCGCTATCCCGACGAGGCGCGCGGCTTCGGTGACCTCGACCTGCTCGTCCCCGATGCGATGGCTGCGCAACGGAGCCTCCTCGCGGCGGGGTTCGTCGAGGAGCCGGACCCCGACGACCGCTGGGTCGGGATCCACCACCTGCCCCGACTGCGCCTGCCGGGGATGGCGCTCGCGATCGAGGTGCACTCGAAGGCGAAGTGGCCCGACCCGCTCGAGGCACCGCCGAACGAGGAGCTCTTCGAGGCGGCCATCCCGTCCGGAACCGGTGTCGAGGGAATCCTCGCACCCGCGCCGGCCCACCACGTCCTCCTCCTCGCGGCGCACGCCTGGGCGCACCAGCCGCTCGGCCAGGTGCGCGATCTCGTCGACGTCGGCGCGCTCCGCGCGGAGATCGACGATCGCGAGCTCGCGCCGCTCGCCCGGCGCTGGCGGCTCGCCCGGGTGTGGGGCACGACGGGCGCGGCGCTCGACGCGCTCCTCGCGCGGACGACCACGTGGCCGCTCCGTCTCTGGGCGTCCCACCTCCGGGAGCTTCGCGAGCAGACCGTCGTCGAGACCCACCTCGAGCGCCTCCTCGCGCCGATCTGGGGGTACCCCCCCGCGCTCGCCGCCCGCGGCGTCGGCGCGGCGCTCGTGGACGAGGTGCGGCCCGCCTTCGACGAGGACTGGGGCGAGAAGCTGCGTCGAACCGCGACGGCACTCCGCCGCCCCTTCGTGCCGGTGACCGAGCATCGGAGACAGCTCGGCGACTCGGCGACGCGGGGCCAGCGGCGGAACACGCCGGACGGGGACGACGAATGACCCGGATGCGCTGGTGCCCAACTACCCGAACGGCTAGGACAGCGGCCCGTGCCCGACACTAAGCTGCGCGCCATGAACACCGGCATCGGCGGCGCGCTGGGCGTCCAGCAGCTGGGCGCGATGCCCGGCCCACGGGTCGCCGTCCGAGCAGCGGACGAGCTCGAGCGCCGCCGCGTCGTCAACGCCCTCGAGGACGACGGCCTGGACGTGGTGCAGGCGACGGGAGTCGACGGTGCGCCGCATGCGACCGTTGCCGCCGACGTCGCCGTTCTGGTGACGGACGACCTCGACGACGTGGCCCGCGGCACCGGATCGCCGGACGGCAAGGACGAAGGTCGGGCGGTCGTCGTCTCGCGCCGCTCGGATCGGAGCTTCGTCTCCGACGCGATCGTCGCCGGCGTGCTCGGCGTGGTACCCGAGGCCCAGCTCGAGGAGCGGCTCGGCGCCGACCGTGCGCGCTGTGGCGGCGGGCCAGCTCGCCATCCCCGCAGACCATCGCGACGCGGTCTCGCATCCGATCCTCTCGCCGCGGGAGAAGCAGGTCATGTCGATGGTCGTCCTCGGCTTCACGAACCTGGAGATCGCCAACAAGCTCCACGTCACCGAGACGACGGTGAAGAGCCACCTCTCCTCGGCCTACCGCAAGCTCGGCGTGCGCTCGCGGCACGAGGCGACCGCGCTGATCCTGTCCGACGAAGGGCCTCGGCCTCGGGATCCTGACGCTCGCCGGCGAGCGCGCGCGCGAACTGAATCCCGTGCGCGTGCAGGCGGATGCCGCGCGCAGGCTGCACGCGCGCCCGTCGGGGAGCCGCGGCGACGCCGGTCCGCGGCGCGCCTCGGCACGCAGCGGCTCGTCGTGCACGGCGTCTCCAAGAGCTGGAACGGTGGACGCGACCGCGTCCTCGACGCCGTCGACCTCGACGCTCGAGCAGGGCCGGTCGCTGTCGCTCGTCGGCGACAACGGCGCCGGCAAGACCACGCTGCTCCGGATCCTCGCCGGGCTCATCTCGCCCGACGCGGACGGTCACGCTCGACGGGCTGACGCCGTCTCGCGATCGTCGCGAGTACCAGCGCCGGATCGGCTTCCTGCCCGCCGGGCCAGACGGGGCTCTACGCGCGCTTCTCCGTCCGCGAGCCATCTCGAGTACTGGGCGCGCCTCGCCTTCGTGCCCCGTCGCGAGCGACGCGCAGCGGTCGAGCGGACGCTGGAGCATTCGAGCTCGCGCCGCTGTCGCGGACAGCGCGCCGACCGGCTCTCGATGGGCCAGCGGCAACGTCTGCGGCTCGCGATGGCGTTCCTGCACGACCCCGCCTCGTGCTGCTCGACGAGCCGCACACGAGCCTCGACGCGGCCGGTCTCGACGTACCTTCGCGACGCGGTGCCGCGCTTCGTCGCGGCCGGCGGGATCGGCTGTCTGGTGCGCACCGACGACGGACGAGGTCCTGTCCCTGTCGACGCCGTCGTTCGAGCTCGTCGGAAGGCCGGCTGACGACGACGTGAGCACCGCCGTCGCCCATTTCGACGCCGCCGTCGCGGTCGCCAGGCGCGACGTCGCTCGTCTTCCGGACCTATCGGCTGCGCTTCCCGGCGCAGGTGCTTCGCTCGCTTCTCGCGCGTCGCGCTCTTCTACTACATCTCGCGGCTCGTGACGGTCGCGCCGTTCGACGGGCCGGACGCGTACTTCGCCTTCGCCGTCGTCGGCCTCGTGATCATGGAGGTGATGTTCGCGACCCTCACCGCGCTGCCGGGCCGCGTCCGGCACGAGGTCGTCGCCGGCACGTTCGAGCGCTTCGTCGTCTCGCCCGTTCGGGGCGACGCTGGCCGTCGTCTCGCTGAGCGTGTTCCCGCTGCTCCTCGCGCTCGTGAGCGGCGCGCTCACGATCGCCTTCGCCGCGGTCGTGTTCGGGATGCCGCTCCGCTGGGCGACCGTCCCGCTGAGCCTTCCCGTCGCGGTCGTCGGCTGCCTCTCGTTCGTCGCCGCTCGCGCTCCTCGCCGCCGGCGGCGGTCATCCTCTTCAAGGAGGCGCAGGCCGGCGTCGGCTTCCTCACCACGGCGATCTCCTTCGCTCGGCGGCTTCTCTTTCCCGTCGCGCTGCTGCCGGCCTGGATCCAGTGGACGTCGGAGGTGCAGCCGTTCACGCCGACGCTCGAGCTGCTCCGCAACGTGCTCGTCGGCACGCCGCTCGACGGCGATCGGCCTGGGTCGCGCTCGCGAAGATCGCGGTTGCCGGCTGCCACTCCTGCTGCCCCTCTCGATCTGGGCCTCTCGCGGCGCGATCCGGAAGAGCCAGCAGCGCGGGACGATCATCGAGTACTGACGCATGACGCACGGCAACACCACCGTCTCGATCCTCGACCAGCGTTCTGCGCCTCCCCGACCACGTCGTCTACCGGACTTCGCGCTCGAGACGGTCGTCGTGAACCTCGAGCGAGGCGTCTACCACGGGCTCAACCCGACCGCAGGGCGGATGCTCGAGGCGCTCGACCGCGCATGCGACGTCCGCGGGACGCCGCGGCGGCCTCGCGCTGAGCTCGGGCAGCCGCACGAGGTCGTCGAGACCGACCTCGCAGTCGTTCTGCTCCGGATCTCCTCGAGCGCGGGCTGATCGAGCCTGCTCGATGAGCGTCGCACAGCCGCCGCGACCGCGGCCCGGCGCGCGCGAGGTCGTCGCGCGTCGCCGTGCCTTCGGCATCGACGTCGAGGCCACCGTCGACCTGCTCGGACTCGACGCACGGCGCCCGTGACGCCGGCGCGACGACGCTCTCGATCGCCTCGCACGAGCCGTCGACCGGCGCTTGGAACGCGAGCGCTGCGACGCCGTGTGCTCGAGCGGCGCGGACGGGACGGACGGCCTCGTGATGTCGGTCGACCACGACCCGGAGGTCGGCTATCGCGTGTACGCGCCGCGCAATCGGCCGCCATCTCGTCTCGCCCGACGGATCGACGATCGCTCCGCGCTGCCCCGCGATCGCGCCCTGGCGGTGGCAGCGGCTCCTGTTCGCCCAGGTGCTTCCGCTCGCGGCGACGCTGCAGGGGCTCGAGCTCCTGCACGCGAGCGCGGTCGAATGGAAGGGCCGCAGCGCTCGCGCTTCGTCGCGCGTGCCGGGACCGGCAAGACGTCGGTCGCCGCGCACATGGTCGCGTCGGGCGGCGTCTCCCGTCACCGACGACGTGCTCGCGCTCGAGGAGGTCGACGGGCGAGGTCGTCGGCGCACCCCGGCGCCGCCACGGTCTCGATCGACCCGGCCGAGCTCGAGCGCATGTCGCCGCACGGCCGCACGCCGCGTGGGCCGGCCGCTCGGCCGAGGCGGACAAGGTCGTGCTCGCGCGCCGAGCGTCGCCGACCGCCCAGCGCGACTCGACAGCCTCTTCTTCCTCGAGCGACCGCGACCGGAGGCACTCACGATCGAGCGCGCTCGAGCCCGATCCGCTGCCGCGTCCTCGCGAACAGCTTCAACACCTACGTGCGCACCCCGGAGCGGATCGTGAACCAGCTCGCGATCGCCGCGCAGCCTCGCCGAGACCGTCCCGATGTTCGTCGGTGCGGATTCCCGCCCGGGTCCGACGCCGCGCGACGTCGCGCGAGCGGTCGTCGAGCACGCGGAGGTGGCCAGTGACGAGCGAGCCGACCGATCGTCGTCGGCTCGCCGTACCACGAGCTGTCAAGCCGATCGCGCCGCCGGCCAAGGCTGGCGCTCGTCGTCGAGATCCTCGTCGACGTACGCGCGCGTTCGCTGGCTGCTCTGGCGCCGTGACCTCCCCAGCGTCGTCACGGCGCTGCGCGGGACGGCGCGCTCGCGACCGACCTTCGGCGCCAGGCGATCGGCGCCCGGCTCGGCCATGCCGTCGATCGGACGCTCGGCTCGTCCCGTTCGACTCTCGTTGCCTCGTCCGCTCGCTCGTCCTGACGGCTGCTCGGCCGGCGAGGCATCGCCTCGACGCTCGTCATCGGTGTCGACGTCGATCCGGCGTTCTCCGCGCACGCCTGGGTCGAGAGCGGCGGCGAGCGCTCCTGCCGCCGCTCGACGACGAGTCCCGGCTGGTGGAGCTTTGACGCAACGCGAGGTCATCGCTGCCGGCGCCGGTCGGGCTCGAGGTCGCGAATCCCGTCCGGGCTCACGTGCGCTCGACGTCGCCACCGCGAGGATGCTCGGGGACGAGCCGCGCGAGCCGCTTCCCGCGGTCGAGCGGCGGTGTCTCGCTCGACGACGCCTCGACGACATTCTCGAGCCCGCGCTCGCGACGCGGACGATGCCTCGTCGCGTTCTCGGGAGGCCGGGAATCGTCGTGGCTGCTCGCCGCGGCCACGGCCGCGCGCGCAAACGCGGTCACGCCGACCCCGTCCCCGCCACGCTGCGCTACCCGGCGGCCGGCAGCGCGCGTGTCGCGGCGCAGCAGGAGCGCGTCATCGCCCACCTCGGCCTCGACGAGTGGGAGCGCGTCGACGATCGAGCGACGAGCTCGAGCTCCTCGGCCCGTACGCGCGACGCGCGCTCGCCGAGGCCGGGCTCCTGTTCCCGGCCACGGCGTACGCGTTCCTACCGCTGCTCGATCTCGCGCGTGGCGGCTCGCTGCTCGCCGGCGGCGGGCTCACGGACTTCTTCACCGTACTGGCGCTGGGCACGGCTCTCTGACGTGCTCTGCGGCGACGCCGCGGCCACGCCGACGAGACGTGCGCGAGCTCGCCTCCGCCGTCGCTGCCGCGTCGGGCGCGCGCCGCGCTCGCTCGCGGCCCGCGTCGACTCGCACACGCACCGTGGCTCCGGCCCGACGCGGCGCGCGAGGTCGAACGGCATGTCCGCACGCCGGTCGAGCGACGTCCCGCGTCGGGTTCGCGGCGGCGCTGCGACGTCAGCGCACGCATCGCTGTCACACGGGGATGCGAGATCTCGCTCGACGCGCTCGCGAGCCATCCGCCGGGGCGCGCTTTGCGATGCCGTTCCGAGACGACCGGTACATCGCCGCCCTCGCGTCGCGAGCGGTGGGCGACGGGGATTCGGCGACCGCGTCGGCGACGCTGTTGCACCTCGCCGGACACCTGCTGCCGGACGATGCTCCTGCGCCGCTCCGACGGCGTGAACGGCCGCCAGGCGTTCTTCGGCGAGGCGTCGCGCGCGTTCGCCGAACGATGGTCGGGTGACGGGCTCGACCCCGACGTCGTCGACGTCGACCAGTCCTTCGTGCGCAGCTGGGCGGGCGGGTCGTTCCCCTGGGCTTCGACGATGCTCTTCCAGCTCGCGTTCGCGCACGACGAGGCATTCGCGCAGGGTCGGGGTATGAAAAAGGTACGAACGGCCTTGACGGCCGCCGAGGGCGCCTGGACAATTCGTCACATCGACAACAACAGGGGGATGACACGATGACGCACGACGAAGCACGTCGACGCAGGGAGCGCAGACAGACCGGCTCGAGCACGCGCCCTACGAGCAGCCCCGCATCGAGGACTACGGAACGCTCGCGGAGCTCACGGCCGGCAAGGAAGGCGACGACGCCGACTTCCTCGGCCTGCAGGACGAGCGGAACGGCGGCGGGTATTCCTGAACCGAGTACCGTCTCGACGCATGCGAAGGGCCAGGACGAGTTCCTGGCCCTTCTTCGTTATGCGAGACTGCACTCCGTGCCGGCGCCTGATGACGAGGCAGCGGACGCCCCGAGCAGTCGCGGCGCCGCCGGGCATGTCCGCGCTGGAGGTCGGCCGCGGGCATCCCGCTCGGACTGGAGCCCGACGTCCCGCTGCCTGCCGACGTCGCCGGTCCGCCGCTCGAGGCGCTCGAGGACGCCGTGACGAGGCGGTGCGGCGCAGGCCCGTGCTGCGTCGCGTTCTCGGGCGGACAGGACTCGTCGCTCGTGCTGGCCGCGGCCGTCCGCGCCGCCGCGCGCAGGGCTGCGAGCAGCCCGTCGCGGTCACCATCCGCTTCGGCCGCGGACGTCGCGGCCGACGAGAGCGACGTGGCAGACCCTCGTCCTCGATCACCTCGGCGTCGAGAGCCGCGTCGTCGTCGACGTCGCAGACGAGCTCGACCTCGTCGGCCCGATCGCGGCGCGCGAGCTCCGTCGCCGAGGTGCGCTCTTCCCGGCGAACTGCCACGCCCTCGCGCCGCTCGTCGCGCATGCCGCCGGCGGGAGCCTGCTCGTCGGCCTCGGGGGCGACGAGCTCCTCGCCGGCCATCGCTGGACGAGGCTGAACGACGCTCTGGCGCGGCGGCGACGGCCCCGGCCTGCGCGATCTCGGCCGGCTCGCCGTCGCGTGCGCTGCCCCGTGCAGCTCGAGCGCGCGCTCGCTCGCGCGGCGCAGGCGTCTCCGGCCCCCGCGCTGGCTCCGCCCGGCGGCGGCGCAAGCAGTTCGAGGATGCTGAGCGACGACCGTCGGACGAGCCCGTTCGCTTCGACCGCGTCGTCCGCGCATGCCGCGCGCGTACGCACCGCTCGTCGTCGGCGCCGAGAGCCTCGACGGCATGCTCTCGGACACGAGCCCGTATCGAGGCGCCTCTCCTCGATCCGCGCTTCGTGGCCGCGCTCGCGCGCGCGGGCGGCCCCGCGGCTGGGGCGATCGCGTCGCCGCGATGCACGCGATCGCGGGCGGCGTGCTTCCCGACGCGCTCCTCGAGCGCCGGGACAAGGCCCGCTTCGACGCTGTGTTCTTCGGCGGCGCATACGCGTCGCTTCGCCGAGGAGTGGAGCGGCGGCGGCGTCGACACCGCGCTCGTCGACCCCGAGGCGCTCCGACGCGAATGGCTCGAGCCGAGGCCCGACTTCCGCTCGGCGCTTCCGCTTCAGCTCGCGTGGCTCCACGATCAGCGCCGCGGTCGGCGGCTCGGAGGGCCTCAGGGCCGCGGCACCGGCGCGGGCGTCGGCGTGAACGCCTCCTGCACGACCCGAAGCACCTTCGCGCGCCTGCCCTCCTCGACCGGCTCCAGCCCGCCGAGCTCGAGCCGGCAGAGCTCGACGCGGCCCTGCGAGCGAACGGTCGCGAAGCCGAACTCGTCCAGGAAGTCGCGCGGGAACACGGTCCGATGGACGAGGAACCGTTCCTCCACCGACTCGCCCTCCGGGTAGCGGTACGCGAACGCCTCCATTGCCGCGGCGCCGCGGTCGCGGGACTCGCCGATCGCGGCGAGGAGGAGCGACTTCTCGACCCACTCCGCACCGCCGCCCACGAGGTACGAGCACGTGACGAGCACTGCGTCGTCCGAGGCGGGGCCGGCGGGCAGGTCGGCGGCGCGCGGAAAGAGGTGCGACGGGCCGTACTGCAGCGAGCCGAGCAGCCGCCCGCCCTCGTCGAGGTAGATCGTCCCCCACTCCCCGAACTCCTCCTCGGCCCGCTCCATCCAGCGCTCCTTCGAGGCCGTCCTGTTCCCGCGCGACTGCCACCACACGCAGTCGCGGCACACCGACGGGGCGGAGTGGAGCGTGCCGCGCGTCAGACCGGAGACGCCCGTGGCCATCTCAGCGGTCCGGCGCAGCGACGCCGGCGACCACGACGTCGACCGTCACGGTCGAACCTTCGCCGTGCGGCGCACGTACTCGGCGACGCGGCGCTGGACGGCCGCCCCGACGTCCGGGGCACGCGTGCCCCAGCCGACGGCGACGTGCACCTCGAGCACGAACGTGCCCTCGTCCTCGGTGACCCTCACGCCACGGTGACGACGAGCGCCTTCGACGAGCTCGACGACCCCGTCGACCTCGCGGGCCGCGTCCGCCGCGTACGCGGCCAGGACGTCGTGCGAGATCACCGCGTGCTCCACCCCGGCCAGTCTAGAGGCGACGACGCGTGTTACTTCAACACAAGCGTTGTCTCAGGCGGTGGCTCGCGGCGAGCGGAGGACGAGCTCCGTCACCTCCGGGCCGGGCGAAGAGCCGCAACGGCAGGAAGGTCGTCCCGGACCCCGGGGAGACGTGCATGACGCCCGCATCGGTCGCGTAGAGGCCCGCGACGTAGCGTGCGCGAGGGTGCGCCAGGGTCACGCGTCGCCCCGGCCACGGAAGGCAGATCTGCCCCGCATGGAGATGCCCGGCGAGGATCAGGTCGAAAGAGCCGGCGGGCAGGAGCCGTGCGACTCCGGGGAAGTGGCAGAGGAGGAGGCGGAACGCCGGCGTCGCCGTCGCACGAGCGTGTGGGGCCGCGCGCGGCGGGCGCGGTACGTCTCCGGGTCGACGCCGACGACCGAGACGGTCTCGCCGCGCACGGTGACCGTCTCCGCGTCGTCGCGCAACAGGCGGGCCTGCTCGAGGTCGCGCAGCTCGGCCGCGCGGGAGAACGGGTCGCGCGTGACGGCGACGTCGTGGTTGCCCAGGATCACGTACGGCCGGTCGAGCCGGGCCAGAAGCGCGCGGAGCCGCGGCTCGCCGCGCGGATGCGAGACGAGGTCGCCCGTGACGCAGACGAAGTCGGGCTTCCGCGCCGCGACCCAGTCGACCGCGCGTGCACTCGCCCCGTTACCGCGGGAGAGCGGCGCGCCGAGGTGGAAGTCGGAGAGGTGGCCGATCCGGAGCCCGTCGAGCGCCTCCGGCAGGCCCTCCAGCTCGACCTCCAGCACGCGCGTCCGCAGCCAGCCGGCCTCGAACCAGCCGTACGCGACGACGGCGACGGCGAGCACCGCCAGGGCGACGATCAGGACCGCGAGCACCGCAGCACTGTAGAGAGCGACCACTCCGCAGCCGGCGGCAACCTTGACCGTCGGCGGCAGAGAGATGTGCGGCCACGAGAGTGGGTCCGCCCCCGCCGGAGGCGGGGGATCGAGCAGCGGCTTCCCGAACCGCGTGCGGAAGCTCCATTCTTGCCGGGGCATCCCGCCCCGGACCCACTTGCGACGCCGGGCCGTGGCCTGTTCCGACGATCACGGTGGGGATAGACTCGCTGCAACGGGATGATCGTCGCGGCGCCACGTCGCGCCACGGCCGGCCCGGGAGGCGGTGGGGGGTGATGCAGTGGTCAGGCGGGTGATGTGGGCATCGGCGCTCGCCGTTGCGGTTGCGGCGCTCGGCGCGGCCCTGGCGTCCACGACGGCGGCGGCGGTTCCCGCGGTCACCTCGAGCACGAGGACGATTGCCACCGGCGCCGGACCCCGGCCGGTTCACATCGTTCGCATCGTCCCCGGTCGGGGGGTGCGGCTCGAAGCCGTCTGGCTGGGCGGTGGTCCGGGGCGCACCGGGACCGTGGGCGGGTACATCCGCGCCAACGCCGGGCGCGGCGCAGTCGCCGGCCTCAACGGCGACTTCTTCCTGCTGGCCCGCAACGTCCCGTCCGGCAACTTGCTGATCCACAAGGGTCGCAGCTTCCTCGGCGGCACCAACCGCGGCGCCGCCGCGTTCGGCGCCGACGGCAGCGTCGACATCGTCGCCGGGAACGTGAAGGACGCCGATCTCATCCAAGAGGGGGTGCGCGAGGCGATCTCCGGCAAGCCCGTCTACGTCCACGACGGCCACGTCGGCGACCTGACGACGCTGGAGCCGTATCAACGCGACCACGCCTACCATCGCACAGCGGTCGGGCGGCTGCGGAACGGGCAGACGGCGCTCGTCGTCATCGGCGGCGCAGGCACCTCCGCCCGCCAGTTCGCGCAGGCGCTGCTCGGGCTCGGCTTCGTCGAGGCGCTGGGGATGGACATCGACTCCAGCGCGAACGTCAACTGGCACGGAACGTCCGTCAACCGACCGGACTACCAGCGGCAGGTCCCGACCGGCATCATCGCGTTCCGCCGAGTCGGCTGAGCGGCGGCCCGCCGTGCTCGGGCGGCGCGCCTGCCGGCCGTCGCTTCGCGAACCGGGTGCCCACCTTCGATTCTCGGCGCATGCCTATCTCAGAGGGTTGCTCCCGTCCATCCAGATGATGACCCGATCGAACCGGCCATCGTCGTTGATGGTGAAGAAGTTGCAGTTGTACATCGGCGTGTCCGTCCCACCGTTGGTCAACGTCACGCGTTGCTCCGTCGCCGCTCGCCGCGCGGCGTCGTCGACGACGACGTTCGTGATGTCGTGGACCATCGCGTCCCAGCTCGCGAAGAAGTCCGTGAACATCCGCCGGATCTCGTCGGCTCCGGTGAACGTGACGCCGTCCGTCTGCACCGTCAGGGTCGCATCGTCCGCGAAGTGGGACAGGACGTCGTCGACGTCCAGTCGGTCCACAGCGGCGAAGTAGGAGCGCGGCACGGAGGCCAACTCCGCCCGCACGTCGCTCGAGATCGCCTTTGCCACGCTGTCCTCCGATCCGTCGCTCACAGGGCAGGACGCAGAGGGGCCGATCAGGGAGTGCACCCGACCCTCTTCAGCGGATAGCCTACGAGACTCGCCTGCTTCGCAAGAAATACCTGGAAATCGCTCGTTTCCGTCCATCGTTCGGCGGATAGTGCAGCGGTCGCCTCCTGCCGAATCGGGCCTGACGCAACAGGCAGAGCGCGCCTTCAGGCTGTGCCCCGGCCGCAGGCGGGAATCGAGCCGCGGGATTCGGCTTCTGCCGAATCCTGCTTGGCGAGCAAGCTAGAGCGCCAGCTTCTCCATGACCGGCTCGACCGAGACCACGTGCCGCTTGAAGCGGAGCTCGGAGTCGGCCAGCCCCGCGGCGACGCCGATCAGCTGGGAGAGGTGGAGGATCGGCATCTGGAAGTCCTTGCCGGTCTGCTTCTTGAGCTTGGACTGCCAGGCGTCGAGCGAGAGGTGGCACAAGGGGCACGGCGTCACGATCGCGTCCGCGCCGGCCTCCTTCGCCTGCTCGATGGGCTGGATCAGCTCGCCGAGCGCGGTGTCCTCGCGCGCCTGGATGATCGGGAAGCCGCAGCACTTGACCTTCGCGGGATAGTCGATCGCCTCTCCGCCGCAGGCGGCGATGATCCGCTCGAGCGAGTCGGGGTTGTCGGGATCCTCGAAGCCCATCAGCTTGGACGGGCGGAGGATCTGGCAGCCGTAGAAGGGCGCGATCTTCAGCCCACGGAGACCCTTGTGCGCAACCTCCTGCAGCTTCGGGAAGCTCTCACCGGCGACGAGCCAGAGAAAGTGCACGCAGTCGACGTCGGTCTCGTACCGCGGCGCTCCGACCCGCTCGAGGTTGTCGTTGACCCGCGCCCGCAGCGCGGCGTCGTGCAGCAGCTGGTGGTTGGCCTGCCGCAGGTTCAGCGTGCAGACGTTGCAGACCGTCATCAGCGTGTCGGCGCCGGAGGCGGCCGCGTACGCGAGGATCCGCGCGTTCAGGTGGAGGTAGTAGTCAGGCTCGGCCTCGTGGATGTCACCGGCCCCGCAGCAGGTGACCGAGTCGAGCTCGAGGAGCTCGTAGCCGAGCTTCGGCGCGAGCGCCTTCGTCGACGTGTCGAGCTCCTTCGCCGACAGGCTCGCGAGACACCCCTTGTAGTAGGCGACCTGCTTCACGGTGCGACAGGTTAGTTGGCGCCGGCGGGCGCCTGCTCCGGCTCGTCGTCGGGAAGGTAGGGCTTCGGGAACGAGCGTGGGTCGTCGTACGGGTCCGTCGGGCCGCCCGCGATCCCGACCTCCTCCGAGAGGTGCAGGAGCGCCTTCTCGCCCTGGACGATCCCCGCGGCGCCGTCGCGCCCCTGCGTCTTGACGAGGTCGAAGAGGGCGCGGGACTCGTTGACGTCCGCGGCGACATGAGGCGGGAACGGCGGCGGCACCTTTCCCTTCGGGAGGAGCGACATCGCGAACTTGATCTCCTTGATCGCCTTCACGACGCCCTGCGTCTTCGGCACGAGCTCGGTCTCGCGCAGCCAGCCCGTCGTCTTCGCCGAGGTGACGAACCACTTGGCGTGCTTCGCGCCCATGTCGCGGTCGATGCCGACCTTCATCGCCTCGGCGCCCAGCTTCGCGATCGCGTCGCGCGGATCGACGCCCTTCGGGCAACGCTCGTTGCAGAAGTAGCACCGCGTGCAGTCCCAGATCCCGTGCTCCTCGCTGTAGCGCTCGAGGCGCTCGATCGTCGCCCCGTCGCGGGCATCGCCGACGAAGCGGAAGCCCTTCGCGAGCGCCGCCGGGCCGAGGAAGTCCGGATCGGACTCCATCGAGTTGCACTCGGAGACGCAGCAGCCGCAGTTGATGCAGAGCGATTCCTTGTGGATCGCATCCATGCGCCCCTGCGGGACGATGTTCTCGCCGTCGACCGGCGCGTCGAGTCGCGGCTCCAGGTACGGCTGGATCGCCTGCATCTTCTGCCAGAACGGGCCCATGTCGACGACGAGGTCCTTGACGATCGGGAGATTCCCCATCGCCGAGACCACCGGCACGCGACCGTCGTCGACGAGGTCGAGGATCCGCGCCTTGCAGGCGAGCACCGCGCCGCCGTTCACCCGCATCCCGCACGAGCCGCAGATCATCATCCGACAGCTCTTCCGGTAGGCGAGCGTCCCGTCGACCTTGTCCTTGACGGCGTCGAGGGTGTCGAGCAGCGTGGCCTCCTCCGAGACGTCGACCGCGTACTGCTTGAGTGCGCGCTCGCCCGTCGAGGCGTCGTAGCGCCAGATCTTGAGCTCGACGTTCAGTGGTGGGTGCCCGGGCACCCCAACCCACCACCCACTGCAATTCTATCGGCTCGTTGCCTGATGTGCAACGTCCGTGCCGACTCGTGCCGTCTCTGTCTCATCAGTACGACCTCGCCATCGGCTCCCACTTCGTCATCCGCACCTCGCCGTAGGAGAGCTGCGGCGCGCCGTCGACCCAGCGCGTGATCGAGTGCTTGAGGAAGTTCTCGTCGTCGCGGTCGGGGAAGTCCGAGGGGCGCGAGTGCGCGCCGCGCGACTCCTGCCGCGCGAGGCCGGCCTGGAGCATCACGGCGGCCAGGTCGAGCAGGTAGCCGAGCTCGATCGCCTGGGTCAGGTCGCTGTTGAAGACCGAGCCCTTGTCCTCGACCACGATGCCGCGGTCGTGCCGCGCGCTGGAGCTCGCCGATCACCCCGATCTGCTTCTCCATCCTCTCCGGGTAGCGGAAGACGCCGAAGTTCTCGAGCATCGACTGGCCGAGCTCGTCGCGGATCTGCCACGGCCGCTCACCGGACGCGTTGTCCAGCAGCCCCTTCACCCACGCCTCGGCGTCGCTCCGTGCCGCCTCGGCGCGGCCGTTCGCGCGCGTGGCACGCGTGAGGGCCTGCTCGGCCGCATGCAGCCCGGCACGGCGTCCGAAGGTGATCGTCTCCATCAGCGAGTTCCCGCCGAGGCGGTTCGCTCCGTGGACCGACACACACGCGACCTCACCGGCGGCGTAGAGGCCCTCGAGCTCGGTCAGGCCCCACTCGTCGGTCTGGACGCCGCCCATGTGGTAGTGCGCGCCGGGCCGCACGGGGATCGGCTCGTAGATCGGGTCGACGCCCGCATAGGTCATCGCGAGGTCGCGTGAGCCGGGCAGCTTCTTGAGGATCTTCTCGGGGCCGAGGTGCCGGAGGTCGAGCATCACCGAGCCGTTGACCCCGCGCCCCGCCTCGATCTCGGTCGTCTCGGAGCGCGAGACGACGTCGCGCGAGGCGAGCTCGAGCGCGTTCGGCGCGTACCGCTTCATGAACCGCTCGCCGTCCTTGTTGATCAGGAAGCCGCCCTCGCCGCGGCAACCCTCGGTGATCAGGATCCCCGACGGGTACATCGTCGTCGGGTGGAACTGCATGAACTCCATGTCCTTGAGGGGCAGCCCGGCGCGGAGCGCCATCGCCATCCCGTCGCCCGTGCAGGCGTACGCGTTCGTCGTCGCCCTGTAGAGGCGGCCCATGCCCCCGGTGGCGAGGATCGTCGAGGCCCCGAGCACGACCTCGACGCCGCCGTTCAGGAGATCCCAGCAGACGACGCCCCTGCAACGCCCGTCGTCCTCCAGCAGGCGGAAGGCGAAGTACTCCTCGAAGACGACGAGCCCCTGCTCCATCCGCCTCGCGAGCTGCTCGAAGAGCACCTGGATGAGCACGTGCCCGGTGATGTCGGCCGAGTAGACGGTCCGCGGCGAGCCCGCGGCGCCGAACGGGCGCTGGTCGAGCTTGCCCTCGGCGTTGCGTGAGAAGACGCAGCCCCAGTGCTCGAGCTGGTAGATGTCGCCCGGCGCCTCGCGCGTGAAGATCTCGATCGCGTCCTGGTCGCCGAGGTAGTCGGAGCCCTTGACCGTGTCGAAGGCGTGTGTCTCGGGATCGTCGTCCGCCTTGTTGCCGAGCGCGGCGTTGATGCCTCCCTCGGCGGCGCCGGAGTGGCTGCGGGTCGGGTGGAGCTTCGAGACGACGGCGACGCGCGCCCCGGCGTCGTGGGCCTCGATCGCGGCGCGCATGCCGGCGCAGCCGGCACCGACGACGAGCACGTCGAACGGGGAGTCCATCTCCCCTGAACCTATCGGATGGACTGCCTGCGCCGGTGGCCGAGCGACGTGCGGGACGGCCAGGCCGGGCCGTCCCGCACGCGTCGACTAGCCGACGGTGATCATGCCCCCGAACACGACTCCGGCCGGGTTCTGGGAGAACGGACATGTGCCGCACCAGGGGCCGTTCGTGGCCTTGATCGCGATCGTGTTGCGCCCCGGCTTCAGTGGGGACGAGAGGTCGAACCTCGTCAGGCTCCCGTACGAGCCACCTCCGATCGAGCCGACCACCTCGCCGTTGACGCGCACCTCGGCGGAGTCGTCGGCGGCGATCTCGATCCACCCGCTCGTCGGCCGGCCGGCGAGCACGAACGTCCTCGCGAACACGGCCTCGTCGAAGTCCGCGTTAGGTGTCGCGCCGGTCACGCCAGGGCGCCAGATCCAACCCGCGCCGGGAATCGTCGAGAGGTTCGACGTCCAGGCACCGCCGAACGGTGAGCCGTAGTCCGTGGCGCCGGCCGGGCAGCCCGCCGCACTGAGGCAGACCAGCTGGGCCGTCCCGAGCTGGGTCGATGCCGAGCCCTTCGGGAGACGGTCGAAACGAGCCCGGCTCGGCCGCGCTCCTCGTCCTCGTGCTGGGGCTCAGCGGAAGCCGCGGCGCCGTGCTCGCGCTCGGAATCGGCGTCTGCCTGCTCGTCCCCCCTGCGCGCGCGGGACGCGTCTCGCGGCGGCGGCCGAGCGCCCGGTCCCGCGCTTCCCGGCCGTCGACGAGCCCGATGGCAAGCGTGATCCCGAGCGCCGCGAGCACGCCGAGCGCGTTCGGGTTCCCGACCGGCTCCGTGAGCAGCGTCCCGTAGAAGCGATCGACCACCTCACCCGACGAGGCCTGCATCGCGATCACGACGGCGCCGAGCAACGAGATCCCCCCGACCAGCCCCATGAGGAGCGGCTCGCGGCGAGGTCGGACGACCGCGAGCAGCACCGCCGCGAGCGCGGACGCATAGACCACGGCGCGCCGAACCTCTCCCTCGACGAGGGCGCCCGGCACCGCCCAGGTCGCCGAGAGCGCGATCCAGCAGGCGAGCAGGACGAGCGCCGCGAGGACCGTGAGCCCCGCCCTCGTCAGCCGCGCACTGCCTCCGTGCAGGGCGCCGAGCACCGCGACGGCGGCCGACGCGAGCGCGAGCGCGGTCGCCGCGCGCCCGTAGTACCCGCCGTCGGTGAGGCCGACCGCGAGCACGAGAAACGCTCCCAGGGCTGCTGCGGCGCGGACTGCGCGTTCCCGACCGCGGTGACGCGAGGCCACGCTGCGGCGCGGCGGCCGATCGTGGGCTGGTCGATCTCGACCACGCCCACACCATGGGCCGCCTCGCTAACGACCCGCTAACCGGCGCGACCGGCGTGTTTGGGGGCGCGGCCGCGCTAGGGCCGCGGCCCGGCGGCGGCGACGGCGGGCTCGACCTCGGCTGCGAACCGCCGCTCGAAGTTCTCGCGGAACATCGCCGCGAGCTCGGCCGCCTTCGCGTCGTACGCCTCCGCGTCCGCCCAGGTCGAGCGCGGGTCGAGCAAGGCGTGATCGACACCCGGGACCTCGACCGGCACCTCGAAGCCGAACACGGAGTCGATCCGGTACTCGGCCCCGTCCGAGCTCCCCAGAGCGCGGCGGTCAGGAGTGCGCGCGTGGCGTCGATCGGCATCCGGTGACCCACCCCGACCGGTCCGCCGGTCCAGCCGGTGTTCACGAGCCACACGCTCGCGCCGTGCTCCTCCAGATTGTCGGCGAGCATGCCCGCGTAGACCACGGGCCGCTGCGGGACGAAGGGCTGACCCGAAGCACGTCGAGAACGTCGGCTGCGGCTCCGTGACGCCGATCTCGGTGCCGGCGAGCTTCGCCGTGAACCCGGAGAGGAACCAGTACTGCGCCTGTTCGCGCGAGAGGCGCGCGATGCGGCGGGAGGATGCCGAAGGCGTCCGCCGTGAGGAAGACGACGTTTCGCGGGTGGCCCGCCATCTTCGACGGGTGGGCGTTCGGGATCTGCTCGAGCTCGTACGCCGCGCGCGTGTTCTCGGTCTTCGAGTCGTCGTCGAGGTCGACGACGCCGCGCTCGTCCACCGTCACGTTCTCGAGGATCGTCCCGAACGTGTGCGTCGTCCGGTAGATCTCGGGCTCGGCCTCGGCGGAGAGCCGGATCACCTTCGCGTAGCAGCCGCCCTCCACGTTGAAGACGCCGTTCGAGCCCCAGCCGTGCTCGTCGTCGCCGATCAGGCTCCGGGACGGGTCGGCCGAGAGCGTCGTCTTCCCCGTGCCCGAGAGACCGAAGAAGATCGCGACGTCTCCGGCCGCGCCGACGTTCGCCGAGCAGTGCATCGGGAAGACGCCCTCGAGCGGCAGCCGGTCGTTCATCACGGTGAAGATCGACTTCTTGATCTCGCCCGGCATAGAACGTCCCGCCGATCACCACCTCGGACGCGGGTCGGGTGCAGCACGACGAACACCCCCGTGCGCGTCCCGTCGACCTCCGGGTCGGCCTCCACCTCGGGCGCGTGCAGGACGAGCGCCTCCGGCTCGTGCCGTTCCAGCTCCTCCTCGCGTCGGGCGGATGAACATCGTCTTCGCGAAGAGCGCGTGGTACGGGCTCGCGGTGACGACGCGCACGCCGATGCGGTGCGCCGGCGTCGGCGCCTGCGAAGGCGTCGATCACGTAGAGGCGCGGCTGCGCGGAGAGGTGGTCGACGACCTTCTGGCGCAGCCCGTCGAACTGCGCCTCCTCGATCGGCGACGTTGGTGTCCCCCCACCAGATGCGCTCCTCGGAGCCCGGCTCGCGCACGACGAACTTGTCCTTCGGCGAGCGGCCGGTGAACTGCCCGGTGTCGACGACGAGCGGCCCTCCCTCGGCCAGCCGGCCGTCACCGCGCTCGAGCGCGTCGGTGTACAGCTGCGACGTCGTGGGGTTGCGGAGCACCTCGCCCGCCGGGTCGATCCCGTGCTCCTCCAGGCCCACCCCGGTCGTCGTCGCGCTCATCTCGTCAGAGGTCTCCTCGTTCGGGCGAGCCCGGGCGGGCGTCGCGACACCTGCACGGGTGAAACGTAGTCGCTCACGGTCGACGTCGTACCCGTTCCTACCCGCAGAGCGCCCGGTCGAGCAGGCGCTGGAACGCCCGCTCCTGCACCGGGGTCAGCGGGTAGACGTTGGCGGCCGCGACCAGAAGGCGGTCGCCGCGCGCCGCGACCACCGAGATCGTCCCGAGCAGGTTGCCGGTGTGCCCGAGAACGGCGCCGCACGCAGAGTCGAAGCGCGCCAGCCCGATGCCGTACCGCGCCTCGCCGCGGTCGCATGCGCTGCCGAGGTCGCTCGCGAGGACGCGTGAAGAGCCGATCGAGGTCGGCCGCGTCGAGCACCGCGCCCGCCGCCCACGCCGAGCGGGCGGTGCGCGATCCGTGTCGCGGAGCCGCCCGTGGCGATGCCGTCGCGGGACGCGCGCGGTGGCCGTGGAGGTAGCGCCTGCGACGCGCCCTGGCTCGAACGTCGTCTCGGAGAGCCGAAGGGCTCGAGCACGTGCCTCCGGAGGGCGCCGAGCGGCGCCGCCCGGCGGCCTCGAGGACGAGCCCGAGCGCGAGGTAGTTCGTGCTCGAGTAGCGTACCCGCTGCGCCGTGGGCGCCGGTCCGCGATCGCGACGAGCGCCCGCGGCGACAGGTCGCCGTCGAGGAGCTCCGGATCCTGGGTGTAGTCCTCGAGGCCGGCCGTGTGGGCGAGCAGGTCGCGGACGTGACCCGGTCGCCGTCGCGGAGGAGCCCGGGAAGTGACGCGACACGGGGTCGTCGAGCCCGAGCGCCCCGGCGTCCGCGAGCCGCAGTGCCAGCACGGCGACCAGGGTCTTCGTGACGCTGCCGATGCGGAAGCGATCGGTGGGCGAGGCATCACCTCGCGCGAACTCGTCCACGTCGGCCCCGTCGCGGAGCCGAACGAGCACACCCGGCACGCCGGCGGCGACGAGCTCGTCCGCCGCCTGCTCGACCGACGGGCCGCCGTCGACGAGCCTGACGGCGGCCGCGGCGCCCAGACCGGCGACAACGACCACCGTCGCCGCGAGCGCGAGCGTCTCACCGCTCAGCTCGGCGTCGGGACGACCTCGCCCGACGTCGGCGTCGCGGGCGACGAGCGCGGCGTAGCGGCCGCCGAGGGCGAGCAGCTCCTCGTGCGTCCCGCGCTCGACGATGCGGCCGCCGTCGAGCACGACGATCTGGTCGGCGTCGCGGACGGTCGAGAGGCGATGCGCGATCGCGATCACCGTGCGACCCTCGGCGAGCCGCTCGAGCGCGTCCTGGACCGCGCGCTCCGTCTGCGTGTCGAGCGCCGACGTCGCCTCGTCGAGCACGAGGATCGGCGGGTTGCGGAGGATCGTGCGGGCGATCGCGATGCGCTGCTTCTCGCCGCCGGAGAACCGGTAGCCGCGCTCGCCGACGACCGTCTCGTAGCCCTCGGGCAGCGACGCGATCGAGCTCGTGGATCTGCGCGGCGCGCGCGGCCTCCTCGACCTCCTCGTCCGTCGCGTCGGGCTTCGCGAAGCGGAGGTTCTCGCGCACGGACGCGTGGAAGAGGTAGGTCTCCTGCGAGACGACGCCGACGGCGTCCGCGAGCGACGGGAACGTCAGGTCGCGGACGTCGACGCCGTCGATCGTCACCGAGCCGCGCGTCGCGTCGTAGAGCCGAGCGACGAGGTACGCGCACGTCGTCTTGCCCGAGCCCGTCTCGCCGACGAGCGCCGTCTTCGTGCCGCGCGGGACGGAGAACGAGATGTCCTCGAGCGTCCAGGCGTCCTGCTCGTAGCGGAACCAGACGTCGTCGAACGCGACGTCGCCGCGCGGCCGCTCGATCGCGTGCGTCCCCTCGACGATGTCGACGGGCTGGTCGAGATACTCGAAGATCCGGTCGAAGAGCGCGAGCGAGCTCTGCACCTCGAGCTGCACGCCGAGCAGGCTGCCGATCGGGAAGAAGAGCCGGGTCTGGAGGGTCGTGAAGGCGACGAGCGTGCCGATCGTGATCGCGTCGCTGCCGCGCGAGATCGTCCAGCCGGCGAAGAGGTAGACGAGCGCGGGCATCACGGCGAACGTCGTCTGGATCGCGGCCATCATCCAGCGGCCCGTCATCCGGCTCCGCACCTCGAGCCCGGCGAGCCGCTCGGACTCCGTCTCGAAGCGGACGGCGAGGTCGTCCGAGCGGCCCATCGTCTTGCCGAGCAGGATCCCGGAGACCGAGAGCGACTCCTGGACGATCGACGAGACGTCCGCGAGCGACGCCTGCCGCTCGGCGTCACCTTCTTGCGCTGGTCGCCGACGCGCTTCGTGAGCCAGACGAAGAGCGGCAGCAGCGCGAGCGCGAACGCGGCGAGCCGCCAGTCGAGCAGGATCATCGCGGCGACGGTCGCGAGCACCGTCGTCACGTTGGAGAGCACCGACGTCGCGGTCGTGGTGACGACGTTCTCGATCCCGCCGATGTCGTTCGCGATCCGGCTCTGCACCTCGCCCGTGCGCGTGCGCGTGAAGAACGCGAGCGAGAGCCGCTGCAGGTGCCGGTAGACGGCGGTGCGCAGGTCGTGCATGACGGCCTGCCCGACCTGGTTCGAGAGCAGCGTCTGCCAGACGCCGAGCACGCCGGTGACGATCGGGATCGCGACCATGCCGGCGACGAGCGCGAGTA
>CAVTFU010000003.1:0-250423 GCA_963734045.1 uncultured Actinomycetes bacterium | reverse complement strand
GTGCCGGCACCGTCTACGTATTGCTGTCCGTCGGCGAGCCGGAGGAGCCGCCCCACGCGCTCTACGTCGGCCGGCTGTCCGAGGAGAAGGGAGTGCGCGACCTCGCCGAAGCGGCCCGCGGACCTGCCGCTCGTGGTCGTGGGAAATGGGCCGCTGCGCTTCCTGTTCCCGCAGGCCGTCGGGTTCGTCCCCCCGTCTGAGCTCGGCGCGTACTACGAACGCGCCTCCGTTGTCGTCGTCCCGTCGCGACGCCGAGGGGTACGGGTGACCGCGCGACGAGGCGATGGCGTACGGTCGGCCAGTCGTCGCCAGCTGACGTCGGTGGCCTGTCGGACGCGGTCGAAGACGGCGTCACCGGGCTGCTGGTTGCTCCAGGAGACCCTTCGGCCCTGCGAATGCAAATAGCACGGCTTCTGGATGAAAGCAGTCTCCGACAGCAACTGGGACAGACCCACGGCGACGCGCCTTCCTGCTGTTTTCGCGGCGACGGCCTGTTCCGCGACGATGGCGATGTCGCTGGCATCCTTGTCATCAGCGGACACTGACCAGCAGGCTGACGAACACGTCGTGGAAGACGTGGTCGTAGAGCCACGCGAAGCGGAGCCGCTCCGACGCCGGAAGGGACGTCGCCCGCCGCATTCCCGACCCTCGCCGCCTTCCTCGCAGAGCGGAAGACTGTCGATCCGGAGCGCGAGTCGCCGTTGACGGTCTTGGTGGAACCGAACCGTGACGTCGCCGATGCGCCGACATTGTGCCGGAAGGGTCGGTGCTGGTGGAGTCTCGCCGGAGACGACACGACCGTCGCCCCACGCGTCGTCCCCGAGGCAGCTCAGCGACACGTCGCTTCCCTGGACGAGCTGCTGGAAGTCGCGCGAGAGGCACGACGCGACCTGCTGCTGATCTCGGCTTGCGACCTCTTCGACGCCGACCGCTCTCCAGGAGCTCCGGTCGACGCTCGCCGACGACTCGGCCTGCGCGTCCGTCTCCATCGCCGAGAGCTCGGCGGCACGCCTTCCCGGAGTTCCGCCGCCGATGCCGCGCCCGCTTCCGGCGTCGTCCTGATTTGCCGCGAGCATCTCCTCCTGGCGCTCCAGGAGACCGCGCTCGTCAGTCGAGAAGACGTCGGCCTGGTCACAATCGCCCCAGGCTCAACGCTTCTCGCGAAAGCACTCGCGGCTGTGGATCGTCCGGGCTTCGTGCACCGCGCGATCTCTTCGGATCGGCCCGCACCCATCGTGGAGACACCGAGTCCCGTGCGGTCGCCGAGGCGGCTGCGCGCTGCACGGATCGTCCTCGACGCACGCTGCCTGGCGGAACCCCTGTCGGGAACGCAGGTGCAGCTTCTCGGGCTCGCGGGCGGCCTCGCTCGTGCCGGTGCCGACCTGCGCTCCTGCGCCCGGCCGAGCTCCATCCGACGGTCGCATCCGAGGTCGATGTCTAGGAGACGCGGCCTCGAGCTGGTCGAGCCGGCGGGCGGGAGGCCCGGCGTGTTCCACCGCCCTTTCCAGATGGCGGTCACTCCACGAGCTCGCGGTTGCCTCTCGATCGGCGACCGGCTCGTGCTGACGCACCAGGACATGATCCGCGACAGGACGCCCGCCTACTCGAGCACGACGAGCGCGTGGGAGGACTACCGGCGCACGACGGGCCGCGCTTGTCGTCGGCCGACGAGGTGGGCTTCTTCTCGAAGCACGCCGCGATCGATGCGGCGAGCGACGGGAGCTCGACCTCGAACGCGCCACCGTGGTTCCGCTCGGCGTCGACCACCTGTCGGCGTCGGCGAGCCTGACGCGCCGTCGCGACCCGCTTGCGCGGCCGGCCCTACCTCCTCGTCATCGGGAATTCGTTACTGGCACAAGAACCGCGCTCTTCGCGCCTGCGGCTCGCTCGATGGCTGATCGAGCGGGCGGCTGGGAGGGAGGGCTCGTCCTCGCCGGCGGGCATCCCGGCCGCGGGTCGTCCGTCGACGCCGAGAGGCGCTCTTCCGCCGGAACGGTCGCTGCGTGACCGCGTGGTCGACCTCGGCCGCGTCTCGGAGGCCGACCGCGCGGCGCTCTACCGCGACGCGAGCTCGTCGTGTTTCCATCCTATGTACGAGGGGTTCGGGCTGATCCCGTTCGAGGCCGCCGCCTTCGGGACGGCGAGCGTCTATCACGCACCGATCGTCCATGCGGGAGCTTCTGCCGAGGTCGGCGCGCTCCGTCGTTCGACCTCGATGCTGCCGGCCCGTTCGTTTCTACTCTCTTCGAGAGCGAGGCGCACGCGAGCGCCTCCTCGCCGCGTTCAGCAGGCCGCCGCCAGGGCTGACATGGGATCGAACGGCAGCCGGGTACCTCGGGGTCTACGCCCGGGCACTCGCGCGCGATCCACGCTCCGTCAGCCGCCATCTCGTGGGCGTCCCCCCGCGGGTCGCGCAGCGACGCTCACCGATCGAGAGGCGCTTCCTGGACGTCTACCGCCGCCGGCGCGGGTTTCGCACGGCTGTCGACGGTGTATTGCGGCCGGTCGCTCGCCCTGGCGCGCGCCGCCGGCTCGGCGTGGGGGGGAGCCAGACCTCTGAAGGGATCGCCGTCGTGCGCCTGGTCAGCTGCTCTCGTCCACCTGGACCTTGCCGTCCGCGACTCGGTGACCACGTCCGTGGGAACGACCGTCCGGCGCCCTACCAGTGCGATGCGCACGGTTGAGTCACACGTGCTTCGAGGCCACCGTCAGGCGGCACCTGAGACGCTCGTTGCCACAAAGGCTGCTCGACGACTCCGCTCGCCGGCGAGCAATCGCTTCGGCTGCTCGCACCCGACTGGTACGAGCGGAAGTACGGCGTCACCACCGCGAGGCCGAGTCGCACTACCGCCGCGAGGGGTACAGGCTCGGCTATGCGCCGACGCCGTTCTTCGATGTCGGGTGGTACGAGGAGCTGTACGGACGCAGTGAAGGGCCTCCGCTCGCCGCGTTCGAGCGCGAGGCGTGGCGGCGAAGGCCGAACCGCTGGCTCGACCCGGCAACGCTTGTCGCCGCCGGCGTAGCCGAGAGCGACGTGCTCGAGCACCTTGCTGCGGTGCGGATCGACCTCGGGGACCCGCGATCGATCTCACCGACAGCCGAAGCGATCGTCCACGAGTGGCCGGGTCGTCGAACCATCGCGCGCGGTGACCCGGTCGCGGTGCTCGCCCACTTCGACCCGTCGGGAGTGGACGAGTCCTTCCTCGATCAAGTCGCCGCGTTCGTCGGCCGCCGGTCGGGAGGTGGTCGTATGCTCGACGTCGCTCGACGGCCGGGGCGCTGCCGAGGCGCTGCTGGATCTCGTGATCGCCGTCGTGAGGGTCCCCAACAACGGGCTCGACTGGGGCTCCTACCACGCGGGGCTCGCGTACGTGCTGGAGCGCTTCGAGCCCGAAGGCGTCCTGCTGGCGAACGACAGCGTCTACGTCGTCCCGGACCGCCTCGGCGCCTTCTTCGACCGCCTCGACGCGCTGCCCGTCGACGTGGCGGGCGCCACGGACAGCACACAATTCGCGCCGCACCTCCAGTCGTATCTCCTGCGCCTCGCGTCACCCGTGCTCCACGGCCCGCTCGGTACCGAGCTGCTCACGACCTACGTGCCGATCGATGTCAAGGAGCTCGTGATCCACGCCTACGAGCTCGGCGTCTCACGGCGAGCCCACGAGCACGGCCTTCGAACCGGTGCCGTTCATCCGGTGGAGACGCTCTCGGCGACGGCGCTGCCGAACTCCTGGGCGACGCCCAGCGTCATCCGCCGGATCAGCGAGGGGACCCCGGTCGCGCCGACGCTCCATCTGTGGCGCCCCCTGCTCGAGGACGGTTTCCCCTTCGTGAAGCGGCAGCTCCTCCGTGACGGCATCGTGAGCCCCGACGACCTTCGCCCATATCTGCCGGAACGGACGCTGGCGCTCGCGGATGCAGACATCCGGCGCCGGCGCGGTTGACGTCAGGCGACGCGGCAGCGGACGAGGGTCCGTAGGACGCGGAAGCCGTCGACGGCGGTGAGCTTCTTGCCGTCCTCGCGCGAGCGGGCCCTGTAGCTGATCGGGACCTCGTAGATCCGCTCGCCGGAGCGGAGCACGCGCGCGGCGATCTCCGGCTCGATCGCGAACCCTCGCTCGCGGAGGCGCAGCGACCGGAAGAGCTCGGTGCTCATCGCCTTGTGGCAGGTCATCACGTCCGAGATCCAGCAGTTGTAGATCACGTTCGTGGCGAGCGTGACGCCCTTGTTCCCCATGACGTACCAGAAGCTGAACGCGGCGTGGCTCGACCACGATCGCGTCCCGAAGACGACCCGGGCGTCGCCGTCGAGCAGCGGGCGCAGAAGCGGTCCCAGGTCGGCTGCGCGGTACTCGAGATCGGCGTCGAGGATCGCTGAGAAGTCGCCCGTCGCATGCTGGAGGCCGGTCTGGAGGGCCGCTCCCTTGCCGCGGTTGCGCTCGTGGGAGACGACCATGACGTTGTCGGGCCAGGCGCGGTCGCGGAGGAGCTCGCGGGTGCCGTCGGTGGAGCCGTCGTCGACGATGACGAGCTGACGCGACTCGACGGGCAGCTCTGCGGTCAACGCGTCGTCGATCGCCGCCTCGACGGTCGAGAGCTCGTTGAAGACCGGCATCAGGATGGACAGGGTGGCCGTCATGAGGCGGCACCCTACCCTGGAGCGCAGCGGGCATCCGGCGCTGCGCGGTAGACCGCCCAGGGCGGCGAGTGGAGCGACCTGCGCCATCCGTTCGCACACGGGACGCTGTCGGCGACCACCGCCCAGACGGCCCCGCGTGCCGTCGCCTCGTCGAGGCCGTCGGCGTAGACGATCCGGTGGTCGATTCCCGGCCACCCCGCGAAGGCGAACGGATACACGCGGTAGTCACGCGCGACGGCAATCGGTTGGCCCGGTGTGGCGTGATCGTCGACGTGCGCGATCAGGACCGCGACCTCCGGCTGCCGGCTCTGCACCCATCCACGCGGCAGCGTCCATGTCGACGGCTGTCCGGTCGGCTCGAGCAGGTCGACCCCGAGGGGCTTCATCACCGAGTGGACGAGCGAGAGCAGGACGGTGGTCGCAGCGACGGCGACCACCGCCACAGAGCCTGCGCGCGACTGGCGAACAAGCCCCCACGTCGCCGCGGAGAGCACGACGCCCCCCATGGCGAAACGGCCGCTGAGGTCGTGGTACCTCACCGCCGCGGAGATTCCCAGGAGCAGCACGATCGGCGCGGAGGCGAGCACGAGCGCAACCCAGGGCAGCGTCGCCCGGCGCACGCCGTGGACGACCAGGACGAGCGCCACGACGGTCATCACGAGCCCCACCGGCCCGTACCACGACTCGCCCTGCGACGCGAGCGTCGAGTCGCGGCTCGCGCCCAGGGCCGTCGCCGCCGGATAGCCGACGAGCTCCCAGCCGTTCCAGTAGACGGCGTGGAGCACGCGTTCCGCAGGAAGCACCAGCAGGGTGAGCGCCGTCAGAGCGGCTCCGACGAGGGCCAGGGTGAGCCGGCCCAGAGCGACGCCCACCACCGCCACGAGAGCTGCAGCCAGGAGATAGAGGAATCGGTCTTTCCCAACCGCACCGGGGAGCTCGAACGCCTCGACCGCGTGGCGCGTGAATCGGGCTCCGATCGCCTGGACGCCGTCGCTGCTGCCGACCCAGCTTCCCTGTCCGCCGAACAACCCGTTGCCCTTCGAGAGATTGACGGCATACCACGCAGCGCCCACCAAGACTGCGACGAGGCCGCCCGCCAGGGCGAGCGCCAAACGCCGCCCTCGGTGGGTGAGCACCGCGATTGCAAGAAGCACGGGGAGCGCCAGGAGCCCGGTGACCTTCGTGCCGACGAGGAGCGCGACGGACAAGCATCCGAGCACCGTCTCGTTCGTCTGTCGCCCGAGCGCGAAGTACGCCGCCGTCGCCACGAGCGCGGCCACGAGGAGGTCGTTCATGGGAGCCGCGGCCTGAAGCGCGACGACCGGGAGGGTTGCGAACAGCAAGGCGCCGAACAGCGCAGCCCGGCGTCCGAGGCCGATCCGGACGCGATGCCGTAGACCGCGAGCATCGCGGCGAGAAGCGCCGCGAGGTGGACGAGCGCCACCCACCGCACCGAGCCGGACAGCAGCATCGCCGCTCCCTGGAGGATCTCGGCATTCGGCGGGAAGTCGTTGATCCGCAAGTCGGTCGCATCCCCGATCTGACCGACCGATCCCTGCTGGATCCAGAGCAGCGCCCGCCAGAGGTGGTACGTGAGGCCGTCGATGTCGTTCGGCGGCGTGAGGAGCGCCAGAGCGGCGAGGTAGGCGAGCTCCACCACCACGACGGCCCCGAGAACGACGAGAACCGGGTCCCGGAGGAGCTCGCGCAGCGCCTCGCCTCGCCCGAGCTCCGGCCAGGAGGGCCGGACGATCGCCAGCGCGGCGACAACGGCGGCGGCAACCCCTCCGAGCACGGCGAGAAACCAGTTGCGCTCGTACGCGTCGAAGATCGAGAGCGCATGGCTGATCGCGACGGTCTCGGCGAAGGCGAGAACGCCGACCGCGAGGACGAACGAGACGAAGCCTTCGAGCCGCAGGAGGACGGCGGCTCCCGTCGCCGCGACGAGGACGAGGAGGAGGCCGGCTGTGAAGAGGATCACGATCCGTGTGCCCTGCCGACGGTGCGTTCGCGCAGCCGACGCTACGGCCCGGTGCGCGCCGCCACCGCGAACACGGACTGCCCGAACGCGGCGGGCGTCGCTGCTCGAGGCGGCGGGCGATCGGAATGATCGCCCGGTCCCAGGCACGGACGAGCGCGCCGCCCGCCGGGCGCATCCGCAGCAGCCGCATGAAGACGACCCATGCGACAAGCCCGGGCGCGTTGACGTAACGAACCATGAGCGGCTCGAGACCGGCGGCCTGCAGCCGGTCGCTCAGGGAGTCGGTCGTGTAGCGGCGGTAGTGGCCGATCTCGCGGTCGAAGCGCGACATCGCGAACGGGAACGCCGGGGACGAAGATGACCACTCGGCCGCCCGCCCGCACAAGGCTCCGCGCGCGCGGAGGGCGCCGACGTCGTCCTCGACGTGCTCCAGGACGTTGATCGCGACGACGGAGCTGTACGACGAAGGAGCGCTGTCGGCCAGATCCATGCGCCGGACCGTCACCCGCTCGTCCTCCGAGAACCGCCGTTCGAGCGCCTCGACGGACCGCTGCTCGAGGTCGCTCACGGTGATCCGGGTGCAGACCGCGCTCCAGCCACAGCGCCGCCTGATCGCCGAGCCCGCTGCCGATCTCGAGCGGGTCGTCGCCGAGATACGGAAACGCGAGCGACGAGACCCAGTCGTTGTAGTTTCGGGCGTCCGCGAGCGTCTCGAGCACTTCGAGCTGGAGGTCGTAGTGCGGCTGCGCGTCCCTCATGGCGCCACGCGCGAGGTTCCCGTGATTCGGCGACCGAGACCCGCTTCGACCCGGCGGCGTGCGCGAAGGCCCGTTTGGCGGAGGGCGGCATTCGCGGATGGTAGTCCTCGTGTGCGACGGCCACACGGCCCTGGCAGAGCCCGCCGAACCCGCGGCGGTACGATCGCGACGGTGCGCGAGCTGACGATCGACGGCCGCCGCATCGCCGACGACACCGGCTGCTTCGTCATCGCGGAGATCGGCCACAACCACCAGGGGAGCCTCGAGAAGGCGAAGGAGCTCTTCCGGGCGGCGAAGGAGGCGGGCGTCGACGCGGTCAAGCTGCAGAAGCGCGACAACGGGCGACTCTTCACTCGCGCCCTCTACGAGAGCCCGTACGACAACGAGAACAGCTTCGGTGCGACGTACGGCGAGCACCGCGAGGCGCTGGAGCTCGACCGCGACGCATTCCGTGAGCTCCGCGACCTCGCCGTCGAGCTCGACCTGGTGTTCTTCGCGACGGCGTTCGACGAGGCGAGCGCCGACGTGCTCGAGGAGCTCGATCTGCCCGCGTACAAGATCGCGTCCGGCGACCTTCAGAACACGCCACTGCTGCGGCACGTCGCTGCGTTCGGGAAGCCGATGGTGCTGTCCACGGGCGGCGCGACGCTGGAGGACGTCGACAGGGCGATCGAAACGGTGCTCCCCATCAACCCTCGCCTGTGCGTGCTCCAGTGCACGGCCGCGTACCCGGCCTCCGTCGAGGAGCTCGAGCTCGGCGTCATCACGACGTTCCGCGACCGGTACCCCGATGTCGTCGTGGGCCTCTCCGATCACCAGGACGGCATCGCGATGGCGCTCGTCGCGTACATGCTCGGCGCGCGGGTGATCGAGAAGCACTTCACGCTGAGCCACGCGGCAAAGGGCACCGACCACGCCTTCTCGTTGATGCCCGAGGGGATGCGCAAGCTCGTGCGCGACATCCGGCGCATCCCGGCGGCGATCGGCGACGGCGTCAAGCGGCCGCTCCCGAGCGAGGAGAAGCCGCTCCAGAAGATGGGGAAGCAGCTCGTCGCCGCACGGGAGCTTCCGAGCCGGGCACGTGCTGCTCGCCGGCGATCTCGTCGCGAAGTCGCCTGCGGACGGCGGGCTGCCGCCGTACCGCCTGGACGACCTGCTCGGACGGCCCCTGACGCGCGCGCTGGCCCCCGACGAAGCGATCCGGATGGAGGACGTCGCCGGGCCGCGCGCGGGGGTCGTCACGCAGCCGCCCGCGGCCGCTCCGACGACCTGACGCGTCCGCGGCTCAGGCCGTGCAGCGAAAGATGCGGCCGGCGTCTGACTCCCAGACCGGCTCGTCGTTCGTCGTGCACGCTGAGAGCACCGGGTCGTCGCGAGGTGTCTCGGTGCCCGGCGCGCCCTGGTCGATCACGACGAGGTAGCGATCCCCCGGGAGCAGCCTCTCGCCGGGTCGTCGGCAAGCGGCATGAGGACGCGAAGCGCGAGCACGACCTCGACGTTCAGGCCGGTCGCGTCGACCTCGCACCCTCCGCGCGGCACGGGCGGCTGCCTCGCGAACGAGCGTCTCCCGCTCCCGCTCCCGCGCTGCCCACGACTCGACCCAGCCGCGGCTGTCCCACGCCTGCCATGCCCCGCCGAGGAGAAGCGCCGCGCCCGTCACCGCGACGACCCTCGTTCCCAGCGAGGCCGCGCTCCGCGCCAGCACCAGCGCAGCGAGGACGATCGGGGGCAGGTAGTACCGGCTCACGACGACTCCGGTCTCGGCGACCGAGACGAGAAACGCGAAGGCGACGACCAGGAGCCCGATCGAGAGCCAATCGGGCCCGCGTCGCGCCGCGCTCACGGCGACGAGGAGGAGCGCGGCGACGACGATCGCCGTGGGGAGATCCGACGAGAGCGCCTTCCCCGCTCCCTCGAGCTGATCGCCGAGCCGAGCGAGATAGCCCTTCGCGGCGGCGGCGTCCTCGTAGACGCGCTCGCCCGAGAGCCAGAGCTGCATCGTCCGGATCCCGAGCGGGACGTACGGCAGGACGATCGCCCCGGCAAGCACGCCGATCCAGACGCGGCGTCTCGTCTCGAGGACGCCCCACCGACGCCGCTCGCGGGCGATCGTCGGCCAGAGGAACGGGGCGAGGAGCAGCACGCAGACCGAGGTCTCCTTCTGGAGGACGCCGAACCACCAGGAGACGAGCCCCAGCACCGCGACGGCCACGAGCGTCCCGCTCGGCGGGGAAGGGTCGAGCAGCCGGTCGAAGCACCGGGACGAGCAGCACCGCCCCGAGGCTCATGCACGCCACCATGAGCACCTCCTGGGGCGCGTTGCGCGCGAGGTCGACCGCGAGCGACGGCGCCGTGATCGCAGCCAGCGGGACGCCGGCAACGAGGAGCCAGCGTGCGTCGCGGCCCTCGACTCTCGGGCGACCCGACTCGATCAGCAGGAGCGCCAGCAGGACCACTCCCACGATGAGCAGGGCGATGCGCGGGATGGCCCAGGCCGTCGCTGCCGCGAAGCTCTCGGGGCCGCCGAACGTGTACCACTGCAGCGCGTTCCAGGCGACGAATCCCGGACGGTATCGTCCCTCCTCGGGGCTCTCGAGCCGGAGAATGCCGCGCAGCTGCTCGGGGGTGTCACGGATCGCGCTCCAGTCGTCGACCGTCGACGGGAACGACTGGTGGAAACGCGGCTCGACCGCCCAGGCGACCGCGATGCCCACGACGACGAGGCAGACGAGCACGCCGACCCGGAAGCGCATCGGGCCGTTCTAGCAGCACGCCGCGCGTTCGCTCGGGGGTTCGGCCCCGCCGGACCACCGGGCGAGAGGCAGCCAGCACAGGCGGTACCGTGGGCCGACCGCATGCAGACGGCATCCCGCGATCTCGGCGCGCCCGGCCGCTCCTCGCGGTCGATTCGTGCCCGCGCCACCGTCGTCGTCGTCGGCGGCTTGGGCGCGCTCCTTCTCCTCGGCGTGGTGGAGTCGGCGTATCGAATCATCGATCTCGACCGGCGTCGTGACGAGGCGCTCGTATCGCAGTTCGAGCTCCCGGACGTCGCCGGCGATGCCGGCGACGCCCTACGCCGGCTCCGGCCGACGCTTGCGAAGGGAGACCGCTTCGCGCTCGTCTTCGGGCCCGGAGTGACGAGCGACGACGAGGGCACCTACCGTCTCGTGTCGCAGTCCTACCTCTACCCGGCGATCGCGACGTTCGAGCCGGAGCGCGCCGATGCCGTGATGGTCTTCGGCGCTCCCGAGCAGTCGATCCGCGATTCCTTCGGCGAGATCGACGTCGTGAACGGCGTCTGGCTCGGGCGGCGAAGCGGATGAGTGACGCAGCGCGGCTCGTCGCCCTCAACGCAGGCTTCGCGGCCGCAGGTGTAGCGGTCGTCCTGCTCGTCGGGGTCCCTCCGCGGCGAGCAGTGGCTGCCGACCATCGCCGGCCTGGCGCCCGCCGCCGGCATCGCGACGTGCGGGCTCGCCGCGACCCTCGGCGCCATGGTGGGGATCGACGTCGGGGTCGTCACCGCGGCCGTGCTCGTCGCGGTTGCGCTGCTCGTCACCTGGGCCGCTCTTCGCTCACGTCGGCCGACGGTCGCGCCGCTCGCCCCGCCGTCGCCGTCAGCGTGGCTCGCGCGCGTCGCCGAGGTCGTGTGCCTTGCAGGTCTCGCCGTCGTCTCGCTCGGGATCCTGCGCCTCGTCGCGGCGACGCGGCTCGACCAGTGGGACGGCTGGGCCATGTGGGGGCCGAAGGCCCATGCGCTCTTCGTCGAGGGAGATGCCTGGGGGCCCGTCTTCCGCGAGCCCGCGTACCTGATGCAACACGTGGAGTACCCCCTGCTCCTCCCGGCGCTCGAAGCCCTGTCGTCGGACTCGATCGGACGGTTCGACCCCGTCCTGGTCGACATCGAGGCGGCCGTCGTGCTCGCCTCCTTCGGGTGGGCGGCGTGGGCCATGCTGCGCCTCGTCGTCGCGCCGAGCGTCGCCGCGGCGGTGGCGCTCGTGCTCACGGCCTCGGCGCCGCTGGTCGCGAACGTCGTGGGGAACTACGCGGATGCGGTCGTGGCGTCCTTCACGGCGCTCGGCCTGCTCGGCCTGTTCGTCTGGTTGACGAAGGGCGCTACGACCATGCTCGTCCTCGGCACAGTCTTCTTCTCCGCGGGCGCCTCGACGAAGTCGGAAGGGCTGCTCTTCGCCGTGTGCGCGATCGTCGCCGCGTTCGCGGTGGCGCGCGGCTTCGGGCGATCCCTCCGGACGACGGCGACGTTCGCGATCGGCGTCCTCGCGGTGCCGATCGCCTGGATGGTCGTGGATCGTCTGAACGGCCCGGGGGGCGAGAACATCCGGCCGGGCGCCTTCACCGATCCGGGTCATATCGCGGACTCCGCCCACCGGATCCCGACCGCTGCAGGTCGCCTGGTCGAGGAGATCGCGGACGGCTGGGCGCTCGCGGCGCTCGGGGTGCTGGGGGCCGTGGCGGCGGCGTGCCTGGCGCGGCTCTGGTGGCATGCGCTGTTCGTCGCGCTCTGGGCCGCTCTCGGTCTCGGCCTGCTCGTCGGCGTCTACTACTCGTACAACGCGCCGCTCGACTGGCTCCTCGGAACCTCCGCCGATCGAGTCGTCCTCTCGCTCGTCCTCGGCCTCGCGACCATCGCGCCTGCTCTCGTCGCGCCCGCCTGGGACTGGGCCACGAGCCGTCCCGACGCAACGCCCCCGTAGCCGCTTCAGGCGGTCTCGACCGACACCACGCCTTCGCATCGGTCGGGCGCGATTCGCTGCAAGACGCGCCAATTGCCCGACGTGTACGCGACCCGCCACGATCCGTCGCATCCCTGGGTCGTGCGATCCGGTGCCGCGACGAGCCACTCGGCGTCGCTCGAGGGCCACTCGCCCGCGTCGAGCAGCTGGATCCTCCGTCGGAGCTCAGGCCCGAAGTACGGGAACATGAAGTCGTTCCCGCGGAGCTGGAGGGCCACGGTGGCCGTCTCCGGGACGTGCTGCTCGACGTACGCGACGACGTCGGTTTCTCCGCCGTCGGACGGGAAGGGGCGGAGGATCATCTGCGCCTGCCATCGCTCGAGCTCCCAGATCGAGGGCGAGGCCGCATAGAGCCCCGCCTGGATCCCGGACGGCTTCGGCATCGCGTTGACGAGGACGAGGCCCAGCGTCACGACGCAGGTCACGGCGATCGCTCCGGCGATCCAGCGAACGCGTGTCAGAAGGCCGAGGACTGCGCAGGCCACGGCGACGGGCGCGATGAAGAAGCGCCCGCGGGAGAGCTCGTAGTCGAGCGCCACCGAGACGACGGCGAGCGAGACGATCGGCGCGAGCGCCAGGGCGACCGCGGCGCGGGAGACCGAGCCACTCCGCCGCGCGCGAACTGCGGCAACGACTACGACGACCGCGAGCAGGAGGGCGATTGGCCCGTACCAGCTCATGTAGGCGTTCGCGGCGGTCGGAAGCTCCCAGTCGCGCAGCTCCTCGGCGGTTGCCGCGTTGCCCGCGAGGTCCCATCCCCAGCCGAGCGCGTCGGCGAGAAGGCGTCCGAGCGCGCCCGCGGCCAACGGCGCCAGCGCGACGAGAACCGGGCCGACGAACGCGATCGGCGCTGCCCGCACAGCGATCAGCGCTGCCGCGAAGATGCCTGCGGCGACGGCGTAGGCCAAGACGTAGCCCTCGATCGATCCGGAGGCGTCGACCGACGCGAGTAGCAGCTGGGAGCCCGTCCGTGCGACGCTGTCGAGCCCGAACGACGCGGTCTGGCCCGAGACCTCCCCGAGCCCGCCGTCGAGGTCGCCGGTGCGGACGAGGTTGACGACGTACCAGCCGCTTCCGAGGACGGCGCCGGCCAGAAGCGCGGCGACCGCTCTGGCGCGGTCGCCCGCGCGCGCTCCGAGGAGCGCCAGGAGCAGCAGGGCGGGAAGCATCAGCGGACCGGTGAACTTCGTGCCCACGGCGAGCGCGGTCGCGAGGCCGGCGAGAATCAGCTCGTTCCGTCGTTCGCCAAGGACGAAGGCCGCTGCCGCGACGACGAACGACGCGACGACGACGTCGTTGCCGGCCGTCCAGGACTGCAGCGCGATGACCGGCAGCGTCGGGACGACCAGAGCGCCGAACAGGGCGCCGCGCGGTCGCAGGCCGATACGGCGGGAGAGGCAGTACGTCGCGAGCGCGAGCGCTGCGACGCCTGCCAGCTGTCCCAGGGCGACGTAGCGGGCGCTCCCGGCAGTGACCATTGTCGCGAGCTGGCCGACCTCGGCGACGATCGGGTTCACGTCGAGCCGCACCTCGAAGTCTGCGCCCGCGATGCCGATCCCCCGGTCCTGGCGCCACAGCGCGGCGCGGGTCAGCTGGTAGACGAGTGGGTCTCCGTCGTTCTGCGGCGTCAGGAACGCAAGTGCGGCGACGTACGCGTACCCGATCGCGACCCCGGCGGCGAGCAGGCCGAGCGCGGGGTCGCGGAGCTGCTCGACGAGCCACCGTGCGTGCGCTCTCCGCAGGGGGATCTGCGGCTTGCCGAGCCGTCGTCGAAGGGCCCAGGATGCGAGCGCGAGCGCGGCGAGCCCTCCGAGCAAGGTGCCGCGCGTCAACACCTCAGGCAGCGAGAGGGCGACGCAGAGGACAACTACCTCGGCCCAGGCGACGACGTACGCGGCGAGGAGGTACGAGGCAGGCGACCGCACTCGGAGGCAGGCGGTGAGCCAGACCGCCGAGGCGGCGAGCATGCCGAGTCCGAGGACGAATGCGACCGTGCCCACCCTCGGGCACGATAGGCGCCGCGCAAATGATCCGCGGATCGGCGAAGAGCCAGTCGCGCCGCTCGTGCCGGTGAGCTCAGAGTGGCCTGGCGTCGACGCAGTCGTCGGGCGCGGTTCGCCTGAGGATTCGCCAAGGACGATCGCTCCTGTAGGCGACGTTCCAGGCGTCCCGGCATCCCAACGCCGGCGCGTCGTCGTGTACCACGAGCCAGCTGAAGCCGGAAGGGGGTCTGTCTCCACTCCTGACGAGGGACAGGCGGCGTGAGAGGCGCGGGCCGGCAAGCGGCGCGAGGAACGAGTCGCCGGGCGCCGCCACGGCGAGCGAGGCATCCGGGGGTACCTCGCGCTCGACTGCTCGGAGTAGCTCCGGCGTGCCGTCGTAACCGCGAAGGAGGGTGAGAGTATCGATCCGATCGCGGCCCCACACCGAGCGTTCCAGCGGCGGCGTCAGAAGCTTCAGACCGAGTGGCTTCGTGAACGAATGGACGAGGGACAGAGCCAGACTCGTGATGCAGAGTGCCGCCACTCCGACGGACAGCCATCGCACCCTCAAGGTCGCTCCCCATGCGACACAGGCGAGCGCAACGCCGACCATGAGCAGACGTCCGCGCCAGGGGTCGTATGCGATCGTCACCCCCACTGTCGTGATGAGCACCACCGGCGCAAGGGCAAGGACGAGACCGACGAATCTCAGCCGCCCGGCGCGAACGCCGGTGGCGGCGAGACCGATCCCGGCGACGATGACGATCGTCCCCGCCGCCCCGTACCAGGAGAGCGACGTGTCGGGAACCCTCTGCACGCTCCAGGCGTACGGATGCGCGAAGGCGATGTCGGGGCGACCGACGCCGTCCCAGAGATGCTCCCAGAGGCCGCGCGCAGGTTCTTCGATCAGCGCCAGAACGAACGGCGCGGCCAGCGTGACCCCGCCACCGTAGAGAAGGACGCGCTGCGCTCCGCCGTCGCCGCTCGACCGGCGCGCGAAAGCACCCGCAACCACGAGCCCCACGCCGACCCCCGTGGCGATCAGGATGTCTGCGCCGAGCATGCCCGAGATGTCGACGACGTCGAATCCGAGCGCGCGGAGATTGCCGAGCAGTGCCTCGAACGAATGGCCTACACGTTGCTGGGTGGATTCCGCAAGGCCGCCGTCGAGCGAGCCTGTCTCGAGGACGTTGAGGACGTACCACGGAGAACCGGCGATGATCCCGCAACCTCCCGCCAGTGCAGTCCGTTTCCAACGCGCGCGCGGCACGCCCGCGAGGACGACGAAGGCGATTGCCGGAAGTGCCAGGACGGCGCTGAACTTGGTACCCACGGCCAATGCCAGCGCCACGGCGCCAAGGAATCGATCGGCACTCGTGTTGCCGAGCAGAAAGGCCACGCAGGCGAGGAGGAAGGAGGCGACGACGAGGTCGTTGTGAATGGAGGCGCCCTGGAGTGCGACCACGGGCAGCGTCGCGAAGACCAGGGCCCCGTAGGCCGCCGCGGCGCGGGAAAGGCCGATGCGGCGTCCGATGACGACGATCGCGGCGATGCACGCAAGGAGAGCGACGAATTGCGGCAATGCCGCGAATCGCTCGGTTCGAGGAACGATCATCGCGAGGTACAGCCCGATCTCGGAAACGGGCGGGTTGACGTTCAGTCGATCCTCGTTACCGGCGGGTACGTACCCCACTCGATCCTGTTGATCCCACAGGAGCGCGCGGGTCTCGTGGTAGGTCAGCCCGTCCCAGTCGTTCGGTGTCGTCAGCAGCGCCAGCGCCGCGAGGTACACGAACGCGGGGACGAGCGCGATGGCCAAGGCAAGGACGACCGGGTCGTCCGGTCTCGTAGGAAGCGTTCGCAGGGACGGCGGGCGGTGGCTCCCCGTTCGCCGCCAGACGAGTGCCGACGTGACGAGCAAGCCCGCTCCGACGCCGGACAACGACCAACGCCCGAGCCAGCCTGGAAGCGAGAGCAGGGCCGTTGCGACGACGACTCCGGTCCACGTCAGGACGTACGCGGCGAGGGCGAATTGCACCGCGCCCCGGACGCGCATCGAGGCTACGAGGAGGCAGGCCGACCCGGCGAAGCAGACGACTGACAGAAGCAGGAGGACCGTGCCTTCCAACGTCGGTCACGAGGGTACTTCGCCGCACCGGTCGAGGGCGCGGCTCGACGGCAGTACGATCCCCGCGCCGTGAGCGACCCGCTGTTCGACGTTTCCGGCCGCGTCGCCGTGGTCACCGGGGGACTGGGGCAGCTCGGCGCGGAGCTCTCGACGTCTCTCGCCGCGCGCGGGATGCGCGTCGCGATCCTCGACCTGGAGACGCAGCCTCCCGTTGGAGCAGCCGATCTCCGGGCGGCGATCGACGAGGGGACGATCCGGCCCCACACGTGCGACGTCACCGACCGCGATGCGGTCGAGGCAGCGCTCGCGATCGTCGAGGCGGACTGGGGCGTTCCGCACCTGCTCGTGAACGCCGCGGCGATCGACGCGCCACCCGATGCGCCCGCCGAGGACGTCGGGCCGTTCGAGGACGTCCCGCTCGACGCGCTCGAGCGCGTCGTTCACGTCAACGTCCTCGGCGTCGTGGTCCCCTGCCAGGTGATCGGCGGCGCGATGGCGCGGGCGGGGCGAGGCTCGATCGTCAACGTCGGCTCCGTCTACGGGCTGCTCTCGCCCGACCAGGGCCTCTACGACTTCCGGCGCGAGGCGGGCGAGGAGTTCTTCAAGCCCGTCGCCTATTCCGTGTCCAAGTCGGCGCTCGTCAACCTCACGCGCTATCTCGCGACGTACTGGGGCCGCAGCGGCGTCCGCGTCAACACGCTGACGCCGCACGGGATCGAGAACGGGCAGCCCCCGCCGTTCGTCGACGCATTCGCCGCGCGGTCGCCGCTCGGCCGGCTGATGGACGTCTCTGAGGCCGTGGGCGCCGTCGTCTACCTCGCCTCCGACGCATCCTCGTACGTCACCGGCGCGAACCTCGTCGTCGACGGCGGCTGGTCCGCCTGGTGATCCCTGCCGAGGTGCCGAACCTCGTCGCCGGCGAGGAGCGGGCGCCGGTGGGCGGGAGGTGGCTCGAGAAGCGCCGACCGGCGGACGGGACGCTGCTCTGCCTGGTGGCGCGCTCGGGCGCGGACGACGCCGCGGAGGCCGTCGCTGCTGCACGTGCCGCGCAGGCCGAATGGGCTGCACGCACGGCGGTCGAGCGCGGCAACGTCGTCCGCGCGATCGCGGAGCTGCTCCGCGAGCGCCGCGACGAGGCGAGCGAGCTCGTGGCCGCCGAGACGGGCAAGTCGCTCGCGCTCGCGCGCGGAGAGACCGACGCGGCCGTGGAGATGGGCCTGTTCGTCGCGGGCGAGGGGCGGCGTGCGTACGGCCGCACGACGACGGCCTCGATGCCGAACCGCACGGTGCTCACGCTCCGGCGGCCGGTCGGGGTCGCAGCCCTCCTGATCTCGTTCAACACACCGCTCCCGAACGTCGCGTGGAAGGCGTTCCCGTCGATCTTCTGCGGCAACGCCTCCGTCCTGAAGCCGTCCGAGCACGCGCCGCTCGCGGCGTGGTGGTTCGGTCGCCTCTGCGACGAGGCGGGCCTTCCGCCCGGCGTCCTGAACGTCGTGCAAGGCCTGGGGCGAGAGGCCGGCATGCCGCTCGTCGAGGACACGCGCGTCGACCTCGTCTCGTTCACCGGCTCCGCGGCCACGGGGCGCGCGATCGCGGAGGCGGCCGGGCGACGGCTCGCGAAGACCGTCGTGGAGCTCGGCGGCAAGAACGCGCTCGTCGTCTGCGACGACGCGGACCTCGACCGGGCGGTGGAGTGGGCGCTCGCCTCGGCCTTCTCCAACGCCGGCCAGCGCTGCGCGGCGGCGAGCCGGATCGTCGTCATGGCCGGCGTGTACGACGCCTTCCGGGAGCGACTCGTAGCGGGAGTCGCACGGCTCGAAGACGTCGGCCCCGTCGTCAGTGAGGCGAGCATGGACACGATCCTGGGTGCCGTCGCGTCCGCCCGGTCCGCGGGCGCGTCCGTGCTCCACGGCGGCGAGCGCGTCGGCACGAGCGGCTGGCACGTCGCGCCGACCCTGGTGGAAGGGGTCGCACGCGAGGCACCGCTCTCGTGCGAGGAGCTCTTCGGCCCGGTCGCCGCGCTCTACCGAGTGCGCGACTTCGAGGAAGCGGTCGAGCTCGTCAACGACTCGCCCTACGGGCTGACGGCCGCAATCCACACGGCGAGCGTGCATCGCGCGATGCTCTTCGCCGACCGTGTGGCGGCCGGTGTCGTCGTCGTCAACGCGGGGACGCACGGCAGCGAGCCGCACATGGGCTTCGGGGGTGTCAAGCACTCGGGCACCGGCTGGAAGGAGGCGGGCGTCGAGGCCCTCGACGTCTACTCGGAGACGCAGTACGTCAACCTCGTGGTGGACCCAGCGGCGGTGTGACGGCGGAGCGCGTTCCCGTCGCGGTGCTCGGCGTCGGCGGCATCGGCGGGCTGCTCGCGATGCGCACCGGGGCGCTCTGCATCGGCACCGAGGGAACCGCGCAGGCCATCAGCGCACGTGGGCTGACGCTCGTACAGGACGGGGTGACGGCCGTCGCGCACCCGGACATCGTCACGCGGCTCGACCGCCCTGTCGCGCTTCTCGTGGTCGCGGTCAAGGCGTTCGCGCTCGAGGCGGCGCTGGAGCGCCTCGACCCGGAGGCGCTCGACGGCGCCGTCGTCCTCCCGCTGCTCAACGGGCTCGAGCACGTCGACGCGATCCGCGCGCGGCTCGGTGCTCGTGATGAATCGACAGAAGGGCTGCCCGTCGTGGCCGCCGGCAGCATCGGCAGGGTAGAGGCGTTCTCGCCGGAGCCGGGCTTCGTCGTCCAGAGGAGCCCGGCCGCGACGATCACCGCCGGCTCGGACGAGCTCGATCGGGAGACGCTCGACGCCTCGCTCGCCCCGCTTCGGGTGCCGGGCATCGAGCTCGTGGTCGCCGAAGGCGAGCGCGGCGTGCTGTGGGAGAAGGCGGCGCGGCTGGCGGTGCTCGCGGCCGCGTCGATCGCCTCCGGGAAGCCGGTTGGATGGGTTCGCCGGGAACCGGAGTGGCGGCCGCGCGTCGAGGCGGCGCTTCGCGAGGCGTGCGCCGTCGCGGAGGCCGACGGCGTGGCGCTCGACGCGGCAAGGCAGTGGTCGATCGTCGAGAGCCTGCCGGAGGGCCTCGTCCCGTCCGCCGCTCGCGACGCGTCCGTCGGCCGGCCGACGGAGCTCGACGCGATCACCGGCTCGGTCGTCCGCGCGGCCAGACGGCTCGGAGTCTGGACGCCGATGCTCGACGGGCTGCTGGCCGATGCAGCCAGGCACTCTTGAGGTCGCCGTGACGACGACGCCCGTCGACGAACCGCGCCCGCGAGCGTCGACCGACGCACGTGTCGCGATCCGCTCGGTCGACGCGGTCGTGGGCCGTGTCGTTCTTGCCGTCGCGGGCGCCTACGCGATCGTCGTGGGCACGCTCGCGCTGCTGCGGTACGACGCCTTCGCCTCCGACTTCGACCACGGGATCTTCTCGCAGTACGTCTGGCTGCTCGGCCACCTCCACCAGCCGTTCAACACGATCGTGCTCCGCGACCTGCTCGGCGACCACGTCGAGCCGGGGATCGCGCTCCTCGCGCCGCTCGGCGCCCTCGGTGTCGGTGCACCAGGACTGCTCGTCGTCCAGACGCTGGCACTCGCGGCGACCGCGCCGCTGCTCTACCTCCTCGCGCGGGAGCACGGCGCCCGCGGCTGGGTGGCGGCGGTGCCGGGGCTGCTGTGGTGTGCGTCTCCCGTGGTGCTGCGACCTGCGCTGCACGACTTCCACCCGGAGACCCTCGTGCCGGTGCTGCTCGTCGGCGGCTGCGTCCTGCTCGCGCGGGATCGGATCGCCTGGTTCTGCGTCACGGCGGCGCTCGCGTGCTCGATGAAGGAGGACGTGGGGCTCACGTACGCCGCCCTGGGCCTGGTGCTGCTCTGGGCCGGACGCCGCCGGCTCGGAGCCGGTCTGGCGCTCCTGTCGGCCGCCTGGACGCTCCTTGCCGTCTACGTCGTCCTGCCGGCGTTCGGGAACGCGGCGGAGCAGGAGTTCGGCCCGCGCTTCGCGGGCGACCGCGGAACCTCGTTCGGCGAGGCGATCGAGTTCATGGTCCGTAATCCGCTGACGACGGTGGACTCCGCGCTCGGGCTCGACGAGGTCGGCATTCTCGGGATGCTCGTCCTGACGACCGGCGGTCTCTGCCTGCTGGCACCGCGATGGCTGCTCGTCGCGGTGCCCGCGGCAGCGCTCAACCTGCTCTCGGCCTACGACCTGCAGCACACGATCTCCTACCACTACTGGATCGTCGCGGCGGCTGCCGTCGCGGTGGCAGGCGCCGTCGGCGCCGGTCGCGTGCGGACGGATGCGACCCGGATCTGGCTCGGCTGGGCCGCGGCAGCGGGAGTGGCGCTCTCCGTGCTCTCGCTCCAGTGGGGGAGCGCGATCGTCGAGCAGATCCGCTTCGAGTGGCCGCATCGCGCAGACCGGCAGGCCGTCCTCGATGCGATTCCCGCAGGAGCGAGCGTCGCCGCGCCAATGCGTGCGCTCCCGCATCTCGCAGAGCGCGAGCACCTCTACGTCGTGCCGGAGCCGATGCTGCCCGTGCGCGTGGGGACCGAGTGGGACGCCGCCGACCGCGAGCGCGCCGCGCGCGCGGTCGAGTTCGTGGTGTTCGACCCGGCGATGCGGTTCTGGGGCTCGCCCACCGTCGCGCAGGTCGAGGCGGAGCTCGAGCGCCGAGGCTTCCGCGAGGTCATGCGCCGCGGCGAGACACGCCTGTACCGAAAGGAGCCGGGAGCATGAGCCCGAGTGCGATCGCCCTCATCGGGGCGCGCGGCGGCTCCGAGCGCGTGCCCGGGAAGAACATCCGGCGGCTCGCGGGCCATCCGCTGCTCGCCTACGCCATCGAGACCGCGCGGCAGTCGGCAGTCGTCGACCGGATTGTCGTCTCGACCGACAGCGAGGCGGTGGCGAAGGTCGCCCGCTGGTACGGAGCCGACGTGCCGTTCCTGCGCCCGGACGCGTACGCGACCTCCACCTCGCCCGACATCGAGTGGATCGCGTGGACCCTGCCTCGCCTCGAGGAGCGCTACGACGTGTTCGCGATCGTCCGCGCCACGAACCCCTTCCGGGGGCCCGAGGCGATCAGGCGCGGCCTCGAGCTCCTCCTCGCGACGCCCGAGGCGGACTCGGTGCGCGCCGTCGAGCTCGTCAAGCAGCACCCCGGGAAGATGTGGGAGATCACGATCGACGGCCGGACGATGACGCCGCTCCTCGACCAGTCGCACCTCGACGTCGCCTGGCACGCGGGGCAGTACCAGGCGCTCCCGCCGGTGTACGTCCAGAACAGCGCGCTCGAGATCGCGTGGACGCGCGTCGTCGAGGCGACCGGCACCCGGGAAGGCCGCGTGCTCGCACCCTTCCTCACCGAGGGCTTCGAGGGGCTCAACATCGACGACGAGGACGACTTCGCGCGCGCCGAGGCGCTCGTCGAGTCGGGCCGCGCGTCGCTGCCCGCCGTCGAGCGCGAGCCGTATCCTGCCGCGACGTGAAGCTCGCCTCCCTCGAGACGCTCTCGTGCGACGCCGGCTGGAGGCCCTGGCTCTTCGTCAAGGCGACCACCGACGACGGGCTCGTCGGCTGGTCGGAGGTGACCGACTCGCACGGCTCGCCGACCGGGCTCGCCGGCGTCGTCGGGGACCTGGCGCCGCTCGTCGTCGGACGCGATCCGCGCGCGGTGGAGGCGATCCACTGGGATCTCTACCGCCGGACCCGTCAGAGCCCGGGCTCGATCGTGCAGAAGGCCATCGGCGGGATCGAGAACGCGCTGCTCGACCTCAAGGGAAAGGCGCTCGGCGTGTCGGTCGCCGAGCTCTACGGCGGCCCGACCCGGGAGACGATCCCGCTCTACTGGTCGCACTGCGGCACGACGCGGGCTCGGGCGTGGGAGGTGACCGGGACGGCGAAGCTCGACTCCTACGACGCGGTCGCCGCGCTCGGCCGGGAGGTCGTCGAGCGGGGGTACGCGGCCTTCAAGACGAACATCGTCGTCCCCGGCGACGAGCCGCGGGTGCTGATGCCCGGCTTCGGGAGGGACGGCGGCACGGATCGCAACCCGACCCCCGAGCTCCTCGACTCGCTCACCCGGTTGCTGGAGGCGTTCCACGAGGGAACCGGTGGCAAGGCGCAGCCGATCGTCGACCTGAACTTCAACCTCACCACCGAGGGCATCGTCGCCGTCGCCCGCGCGCTCGAGCCGTATGGCCTCGCCTGGCTCGAGGTGGACTCCTACGACGCGGCGGCGCTCGCGCACGCAAGACGGCGCTCGCCGGTCCCGCTCTGCTCCGGCGAGAACCTGTACACGCTGCGCGGCTTCCGCCCGTACCTCGAGGCCGGCGCGATGGACGTCGCCTCGGTCGACGTGATCTGGAACGGGTTCGCGCAGTCGCTGAAGATCGCCGCACTCGCCGAGACGCACGAGGTGGCCTGCGCGCCGCACAACTACTACAGCCACCTCGCGACGTTCATCGCCGCGCAGTGGTGCGCCGCGATCCCGAACGTGCGGCTGCTCGAGATCGACGTCGACGACGTCCCGTGGCGCGAGGAGCTCACGACAGCCGTCCCCGAGGTGCGCGACGGCGTGCTCGTCGTCCCGGACGGGCCGGGGTGGGGCTGCGACGTCGACGAGGACGTGCTCCGCGCCCATCCCGCGGACTGATGCCGCACTCCCACTTCGAGCTGTCGCCCGCCGCGTACGAGGCGAGGCGGCGGGGGCACATGCAGGAGCGGCGGATCGCGATCGTCTCGGACGACGTCGCGGCCCGAGCGCGCGCGGGCGACGTCGTCCTCGAGCTCGGCTGCGGGCCGGGCGACGTCCTCGCCGCCGTCGCCGCCGCGAGGCCCGACCTCCGCTTCGTCGGCGTCGACGTCGACGCACGGATGATCGCGCACGCGAGCGAGCGGCACGCCGCCGAGAACGTCGAGTTCCGGCTCCTCGATCTCTCCACCGAGCCCACGGAGCTGCAGGCCCGTGTCGTCTTCGCGATCGACGTCGTCCACCACGTCCACGCGCTCGGACACTTCGTCGAGGCGGTGTCCGCGATCCTGCTGCCCGGTGGTGCCTGGACCGTGATCGAGCCGAACAGCCGCAACCCGTACATCTGGCTCCACCAGGAGCGGATGCGCCGCGCCGGGCTCGACGAGGCTCACTTCCGGAGCTCCGCACTCGAGCACGAGGCGGCACGCCACGGGCTGCGCGTGCAGAAGCGCACCACGGCATTCGTCGTGCCGGGGTTCGTCGGCTCCGTCCCGCGTCCGGTCGCCTGGGTCGAGAGACGGCTCGAGCGCATCCCGGTCCTCGGCGGGAGCGTCGTCTACCGGCTCGAGCCCGCGTAGCTCCGCGTGACGAGCTCGAGCGACCGCTCGAGGCGCAGCTCGTCGGCGTTGTCGACGAACCAGCCCAGGGTCGTCTCGCGGAGGGCGCTTCCCGCCCGTACGACCTCCGCGATCGCCGCCCCGAGCGACGCCGGTGACGCGTCCGCGGCGACCGCGCCGTTGACGCCGTCGGTGACGAGCTCGACGGCCGCGTTCTCCTCGCCGTCGACCACGACGCTCGGCGTGCCGCGCGCCGCCGCCTCGACGACGACGAGGCCGTACCCCTCGCGCTCCGAGGCGCTGGCGACGCATGCGGCCCGCGCGAAGGCAGCCTCGACCTCCGCCTGCGGCCGGCGGCCGAGAAAGGCGACGGAGTCGCCGAGCCCGAGCGCGCTCGGCCTCGCGCTCCGCGCTCGACCGGTCGGGGCCGTCGCCGTAGACGGCGAGGCGAAGCGCCGGGTGCTCACGGCGTGCCGCCGCGAAGCCCTGGACGAGGAGCGGCACGCGCTTCTCCTTCACGTGGCGGCCCGCGAAGACGACGAGCGGCTCCCGCTCCGCTCCCGGAGACGGCTGGACCGGCCCCGCGTAGAGGCCCGGCAGGACGTCGTGACGCCCGCGAAAGCCCTCCTCGAGCAGCCGCCGCTCGGTGAGGCGCGAGATGCAGAACGCGTGGTGGCGCACCTTGACGCAGCGCCGCTGGACGAGCCAGCCGACGGTCCCCACCACCGTCACCCGCATACCGGCGCCAGTAGCGGCGTGACCAGACCTCGTACCAGTCGGCCAGGAGGCTGTAGCCGCCCCGCCGCCGGGCGATCGCCGCCCCGAGCATGGGGAAGAACGGAAAGGCGGCCGTGTGCACGACGTCGAAGCGCGAGCCGTGTCGGAGGAGAAAGCGGCCGACGGCGAGACCGAACCGCGCGGGTGGCCCCAGGGAACGGCGGCCCTCGGCGTACACCGCATTCGCAGGCACGAGCCCGATCACCTCGACGCCGGGGAGCTCGGGCGGCTCGGCGGCCCAGTGCCGCATCGTCACGTACGTGACGTCGTGCCCTGCGTCGACCAGCGCGAGCGCGAGATCGTGCATCCATCGCTCACCGCCGCCGATCGTGGCCGGATAGATGTGGTCGTAGACGAGGCAGACCCTCACGGTCGTGTCAGGCACGCACGGTCGGGCGTCCTGCGGTGGCCTCGTCCCCGGCCACGAGGCTCGCGCGGGACGGCTCGGCGGTGCGCATGGTGAGGAGGCTCAGGAAGAACGAGCCGAGGATCACCTGCGTTCCGAGCGCGATCAGCGTGAAGCCGATCGCGGTCGTGTACTCGTGTGACAACGCGCCGAAGCCGTCGAGCGCCCAACCGACGAAGATGACCGTCACGGTGACGAGGCCGGCCAGCAGCAGGGCGCTGCCGATCGCGAGGCCGTGCTCGAGGCTGAGGCGGCCGCGCGCACGCGTCGACGAACGCGTCCGTCTCTCCCAGGTGCGACGCGGCGAACGCGCGGGCGAAGACCCCGAGCTGGACGATCTGCGTGCCGAGCAGCACGGCGGCGATGCAGGCGAAGAGCGTGTGGATCTGCCACGTGCGACCGAGCAGGGTCACGGGGCCCGTCGCGAGCGCGATCGCGCCGAGGGCGCCGAGCACGAGGAGCAGCAGCCCCGGCACGAAGTACAGCCAGCTCGGGCTGTAGAGGAGCATGAACTTCACGTGCCGCCAGGCGTCGCCGAAGCGGTTCAGCTTCGACTCGCCGACCCGCGGGTAGTAGTCGATCGGGATCTCGCTCACGCGAAGCCCACGCCGGAACGCCTTGAAGACCATCTCCGAGGCGAACTCCATGCCCGTCGAGTGCAGGTCGAGCGTGGGGAGCGCGTCGCGTCGCACGGCGCGCATCCCGCAGTGGGCGTCGGAGACCTTCACCCCGAAGAAGAGGTTCAGCATCCCGGTGAGGATCGGGTTGCCGATGTGCCGGTTCAGCCAGGGCATCGCCTCGCCGTGGATCGTCCCGTCGAAGCGGGATCCCATCACGAGGTCGTCGCCGGCCGCGAGCCGCTCGACGAACGGCGCGAGCTCGGCGAGGGGGTACGTCGCGTCGGCGTCGCCCATCACCAGGTAGTCGCCGCGCGCCTGGGCCAGCCCGGCGAGGTACGCGCTGCCGTACCCCGGTCGCTCCTCGCGGACGACGGTCGCGCCGTGCGCCGCCGCGATCTCCGCCGAGCGGTCGGTCGACCCGTTGTCGACGACGATCACCTCGCCGGTTCGCCCGGATCGCTCGATCCCGTCCCACGCGCCGTCGACGACGACCCCGACGGCGTCCTCCTCGTCGAGGCACGGGATCACGACCGAGATCTCGGGCGCCGGCGGCACGGAGGCAGTGTACGACCGCTCTAGTACGGTTCCGCCTCGGTGACGAGGAGGGGAGAATGAGGATCGCGGCGGGCGCTCGGGCGCTCGGCTGGCGCACAGGCAAGCGAGCGGTCGAGTGGAGCTCGAAGCGCCTCGAGCTCGCGAGCTACGTCCCGATGTACGACTACCGCGAGCAGCTCGACGCGAAGACGTCGCTCGCGCGCGATCCGCGCCCGATCCGGGACAAGCGCGGCTCGACGGTGTCGGCGGACGACATCGACCTCACGCTGACCCTCGACGGCCTCGCCGACGTCGCCGCCGGGCGCGCGTGGAGCGGCTCGAGGATGCTCGAGGTCGGGCCGAAGTACGGGATCCACACGCGGTGGATCGACGAGCACCTCGAGCCGTCGTTCATCGCGTTCTCCGACTTCGAGGAGGACCGGCACCTCCACACCGAGTGGGAGGCGGGCCTGCGGGCCCCGCACGCGTGGGTCTTCGGCGACCTCCGCCACGCCGACGGGCTGCGCGCGCATGCGCCGTTCGATCTCGTCTTCTTCCTCGGCGTCCTCTACCACAGCGCGTTCCATCTCGAGCTCCTCGGGATGCTGAACCGCGTCACGCGCCTCGGTGGGGAGATGCTCCTCGAGACGACGACCGACGCGCGCCCCGACTCTGCGCTGCGCGTCCGCTGGCAGCCCGGGACGGGCAAGGCGAAGATGGTCCCCACGTTCGACGCGCTGCGGATCGAGCTCGCCTGGACGGGCTGGCGCGACGTGACCGTCTTCACGGACTACCGTCCCGCCTCCGAGGAGGTGCTCCTTCTCTGCCGCAAGACGGACGAGCTGGGCGACGACCGCGACGTCGCCGAGGTCGTCCGCCCCCAGCGCGGCTCCGCCGTGTCGGAGTGACCGCCCGCGGGGCGGCGGCCGTCACGCTCTGCGGGATCGTCCTCGCGGCGACGGTGGTCTGGGGCGGACTCGGACAGCAGCTCGACGTCCCGACCGTCTTCGGCGACGAGCTCATCCACTGGGACGCATCGCGCTCGCTCGCAGCGGGCGACGGCCTGCGGGTCCGCGACGGGGGCTACGGGTTCGCCCCCGTCTACCCGGCGCTCCTCGCGCCGGTGCACGCTCCTCACCGGCGACGACCTCGCCGCGTACCACTGGGCGCGCCTCCTGAACGCGTTCCTCTTCGCCCTCGCGTCGATCCCCGTCTACCTCCTCGCGCGGCGGCTGCTCGAGCCCGGGTGGAGCCTTGCGTGCGCGGCGCTCGCGGTGGCGATTCCGTCCGCGCTCTACACGGGGTTCGTCATGACCGAAGGTGCCGCCTACGCCGCCTGCTGCCTGGCGCTCCTCGCGTTCGCCCGGTGCCTCGAGCGGCCGAGCGTCGCGTCGCAGGTGCTCGCGCTCGGCGCCCTGGCGCTCGCGGCGGGCGTCCGCTTCCAGCTCGCCTCGCTCGGGGTCGCGCTCGTCCTCGCGCTCGTCGTCCGGGCGCTGCTCGTGCGCGGACCGCGAGCACGCCGGCGCGATCGGCTCGTCCGCCTGTGGCCACTGCTCCTCGTGCTCGGCCTCGGCGCCGTCGCGCTGGCGATCAGGGCGGTGCTCGGCAACCCACTCGGCGGGTACGGCGACCTCTGGCGCACGTACGACCTGGGCGACGTGGTGACCTGGAGCTGGCGGTCGCTCGCCGGCCTCGCCGTCTACCTGGCGCTCGTTCCGGTCGTCGTGGCGCCCGCAGCGCTGCTGGCCCTGGGTGGAGAGGCGCGACGAGGCGACCGCGCCGCAGGGGCGTTCGCGGGGCTCTTCCTCGGCGCCAACGCGGTCCTGCTCGCCGTCGTCGGCGCCTTCTCGAGCACGGAGTTCGGCATCGGGTTCCTCCACGACCGATACCTCTTCTACGTCGTGCCGCTCTGGATCGTCCTGACGGCGTCCTGGGCCGCCGACCGCGTCGCGCACGGCACTGCGAGGCTCGCGGCGGGGGCGGTGCTCGTGCTCCTCCTTCTCTGGACGCTCCCGACCTACCTCCTGAACGACGACGGTGGACGGCGCTTCGACGCGACGGCAGCGGCGCTCCCGTCCGAGCTCGCGGGGCTCGTCGGGCGGTCGGAGCCGTCGCGGGGCCTCCTGCTCGCCGCTGGGGTCGTGGCGGTCGCGCTCGCGGTCGCGGCCACGCGCATCGGGCGCTGGCTCGTGCTCGCACCCGTGGCGATCGTGTTCGCCGTCGGCGGCGCCCTCGCGTGGGACACGCGGATCGACGCGGCGCGAAACGTGACCTTTGCGCCGCTGAACGCGACGACGACGGCATGGGTCGACCGGGCCGTGCCGGACGATGCCGAGGTGGCGACGCTCTCCGGAGGCGTCGCGATTCCGACGAGAGACGCGCTGCGGCTGACGGAGTTCTTCAACGCCTCGATCGGGAAGGCCTACGGCTTTGCGGCGGGATACGCTCCCACGCTCGCCTCGGACCGCGTCGGCCTCGAGGGCGGCGGGACGGTCGTGGCCGACTCCGGGCCGATCGCAGCGAGCTGGATCGTCGCGCCGGCGGACCTCGAGCTCGTGGGGCGCGTGCGCGCCGTGGGGACGACGGCGGGTCTTCGGCTCTGGCGACCGATCGAGCCCGTGCGGGTCGACGTGGCCCCGAGTCCATGAGAGACGCGCTCACCGGAGCGTGGCGCTGGGCGACGGGCGTCATCGGCACCCCGCGTGGAAGCCTCCTGCTCGCCGCCGCCGCGCTCGTCGTGTTCGCGGTGCAGAGCCTCGGCTGGCCCGTCGCCCCAGGGCGGGACCTGGAGTCGTACCTCGCGGTCTACGTCGACTTCTGGGACGAGGAGCCGGTGTTCCCGTGGGCGATGGTGACGCGAACGCCCGTCGCACCGCTCGCGGTCGGCGGCCTCCTCGACATCGGCAGCCCGCTGGTCGTCGAGCTGGCCGCCGCACTGCTCTTCGCCGGGACGATCCTTCTCTACGTGCGCACGGCGCTGCTCTTCGGAGCAGGCCCGGCCGTCCTCGTGGGCGCTGCCGCTCCTGCTCTACCCCGGGTACGGCGTGGTCTTCCACGAGCTGGCGACCGAGATCCTCTTCGCGGTCGCGTTCGCCGTCTGGACGTCGGTGGTCGTCCGCGCAGCGCTGCGCCCGTCCGTCCGGCCTGTTCGCGCTCGCCGGCGTCGCGACGGCGCTGCTCGCGCTCACGCGCCCGGCGAACCAGGTGTTCCTGGTCGCGGCGCTGCTGCCGCTGCTGCTGGCGGGCACGTGGCGGGCGCGGCTCGCGCGCACGGGAGCCTACGCCGGCGTCGCGATCCTGCTGCTCGCCGCGTGGTCGACCGTGAACCTCGTGCGCTTCGACGACTTCACCGTCGCGCGAGGAGGCAACTCCAACCTCCCGCTCTTCCGCGCGTACATCGTCGACCGGATCGTCCACCCCGACAACGGGGACGCGTCGCGCGAGCTCGCCGCGACCGTAGAGCGGGAGCTGCTCGGCGAGGAGCCGTACCGCTCGTACGGGATCACGCTCGAGCGGTTCTTCGCCGAGGGCAGCCCACGGATGCACGAGGACCTGATCAGCCTCTCCGATCGCATCTGGGGCTGGGACGCGGACTACGAGCTGCTCGGGAAGGCGGCGTGGGAGGGCGTGCGCGAGCACCCCGGGACGTACGCGCGCGGCGTGCTCGGCGACTTCTGGGAGGAGCTCTCCCAGCCCCTCTTCGCCGGGCGCGAGGCACCCTCGGCGGCGAGCGACGCCGCGGCGGCCCCACCTCCCGTCTCCGTCGGGCGGCGGCAGTGCGCTCCCGACGCCGACCGAGGGCGAGCCGATCCCCTCCGAGCACCAGAGCGCCCAGCTGTCGACGCCGGACGGGAGCATCCGCGAGGTCTGGACCTCGCCGACCGAGCACCACGTCGTGTTCGACGACCCGGCGAAGCCGGCCCGTCAGGCGGAGAACGACAGGCGCACGGCCGAGCTCTACGCCGCGTTCCCCGACCGCTGGTGGAGCCCGTGGCTGGGGCTCCAGATGGACCGCTCGTCGAAGCTCTACCCGCCGATCTGGCTGTGGCTCCTCGTCGGCGCGGCCGCGGCCGTGTGGAGACGGCCGGCTCGCTGGTGGGCGACGGTGACGCCCGTCGCCGCCTCGCTCGCGATGCTGCTCGCGACGGTGATGGCGGTCTGGGCGGAGCCGGCCTACGCGGTCCCCGTCGCGCCCGCGTCCATCCTGTTCGCCGCCGTCGGCCTGCTCGGCGAGCGAAGGGTCGCGAGCGACGGCGCGACGAGCACGAGCAGCACGGCGAGGAGGACGCCGTTCCGGGCCAGCAGGTAGGCCGTCTCGGCCGCGCCGCGCTCGTTGACGTAGTCGCGGTAGAGCTCCGGGAACCACACGTGCGTCGCCACCATCGCGACGGCGAGCAGGGCTGTCGCGACGCGGCCGCGGAGGCCGGCGACGAGCGGCACGAGAGGGACGAGCCACAGCACGAACTGGGGTGACAGCACCCGGCCGAGCGCGAGCTGGGCGGCGACGACCGCGGCACAGTCGCGCACGAACCGGCGGTCGTCGGACTCGTGACGCCACGCCGCGTACCAGACCGCCGCGACGAGTGCGAAGGCGAGCAGCCCACCGAGCGATCCGACCACGGTTCCGAGCGCGCCGGTGACGTCCGCGCTTCGCACCTCGCCGGTCCCGCCTTCGGCGATCCCCGTGCCGAGAGTCCCGAGACCGAGCCGGTCGGCCGCCGTCCCCAGGGCGAGGACGACGTTGCCGGGCAGGCTCTCCACCTGCACGCCCCGTGTGACCTGGGCCCGGATCGAGTACCACGCCTCACCCGGGGCGAGAACGAGGAACGGGACGACGACGACGGCGACCGTGGCCGCGGTGAGGCCCGTCACGACCGCTGCCTCCCGACGGCCGCGGCGGCGAAGCACGTACACGGCGACGAGCGGCAGCAGCAGCAGCGGGTAGAGCTTCGCCGCGACGGCGAGCCCGAGGGCCACGGCGGCGAGTCGACAGCGGCCGAGGAGGATCGCCGCGACGCATCGCGGCCGTGAGCGCCACGGGGAGCGCGTCGAAGCGCGTCAGCGCGAGCTCCCCGAGCAGCAGCGGCGTCAGCCCGACGAGCCCGAGCGCGGCGGACGCGTGCGCCACCGACGCGCGCAGCGCCGAGAGCGACAGCGCCGTGAGCACGACCGTCACCGCCAGCAGCGCGGTCATGAGCGCCGCAAAGGCTCGCGCGTAGCTCCGCGCCGCATCGTTCAGCTCCGGCTCGTACACCGGCACGCGCCCTCCGCCCCGGACGCAGAGACGGGAGGACGAACGCCGGTAGCGCCCCCGGCGGGTACTCGACCCGGAAGTCGCGGTACGGGACCGCGCCGTCCACGATGCGGTCGCCGAACGACTGGTAGAGCGGAACGTCCCAGGAGGACGCGTCGTCGGCGCGTGACCACTCGACGAGCGCCGTCGCGACGAGAAGGAGGAGCGCGACCGAGGTGAGCACCAGGAGGTCGCGCCTCGTCGCCGTTCTCCGCATGCGCGGGAGGCTAGACGACGCCTGCGACACCCAACGGGGCGGACGCCGCCGGGCCACGTCCCGAACGGGAGGTACCGTCCCGGCCCGATGGGCGCGCGCCTCGCAGACCGCCTGGTCTCGCCGCTCGGGGCTGCCGGTCTCGTCGCCGTCGCCCTCGCGAGCTACGCCCTCCAGGCCCTCGCCTGGCCGCTCCAGCGCGGTCGCGACTCGTGGGACTACTGGCTGTGGTTCCTCCAGGCCGGCGACCGCGAGCCGCCGTTCTCCGCGCTCCAGGTGTTTCGCACGCCCGTCGCACCGCTCGTCACCGGCATCCCGATGTGGGTCGGCGGGGCACACCTCACCGAGGCCGTCTTCGCCGTGCTCTACGCGCTCGCGATCCTCGGCTGGGCCTGGGCCGTCGTGCCGATCTCGCGGCGGGCGGCGCTCGCGACGGGAGTCGTCCTCCTCCTCGCGGTCCCGTATGCGGGCCTCTTCCACGAGGTCTCGAGCGACCCCGTCTTCGCGTTCCTGTTCGCCTGGTGGGCGGGTGCCGTGGTTCGCGCCTGGATGACCGGCTCGTCCGGCTGGCTCGTCGCGGTCGGCGTCGGTGTCGCGCTCCTCACGCTCTGCCGGCCGGCCTCGCAGATCGCGATCCTGGCGTGCGTGCTCGTCCCGCTCGTTGCGCGACGCGGTCGCAGGGCGACCCTCGGGGCGGTCGCGACGTGCCTCGCCGCGGCAGTGCTCCCCCTCGCCGCGTGGGCCGGGCACAACGCCGTGCGCTACGACGACCTTGCGGTCGCGAGGGGGAGCAAGGCGTGGGTCCCGTTCTTCCGGGTGGCCGGCGACGTCGACCCTGCGAACGGCGACGCGTCTCGGCGTCTGGCAGCCGCCGTGGAGCAGCACGTGCTGCCGCTCGCGCCGTACCGCTCGCGCAACGTGGACGTCCAGACCTACTTCGGCGGCGCGGGGAACCTCGAGGTGATCCGGATGATCGCGTTGTCCGACCGCGTCTTCGGCTGGGACTCCGACTACGACGTGCTCTTCGACGCCTCGCTCGAGGCGATCCGCGAGGACCCGTGGCCATACGTCCGAGGGGTCGGCGAGACCTTCTGGGACTTCCTTTCCCAGAGGTACTCGCCCGAGGTTCGCGAGCGCCCGGTCGAGATCCCCGAGCAGCCGGCCGAGTTTCTCGTGGACGGGAAGCCGTTCCCGGCCCCGATCACGGTCTCGCCCGTGACGCAGGCGATCCGCTACGGCTTCGTGTGGTGTCCCACCGACGATCTCGAGCGGTGCGTCGTGCGCGATCCCGAGGCGGCCCTCGGCGATCGCGGCGAGGCGGAGCGCTACGTCGAGCTCGTCGACACGGTGCGCGACTGGAACGCCCAGCTTCCGACGCGCGACTCGCGGTCGTGGCTCGCGGCGAAAGCCGGGACGGCGAGCGACCGCTGGCCGCGGTCGATCCTCTGGATCGTCATCGCGGCCGTCGCGCTCGCGATCCGGCGACCGCGCGGCACGGCGCCGGTGCTCGTCGTCGCGGGCGTCGCGGCGCTCGTGCTGCTCGTCCATGCGTTGTCGCAGGCGCCGCAGAACGAGTTCGCCCTCCCGTTCGCCCCCGTCTGGATCGTGGCAGCGCTCGTGGGGCTCCTCGCCCCGCGTGCTGAGGCGCCGGACACCGCCTCTAGAATCGCGCCGTGACGGGCGTCGCGCTGATCCCACCTCGCGAGTTCCAGCGTGTCGCGGGCTCGGTGCCCGAGCGGGACACACGGCTCGCGCTCCTCGCCGACATGTGTCGGCTCAACGCGCTGGCCTCGGTCAAGCGCGCCGGCTCTGGCCACCTGGGCTCGACGTTCAGCTCGCTCGACGTCGTCGTCCACCTGTTGTGGGAGGAGCTGAACGTCGCGGAGGTCGGCTTCGACTCGCCGGACCGGGACGTGTTCTTCTCGTCGAAGGGGCACGACGTGCCGGGTCTCTACGCGGCGCTGAACGCGCTCGGCGTGATCCCGACCGAGCGGCTCCTGCGGCTCCGCCGGCTCGGTGGCCTCGACGGCCATCCGGACGTCGGCGTGCCGGGCATCGAGGCGAACTCCGGGTCGCTCGGGATGGGGATCTCGAAGGCACGGGGGATCGCCTGGGCGAAGCGGCATCTCGGGCGCGGCGGCCGCGTCGTCGTGATGACCGGCGACGGCGAGCTCCAGGAGGGCCAGAACTGGGAGGCGCTCCAGGCCGCCGCCCACCAGCGCGTCGGCCGGCTGCTGGTCGTCGTCGACCGCAACGAGCTCCAGTCCGACAAGCCGACGGAGGAGATCCTCGCGCTCGAGAGCCTCGAGACGAAGCTGCGCTCGTTCGGAGCACGGGTCGTCACGTGCGACGGCCACGATCATGCGACGCTCCGGATCGCGTTCGCGAAGCTCTGGGAGGACGATGCCGAGGGTCGCCCGGGCGTGCTGATCGCCAGGACGGTCAAGGGCAAGGGCGTCTCGTTCATGGAGCATCCCGCGGCGCTCGCGGCGGGAGGCGGGACGTATCGCTGGCACGCCGGTGCGCCGGACGACGAGGCGTACGAAGCGGCGGCTCGCGAGCTCGCCGGCCGGATCGAGGAAGGGCTCGCCGCGCACAACCTCGGCCCGCTCGCGGTCGAGGACGCGCCGCCGCTCGAGGAGGCGCGAGGAACGAGCCTGCAGGGCGAGCCCGAGAGCGGAGCCGGTGCACCGGTGACCAGGAAGCGCGACACGGCCGAGTTCGTCGCCGCCGCCTACGGCGACGCGCTCCTCGAGCTCGCGGCGCGCGAGCCGCGCCTCGTCGTCCTCGACGCCGATCTCGCGTCGGACTGCCGGGTCAGGGCGTTCGAGCTCGCCGACCCGGACCGGTTCGTCGAGAACGGGATCGCGGAGCAGGACATGGTCTCGATGGCCGCCGGGATGGCGAGGCACGGCCTCGTCCCGGTCGTCAACTCGTTTGCGAGCTTCCTCGCCTCGCGCGCGAACGAGCAGATCTACAACCAGGCGAGCGAGCGGACGAAGGTCGTGTACGCGATGCACTACGCGGGCCTCGTCCCGGCCGGTCCGGGGAAGTCCCATCAGAGCCTGCGCGACGCCTCGCTCCTCGCCGCCATCCCGGGCATCACCGTCGTCCATCCGTGCAACGGCGACGAGACGCGCGCCGTCGTCGAGTGGGCCGTGCTCGACGCGCCGGGAAGCGTGGCGATCAGGCTCGCGATCGGCCCATCACCCCGTCGGATCGAGCTACCGGCCGGCTATCGCCCTTCCCCGGGTCTCGGCGTCACGCTGCGCGAAGGATCCGACGCGATGATCGTCTCGTACGGGCCGGTGATGCTCCACGAGGCGCTGACGGCCGCGGAGCTCCTCGCCCGACGTGACATCGAGGTCGCCGTCGTCGCGATGCCCTGGCTCGACCACGTCGATTCCGAGTGGCTCGCGTCGACATTCGCGGGCGTGCACGACGTGCTCGTCGTCGAGGATCACGCTCCCGTCGGAGCACTCGGGGACACGCTCCGGCGAGAGCTCGCCGCTCTTCCGGCCCCGCCGACGCTGCGCGTGGTCGGCGTCGAAGGCTGGCCCGCGTGCGGAACGCCGACCGAGGCGCTACGGCACCATCGCCTCGACGGCGCCTCGCTCGCCGACCGGGTGGCGCTGGCGCTGCCGGGTCGCACAGGCGCGTGAGCCCCGGGTCGAAGAAGGCCTGGGTCGTCATCGCGGACCCGCTGACGGCGCGGACGTTCTTCGACTGCGGGATCGTCGCGCGGCTGTCGAACGTGCTCGGCGAGCGGCTGCGCGTCGCGTTCACGTTCAGGCAGGCCGACGCAGAGGAGTGGCTGCGCCGCGTCCCGGACGGGCTGCGGTCCTACCGCATGGAGGAGCTCTATCCGTTCGACGTTCCCGTCACGGAGCGGGCGGCACGCCGCGCCGACCGGTGGCTCGACGACCGGTTCGGCTACTACCCCCTCGCGATCCGCCTGAACCTCCGTCACGGCTTCCACGCCGAGCGGATGCTCCCGGGCCACCGCAACCAGCTCCTCGACTCGTCTCGGGTCGGCCCGCTCCCGGTTCGGCCCCGCGTCGAGGCTGCGATGCGCCGCTGGCACTTCTCGACGCGACGCCACGTCTCGAGTGCGCTCCGGCGTGAGCTCGAGGCCGAGCGACCCGCCCTCGTGCTCTCCAACCTCCAGATGCAGTCGGCGACGCCGTTCATCGCGCTCGGCCGGAGGCTCGACCTGACGACGGTCGGATACGTCGCGAGCTGGGACCACACCGTCGGCAAGGGGGTGATCTGGAACGGCCTCCGGCGCTACGTCGTCCAGAACGAGCGGATGCGCGACGACCTCGTCCGGTTCCACGACGTCGGGCGGGGCAGGATCGTCGTGACCGGGTGGCCGCAGGCGGACGTCTTTCACGAGCGACGCCCGCGAGCCGCCTTCGACGCCGTGCTGCGCAGCTACGGCCTCGATCCCGCGATCCCGGTCGTGATGGTGATGGGCAACACCCCGACGAACATGCCGTACGAAGGGCAGTTCTTCGCGCGCCTCGTCGACTGGTGGCGCGACGAGGGAGCGCGCAGACGGTTCTCGCTCCTCTTCCGTCCCCACCCGCGTGACGGCGAATGGAGAGAGCGGTTCGCCGCCGCACGTGAGGCTCCGGGGGCGGCGGTCCAGGAGCCGAGCCACACCGATCTCGACGTGCTCGCGACCCTGCTCCAGCACGTGGACGCCGTCGTGTCGAACGCGGGCACGGTACTGCTCGACGCGCTCGTCAACGACCGTCCCTCGGTCTGCGTCCTCTACGACGAGGGGGCGCCCCGAGGCGAGTCGTGGGCGGCCAAGAGCGTCATCGGCGAGCACTACGTCGACGTCGCCCGGTCGGGCGCGTTCCACGAGGCACGGTCCTTCGACGAGGTGACAGCGGGCATCGAACGCTGCCTGGAGGCGCCCGACGAGCTCGCCGATCGGAGGCGGGCCGTCACGGCGACGGTCGTGGGGCCGGTCGACGGGAGGAGCGCCGCGCGGGTGGTCGACGCGATCCTCGGCGGGATCGGCGAATGAGCCCGCCGACGATCGTCGGCGTCTACCGCGAGGCGAACGCCGCAACCGTCGAGGCGTTGCTCGCGCCCGCGCTCGACGCCGGCTGGACGACTGCCTGGTGGGCGCTCGACCGCGTCGCGCCGTCGCTCGAGCGCCACACCGTGGGCTCGGGGCCGGGGGAGAAGCTGCCGCTCCTCAACGAGACGCTCGCGCGCCACGGCCCGCCGTCGGGCGCGCTCGTCCTCTCCGACGACGACGTCGCCTTCGCGGCCGGCGACCTGACGACGCTGCACAGGCTGGCGGAGCGCGCGCGTCTCGATCTGGCACAGCCGGCACACGCATCCGGTTCGGAGGTGAGTCACGGCATCACCCGCGCGCAGCCGCGCTCGCGCGCGCGGCTCACGACGTTCGTCGAGAGCGGGCCGCTCGTGCTCGTCTCGGCGTCGTGGGTCGGTCGTGTGACGCCGCTTCCGGAGAGCCGCGGGATGGGCTGGGGCGTCGAGCTGGACTGGATCGACCTGCGGAACGGCGGGTGCCGGCTCGGGATCGTCGACGCCGTGCGCGTCGTGCACCTCGGGAAGGTCGCGGCGACCTACGACGACGCATCGGTACGGGAAGCCATGCGAGCGGAGCTCCGGGAGCGAGGCGTCGAGGACTGGGGCCCGCTTCAGGAGACGCTCGCGACCTGGCGTCCCTGGCGGCGACGGCCGCCGTGGGCGACGTCGTGAGGTGGCCCGGACGCTCGCAAGGTGATCCGTCCGGGCCGACGGCGCTCGTCGACCACTGGTACTCGCACGCGGTGGGCCACGTGATCGAGGCGCTCCGCCGCTGCCAGGGGTACCGCGCCGCCGACGAGACGCTGCGGATCGGCCTCGTGCTCAACGGGGCGTCACCGACCGAGCTGGCACGGTGCGTGCCGTTCGTCGAGCGGGTGTATCCGGTGTCGTACACGAGCTTCGGCACACCCCGCAGCTCGCCGCGAGCCGCCCTCCGCCGGGTACCGCGCGAGTGGGACTACGTGCTCCGCCACCCGTCGTCAGTCGATGCCGACCACGCGGCTCTGGAGGGGCTCAGCCGCTACTACGCCGAGTCCCACCGTCGCTTCCGCGCGCGGATCGCCGAGGGCCTCGCCGGCGGCGAGCCGCCCTCGTACGTTCCGCACCAGCAGCTGCGACTCGACCTCCCCGCTGCGGAGCGCGAGCAGGCTCGTCGCCTCCTCGCCGGCAGGAGGTCGATCGTCGTCGTGCCGGCGGGGAGCGGGACGCGGGCGCTCTACCCGTCCACGGCCTCGTGGACGCGCATCCTCGACGCGCTCGCCGAACGCTTCCCCGGAGTCGTCTTCGCCTTCGTCGGCCGGCTCGCACCGGCCGGCGGACGCACCGTGAGCGGAATCGGCCGCGAGGAGGTCGATCGGCTCGTCGCGTCGTGCGACGTCGCGCTCGACCTCTTCGACCGTCCGCTCCTCGAGCAGCTCGCCGTCGTCGAGGCGTCCGACCTGTTCGTGTCGCCGCACACCGGGTTCGGCTTTGCCGCCGTCGCGGTCGGCACGCCGTGGCTGACGCTCTCCGGCGGCGACTGGCACGAGCACTTCTTCAACGGCGTTCCCTTCTACTCCGTGCTCCCCAAGGGCCGCGAGCAGCCGGCGTTCGTCCGCGGCGGCAGGCTGCCGATGGTCGAGGCGGACGAGGACGGCGAAGGGGCCCGGACCTGGACGATGCGGGTGCGGCGGATCGAGGAGGATCTCGACGAGCTCGTCGAGGCCGCGGCGCTGCTCCGCGACGGCCGGCTCTCGTACGAGGACGCTCTCGCCGGCTACTTCCCGCGCCTGCTCGACGCGTACGGCGGCGACCGCTCGCTCGTCCAGACGTTCGAGGACGTCCACGCCGGCTACGTCTGACCTCCACTACGTTTCCCGCTCGTGACGGTTGTGATGACCCTGCTCGTCCGCGACGAGCGCGACATCGTCGGCGAGCAGCTCTCGTTCCACCTCGCCGCCGGCATCGACCACGTCATCGTGACCGACCACGCCTCGAGCGACGGCACGCGGGAGATTCTGTCGGGCTTCGAGCGCGAGGGGAGGGTGACGGTGCTGCACGAGCCCGAGGGGCCGTTCCGCCAACGCGAGTGGGTGACCCGGATGGCACGGCTGGCGGCGACCGAGCACGGCGCCGACTGGGTGGTCACGAGCGATGCGGACGAGTTCTGGTGGCCGCAGGGCGGGTCGCTCGCCGAGGTCCTCGGGGCGGTTCCGCGCCGCTACGGGGTCGTCCAGTCGTTCGTGAGGCACTTCGTGCCGGTGCCCGACGACGGCAGCAGCTTCAGCGAGCGCATGACGTACCGGCTCGCCCCGACCGCCCCGATCAACGACCCCGCGAGCCCGTGGCGGCCGTACCGGAAGGTCGTCCACCGGGCGTCGCCCGACATCGAGCTCGTCGAGGGCGGCCACGCCGTCCGCACCCGCGACCTGAGGCCGCTCCGCGGCTGGTATCCGATCGAATGCCTGCACTTCCCGTTGCGGACGGCCGCGCAGGTCGAGCGGAAGGGACAGGCGTGGGGCGATGCCGTCCGGAAGTTCTACGCGGCCCCGGGCGTGGCTCGGGCACCCGGCACCGCGTACCACGCGCTCCAGCACGACGCCGCCGTCGCCGGTCGGGCACAGGAGTACTTCGACACCTACGCGGTCTCGACCGACGAGGTCAGGCGTGGCGTCGCGGAGGGTGTGCTCGTCGAGGACACGCGGGTGCGCGACGCGTTGCGCGCTCTTGCGGAGGACCGCGGCACCGGGCTCAGCTTCCCGCGGCCCACTACGGTCGAGACCGCGACGTACGCGGCCGAGGCAGCCGTGCTCGCGGAGGCGGACGTCGTCCGGACGCAGCGTTGGCTGGACGACCTCGAGGGTCGCGTCGCCGCGCTCGAGCGGTCGGCGCCGTTCCGGCTCGAGCGGCTCGTGCGCCGTGCCGTGCGCAGGCCGACGTGAGGGTCGTGCTCACGCTCCTCGTGCGCGACGAGGAGGACGTCCTCGAGGCCAACCTCGCGCACCACCTATCGATCGGCGTGGATCACGTGATCGTCACGGATCATCGCTCGACCGACGGGACGCCGGAGCTCCTCGCGCGCCTGGCGTCGGACGACGCGCGGCTCACGGTTCTCCGCGAGGACTCGTCGGAGCTCCGCCAGTCCGACTGGGTGACGCGCATGGCGCGGCTCGCGGCCACCGAGCTTCGCGCGGACTGGGTGATCAACGCCGACGCGGACGAGTTCTGGTGGCCGCGAGAGGGCCCGCTGCACGAGGTTCTCGCCGCCGTCCCGTCCCGCTTCGGCGCGCTCCGTGGGCTCTGGCGGAACTTCGTGCCGAGGCCGGACGACGGACGGTCGTTCTTCGAGCGGATGACGCTTCGGCGGCCGCCCTCGACCGCGCTCGAGGATCCGTTTCACGCGCAGGTGAAGGTCGTTCACCGCGCCCATCCGGAGGTCGTCGTCACGCAGGGAAACCACGACGTCCTCGGCGCGCCGTTGCCGCTCGTCCGCGAGTGGCTGCCGTTCGAGATCCTCCACTTTCCGATCCGGAGCCCGGCGCAGGCGCGGGCCAAGTTCCGTGCCGCGCGGGAGGCAGGGCTTCGCAGCCCCGGGACGTCTGTCCCGAAGCACACGGAGGCCGCTGTCCTGCGCATGGAGGCGGAGGGCGACGACGCGTTCTACGAGCGGCTCGTCGTGCGTGACGACGTCGTCGAGCGCCTGGTGGAGCGCGGCGACCTCACCACCGACGTCAGGCTCCGCGACGAGCTCCGCGCCGTCCTCGCCGGCCGGCCGTCGCCTCCGCGGCGCCCGCCGACGCTCGCGGACGACGTCGCCCTCGCGGTCGAGGCGCAGGCCATGCTCGAGCACGACGCCTGGGTCAAGCTCGACCGCCGCGCGGACGCCCTCGAGCGACGACTCGCCGCCTTGGCCGGCGCCCGGGTCGGGCGGCTGCGGCGTCGCCCGCGCCTCGTCGGGTGAGCCGCCCGGGGGGCCGGGTACCATCCAGTCTCGTTCGCCGTGGCGTCACCGCCGTCGCCCGGCGGTCACTCACTCCATGAGCAGCCAGCCCGCGAACGACGTCCCACCAACGCTGATCCGCCCCGCCGGGCACAGCCTGCTGCCCGACGTCCGGGAGCTCTGGCGTTTCCACGGGCTCGCGTTCACGTTCGCGTGGCGGGACGTGAAGGTGCGCTACAAGCAGTCGCTGATCGGCGTGCTGTGGGCGGTCCTGCAGCCGTTCCTGACGATGGTCGTCTTCACGATCATCTTCGGGAAGTTCGCGAACTTCCCGTCGGAAGGCCTTCAGTACACGACGTTCGTCTACACGGGACTCGTGCCCTGGGCCCTGTTCGCCGCGACCTTCACGCTCTGCTCGTCGAGCGTCGTCGCGAATCGCGCCCTCGTCCAGCGCGTCTACTTCCCGCGGCTCCTCCTGCCGCTGTCGACGACCCTCGTGCCGCTCGTCGACTTCTGCTGCTCGTTCGTCGTCGTGATCGGCGTGATGACCTACTACGGCGACGCCCTGCAGTGGACGGTCGTCTTCGCTCCCTTCTTCCTGTTCCTCCTCGGCCTCGCCGCCGTCGGCGCCGGGTCGTTCCTCTCCGTGATCAACGTCCGCTACCGCGACGTCGTCTACACGATCCCGTTCGTCGTCCAGCTCTGGCTCTACGTCTCGCCGATCATCTACCCGGTCACCGGGCTGCCCGAGAAGTACCAGGAGATCGTCTACCTCAACCCGGTCGTCCTGGGGATCACGGGGTTCCGCTGGGCGGTCGCGGGCACACCCGCGCCGAGCGCGTCGCAGTTCGCGCTCGGAATCGTCTCGACTCTCGCGCTCTTCGTCGCGGGCATCCTCTTCTTCCGCCGCTCCGAGCCGAAGTTCGCGGACCTGATCTGATGACCGCGCCACGCGATCGTCGGCGAGGGCGTCTCGAAGCGCTACCGCATCGGCGAGTACCGCGCCGGGCTACGCGACGCTGCGCGACACGATCGTCGACGTCGCGAAGCGCGGCTTCCACCGCGAGCTCGAGGCCCACCACGAGGAGATCTGGGCGCTCGACGACGTCTCCTTCGAGGTCGACGAGGGCGAGGTCGTCGGCTTCATCGGCCGCAACGGCGCCGGCAAGTCGACCCTGCTGAAGATCCTCACGCGGATCACGCCGCCGACGAGCGGCACGGCGACGATCCGCGGCCGCGTCGGCAGCATCCTCGAGGTCGGCACCGGGTTCCACCCGGAGTTGACCGGGCCGCGAGAACATCTACCTCAACGGCGCGATCCTCGGCATGAGGCGCCGGGAGATCCGTGCGAAGTACGACGAGATCGTCGAGTTCAGCGGGGTCGAGAAGTTCATCGACACGCCCGTCAAGCGCTACTCGAGCGGCATGTACGTCCGGCTCGCCTTCGCGGTGGCGGCGCATCTCGAGCCCGAGGTGCTCCTCATCGACGAGGTGCTCGCGGTCGGCGATCACGAGTTCCAGCAGCGCTGCATGGGTCGTATCGAGGACATCAGCGAGTCGGGACGAACGGTCGTCTTCGTCTCGCACGACATGCAGTCGATCGCGCGGCTCTGCGACCGTGCGTACTGGCTCGACGCCGGACGGGTCGTCGCCGAGGGGCCGAGCGAGGAAATCGTCGCGCAGTATCTCCAGTCGGCAGCGGGTACCGCGATCGCATGGCAGAACCCCAGGTTCGGGCAGCCTCTGCGGGCCGGCGAGGTCGTCCAGCTCGAGGCGCTGCGCGTCGTCGACCAGCACGGCGAGAACGCCGGCACGTTCGACGTCCGCGAGCCCGTCGGCATCGAGTTTCGTTTCACGGTCTACGAGCGCGAGGCGCTCTTCCCGAAGATCAAGATCGGCACGCTGCGCGGCGAGGTGGTCTTCAACGCCTTCGACGTCGACTCCCGCTGGTCGACGCCCGTCGAGCCGGGGTCGTACGTCAGCACGGCCTGGATCCCGGCGAATCTCCTCAACGAGGGCTTCATGACCGTGGATGCGGGGCTCTTCGGCCTGGCGGCCCCGAAGCTCCATCCCATTCGTCAACCAGCCCGGCGTCCTCTCGTTCCACGTTCGCGACCCGGGGGAGGGCGACTCCTCGAAGGGGTACTTCACGGGGCAGCTGCGCGGCGCAGTTCGGCCGCTGCTGGAATGGACGACCGAGCGGGTCGACGCCCGCGCCTACGAGAGGGCGTAGCGGACGACCGGGTCGGTCGCGCTCGACGCGAGCGGCGACGAGTAGTTGCGGTTCGAGAGCGCCTTGAGCGACGCGGGAGAGCAGTAGGTCGCGGTCGCGAGGATGCGCGGCCCGGCCGTCGCGAACCCCCCGCGGTGGAGGCCGCTGGTGTTGCAGAGGATCAGCGTGCCCCTCGAGCCGGTGAACGTCGCGATCTCCTCGGCGGGAACGTGCTTCGAGACGTCCTCGTCCGGGACGCGGCCGTAGCCCATCGGGATCCACGGACGCACCGAGTGGTGGCGCCCACCCGGCTGGCTGCCGGGTACGTACTCGAACGGACCATGCTCGGCGCTCACGTCCGACAGGTAGACGAACGCCTTCAGGAGGTGCTTGTCGTCGAAGTCCACGTGCCAGTTCTGGGACGCGACGCGCTCGTCCGTCGCCGGCTGCTGCGCCGTGTACCAGAGGTCGACGTACGACAGCTTCGACCAGAGCCGCAGGTAGGCGTTGGCGACGTCGAGCATGCGGCGCGAGGCGCAGAACGAGAACCACGGGTCGTCCTCGTCGAGGGTGGCGCCCTCGAAGCTGTGCGCGCGGACGACGAACTCCTTGCCGGCCCGGACCTTGCCGCTGCCGCCCTCGGCGATCGTGCGCTCGGTCTCGGCGACGAACTCGGCGCCCTGCTCCTCGATCGCATTCCACCGGGCATCGCCCGCGAGGCTCGCGAACGGGAGAGTCATGTAGCCGTCCCGGTCGAGCGCCTCGACGATCCCGCGCTGCGTGTCGTCGAGGACCGGCGCCTGCGACGCCCATCGGCGCCGCGCGCCGCGGTTGCCGAGCAGGCGTTCGTGCACTTCGTACGTCGCGACGATCCCTCGTCGCTCGACGGAGGAGGCGATGCGGGTCACGCGCTTCGAGAGCTTCGTCGTCTGGCGGTGCACTCGCGGCAGGGTAGCGAGGGGTAGCCTCGGGCCGCGGTGAGGATCGCCTTCGTCCACTACCCCGGCCGCCTGGCTCGGCTCGAAGCCGCACGGGCCGGCGAGGCGCCGACCGAGTTCCTGTTCGGCGTCGATCGAGCTCGAGCGCGCCGGTCACGACGTCCGCCACTACGAGGTCGACCCCGACGCTCCGGCGAGTCGTCTCGCCCGACGGGCCGATCGACCGGCAGGCGGGGCTCGAGCGGTTTCCGCCGCACCTCTCCGCGGCCGTCCTGCGGGACACGCGCGGGCTCCTCCCGTCTCTCCACGACGTCGACGTCGTCGTCGGCACGACGACCGGCACGGCCGTCGCGCTCGCCGCGTGGCGCCGCGCTCGACGGCTCCGCGCGCCGCTGGTCGGGATCGTCGCCGGGCTCCTGAACCGGCCGTGGGGCCGAGCCCGGCGGGCCACGACGCTGCCGCTCCTGCGCACCATGCACGCGATGCTCTACGGGCCGGGCGAGGCGCCCGGCCTCGTGGCGCTCGATCCACGGCTCTCGGGTCGCGTCCACGTCAACCGGTTCGGGGTCGACACCGCGTTCTGGTCGCCGGGCGGCAGCGGCCGGGTCGACCGTGCTGGCGATCGGCAACGACGGCCATCGCGACTGGGAGACGCTCGTCCGGGCCGCGCCCGCCATCGACGCCGAGATCCGGATCCTGACCCGCCATCCGCGGCCCGCGTCGCTTCCCGAGAACGTCCGCTGGGAGCCGGCCGACTGGCACCGCCGGTTGCTGAGCGACGAGGACGTGCGCGAGGCGTTCCGCGCGGCGGCCGCGGTCGCCGTGCCCGTGAAGGACGTCCCGCAGCCATCGGGCCAGAGCGTCACCCTCCAGGCCTCGGCGTGCGCCCGTCCGGTCGTCCTCAGTCGAACCCGCGGCCTCTGGGACCCCGACGGGCTGCGCGACGGCGAGAACGTCCTGCTCGTCCCGCCGGGCGACCCGGAGGCGCTCGCCGAGGCGCTCCGCCGGGTCCTTGCCGACCGTCGCCTCGCCGACGGGCTCGGCCGAGCCGCGCGCGCCTCGGTCGAGGCGACGGCGGGCGTCGAGGGCTACGCAGAGCGCCTCCTCGCGATCTGCGAGCTCGCGCGTCGAACGGCCCTGACCGGTCGAGCCGCCGTCTACGGTTCGACGCTGATGAGCCTGAAGACCAAGCCGCGTGCGGCCGTCGTCCACGCCCGATCCGCCGTCCGTCGGGTCGGCTCCCGGCTCGCGACCGAGCGCGACCTGCGCGCGTCTCGATCGGCGCGCGCCGACGTGTCGGTCTTCCACGACGACGCACCGCCTCCCTCGGGCGGCGGGAACCAGTTCGTGCGCGCCCTCGTCGGCGAGCTCGAGCGTCGCAGGCCTGGCGGTCGAGGCGAACCGCATCTCGGGCGGCACGCGAGTCTGCCTCTTCAACTCGTTCAACTTCGACCTCGGCGCGGCTGCGACGCTTCGCGCGGGACGACGTGCGGATGGTGCACCGGGTCGACGGCCCGATCGGCGTCTACCGGGGGTTCGACGACGGGACCGACGCGCGGATCGCGGCGATGAACGCGGAGCTCGCCGCACGCGACGGTGTGCCAGTCGCGTTCAGCCTCGACGCGCACCGGCGCCTCGGGATCGACCTCGTCGACCCGGTCGTGATCCCGAACGCGCCCGACCCGGCGATCTTCCACCCGCCCGCGGCGACCCGAGTGCCGCTCGACGATCGGCCGCGTCCGCGTCGTCGCGGCGAGCTGGTCGGACAACCCGCGCAAGGGCGCCGACGTCCTCGCGTGCTCTGGGCGCGGTCGCCGACCCGGCGAGGTTCGAGCTGACGTTCGTCGGGCGCGCGCCCGACGGGACTCGAGGGCTGGAACCTCGTCGCTCCGTTGGCCTCGCGGGAGCTCGCAGACCTCCTGCGAGCCAGGACTGCTACGTCGCCCCGAGCATCGACGACCCGTGCTCGAACGCGCTGCTCGAGGCGCTCGCCTGCGGGCTCCCGGCGCTCTTCCGTCGAAGCGGCGGGCATCCCGAGCTCGTGGGGGAGGCGGCGTCGGCTTCGACGGGCCCGATGACGCTGCCGGCAGCGCTCGACCGCCTCGCCGCGGAGCTCGACGAGCGGCGGGCCGCGATCGTCGTGCCCGCGCTCCCGGACGTCGCCGATCGCTACCTCGAGGTCCTGCGCGCGTGAACGCCGGATCGGCGCTGCGGAGTGCGCGAACCGCCGCGCGCGCGGGCGCGATCCGGCTGCGGACGCGGGACTGGGCCGACGGCTCACGCCTCTTCGTGCTCGGCGACGCGCTCGGCTGGGCGCTCGACGATGAGGCTGCCTATGTCGACGGCCGTCGCGCAACGAGCCGGGATACCGGCTCGCGCCGCCGCCATGGGCACGCTGGGCGCGCCGCCAGGCCGTGTTCCACACGAGCCACTTCGCCGCGCTCGACCCCCTCTGGACCGGCTCGACGCATCGGCTCGGCGCTCGCGTACTTCCACGGCCGGCCGGGACGCCGGGCTACCCGGAGTTCGACCGCGCGTACGCAGTCGCTCGCGCGCGACCCGGCGCGGTTCGCGCGCATCCAGGTCACGCACCGCGAGATGGAGGAGCTCGTCCTCGTCGGCCGGCGTCGCGCCGATCGCGTGCACCGGATCCCGATCGGGATCGAGCTCGAGCGCTTTCCCGCCCGCCGACGCCGACGCGACGCCGCGCGGCGCGCGGCCGAGCTCGGGCTCCCGCGCGAGCGCATTCGTCGTCGGCTCGTTCCAGAAGGACGGCGTCGGCTTCGGCGACGGGCTCGAGCCGAAGACGATCAAGGGCCCGGACGTGCTCGTCGCCGCGCTCCGGCTCGTCGCGACGCGACGCGGACGACCTCGTCGTGCTCCTCACCGGTCCTGCGCGCGGCTACGTGCGGCACGAGCTCGACCGGCACGGTATCCGGTATGTCCACCGGCTGCTGCCGGGACGGGACGGGCTCACGACGGCGTACCACGCGCTCGACGTGTACCTCGTCGCGTCGCGGCAGGAGGGCGGGCCGAAGAGCATCCTCGAGTCGATGGCGACGGGCGTCCCGCTCGTCACGACCCGCGTCGGGCAGGCGCCGGACCTCGTCGTCGACGGCGAGAACGGGCTCCTCGTCGACGTCGACGACGCCGACGCGCTCGCCGCCGCGGATCGTCGCGCGTCCGCGACGGACGCGGCGCCGACGCGAGCATGCGCGCCGCGGGCCGGCGGACGGCCGAGGAGAACTCGCATGCCCGGCTGGCGCCGCGCTGGGAGGCGCTCCTCGAGGGGTTCGCCGAGCGCGATGGATAGAACGCGCGCCGCGAGGTACGGACGTGCAGCGGCGCGCTGGGCTCGCCTCCTCGTCGGGCGGCCGCGCGCGCCGCGGCCTCCGCGTCTTCTACGGCTGGGACGCCGATCCCGGCGCCCGGGCGAGCCCGTGGCGGGGGGCACCGCGAAGCTCCAGAAGCTTGCGGAGCGGTGGCCGAACAGCCCGACGGACTTCTCGCTGCTCTACCTCGGCACGACGTACCTGCCGCGCGACCTGCGCCCGCTGCTCTGGCTCGCGAGGCGGCGGCGGCGCGCGCGATCGTCGTCAACCAGGACGGCGTCGCGTATCCCGGGCTGGGCGGGAGATCGGACGGAGGAGCTCAACCTTCCCGCTGCGCCGCGCCGTGCTCGGCGCGGACCACGTCGTCTACCAGAGCGCGTTCAGCAAGCGCTCCTCGGACGAGTTCCTCGGGGAGCCGCGCGGGACGTGGGAGATTCTCCCGAACGCGGTCGACGTGGAGCGCTTCACCCCGGGGACGCCCACCGGCCGACGGCCCCGTCGTTCTTCTCGGCGGCGACCAGACCCAGGCGTACCGGCTCGAGCTCGCGCTCGAGACCTTCCGCCACGTGCTCGACGCGCATCCCGGCGCCCGCCTGCTCGTGAGCGGACGGCTCGTGTCCGATCCGGCAGCGCCAGATGCGGCGGCTCGGGCTCGAGGGCTCGGTCGAGTTCGTCGGCCGCTACACGCAGGCCCAGGCGCCAGACGTGTTCCGAGCCGCGCACGTGCTCCTCCACACGAAGGTCAACGACCCGTGCCCGACGACGGTCATCGAGGCGCTCGCGTGCGGCGTCCCGGTCGCGTATCGCGCGAGCGGCGGCACGGTGGAGCTCGTCGGCGACGAGGCGGGCGTCGGCGTCCCGCATCCGGACGGCTTCGACCGGGACGAGCCACCGTCGCCGGAGGCGCTCGCCGCGGCCGTCAGCGCCGTCCTCGAGCGATCGCGAGCGCTACGCGCGTGCGGCGCGGCAGCGCGCGGTCGAGCGCTTCGCGCTCGACGACTGGCTCGAGCGCCACGCGGCGATCTTCGCCGAGCTCACGGCGCGTTGAGTCGCCGCCGCCGGCCCGCGCGGACAGCCGCGCGAGACGCCCACCGAGCGTGAGCGCGTGGAACCGGGCCCGCGTCCGGTCGAGCAGCACGAGCGAGACCAGCGCTCCCAGCGCGGGCCGCACGAGCATCCGCGCCGATCGTCGCGCAGCGGATAGGCGTTGCGCGCCGAGGATGTAGCCGACGCTCGCGCCGTCCCGCCGTCCCAGCGCGACGAGCCCGTCGGACGTCACCGGCTTGACGGGGTGCGTGATGACGAGCGAGGGGTCGTACTCGATGCGGGCGCCGAGCCGGAGCGCGCGGACGAGGTAGTCGGTCTCCTCGCCGGACGACCAGGGCGTCCGGGCGCCCAGCCCGAGCGCCTCGTCGAAGGCGCCGACGCGCTCGACGAGCTCGCGGCGCAGGAACATCGTGTGCGAGTTCGCCGTGTGCCAGACCGTGTCGGGCGTGATCGGCGCCGCCTGCGCCGGCCAGCGCCCGACGGCGCGACCGTCGCCGGCCGGCGGCCCGGCCGCTGAGCCCGTCGAGCCCGTCGATCCGCTCCGAATCGCCGCGCGACGCGCTCGAGCAGGTCGGGGCGGATAGAGGCAGTCGTCGTCGGGGAACGCGACGATCGGCGCCGCGACGTGCGCGAGCCCGACGTTGCGCGCGCGGGAGAGACCACGGGCCGAGCGCAGATGCAGCACGTCGAGGTCCGCGATGGCCGCGAAAGCACCTTCTCGACGCGGTCGTCGTCGTTCTGGTCGACGATCAGCACCCGAAAGTCGCGATGGGTCTGTCCGCCCAGCGCCTGGAGAAGCGCGTCGAGAGGCTCCGTCCGATCGACCGTCGCCACGACGAGATCGAGTGACGGGACGACGTCCGGAGCCACCGGCGCAGGCTACCCTCGCTTCCACCGTGGCCGGCACGCCTCTCGTCTCCGTCGTGCTCGCGGCCCGTGACGCCGGCGCCACGATCGAGGAGGCCGCGAGGAGCGTTCTGCACCAGACGCACCGCGACCTCGAGCTCGTCGTCGTCGACGACGGCTCGGCGGACGACACCGGCGACGTGCTCGCCGGGATCGCCGACGAGCGGCTGCGCGTCGTCGGGAACGACACGGCGCTCGGCCTGGCGGGCGCGCTCAACGTCGGCCTGGAGGTCGCGCGCGGCTCGTACGTCGCGCGGATGGACGCCGACGACGTCGCTCTGCCGCACTGGCTCGAGCGCCTCGTGCGGCGGATCGGCGCGCTCCGGCCGCGGCGGTCGTCGGCACCGGGATGCTCGACCTCGAGCCCGACGGTCGTGTCGGGACGGTTCACCGGATGCCCGTCGGGGCGCGCGCCGTGCGCTGGACCGTCGCTCTTCACCTCGCCGTTCTTCCATTCGACGGTGCTGCGTCGACCGGGCGGTCCTCGATCGCTTCGGCCTCCGGTACGACACGTCGTTCGGCGAGAGCGAGGACTACGACCTCTGGGCGCGGCTGCTCGCCGTTTCCGACGGAGACAACCTTCCCGAGGCGCTCGTCCTCTACCGGAAGCACCCGGCCCAGGCCTCGGCTCGGCGAGCCGAGCTCCAGCGGGCGTGCCAGCGTCGGGTGGCACTTCGGCAGCTCTGCCGAGCTCGCGCCCGGACTGTCGCCGGAGCGGGCAGAGCTCGCGTGGCTCGCCGGGGCCGGGCGGCCGCGTCCCGCAGGCACGACGGACGAGGCTGTGGCTGCGCTCGCCGAGGTGGTCGACGCGTTCGAGCGGCGCCACGGAGGCGGTGAGGCGCGCCGCGCGGCCGCGTGGGCGCTCGCCCGCGCGCGACACGGGGAGGGCGATCGCACGACGATGCTGCGCGCCGCGCTCGCGCTCGATCCCGGCGCTCCCCGTGAGCGCCGCGCGGCGCCTCGCACGCCGGCGGGCGGCCCGGGCCGAGCGCGACGCCGCGGCTCGGTGGCTCGCTCGCCGGTCGGTCGAAGGCCCGGTGCGCATCACGCTCGTCGTCCCCGAGCCCACGCCGTTCCGGACGCTGATGCTCGATCGCGCCGCGCTCCGGCCCGAGCTCGACCTGACCGTCGTCTACTCGGGCGCCACCATCGCGCGACGGACGTGGACGATCGAGCCGTCGCACCGCGCCGTCTACCTCGAGGGATGGCGCATACCCGGCCTCTACCGCGCGCTGCGTCACGAGTACCCGGTCTCCCTCGGCATCGTTCGGGCACTCGCCGCCTCTCGGCCCGACGTCGTCGTCGTCTCCGGCTGGAGCACCTTCGCCTCCCAGGCGGCCGCGATCTGGTGTCGACGTCGGCGAGTGCCGTACCTGCTGCTCGTCGAGAGCAACGAGCGCGACGCCCGGCCCGGCTGGCGGCGGGCGGTGAAGGGTGCCGTCGTCCCGTGGATCGTCCGCGGCGCCGCGGAGGTGCTCGTCGTCGGGACGCTCTCGCGCGAGGCGATGGAGGCGCGAGGTGTGGAGCCCGGACGAATCACGCTCTTCGCCAACACGGTCGACGTCGAGGGCTTCGCGGGGCGGGCCGAGGCGCTCGCTCCACACCGCGACGCGATGCGCGCGGAGATCGGCCTGGGCTCCGACGACGTCGCGGTGCTGTCGGTGGCGCGGCTCGCCCCCGAGAAGGGCATCGACACGCTCGTCGAGGCCGTGGCCGCGGCCGGCGATCCGCGACTCGTTCTCGTCCTCGCCGGCACGGGTCGCGAGGAGGCCCGCCTTGTCGCCCGCGCCGATCGACTGGGGATCCGGCTCCTCCGGGTTCGGGACGTCCCCTGGGAGCGCATCGTCGAGCGCTTCGTGCTCGGCGACGTGTTCGCGCTCCTCTCGACGAACGAGACGTGGGGCGTCGTCGTCAACGAGGCAGCGGCATGCGGGCTTCCGCTGCTCCTCTCGGACCGCGTCGGCGCTGCGCACGACCTGCTGGAAGAGGGGCGGAACGGGATGCTCGTCCCGGCCGGTGACGCCGCCGCCGCCGGCGAGGCGCTCCGGCAGCTCGCCGCCGACCCCGGGCGGCGTCGCGCGATGGGCGTTGCCTCGCGGGAGCTGATGCGGGAGTGGGGCTACGAGCCGAGCATCGCGAATCTCGTGCGCGTCGCCCGGCGGGTCGCCGGTCGAGCCTGAGCCGGCCGAGCATGCCCGTCGCGCCTCACGACGGCGGGTCGTCGAGCGCCTCGCGGTAGATCGCGACCTGCTCGGCCGTCACGTCGTCCCACGTCGAGCGCGCGGCAGCGCGGAGTGCGCCCGCGCCGAGTCGCTCGCGGAGCGGCTGGTCGGTGAGCACGCGCTCGATCGCGGCGACGGTCGCCTCGACGTCGTACGGGACGATCAGCGCCTCCCCCTCCCGGAACGACGACGCGACGCCTGCTCGGTCCGAGACGATGACCGGCGTGCCGACCGCGGCTGCCTCGGCCGCGACGAGACCGAAGTTCTCACCGCCCGAGGCGAGCACGAAGACGTCTGCACGGCGGTAGAGGTCGTACGGCGGGCCGGGGGTCGGCGGGAGGACGTGAACCCGCTCCGCGACTCCCGGCTCGGCCACCGCCGCGGCGACGACGTCCATCGTCCCGTGCCGGTCGTCGGGGCCGACGAGGACGACGTGGATCTCGGGCAGGCGCCGCACCGCCTCGAGCAGGTGCTCGACGCCCTTCTCGGCCGCGATGCGCCCCACGTAGAGCACGACCGGCGCGCCTGGAGTGACCACGCCGGCGAGAGGATCCGTCCCCGTCGCGGCGGGTGGCTCGGGAAACGCATTCCCGCGCAGCCGGACGCGCGCCGGCGCGACGCCGCCTGCGACGACGTCGTCGCGCTCGCGCACCGACGAGACCACCACGAGTCGCGCCGCGGTCGCCACGCTGCGGGTCAGCGTCGCGTCGAACGCGCGCTTGAGCGCGACCTTGCGCAGGCGCGGCCGGAACATCCCGACGGGCTCGAAGACGTAGGGCACGCCGCGAGCCCGACACCACGCCGCGACGGCGGTCGTCACGGGGTCCCGGAAACCCATCAGATGTGTGACATCCGGCCTCCCGTGCCGGACGAGGTACGCCGGGAGCGTCGGCGTGATCCCCATCCACCGGTAGCGCAGGGGCGTGGCGAGGTACGTCACGGTCGCGCCGTCCACTCGCTCGACGCGCGTCCTGGGCGACGGCCGCCCGCCGACGTCCTGCAGGGTCGTCGTCACCACGTCGACCTCGTGCCCTTCTCGCACGAGTCGCGTGACGAGCGCTCGCGCGGCCTCGACAGGGCCTCCGAAGGCGTGCGCCGGCCAGTACGCGGGGGAAGCAAGGAGGATCCGGAGCGGAGTCTGCACGTGTAGGGGCGAGATATATCTCGCCCCTGACGGCCGCGGTCGTTCGTCTAGCGTCCCGGTCGATGAGCGCAGAGGCCCGGCGGAGGATCCTCGTCCTCAACCAGTACTACTGGCCGGGGGTCGAGGCGACGGCACAGCTCCTGGCGCAGCTCTGCGAGGCGCTCGCCCGGGACTACGACATCACCGTCGTCACGGGGCACCTTCACGGGCACCGGTTGCCGACCGAGGAGACGCGGAACGGGGTGCGCATCATCCGTGTGCGATCGACGTCGTACGAGCGCTCGCACATCCACCTTCGCGCCGCCAACTACGCGACGTACCTCGGAGACACCGTGCTGACCGCGCTACGCGGCCGGCGGCCGGACCTCGTTCTCTGCATGACGGACCCGCCGATCGTCGGCGACATCGGCCTCGTCGTCGCCCGGCGGTTCGGCGTGCCGCTGCTCGTCATCAGCCAGGACGTCTTCCCCGAGATCGCCGAGCGGGTCAAGCGGCTCGAGAACCGGGCGGTGCTCGGCGCCCTGCGGCGCCTGGTCGCCCTCTACCTCGAGCGTGCGGATCGTGTGGTCGCGATCGGCGAGACGATGAAGCAGCGCCTCGAGCAGAAGGGCGCGCCCGCGGAGCGGGTGACGGTGATCCCGAACTGGGTCGACACCACGGAGCTCGTCCCGCAGCCCCGTCGGAACGCGTGGTCGCGCGAGCAGGGCGTCGACGACGCGTTCGTCGTCATGCACTCGGGCAACGTGGGCCACGCGCAGGACCTCGACACGCTCGTCCGGGCCGCGACGTTCCTGCGCGACCTCGAGAAGCTCCAGATCATGGTGATCGGCTTCGGGGCGCGGCACGCGGAGTTGATGCGCCTCACGGAGCGGCTCGAGGTGGCCGGCGCGGTTCGCTTCCTCGGCTACCAGCCGCGGGCCCGGCTCGGGCTGTCGCTCGGCGCCGCCGACCTCCACTACGTGGGGCTGGCCCGCGGGCTTTCCGGGTTCGTCGTCCCGAGCCGGCTGTACGGGATCCTTGCGGTCGGACGTCCGGTGCTCGTGTCGGCGGACGCCGACAGCGAGACGGTGAAGCTCGTGGAGGAGGTCGGCTGCGGCATCGTCCTGCCGCCCGGCCGGCCCGAGCTCGTCGCGGGCGCGATCCGCGACGTGGTCGAGGGTCGGGTCTCGCTCGAGGCAATGGGCGAGCGAGGTCGCGCCTGGGTCGAGGCCGAGGCCGACCGGGAGGTCGCGTTCGACCGCTACCGGGTGCTCGTGGCGGAGCTCACCGGGTCGAGCAGCTCGCGGTAGAGCGCGTCCACGTCGTCGACGAGGCGCCCGACGGCGTAGCGGCGGAGCACGCGGTCACGACCCTCGCGGCCCATTGCCTCCCGCCGCCCGGGATCGAGGGCGAGAGCCTCGAGCCGCTCGACGAAGCCGCTCGTGTCCCCCGGAGCGACGAGGAAGCCCGTCTCGCCCTCGTCGACGACGTCTGGCACGCCTCCGACGTCCGTGGCGACGACGGGTCGACCGGCCGCCAGCGCTTCGATGATCGTGACCGGGGTGCCCTCGCTCGCGGACGTCAGCACGACCACGTCACACACGGCATACCAGGGCGCGACGTCCTCCTGATAGCCGAGGAAGAGGCACGCGCGCGCGAGACCGAGCTCGTGCGCGCGCTGCTCGAGCTGCTCGCGCTCGTCGCCGTCCCCGACGAGGAGCAAGAGGGCGTCGACGCCGCGCTCGCGCACGCCGGCCAGCACCGCGAGCAGGTCCTCGGTCCGCTTCACCGCGGTCATGCGACCGAACCAGCCGACGACGAACGTGGCCTCGGGGATCCCGAGTCGCCGGCGGACCTCGACGACGTCGCCGTCGAACGAGACGCGGGGCTCGAGCTCGATCCCGAGGCGGATCACCGTGAACTTCGACGAGGGGGCGACGCCGAGCCCCACGAGCTCGTCCCGCACCTCCGGGCTGACGGCCACGAGCCGGTCGGAGAACCGGGCCAGGGCCGTCTCGATCGCCCGGAAGACGAGCGTCCCGACCCGTCCGAAGTAGCCGCGGAGGACGTGGCCGTGAAACGTGTGGACGACGACGGGGCGTCTGCCCGCGAGCAGCGCCGCAGCGCGCCCCACCGCGCCCGCCTTGGCCGTGTGCGTGTGCACGACATCGGGACGGACCGCCCGGATGATGCGAGCGAGCCGCCAGGCCGCGAGCGCGTCGCGCACGGGGGCGAGCTCCCGCGAGAGCCCCGGCAGCGCGACGACCTCGACCCCGGCGCGCTCGGCGACGAACGCCATGGATTCCTCGCCGCGGGCGACGTCGCCGGCGACGAGCGTCGTCTCGTACCCGCGCTCCGCGAGGCCGCGCGCGAGGTACGTGACGTGGAGCGCGGGGCCGCCGACGTTGAGTCGTGCGATGACGCGCAGGACGCGGACCGGACGGCCCGGTGGGCGCTTCCTCATCGCGCGCGAGCGTAACTACACTCGCCCCGTGGCCGTGGCGAAAGCGCTCTTCTGGGGCTCGCTCGGCGCGCTCGCCTGGACGCACGTCGGCTATCCGCTCGCGGCCGGCGCGCTCGCGCGAGTCCGCGAGCGCCGTGTCGCAAAGGACGACTCGTGGGAGCCTTCGGTGAGCGTGATCGTCGCCGCCTACAACGAGGAGTCGGTCATCGAGCGCCGGCTCGAGAACCTCCTCGCCCTCGACTACCCGCGCGACCGGCTCGAGATCGTCGTCGCGTCGGACGCCTCGTCCGATCGGACGAACGAGCTCGTCACGGGCGTTGCTGCCGGCGAGCCACGCGTCCGGCTGCTCGACTGCCCGCGTGGCGGCAAGGTCGCCGCCCAGGATCGGGCCGTCCGCGAGACCAGGGGCGAGGTCGTCGCCTTCTCGGATGCCAACGCGACGTGGGCGCCCGACGCGCTTCGACGGCTCGTCGCCGACCTCGCCGACCCCGAGGTCGCGTACGTCTGCGGTCGGCTCCGGCTCGACGATGCCTCCGGCACGAATCGCGAGGGTCTCTACTGGCGCTACGAGCTCTGGCTCCGAGACCAGGAGTCTCGGCTCGGGTCGATCACGGGTGGCAACGGCTCGATCTACGCGCTCCGTCGCGGCGACTACGTCGAGGTCGATCCGCGCTGGGGACACGACCTCGCGTTCCCGTACAGGATGGTTCAGGGAGGCCGCCGGGCCGTCTACGAGCCCGACGCCCACGCGTTCGAGAGGCCGACGCCCACCAACGAGACCGAGTACGCGCGCAAGGTGCGGATGTTCGAGCACTGCTGGGAGATCACGCTGCGCGGCGGGATGCTGCGCCGGCTGCCGCCCGGCTACCTCGCCTCGATCCTGTCGCACCGCGTGCTCCGGTACGGAAGCGGGCTGCTGCATCTCGTGCTGCTGGCGACGAGCATCGTGCTCGCGCCGCGGGGGTGGCCGTTCGCACTGGCGCTCCTCGGCCAACTCGCGCTGCTCGCCGCATTCGCCGCCCGCGTTCCCATCGCCCGGTACTACGTGTACGTCACGTGGGCGACCGTCCAGGCGCTCTGGAACTACCTCCGGCGCGGCGTGCCCGCGGCCTGGGACACGGCGGCGACGCGATGAACCGCGCCGCGGACGTCGCGCTCGCGGGGCTCGGCCTCGCGCTGACGAGCCCGCTCCTCGCGGCGGCGGCGGTCGCGATCAAGCTCGAGGACCGAGGCCCCGTCCTCTACAGGCAGACGCGCGTCGGGAGGGACGGCCGGGACTTCGGCGTGCTCAAGCTCCGCACGATGGTCGTCGGCGCCGAGCATCGCGGCGCTGGGTACGCGGTCGACAGGGGCGACGCCCGCATCACCCGTGTCGGCAGGCTCCTGCGCCGGGCGTCGATCGACGAGCTCCCGCAGCTCTGGAACGTCGTTCGCGGCGACATGTCGGTGATCGGCCCTCGTCCGACGCTGCGCTACCAGGTCGAGCGATATACGGAGCGCCAGCGCAAGCGCCTCGAGGTCCGGCCCGGCCTGACCGGTTGGGCGCAGATCCACGGTCGCGCGACGCTCCCGTGGGACGACCGGATCGAGCTCGACGTGTGGTACGTCGAGCACCGGTCGCCGCGTGTCGACCTCGACATCCTGCTCCGCACGCCGCTCGCGCTCTTCGGCGGCACGTACCGCGGGGCCACCGGGGGCTGGCGCTAGCACCGCAGGACTGGATCTCGTCCGCATCCGGCTCTACGCTCGCGCCGTGCGGCTCGTGCGCTTGCACACAAACTGGGCGCGAACGGCCACGTACTGCGTGATCGCCGCGGCCGCGGTCGTCGCCGTGCGGAACGCGCTGGTCTACCCCGCGATCGTCGGATACGACGCGCAGGAGGCGATCGACTACGCGCAGGGCCTCGTAAAGGACGGTCGGCTGCCCGAGGGGACCGGGAGCTACTACACCCCGCCCGGGTTCTTCGCGGTCGGCGGCGTCATGATCGAGGTGGCCGAGCGGTTCGATTACGACGACGTCGCGCGCGGCGGACAGGTCGTCGACGCACTTGCCGCCGTCGGGACCGTGCTCCTACTGCTCGCCCTCCTGCGTCTGCTCTGGCCGGGTCGAGACGTTCTCCATCTTGCGGCGGTCGTGTTCTTCGTCGTCTGCCCGGTGGTGATGAAGTCCGCCGCGATGTTCCACCCCGAGCCGCTGTCGATGCTCCTCTCGACGGCCGCGCTCGTCCTCGCGGCTCGCCTCCTCCTGCGTCCCGACCACAGGATCGTCGTGGCGGCGGCGCTCGGCCTCACGCTCGGCCTCGCGCAGCTCTTCCGCGCGTGGACGCTCTGGACGGTGGGCGTGGTGGTCGTCGTCGTCGCCGTGGCCGCCGTCACGCGGAGGGGCGAGCGTCGCGCGCTGCTTGCCGCGCTCGCCGTCGTGATCGCGCTCGCGGCCGTCGTGCCCGCCCCGTGGTACGCGCATCAGCTCGCCACGTACGACAGCGCGCTCTTCGGGCAGCCGCATCCGTCCGAGCCCGTCTGGTCCCGCCGGCCGTTGGGGTTCTTCGTCGGCGCGGGGCTGCCCGAGGTCGTCACGGAGCCCTACCGGCCGTCGTTCGCGCGGCAGTTCCTTCCCATCGCCTACGCCGAGACCTGGGGGGACTACTTCGGCGTCTGGAGGTGGCTGCCCCGAGGTGGGAAGACGGCGAGCGACGCCCGGCGTGAGCTCGTGACGATGTCGATCGTCGGGTTGCCGCTGACGCTCATGGCCGTCGCCGGCTGGATCGCGCTCCTCGCCCTCGCGATCCGGCATCCGGCGCGCGCGACCGAACGACAGCTCGTCGCCTTGCTCCCCCTCGCCGCCCTCGCGGGCGTCCTCTACTTCGCGACGGCCTACCCGACGCCGGACGGCGACACCGTGAAGGGGTCCTTCATGTTGACGGCCGTGCCCGCGTGGGCGGCCTGCTTCGGGTTCGCCTTCGACGAGGTGCGCCTGCGCTTCCCGCGAGGCTCCGTGGCGCTCATCATCGGTCTCGCCGCCCTTGCACTCGCCGCGGCCCCGTTCCTGCTCGCACCCACCGACGTATGAGCGAGCTGCGTGCGTCCGACGACTGGCGGTACCTGCGTGTCGCGTTCCTGGTGGTGCTCGCCTTCGTCGTCGCGCAACTCGCCGGGTGGCTCGTGTACCGCGCGGTGCATAACGGGCCGACGGCGCTCTCGCTGACCGACCGGTGCCTCCGGCGCGAGAAGCTCCTGAGCGTCTTTCCGGTTCTCGACGATCCCGTTGCGCGTTCCGCTCGAGGGGGTGCGCTCGCGACCCGCGTGGAGGGGAACCGCGTGCATGTCGCGATCGCGACGTCGGACGCGGAGGCGGCAGCGCTCGTCGCGACGTACCTCGAGACCGCCGGCCGGAATGTCGAGACGCGGCTCGAGCGGCGAGGACGCGTCGTCTACCTGTGGGAGCAGGCGCTCCGGCCCACCCCGACGCAGAGGCAGACGATGTACGACTGCTGGTACGAGTGACGTGACCGAGCGGCGCGCGGCGCGGCTGGGGGTGATCGGGGCGCTTGCCGTCGTCGTGGCGCAGCTGTGCGTCGGCGCTGCGTGGTCGCTCACGCACGACGACCCGACGACGATCGAGCTCACGCGCCGCTGTCTCGAGCGCGAGCGAGGGTTCGCCGTCGAGCCGACGAGCGGCGATCCGGTTGCGGAGTCTGCGAGCGGCGGCACGCTCCGGGCGATCGTCGAGGGGAACCTCGTGACGCTGAGCGTCGCGGCGAGCCTCGCCGAGGTCGAGCGGCTTCGTGCCGCGTACGCAGAGGGCGAACCCGGGACCCGGCTCGACGTCTACGGGCGGTACGTGAACCTGTGGCTGCGGGATCCGTCCCGGACGCAGCGGCAAGGAACCTATGACTGCGCGTACTGAGCGAGCTGTCGTCGCGTATCGGCTTGCGATCGCGCTCGTGCTCGCGGCAGAGGCAACGTTGCTCGCCTGGAACGCCTGGCGGTACGACTGGCTCCGCGGCTACGACGCGTTCGCGAACGATCAGTACGCCTGGATCGTCGCCACCGAGTACCGCCTTCCGTCCGAGGCCGAGTCCGGCAGCTGGCACACGCCGCCCCTCTGGTTCGCGCTGGCGGGCGCGCTCCGCCGCGCGGCGCTGGCAATCGGCTGGGAGCCGGCGCAGCGGCCGGGGCAGCTGCTCGCCGCGCTGGCGGGCCTCTCGATCTGCGTCCTCGTCCTCCTCCTGGCGCGGGAGCTCTGGCCGGGACGACATGTGCTCCACGTCGTTGCGCTGGTCCTCGCCGCGGCGTCGCCGGCGCTCGTTCGGGCGTCCGCGATGTACCACCCGGAGACGCTCGCGACGGCGCTCGCGACGGGCGGCGTGCTGATGACCGTCCGCGGGCTTCGGGGGCGTTGGACGGCGTGGAACGCCGTCGGCGCCGGGACGCTCCTCGGCCTTGCCGCCCTGACCCGGCTGTGGGCGCTTCCGATCCTCGCCGCGGTGATCGTCGCCGTCGGCCTCGACGCCTGGCGACGCAGACGCTGGGCCGCGGGGGCGGCGCTGGTCGCGACCTCGCTCGTGCTCCTCGCGCCGTGGCTCGCCAACGAGGAGGCCGCACACGGCAGCGCTCTCGCCTTCAATCGGTCACCCCCGGCCGAATCGATCCTCGCGCGGCGGCCGGCGAGCTTCTACGTCGGCCCGCGCGTGCTCCGGGTCTTCGACCACCCTGTGACGCCGCTGCTCCGCAACGAGCTGCTGCCGCAGCTCTACGCGGACTGGTGGGGCGACTGGGCGCTGACCTGGGACAGCCCTCCGCCGCCCGGCCCGGCCCAGCTGCTCCCCGAGAGCGTCGTCGCCGACCGCACGCGACAGATGTTCGTCGGCATCGTCCCCTCGCTCCTGGCGCTCGCGGGACTCATCGCGCTTGCGGTGCTGGCGAGCGCGCGGCGATCCGCGACGCTTGCAGTCCTTCCCCTCACTGCGGTCGCGCTGCTCTCCGCGTACGTCGTGTTCTCGATGCGCTTCCCTTCGGTCGACGGCGACACGATCAAGGGGACGTATCTCCTCATGGCGCTGCCTGCGTGCTGCGTCGGCGCGGCGTTCGTCTTCGACGTCCTCCGCCCGCGGCGCCGCGTCTGGACGGTCTTGATCGCGGGGTGCCTCGCAGCCGTCGTGGCCGTCCAGCTGCCGTTCCTCGTCCTCTGAGGGCCGCTACGCTCACGCGTCGTGACCGCCGTCCTCTTCACGTGTGCGGGCCAGCGCGTCGACATCGTGAGCGCGTTCGGCCGCGCGGGCGCGACGACCATCGCGGCAGACCTCGACCCGCTCGCGCCTGCGCTCTACCACGCCGCCCACCGCGCCTTCGTCCCGCGCGTCGACGACCCGGGGTACGTCGCGGCACTGGCGGCGATCGTCGAGGCGCACGACGTCGGGCTCGTCATACCGCTCACCGATCTCGATCAGGCGATCATCTCCGCCTCCCGGGACCGCCTCGCGCCGGCGCTCGTCCTTGCCCCGAGCCCCGACGTGTGCCGGACGATGGGCGACAAGTACCTCGCGCACTGCACGTTCGAGGAGCACGGCATCGACACGCCGCGGACCTGGCTTCCCGAGGACGTGCCCCGTGACGCGCGCTTCCCGCTCCTCGTCAAGGTCCGCGAGGGCTTCGGCTCGCGCCACATCTACCGCGCCGAGGACTCCGAGCAGCTGGACTTCCACCTCCGGCACACGCCGGTCGACTCGATGGTCCAGGAGGTCTGCCTCGGCGAGGAGTTCTCGATCGACGTCTTTTGCGACCTCGGGAGCCGGTGCCTCAACGCGATCCCACGCTCGATGATCCAGTCGAAGGGCGGCGAGTCGATCAAGGGACGCTCGCTGCGAGACCGGGAGTTGATCGAGCACGGTGCGCGAGTCGCCGAGACGATCGGGATCGTCGGGCCGGCAAACGTGCAGTGCTTCCGCGAGCCGGACGGGCGCCTCCCCGTGACGGACGTGAACCCGCGCTTCGGCGGTGCCTTTCCGCTGCCGCTCGCCGCAGGCAGCCGGTACCCCGAGCTGGCGCTGGCCCTCGCGCGGGGCGAGCGCCCCGAACCGCGCCTGGGCGAGTTCCGCGAGGGCGTGGTGATGACGCGATTCTTCTCCGACCTCTGTCTCGTGGAGGACGGCTCGGGCGCCCTCGTTCCCTTCGCGGAGGAGCTTCCGGAGCCTCTCGCCGCCGAGCCTGGCCGGGCCTGACCGGTGTCGCGCTATCTCGTCACCGGCGCGGCCGGGTTCATCGGCTCGCACCTCGCCGGGTCGCTCGTGCACGCCGGCCACGACGTCGCCGGGCTCGACGCGTTCACCGACTACTACGACCCCGCCCGGAAGCGCGCGAACGCCGAGGGGCTCGACGTCGTGGAGGCCGACCTGGTCACGGCCGACCTCGATGCCGTGCTCGACGGCGTCGACGGCGTCTACCACCTCGCCGGTCAGCCCGGGGTGCGCTCGAGCTTCGGTCCCGACTTCGAGCACTACGTGCACCGCAACATCCACGCCGGCGGGAGGCTGTTCGAGGCGGCCGCCCGCCGCGGCGTGCGGGTCGTCTACGCATCCTCGTCGTCGATCTACGGGGATGCGGAGAGCTACCCGACCCGCGAGGACGCGGCGCCGCGGCCGATCTCGCCCTACGGGGTCTCGAAGCTCTGCGTCGAGCACCTCGCCTACGCGCACGCGAGGACGGCGGGCCTCGAGGCGGTCGGCGTGCGGTACTTCACCGTCTACGGCCCGCGTCAGCGGCCGGACATGGCGTTCACGCCGCTGCTCGAGGCACTCGCCGGCGGCACGCCGTTCCGGCTCTTCGGCGACGGATCGACATCGAGGAGCTTCACCTTTGTCGCCGACGCGGTCGCCGGGACGACTGCGGCGATGGACCATGGCCGCGCGGGCGAGCTCTACAACGTCGGCGGCGGCGACGAGGCGACGATGCAGGAGGCGATCGCGCTCGCCGAGCAGCTCGCGGGGCGGGCGCTCGACCTCGAGCGCCATGCGCCCGCGGTGGGCGACGTGCGGCGCACGCGAGCCGACGTGTCGAAGGCCCGGGAGGAGCTCGGCTGGAGGCCGACGACGTCGCTCGCCGACGGTCTCCGGGCTCACTGGGAGTGGGTCGCTGCTAGGGTCGCGCCCGCGTGAGCGAGGCAGGGCGGAGAGAAGGCGTCGACCTCGACGCCGAGCGCGAGGTCGACCTCAGGTCGGCCTGGTCGCGCATCACCCTGCGCTGGTGGCTCCCCGTCGGCGGCCTCGTCCTGGGGGCGATCCTCGGCGTGCTCGTCTCCGTCGGAAGCGGTGACGTCTACCGAGCGGGAGCGCTGATCTACCTCGGTCAGCCGTTCACGCCCGCCGGTGGTGGGCAGCTCCAGAGCCTCCAGACGAACCCGAAGACGGTCAGCGAGATCGTCCGGAGCGAGGCGGCGATTCAGGGTGCCGCGAACGCCGCCGGCATGCGCCCCGCCGCGTTGCGAGGGAACGTCACGTCGACAGCGGTCGTGCAGCCGGGCCAGGTGGCGCGCAACTTCACGCCGCTCGTGGAGATTCAGGTGCGCGGGCCGACGAAGGTCAAGGCGGAGAACGCCGCAAATTCGTTCGCCGGCACGGTGGTTACCGCCGTCGTGCCGTACATCCGACAGAAGATGGCCCTGCTCACAAAGCAGGTCGCTGACGACGAGCAGCAACTCGCCGAGATCGAGCAGCGGATCGCGACCGCCAACAGGGCCCAGCGACTCGCATTCGCGAGTGACAGCCTCTCGCTCGGCGAGAAGCTCCTCGTCTCGGCCAACTCGAACCTGACGGTGAATGCCGCCGAGTCGCGTCGCGCGGCCGTCAACGTCAGCCGCAACAACGCTGAGCAGCTGCTCTCCCTTGCCAAGAACGTCGAGCTCTCCCGTGTCGTGCAGTCCGCCGTCGGCGTGCGCACCTCGGCGACGAGCCGGCGGAACGCCGCAGTCGTCGGCGCGCTCGCGGGCCTCCTGCTCGGCGCGCTCGCAGCCATCGTCGCCGACCCGTGGCTCCGCCGCAGGAGCGCCGCGGCCAACGCGTAGGCACGTCTCCTCGTGGTCGAGGGCAAGCGCGTCGCCGTCGTCGTCCCGGCCTACGAGGAGGAAGGGCTCGTGGCGGAGACGCTGCGGGGCATCCCGGACTTCGTCGACACGATCGTGCTCGTCGACGACTGCTCGCGTGACGCGACGGTCGAGCGTGCCAGGCAGCTCGCCGATCCCCGGCTCGAGGTGATCGGTCATCCCGAGAATCGCGGCGTCGGCGCGGCGATCGTCTCCGGCTATGCCCGGTGTCGCGAGTTGGGAATCGACGTCACGTGCGTGATGGCGGGGGACAACCAGATGGATCCCGCCGAGCTCGAGGCGCTCGTCGGGCCGGTCGCGCGCGGGGAGGTCGACTACGCGAAGGCGAACCGCCTCGTCAGCGGCGAGGCCTGGCGGCTCATCCCGCGCTCGCGCTACCTCGGCAATGCCGTGCTCTCGCTCCTGACCAAGATCGCGTCCGGGTACTGGCACGTCGCCGACTCCCAGGCCGGTTACACCGCCCTCTCGCTCGGTGCGCTCCGGAGCCTCGACCTCGAGCAGCTCTACCGCCGCTACGGGTTCCCGAACGACATGCTCGTCCACCTCAACGTGCAGAACGCGCGCGTGCGGGACGTCCCCTCACGCCCCATCTACGGCATCGGTGAGCAGTCCGGGATTCGCGTTCACCGCGTCGCCCCGCGGATCGCGTGGCTGCTCTTCAAGGGGTTCTGGTGGCGGATGAAGGAGAAGTACGTCATCCGTGACTTCCACCCGCTGGTGTTCTTCTACACGCTCGGCGCGCTGATGACGCTCGTCGGGCTCGTGCTCGGCCTGCTCGTCACCGTGCTGCGGATCGGGTGGGGGAACGACATCACGACCCCGACGATCGTCCTCGTCGCGCTCCTCCTCGTCTCCGGCACGCAGTTCACGCTCTTCGCCATGTGGTTCGACCAGGAGGCGAACAAGGAGCTGCGCTGAGGCCCGTGGTTAAGCCGTTTCTGGGGAGTCAAAGGCCGCTCTGCAAACACGGTGCAAACACGCGACCGGTCACGGCTGGCGCACGGGCCGCATCAGAGGGCTCCGTCGGACCCTCCAGTGGGCTTCGGTGGAACGTAGAGGCAGGTGCACGCTGCCGTCGTGGGTCGCGTCCCGTGCGTCCCGACTGGTCTGATTCGCCCGCGTGGGACGGAAGGGACGCACGACGACCGTGGGGCCGTCTGTCGCGGCGAAGGAGAAGCCTTGTGCTTCGAGCGGGAGCATGCTCGCCATGCCGGTATGCCTTGTCGTCAGCGTAGGCAGACGGGAAGCTGCGCGAGCGCTTCGTCGACGCTGAGAAGCGTCGCTGCGGCAATGTCTTCGGGCGGGACCCACGCCGGGAACGCGACCTCGACGGTCCGATGGGCCCCGGAGGCAGTGTGCTGCTCGTCAATAGCTGCAAGCCGCTCAACGGGGAAGCGGTCGGCGACGCGGACAAGCGCCGGCCAGATCCGTCGGTGGACTAGCGTGACTCTGCCCTCGATCAGACGAGTTGCAACGACATCCCCGGACGCGCGAACGCGGTTGAGAACGGCGAAGATCTCATGGCCGGATGCGTGGCCCCACCAGCTTCCGCGGATCGGCTCGCCGGCGACTTGCTCTGCAAGATTCGGCACCGGCCCGCGAGCAGATTGCAACACCACCCCCTGCTCACACACCCAAGCCAACGGATCCATGGTCGCGGATTCAACCACCGGGCCGCGGCCGGACTATGAACCGGGAAGAGGCCTTAACCGCGTCCGCGCTCCAGATGAGCTAGGGTGTTTTATCTGGCCCTGCAGCCAGAACCCCGGCCGAAAGCCCGCAATCTCCCGACGCGCCTTAGGCGCGCGAGACGTAGGAGCCCAGGCGAACAGGATTCGACGTGCAGGGCCAGTACTTCGTTGTGCCGAGCAGGTACGCCGCGCGACGTCTCGAGCGCCTGTGCGGCATCGACCTCCGGATAGGCCGGCTCCGGAGAAGCGAGCGCCCTCTGTAGGGTCGAAGCCCCGGACGAATTCACGATGAGAAGACGCATGCTGCCCAAGCCGTTACTGGTTCTGGCCGTCGGGTCGGTGTCGGTCGCCGTGTTGGCCGTCTTTGCAACAACGGCGGTCGCGACGAGCTCGCAGGCGACGGCGGCAAGAGGGCTGCCCGGCAAGATTTGGGTTCTTTCCTCACTAGTGGGGAAGGCACCCGTCAGGGGTACGGAGCTCACGTCCGAGTTCACGGCGAAGCGCCGCGTCTCCGGGTCAGCGGGGTGCAACCGCTACACGGGCACCTACAAGGTCTCCGGGAGCACGATCCGGATCCTGCCGCTGGCGACCACGCGAAAGGCGTGCGCCGAGCCGATCGAGCGCCAGGAGACCGCGTTCCTGAACACTCTCTCCAGAGCACGGAGCTTCGTCATAAGCGGAGGGACCCTGACGCTGAAGTCGGCGGGCGGTCAAGGGCTCGCGACGTTCAAGGCCCAGACCCAAGCGCTGGCGGGGACGTCGTGGGACGTGCTCGCCTACAACAACGGCAAGCAGGCCGTTGTGAGCGTGCTCACAGAGACGAAGCTCACCGCCGTGTTTGGGAAGAGCGGAAGCCTGACGGGCTTCGCCGGCTGCAACGACTACAACGCGACCTACAAGGCGAGCGCTCCGACGATCACGATCGGCCCGGTGGCCTCGACCAGGAAGCACTGCGAGCAGCCAGCAGGCGTCAGCGAGCAGGAAACGAGCTATTTGGCCGCGCTCGAGACAGCCGCCACCTACCGGGTCGAGGGCTCGCGGCTCGAGCTCCGCACCACCGACGGCGCCCTCGCGGTCGAGCTACACCGAAAGTAGCGCGACATCGCCACGCACTCGGTTCGTGAGACCGCTCGGCAGTCCGGTCGTCAGAGATTGCGCGAGCTCACTCACACTGCTTCGAGTTCGCGAACGCTCGGCTCATCGAGCCTCGCGCGCGGGAGGTGAGGAACACAGGACTGCGCGTTCGCGTACGCCGAGCAAGAGGCGTGAGCTCGGAACAGCCACGATGGCCCGAATCGGAAGCGTATGCGTGCTGGTGCTCGTCGTCGCACTCACGGCCCAGGCCGCAATCGCAAGGGCCGCTGCGCTGGTGACGCCGTCGCAGCTCACCAGGAGCTTCCGAAAGACACCGGCGACAAGCTCCTCCTCAACCGGACCATCTCCTCGCCCGGCCACTACCAGGCGTACGACGTCGGTGTTCCGTCCATCGCCGAGAAGGGGAAGTACGGGCCCGACGTCGAAGCAGAGGTGATGGGCCTCCTCATCGACCTCCATACCGGACAGCTCGGCATTCCGGCCCCCGGGCGAATCTACTGGGAGTCGGGCACGACGATCGACGGCGACCGCTTCTGGATGGCGAAGCGGCGCTAAGGCGACAACGTCATGCTCGAGTGGACCGGCGAGAAGCCGGTCAGGAAGACGGACCGGACCTTCAAGCTCCTCCACACCGCGCTCACGAAGGCGTCCGGCTAGCGCACTCAGTCGACGGCCGCGTGCGCGCGAAGGTCGTCGAGCGCGCTCCCGGGCTGCCACGTGTTCCTGGCGCTCGCGGACGACGAGCCCGCTGGAGCCGCGAGTCTGGCTCGACGGCGAGGCCGCGTACTTCGGCTTCGCGGCGACCCGGCCGGAGCACCGCGGGTAGGGAGGCCCGGGTACTTGATCGCGTGACACAGAAGGCGACAACGACCTCCGCTGATCCGCGTGGCGAAGCGGTTTCTCGCGTCTGAATCGAGGGGATCTACGACTTCTAGGCAGCTTTCACCCTGGCCAACGAACGGTCGGAGTCAGCGTGCGAGCGGCCACGACGCAACGGTTCCCACCGGATCGCGCCACGCCCGCTTGTGGGTCGGGCCGATTGGTCCCGCCCCGTCCTTGAAGGTCACGTCGCCAAGGCGCACGTAACGGTCCTCGCCCCAGGTTCCCGAGAAGGCGGCCCACGCCGGGCTCATCGACGTCAGCCGAAGGAGGCGTGGCGCGAGGATCCGTCGGCCTCCGCCCGCGTGATCCACGAGGCGGTAGCCGAGAGCCGTGAAGATCGACAGGACGACCTGCGGATCGGGCCAGCATTTCGGGTCTGTCAAATGCTCCCCCGCACGGAGGTATGACGCGTGCGAGCCGAGGCCGACGTGGACGAGAGGACGGCGGGTGCCGCGGTGGAGCGGAACCTTCGGCCACGGAACGCGAACACCCCCGCAGTGCTGCGCGTATCCCGCCTGGAGCGGGACGCCGCGCATGTCGAGGACGACGGCGACGTGCTCCCAGTCGCCTTCGTGCGCCTGCCAGGCGTTCGCGGCCGCCGGGACGACAGGGCTCCAGAGGTTGACGGGAGCGAAGAACCAGTACTGCAGGACGATCCGCGCGCCTCGCCGATGCACCGCTCCGTAGACCGTCGGTGGGCCTGCCACCAGGTGCGCGTAGCAGTCGATCTCCGCGGGGCCGAGCGCGACGGTGCAGCCTCTGACGTCGAGCCTCGTCGGCACTTCGCCTATTGCCGCGGCGGTGAAGGTCCCGTCCGGGCGACGCACCAGCTGGTCGCTCGCGCCGAGGAACGCGTCGACGGCGACCGGCGGGTATTGCTCGGCCGGGTGGAGGACGAGGACCGGTAGGTGACGGCGGAGCAGTGTCGCGTCACGCGGGCTCGCCGGATGCGCGATCGAGGCCCCGAGCAGCGCGGCGAGAACGAGGGAGAGCAGGGCCGCGACACGGTGCACACGCGGAGGATCGCAGGTGCGGCCACTATCCTGGCTGAGCCCCGATGCGAGCCCGCGCGCGACGAATCCCGATCCTCGTGACGGTCGCTGTCGGGCTGGCGCTCGCCGGTGCTCCGTCAGTCCGTGCCGAGACGAATCTGCCCGCGAGGTTCCCTGCGGCGGGCGAGCTCGTTCGCGCGGTCGCGGTGCGGGCTGAGCCGAGCCCGTCATCGCGGATCGTTCGACGGTTGCGGCGCTTCCGGGCCGACCACCAGTTCCAGATCGTGCTCGCGCTCTCGGCGCGTCGCGGAGCGGACGGGGCATGGTGGTACCGGCTCAGCCTGCCGGGGCACCCGAACGGAGCGCGCGGCTGGGTCAGGGCCGACGCCGTCGAGGTGCGGCCCGTCGTGAACCGGATCGTCGTCCGGCTGGGAGCTCGACGGATCGAGGTACGTCGCATCCGCGACGGAAGGCTGCTCCTTCGCAGTGCCGCGGCGATCGGGGCATTCGGCTCCGAGACGCCGCGGGCCGGACTTCTACGTCCAGTCCGCCTTCGTCCCCACCGACCCGTTCTTCGGGACGTTCGCGCTGGAGACGTCGGCCTACGCCCGCGTCACCGATTGGCCGAGCAACGTCGTCGGCATCCACGGCACGAACCTGCCCGCGCTGCTCGGGCAGGCGGTCTCGCACGGATGCGTACGGGTCCCGAACGCTGTCGCGACCCGCCTCCGGCGGCTCGCGTCGCTCGGCACCGCCGATCGACATCGTTCCCTAGCCCGTGACCTGCGTCGGGCTCGCCCCGAGGACGCCGAGCAGCGTGCGGCACTGCGAACGCCGGCTCGCGATCGATCGGTCTCCCGCCGACGAAGATGCACGATGCCGAGCGCTTCGCGGGTCGACCGTGAACCGCGCGATCCCCTGCCGCGTTGGTGATCGCCCGGAGATTGACTCCCGTCCCGATGACGCGCACGGAGATGCCTCCAAGCGGCTTCCCGACGCGATTGCGCGCGGTGACGCGCACGACGGACGAGCGGCCGCTCTGGAGTGCGCGCGGCTCGGCGGTCAGAGTCCGGCAGACGCGAAGCGCCACCGGCGGGGTCAGCGGACCGATCACCCGCGCGACAGCGGCAGCGACGTTGTTGCGGTAGTTCGACTCGACCTCCTCTGAGCTCACCCGGACGATGTTCGACGACGATCGCCGACCTCCGTTGCCTCGGTCACCGCAGTGACCGTCGCCGAGGCGCCCGGAGCCACACGACCGAGGTTGCAGGTGTACGGCCTGCATGTGCCCTGCGACGGTGTCAGGGAGATCAGCCGCGTGCGGTACGAGCGTGGATCGTCGAGCTTGATGCCGTTCACGTCCGCCGCCGCGACCGCGGAGCGGTTCGTCACCGTCATCGTCCACGTGAGCCGGCCGCCTCGACAGGACCGTCGTCGGGCTCGACGCTCTTGTCGACGACGAGGTCGAGCAGCGGCGGCGGGGCCGGGCGGCGTCGGCGGCACCGGCGGCGGAGGTGCCGGAGGCGGAGGTGGTGGCGGAGGCGGCGGTGGTGGCGGTGGTGGCGGCGGTGGCGGTGGTGGCGGTGGAGGCGGTGGCGGAGGCGGCGGTGGCGGAGGCGGGGTCGGCGGCGAGCCCTTCCGCGTGTTCGTGAACGTGCAGACGACGGTGTCGCCCGCCCGCGACCTCGCCGTCGACCTTCGTCCCCGGCACGGAGACCGCCACCGTCCGTTCCGTGTGCACTCGACCCTCGAGTCGTAGTCGGCCAGGTTCGTGCCCGGCCCCGCCGTCTCGGTGACGGTCCCCTCGCCGATGCCGGTCCGCCGGGCGCCACTTGTCGCCCCGTTCCCGCCCGTCGCGACGACGGCGCCGTTGATCCGGAGCTGGAAGACGCCCGGGTCGTCGGCGGGGATCGTCGACCTTCCGGAGCTCGACCGTCGGGTTGCAGGCTCGGCGACTCCTCGGAGGCGGTCGGCCCTGCGCCCGGCGAGCTGCCACACGAGCGGTGCGCTCCCCGCCTCGAACTGTGTCTGGAAGACGCCGGTGTAGCTTCCCTCCTCGAACACGCTCGGTTGCCTGCGGTCGGCCTCGCCGGGAGCGAAGCGGTTCGCGCTCGCTTCCGGCCGGGATCGTCACCTCGGTGCCGCTCGTGTTCTCGTAGCCCCAGTACGCGACGTCCGGGCGCCCGTCCTTGAACAGGACGCATTCGAGCACGGGGCTGACGCTCCCGGCCTCGGCCGTGATTCGTGATCATGCAGACGACGCGCTCGCCCTGGCGATGCTCACCTCGACCGACGGCCCGTCGACGAGCCGCGGGCGACCCCGTCGCCGTTGCCCGTCCGGCAGACTGATCTCGATCGTGTAGTCGCTCGAGCTCGTCCCGGGCGCGGCGGTCTCGCTCACCGTGTGGCTGCCGGCGCGACGGCGATCGTCGCCCGTCGTCCCGCCGTCGCCCGACCGCCTCGGCGCCGCCCTCGACTCTGCCGTCGATCTTCAGGTCGAACCGGCCGGGGTCGGTCTCCGGGGTCAGCCGCTTGACGACCGTGATCGAGCCGCCGGGCACGCTCGTCGAGTCCGCGCTGGACGTCAGCGTGTTCCCGGTCAGCGTCCACGTGAGCTCGCAGCCGTCGAACTCGATCTGGAAGGCGTCCTCGACGCGGCCCGCGGCGAACGACGTCGGCTGGCCGCGATCCGGCGCGCCGGGCGTGAATGTGTTCTCGCCGGCCGGCGGCTCGACGGTGGTGCTCGTTCGGGTTCTCGTAGCCCCAGTGGGCGAGGAACTTGCCGCCGCCCGAGCGGCTCGACGCACTCGAGGATCGGCGTCGACCGGCTTCGGCGTCGGTGGCTGGGCGGCTCTGCAGCCGTTCTTGTAGATCGCCTGCCCTGCCGCGCTCCAGTTGTAAGCCGGGGAAGATCTGTATCTTGCCGTCCTTGTCCATGTAGTCGTAGGGCGGGATGATGTCGCCCCAGTCCGTCCGCCGGGTAGACGGGCCCCGTGTGGTCGAGGTGGCCGCCGTGGAGGTCGCCGTTGTTGGCGATCGCCGGCTCGTTGGCGACGTACGGGTTGCTGTCGGCGCTCGTCGCGTGGCAGATCCGTGACCTTCCGTTCGCGGCTCGGGGTTCGGCCTCGGCTCCGGCGGCGGTCGGGCGTCGGCACCTCGCACCCGCGTCGAGGATCGCCTGGCCGCGGTCGTCCCAGTTGCCGTCCGTCGAAGCGCGACGGGTCGTCCGGCCGCGGGTTCTCGACGACGAAGGGCGGGACGATGTCCTGCCGCGTGCGTACCGTGGCCCTGCGCGTCGGGGCCGTAGAAGTCAGTCTCCGGCGCGTCTGCCGGCTCGTACTGCCGCCCTCGGCGAGGTGACAGACGGTCGACCGTGTCCTGGTTGTCGCCGTCGCCGCCCTGCGCCGTCACCGCGGGGACGACCGCGAGCGCGACGAGCAGCAGCGCTGAGGCGAGGAGGAGCCAACGGCGCGCTGAAAGTCTGGCGGCGGGGGGCAGCGGCATGCCCACGCGCCGACGCTACCAACAGAAGTCAGGATCCACAATCCCTCTACCTCTGCTTCGAGGTCGCAACGGATTGCCTGGGCCGTGAGAACTTCGTAAGCACGGCGTCCCCGTCCCGGCGCGCCGGTACCATCGCGCGGGATGCCGACGTCCCTCGTCACCGGCGGCGCCGGCTTCCTCGGCTCGCACCTCTGCGAGGCCCTCCTCGACAAGGGGCATCGCGTCATCTGCCTCGACAACCTCGAGACGGGGTCGCTGGCGAACATCGAGCATCTCCGCGGTGACGCCTTTGCGTTTCTCCCTCAGGACCTGACGCACCACGTCGAGATCGCCGAGCAGATCGACTTCGTCTACCACCTCGCGAGCCCCGCGAGCCCGATCGACTACCTGCGGCTCCCGCTGCAGACCCTCAAGGTCGGCTCGCACGGGACGCAGCACGCGCTCGGCCTCGCGAAGGTGCACCGTTCGCGGTTCCTCCTCGCCTCGACGAGCGAGGTCTACGGCGATCCCCAGGTGCACCCGCAGCCCGAGACCTACTGGGGGCACGTCAACCCGATCGGCCCGCGCGGCGTCTACGACGAGGCGAAGCGCTACGCCGAGGCGCTCACGATGGCCTACCACCGGCAACAGGGCGTGGACACCTCGATCGTCCGGATCTTCAACACCTACGGGCGCCGCATGCGGCCGCACGACGGCCGCGCGATCCCGACGTTCATCCGCCAGGCGCTCGAGGAGAAGCCGCTGACCGTCTTCGGCGACGGGTCGCAGACGCGCAGCTTCTGTTACGTGGACGACCTGATCCGCGGCCTGATCCTGCTCGCCGAGTCCGGCGAGCACATGCCGGTCAACATCGGCAACCCGACCGAGATGACGCTCCTCGAGCTCGCCGAGCAGGTCCTCGCCGCGACGGGCTCGTCCAGCGAGATCGTCTTCGAGGCGCTTCCGGTCGACGACCCGCAGGTGCGACAGCCGGACATCACGAGGGCGAAGCAGCTCCTCGGCTGGGAGCCGCAGGTGGCGCTCGAGGAGGGGCTGCGTCGGACGCTCGACTCGCTCGAGGGGAGCCCGGCACGTGCGTAGGCGGATCGCCGCGCTCGTCGCGGCGCTCGTGGCGCTCACCGCCTCGCTCGCATCGACGGCCGCCGCGTCGCCCGCGCTGCGGCTCGGGATCTTCGACGACGGGCTCGTCCTCTACGGCGAGCCGGACCTCGTCTTCCCCCAGCTCGCGAGGACGGGAAGCCAGCTCATCCGCGTGAACCTCTGGTGGGCCGGCCCGAGCATCCGGGTCGCGACGAGGAGGCCGCGCAACCCGGCCGATCCCGCAGATTCCGCCTACAACTGGGACACGTACGACCGCACCGTCCGCTTCGCGATCGTGAACGGGATGCAGCCGGTCTTCTCCATCATGGGGACGCCACCGTGGGCGAACGCCGCGAAGGGCTGGAACGTGGCGCCCACGAACGCCAGGGACCTCCGCCTCTTCGCCGCGGCCGCCCAGCGCCGCTACAGCGGCACCTTCGAGAACGCGGACGGCATCACGCTCCCGCGCGTGAGCCTCTGGATGGCGTGGAACGAGCCGAACAACCCGGTCTTCCTCAAGCCGCAGTTCCGGCGGACGGGCCGGAGCTGGACCGTCCAGTCCGCGCGCGACTACGCGAAGATCTGCAACGCCGTCGTCCAGGGGGTCAAGCAGGTTGCGCGCTCGTCGAGGGTCGCCTGCGGCGTGACCGCCCCGCGAGGCAACAACAACCCGAACTCGGGCCGGCCGTCGGTCTCTCCCCTCGCGTTCCTCCGCGCCATGAAGACCGCCGGAGCCAGAGGGTTCGACGCGTACGCCCATCATCCGTACTACGGGTCACCGGCGGAGACGCCCACGTCGAAGCCGCCGCCCGGCCGTCGCGGCCAGGCGCCGACGGCGATCACGCTCGGAAACTTCGGGGTGCTCGTGACCGAGCTCAACCGCCTCTACGGGAAGACGCGGATCTGGATCACGGAGTACGGCTACCAGACGAACCCCCCCGACCGGATCTTCGGCGTTACGGCCGGCAAGCAGGCCAGGTACCTGAGCGAGGCGGCGGCCTACGCGCGCAGGCACCCGCAGATCGACCTCTTCCTCTGGTTCCTGCTTCGGGACGAGGTCAGGATCGGTGGCTGGCAGTCGGGCCTCGTCACCTCCAGCGGCAAGCGCAAGGCGAGCTTCGACGCCTTCCGTCGCGCCGTCTCGGCGTAGGCCGCGGCGTGGCGAAGGGCTACGCCGAGGGGCCGGCGGCCGAGGAAGCGGAGCGGCGGCGCGAGGAGCTCGAGGCCGGGGAGCCCGATGCAGCCCCGTCCGGACCCGGCTCGCGGTCGAAGGCTGTACCACGGACGATCCGGAGCGGCACTTCCTCGGCTGGGCCGACGACGTCGATCCGGACGAGCTCTTCGCCTCCGGCGCAGCCTGGGGGATCCGGGTCGCGCGCCGCCCGATCTAGGCAGACGCCCGGGCAAGTCAGCGCGGTACGCTGAGAGCGCGATGGCGAGCGTCAAGCGGGTCGAGCAGCTCGAGCGGGTGATCATCCGCTTTGCGGGCGACTCGGGCGACGGGATGCAGCTGACCGGCGACCGGTTCACGAGCGAGACGGCCACCCTCGGCAACGATCTGGCGACGTACCCGGACTTCCCCGCGGAGATCCGCGCCCCCGCCGGCTCGCTCCCGGGGGTGTCCGGCTTCCAGGTGCACTTCGCCGACCACGACATCCTCACGGCGGGCGACCGGCCCGACGTGCTCGTCGCGATGAACCCCGCGGCGCTCAAGACGAACCTCGGGGACCTGCCGAAGGGCGGCACGGTGATCGTCAACACCGACGCCTTCAACGACCGCACCCTCCAGAAGGCGGGCTACGCGGTCAGCCCGCTCGAGGACGGGTCGCTGGCCGACTACCACCTCCACGAGGTCGCGTTGACGTCGATGACGGTCGGCGCGCTGAAGGGGATCGAGGGGATCACGCCGCGAGAGGCGGAGCGCTCGAAGAACTTCTTCGCGCTCGGGCTCATGTCCTGGCTCTACCACCGGCCCGCCGAGGGAACGCTCGCCTTCATCGAGAAGAAGTTCTCGAAGCGGCCCGAGATCGTCGAGGCGAACGCGAGGGCGTTCCGGGCAGGCTGGAACTACGGCGAGACGTCCGAGGACTTCGCGGTCTCGTACGAGGTCGCGCCGGCGCCGCTCGCACCGGGAACGTACCGCCAGATCACCGGCAACACCGCCCTCGGCTTCGGTCTCATCGCCGCCGCGAAGCTCGCCGGGCTGCCCCTCTTCCTCGGCGCGTACCCGATCACGCCGGCATCCTCGATTCTCGAGGACCTGGCGGGCCGGAAGGAGTTCGGCGTCATCACGTTCCAGGCCGAGGACGAGATCGCGGCCGTCGGTGCGGCCGTCGGCGCCGCGTTCGGCGGTGCGCTCGGCGTGACTGCCTCGGCGGGCCCGGGCGTCGTGCTCAAGGCGGAGACCGTCGGCCTCGCGATCGCTCTCGAGCTGCCGCTCCTGATCCTCGACATCCAGCGGGCCGGACCCTCGACCGGGATGCCGACCAAGCCCGAGCAGGCGGACCTGCTGATGGTGCTCTTCGGCCGAAACGGCGAGAGCCCGGTGCCGGTCGTGGCAGCGTCGACCCCGTCGCAGTGCTTCGAGGCGGCGATCGAGGCGGTGCGCATCGCGCTCAAGTACAGGACTCCCGTCTACCTGCTCTCCGACGCCTACCTCGCAAACGGGTCGGAGCCGTGGCTGATCCCGGACGTCGCCACGCTGCCGGACATCTCCACCGACTTCGCCGAGGCGGGCGCGGAGCCGTTCCAGCCGTACCAGCGCGACCCGGCCACGCTCGCGCGGCCGTGGGCGATTCCCGGCACGCCGGGGCTCGAGCACCGGATCGGCGGGCTCGAGAAGGCCGACGTGACCGGCACGATCTCGTACGACCCCGAGAACCACGACACGATGGTGCGCCTGCGTGCGCAGAAGATCGCCGGGATCGCCGCCGACATCCCGGAGCTCGAGGTCGACGACCCGGACGGTGACGCGCAGCTTCTCGTCGTCGGCTGGGGGTCGACCTACGGGCCGATCCAGGCGGCTGCGCGGCGGGCGCGGAAGAACGGCGCCCGGGTTGCGCACGCGCACCTGCACTATCTCAATCCGTTCCCACGCAACACGGGCGACGTGCTCCGGCGCTACCCGAAGGTGCTCGTCCCCGAGATGAACCTCGGCCAGCTCGCGCTGCTCCTGCGCGCCGAGTTCCTCGTCGACGCCGTGTCGTACACACGGGTCCGCGGCCGGCCGCTGACCGCCGCCGAGCTCGAGGAAGCGATCGTCGCGATGACGGAGGCTGGTGCGTGAGCGGATTCACGGCACTGGTCACGAAGGACGAGCGCGTCATGGTCACGCGTGACGGGCGGGCCGTGGCAACGCTCGCCGGCCGGCCGGCCGAGCGTCTCGCGCTGGAGCTTTCTCGGGCGCCCGACGAGGACGCGCGGCAGCTGCTGCTCGCCCGCGCCACGGGCAACTACAAGCGAGGGAACGAACGATGACACCGGGGAACGGGCTCGTGCAGCTCACGACGAAGGACTTCAAGTCCGACCAGGAGGTCCGCTGGTGCCCGGGCTGCGGGGACTACGCGATCCTGGCGGGTGTCCAGTCGTTCCTGCCCGAGCTCGGCGTTCCACGCGAGAACCTCGTCTTCGTCTCGGGCATCGGTTGCGCCGCGCGCTTCCCGTACTACCTGGAGACGTACGGGATGCACTCGATCCACGGTCGTGCCCCCGCAATCGCGACCGGGCTGGCCACCGCTCGGCCCGATCTCTCGGTCTGGGTGGTGACGGGCGACGGCGACGCGCTCTCCATCGGCGGCAACCACCTGATCCACGCGCTGCGGCGCAACGTCGACATCACGATCCTGCTCTTCAACAACCGCATCTACGGTCTCACGAAGGGTCAGTACTCGCCGACCTCGGAGCGCGGGAAGGTGACGAAGTCGACGCCGCTCGGATCGGTCGACCAGCCGTTCAACCCGCTGTCGATCGCGATCGGTGCCGAGGCGACGTTCGTCGGGCGGGCGATCGACACCGACAAGCAGGGGACGGCGGAGGTACTCCGCGCCGCCGCGGCCCATCGGGGCGCGGCCTTCGTCGAGATCCTCCAGAACTGCAACATCTACAACGACGGCGCCTTCGACGTCGTGCGCGACGAGAAGGAGAACCGGCTCTACCTCAAGGCGGGCGAGGAGGTGCGCTGGAGGGACAAGGGCGTTCGGATGCGCCCCGACGGCACGCTCGAGATCGTCGACGCGTCCGTCGGCGGCCTGCTGCGCCACGACCCGGGACGCGATGACCCCGGCCTCGCCTTCGCGCTCGCGCGGCTGACCTGGGAGACCGCCGAAGGCGTTCCGCTCGGGGTCTTCCGCGCGGTCAGCCGGCCCGTCTACGAGGACCTCGTCCACGAGCAGGTGCGCGACACCGTCGAGCGCAAGGGCGAGGGCGACCTCCACGCCCTGCTCCACGGCTCCGACACCTGGACGATCGGCTAGAGCTCAGCGCCGGTCGAGGAGCGCCTGCAGGTCGACGAGCGCTGCAGCGACGCGCCGCGCCTCGTCCGGGGAGAGATCGCGGAGTGCGCGTGCGGCGAGCCGCTGGAGCGCCCGCCGCCGCCGGCGCACCTCGGTGCCGCCGGCCGCCGTCGCCGCGACGATCACACCGCGAGCGTCGTTCGGGTCCGGCCGGCGCTCCGCGAGACCGCGCGCTTCGAGGCCGTCGACCGTCCGGGAGGCGGTCGCATCGGTGGTCCCCAGGGCATCGGCGAGCGAGCCGAGGCGCACGGGCCCTTCGTCCACGAGCCTCGCGAGGGTGAGCGACTGGAAAGTCGAGAGGGAGCCCGGCTCGGGATCACGGCCGTGGCGTTGGCGCGCGAGCGCGGCGATGAGCCCCTCCACCGCCTCGGCGACGCTCCGGGCGTCCGACGCCGACCTGCTCAACCCGCCTCCGCGACGAGCGCTGCCCGTTTCCGCGCGCGTGGGGGAGTCACGAAGACGGCGATGACCGACGCCACGGCCGCGGCCGCTGCGGCGAGCACGAACGCGCTCACGTAGGCGCCCTCGGTCGGGACCGGCGTCCCGGCGAGGGTCTGCGCGGTCAGGATCGCAGCGCCGACCTGGGCGCCGATCACCGCACCGATCATGCGCATCACGGTGTTGATCCCCGTTGCGATCCCGGTCTCGGTGGGATCGACGGCCTCCGTGATCAGCGCTGCCATGGCAGCGAACGAGAAACCGACTCCGACGCTCAGCCCCGCCATCGCGACGACGATCTGCCACGGCGCGGCGTGGAGTGCCGCAAGGGTCGCGGCGGAGAGCGCGACGAGCCCCATCCCGATCGCAAGCGGCCACTTCGACCCCACCCGTCGCCCGAGCAGGCCCGCGACCGGGCCTGCGAACAGCATCAACACGGAGCCGGGCAGGAGATAGAGACCGATCGTCGTCGCGCTCGCATCGAATCCGTAGTCGACGCGCGAGGCGATGTCCGCGGGAAGCTCGCCGGGAGCCTCCGCGAACCGCGGGACGAGCACGAACGAGCCGAACATCGCGAAGCCCGAGATCAGCGCGGTGATGTTCGTGAGCAGGATGGCCCGCTCGCCGAGCACCCGAACGTCGACCAGCGGCTCGTGCACCTTGAGCTCCAGGACGACCCACAACACCGCCGTGACGGCGGACGCCGCGAAGAGGCCGAGCACCGCCGGCGACGACCATCCCCAGCTCCCGCCTTCCGAAAGCGCGAGCAGCAGCGTGATGAGGACGACGGCGAGGAGCACCGCCCCGGGGATATCGATCCGCGACGTCGAGCGGACGGGTGACTCGGGAACGAAGCGATGCACGAGGACGATCGGGATCGCGACCCCGACCGCTCCGACGATGAACAGCCACCGCCAGCTCACGTGGTCGACGATCACGCCGGAGAGCACCAGGCCCAGGCCCCCGCCCACGCCGAAGACCGCGGAGAGCAGGCCGATGCCGACCTTCATGCGGTCGGGCGGGAACTCGTCCCGGATGATGCCGATGCTCAAAGGGAAGACGGCCCCGGCGGCACCCGACACGATGCGGAAGGCGATCAACGTCCAGATGTCGGGTGCTGCCGCGCAGCCGATGCAGCCGACGAGGAACACGCCGAGCGAGACGACCAGGAGCCGCTCCTTGCCGAACCGGTCGCCGAGCTTTCCCAGGATCGGCGTGAGCACCGCTGCGGAGAGCAGGAACCCTGTCAGGACCCAGGTGACCCACGTCGTCGACGCATCGAGCTCGCGCTGCAGCTCGGGAAGCGCCGGAACGACCATTGTCTGCTGCATCGCGTACGCGGTCGCCGCGAAGGTGAGAACGCCGAGCGTGAGGCCGTAGTGCTGACGCTCGGCGACCATGTCGTTACGCAGTGTAACGACCTGCACCGCGGGGGCGACGTACGATCTCGCGGTGCGGGCGGTCATCTACTCGACGGTCCTTCCCGCGATCGCCGGGCTCGTCGAGGCGGCGCGCTCGGTCGGCGTCGAGCCGGTCGCCGTGCTGACTCCGCGCGCCGCGCGGGACGCGGCGGCCGCCGCGCGCCGCGATGCGATCCTCGCGCACGCCCCCGAGGGCCTCGATCTCTGCTTCGTCGACGGCAAGGCGAGCCTCGAGCGGCTCACCCGCGCGTACGCGCCCGAGCTCGGGCTCTGCACGGGCTATCCGTGGCTTCTCACGCCGGAGGTGCTGTCCGTGCCGCGCCTCGGCGTCGTGAACACGCATCCGTCGCTTCTCCCGCGCCACCGCGGGCCCTTCCCGTTCGCGTGGGCGATCCGGGAGGGCGACGAGCAGATCTCGCTGACCGTCCACCTCATGGACGCGCGGTTCGACACCGGGCCGATCCTGGCGCAGGGCTCCCGCCCCATGCCGGCCGACACGTCGGTGGAAGGCCTCGGTCCGACGCTCCGCGAGCTCGCCGCCGAGCTCGTCCCGAGCGCGCTCCGGCGGCTCCTCGAGGGCGACCGCGGCGACCCGCAGAGCGACGTCGGAGCGAGCTACGCGGGCGCCTTCGAAGCGGACTATGCGGAGCTCGACCCGGCTCGCACGAGGGGCGAGCTCGAGCGGCAGGTGCGTGCCTGGAGCTGGATGTTCGAGCGGCGCCTCGTGGCGCCCGTTGCGACGCTCGGCGGGCGCCGCGTGCGGGCGCTCGCCGCGACGCTCGTCGACCCGTCGGACCCGGCCGTGCTTCGCCTCGACGCGGCAGACGGCCCGCTCTGGCTCACGGACGTCGAGGAGCTCTAGACGGGCAGTCGGCATCGCACGTCCGGGATGCCGCGGCGGCGGCGGGTTCACGTCCGTGCGATGCCTGACGACAACGTAGACGAAGTGGCGCGGGATCGCCTCCCCCGCGCGGGCCTATGCCTCGGACACGGCCGGCTCGAGGCGAGCCCCGCTGAGCTGCCGCAACGCCCAGAGCGCACAGGCGAGGCCGGAAAGGCCTGCGACACCGAAGGCGAGCGGTGTTCCCCCACGCTCGGCGAGGAATCCCGCGACGAGCCCTCCGATCGGCGCGAACCCCACGAACGCGAAGAGGTAGAGGCTCACGACCCGGCCCCGAAGATGGTCGGGCGCGGCGAGCTGGACGAGCGCGTTGGCGCTCGCCGTGAAGAGCGAGAAGCACACGCCGAGCCCGCTCAGGAGCACGAGCGCGAGCGGGACGCTGTCGACGAGAGCGAGCGCGAGCATGGCGGCGCTGAAGCCGACCGCGCCGCCGACGAAGGCTCGCTGGCTCGCCTCGCGGAGGCTCGCCGTCGCGAGGGCCCCGACGAGCGCGCCGAGGCCGAACGCTGCCGAGAGGATTCCGAAGGTCTCCGCGCCGACGTCGAGCGCCTCCGAGGCGAGCAGCGGCACGAGGACGTGGAAGTTGAAGCCCATCGTGCTCACCACGGTCACGACGACCAGCACCGTCCGGGCGATCGGCGCGTGGACGGCCCATCGCACGCCTTCGCGGATCCCGGCGACGACCTTCGTCGCCTGGCGCTCGACGGGCGTGAGCTCCTCCGCGCGAATCAGGCGGAGCGACACGAACACCGCGAGGAAGCTGATCGCGTTGACGACGAAGCACACCCCGGTGCCGACGAGGGCGATCAGGACGCCCGCGATCGCGGGGCCGATCACGCGCGACGCGTTGAAGAGGCTCGAGTTGAGAGCGACGGCGTTCTGCAGCTCGGCCGGCCCCACCATCTGGTACGTGAGCGTCTGGCGCCCGGGCGCGTCGATCACGAGCACGAGCCCGCCGAGCGCGGCGAGTGCGTAGACGAGGGGCAGGGTCGCGACCCCCGTGAGCGTCACGACGGCGAGCGCGACCGAGACCACCATTGCAGTGCCCTGGGTCAGCGTGAGGAGCCGCCGCGTGTCGTAGCGATCGACGACGACGCCTGCGAGCAGGCCGAACACGAGAAACGGCATGAACCGGCAGAAGGCGAGTGCCCCGACGGCGAGCGGCGAGCCGGAGAGCTCGATCACGAGCCAGGCGAGCGCGATGTTCTGCATCCACGTCCCGGCCGCCGAGACGACCTGGCCGGTGAAGAAGAGCCGGTAGTTCCGGTGCCGGTGGAGCGAGCGAAAGGTCCGGCGTCCGATCCTGAGCGCAAGGGCCGTCACCGGGGCGCGCGCTCCAGGAGCGCCTGAAGCGCCGGGAGGGCGGCGTCGAGCCGCTCCCGCTCCTCGTCGGAGAGTGCCGCCAGGCGGTCGGCGAGCCACGTCGTGCGTCGCGCCCGCACGCGCTTCAGGAGCGCGTCGCCGGCCGGGGTCAGCTCCAGTCCGACCCGGCGGCGGTCCTCGCTCGAGCGGATGCGCCGCAGCAGGCCGGCGCCCTCGAGGCGGTCGACGTGCCCCGAGAGCGACGGTGCGGTGATCCCCTCCTCGCTCGCGAGCTCTCGGAGCGAGAGCCCCGGGCGCGAGCGGACGAGCCAGAGGAGCGTCACCTGATGCGACGTGACGCCCAGCGACTCGGTCTCGCGCCGGAGGTTGCGAGCGATCCGCAGGAGCGGCGGGCGCAGCTCCTCGGCAATCTCTCGGGCAGAACGCGTAGCTTCACGAATCATTCGTGAGGCTAAGTATAGCCGGGGCGTGGCTTCGAGCGACGCCCCAGGGAGCGGCTTACTTGGCTTCGGCCTCCAGCTTGTAGCCGACGCCGTAGCGCGTCTGGAGGAACGTGTGGCGCGAGGAGCGGCTGTCGATCTTCTCGCGGAGCTTGCGGACGAAGACGTCGACGGTGCGGTCGCGGTGGGAGGCGCGCCGGCCCCACACGCGCTGAAGCAGCTCGTCGCGTGTGAGGACCCGGCCCATCTCGAGCGCGAGCGCGTAGAGGAGCCGGAACTCGGTCGGCGTCAGGTCGGCGCTCGAGCCGTCCACGTAGGCCTGCACGTTCTTCGGGTCGAGCCGGAGCTCCTCGATGACGAGCTCCTCGCCGCGACGGGGGTCCTGCGCCCGCGTGCCGCGCCGTGCGGCCGCGCCGACCCGGGCGACGAGCTCCTTCATCGAGAACGGCTTCACGAGGTAGTCGTCCGCCCCGATCTCGAGCGCGTGCACCCGATCGTGCTCGGTCCCGCGCGCCGAGACGACGACGATCGGCGTGCCGATTCCCTCGCCTCGCGCCTGCTCGATGACCTTCCAGCCGTCGAGCCCCGGCAGCATCAGGTCGAGCACGCAGACGTCGGGCCGCTCGTAGCGCAGACGCGCGAGGCCGGACTCGCCGTTGGCGACGCCGACGGCGTCGAACCCTGCGGCCTGCAGGTGGCGCGCCATGCCCTGGGCGATCAGATCGTCGTCCTCGATGATCAGGATCTTCGCCATGCGCCGAAAGTGTGGCGCCGCCCCGGCGTACGCGGGGACGACGAACGGTAAACGGATGGTAACCAGGTGGTGAACGGGGCCGCCTCCCGGCGGCCCCGCTCCCACGTTCGCAGGCCGCGGCTGCCGCTACTCGGCGTCCGCGTCGCGGTCTGCCTCGCCCGCTGCCTCGTCGGCAGACGGCATGACGATCTTCACGATCACCTCGCAGTTTCGGATGATCGTCCGCTCGGGCTTGCGCACCTTCGCGGTGTCGCGACCGGGCCCGCAGAGGAGCGTGTCGAGATCGTCGTCGTCGGCGAGCGCGTGGAGGACGTCGTCGCCTCCACCCCCGGTCAGGGTGTCCCTGCCGGGGCCGCCCCAGAGGCGATCGTCGCCGGTGCCGCCCGCGACGGCGTCCGGGCCGGAGCCCCCGTGCAGCTCGTCGGGGCCGTCGCCGCCGTAGACGGCGTCGGCGCCCGAGCCGCCCCAGGCAACGTCGTCGTTCCCACCCGAGCGAATGCGGTCAGAGCCTGCGCCGCCGAACGTCGTGTCGCTGCCGAAGTCGCCCTGGACGGCGTCGTCGCCGCCGCCCGCCTTCACGAGGTCGTTGCCGTCCCGCGCGTTCACGAAGTCGTTCCCCGCCTTGGCGGAGATCACATCGGCGTTCGACGTGCCGCGGAGCCGGTCGTCGCCGGGAGTTCCGTCGATCACGGCGGCGAGCGCGGTCGAGACCACCGTCAGCGCGACGGCCGCCGCGAGCAGTCCGAGGATCTTGCGCTTCATGCGAGGTACCTCCCTGGGTCGATTGACTCGCTCCATTCACGACGTTCCGGATGAAGTGGCCGTGTGGCGGGCGCAAGCCCTCGGTCAGCCGTCTGTTAGAACCGCGTGAGGATGTCGACCGATGCGACGCGGGGCCGGGTGCTGCTCGAGGAGAGCCGCGAGTCGGTCGTGATCCTGGACGATGCCGATCGGGTCATCGGTGCGAGCAGGCGGGCGCGCCAGTCGATCGACGGTCTGCGCGAGGGGGAGCGCATCCCGGACGGGCTTCTCTCGGGCGACGCGGGGATTGTCCCGCTCGTCGTGCCCTATGACGTCGGCGCCGGGCGCGAGCGGCTCGTGTACCTCAGCCGGGGGGGCGACCTGTCCGCGTACGAGGAGCTCCGTACCGGCTTCACCGCCGCGGTTTCCCACGAGCTGCGGACGCCGCTTGCCCGCCTCCTCGCGCTGCTCGAGATGGCGACGCTGCCGGGCGAGGACGTCGCCCACCTGGTCGATCAGGCGAGGAGCGAGGTCGGCCAGATCCGCGAGCTGATCGACGAGGTCCTCTTCCTCAGCGAGCTCGAGTCGGGGTCCCGCGTCGTGTCCCTCGGCTCCGTCGCGGTGCGGCCGGAGCTCGAGGCGGTCGCGGCCGAGCTCGAGGAGCGCTCGAGCCGGGCCGGTGTGGCCCTCGCCGTGGAGGGCGACGGCACCACCGAGCTGGCGATCCGGCCGCGCATGCTTCGCGTCGTCGCGCAGAACCTCGCCGAGAACGCGATCCGCTATTCGGGGCCGGGGGCGACCTTCACCCTTGCGATCGAGCGCGAGGGCGACGACATCGTGCTGCGGGGGACCGACGACGGCGTGGGGGTGGACAGACAGCGACCTGCAGCGGCTCTTCGAGCGCTTCTACCGTGCCGATCGCGCGCGCGCTTCGCGCGGCACGGGCCTCGGGCTCGCGATCGTGAAGCACATCGTCACGCAAGCGGGCGGGCGCGTGGAGGCTCACGGTGGCCTCGGCGCCGGCCTCGAGATCCGCTGCGTCTTCCCGGCCTCCTAGTTCTCCAGTTCCTCACCAGACGTTCACCACCCGGCCGCCCAGTGGGCACGGGGCAGCCGGGACACTCCCCGGCGAGTGAGCGTGACGGCACCGCAGATCGACAGCGCCCGGATCGCCGAGGTCGCGCAGCCCGTCGCGGACGACGGGCGCGGCCGCGAAAGCGTGTTCGACGTCCAGGACCTCGCGGTGACCTACACCGGGAACGTCGCGCTGAAGGACGTCACCCTCGACATCCGCAAGAACTTCGTGACCGCCTTCATCGGGCCGTCCGGATGTGGCAAGTCGACGTTCATCCGGTGCTTCAACCGCATGAACGACCTGATTCCCGGTGCGGTGGTGGACGGACGGGTGCTCTACCACGGGCGCGACCTCTACGGCTCGAACGTCGATCCGGTCGAGGTTCGCCGACGGATCGGGATGGTCTTCCAGAAGCCGAACCCGTTCCCGAAGTCGATCTACGACAACATCGCCTTCGGCCCCAGGGTGCTCGGGATGAAGGCCGGGCTCCGCGAGCGCGTCGAGCGGTCGCTCCGCCAGGCGGCGCTGTGGGACGAGGTCAAGGACCGGCTGAAGGACAACGCGCTCGGGCTCTCCGGCGGCCAGCAGCAGCGGCTCTGCATCGCCCGGGCGATGGCCGTCGAGCCGGACGTCATCCTGATGGACGAGCCGGCCTCGGCCCTCGACCCGATCTCCACGTCGCGGATCGAGGACCTGATCCACGAGCTCAAGCAGGAGTTCACGATCGTGATCGTCACGCACAACATGCAGCAGGCGGCCCGGGTCGCGGACATGACGGCGTTCTTCAGCGTCGAGGTCCGCGAGGACGGCACGGGGCGCCACGGCATCCTCGTCGAGCACGCGCCGACGACGAAGATCTTCACGAATCCTTCCGACAAGCGCACCGAGGACTACGTGACGGGGCGCTTCGGATAATGGCTCGCGTCGAGTACCAGGCGAGCCTCGATGCCCTGGAGGCGAGCCTCCAGGAGCAGGGCGAGGTCGTGCGGCGGGCAGTCCGCGGCGCGGTCGACGCGATGCAGTCCCAGGACGTCGAGCTCTGCGACGAGGTCATCGCCTTCGACGACGAGATCGACGTCCGCTACCACCGCATCGAGCGGTCGATCGAGGAGATCCTGGCGCAGCAGTCGCCGGTCGCGACCGACCTGCGCCTCGTGCTCGCCGTGCTCCACAACTCGATCCATCTCGAGCGGATCGGCGACCAGAGCGTCACGGTCGCCAAGCTGACGAAGCTGTCGGCCGAGCTCGAGACCCGTCATGACCTCATCTCGGGTCTGCGCGAGATGGGGGAGCGGGCCGAGGAGATGGTCGCCGCAGCGCTCGAGTCGTTCGCGCAGCGGGACGTCGAGCGCGCCCGAGAGCTCGTCGAGCTCGACGAGCTGATCGACCGGACGAACCGGCGCGTGGCCGACCAGGTGCTGCAGATGGCCGCCGTCCCCGGTCAGCAGGAGTGGGGGATGCGGATGATCGTCGTCGCGCGCTGCATCGAGCGGATCGGCGACAACGCCGTCGACATCGGCGAGCAGACCGCCTTCATTGTCACGGGCGCGTTCGAGGAGTTCACGGATGCCTCCCACTGAGTCCCCGCTCATTCACCCAACGGCAACAGGACGGAGCCCTACCCTCCCGGTCGGGCTCCGGGCCGCAGTCGGGCCGCAGGCTTTCGAGGGGTCTCGTCACGTCACACAAGAGCCAGAAGGAGAGGGTCGAACGCCATGAAGAAGTCACTTGCGGCAGCGCTCGCGCTCGTCGCCCTCATCGTCGCCACGGTCGTCGCCACCGGCGCGACCGCAGCGCCGTCCAGGAGTCAGGCCGGATCGCTCACGGGCGCCGGCGCGTCCTTCCCCTTCCCACTGATCTCCAAGTGGATCCCGGAGGTCGGGAAGGCATTCGACATCAACATCACCTACTCGCCGACCGGCTCGGGTGCCGGCATTGCGGCGATCACGGCCCGCACGGTGGACTTCGGCGCATCGGATGCGCCGCTCTCGACGAGCCAGCTGGAAGCCTGCAAGGGCTGCCTCGTGATCCCGTGGGCCCTGTCGGCGACCTCGGTCCCGTACAACCTGCCCGGCCTCAACGGCAGGCTGCGCCTCGACGGGCCGACGCTCTCACGGATCTACCTCGGCGAGATCACGACCTGGAACGATGCGCGGATCCGGGCACTGAACCCCGGCCGGAACCTGCCCGACACGAAGATCACGCCGGTCTTCCGCTCGGACGGGTCGGGCACGACCTACAACTTCACCGAGTACCTCTCGTCGGTGAATCCGACCTGGAAGGACAAGGTCGGGTTCTCGACGAGCGTGAGCTTCCCGACGGGCGTCGGCGCCCGCGGCAGCTCCGGCGTGGCCGGGGTCGTCAAGAACACGGTCGGGGCGCTGACCTACGTGGACGTCGCCTACTCGCTCGCGAACAAGTTCCAGTTCGCGGTGATCAGGAACCGCGCCGGCAAGTTCGCGACGCCGGGGCTCCGCGGCATCAACGCGTCGCTCTCGCAGCTCCCGAAGAAGATCACCTCGCTCAACCAGCTGAAGATCGTCGATCCGCCGCGGTCGGCCGGCCCGCTCGCCTACCCGATCGTGACCTTCACCTACGTGATTGCGCCGACGCAGTCGTCGAAGGCGGCCGATCTGCGCAAGTTCGTCTACTGGGCGGTGACACAGGGCCAGAAGTTCGGTCCGCCGCTCCTCTTCCAGCCGCTCCCGGACACCGTCAAGGCGTTTGCGTACCGCGAGATCAAGAAGATCCAGGGCGCGTCGTAGGTAGGAGCGCCCGCACGGAATGAGCACCGTCACGCAGGATCCCGCGGCTCCCGGGCCGAGCCTGGAGGGCCGCGGGATCCGGCTCGGCGACGTCGCGTTCCGGGGAGTGGCGATCGCCGCAGCCGCCGCGGTGACGGCCCTTCTCGGCCTCATCGCCTTCAAGGTCGTCGAGCAGGCGTGGCCCGCGATCGAGGAGTTCGGGCTGGCCTTCGTCTGGACGGAGGCCTGGGACCCCGTCACAGACGTCTACGGCGCGCTGACGTTCGTCTACGGGACTGTCGTCACGTCGGCGATCGCGCTCCTCCTGGCGACGCCGCTCTCGATCGCGATCGCGCTCTTCCTCACCGAGATCGCCCCCCGCCGGGTCGCGGCGCCGATCGCGACGATGGTCGAGCTCCTCGCGGCGATCCCGAGCGTCGTCCTCGGGCTCTGGGGCATCCTCGTCTTCGGCCCCTGGGTGGCTGCGAACCTCGAGCCGTGGCTGGAGAGCGCCTTCGGCTTCCTGCCCATCTTCGGGGACAGCTTCTACCAGGCCGGGATGCTGCCGGCCGCGCTCGTTCTCACGATCATGATCATCCCCATCACCTCGGCGATCTGCCGCGAGCTCTTCGTACGCACCCCGCGCGACCTGATGGACGGCGCGCTCGCGCTGGGGTCGACGCGCTGGGAGGCGATCCGCAGCGTCATGTTCGCCTACGCCGCGCCGGGGATCGCCGCCGCTGTGCTCCTCGGCCTCGGGCGAGCCTTCGGGGAGGCCATCGCCGTGACGCAGGTGATCGGGGGGAGCGACGACATCAACATCTCGCTCTTCGCGCCGGCCGACACGCTCGGCTCGCGGATCGCGTCGCAGTACCAGGGTGCAGCGACCCCGCTGGCGCAGAGCTCACTCCTCTACCTCGGTGCGATCCTGATGGTGATCTCGCTCGTCACGAACGTCGCCGCGCAGTTCGTCGTCCGGCGCTTCGAGAAGCAGCGGCGGACCGTTTGAGCACCGTCCAGCCACCGGTCCCCGGCGACGAGTTCGACATCACCACGCGCTCGAACGGGCTCGGCCGTCGGCGCCTCACGGAGAAGTTCTTCGGTCTTCTCGCCGTGCTCTCGGCACTCGCGGCGGTGCTCATTCTGGGCCTCGTGCTCGGCACGGTGCTCTACAAGGGGCTCGACTCGCTCGACCTCTCGTTCTTCACCGAGTCCCGGCCGCTCTTCGGCGAGGACGGAGGGATCGCGGACGCGCTCATCGGCAGCATCCTCATCGTCGGGATGTCGATGATGATGGCGATCCCGTTCGCAGTCCTCGTCGCGATCTACATGTCGGAGTACGCGGGCCCTCGGGCGGCGACGGGCCTGCGGCTCGTCCTCGACGTGCTGAACGGGGTGCCCGCCATCGTCGTCGGCATCTTCGTCTTCGGCCTGCTCGTCGTCGGGCGCGGCCAGAGCGCGGTCTTCGGCGCCTTCGCGCTCGCGATCCTGATGCTGCCGATGGTCGCCCGCGCGACGCAGGAGGTGCTCGACATCGTCCCGCGCAGCCAGCGGGAGGCAAGCCTCGCGCTCGGCGTGACGAAGTGGCGGACGACGTGGAACATCATCCTTCCGAGCGCGATCGGCGGGATCCTGACCGGAGTCGTGATCGCGGTCGCGCGCGTCGCCGGTGAAACCGCGCCGCTCCTCTTCACGTCGTCCGTCGCCGCGAACGCCGTCTCGTTCGATGTCTCCAACGCCTTGCCGACGCTTCCCGTCGCCATCTTCGTCTTCTCGGAATCGCCGGACCCGAGCGAGCAGGCGATGGGGTGGGCGGCCGCGTTCGTCCTGATCGCGTTCGTCCTCGTGATGAACGTGCTCGCCAAGATCTTCGCCGGCCGAAAGCGCCGCCAGCTCGAAGGCAGCTGACACACCCGCGTGGTGTCACCTCATTGACGAACGTCGATGTGTCGACTACATTGACGTCCATCGATGAAGACTCTTGCTGTTCTCGATCCCGTGGCGCCGGTCGCGTGCTGTACGCCGCTCGACGCACCGTCGATGTCCGGCGACGAGGCGACCGCGACAGCGGCGCTCTTCAAGGCGCTCGGCGACCCGGCGCGGGTGCGGATCGTGAACATGCTCGCAACAGCGCGCGAGGCAGTCTGCGTCTGCGAGCTGACGCCGCAGCTGGGTCTCTCGCAGCCAACCGTGAGCCATCACCTCCGCAAGCTGTCCGACGCGGGCCTGCTCCGCCGCGAGCAGCGCGGCACCTGGGCGTTCTACTCGCTCGATCGCGACGCGCTCGCGCGCCTCCAGGCCGTCGCGACGTTCGTGGAGGCTCCCGCGTGACATTGACGACCGCGAGGAGGTGACGACGATGGCGCTCGAGCCACGCTGCTGCGACGACGGCTGCGACTGCGGCGACGACTGCTGCTGATCGTCGAGTCGTGGGGCGAGAGCGCGCCTCGCCCCGCCTGGAGCTTCGAGGAAACGCGAGGAACGGACGTGAAGGGGCAGCCGGAGATCCTGTTCGTCTGCGTCCACAACGCAGGGCGCAGCCAGATGGCAGCGGGGCTGGTGAAGCTCCGCTCGGCCGGCCGGGTCGAGGTCCGGTCCGCAGGCAGCTCTCCGGCCGACGAGATCAACCCGGCCGTCGTCGAGGCGATGCGCGAGGTCGGCATCGACATGTCGGATGCGTCCCCGAAGCCGTTGACCGACGAGGTCGTGCGCGCCGCCGACGTCGTGATCACGATGGGCTGCGGCGATGCGTGCCCGATCTACCCGGGCAAGCGCTACGAGGACTGGGTGCTGGACGACCCGGCGGGAGAGGATCTCGAGACGGTGCGGAGGATCCGCGACGAGATCGACGGCCGGGTCCAGGCCCTGATCCGCGACCTTCTTGCCTGACGGCTCGCTCTGGCGGCGAAGCGTCGCAGAATGCCTCGGGACGTTCACGCTGGTCTTCGCCGGGTGCGGGGCGATCGTCGTCGACAGCGAGCGGAACGGGGCTCTCGGTGCGACGGGGATCGCCGCTGCGTTCGGGCTCGCGGTGATGGCGATGGTCTATGCCATCGGTCACGTTTCCGGGGCACATATCAATCCCGCGGTCACGATCGCGTTCGCGGCGACGCGACACTTCTCGGCCCGTAAAGCCGCCGCCTACGTTCCGGCGCAGCTCGTGGGTGCGGTCGCTGCGGCGGTCGTGCTCCGACTGGCCTGGAGCGGCGAGCCGGCAGCCCTGGGGGCGACCGTGCCGAGTGTCGCCGCCGGCCCGGCGTTTCTCTACGAGCTCGTGCTGTCGGCGTTCCTGATGTTCGTGATCATGGCGGTCGCCACCGACACACGGGCGGTCGGAGCCACGGCCGCGATCGCCGTCGGCGGGGTGGTGGCGCTCGACGCGCTGGTGGGCGGCGAGGTCACCGGCGCTTCGATGAACCCCGCACGCTCGTTCGGCCCGGCGCTGGTCGCCTCGGAGTGGACGGACTTCTGGATCTACGCCACCGCCCCACCGGCCGGCGCGCTCCTCGGCGCGCTGCTCTACGGGCTCGTGCGCGGGGACTCCGAGGCTAGAGGGCTCCCCGCGCCACCGTAAACGCCAGCCGTCAGGCAGCGGCGGGCGAAGGCTCCGGCGGCAGGAGCTTGCGCGCCTCCCACCGTCGGGCCGCGAACGCGGTCGCGGCGATCAGCACCGCGAGCGTGAACACGATCACCGTCCCGCCGGGAAGCCGGCTGATGAGCTCCATGCCGGCGCCGACGAGCGCGGCCGCGGGCAAGGTGAGGATCCAGGCGACGAGGATGTTCCCGGCGACGCCCCAGCGGACGGCCGAGAAGCCGCGGATCGCGCCCGCACCGAGCACCGATCCCGAGATGGTCTGGGTCGTCGAGACGGGGAACCCGAAGTGCGCCGTGCCAAAGAGGATCGAGGCGCACGCGGTCTGCGCTGCGAAGCCCTGCGGTGGATCGATCTTCGCGATGCGCTGGCCGAGCGTCCTGATGATCCTCCAGCCGCCGGCGTAGGTCCCCGCAGCCATTGCGAGGGCCGACGACGCGATGACCCAGGTCGGCGGTCGCTCGAAGTCGGCGGAGAGGTGGCCGGTCGCGACGAGCGCGAGCGCGATGATGCCCATCGTCTTCTGCGCGTCGTTCGTCCCGTGCGTGAACGCCACGAACCCGCCGGAGACGAGCTGGGCGCGGCGGAAGACCCGGTTGACCTTCGTGGGGGCCTGCTTGGCGATGATCCAGGTGATCGCGAGGATCAGCGCGAAGGCGAAGGCGACGCCGAGGAACGGGGCGACGAGTGACGGGATCAGCACCTTGTCCTTGATCCCCTCCCACTGGACGACGTCGGGGCCGCCCGCCGCAAGTGCGGAGCCGACCATCCCGCCGATCAACGCATGGCTCGAGCTCGACGGCAGGCCCGACGAACCACGTGATCAGGTTCCAGGTGATCGCCCCGACGAGGCCGGCCATGACGACGTCGAGCGTGATCACCTCGGGCTCCACGATCCCCTTGGCGATGGTCGCCGCGACCGCAATCGACACGAACGCGCCCGCGAAGTTGAGAACCGCGGCGCTCGCCACCGCTGCGCGCGGGCTGAGCGCGCGCGTCGAGACGCTCGTCGCGATCGAGTTCGCCGTGTCGTGGAAGCCGTTCGTGAAGTCGAAGAAGAGCGCGACCGCGACCACGGCCCAGAGCGTCAGCTCCACGTCGGCTCCGCTAGGCGTTCTTCACGACGATGTTGGCGATCGTATTGGCGGCCGTCTCGCAGCTGTCGAGGGCGCCCTCGAGGCGCTCGTAGACGTCCTTCCAGCGGATCACCATCAGCGGATCGATCCGGTCGTCGCGGAAAAGCGACGCGAGGGCTTCGCGGAGGACGCGGTCGCCCTCGTCCTCGAGCCGCTTCAGCTCGACGAGCGCCTCCTGCACGCCGGCGAAGCTCTTCAGGTTGTCGCAGGCGATCACGAGCTGCTCTGCCGCGGCGACAATGAACCCGGTCTGCTGGACGGCGTGCTTCGTCGGCAGCTCGATGCCATACAGCCCAAGGAGGTCGGACGCCTCCTCGAGCTCGTCCACGACGTCGTCGAGCTCGATCGCGAGCATGAAGATGTCGTCGCGGTCGAACGGCGTCAGGTACTGCGTGTTGAGCAGCGTCACGAGGTCACGGGTGACCTCGTCTCCCGCCGTCTCCGCGGCCTTCACCTGCTCCTGCGTGATCCCCGAGTTCGGATGCTCGCGGAAGCGTCGCTCGACGAGTCGGGCCACCTCGAGCGCGTTCTCCGCGGATCGGGCGAACAGGACGAAAAACTCGCCCGTCTTCGGCGTGAGCGACAGGCGCACGGGCGGGGACGTTAACCGAAACGAGACATTCGAGGATGTGGCGGGTCCCCGACTACTCTGCGCAGATGCGTGAGACCGTCGAGCGAGAGCTGAAGCTCTCGACCGGTGACGGCTTCGTCCTCCCGGAGCTCGGCGGGGCGCAGTTGCCGCGCCGTGTCTTCAACTCCACCTACCACGACACGGCGGACCTCGCGCTCGCCCGGCACCGCGTCACGCTTCGCTACCGATCGGAGGACGGCACGGGCGTGTGGCAGCTCAAGCTTCCCAGGGGTGCCGCGCGCCTGGAGCTCGAGCACGCGGGGGTGCCCGCCCGCCCGCCCCTCGAGCTGCTCGCCCTGCTGGTCGCGTATGTCCGCGGACGCGAGGTCGGCCCCGTCGCCCGGCTGCGCACGCGGCGCGAGGGCGTGCTCGCGGACGGAGCAGAGGTCACCGAGGACTTCGTGTCCGTCTTCGAGGGGCGCCGCGTGATCCATCGCTTCCGCGAGCTCGAAGTCGAGCTCGTCTCGGGTGACGAGCGTGCGCTCCGGCGCCTGGAGAAGGCGCTGCGACTGGCCGGCGCGGAAGAGGCCGACCAGCGGCCGAAGCTCTTCCGGGCGCTCGGTCTGGATCTCCCCGAGGACGACGTCCGCATCGGCCCTCGCACTCCTCCGGAAGAGGCTCTTGGCGCCGCCCTCGCCTCGCAGGCGCAGGCGTTGCTGCTCCACGACCCGGGTACGCGCCTCGGAACGCACGCGGAGGAGCTCCACGGCATGCGCGTCGCGATCCGCCGGCTGCGCGCCTTCCTGCGCGCCGCGAGTCCGCTCGTCGAGCCCTCGTGGTCGGAGCCGTTGCGCTCCGAGCTCGGCTGGCTCGGGCGTGCGCTCGGGCCGGCCCGGGACCTCGATGTCCTCGGGGAGCGACTGGCGGCCGACGTTGCGGCGTTGGAGGGACGCGACCGGGAGCAGGGCACCGTGCTCGTCTCGAGTCTCGCCGACGAGCGTGCCGGAGCACGACACGGCGTCGTCGAAGCGCTCTCGAGCGACCGCTACCTGGCGCTTCTCGACCGCCTCGAGCACGTCGGCTCGCCCGAGCTCACAGGCGAGTCGACGTCACTCGCGCGGCTCTGGCGCAGCGAGTGGAAGCGCACCCGAAAGGCGGTCGACCGTCTGCCACGCGTGCCGTCCGACGATGCGCTGCACGACGTGCGGATCAGGCTGAAGCGTGTTCGCTATGCGGCCGAGCTCGCCTCCCACGAGCTCGGGAAGGATGGGAGGCGCTTCGTGGAGGCGGCGCGGTCGCTCCAGGACGTCCTCGGCGAGCACCAGGACGCGAGCGTTGCCGAGGAACGGATCCGGGCCTGGGCCGAGGAGGGCGCCGGTGGTATCGCGGCCGGCCGTCTCGTCGAGGCCGAGAAGCAACGCAAGGCCGAGGCGCGCGCCGCGTGGCCTCCCGCCTGGAAGAAGCTGCGCCGCGCAGCCAAGCGCCTCGACGTGAGCGTCGTTCGCGCCGCAGGCGGCGTGGCCTGTCGGCAGGAGGACGGCCTCGAGGTGCTCATCGTGCACCGCCCGCAGTACGACGACTGGACGTTCCCGAAGGGGAAGTGCGAACCGGGGGAGAGCGACGAGGCATGCGCGGTCCGCGAGGTGAAGGAGGAGACCGGGCTCGAGTGCGTGCTCGAGGACGAGCTTCCGTCGACCTCGTACGTCGACGGCCGCGGCCGCGACAAGATCGTGCGGTACTGGCGGCTGCGGGTCGTGGGAGGTGAGTTGACCTACGACTACGAGGTGGACGAGGCGCGCTGGGTCTCCCTCGTCGAGGCAGAGCGGCTTCTGAGCTACGAGCGCGACCTCGCGGTCGTACGAGCGCTGGCACGCGGCTGAAGCCACGTCCCGAACCCGGCGGCTAGCCTGCCGTGCGATGAGCGAGGTCATCTACACGATGTACCGGGCCGACAAGTTCTACGGCCCGGAGCGGCAGGTCCTGTCGAACATCTCCCTGTCCTTCCTGCACGGCGCGAAGATCGGCGTGCTCGGGCCGAACGGCGCGGGCAAGTCGACGCTCTTGCGGATCATGGCCGGGCTCGAGGAGCCGTCGTCGGGCGTTGCCGAGCTCGACCCGAAGGCGTCGGTCGGCTTCCTGCCGCAGGAGCCCGAGCTCGATCCCGAGAAGGACGTGCGCGGGAACGTCGAGGACGGGGTCCGCGAGCTCCGCAACCTCCTCGACCGCTTCAACGCGATCTCCGCCGCGTTTGCCGAGCCGGACGCGGACTTCGACGCGCTGCTCTCCGAGCAGGCGACCGTGCAGGAGCAGATCGACCGCGCGGACGCCTGGAGCCTCGACGCCACGCTCGATCGGGCGATGGATGCGCTCCGGCTCCCGGAAGGGGACCGCGACGTGACGTCCCTCTCGGGCGGGGAGCGCCGGCGGGTCGCGCTCTGCCGTCTCCTGCTCTCCGCTCCCGACCTGCTCCTCCTCGACGAGCCGACGAACCACCTCGACGCAGAGTCCGTCGCGTGGCTCGAGCGGTTCCTCGAGGCGTACAAGGGCACCGTCATCGCCGTGACGCACGACCGGTACTTCCTCGACAACGTCGCCGGCTGGATCCTCGAGCTCGACCGCGGCAAGGGAATCCCGTTCCAGGGCAACTACTCGTCCTGGCTCGAGCAGAAGGAGGCCCGGCTCGGGGTCGAGGGGAAGCAGTCGGCCGCGCGGCGACGCACGCTGCAACGGGAGCTCGAGTGGGTTCGCATGAGCCCGACGGCGCGGCATGCGAAGTCGAAGGCGCGCCTCACGGCGTACGAGAAGCTGCTGGCCGAGGATCAGGCGAAGCGCCTGGACACGGTCGAGATCCACATCCCCGCCGGCCCGCGACTGGGTGACGTCGTGGTGCGTGCCGAGCAGGTCCAGAAGGGGTTCGGCGACCGGCTCCTCGTCGAGGACCTCACGTTCGACCTGCCGCCTGGCGGGATCGTCGGCGTCATCGGGCCGAACGGCGCCGGAAAGACCACGCTCTTCCGGATGATCGCCGGCGAGGAGCAGCCCGACGAGGGGTCGCTCGAGGTCGGAGACACGGTCGAGCTCGCCTACGTCGACCAGTCGCGTGCCGGTCTCGAGCCGGGGAGCACGGTCTGGAAGGAGATCTCCGGGAACCAGGACGTGATCGCGCTCGGCAAGCGCGAGGTCAACTCACGGCAGTACGTCTCGTGGTTCAACTTCCGCGGCGGTGACCAGCAGAAGCTCGTCAAGGACCTCTCCGGAGGCGAGCGGAACCGCGTTCACCTCGCCAAGCTCCTCCGCTCGGGCGGGAACCTCCTGCTGCTCGACGAGCCGACGAACGACCTCGACGTGGACACGCTGCGGGCGCTCGAGGAGGCCCTCCTCGACTTCGCCGGCTGCGCGGTCGTGATCTCGCACGACCGGTGGTTCCTCGACCGCATCGCGACGCACATCCTCGCCTTCGAGGGCGACTCGCAGACGACGTGGTTCGAGGGCTCGTACCGCGAGTACGAGGACTGGGTGCGCGAGACCCGTGGCGCCGAGGCGCTCGAGCCCCATCGCATCGCGTACAAGCCGCTCGTCCGCCCGGGCTGACTCAGGCGGCGGCGAGCGCGCCCTCGCGGGCGAGGGCAAGCGCGGCGCCTTCGCGCAACCCGCCGCGTGCGAGCGTCAGCGGGTTGCCAGCGTCCGGGACGCCGCCTGGAGGAGGAGCGCGCCCGCCAGCAACGTCCCTGCCCGCCGGGAGTCGATCCCCGCAGCCCGCGCGACCTTCGCCGAACCCCGCCGAGCGAGTGTCGCGATCGTCGCCTCGAGCTCGTCGTCGTCGAGCGTGCGCCCGACGAGCCGCGCGAGCGCTCGCGCGCTGCCTCCGACGGCGAGCCCGATTCCGGGCACGGGCGGGCGGAGAGGCGCGAACGCGTCCCGCACCACGCCGCGGGCCGCCGCGAGCTCCTTCTTCGTCGGCGGATCCGTCGGCAGAGCCCGCGTCGTGAGTCGCAGCGAGCCCAGATCCACCGATTCCGCCCAGACGATCCCCTCGAGCGGACGGCCGACGACGATCTCGGTCGATCCGCCTCCGACGTCCACGACGCCGACGCGCCCGGGCAACTCGTCGTTCGCCGAGGCAACAGCGCCCTCGTAGGCGAGCCGCCCCTCGTCTTCCCCGGACAGGATCCGGACGGGAAGTCGTGTGCGAGCACGGAGAGCGGCTACGAGCTCCGCGGCGCCCGTGCCCTGGCGGCCCGGAGCGGTCACGATCACCTCTGAGCGCTCCGCGCCGTGCGCCGCCGCCGCGGCGGCGAAGCGCCGTCCGACCCGGGCCGTCGCCGCGATGCGCTCCGGGGAGATGGCGCCCGAGCGGGCGATCTCGGCTCCGAGCCCGAGGTACGCCTTCTCGGTGAGAACCGGCTCGAGCGTCCCCGCGCGGTCGACGTCCGCGACGAGGAGGCGGACCGTGTTCGAGCCGACGTCGACGACCGCGACACGCATGCCCTCGATCCTCGCCTCCCGATCGGACGGCGAGACCGCGGGATCTGCGGCCCCGGCCGTCAGGCGCGAGACCGGCGCGCTCGGACGGACGCCCTGCGCATCATCGCGGCCTGGTGGATGTGGTCGTCCTTTTCGGCCGCTCGATCCGTGTCCAGACGCCCTCCGGATCGAGCTCCCAGGCGTTCGTCGTGTCCGAGAAGGCGCTCTCGAGGATCGCCTTCACCTCGGCCCGGGCACGTGCCCCCTCGACCGGTGCGAGCACCTCGATGCGGCGGTCGAGGTTGCGTGGCATGAGGTCGCCGCTTCCGACGTACACCGTCGTCGAGTCGGGCGTCTCGAACCAGTAGATCCGGCTGTGCTCGAGGAACCGGCCCACGACCGAGCGGACGCGGATGGTCTCCGAGAGGTTCTTGACGCCCGGCCGGAGCATGCAGATCGACCGGGCGAGGATGTCGATCGGGACGCCGGCGGCAGAGGCTTCGTAGAGCTCGTCGATGATCGTCGGATCGACGAGCGCGTTCGTCTTCAGCCGGATCCGCGTCTTCTGCCCGCCGGCCGCCGCCTCCGTGACGCGCCGGATCTCCTCGACGAGCTGGTCGCGCATCGTGAACGGCGCGACCACGATCTTGCGGAACCGCTGGGGCCGTCCGAACCCCGTGACGTAGTTGAAGAGATCGGCGACGTCTGCCGCGATGTCCTCGTCGGCCGTGAAGATGCCGACGTCCTCGTAGAGCCGGGCGGTGGACGCGTTGTAGTTCCCCGTGCCGATGTGGACGTAGCGCCGCAGCCCGTCCTGCTCGCGCCGGACGACGAGCGTCATCTTCGCGTGGATCTTCAGGTCGGCGAACCCGTGCACGACGTGGACGCCCGCCTGCTCCATCGATCGGGACCACTCGATGTTGCGGCGCTCGTCGAAGCGCGCCTTCAGCTCGACGAGGCAGACCGACTGCTTGCCTTCCTCCGCGCACTCGATGAGCGAGGAGACGAGCGCCGACTCGTCGCTCGTCCGGTAGACGGTCGTCTTGATCGCGATCACGTCGGGATCGAGCGCGGCCGCCTGCGCGAAGGCCTCGAAGCTCGCGCGGAACGACTCGTAGGGATGATGGACGAAGAGGTCGCCGCGGCGGATCTCGTCGAAGACGCGCGCCGGCGTCTTGGCGCGCGCCCAGCGAGGGGGGACGACCGGAGCCCAGGTCTCGTGCTTGAGCTCGGGCCGGTCGAGTGCAGCGAGCTGCCAGAGATCGGCCTGGTCGAGCAGGCCCTCCACGTCGTAGACGAGGTCGGCGCGGACGTCGAGCCCGTCCACCAGACGCTCGCGGAGCGCGCGCGACGCGGAGCCCGAGACCTCGAGGCGGACGACGTCGCCGAAGCGGCGGCGGCGCAGCTCGGACTCCACCGCCTCGAGGAGGTCGTCCGCGTCGTCCGAGACCTCGAAGTCGGCGTCGCGCGTCACACGGAAGAGCGCGCGCTCCGAGATCTCCATGCCGGGGAAGAGCATCGGGAGGAAATGCGCGATGACCGCCTCGAGCGGAACGCAGTCGCTTGCCCGTGTCGACGAAGCGGTCGAGCCCTTCCGGCACCTTGACGCGGGCGAAGCGCTCCTCAGCGGTCTCCGGATCGGTCGCGAGCACGCCGAGCGAGAGGGAGAGCCCGGAGATGTACGGGAAGGGCTGGCCGGGCCCGACGGCGAGCGGAGTCAGCACGGGAAAGATCTCGCGCTCGAAGTACGTCTCGAGCCGTTGCAGCTCCTTGTCCTTGCAGTCCGAGATGCTTGCGATCTCGATCCCGGCCCCGGCGAGCGCCGGCCGCAGCTCGCGCTTCCAGAGATGTGCCTGGCGACCCGAGAGCTCGAGGACGCGCTCCCGGATCGCCGAGAGGGCCTGGGTCGGGGTGAGCCCGTCGACGGAGCGAACGGGGAGCCCGGCCTCGTGCAGCTCGAGCAGGCCGGCGACGCGGACCATGAAGAACTCGTCGAGGTGCTGGGCGAAGATCGCGGCGAACTTGACGCGCTCGAGGAGTGGCAGCGCCAGGTCCTCCGCGATCTCGAGGACCCGAGAGTTGTACTCGAGCCACGAGAGCTCGCGGTTCAGCAGCCGGGCGGGAGCGGGTTCCGTGCGGACTGCCACGACGTGATGGTACGGGAGCGCAACGGTGATTCCTGTGCCGATCCCGTTATCGGTGGTGACCGCAGAACGCTCAGTCCCGCGCGAGCGCCTCGACGACGAGCGACTGGAAGTGCGCGATGAGCTGCTCGGACTCCGGCATCAGGACGCCCGCCGGGAGCCCGCCGCTCGCAACGCCGCGCTGCACCGTCTCGACGAGCCGGCGGTCCTCGGCCCCGACCGCGTCGTCGAGCGCCAGGTAGTCGGCGAGCCACGCCTCTTCGATCCCGGGGCCGACGAAGTAGTCGAGAAAGCGATGGGTGCGGTCGGGCGCGCGCGGGACGATCGGCCCGATCGAGAGGTTCTGCTGCCCGGGCATGACGTTGACCACGGTCGCGGGGAAGAGAAAGTGGAACTGGCCCCGGCGAACGGGCCCGGCCGCGTCGTAGACGCCGCCCCCTCCGTCACGCGGCGGCCCGAACTGCGACGACAGCCGTCCCCGCGTCTCGAGGCGGTAGACGTCCGGTGACACGTCGATCGCCCTCGCGAGGCTCGGGTGCGCGACGGCGCAGTGGTAGCACTCGAGGAAGTTCTCCGCGCAGAGCTTCCAGTTGCAGGCGTACTCGTCGGACTCGGCGCGCGCGTGGAACGTGAGCCCGTCGACGTCGAGCGCCGCCCGCGGCGAGAAGCCCGGGAAGCTCCCCGAGGGTCTCGTCGAGCGGCTCCGCCGATCGGGCTCGGGTTGGCGAAGACGAACGGTCCCCAGCTATCGACCGAGACGCCGGCGAGCCCCAGCGCCCGCCGATCGAAGCCTGGCTCGCGGTCGCCTCGAGGCGCGCTCCGCAGCGAGCCGTCGAGCCCGTACGTCCACGCGTGGTACGGGCACTGGATCGTCTCGCGCCGCGCGTCGGCCTCGCACAAGCAGGTGGCCGCGATGGCGGCAGACGTTGACGAACCCGCGGAGCTCGCCGTCCCGTCGCGCGGACGAGCAGGATCGGCAGGGATCCGATCCAGGCGGTCGCCTGCTGTCCGGGCTCCGCGACCTGCTCGAGTCGGGCCACGTACTGCCAGGAGCGCCCGAAGATGCGGTCCTGCTCGAGCCGGAGAACGGTGGGGTCGTGGTACCAGTCGAACGGCAACGTGCGCACGGCACCGACGGTCGTCACGGGGGCAATCTATCCCCCGAAACGGCCCTGCGATTTTGAGTAAGGTGCCCCTTACCATGAACGGCATTCGAGCCTCATCACTCCGCGCGATCGCAGCCGCCCTCACGATCGTCGCCTGCGGCGCGCTCGCCTCGACCGCGTCCGCATCCTCGAACGTCGCTCCTCCGGCGGGGCTCCAGCTGCAGCCGGTCAAGAGCTACCTCCTGAAGCACACAGCCCTCCTCTCGGGCTTCACGAAGGACTTCAGCGCCGTCGCCGACCGGTACTACGCGGCCGCCAAGGCGGCCAACTTCGACTACGAGACGCTCGGCGCCACCAAGCGCGCCTCGGTCGCCCGCGACCTCGCCGCGCGCGAAGGCGCTCTGGATCGAGGGCAACCCGTTCTACGAGCGCGTCGAGGGCGTCGTCGCAGGCACGCCGTCGCTCGCGATCTACGACGTGATCCTCGACGCAGGCTCGTCCGCGAAGGAGGACCCCGCGAGCGCCGTCCCGTTCGACCTGAAGCTGCCGAACGGCAAGGTGCTGCGCAAGCCGGGCAACCTCTTCAACCTCACCGAGGGAATGCTCTGGGGGACACGCCCCGAGCTCGTCGGCGCGAAGGCCGACCTCGACGGTGACGGCAAGCTCGAGTTCGGTGAGGTGCTGCCCGACGCGAACGCGCTCAAGGCCGCGGCGGACGCGTTCGTCCTCCACGGCGGCAAGCTCGACCGGTCGTCCAGGGCCTGGAAGCCGACGGCCTCCGATGCCTTCACGTCCGTCGTCGTGATGGTGCCGACGATGAGCGAGTACTTCGGGCAGTGGAAGGTGTCGCGGTTCGTGCTCGGCGACCAGGCGAAGGGCGACTCGTTCAACGTCGTCTCCCGCCTCTCCGACATCGGCGACATCCTCGGCGGGCTGCGGGTGATCTACCGCGGCATCGGCCCCGCGATCGCGAAGGTCGACCCGCAGCAGAGCGCCCAGACGAAGAAGGAGCTCGACGCGCTCTGGAGCTACGTCGGCAAGCTCAGGGCGCAGGAGCGGAACGGCAAGCGCTTCAAGCCGCAGCAGGCCGACACCCTCGGCCGCACCGCCCAGGACCGCGCGACCGCGATCGCGGGGCAGGTCACCCAGGCCGCGGCCAGACTGAAGATCAAGATCGTCCAGTAGGGCATGCGGCGGGCGCTTCTCGTCGGCGTTCTCTCGGTGGCGAGCCTCTGGCTCGCCACCGGCGCTCTTGCGGCGCCGCCCGTGGGAGAGCGCCTCGGCGGCGCGCCTCGCGCTCTCCGACGCGGAGGCGGAGATCATCCTCGGCGACGCGGCGGCCGTACGGGCGAAGGTGGACGTCGCGCGCGACGCGGTCGCTGCCGCGCTGGCCGGGCGCCCCGCGGATCTCGCGACTGCCCGGAGCGCGCTGGTCGACGCCGAGACCGCTGCGAACCGGCTCGACGCCCCCTCCCTCGCCGCGGCGCGAGCCGTCGGTCTGGACGACGATCCTCCGCGCCTCGTTCGCCGAGGCGCTCGCCGCGACTCGAGCGGGCGACCTGGCTCGAGCCCGCGCGTGGCTGCTCGTGCGCGAGTTCCGGCCGCCGACGCGGTTCACGCGGGCTGCCGCCGACGCCACGCTCGCGCTCGACGGTCTCGCGGAGGGCACGCTGACGCCGGCGCGCGGCAGCCGCGATCGTGCGGCGCGACCTGCTCGACACGTACGACGGCCGGATCCGCTCGACGCTCGCCGTGGTCGACGAGGCGCAGCGGCTCGGCTTCGCGCCGACCCGGGCCGAGGCGGGCTCGCTCGCGCTCGGCTACTGGACGATCCTCGCGCCCGCATACCGCGCCCAGCGCGGCGCCGGCGCGTGGCGCGCGACGACGCCGCGCGCTCGAGACGCTCTCGGCCGCGGCGCGCACCGGGCACGGCGTGCCCGCCGCACTCGCACGTGTCGACGCCCGGCTCGAGGGATTCAGGGCGGCACCGCTCTCGGCCGACGAGACGCTCCGCCGCGCAGGCCAGCTCGACCGGTTCCTCCGGCTCGTCTCGATCGAGTACGGGCGGGGCGTCAGCGGTGGGCGCGTCACCAAGGACTTCGAGATCCAGGAGGCGATCACCTTCCGCGACGGGGCCGCCGCCGCGTTCGCCGATCTCGAGCCCCGGCTCCTCGCACGAGACCGGGCCGCCACCCGCCGCGTCAAGGGCGCCCTGGCGAGCCTCGGCCGCGATCTCGTCGCCGCGAGCCGCGGTGAGTCGCCCGTCGACCCGGGCGTGCTCGAGACGACCGTCTCGTCGGCCGTCGACGACCTGGGGGCCCTCTATCCGCCCGAGTGGAAGGACGCTGCGAAGACCGCCGACTTCGACGTGATCGCGGCCGCACTCGACCGCATGGAGGCGGCGGCGGCGAGCGGTGACTGGGGAGTCGCGGAGTCCGCGCGGATCGAGGCCTACGGGATCTTCGAGCTCGGCCCGGAGCAACGGCTCAGGGGCCTCGCGCCGTCCCTCTTCCAGGGCGTCGAGTCGCTCTTCTGGTACGGCTCGGGCGATCGAGAGGGCCTCGTCCGCCTGATCAAGGCCAAGGCCTCCCCGGCCGAGCTCGCGGCGACGAGAGCCGCGCTCGACGAGGAGCTCGCCGCCGCCGAGCAGCGAATCGGAAGCGGTCCCGGCTCGCGCGTCTCGATCGTCTCCAACAGCGCGATGATCGTCTTCCGCGAGGGCCTCGAGGCGGTCCTGATCCTGGCGGCGCTGATGGCGAGCATGGTCGGCGCCCAGCGTCACTACCGCAAGCCGCTCCTCGCCGGCGTCGGTCTCGCTCTCGGGGCCTCAGTCGTCACGTGGGTCGTCGCGCAGACCGTGCTCGGCTCGCTCGCCCGCTACGGAGAGCGGCTGGAGGCGATCGTCTCGCTCGTCGCGATCGCCATCCTGCTGCTGATCCTCAACTGGTTCTACCACCGGGTCTACTGGCAGGAGCACCTCGCGGACCTGCACGGGAAGAAGAAGACGATCCTCCGCGGCGCAGGGCTCTCGCTCGCCGCCGCGCAGGTGGCGGGGCTCGTGGCGCTCGGGTTCACGAGCGTCTATCGCGAGGGCTTCGAGACCGTCCTCTTCCTCCAGGCGCTGACCCTCGAGGCGGGACCGTGGGTCGTCCTCCAGGGAGTCGCGCTCGGCTTCGCCGCGGTGCTCGCCGTCTTCGCGCTCGTCGTCGCGCTCGAGCGCAAGCTCCCGCACAAGAAGATGCTCATCGCGACGGGCCTGATGATCACCTGGGTGCTGGTGATCCTCGTCGGGCAGACCGTGCAGACGCTCCAGAAGGTCGGCTGGATCCCGGTCACCCCCATCGAGGGTGTCGAGCTCCCGTACTGGGCGGGTCTCTGGCTCGGCCTCTACCCGACCTGGGAAGGGCTCGTCGCCCAGGCCGCCGCGCTGGCGTTCGTGCTCGGCAGCTACGTCGCTGCGGAGACGGTACGAAGCCGCCGCCGGGCGAGGATCCTCCAGGCGCCGCTGGGCGCCCAGCGCGTCGACGCCTAGACCGCTGCCAGGAACGCCAGGACGCGCTCGGTGAGCAGCGTCGCCGCGTCGGCGTCGTACGCCGGCAGCGAGGAGTCGGCGAAGAGGTGCTCCTCCCCGGGGTAGAGGAAGAGCTCGGCCTGCTCCGACGATGCGACGAGGGCTTGCGCGGCCTCGAGGTCCTCCACGAAGAACGGGTCGGCGTCCTTGCCGTGCACCTGCACCGGGACGCCCTCCGGCCACGCGTCACCGAACTCCGAGACCGGAAGGCAGGAGTACATGAGCAAGGCCCCGCGGGCGCCGGGCCGGGTCTGGGCGAGCTGCTGCGCGGCCATGACTCCGAAGGAGAAGCCGGCGTAGACGAGCTCCGGGCCGAGGTCGTTCGCGGCGGCCACTCCGCGCTCGGCCAGGGCACCGAACCCTGTCACGCGCGCGAACGCCATGCCCTCCTCGAGCGTGTCGAACGTGCGCCCGTCGAACAGGTCGGGTGTGTGCACGGTGTGCCCCGCCGCCCGCAGCTCGTCGGCGAACGACCGCACTCCCGCGGTCAGACCCTGAACGTGGTGGTACAGCACGACCTCGGTCATCTCAGATCCTCCCGATCATTGATCCATATAGTTGGAACATTCCGCAATGTTAGTCTGTCCAGCCGTGGCGCGCAACCCAGCTCCCCCGGACTACGACCTCGCCGAACGGCTCGCACTCACCACGCCCGCGCAGGTGAAGGCGCTCAGCCACCCCCTCCGCACCACGATCCTGGGCCTGCTCCACGAGCGGGCGGCGACGGTGACCGAGCTGGCGGTCGCCGTCGAGCGGCCGAAGAGCACCGTCGCCCACCACGTCAAGGTGCTCACGACGGCGGGGCTCCTCCAGGTCGTGAGGACGCGGCGGGTGCGGGCGATCGAGGAGCGGGTCTACGGCCGCACGGCACGGATGTTCTACGTCGGCGTCGAGCGGAGCCCGGACGGCGACGAGCTGCCCCGGGACTTCAACGACTTCGAGGTGGCCGCTCGGGAGTCGGTCTCGGCGTACCGGGACGGGAAGCTGTGGGGCTTCATCCGACACGCCCGGGTCTCGGAGGAGCAGATGTCGGAGTTCTGGGAGCGGATGGCGGAGCTCGTGACGGAGTTCGACCGGCTACCGCGGTCGGGAGACACCGTCTACGGCTTCGCAGTGGGCGTGTACCCGACCGACCATCCCACCCTGCCGGACAACGGGCGCTGAGCGTCGGTGGCGCTCGCGCTAGCGGCCGACCTCCCAGGCGAGATGGGCGAGCTCCGGCTCGATGAGCTTCTCCCACGCGAGTGCAACCGCCTTCGGCGAGCCGGGGAGCGAGACGACCACGCTGCCGCGGTAGGTGCCCGCCGTCGCGCGCGAGAGCATCGCGGCCGAGCCGACCTGCTCCCAGCTGAGCATCCGGAAGAGCTCGCCGAAGCCGGGAAGCGTCTTCTCGAGCATCCCCGAGAGCGTGTCGTATGTCGTGTCCCGGTTCGAGATGCCCGTGCCGCCGTTGACGATCACGACCCGCGCGCCGGGAACGAGCTCGCCGAGCGCGGCGCGGATCTGCTCCGGCTCGTCCTTCACGACGCGATAGCCGGCGACGGCTGCGCCCGAGCCCTCGATGCGCTCGCGGAGCCAGTCGCCGTTCGTGTCGTCGTCCGGCGTGCGCGTATCGCTGACGGTGATCACGCCCACCGTGATCGGTCCCTGCGAGGCAGCGGCAGCGGCGGCGGCCCGGTGCGCGTCGGTGCCCACGACGCCTCGATCGTAGTCGGCCGGGGGCCAGGCGCTACCCTCCCGGCCATGAGCGAGCCCGCTCGGATCGTCGCGGAGGCGGAGGCACGGCTCAGGCCGCTCCACCTTGCCGCCTCGCAGGCGTGGTGGGACGCGAACGTCGCCTCGACCGACGAGAACGAGAAGCGACGCGTCGAGACCGAGCTCGCGCTGTCCGACGCGATGGCCGACCCCGAGCTCTTCCGCTCCGTCTCCGGCGCGGACCCCGACCGCGCGGACGGCCTCGTCGCGCGACAGCTGACGCTGCTCCACGCGAGCCTCGTGCCGCACCAGGTTCCCGAGGCGCTGCGGCACCGCATCGTCGAGCTCGAGGCATCCGTGGAGGCGCGATTCGCGCAGCACCGCGGTGTCGTCGGTGGCAGGCCCGTCGACGACAACGAGATCAAGCGGATCCTGCGGACGAGCGACGACGTCGCGGAGCGGCAGGAGGCCTGGGAGGCGTCGAAGACGATCGGCGCCGCGGTCGCGGAGGACGTGCGCGAGCTCGCGCGGCTGCGCAACGAGGCGGCGCGCGCGGTCGGCTACCGCGACTGGTTCGCGCTCGCCGTCGCGGCCTCGGAGATGGACGAGGCTCGCCTCTTCGAGACGCTCGACGAGTGCGACGCGCTGACCGTCGAGCCATTCGCCGCATGGAAGGCGGAGACCGACGCGCGCCTCGGCGAGCGCTTCGACTGCGACGTCGCCGATCTCCGGCCCTGGCACTACGAGGATCCGTTCTTCCAGGAGGTCCCCGCGGCAGGTGGGGTCGACCTGACGCAGGTGTTCGAGGGCGTCGACGTGGTCGCGCTCGCGCGCTCGACCTTCGACGGCATCGGCCTCGAGACCGGCCCGATCCTCGATCGCAGCGACCTCTTCCCACGGGACGGAAAGTGCCAGCACGCGTTCTGCATCGACGTCGACCGTGAGGGCGACGTGCGCGTCCTCGCGAACGTGGTGCCCGACCGGTACTGGGCCGACACGATGCTCCATGAGCTGGGCCATGGGGTCTTCGACCTGGGGATCGACCGCGCGCTTCCGTGGCTCCTGAGGGACTGCCACCTGACCATCACGGAGGGGATCGCCATCCTCATGGGGCGCCTCGCGCAGGACGTCGGGCTGGCTGCACGACGTCGTCGGGGCGAACGGTGTCGACGCGCGGGAGCTCGACCGCGCGCCGCGCCGCCGAGGTGCTCGTGTTCACGCGGTGGGTGCTCGTGATGACGAACTTCGAGCGGGCGTTCTACGCGGACCCGGAGGCGGACCTCTCCGCGCTCTGGTGGGGGCTCGTCGCGCGCTACCAGCTCATCACGCCGCCCGAGCAGCGCTCCGCGCCGGACTGGGCCGCCAAGATCCACGTCGCCTGCGCGCCGGTCTACTACCACACCTACCTGTACGGCAATCTCGTCGCCTCGCAGCTCCGGGCGACGCTCGAGCGTGAGGCGGGCGGCCTCGTCGGCAAGCCCGAGGCCGGGCGTCTCCTCACCGAGCACGTCTTCCGGCCGGGTGTGTCCGTTCGCTGGGACCGGCTGCTGGCCGACGCGACCGGCGAGGACCTCACCGCCGTCCACCTGGCCCGCGACCTCACGACCGCGCTCTCGGCCTGACGTGGCCGGCGCCGTCGGGCTGAACCACGTCAGCGTCGTCGCACGCGACCTCGACGAGTCCGTCCGGTTCTACACCGAGGTGCTCGGGCTGGAGCCGCTCTCGACGCCCGACTTCGGGTTTCCGGTCCAGTGGCTCCGCGCCGGAGCCCTCCAGGTGCACCTGTTCGAGCGGCCGGATGACCCGCCCGTCCACGCCCATCTGGCGTTCGAGGTGGACGACATCGTCGGTGTGTACGAACGCGCCCGCTCGCTCGGGATCCTCGAGAGCACGACCTTCGGCTACGCGATCGCCGAGCTCCCCGGCGGCGAGGCCCAGCTCTACGTTCGCGACCCGGCCGGAAACCTCGTCGAGCTCGACCATCCAGACGGCGCCTCCGCGCGGATGCGGATCCCCGAGATGATCCTCCTCTCGGAGCGCCTTCCGCAGCCGGACGGGCCGGTGCCGCGCCTGTTCGCGCCCGGCTAGCGCCAGAGCCCGACCCAGCGCGAGAAGAGGACGCGCGCGTCCGCGCGCATCTCCTCCGCACCGGCACGGAACTCCTCGAGCAGCCGGTCGAGGCCGCCTTCACCCAGAGAGCGCTCGGCGGCCGAGACGTACTCCGGCACGCGCGCCCACTCGTCCGCCATCTCGTCGGTCACCTCGAGGTGGAACTGGACGCCGTAGGCGAGCTCCCCGACGCGGAACGCCTGGTGCGGATAGGCAGGCGAGGTGGCGAGCAGCGTCGCTCCCTCCGGCAGCTCGAACGTGTCGCCGTGCCACTGGAGCGTCGGACGGGGCCACGCGAGGCCGGAGAAGACCGGGTCGTGGGCGGCGGCCTCGGTCGCGAAGACCGGAAGGACGCCGACCTCCGGCGCGGCGCCGGCCGTCACCCTCGCCCCGAGGCTCGAGGCCAGGAGCTGCACGCCGAGGCAGGCGCCGAAGAACGGGACGCCTCTCGAGACCGCCTCCGCGACCAGCCGTTTCTCGCCGACGAGCCACGGGTGCTCCGTCTCGTCGTTGACGCTCATCGGGCCGCCCATCGCGACGATCGCGTCGATTCCCTCGAGCGGCGGGAGCGGCTCGCCCTCGTCGAGCTCGACGCGCAGGAGCTCGGCGTCGTGCTCGCGCATGACGTCCTCGTAGGCGCCCGGCGGCTCGCACGCGATGTGCTGCAGGACGAGGACGCGAGGCGCCAGGCTACGACTCCTGCTTCGCCCGCCGGGCCGACGGGCCCACGGAGAGCTCTGCCTCGAGCTCGTCGAGTGCGGCCCTGAGGATCCCGATCCGCTCGACGACCGGTGCGCTGGCGTCCGGGTCGACCGGCGAGCGTCCCTCCGCCCCGAGACGCTCGCGCACGGCGTTCCGCCGCTCCGCCTCCCGCGCCTCCTCCATCGAGTTGAGGACGATCCCGATCAGGACGTTGATCACGACGAACGCGGCGATGAGGATGAAGCTCACGAAGTACACCCACGACCACGGGTGCACCTCCATTCCGGCGTCCATGTACGTCGGGAAGTTCTCGAGCGTCAGCATCACGAAGAGCGTCAGCATCGCGCGGCCGATGTTCCCCCAGTCGTCCGGGAGCTCGTCCGCGAAGAGCGTCCAGCCGACCATCCCGTAGACGAAGAGCAGCATCCCGGTCGCGAGCGCGATCGCGAAGAGCGGCGGGATGCTGCGCCAGACGCCCGACAGCAGCACGCGAAGGTCGGGGAACAGGCGGACGATGCGGACGACCCGGGCGAGCCGCGCCAGGCGCAGGAGGGTGGACGACTGCCGGATCCCGGGGACGAAGGCGATCGCGATGACGACGAAGTCGAAGATGTTCCAGCCGTCGCGGAAGAAGAGCCACGGCTGCCGGCCGTAGGCGCCGATGCGCAGCGCGAGCTCGGCGACGAAGACGACGAAGCAGAGGTCGTTGACGAGATCGAGCTGCTCGCCGTAGCGCCCGTCGATCCCCTCATAGGTCTCGAGCCCGAGCACGACGGCGTTCACGACGATCACGACGAGAATCGCCGTCGTGAACCACGGCGCCGCGACGATGCGCGAGAGGCGTGCGGAGACGCTCACGTCGGCGGCGCCATGGCATAGGACGCGGCGACACCTGGCTCGAGGTACGCCGCCGACGGGCTCCCGGCGGGCGTGAAGATGCCGAGCACGGCGAGCTCGGCCCCCGGCTGCGTGTTCTCGACGATGTGGACCTCCCGCGCGTGCAGCCGGAACGCGTCGCCGGGTGCGAGCGGCTCGACCGCCTCGCCGATGTGGAGCCGCCCCTCGCCGCGCAGGATCCAGACGATCTCGTCGTAGAGGTGGTAGTGCCAGGGAGCTTTCCCCGGCGGTATGTAGCCGACGAACGTCGTCGCGCGCGTCGAGCCGTTGTGCGGCCCGTGGAGCAGCTGGAACGACCTGGCACCGGTCGCCTGTCCCGGTTCGACGTGGTCGAGCGCGACCACCCGCTCGACCTCGCCCATGGGCGCGTGCAGGTCGGTGGCGGCTCCGATCGTCGCGCGGACGCATGCGAGCCCGCCGCCGCCGGCGTCGAGCGACCCCGACCGACCGGCCGGGACGAAGCCGGCCGCGGCGCCGTCGAGCGGCGCGGCGTCCAGCGATCCCGAGCCGTCGTGGACGAAGAGCAGCGTGTCGTGGAGCTCGTCGGCGAGGTCGAGCGACGCCCCCGGCTGGAGGCGCAGTGCGTCGAGGGCGAGCTCGGAGCCGCGCTCGGGAGGCACGAGCCCGCGCCGCTCCACCCCTCCCTCGACCCTCGGGTCGACGTCGTCGGTTCGCGCGACACGGGCCATGTGCGAGAGCATAGGAGCGAGATCCCGGAGACGACCGAAGGAGGCGACCGATGCCACTCGTCCGTGTTGAGCTCTTCGACTTTCGGGTCGACGACGAGACGAGCGCGAAGCTGATCGCGGGGCTGACCGATGCGCTGTGCGCGGCGACGCACGAGGGCCTGCGCGACCACACCTGGGTCATCGTGGAGGGCCACGACCCGAAGAACTGGGGCCTCGGGGGCAAGCCGTGGCCCGTCGGCGACATGCCGCCCGGCCCGTCCTAGCGGGCCTCCCGGGCCGCGCGGCTACCCTCCCGCGGTGCCCGTCCGCGACGACATCCGTAACGTCGCGATCGTCGCGCACGTCGACCACGGCAAGACGACGCTCGTCGACGCGATGCTCTGGCAGTCCGGCTCCTTTCGCGAGAACCAGGACGTCGCCGAGCGGGTCATGGACTCGATGGACCTCGAGCGCGAGAAGGGCATCACGATCCTCGCCAAGAACACCGCCGTGCGGCACGGCGGCCTCAAGATCAACATCGTCGACACGCCCGGCCACGCCGACTTCGGCGGCGAGGTGGAGCGTGCGCTGCGGATGGTCGACGGAGTGCTGCTGCTCGTCGACGCGAGCGAGGGGCCGCTGCCTCAGACCCGGTTCGTCCTCCGGAAGGCGCTCGAGGCGCGGCTCCCCGTGCTGCTCGTCGTCAACAAGGTCGACCGCCCGGACGCGCGCATCGACGAGGTGGTGAACGAGGTCTACGAGCTCTTCCTCGACCTCGACGCGGACGAGAGCCAGATCGATTTCCCGATCGTCTACTGCAACGCGCGGGCCGGGCGGGCCGGCCTGGCTGCCGACCCGGCCGGCCTCGAGGGCACGCTCGAGCCGCTGTTCGAGGAACTCGTGCGGACGATCCCGGCGCCGTCGTACGAGGACGGGCATCCCCTGCAGGCGCTGGTCACGAACCTCGACGCCTCGCCGTTCGTCGGCCGGCTCGCTGTCTGTCGCGTCCTGCACGGCACGATCCGGAAGGGGCAGCAGCTCGCCTGGTGCCGCGCGAACGGGGACGTCGAGCGCGCGCGTGTGACCGAGCTCTATGTCACGGAGGCGCTCGAGCGGGTCGAGGCAGCCGAGGCGGGACCGGGGGAGATCGTGGCCGTCGCGGGTCTCGCCGAGGTGACGATCGGCGAGACGCTCGCCGACCCCGACGATCCTCGCGCGCTCCCCGTCGTCGAGGTCGACGAGCCGAGCCTCGCGATGACGATCGGGATCAATGGGTCGCCGCTCTCCGGCCAGGAGGGCTCGAAGCTGACCGCTCCGATGTTGAAGGGGCGGCTCGACCAGGAACTGGTCGGCAACGTCTCGCTCCGCGTCGTCGCGACAGAGCGTCCCGATGTGTGGGAGGTGCAGGGCCGCGGCGAGCTCCAGCTCGCGGTGCTCGTCGAGCTGATGCGCCGAGAGGGCTTCGAGCTGACCGTCGGCAAGCCGCAGGTCGTCACGCGGGAGGTCGACGGCAAGGTCCACGAGCCGATGGAGCGCGTGTCGGTCGACGTGCCGGAGGAGTACGTCGGCGTCCTCACGCAGCTCTTCGCCCTGCGCAAGGGCCGGATGGAGAACATGGTCAACCACGGGACGGGCTGGGTGCGGATGGAGGTCATCGTCCCCGCGCGTGGCCTGATCGGGTTCCGGACGGAGTTCCTCACCGAGACGCGGGGCACCGGGATCCTCCACCACGTCTTCGACCGGTACGAGCCGTGGCACGGCGAGCTCCGGACGCGACCGAGCGGAAGCCTCGTGGCCGACCGCCGCGGGCCGACGACGACGTTCGCGCTCCTCAACCTCCAGGAACGGGGCTCGCTCTTCGTCGGCCCGGGCGTCGTGGTCTACGAGGGAATGGTGATCGGCGAGAACGCCCGCGCCGAGGATCTCGACGTGAACGCGACGAAGGAGAAGAAGCTGACCAACATCCGCTCGTCGACCGCGGACGAGCTCGTCCGGCTCATCCCGCCGCGCCCGCTCTCGCTCGAGCAGGCCCTCGAGTTCATCCGCGAGGACGAATGCGTCGAGGTGACGCCCGCCTCCATCCGCCTCCGGAAGGTCGAGCTCTCCGCCTCGAAGCGCCAGCAGGCGGCGAGCAAGGCGCGACAGCAGGCGGCGTCCGGCTGAATCGGCCGTCCAGGAGGGGGAGGCCGTTGCGGCGCCGCAGGCGAAGCCTTCTCGCTTGGCGAGCCAGGTCAGTCGCCGTCGACGGACGCCGACGCCCTGCAGACCTCGCCGCGCGGGCCGGTGGCGCGGACCGTGATCGTGTCGAGCCCGGGCCAGTCGGGAATCGTGCGTCGCATCGAGAACGACCCGGAGCTCCCGCCCGTGCGCCTCTGGACGCGGACGACGAGCCGCCGCTCGTGCACGAGCACGACCGACCACGCCGCGCCCCGGCGGGGAGTCCGCACGTCGACGTCCACTCTCAGGTCGGTGTCGTCGCTGTCGCGGACGCGAAGCCGCACGCGGCTGTCGCGGCTGCACGTCAGCTCGACGCGGGCCTCGGACTGCGAGTCGGAGCCGTCGCCGTCGTCCGCCCGTGCGGATCCGGACGTCGCAAGCCCGCCGAGCGCGGCGGCGGCGAGGAGAGCGAGGGCCTGGTACCGGCCACGGTGCATGACCCAATGGTGACCCCGAACCGGCTCCGGCACAATTGGACTTCGGTCCTACGACCCCTGGCCCGTGAGCCCGTGGCGCTCCGCCCACAGGGCGGCCTGCGTCCTGTCGGTGACGCCGATCGTCCGGAAGACGCTCGTCAGGTGCGTCTTGACCGTCTTCTCGCTGATCGAGAGCTCGCGCGCGATCAGCTTGTTGGGAAGGCCGCGCGCGACCAGCCCGAGCACCTCGCGCTCGCGCTCCGACAGCTCGTCGATCGGAGAGACGGCTCTGTGCGCGGCCAGGAGTGCGCTGCCCGCTCGAGGATCGAGCGGCGCCTCGCCTCTCGCTGCGGCGCGCACCGCCCGCGCCAGGTCCTCCGGCTCCGCGTCCTTCAGGAGGTAGCCGACCGCGCCGGCGTCGAGCGCCCGAAGGATCTGCTCTCGATCCGAGAACGAGGTGAGGACGACGACTGCGATCTCCGGATCGGCCTCGACGATCCGTCGGGTCGCCCGGATCCCGTCGAGGACGGGCATCTCGATGTCCATCAACACGACGTCGGGCTCGAGCTCGGCGGCGAGACGCACGGCCTCTTCGCCGTGCGCGGCCGCACCGACGAGGTCGACGTCGTCGAACGTCGCCACGAGGTGCTCGAGCCCGGTGCGGACGACCGCATGGTCGTCGGCGATGAGGAGCCTGATCATCGGCGTGGGAGCTCCAGCGCGAAGGTCGTCCCCGCGTCGGGCGCGGAGCGTACCTCGAGCTCCCCGCCGGAACGCGTCGCGAGCTCCTCGAGCAGCGAGAGGCCGACGTGGCCCTGCTCCCGGCGTGCCTCGCGCTCCTCCGGCGAGAACCCGGTCCCGTCGTCGGTCACCTCGAGCCGAACGCCGGCGCCGTTCGCCGTGACCGTGACGTCGACACGCGAGGCGTTCGCGTGTCGTTGGACGTTCCGTACGGCCTCGGCGGCGGCCCGGTAGACGAGCCGCTCGTCCTCCTCCGCCAGAGCCTGCTCCGTGTCGACCACCAGCTCGACGTCCACGCCGCGGGCTCGAACGGGCGCGAGGAGGTCCGAGAGCGCTGCTTCGAGCCCGCTCGCCCGAAGGTTGGGCGGATGAATCTCGACGAGCAGGGAGCGGAGCCTGCGCATCGCGTCCCGGGTCCCGCTCGCCGCGTCGCGAAGCGTCTTGCGGGTCTCGGGGGCTCCGTCCGCCTCGGCCGCGGCGCTCAGCGAGTACGAGATCCCGGCGAGATCCTGGACGGGCCCGTCGTGGAGCTCGGCAGCGATCCGCCGCCGCTCGTCGTCAGACGCCTCGACGGCGTGGACGAGCAGCGCCTCTCGCTCCTCCTGCGTCCTCCGGAGCTTGCGGCCCAGGCGCCAGGCGAGCGGCACCTGGACGAGCCAGAGAAGGACGAGGCTCGCGACGAGAAGGGTCGCGATCGGCAGCCAGATCCGGCGGCCGCTCGCCTCGACCGCGCTCCGGCGCTGGTACGTCTCGAAGAGCAGAGGCGTGCCGTCGGGAGCGCGAACGGGGAGGTAGACCTCGTAGAGGTCGCCCTGCCCCCGCTCGAACCGGTTCTCGGCCCCTTCGAGGTCGCTGAGCTCCGCGCGCGTCGTGCCCGTGCGGAGCACCTCGCGCTTGGAGTCGTCGAGTGGGAAGCGGGACCCGATGAGCCGCGGCTCGTCCGAGTAGACGATTCGCCCGTCGCCGTCCCAGAGCTTGACGCGGACGACGCGGTCTCCGAGCACGCGCTCGTTGACCACCCGGTCGACTGCGTCGACCGCTTCCGCGTCGCCCTCGAGCAGGGCCGGCCCGAGCGCGGGCTCGACGATTCCCTGACCGGCGAGCACGGCGAACTGCCTCGCGTCGCGGAGCGCCTCGTCGTGGGCGAGGCTCCGCAGCGCCAGGACCGCCCCGGCGCCGAACACCGCGAGCACGAGGAGCCCCGCCAGCGCAAACTGCGAGACCGGCCGTCTCACGAGGCGTGGGGGAGCTCTACGACCAAGGTCCCATTGTGGCCCGGACCCGGCTGCGGGCACCGTGGGGACGTCGAACGAGCGATCTCGGAAGGAGCCTTCACCGTGAACAGGATGATCGGTTCGGTCGTGGCGGCGGCGATGGGGGCGGCATTGCTGCTCGCGCCGGCCGCGGGAGCGAAGGACGGCGACATCGAGGTCGCCGGTACGTGCACGGGCGCGACGACCTCGAAGCTGAAGCTGAGCGAGGAGGACGGCGGCATCGAGGTCGAGTTCGAGGTGGATCAGAACCGCAACGGCGTGCGGTGGACCGTCGTCCTCTTCCGGGACGGCACCCGGGTCGGAAGCCGCGTACGGGTCACGCGCGGCCCGAGCGGGTCGTTCGAGGCCCGGTTCGTGACCGCGAATCGCCCCGGCGCCGATCGGTTCGTCGCCCGCGCGACGCGCGCCGGCGAGCGCTGCTCGGCGAGCGCCTCGTTCACGTAGTTCTGTCGCCGCAGGGCTCGGCGGAGGCGCGGCTTTCGGCCGCGCCCCCGGGCTGGCAGGATCGTCCCGTGGCCACCGGGGCAGACATCGTCGCGAGCGCCGCCGATGCCTCGCGCAGCGCGCGTTCGCCGTTACTCGTGCTCGACCGGCTCGAGGGCTTCCTCGACGCGCATGGGCTCGGCGAGGGCTCGGTCGCCGCAGAGCGGATCGGCGAGGGTGGAGGCTCGAACTTCTCGTTCCTCCTGGAGCGCGGCCAGGAGCGCTACGTGCTCCGCCGCCCGCCGCGCCCTCCGCTTCCCCCGTCCGCTCACGACATGGTGCGCGAGGCGCGACTGCAGCTGGCGCTCGCGCCGCACGGCATCCGCCTGCCTCCCATCGTCGCCGTCTGCGAGGACGAGGAGGTCATCGGCGCCCCGTTCTACGTCATGCGCTTCCTCGACGGGCACGTCGTCACCGGTGCCCTCCCCCCCGGGCTCGAGGAGCCTGCCGCCCGGCGCCGCCTGGGCGACGAGCTCGTGGACGCGCTCGTCGAGATCCACGCCGCCGACGTCGACGATCCCGGCCTCGCCTCCTTCGCCCGCCCCGGGAGCTACCTCGAGCGGCAGGTGCGGCGCTTCTCGCAGCTGTGGGAGCTCAACGCGACACGTCCGATCCCGGCCGTCGTCGAGGTCGGGCGGCGGTTGGCGGCCGAGCTGCCCGAGCCGCTGCCCGCCACCGTCGTGCACGGGGACTACCGCCTCGGCAACCTCATGGTCGAGCGCGAGCGGCCCGATCGCGTGCAGGCGGTGCTCGACTGGGAGATGGGGGCGATCGGCGATCCACGCGCCGACCTCGGCTATCTCCTCTCCACCTACGCCGAGCCTGGGGGCGCGGGGAGCCCGTTGGGTGTCTCGCCGGTCACCGCGCTCGAGGGGTTTCCCACGCGGGCCGGGCTCGTCGAGCGGTACGTCGCCCGAAGCGGCCGCGAGGTCGGGCCGCTCGGGTGGTTCGAGGCGCTCGCGCTCTGGAAGGCGGCCGTCTTCTGCGAGGCGATCTACGGGCGCTACACGCGGGGCGAGCTCGGCGCCGAGGACGCACGCGCCGCCGCGTTCGAGCACAGCGTCCCGCTCATGGCGGAGACCGCGGCAGCACGACTCGCGGACGCCGCATGACGGAGCACGACCGGCCGGCGACGCCGGTGCGCCCCGGTTTCGCGCGTGAGGACTGGAATGCGCGGTACGCCGGGAAGGAGCTCCTCTGGACCGCGGAGCCGAACCGGCGCTTCGCGGCCGAGGTGACCGGGCTCGAGCCGGGGCGCGCGCTCGACCTCGCGTGCGGCGAAGGCCGGAACTCCGTCTGGCTCGCCGAGCGGGGCTGGGTGGTGACGGCCGTCGACTTCTCGGACGTCGCGCTCGCCAAGGGAGCGGAGCTCGCCGCGAGCCGCGGCGTCGAGGTCGACTGGGTGCTCGCCGACGTGCTCGCCTACACACCGCCGGCCGAGCGCTTCGACCTCGTGGCGGTGCTCTACCTCCAGCTGCCGTCCGAGGAGCTCGCCCGGGCGACCGGTGCTGCCGCGGACGCCGTCGCACGCGGAGGGACCTTGGTCGTCCTGGGCCACGACGCCACGAACCTCACGGAGGGCCACGGGGGGCCAAAGGACGCCGCGGTCCTCTTCGCGCCAGAGGACGTGGTCGCACACCTCGAGGGCCTCGTCGTCGAGCGTGCGGAGAAGGTGCGACGAGCCGTGCCGCTGGCCGAGGGCGATGCGATCGCGATCGACGCGTTCGTCCGGGCGCGGCGGCCCCTCTGACGTGGCTCAGCGCCGGACGACGAAGCTGACCTGGCCGACGAGCTTCCCGTAGCCCGGCTTCTTCGGGGTTCCGAACGCCGGCCACACGAAGAGCCGGTACCTGCCGTCCGCGAGGCGCTGTCGCTTGCCCGAGAAGGTCCAGGCGCTCGGCAGCGCGAAGCGCGTCTTGGTCGGCCACCTGGTGAGCACCTTCGAGCGGCCGCGCCAGAGCTGGACGTTGTAGAAGCGCGCCTTCTTGACCGCAGACCACTCGATGCGGGGCGGCTTCTTGACGACGGCGCCCTGCGTCGGCGAGAAGATCCCTGCGGCCGGCCGCAGGTTGACGGTGCTGGACGAGACGTTGCCCGCCTGGTCGTAGAGCCGCACCTCGTACCAGTAGCGCGTCCCCGGCGCGATCTTGCCGTCCACGAGCGTGTTCTTGGTGCCGGTGAACACGACGGCCGGCTTCTTGCCCTTCGGGCCCGGCGCGCGGAGGACCTCGGACCGGACGACGTCCGCGGGCCGTGTCCACGACAGGGAGATCGCCGTCCCCCGATGCGCCGACTTCACGCTCGGTGGTGCGGGCTTCGTCCCGTCGTACTTGAGCTCGAGCGTGGAGGCCGCGCTCAGATGCCCGGCTGCGTCGCGGCATTGACCGACGACCTTGGCCGGGCTTGCATCGGGCCCTCCGTAGGTGACCGGCTGGGTGCACTCGGCAATGCCGGAGCCGCCGTCCTTGCCGGTGAACGTGACCTTGACGGGGTGGTTGTACCAGCCGCCCTCGGCGTCGGGAGGGCGCTCGGCGGCTGCGGCGACCTCAGGTGCGGTCGCGTCGTACTTGATCGAGAACGATGTCGAGGCGCTGTTCCCTGCTCCGTCGGTGCAGGTCCCGCTGATCGTCACCGCCCCGCCGTCGGGGCCGCCGTAGGTGCCGGAGGTGCACGAAGCGATCCCGGAAGGCCCGCCGTCGCCGCTGAAGCCGAACGAGACGGGCTTCGTGTACCAGCCGTTGCCGTCGGGGTCGCGCGAGGTCGTGGCGTTGACCGACGGTGGGCTCGAGTCCTTTCGAACGGTGACGCTGTTGCCGTAGAACGGCCCGCCGTAGGTGACCGTGCACGTGAACGTCGCACCGCCGGTGTCCTCCGTGACCGCCGCCGGGCCGCATCCGGAGGCGGCAGTGACGCCCGCGGGGTCGTACGACCACGTCACGGTGACGCCACCGCGGAACCAACCGCCGCAGCCTCCGCCGTTGCAGGCCGCTGACGGCGGTCCGGGAGCGGCCGCCGCCGGCTGCGCGAGCACCGCCCATGCCGCGGCGAGCAGTCCGGCGAGCGACGAGCAGTCGCACGAGCCTCATGCGCCGCCCGCGATCCGTCGCGTGGAGACGCCGACCACCAGGCCGCCCGCGCCGGAGGCCGCGAGCAGGAGCGCGGCCGCGACGAGCAGCGCGCCGCGCGCCTGCGACTCGTCGTCGCGGGAGACGAGCGCCGCGAGCGGTAGCCCGATCCGGAGCGTGTCGTGCGGCTGACGCGCGACGGGAGGCGGCGCCGGCCGCGGAGTCTTGGTCGCTTCGGTCTTTGCCTTCGCCGTGCGCTTCGCGGGCCGTGGGACCGCACGCGCCGGCGCGCTCTGCCGGGTCGTCGTCGCTGTCGAAGCCGGCGCGACGGCGACCTGGACAGGCGCCGGAGGCGCGGGTGCAGGCGCCGGTGGCGGCGACACCGTTCGCGTCACCGTCGTCCGCGCGGGCTTGGGCTTCGGAGGTGGAGCGGTTGCCGCCGGCTCCGCGGCGAGCGGCGGATCCGGTGTCGGCATGACGGACCCTGCTTGCGCGGGCGCGCTCTTCGGCGGAGCGGCCGTCCTGGCGACGGGCTCCGCCGTGGCTTCTCCTGGCGACCGGCTCCGCCGTGGTCTTCGTCGTCCTGGCGACCGGCTCCGTCGCGGCCTTCGTCGAGCGCGTCTTGAGGCTCGGCGGGGGCGCATCGGGCGCCGGCAAGGGCGAGCCGCCCCCGGCGAGGGCCGCACCGGCGTGCATCGACGCAGCGAGGGTCATACCCGCCGCGAGGGCTGCAGATCTGCGTCGTTGCCGCAGAGACGACGTCTTCCGAGACATGCGTCCCCTCCCTTTCCCACCTGCAACGTACGTCGGTTCTTCTCGTGGGTCAACAGATCGGTGGAGCCGGGGTGGCCGCCGGCGTGGCCGGCCACCCCGTTGTCCACACCTCTACCGCCTCTTGTGCTTCGACATCCCTCCTTGCAGCCCGAGCGTCATCGCGCCTGCGCGCTGATCCGTCCACGACCCCTGGCCGCCGACCTGGAGGTAGTTCGAGCCGGAGCCCGCCTGCCTCTGGTTCAGCTTCTGCCGGGTCTTGGACGTGTTCAGCGCGAGGCCGAGCGCCCCGACCGAGTTGGACTGATCGACAGAACCGCCGCCACCATGGCTGCCAACGCGCACGGGCGCGTTGTCGTTCGAGGCGCCGAGCTGGATTGCCGCTGCGTCTGCGTCGGCCTTCTGCTCGCTCCACGATCCCTGGCCTGCGACCTGGACGTAGTCGGAGCCGTGGCCCCGACCGCCGCCCTGCGTCTGGTCGAGCTTCTGCTTGGTGTCGTTCGAGTTCAGCGCGGCCGCGATCGCGGTCGTGCTGTTGGACTGCGTGACGTCGCCGTCGTCGCCCTTGGAGCCGACGCGGACGGGGGCGTTCACGTTGGACGGCTTGAGCTGGAGGGCGAACGCGTCGGCGTCGGCCTTCTGCTCGTTGTCGGCCTCTTGCCCCGCCACCTGGAGGTAGCCGGAGCCCGAGCCGCCGCCCTGGGTCTGGTCGATCGACTGCTTCGTCTCGTTGTCGTTGAGCGCGATCCCGATTGCGGTCGCGTTGTTCGACTGCTCGACGTCGCCGTCGTCGCCCTTCGAGCCGACCCGGATCGGGGCGTTCACGTTGGACGGCTTGACCTGAACTGCCGTCGCATCCGCATACGCCTTCTGATCGTTGTCGGCCTTCTGGCCGGCGACTTGCGTGTAGCTCGACCCGTCCTTCTTGTGGCCATCCTTGCCGTCCTTGTAGCCGTCCTCCTTGGCGGGGGCGGCCATCATCGGCGCGGATGAGCCCTGGGTCTGGTCGATCGACTGCTTCGTCTCGTTGTCGTTCTTCGCGATCCCGATTGCGGTCGCGTTGTTCGACTGCTCGACGTCGCCGCCGTCGCCCTTCGAGCCGACCCGGATCGGGACGTTGACGTTGGACGGCTTGACCTGGATCGCCGTCGCGTCCGCGTCCGCCTTCTGGTCGTTGTCGGCTTCCTGCCCCGCCACTTGCTCGTAGCTGGAGCCTGAGCCGCCGCCACCCTGGGTCTGGTCGATCGACTGCTTCGTCTCGTTGTCGTTGTTCGCGATCCCGATTGCGGTCGCGTCGTTCGACTGCTCGACGTTGCCGTCGTCGCCCTTCGAGCCGACCCTGATGGGGACGTTGACGTTGGACGGCTTCTTCTGGATCGCCGTCGCGTCCGCATCCGCCTTCTGGTCAGAGTCGGCGCTCTGGCCGGCGACCTGCGTGTAGCTCGACCCATCCTTCTTGTGGCTGTCCTTGTCGTAGCCGTCCTTCTCAGGCGCGGCCTTCATCGGCGCGGACGAGCCCTGGGTCTGGTCGATGGACTGCTTCGTCTCGTTGTCGTTCTTCGCGATCCCGATTGCGGTCGCGTTGTTCGACTGCTCGACGTCGCCGTCGTCGCCCTTCGAGCCGACCCTGATCGGGGCGTTCACGTTGGACGGCTTGATCTGAACTGCCGTCGCATCCGCATACGCCTTCTGATCGTTGTCGGCCTTCTGGCCGGCGACCTGCGTGTACGAGGAGCCCTTGTCCGAGTGACCGTCCTTCTCGTCGGTCTTCCCGTTCTCGGGCGCCTTCGCGGCCATCGACCCAGCACCCTGGGTCTGGTCGATCGACTGCTTCGTCTCGTTCGAGTTCAGCCCGGCCGCGATCGCGGTCGTGCTGTTCGACTGCTCGACGTCGCCGTTCGAGCCCGGGCTGAGCACCCGGATCGACGCGGCGGTGTTGCTCGGCTTGAGCTGCACGGCGGTCGCGTCGGCGTCGGCCTTCTGCTTCGAGTCGGCCTCCTGCCCTGCGACCTGCGTGTACTCGGAGCCGTGCCCACCACCGGGCTGCGACTGGTCGATCGACTGCTTCGTCTCGTTGTCGTTCTTCGCGATCCCGACTGCGGTCGCGTCGTTCGACTGCGTGACGTCGCCGTTCCGACCAGGGCTGAGCACGCGGATCGAAGCCGCCGTGTTGCTCGGCTTCACCTGCACGGCCTTTGCGTCGGCGTCGGCCTTCTGCTTGGAGTCGGCCTCCTGGCCGGCGACCTGCGTCTGGTCCAAGCCGTGGCTCTTGTCGCCCTTCCCCTTGGAGTCGTGCTCCGTTGCCTTGGCAGGCACGGGAGCCGCGGCACCCTGCGACTGGTCGATCGACTGCTTCGTCTCGTTCGAGTTCAGCGCGCCCGCGAGAGCGGTCGTGCTGTTCGACTGCGTGACGTCGCCGTCCGACCCCGGGCTGAGAACCCGGATCGAGGTCGCCGTGTTGCTCGGATGGAGTTGGACGGCCGTCGCGTCGGCGTCGGCATCCTGGTCGTTCGCAGCCGCCTGGCCAGCGATCTGCGTGGAGTCGGAACCGGGCCCGCCGCCTGACTGCGACTGGTCGGTGTCCTGCTTCGTCTCGTTGTCGTTGGCGGCGAGCGCGCCGGCGGTCGCCGAGTTCGACTGGGTCACGTCGCCGTTCGAGCCGGGGCTGAGCACGCGGATCGAGAACGCCTCGTTCGTCGGGGCGATCTGCTTCGCCGTCGCGTCCGCGTCGGCGTCCTGCTCGCTCTTGGCCTCTTGGCCGGCGACCTGGGTGGAGTCGGAGCCAGAGCCGCCGCCAGTCTGTGACTGGTCGACGCTCTGCTTCGTGTCGTTCGAGTTGGCGGCAATACCGACCGCAGTCACGTTGTTCGACTGCGTCACGGTGCCGCTGTCGCCGGGGCTGAGAACGCGTATGTCGTATGCGCGGTTCGTCGCCCCGCCCTGGTAGGCCCCGCCGCTGCCGTCGGCCTGCTGTCCGCTCTCCGCGGACTGGCCGGCGGCCTGGTCGGCGCCTCCCGGGGACTCCTCCGCGAAGGCCTGGCCGACGCCGAAGCACAGCGCCGCCGTTGCCGTCGCGAGGAGGGTCGAGAGTCGTTTCATGGATTGGTGCTCCTTCCTGAGAACGTGCTCGTGGGACCGGCGTCCCACGGCTGACGAGGACAGGAGGGAGCGCTAGCCGGGCGTGTCGGGGACGCGCCGCCGGTACCCGGACGGCCACGTCGCACGTTCGAGTGCGACGCGCCGGGCCAGATCGAGCATCGCGGCGACGAAGGGCAAGGCGAGAAAGATCGGAAGGCCGCCGCCGGACGAGCCGCCGGCACCGGCCGCAGAAGCGCTCGTTCCGACCGGAGAGGTGGCCGGCGCGTTCTGCGGCGTCCCGGGCTCGCTCGGCTTCCAACGTGCCGGAGCGGCCCGCCGCGTGTCGGCGGTCGGTCCGCCGCCCTTTGCATGAACGCGGCGCGAGTTCGTGGTGGAGCCCGCGGCCGACCAGGCTGCCGGCGCGACGGCCCACCGTGCCGACCCGTCGAGCGGGATGGTGGCTCGACTGCCGTCTCTCGAGGAAAGGCTCGGGGCGAGAGGCCTCAGGGTGAGCGTCCCGGTCGGGAGGGCCCGCGCTGCGACCGCTACCGCGCGCCGGCTCGACCTGAAGATCTGTCGTCCCGAGGAGGACAGCCGTCAGCGAGGGCTCCTCCGACGGCACCTCGACGGTGATACCAGGCAGTTGCACGGTGATCGCCGGGGCCGCGACGATGATCGACGGTAGCTCGAAGCGTGGTGCGGCCGGCGATGTGGAGGGGAGGGATACGGGCAAGGCCGGGATCGCGGCACCCACCGCCACCGCGATGTTCGTCTGCGTCACCGGCCCGTTGCTTCCGGGGCTGGCGATGCGAATGGAGATGTTCGCATTGATTTGCTGATACTGCCCGGAATCGCTCGGAAGATACTGCGTTGAATTCTCTCCACAGTTCCATATCCACGTCCAGTTCGCTGGCATCGATCCGTTCGGAGATCCATCCGGTGATATTGGAGATATCGCGGGAGCCGACAGGCAGTCCCAGTCCCAGTACCACGTCGCCGTGGGCTCGGCGGGCGCCGCCGGCGCGGCGGAAGGCGTGGTCGCTGGGCTCGTGGCGGGGGAGGTCGACCGGGGTGCCAAGCTCGTCGCGGCCGGTGAGGCGCTCGAGTTGCTCTGGCTGACCGCGCCGTTGTCTCCCGCGCTTCCGATACGCACGCTGACATTGACGTTGACCGCCGGGACGGAGGCACCGACGGGAGCGCCCGCGACACGCTCCGCCGCGGGTGCAGCCGTCGCGGTTCCGGCGCGTGCCGGATCGCTATCGGAGGCGGTATCACTCTCTGGAGCGGTGGTATCAGCCGGCGAACCGTTGTCCAATGCGGGATTCGCCGTCGGCGCCGGAGTCGCCGGTGCATCCTCGGAGCTCGTCTCCTCCGCGAGCTCCGGGGTCGGCACCGGCGACTCGCTCGGCTCCTCTTCCTGCACCGGGGGGCTCGAGGGTTCCGCATCCATTTCGGTCGGCGGCGCGAGCTCCTCCCCGACGCTGTCGATCGCGTCGGTCGCGATCGCGGAGACGGCCTCCTGGAGTGCGGGAACGGACATGGAGGGTGCGCCGGCGATCGTCGTCGCGGCTTCGCCGTCGTCGGCGTGCGCGGGGAGGGCCAGCACGCCCGCGGCGACGGCCGAGAGCACCACGACCACGACCCGCGAGCCCGCACTGGATTGGCGCGATTCGTCCACGTTTCTCTATCTATGGAACTTTTCAAACAATTCCATGCATGAATTCTCCGATCGGCAGTTGAATGTCGTCCTATATGGGACTAGGATGTCGACAGGGGGAACGGAGAGGTTTGGGGGTGGAAGTGGGGAGAATTCGGCCGGGAGCGGCGTCGACGGCGGTGCTCTTGACGGCGTATCACCAGCGGGGGGATCGCAGTGCCCGGGAGCAGGTGATCGAGCAGAACCTCCCGCTCGTCCGGGCACTGGCGCGCCGGTTCTCGAGAGAGCCCGGCCAGGTGGAGGAGCTCGTCCAGGTCGGGGCGATCGGTCTGATCAAGGCCGTGGACGGCTTTCGGGAGGAACGTGGAACTGCGCTCGGCGCCTACGCCGTCCCGACGATCGTCGGTGAGCTGCGACGCACGATCGAGCGGGGCAGGGCTGTCGTCGAGCTCGACGAGGAGTCGCTCGAGTCTGCGACGGCGGTCGCGGACCTCGATCGGAGCGAGACGCGGGCGCTGCTCCGGGACGGGTTCCGCGCTCTCACGAGGCGTGAGCGCAGGGTGGTCGCGCTGCGCTACTACAGCGACTGGAGCCAGGAGCGGATCGCCGCCGAGCTCGGGCTCTCGCAGGCACACGTCTCGCGCGTTCTCTCGAATGCCCTTGCGAAGATGCGTGTCGTGCTCGTCGCCGAGACCGAGGAGGCATTGTGCGACTCGTCACGCGGGTCTACGATGAGCGGACGTTGAGCGCCCAAGTGTCGCCCTCGGCCGTCGAGGAGGCGGGCCGCGCCAGGCAAACGTCGCCGAGCGGACGCCTTCTCCTTCGCATGCCTCCCGATCTGCACGGAGAGCTCGCCCGTGCCGCCGAGCGCGACGGCTCGAGCCTCAACGGCTACATCATCTCGCGGCTGACCGAGTCCGTCGGCTGGTCTGAGGACGGCACGCCCGCACCACAGTCCCGGCCAGTCGACGAGACCGGGAGCCGGACGCTGACGTGGCTCCTCGTCGCGAATGTCGTCGCGGTGTCGCTCGCAGGGCTCGCTGCGATCGCGATCCTCCTCTTCGCTCTCTGATCAGGGTCGAGGCGTGCTCGACCACGTCGGCCTGAACGTGAGCGATTACGCGGTCTCGAAGGCGTTCTACCTGCGAGCACTCGAGCCGCTCGGAATCGGCCCTGTCATGGAGTTCCCGGAGTGGAAGGCACCGGGCCTCGGCGAGGACGGGAAGCCGTATCTCTGGATCCACGAGCGAGGCGTTCCCTGCACGTCCACCCACGTTGCGCTGGCCGTCGCCGACGTCGACAGGGTCGATGCGTTCCACGCGGCGGCGATCGGAGCCGCGTGACCGGCGCGCGTTGTCGTCCCGTTCCTCGCTGATCTTCGTGGGCTCAGGCGGCCGTGCGCGCGACGACGAGCAGATACTCGTACGGGTACTCCGCCGGGCCTCCGGGCCGGCCACGGTTGGCCCGCGTCGCGAGCTCCGCGGCCTCGCGCTCGAGCGCCGCCGCACGCTCGGGCTGATCGGCGAGGAATGAGCGGAGGGCGATGATGGGCCCGAACGTCGCGTCGAAGAGCTCGAGGTAGGCCTGAGGGCTCTCGGCGCGCTCCACGTACGTTCGGCGCTCGAGCTCGAGTGACACGACCCGGTCGCCGAACAGCCCTCGGACGTGCTCCTCGCTCCCCCACAGGGTCGGTGGCGGGACGTCGGGCCGAGCGGGAGGCGCGAAGCGACCGAGCGTCTCGAAGAAGTCGCCTGCGAGGCCGTCGGGAGTGAAGTTCGCCATGCCGATCGTTCCGCCCGGCCGGCACACGCGCAGCAGCTCGTCCGCGACTGCCTGGTGGTCGGGCGCAAAGATCGCGCCGAAGGACGAGGTGACGACGTCGAACTCGCCGTCGGCGAAGGGGAGCGCCTCCGCATCGGCCTCGACCCACTCCAGCTCCACTCCGTGCGCTCGCGCCTCTGCCCGTCCTGCCGCGAAGTTCTCGGGCGTGAGATCCGACGCGACGACCCGCGCCCCTGCCTCGGCGGCACGGATCGCCGTGTTGCCGGTGCCCGCGGCCACGTCGAGCACCCGGTCGCCGGCGGAGATTCCGCATGCCTCCACGACCACCGGCCCGATCTCCCACACCGTCGCCTTTGCGAATCGGTGGTAGTCGCCCAGCGCCCACATCGTCCGCGCCTCGGCTTTCGGGTCCAGCTCGGTGTGCTCGCGGTGCGTCGCCATCCGTCCTCCGATCTCCTCGATCCTCGAGAGCGCCGCGACCCGGGCCAGCGAGCCCTTCGTGCTGCTCTCCATGGCGCCACCGTAGGGCTGCCCGGCGGCGACCGCTTCGCCGCGATGGGCCATCTCTCGACGCGCCCGGGATCGCCAGGTCGGGCTACGCGTCGGGCTGCTCGCGCCGGCCGGCCCGGACGGCGAGCGCGGCTGCTGCCGTCCTGGACGAGACCTCCAGCTTGCGCAGGATGTTGGTGACGTGGCGGTGGACGGTGTGCTCGCTGACCACCAGCCGCGCCGCGATCGCCCGGTTCGTCAACCCGTCTGCGACGAGGTCGAGAACTTCGCGCTCGCGCGGTGTGAGCTCATCGAGTGGCATGGGTGGCTCGGCGTCGAGAAGCTGTCTCGCGCGCTCCGCCTCGACCGGCGCGCCGAGGTCGGCGAGGCTCGACCAGGCTGCCGTCGCCTCGTCGGCTGCCGCCTCGCGACGGCCTGACGCGATCATGCTCGTCGCGAGCGCGATCCGTGCCAGCGCCGCCTCGTACGGCGCGCCGCAGCGCTCGTACCCATCCACGGCATCCTCGAGGAGCGTCCGCGCGCCGTCGTGGTCGCCTCGGGCAGCAGCGAGCGCGCCCTCGGCAGCATCGGCGGCCGCCCTCAGCGGCACCGTCCCGTAGAGCCGTTCGGCTGCCCGCAACGCCTCGAGAGCCCGGGCAGCGTCGTCCAGCGCGCCACGTGCGACCCGGGCCAGGACGAGCAGCTCCAGAGCGGGCGCCCGGTCGAGGAGCCGATCGGCGGGAAGCTGGCGGAGCAGGCGCTCGAGCAGGTCGACGGCTCGGAGAGAGTCGCCGCGATCCAGAGCGAGCCGAGCACGACCGAGGCCCCCGCCGGCGACCGGGCCTGCCTCGGTGAGTATGAGAGCGGCCTCAGACGGCCGGCCCTGTCGTCGTCGCAGCTCCGCGAGCTCGAGAAGCGGCAGCGGCGCCCACGCCGGGCGCGAGCTCGCGAAGTCGTCGGCGGCCGCGCCCAGCTCGGCCTCCGCATCGGCCCACCGGCCCCGCCAGAGGTGGACCGCGCCGTAGTGGGCTCGGCAGAAGGCCAGCATGTACCGGCTGCCGTAGCGCTGGGCGAACTCGGCGATCCGGTCGGACCATTCGATCGCGCGCGCGTAGTCGTAGACCGTGGTGCACGAGGTGACGAGGATGCAGAAGGTCCACGCGTTCGCGATCGGGATCGATGCCTCGTCGGCGAGTGCCGCCGCCGTCGCCTCGTCGAGGCAGCGCATTCCATCCTGCACCCGACCCGAGGCCACGAGTGCGGCCCCGTCGAGAGCGAGACCGAGCATCTGGAGGTCGACGACCTCGAAGCGTCGCCCCAGCTCGATTGCGGTCGCAGCGAGCTCCCGGGCTGCCGCGGTGTCGCCCTCCGCGTGGCGGAAGTAGCCCTCGTGGAAGGCGAGCCACCCGTGGTCGGGGCCGGGCTCGAGGGGCTGCAGCAGGCGGTGGGCGCGCGCGAGCCAGCCGCTCGCCACCGCGTCGGCGCCTCGGAACTCGGAGTGATCGACCGCGAGCCAGGTCGCCATGCGCGCGGCGTCAGCTGCGTCGCCGCGCTCGCGGTAGAGGCGGTAGGCCCTCTCACGCGACTCGAACACCGCGTCCGCGTCGTCGAGCCACCACGCGGCCCAGCTCAGTCCCTCGAGCGCCTCGGGCGTCTCGCCGGCTTCGAGTGACAGCCCGAAGAGCTCGCGAGCCGCCTCCCAGTCGGCCGCACGAAGGGCGTCCCAGCCCTCTCCGGACGGCTCGAGGCTGCGACGGGGCGACGGTTTCGCCATCTCCCGCGCATTGTCGCTCCCCCGGGACTCGCGAACGACCCCGCGACACTAGGATCGCGAACCGTGGATGCCGACGTCATCGTGGTCGGTGCGGGCCTCGCCGGGCTCGTCGCGACGGCCGAGCTGGCCGACGCCGGCAAGCGCGTGCTCCTTCTCGAGCAGGAGCCGGAGGCGAGCTTCGGAGGCCAGGCGTTCTGGTCGCTCGGCGGCCTCTTCATGGTCGGCACGCCCGAGCAGCGGCGCCTCGGGATCCGCGACTCGCGCGCTCTCGCGTGGCAGGACTGGCTCGGGAGCGCCGGCTTCGACCGGGACGAGGATCACTGGCCGCGACGCTGGGCCGAGGCGTACGTGGATTTCGCGGCCGGCGAGAAGCGCGCCTGGCTGCGCGAGATGGGTCATCGCAGCTTCCCCATCGTCGCGTGGGCCGAGCGTGGGGACGGTACCGCCACGGGGCACGGGAACTCCGTACCTCGCTTCCACCTCACGTGGGGGACGGGCCCCGGTGTCGTCGAGCCGTTCGAGCACCGCGTTCGGGACGCGGTCGCCCGAGGTCTCGTGACGCTTCGGTTCCGCCACCGCGTGGACGAGCTGGTCGTCTCGGCGGGCGGCGTCAGCGGCGCGCGGGGTGCGGTTCTCGAGCCGAGCGGGGCCGCGCGGGGCGTCGAGAGCTCTCGCGTTGCGGTTGGCGAGTTCGAGCTTTCCGGGCAGGCCGTCGTCGTCACCTCGGGCGGCATCGGCGGCGACCACGATCTCGTCCGGGCGAACTGGCCGGCGAGGCTCGGCGACCCACCGAAGCACATGGTCGCGGGCGTCCCCGGGCACGTCGACGGGCGCATGCTCGCGATCGTCGAGCACGCGGGAGGCAACACGATCAACCGGGACCGGATGTGGCACTACGTCGAGGGGCTCCACAACTGGAATCCCGTGTGGCGGAACCACGGCATCAGGATCCTGCCCGGCCCGTCGTCCCTCTGGATCGACGCTCGCGGGCGTCGGCTGCCCGCGCCCCTCTTCCCGGGCTTCGACACGCTCGGCACGCTCGCGTATGTCACGCGGTCGGGCCACGAGCACACGTGGTTCGTCCTCACGGAGCGGATCATCGAGAAGGAGTTCGCGCTCTCGGGCTCCGAGCAGAACCCCGACCTCACCGGGAAGAGCGTGAGACAGCTCCTGCGACGCGTGCGCGGCGGCGCGCCTTCCCCCGTCGAGGCGTTCAAGCAGAACGGAGAGGACTTCGTCGTCGCAGACACGCTCCCGGAGCTCGTTCGTGGCATGAACACGCTCGTCGGCGAGGACCTGATCGACGCTGCGGAGCTCGAGCAGCTCGTCGTGGCACGCGACCGCGAGGTCGTGAACCCGTTCGCCAAGGACGCGCAGATCACGGCGATCCGTGGCGCTCGTCGCTACCGCGGCGACCGGCTCACCCGGGTCGTGAAGCCACACCGCCTCCTCGACCCCGAGGCGGGGCCGCTGATCGCGGTGCGGCTCAGCATCCTCACCCGCAAGTCCCTCGGCGGCGTCGAGACCGACCTCGACGCACGCGTCCTGCGGCCCGGTGGCGAGCCGCTCGAGAGTGTCTACGCGGCCGGCGAGGTCAGCGGCTTCGGCGGCGGGGGCATGCACGGCTACCGCGCGCTCGAGGGAACGTTCCTCGGCGGTTGCCTCTTCTCCGGCCGCATCGCCGGGCGAGCCCTCGCGTCCGCGCTCAGAGTGACGCGGGCTGCGCGCGGCCCCGGCCGCGCTTGACGATATCGCGTATATGCGATATAGCAGGACTGGGATATGAGCGACGGTTCTCAGTCGAAGCGGGCACGGCCGATCGATCGGCTGCGCGAGCGCCTTGCGTCCGCCGAGGACGGATGGCTCTTCGCGCAGATCGCCGATCAGGTCGTCCAGCAGCGCCTCGCACGTGGCCTCTCCCAGGCAGGGCTCGCAGCTCTCGTGGGTACGACGCAGTCCGCGATCGCGAGGCTCGAAGCAGGCGGTCGGCCGCCGCGGATCGACACGCTCCTCCGGATCGCCACCGCGCTCGACTGCGAGCTCGCGGTCGAGCTTCGGCCCCGGTAGACCTCGCAGCCGCTCTCGCGGCGCCCTCTTGCATTCTCATAGCAGTCATGCTATATCGCAAGTATGCGATATGACGATGACAGGATCGAGCTTCTCGAGCGGGCCATGGACGAGCTTCGGGCGCGGGTCGCGCGCCTCGAGGCCCCGCCGCTCGTCACGCCGGCGACGGCCGCCGCACCGCTCCCGCGGGCCACGCCCATCGGCCCACAGGTCACGGCCGCCCCAGCCGCTCCGCCGCATCGCCGGCCGTCACCACCCCGCATGCGTTCGCTCGACATCGAGGAGCTGCTCGGCGGCCGCATCCTCGCCTGGGCGGGGGGCCTCGCGGTGCTCGCCGGTGTCGTGTTCTTCCTCGCGACGGCGCTCCGCCGCGGATGGATCGACGTGCCGACGCGCATCACCCTGGCCTATCTCGGCTCCAGCGCGTTGCTCGCACTGGGGCTGTACCTCTTCGAGCGCAAGGGAAAGACCCAGGCGTCGCGTGCCCTCGTCGCGGCGGCGATCGGCGCGCTCTTCGCGTCGACGACCGCGGCGACGTCGCTCTACGGCCTTCTCGACCCGGCGCTCGGCTTGCTCGTCGCAGGCCTCGTCGGATCCGTCGCGGCCGTCGTCGCCGTGCGCTGGGACTCGAGGGAGATCGCCGCGATCGGCATTGTCGGCGCGCTCGCCTCCCCCGTGCTGGTCGGTGCCGACGCCTCCTGGGCGGCGCTCGGCTTCGTCGCGATCGCGCTCGGCGCCGCGACCGGGGTGCTCCTCTGGCGGCGCTGGGACTGGCTCGCCGTGGCCGCCTTCGTGACGAGCACGCCCCAGCTGCTCGGCTGGCTGAACGACACCCGCGGTGACTCGCTCCTGGTGTCGCTCGCCGTGGTCGCCGCCTTCTGGATGCTCTACGCGCTCGCCGCGATCGGCTTCGAGCTCCGCGTCCCGACCGAGAGGCTCCGCTTCTCGTCGGCGAGCCTCGTGCTCGCGAACGCGATCCTCGTCGCGGCCGCCGGCTGGCTCCTGCTCGCCGACGCCGACCATCCCGACTGGGCCACCGCCTGGGTGGTCGGAGTCGCGGCCGTCCACGTGGCGCTCGGCTCGGCGACGCTTCGCGGCCGGATCTCGAAAGAGATCGCGCTGCTCCTCCTCGCGGTGGGCCTCGGGCTCGCCGCGATCGGCGCGGCACTCGCGCTCGAGGGGCCCGCGCTCGTCGCCGCCTGGTCGGTCGAAGCGGTGCTGCTGGCCTGGCTCGCAGTCAGGTTGGGTCGGGCGCGTGGGTTCGTCGCCGCGGCCGGCTTCCTCGCGGCTTCCGCGGCGCACACGCTGCTGCTCGATGCGCCGCCCTACGAGCTCGGGGCCGCGCCCTCACCGACCTCCGTGATCGCCGTGGCTGCTCGTCACCGCGGCCGCTCTCGCGGTCGGGCGCATCTACGACGGCCCCTGGACGCGCTACCGCGACGTCGTGACCGTCCTCGGGCTTGCGGGCCTCGCCTATCTGGTCCCGACTGCGCTCGACGGCGTCTGGGTCGTCGCCGGCTGGTCGGTGCTCGCCGTCGGGCTCGCGTGGCTCTCCGAGCGGCGCCGCTTCGGCGTGAGCGCCGTTGCCCCGGTTCCCTTCGTCGCGCTCGCCGCGGCGCACACGCTGCTCCTCGAGGCGCCGCCCCAGGCACTCCGGGACGGCGTCGACGACCTCCTGCCTGCCGCGCTCGCGATTGCGCTCACGACGGCTGGAGCCCTGCTTGCCGCCTCGTTCTCACCGGATCCCTTCAGGAGGGCATTCGGAGTCGTCGGCGCCGTCGGTGCGGTCTACCTGCCGTCGGTCGTGATCGTCGATGCGACGGCCGGCGGCGCCCTCGAGCCCGGGCAGACACCCCAGGTCCTGCTCTCCGTGTTCTGGAGCACGGTCGGGCTGACGGCGGTCGTCGTCGGGCTCGCGCGGGGCGCGAGACAGCTCCGGCTGGCCGGGCTCGGCCTGCTCGCGCTCGCTGCCGCCAAGGTCGCGCTCTACGACCTCGCGGAGCTCGACGAGATCTACCGCGTGCTCTCGTTCGTCGCGCTCGGTCTCCTCCTGCTCGGCGGAGCGTTCGCCTACCAGCGGACGCGCCATGACACGGAGGCACCGGCGTGAAGATCCTCGCGCTCCTCGCCGCCGCGGGTCTCGTCGGTGGTCTCGACGAGGACGCGTTTCGCTACTCCCGCCGGGCTCCCGACTCCGTGGCGTCGGGCCGGGTCGCGTTCGAGCCGGACTCGCCCCTCCTCGCGCATGCCGGGAACGGGCTCCGTGACCTTCGCGTCGTCGACCGAGACGGCGAGCAGGTGCCGTGGCGCTTTGTCCCCGAGGCGAATCTCGTGGTGGGGCGGCAGGCTGCTGTTCTCAACACGGGCCGCCGGGACGGCCTCGCCGTCGCACTCGTCGACGTCGGGACGGACGTCGGGGTGTACGAGCGCGTCGAGCTCGCGATCACCGGGCAGTCGTTCGTCGGTGAGGTGACCGTGCTCGGGTCGGACTCCCGCCACGGGCGGTACACGCGGCTCTCGACGACGACCGTCTACGACGTCGACGGCGCGACGAGCGCCCGCAGCACGACCGTCGTCCTGCCGCCGACCGACTTCCGCTTCCTCGCGCTGCGCGCATCCGGTGTCGATCGCATCACGGGCGCGACGGTGCTGGGCCGGCACGAGCGGCCGGCCCTGGTGCGCAGGCCCCACGTCCCGCTCGGGCCCCGCCAGCGGGCCGGACGAACCGTCGTGACCCTGGACCTTCGCGTCGCAGGCGTGCCGGTGAGCCTGCTGGAGCTCACCGCCGCGGCTCCGCGATACGACCGCCCGATCACCGTCGACGGCTCGCGCGACCGCCGGGTCTTCACACGGCTCGCCCGCGGCCGGATCAGCCGTGCGAGCGGGCTCCTCGCGTCCGAGATCGAGATCGAGTCGCGCTTCCGGTACCTCCGCGTCACGGTCGAGAACGGCGACGACGCTCCGCTCCGCGGGCTGCGAGCCGAGACGTTCGGCCCGTCGTTCGCCGTGATGGTGGAGGAGGGGCACCGAACGCCGCTCCGACTCCTCTACGGCGCCGACCTGCGCGCGCCGAGCTACGAGTTCGCTCGCCTGCCGGTCGCGCAGCCCGTGGCCGTCGTCGGCCCCGCACGCCTCGGGCCGGAGTCGTCCAGCTCGAGCGACGCGATCCGCGGCGAGACGCTGGGCGAGCGGTACGGCTGGGCGGTTCAGGCGTCGCTCGGGCTCGCCGCGCTCGTCGTCGTCGCCGCCGGGCTGCTGGCTGTCAGGCGCCGTGCCTGACCGCACGACGGCCGCGACGGACACAATCGCCTGCGTGCCGCCCGTCCTGACCCCGCGCGCGCTCGGGCGCGCGACGCTCGCCCGTCAACTGCTGCTCCGCCGCGCCCGCCTTGAGCCGCTCGAGGCCGTCCGGCACCTCGTCGGCCTTCAGGCGCAGGTCCCGCGCGACCCGTATCTCGCGCTCTGGTCACGCCTGGAGGGATTCCGGCCGGAGGCGCTCTCCGAGCTCTTCGTCGAGCGGCAGGTCGTGCGCGTGTCGGTGATGCGCGCGACGATCCACCTCGTCGCCGCCGACGACTGCCTGCTCCTGCGGCCGCTCATGCAACCAGTGCTCGACGCGGAGCTCGCACGTCATCCGGCGTTCCGCCCCGTCGCTCGCCGGCGTCGACCTCGCTCCCGTGCTGGCCTTCGCCCGAGAGCGCTTCGCTGAGCGGCCGCAGACCGGTCCGATGTTGCGTGCAGCCCTGGCCGCGCGCTTCCCCGACCACGACCCGGCCGCGCTCGCGTACGCGTGCCGCTGCAAGCTCGCGCTCGTGCAGGTTCCGCCTCGCGGGCTGTGGGGTCGTTCGGCGCAGGTGACGACGACGACGGCGGAGACCTGGCTCGGTCGTCGGCTGAGGGCGCGGCCCTCGCTCGACGACGTGGTCCTGCGCTACCTCGCGGCGTTCGGCCCTGCCACGACCGCCGACGTCGCAACGTGGTGCCGGCTCACCGGGCTGCGTGACGTCGTCGAGCGGCTGCGGCCGCGGCTCCTGACGTTTCGCGACGAGGCCGGCCGCGAGCTCTTCGACCTTCCGGAGGCGCCGCGCCCCGATCCGGAGACGCCCGCACCGACACGGTTCCTCCCCGAGTACGACAACGCCCTGCTCTCGCACGCCGAGCGGAGCCGCTTCGTCCCCGACGCCGTTCGCGCCCAGGCGGCACGCGTCGAGGGCCGTGTCCACGGAACCGTGCTGCACGACGGGACGCTCGCCGCCCTCTGGAGGCTCGATCGCGAACCGGACGCCGCGACGCTCGTGGTCACTCCCCTCGTGCGGCTGACGAAGCGCGCCGGTGCCTCGATCGAGGCGGAAGGCGTCGGCTCCTTCGCCTCGTCGCAGGCGACGCCGGCCGGCGCCGGGTCGAGCTCCTCGCGCGTCAGACGACGTAGCGCAACCAGTCGCGCACCGCCGCGGTGATCGCCTCGGGCTCCCGGCGCAGGCTGTGGTCGCCGTCCACCGCGACGACGGTGCGGCGGCTCGCGGCCGGCGGCATCCCGAACGGGTCGCGCGAGCCCTGCACGACCAGCACGGGCACGGCGACGGCGTCGAGCTCCGCAAGCCGGCCCGGCGGCACGACCCCCGAGGCGCGCGTCGGCGGCTGAAGGGGGAAGGCGAGGCACAGCACGGCGGTCGCGCCGCCGGCGGCCGCCGTCCGGCAGGCGACGCGGGCCCCCGACGAGCGACCGCCGGCGACGAGCGGCAGGCCCTCGAGCTCGGCGCCTCCGAGCTCGTCGACGACAGCCAGCCACGCGGCGTCGAGCTGCCGCGCGGGCGCGGGCGACCGGCGGCCGGCCACCCGGTAGGGCTGCTCGACGAGCGCGACGGCGATCTGCTCCGCGAGCGCCGCGTCTGTCCCAGCGACGAGGTCTCGCGCGCCGATCCCGCCGCCCGCACCATGCCCGAGGACGAGCGCCGCGCGGGGAACGTCCGGGAGATGAAGGTGGATTCGGGCCGGGCCGTGCGGCGTCTCGACGTCGCGAACGGTGCTCACGGAACGTCGAGCGAGTCGCCGACCGGGAGAATGCGGACGTCGACATCGGGCGCGACACGGGCGGCCTCGCGCGCGAACTCGTCCGCCGGCGTGCGGTCCCCGCGCCGGCGCCCGATCACGCCGTACGTCCCCCAGTGGATCGGGACGGCGAGCGACGGGCGCAGCAGCGTGAGCGCCTGTGCCGCTGCCGCCGGATCCATGTGGCCGGGGCCGAGCCGCGGCCCCCAGCCTGCGACCGGGAGCAACGCGGCGTCGACCGGCGCGACCGCCGACATGCGCTCGAACAGGTCCGTGTCGCCCGCGAAGTAGATGGAGCGCGAGCCGCGCACGACGAAGCCGATCGCGCGCACGACCGGCCCGATCGGCCGTCGACGCCCGTCGTGCTCGGCCTCTACGGCCTCGATCACGGTGGAGCCGAGCTCGACCGTGCCGCCGACGACGACCTCACGCACGTCCCTGAAGCCGCGGAGCCAGCGGGCGGCGCCGCGCGGCGCGACGATCGTCATGTCCCGCCCGAGGCGTACCAGCGAGGGGACGTCGAGGTGGTCGTAGTGGAGGTGCGAGAGCAGCACTGCGTCCGGGCGCGGCGGCCGGAACGCCGGCGCGTCGCGACGCAGGTGCGCGACCCGGCGGCGGAGCACCGGGTCGGTGAGGAGCGTCGTCCCGTCGAGCGCGACGAGCACGGTCGAGTGCCCGAGCCAGGTGAGCCGAGCGCTCGTCGTCACACCGGAAGCCTAGGTGCCGACGGATCGACCGGCTCGGCCGTCGCCTCGGCGCCCTCGTCCGCGGAGCCCTTCTCGCGGCGCTTGCGCTTCCGCTGCTCCTTCATGTCGGACGCCCGGACCTTCGCGTCGCCGTATGCGTCGCCGACGATCTGCTTGCCTCCCGTCCAGCCGAAGACGACGACGACGAGGACGAGCCCGAAGAGGACGTTCCAGGCGGTGATCACGAGCTGCTGGGCGGTCGAGTAGGCGATCGCCGTGTCACGGGGCACGTCGCAGCACGTGTCGAGCGCCAGCGCGTTGGTCGCCTGCGTGATGCCCGCCGCGCCCGGCGTCACCGAGGCGACGTTCGCGAGCGAGCCCGATCCCGTCACCCACATCACCGACTCGAACGTGACGGGGATCGCGAAGCCGGCGAGGAAGACCGCGATCACGGCGAGCTTGGCGAGCCAGGAGACGAGGGAGGGAAGGAACGAGTACAGGAGGTACTCCCTGGGCCGGGTGAGGATCACGCCGCCCCGCTTGGCCTGGGCCCAGAGCTTCTTCACGTGGCGCCAGAAGATCCGGCCGAGGAGGACGATCAGGATCGGCGCCGCCGACGAGGATCACGATCGTCGCGCCGGGGTGATCGCTGAAGCCGCCGAGGTTCTCGTCGAAGCTCCCCGGTACCGAGAGGAAGAGATAGAGGTAGACGAACGTCCCCGCGATCGTGAAGAAGATCTTCTGCACGAGGTACGCGGCGAACGCGCCGCCGACGGTGGCCGACGGGATGATCGCGACGAACATGAGCAACGTGACGAACGTGCCGATGTTCGCCGGCAGGAAGCCGTTCATCGCCACGCCGACGGCGTAGGAGGCGATGATCGGGGCAAGCCGCACCTCGCCCGGGTAGGCGACGCGGAGGATCCCGTAGTACGAGACGCCCGCGAAGATCGTCTGCACGGTCTGGAAGCTGACGCCCAGCAGGATCGTGTGGAGCGAGAGGTCGCTGATCTGGTCCCAGAGATCCGAGAGCCAGCCGGTGACGTCGATGCCGACCAGCTGCAGGAACGCGACGACCACGACGAGGGCGACGACCACCGCCGCGACGCGGAGGAGGCTCTCCGTACGACTCCTCGGCTGGGGAGCGTCGAGCTCGCGCCCGACTACGGCCGACTCGCTCATCGTCGCTCCTACCCTCCCGCCCGATGCCCGCACACGCTTGCGGGACCCTAGACGTTCACCCGGGTGAACGACGCGTCTCCGGCGGAGCGGCGAGCGTCGGGCGCCGCAGATCAGCGGTCGGAAGGCGTCGCCGTTCGATGCATGTGTCAGGCTGCGCGGGGTGAGCGAGGCGAAGCCTGGCGATGCCGGGCCGGCGCCGGCGATCTCCGCGGAGCGCCGCGTCCGGGGCGTCCGGCGGCTCGTCGCCGCGACCTCGATCGCGATCCCCGCCTTCTTCCGTCATCGCGGCACCCAGCTCGCCGCGGCGATCTCGTACCGCGTGCTGTTCTCCCTCGTGCCATTCCTGGCGCTCTCGCTGTCCCTGCTCGACCTCGTCCTCTCCGCCGACAGCGAGGCGCGGATCGACGAGTGGATCGCCCAGCTCGCCCCCGGCGGCGACCAGCTCGAGGAGAGCATCGCCCGCACGCTCGCGAACTCCGGCACCGTCGCGTCCATCACGGGGCTGATCGCTTTCGCCGGCCTGCTCTGGGCCGCGAGCGGGATGGCGGCGTCGGTCCGATTGGCGCTCTCGGTCGTGTGGGAGCGGGATCGGCGGACGCCCGTTCCTCCGCGGCAAGCTGGTCGACCTGGCGCTCGTCTTCTTCGGTGTCGCCCTGGTGCTCGCGGCCTTCGTCGCGAACGTCGTCGTGCAGCTCCTGACACGCTTCGGGACGCAGCTCGCGGACCGGCTCGGGCTCGAGCGGGTCGACGTCGGGGTGCTCGGCACGATCGGGCAGTTCATTGCGGCGCTCGTTCATCACGGTCGCCGCGCTGATCGTGCTGTACCGGCTGGCGCCGAACGTGCCGTCGGTGCGCGAGTTGCTCCCGGGCGCGATCGTGGGCGGACTGGGAGTGCACCTCGCGATCGTGGGCTTCTCGCTGTACGTCCGCCTCGTCGCCGGCGCCAACGAGATCTACGGGGCGCTGGGCGGCGTGTTCGGGTTCCTCTTCCTCGTCTACCTCGTCGCCGCGGCGATCGTCGTCGGCGCCGAGGTCGTCGCCGCCTGGCCGCTCGCGGCCACACCGAAGCCCCCGGCCCCGCCGCAGCCGCTTCGCCGGCGGCTCGTCGACGCGGCGCGGGCACTCGCCTTCCGGCCGAAGCAGTACTAGCGGACGTCCCCGGCCCCGAGCACGTCGGGGCCGGGACGTCGAGCCGATCAGATCCCGAGGATCTGCGCCTTCTTCGCGTCGAACTCCTCCTGGCTCAGGATCCCCTGGTCGCGGAGCTGGGCAAGCTGGGTGAGCTCGGCCATGTACTCCGGCTCGGCCGCCGCCGCCGCCGGCGCTGCTTGCGCTGCCTGCTGGTCGTACCCGGCGCCGGCGGCCGCGGCCTGCTGCTGCACGTAGTCCGCGTCCTGCTCGCCGTACTTCCGTTGCTGGCGCCTGGCGACCCGCCCGGAGACGGCCGTCGCGGTTCCCGCGACGACCGCGGTCCTCGCGGCCATCCCGACGAGGCCCGGCCCTCTTCGCATCATCGGCATCTCGTTCCTCCTTATTCGGCGTTGGCGAGCACCCATTCGCGGGCCGCCATGACGACCTCGTGCGGGACTCGTTCCATATCGAGGACGACACCATCGGCGTCACGCACTGCCTGCGCAAGCCTCGCCGCCCAGACGTCCTCCCACACGATCAGCATCGCGGACGAGTTCGGGTCGAGCTCCTCCGCGGCTGCGACCACGTCGTCCTCGTTGAGCAGCCCGGACGCCTCGGCCCCGGACTTCGCGAGCGCCTCGCGGACGTCGGGCTCGAGGTCGGTCAGCTCGAACGCGAGCACCTCGCCGTCGGCGTCCTTCGAGACGAAGGCGAGGTCGATGATCCTGATCGTGCCGGTCTCGACGAGGTCTGCCAGCGCCGGTGCGATCTGGCCGGTGAATTTGTTGCCGGGGAACGCGACGATCGCGTACTCGACAGGTCCGATCTCCGTCACTTCGGTCTCCTCTCGGCTCGCGCAGTCCTCACGCGAGCGCCTTCTGCTTGATGGCGTCGAACTCCGCGGCCGTGATCGCACCGCTGTCGAGCAGCCCCTTGGCGCGCTCGATCTCGCCCGCGGCACCACTCGATGCGGAGACCGAGCGAACATGGTCGTCGAACTCGGCGCGGGCCTCGGTGGCTCGCTCCGCGTCTCGCTCTGCCATCCCGTCGCCGTTCGAGATCAGGTACGCCAGCACGCCGACGAGGGGGAGGAAGATCACCACGAGGGTCCACAGGACCTTCTTCCCGCCGCTCGCGTCACGACGGCGGAAGAGGTCGCTCAGGACCGCGATCACCATCCAGATCCAGATCACCCAGGCGACGATGACGATGAACGTCCACATCAGGTCGAGAAACGGGTAGTCCGCTGCAAGGGTCACTTCGTGCCTCCTCTGGTCGCCACGCGGCGGCATCGTAGTCGGTTGTCGGCTCAACTCTCCGTTCGAGGAATGCGTGGCTGACCCCGGGACGAGGGGGTTCACCCGGGTGAAACGGCTCGCGGCGCCCGCCGCGCCGCCGGTGGTGCGCGATGGTCGCCGGGTGGAAGAGGGGCTCTATCGCATCGTCGTCGCAGGCCGGCTCGAGCCGGAGCAGCAGCGAGAGCTCGACGGGCTGCAGATCGAGGCCGGTGACGAGGAGACCACTCTCAGCGGGCGTATCGTCGACCAGGCGCAGCTTCAGGGACTGCTCGACCGGATCGCCGCGCTGCGGCTCGAGCTCGTGAGCGTCAACCGGATCGACGAGGCCGCCCGCAGCACGGAGGGCGCAGACACGCGATGATGGAGCCATGAGCACCGCGCAGAGCGCCCCCGGCAAGGGCCGTGTCATCGGGGCCCGCGTGATCACGGTGCTCGCCCTCGTGCTCGTGCTCCTGGGCGCGGTTGCCTTCTACGTCGAGCGGACGGTGCTCGGCGATGGCTTCGAGGAGATCGCGACCGAGCTGATCCAGTCCGACGAGATCCGCCAGCAGGTCGCGGCGACGTCCACGGAGCAGCTCTACGCGAACGTCGATGTCGAGCAGGTGATCGCAGAGCGGCTCCCCGAGGCGCAGCAGGGGCTCGCCCCCGTCCTCGCCGGGATCGCGCGCCAGGGCACCGAGGAGGCGGCTGCGCGACTGCTGGAGCGGCCTCGTCTGCAGACCGCCTGGGTCCGGACGGCGACTGCGACGCAACGCCAGCTCGTGAAGCTCCTCGACGACGAGGGCGAGTTCGTGTCGACGACCGGAGGCGAGGTCACCCTCGATCTCCGTCCCATCATCCTCGAGCTCGCCGACGAGACCGCGATTCTCGGCCGCGTCGCCGAGCGGCTCCCCGAGTCGGTCGGGCGGATCGAGATCGCCGACTCCGACGATCTCGAGACCGCGCAGACCGCCGTGCGCATCCTGCGGTTCCTCGCCAACTGGCTGTGGATCGTCGCCATCGCACTCGCAGCACTCGCGGTCTGGCTCGCCCGTGGCCGTCGGCGCCTCGAGCTCCGGGCGCTCGCGATCGGGCTCATGGTCGTCGGGGTGCTGGTCCTTCTCCTCCGCCGCGTGGCCGGCGCCTACCTCGTCGGCGAGCTGACGACCGACGCGACCGAGCCTGCGGGATCGGACGCGTGGAGCATCGTCACCCAGGGCCTCGCGGACCGCGCCTGGCTCGGGATCGTGCTCGGGCTCCTGCTGCTGGCGGGCGTGTGGCTGGTCGGCCCGACCGGGCTCGCCGCGCGGGCGCGACGACTGGTGGCGCCTGTCGCGGAGAACCCGCTCCTGACCTACGCCGCCGTCGCCGGTCTCGTGATCGTCGTGGCCGCGCTCGTCCCGCTCTTCCAGCGGGGCTGGAGCAGCGTGCTCGTCTTCGTCGCGCTCATCATCGTCGGGGTCGAGGTGCTGCGCCGCTTCGTGCTCCGCGAGCGCGGCGCGCCTGCCTGAGCCCACGCCGCCGACCGCGAAGGCGACTTCGTGGTGGATCACCACACGGCGAGAATGACGGCGTGCTTCTCGACGAGCTCGTCCGGACCTCTACGGCCGTAGCCGGAACCGCCGCCCGCACCGCGAAGGTCGCCGCGCTGGCCGAATGCCTGGCCGCGCTGCGCGCCGACGAGATCCCGATCGCGGTCGCGTACCTCTCGGGGACGCTGCCGCATGCGCCGATCGGCGTCGGCTGGGCCGCGCTCCGCGATCTCCCCGAGCCGACCGGCCCTCCGAGCCTCCAGCTCCTCGAAGTCGATGCCGCCCTGCGCCGCATCGGAGCCGCTGCCGGCACGGGGTCGCGGGCCGTCCGCCGGAGCGAGCTCGAAGCACTCTTCGCGCGCGCGACCGGGACCGAGCAGGCGTTCCTCCGGAGCCTCCTGCACGGCGAGCTCCGGCAGGGCGCGCTCGAGGCGGTCATGGCCGACGCGGTCGCACGCGCCGCCGGGCTCCCCGTCGCCGACGTTCGCCGCGCGCTCATGCTCGCCGGGGATCTCGGTTCGGTGGCGCGCGCCGCGTTGACGCACGGGCGGGCAGGGCTCGAGCGGTTCCGCCTCGAGGTGCTGCGCCCGGTCAAGCCGATGCTCGCCCAGTCGGCCGAGACGACGGAGGACGCGCTCGCCCGGGTCGGGCCGGCGCTCGTCGAATGGAAGCTCGACGGAGCTCGACTCCAGGTGCATCGCCTCGGCGACGAGGTCAGGGCGTTCACCCGCAACCTGGCCGACGTCACCGATCGCGTTCCCGAGATCGTCGAGGCGGTGCTCGCCCTCCCGCTCGAGCGCGCCGTCCTCGACGGAGAGGCGATCGCGCTCGGCGACGAAGGACGGCCGCGGCCGTTCCAGGTGACGATGAGCCGCTTCGGGAGCCGGCTCGACGTCGAGGGGCTGCGCGGCCGGGTCCCGCTGAGCCCGGTCTTCTTCGACTGCCTGCACCTCGAGGGCGACGACCTGCTCGATCGCCCTCTGGCGGAGCGCCGGGAGGCGCTGGCCGCCGGTGTTCCCGGCGAGCTCCTGTCCGCGGCCGTCGAGACCGGCGACGCGTCCGCAGCCGAGCGGTTCCTCGAGGACGCCGTCGCGCACGGCCACGAAGGTGTGATGGTGAAGGCGCTCGCCGCCCCGTACGAGGCCGGGCGTCGCGGGGCAGGCTGGCTGAAGGTGAAGCCGGTCCACACGCTGGACCTCGTGGTCCTCGCGGCCGAGTGGGGGCACGGCCGCCGTCGCGGGAGGCTCTCGAACCTCCATCTCGGCGCACGCGAGCCGGAGAGCGGGGGCTTCGTGATGCTCGGCAAGACGTTCAAGGGCATGACCGATGCGATGCTCGCCTGGCAGACCGAGCGGCTGCTCTCGCTCGAGACCGGTCGCGACGGGCACGTGGTCCACGTGCGGCCGGAGCTCGTCGTGGAGATCGCCTTCGACGGTGTCCAGTCGAGCTCCCGCTATCCGGGCGGCGTCGCGCTCCGGTTCGCCAGGGCCAAGGGCTACCGGCCCGACAAGTCGCCGGAGGACGCCGACACGATCGACGCGGTGCGCGCCCTCCACGGCGGTGGGTGAGCCGTCCGTTTCGGCAAATGGTGGAAAGGGGGTAAGGTCGTGGAGTGGCGGAGGTCGCCTTTCGTGACGTCGCGAAGGTGTATCCCGACGGCACCCGCGCCGTAACCGACTTCGATCTCGAGATCGCCGACGGGGAGTTCATGGTCCTCGTCGGCCCGTCGGGCTGCGGCAAGACGACCGCGCTGCGCATGGTCGCCGGGCTCGAGCCGATCAGCGAGGGCGTCGTCCGGATCGGGGAGCGCGTCGTCAACAACGTGCCGTCCCGAGACCGCGACATCGCGATGGTCTTCCAGAGCTACGCGCTCTATCCGCACCTCTCCGTCTACGACAACATCGCGTTCGGCCTCCGGCTTCGCAAGGAGCCGAAAGAGGAGATCGACCGGAGGGTCCGGGACGCTGCCCGCGTGCTGGGCCTCGAGGAGTTCCTCGATCGCAAGCCGCGCGCCCTCTCGGGCGGCCAGCGCCAGCGCGTCGCGATGGGGCGGGCGATCGTGCGCCAGCCGCAGGCGTTCCTGATGGACGAGCCGCTCTCGAACCTCGACGCGAAGCTCCGCGTCCACATGCGCGCGGAGATCGCGAGCCTCCAGCACGACCTCGGCGTGACGACGATCTACGTGACGCACGACCAGGTCGAGGCGATGACGATGGGGGATCGCGTGGCCGTGATGCGCAAGGGCGAGCTGCAGCAGGTCGCGCCGCCCCAGGAGCTCTACGAGCGTCCGGTCAACCTGTTCGTCGGGGGCTTCATCGGCTCGCCCGCGATGAACATGGTCGAGGCGACGATCGAGCGGCAGAACGGCAGCCTGGCCGCGCTCATCGGACAGCGTCGCCTCGCGCTCGGCGACGAGCTCACCACGGCGCGCCCGGCGCTGGAACGGTACGTCGGCCGTCGGGTCGTGCTCGGGATTCGGCCCGAAAGCCTCGAGGACGCCTTCTTCGCACCGGACGTGCCGCCGGAGCAGCAGATCCAGGGTGTCGTCGTCCTCCGCGAGCCGCTCGGCTCCGAAATCGTGGCGCACTTCGAGGTCGACGCGCCGCCGGCGCTCACCGAGGACGTGCGCGAGCTGGCGCGCGACGTGGGGCAGGAGGGAAGCGTGCGAGCCGCCGTGGAGGAGGGCGCCGCGAAGACCACGTTGGTCGGTCGGTTCAGCCCGCGATCGCGCATCTCGAACGGCGACGTGATCAACGTCGCGGTCGAGACGGGCGCGGTCCACCTGTTCGACCTCGAAACCGGTCTTGGGATCTATGCGCAGGAGTAGACAGGGACGTACATCCCCAGGAGGAGGATTCGAATGAGACATCGATGGCTCGTGCTGGCGCTCCTCGTCGGCGCGCTCTCTCTCGCGGCCGCCGGATGCGGCGGTGATGACGGAGGCGACGGCGCCGAAGGGAGCGAGGACGTCACCGGCTCGATCTCGGTCATGGCGATCTGGGGTGGCGACGAGCAGGCGTCGTTCCAGGCCGTCATCGACGGCTTCACGGAGCTCTACCCGAACGTCGAGGTCAAGTACACGTCGGGCGGCGACAACCTCGCACCGCTGCTCTCGACTGCCGTCGAGGGCGGGAACCCACCGGACATCGCGGCCGTCGGCCAGCCCGGTCTGATGGCGGACTTCGCCGCCAAGGACGCGATCCAGCCGATCGACGACCTCCGCGAGACGATCGTGGACAACTTCGGCGAGTCCGTCGCCGACGTCGGCGCGATCGACGGCACCCAGTACGGGATCATGTTCAAGGGCGCCAACAAATCGACCATCTGGTACAACGTCGCGGCCTTCGAGGAGGCCGGCGTCGAGCCACCGGAGACCTGGGAGGAGCTCCAGGAGGCAGCGTCCACGATCAAGGCGGCGGGGATCACGCCGTACTCGGTCGGGGTCGATGTCGGCTGGCCGATCACCGACCTCTTCGAAAACGTCTACATCCGCACCGCCGGGGTCGAGAAGTACGACCAGCTCACCCGCCACGAGATCCCCTGGACGGATCAGTCGGTGAAGGACGCACTCGCGGAGATGGCGGCCATCGTCGGCGAGTCGGACAACATGGCGGGCGGCACCGAGGAATCGCTGCAGACCGAGATGCCCGCTTCCGTCGCCAAGGTGTTCTCCGACGAGCCCGAGGCGGCGATGGTCGTGATCGGCGACTTCGCTCCGGGTGTCACCGAGACGACGCTCGAGCCCGAGACGGGCTTCAACGTCTTCACCTTCCCGTCGGTCGACGGGTCCGACCCCGCGGTCGTGGGCGGAGGCGACATCTTCGTGCAGTTCAAGGAGAGCCCGGCCGCGGACGCGTTCATGGAGTACCTCACGACCCCCGAGGCAGCAGAGATCTGGGCGTCGAGAGGCGGGTTCTCGTCTCCGAACAAGAACCTGGACCAGGACGTCTACCCGGACGAGATCACCCGCGCGACGGCGGGTGCGCTGGGCGAGGCGGAGGTCTTCCGCTTCGACATGTCCGACCTGCAGCCGTCGGCCTTCGGCGGCACACCGGGTCAGGGGCTATTCAAGGCCTTCACCGACTTCGTCGCGAACCCCGACGACATCGACGGGGTGACGCAGTACATGGAGTCCGAGGCGGCGAAGGCGTTCGGCTAGCCCGCATGTCGGAGACCGCATCGACGGTGGGAGCCCCGGAGGCGGGGCTCCCACCAGGGGATGGCGAGCCGGGCTGGTGGCAGCGCTACGGCCCCGTGGCGGTGTTTCTCGCGCCCGCGCTCTTCCTGCTCGGTGTGTGGGTCGTGTACCCGACGATCAGCACGGTCATCCGGAGCTTCTACGACCGGAGCGGCGACGAGTTCGTCGGGCTCGAGAACTACGAGACGCTCTTCACCGACGACACGCTCCGCACCGCGATCAAGAACAACTTCCTGTGGCTCCTCGTCGTGCCGGCGTTCGTCACCGCGATCGGCCTCGTCTTCGCCGTGCTGCTCGAACGGATCCGATTCTCGACGGCGTTCAAGGTCGCGGTCTTCATGCCGATGGCGATCTCGCTCTTCGCCGCCGGTGTGATCTGGCGGTTCATGTACGAGAAGGACCCGAGCCAGGGGACGATCAACGCCGGGATCGCGGCCGTGAAGGAGGTCGTACAGCCGCCCGCGGCCCTCGCGTCCGCACGTCCTTCCACGGATGCGCTCACGGGAGGTCCCGAACAGGGTCTCGTCCTCGACGAGCCGCTCGAGCCGGGCGCAGTCGCCCAGTTCGGCCTGACGGCGATCCGCGCGGCGGACGTCCCGGACGAAGCCGAGCAGGCCGTCGTGCCGGAGGCACTCGCGGGGGGCATCACGGGCGTCGTCTGGAGAGACTTCAAGCCCGGAGGAGGCACGCCGGGCGAGGTCGAGGACGAGGAGGTGGGGCTGCCCGGCGTAACCGTGGAGCTCCGGGCGGAGGACGCGGGAGGCGTCGTCGCGACGACCGAGACGGCCGCGGACGGCACGTTCGCCTTCGAGGCCGTCGAGGCAGGCCCCTACGTGGCGGCGATCGGGCCCGACACCTTCTCGCAGCCCTTCGAGGGCGTCTCGTGGCTCGGGCCGAGCCTCATCACGCCCTCGATCATGATGGCCTACGTCTGGGTATGGGCCGGGTTTGCGATGGTCGTGATCGCCGCCGGGCTGGCCGCGATCCCGCGTGACCTCCTCGAGGCGGCGCGGACGGACGGCGCGACGGAGTGGGCCGTGTTCCGGCGCATCACGATCCCGCTGCTCGCCCCCGTCCTCACGGTCGTCTTCATCACGATGCTGATCTACGTCCTCAAGGTGTTCGACATCGTGATCTCGATCGCGCCGGGGTCCACCCAGGACGATGCGAACGTCATCGCGCTCGCCATGTGGCGGACGTCCTTCGGCGGAGTGAACGACTTCGGGCTCGGAGCCGCGATCGCGGTCTTCCTCTTCTTGCTCGTGATCCCGATCCTCCTGCTCAACATCCGACGCTTCCGGAGGGAGGCCTAGAACGTCATGTCGACCGCCGCCGCCACAGAGTCCCCCGGCGAGGCCGTCGTCGCCGAGGCGGGAGAGCCGCTCTCCTCGCGGATCGTCCGCTTCCTCGGCCGGACGCCCGTGTACCTGTTCCTCGCGTTCGTCGGCGTCCTCTGGCTCGTCCCCACCATCGGCCTCCTTTTCATCTCCCTGCTCGAGCCGGCACGGATCGGAAGGACGGGCTGGTGGGAGATTCTCTCGACGCCGAGCCTCGCGACGCTCGAGAACTACGGCGAGGTCTTCGCGAACGACGCGATCACCTCCGCCATCTGGACGACCGTGCTCGTGTCGGTCGGCGGCACGATCCTGCCGATCGTCATCGCCTCCCTCGCCGCGTACGCGTTCGCGTGGCTCGAGTTCCCGGGACGGGACTGGCTCTTCCTCGTGGTCGTCGCGCTCCTCGTGGTGCCGATCCAGATGGCGCTGATCCCGATCTTCTCGCTCTACAACGACCTGAGGCTCTTCGACACCGTCCTCGGACTGGTGCTCTTCCACACCGCGTTCGGACTGCCGTTCGCGATCTTCCTGCTGCGGAACTTCTTCATCGGCATCCCGCGCGACCTGCTCGAGGCGGCCCGGATCGACGGGGCCTCCGAGTTCCGGATCTTCTTCCGGGTGATCCTCCCTCTCGGCCTGCCGGCGATCGCCTCGCTCGCGATCTTCCAGTTCCTCTGGGTCTGGAACGACCTGCTCGTCGCGCTGACGTTCGCACGCGACACGCAGCCGATCACCGTCGCGATCTTCTCCCAGATGCGTCAGTTCAGCGCCAACATCGAGCTCATCGCCCCCGCGGCCTTCGTCTCGCTCGCGATCCCGCTCGTCGTCTTCTTCGCGTTCCAGCGCTACTTCGTCCAGGGCCTCCTCGCCGGCTCGGTCAAGTAGGGCGAGATCCATCCCGCCCGGTTTTCGGCCGGGTCCGGTGCTCGCTTTGGGGGCGCCTTCACCCGGGTGACGGGTCCCGAGAGGCCTTGGCCGACGCTCGGCCGCCTCCCTAGGATCGAATGGCGCACAAGCAAGCGAGAGGAGCGCCTTCATGGCGGACGAGCCCGACACGATTCAGCGACAGGTCCTTCCGATCCCCGACAGGCCCTTCGCGGGCCTCGTGACCTACGACGCGAAGGACCCTTCGACGTCCTTCCCGCCGATCGCGCCGCTGCGGCCGCCGGAGGGCGCGCCGAACGTGCTGCTCGTGCTGATCGACGACGTGGGCTTCGCCGCCTCGAGCGCCTTCGGCGGCCCGTGCTCCACACCGACCGCCGAGCGGCTCGCCGCGATGGGGCTCAAGTACAACCGCTTCCACACGACGGCGCTCTGCTCGCCGACCCGCCAGGCGCTGCTCACGGGCCGCAACCACCACTCGGTCGGGATGGGCGGGATCACCGAGATCGCGACCTCGGCACCGGGCTACAACTCGATCCGGCCGAACACCTGCGCCCCGCTGGCCGAGACAGTGAAGCTCAACGGCTACGCCACGGCCCAGTTCGGCAAGTGCCACGAGGTGCCCGTCTGGGAGACGAGCCCGATGGGGCCGTTCAATGCGTGGCCGACTGGCTCGGGATTCGAGCACTTCTACGGCTTCATCGGCGGCGAGACGAACCAGTACGCGCCCGCGATCTACCGCGACACGGTCCCGATCGAGCAGCCGAAGACCGCCGAGGAGGGCTACCACTTCACCGAGGACATGACCGACCAGGCGATCGACTGGGTGAAGCAGCAGAAGGCGCTGATGCCGGACAAGCCGTTCTTCGTCTACTTCGCGCCGGGCGCGACACACGCACCGCACCACGTGCGGCCGGAGTGGTCGGACAAGTACAAGGGGGCGTTCGACGACGGCTGGGACGCGTTGCGCGAGCGGACGTTCGCGAGGCAGAGGGAGCTCGGCGTGATCCCCGCCGATGCCGAGCTGACGGACCGTCCGAAGGAGATTCCGGGCTGGGACGACATGCCCGACGACCTGAAGCCGGTGCTCGCACGCCAGATGGAGGTCTATGCCGGCTTCCTGGAGCACACCGACCACCACGTCGGGCGGCTGATCGACGCACTCTCGGAGCTGGAGATCCTCGAGAACACGCTCGTCTACTACGTGATCGGCGACAACGGCGCCTCCGCCGAGGGCACGCCCAACGGCTGCTTCAACGAGCTCGTGATCCTGAACGGCGCGGTGGGGCTGGAGACGACCGAGTTCATGGTCTCGAAGATCGACGACTTCGGCACGCCGGACGCCTACAACCACTACGCGGTCGGCTGGGCGCACGCGATGGACACGCCGTACCAGTGGACGAAGCAGGTCGCCTCGCACTGGGGCGGGACGCGGAACGGGACGATCGTGCACTGGCCCGCAGGCATCAAGGCGAGGGGCGAGATCCGCTCGCAGTTCCACCACGTGATCGACGTCGCGGCGACCGTGCTCGACGTGGCCAGGCTCCCCGCTCCGTTGAGCGTGAACGGCGTCCAGCAGCGGCCGCTCGAGGGCGTCTCGATGGCGTACTCGTTCGACGACGCCGAGGCAGACGACCGCCACACGACGCAGTACTTCGAGATGTTCTGCAACCGCGGCATCTACCAGGACGGATGGACGGCCGTCACCCGGCACTCGACGCCGTGGCTGGCGACGGAGATGCCCGCGTTCGACGACGACGTCTGGGAGCTGTACGCGCCCGACGACTGGACGCAGGCGCACGACATCTCGTCGGAGCAGCCCGAGAAGCTCGCCGAGCTGCAGCGGCTGTTCCTGATCGAGGCCGGGAAGTACAACGTCCTGCCACTCGACGACCGGCGCTTCGAGCGGTTCAACCCCGACCTCGCCGGACGGCCCCAGCTCGTCCGCGGAACGTCACAGGTGCTCTTCGGCCGGATGGGGCGGCTGTCGGAGAACTCGATCGTCGTGATGAAGAACAAGTCGCACGCGATCACGGCGGAGATCGAGGTGCCCGAGGGCGGCGCGAACGGCGTCATCATCGCCCAGGGCGGCGCCTTCGGCGGGCTCGCGCTCTACGCGAAGGACGGGAAGCTCGCCTATTGCTACAACCTCTTCGGCCTGCAGCAGTTCAAGGTGTACGGCACCGACGCGATGCCCTTGGGCGTCCATCAGGTGCGGATGGAGTTCAGCTACGACGGCGGCGGCGTCGGGAAGGGCGGCGACGTCGCGCTCTACGTCGACGGCGAGCAGGTCGGCGAGGGGCGTGTCGACGGAACCGTGCCGATGCTCTTCTCCGCGGACGAGACGACCGACGTCGGGAGCGACACCGCGACGCCCGTCAGCGACGACTACACCGCGCACGACAGCGCCTTCACGGGCACCGTTCGCTGGGTGCAGATCGACCTCGACGCGGCGGCCGAGGACACGGACCACCTGATCTCGCCCGAGGAGCGCCTCCGGGTGGCGATGGCGAGGCAGTGAGGCACAGGGACGCGGCTCGACGCGCGCTCAGGCGCCGCCGAGCCCGTCGAGGGGCAGCTTCGACCCGACGAGGCCCGTCGCGAGGACGGCAAGCCCGGAGAACGTGGCGATCCCCGGAGCACCTCGGCGGAGGGCGCACCGGCTGACCCGGTGCGCCCTCCCCGGGGGAGTCAGGCCCGCATCGGGGTCGGACGCGTCAGCGCCCAGATCACCCAGATGCAGAGCGCGATCACGAGGATCGACCAGAACGGGTAGTACGGGATGAAGAAGAAGTTCTCGATCGCCGTCAGGACGGCGAGCACGATCGCGAGCGCTGCCGCCCAGGTCGCGCCCGAGAACAGCCCGTAGCCCGCCAGCAACAGCAGGATCCCCAGCAGCAGGTGGATCCAGCCCCAGGCACTGGTGTCGAGGTCGAAGGTGTAGTTCTGCGTGACGACGTAGAAGTCGTCGTCGAAGATCGCGACCAGACCGGCGATCACCTGGAAGACGCCGATCAGGATCATCATCGTGGCGGCAAACGTGATGCCACCCACGGCCCAGCCCGAAATGGACGAGCCGGAGTCGTGCTGGGACATGACATGCTCCTTTTCCGAGGGTCGCGCCCGTGATTCGGGCTGGACTCCGCGAATCCTGCGATCCCGGGGCGAGGTTCCGTCCAGCCGCGAACGGGTACACCGCCGGGATGCTTGGCTGGGTCGGGAACGTCGAGGAGGAGACGGTTCGGAACACGACGTTCCGGACGGTGATGCACACGGGGAAGCACATGCAGCTCACCGTGATGCGGCTCGCACCAGGCGAGGACATCGGCCGCGAGGTCCACCACGACCGCGATCAGTTCCTCCGGATCGAGCAGGGCGAGGGCCGTGTCGAGCTCGGCCGGACCGAGGACGAGCTCGACGAGACGCACGAGGTTGCGGACGACTGGGCGGTCGTCGTTCCCGCGGGCGTCTGGCACAACCTCGTCAACACGGGCGCCGGCGAGCTGAAGCTCTATTCGCTCTACTCACCGCCCGAGCACCCGGACGGCACCGTCCACGCCACGAAGGCGGAGGCCGAGGCGGCCGAGCACGAACATCACGGCTGAAGGCGACGCGCCACAGACTCCGCGCCGATTCCGTCGTCTCAGTGGTGGGGTCATGGAGCAAGGATCGTGGGACAACGGGCAACCGCGCGACGCGCTGCGCGCCGAGCAGGAGAGCGAGCTCTCCTCGAGCTTCGCGCTCGCGTCGATGGAGTTCGCCCTTGCGCGCGAGGCGTACCACGTCGGCGCCGCGATGCGGGAGGCAGGCCTCGGCTTCGACCCGCTGACCTTCGTCGCACTGCGGATCCTCGAGGTGAGCGTGGCCGAGGCGACCGACCCGTCCGGTGTTCTCGTCGCCCTGAGCGACAACGGCTCGCTGGAGCGCTCCGTGGAGCTCGCGACCGAGTTTCTCGCCGACGAAGCCGCCTGAGCTCCGTCGGCTCCGGCGCTAGCCGGACGACGGCGCCCGAGCGGCGTGCGTGATCTCTTCGGGCTCGTCGTACCACTTGGAGCGGTCACCCAGGCGCGCCCGGCTCCGCCAGCGGATGCCCTTCGGCTCCGCCTCGATTCGCTCCCACAGGCGGGCCAGGCGACTGTCGACGAGCTCCTGGTCCTGCTCCGGGAGCAAGGAGTCCGTGAGCCGGCTGCGGCTCGCCTCGATCGTCTGCCTCGTCGTTCGCCAGAGGCCCCAGTCGCCCGCGAGCAGGCCTGCGATGTACGCCGCGTTGATCGCGTCGTCGTCGTGCTCCGCGACGTCGTGCTCGATCACGATGGCCCAGATGTCTCGCAGGTCCTTGTCATTCAGCTGCACGATCTGCAGCTTGGTCAGGAGCAGCTCGGCCAACGGCACGGTGTGAGTGTCGAGCTGCAGCCGGTCGGCGATCGGGATCTCGTGGCACATCCGGAACGCTCCGACGAAGACGTCGACCTGCCGCTCGTGCACCGCGTCGTAGAGAACGAGACGCGTCGAGCCGTTCATCGCGTTGAAGCGCTCGTTCGGGGTGTATCCGGCGTCGACGAGGAAGCGAGCCGTTGAGCGGCCGTCCTTGCGCCCCGTCACCAGATCGATGTCCTGGTAGCCGCGGGTGAGCGCGCCGGGAATCGAGGACGAAGCGTGGATGGCGACGGCCACGCCGCCGAAGGCACGCACGGTGAGTCCCTGCTCGTTGGCGGCGTCGATCACCCGGCGCGTCTCGCCAACGATGTCGGGCAGGATCGGTTGCACCTACGCAAACGTTATCGCACCTTCAGCACCGCATATCATCGGCACGGCCGATGACACGGAGAGACCGTCCTGCTCGACTCCACGACGTCGCCCTGGCCGCCGGCGTCCACGTGTCGACGGTCTCGCGCGTCATCAACGGCCGCGGCGACGTCGCCGTCCGGCCCGAGACGCGCAGCCGGATCCTCGCGGCGGCGGAGACGCTCCAGTACCGGCCGCATGCGATCGCGCGGGGCCTGAAGCTCTCGACGACCGGCACGCTCGGCCTGCTCGTCCCGTCGCTCCGCAATCCGGTCAACTCACCGATCATCCGGGGCGCGTTCGACCGGGCGTGGGAGCGCAGCTTCGTGCTCGTGCTCGCGGAGGACACGGGGGAGAGCGACGCCGCCGAGGATGCCTACGAGCGGCTGATCGAGGAGGGACGGATCGACGGCCTGCTGATCCAGAGCGCCCGGCTGGGCAACCCCAACCTCGACCACTTCGCCGCCAGCTCCGTCCCCTGCGTCTTCATGGATCGGGCGCATCCCGGGAGCGGGTGCAACGTCACGATGCGGGACGACGCGGCAGGGGAGATCGCCGCGGAGCATTTCCTCGGCCTCGGCCATCGGGTGCTCGCCCACCTTGCAGGTCCCCGCGACCTCGACACCGTCACGAGACGCCGGCTCGGCTTCGAGTCGGCAGCCCGCGCCGCCGGCGTCGAGGCAGTCGTGGTCGAGGCGGGGCTGACGGAGGAAGGCGGCTACCGGGCGATGCAGGAGCTCGTCGCCGTCCGTCCCCGTCCGACGGCGGTCTTCGTCGCAAACATCAACCAGGCGCTCGGTGCCGTGGCGGCGGTGCGAGAGAGCGGGCTCGACGTGCCGGCCGACATGTCGCTCGTCTGCCACGACGACGACCCGGTCTGCGAGTACCTGGACGCGCCTCTGAGCGCGATCGACATGCCGCTCCATGCGCTCGGGTCCGCTGCCGTGGACGCGCTCCTCGCCCAGGTGGCAGGGGGCCCACCGCGGGACGTCGTGATCGAGACCGAGCCGGCGCTCGTGCTCCGGCGCTCGACCGGGCCGTCACCTCGATGAGGATCGAAGCCGCGATGCTCGTCGAGCCGGGTCGGCCGCTCGTCCTCGGTCACCTCGACCTCGAGCCGCCGCGCCGCGACGAGGTCCTGGTGCGGATGCTGGCGTCCGGCATCTGCCGCAGCGATCTCTCCCTGCTCGACGGCAAGTGGCCTGCGCCGTTGCCCATGGTCCTCGGTCACGAGGGCGCGGGAACGATTCTCGCCGTCGGCGAGGGCGTCGACGAGGCGCGGGTCGGCGAGCACGTGGTCCTGACGTTCACCCCTGCGTGCGGACGCTGCCGCTTCTGCCTCCAGGGTCGGGTGAACCTCTGCCTCGAGGCGGCGCGGTGCATGGACGACGGCGTGCTTCCCGACGGGACGACGCGTCTCTCGCGCGACGGCGATCCCGTGTACCACCTTGCGCTCGTCTCGTCGTTCGCGACCCACGCGGTCGTCCCCGCGGCCGCTGCGATCCCGGTTCCCCCGGAGCTCGACCCCGTCCAGGGCTGCCTGCTCGGGTGCGGCGTGATGACGGGTGTGGCTTCCGTGACACGGCGCGCGAACGTCCGCCCCGGCGAGTCGGTTGCGGTCTTCGCCTGCGGAGGAGTGGGGCTCGCGACGGTCATGGGTGCAAGCCTCGTGTCCGCCTTCCCCATCGTCGCGGTCGATCCCGTTGCCGAGAAGCGGGAGCTGGCGCTGGCGCTCGGCGCGACGCACGCAATCGACCCCTCGGGCGAGGACCCCGTCGCCGCGGTGCGGCGCATCGTTCCCGACGGCGTCGATCACGCCTTCGAGGCGTTGGGCGCGCCGGCGGTCGCCGAGCAGGCGTTCGCCGCGACGCGCACGGGAGGCACGACAGTGCTGATCGGGCAGCCGGCGCTCGGTGTCACCGCCGCACTTCCCGTGTACGAGCTGACGCAGTTCGAGCACGACGTTCTCGGCACGCACATCGGTGGCGCGACGCCGGCGCTCGACATCCCGGCCCTGGCGGCGCTCATCGTCGCCGGCCGGCTCGACCTCGCGCCGCTCGTGACCCACCGCTTCCCGCTCGGCCGCGATCGACGAGGCGCTCGCGACGACGCGGTCAGGAGGCGCCGGGCGGGTCGTCCTCGAGCTCGGATAGCTCGACCCACCGCTCGCTCTGGCCTTGACGCCGAAGGCGCCGTCGGTTTACGGTCGGCGCGCGCAAACGTTTTCCGAAAGGCGTCGAACGCAGAACGATGGTGCTTGGCAGGAAGAAGCGAGACGCGGCGACCGGAAGCGCGGCCGAGACGCTGTCGCTCTACTACGCCTCCGACGTCCACGGCTCCGACCGTTGCTGGCGCAAGTTCCTCGGCGCGGGCCGCTTCTACGGCGTGCAGGCGCTGATCATGGGCGGCGACCTCACGGGCAAGGCCGTCGTGCCGATCGAGCACCGGCCCGACGGCTCGTTCACCACGACGTTCATCGGCGAGACCGCGCTCCGGCGCGGACCGCCGAGGAGCTCGAGGCGCTGCTCGAGGCGATCCGCTTCAACGGCATGTACCCGTGGCTCGGCTCCGCCGACGAGATCGCGCGGCTGCGAGGCGGATCCCGCCGCCCGCGCGTCCGCTCTTCGAGCGAGGTGATGCTGGCCGAGCTACGGCGCTGGATCGAGCTGGCCGACGAGCGCATGGCGGAGTACGGGATCGACGTCTTCGTCATGCCGGGCAACGACGACCCGTGGTCGCTGCGACGCCGTGCTCGAGGCCGCGTCGCACGTCCAGGCGTGCGACGACCGCATCGTGCGCGTCGGGCCGCACGAGATGCTCTCCTGCGGATACGCGAACCCGACTCCCTGGAAGACGCCCGCGCGAGCTCGACGAGGACGCGCTCTACGCGCGCATCAAGGCTCTCGCCGACCAGCTCGAGAGCCCGGAGACGGCGATCTTCAACCTCCACGTCCCGCCGTACGACTCCGGGCTCGACACCGCGAACGCGATGAACCCCGACCTGACGCTCGTCTACGTCGGCGGCCAGCCGCACCCGGTCCCGGTCGGGAGTCACGCCGTGCGTCAGATCGATCGAGGAGTACCAGCCGCTCCTCGCGCTCCACGGACACATCCACGAGTCGCGCGGAGAGGTGCGGATCGGGCGCACGCTCGCACTGAACACCGGGTCGGAGTACAACAGCGGCCACATCCACGGGGCCGTGGTCACGCTCGAGGGGGCGACGGTCCGCCGCCACCAGCTCGTCGTCGGTTAGGCAACCCAGCAAAGGGAGGTCGTGCTGTGAGTGACGTGGAAGCAGTCCCGGAGGTCGGCAAGTCCGGGCTGTTCGCCCGAACGGCGACGGGCCTCGTTCGCGGCGTGCCGCCGCGCTCGTCGCTGATCCTCAACTTCATCCCGGGGCACCCGACCCAGACCATGGTGGCGGTGCTTCCTCTTCGCGCTCGCGGTCGGAGCCGGCGGGAACCCGTTCCTCGCCCTCCTGCTCGTCGATCCCGATGAGCCTCGCGTTCTCCTACGCGTTCGGGCTCCTGACGCAGATGATCCCGCGGTCGGGCGGCGACTACATGCTCGTGAGCCGCGTCATCCACCCGTCGATCGGGTGGGTGTCGGTCTTCTGCATGACGACCGCCGGCCTCCTCTCGAATGCGTTCTTCGGCCTTGCGGTGATGACCGCGGGCATCGTGCCCCTCTGCGTCGCGGTCGGCCTCATCGCCGACTGGCCCGGGCTCGTGCTGTGGGCGCAGGAGGCGAGCACGAGCAAGGGCTGGCTGATCTTCTTCGGGCTCGCCATGTTCGCCTTCGCCGGAGTGATCCAGCTCTGGGGCTGGCGCACGCTGCTTCGAATCCAGAACCTGTTCTTCTGGATGGTCACGGCGTCGCTGGGCATCGTCACCGTCGTGACCCTCTTCATGTCGAACGGGCGCTTCGAGGACAAGTTCAACGGCTTCGCCGAGGACTTCACCGGCAGCTCGGACGCGTACGCCGGGACGATCGCCACGGCGGCGGAGGCGGGCGTTCCGGTGGATCCGAGCTTCTCCTTCTCCGCAACGCTTCCGATGATCGCCGTCTTCGCCACGACGGCGATCTTCAGCTACTGGTCGACGTTCGTCGGCGGCGAGCTGCGCCAGGCGTCCACGATCAAGACCGCGAACAACATGGCCCTCGGTGGTGTGATCCCGCTGATCGTGGTCGCGATCTGCACCGCGATCTTCTTCAAGACGTTCGGCGAGCGACTTCCTGCGGGCCGCGAACGGCGGCGGGCTGCCGGAGGAGATCCAGACGCCCGGGTACGACGTTCTTCTACCTCAGTGGGATCGGGGTCGGGAGCGCGACGTACACGTTCGTGATCTTCCTCCTGTACATCGTCTTCTGGCCGCTCGATCACGTACATCTCGAGCCTGCAGCAGACGCGGGCGATCTTCGCGATGTCGTTCGACGGCGTGCTGCCGAAGGGCGTCACGCGGGTGAACCGCCACGGCTGCCCGTGGCTTGCGCTCCTCGATCGCGCTGCTGATGTCGTCGGTCGTCTTCATCTACGCGGTGTACGACCAGACCGGGTTCTTCCAGTCGTGCTCGCCTTCGCGCTGCTGGTGCAGCTGATCGCGATGGCGCTCGTCGGCCTTTCCGGCATCCTCGCGCCGCGGCTTCGCCCCGAGCTCTACCGTGCCTCGGCGTCGCAGAAGACGCTGGGCACGATCCCGCTCGTCTCGATCGCGGGCCTCGGGCGCGGTCCTGCACGGGCATCTTCGTGTGGTGGGCATATCTGCACTACGACCAGCTCGGTACCAACGCGAACATCGGCAAGCTCCTCGCGTGGACGGTCGGGCCCGCGATCCTCGGGTTCGTCCTCTACTTCGTCGTCGCAGCGATCCGCAAGAGCCAGGGTGTCGACGTGGAGCTCGCCTACCAGGAGATCCCCCCGGAGTGACCGCCCAGCCGGCCGGGGGCGGCGCCTGCTTGCGCCGTCCCCGGCCCGACTCGAGGAGGACGTGTGAACTCAGCCGTCGTCACAGGCGCCGCGATGGGGATCGGCAGGGCCGTCGCCGCCCGCCTCGTCGCAGAGGGAGCCCATGTCGTCGCGCTCGACCTGAACGCCGAGGCACTGCGGTCGGCAGCAGGCGGCGATCGGCGAGCGCTTCGAGCCGCTCGTCGGGGACATCGGCGACTGGGAGGCCCACGAGCGGGCGGCCGACGCGGCGCAGTCTGCGGGCGAGCTGCGGTTCTGGGTCAACAACGCGGGCATCGACTGGGTCGGCGCCGCCCACGAGATCGACGCGCGACCACATCGAGCGAGGGCTGCGCGTGCTCCAGCTCGGCCCGATGTACGGGGCCTGCGTCGCCGTGCGGCGAATGCTGCCCGCGCGGGCCGGCTCGATCGTCAACGTCTCGTCGATCCAGGGGATCGCCGCCTTCCCGCGCTACTTCGTCTACGACGCGGCCAAGGCGGCGGTGCTCATGCTGACGAAGTCGATCGCGGTCGACTACGGACCGTTCGGGATTCGCTGCAACGCGCTCCTGCCCGGGTGCATCGAGACGCCGATGACGTACGACTCGCTGCCTCCCGAGCTCGACCGCGAGGAGGCGCTCCGCCGCGAGGGCCTGCTGGCGCCGATGCTTCGCGTCGGGCAACCGGAGGAGATGGCCGAGGTCGTCGCGTTCCTCCTCTCGGACCGGGCGTCCTACGTCAACGGCGCCGAGATCGTCGCCGACGGGGGGGCCGTCGCGCGGGCGTTCGCGTACCCGCCTCTCGACCTCGAAGGAGAAGACTGATGGGACGTCTCGACGGCAAGCGCGCGCTCGTGACCGGCGCCTCGAGCGGGATCGGGCGCGAGGTCGCGAACCGCTTCGCCCGCGAGGGCGCCGCCGTGGCCGTCGGCGGCCGCGACGAGGAGCGGACGCAACGCACCGTCGACGAGATCCGCGCCGCGGGCGGGACCGCCGTCGCGGCGCTCGGCGACGTGTCGGACGACGAGGGCGCCGAGGACGGTCGTCGCAGGCGCGGCGGACGGGCTCGGCGGCCTCGACGCGCTCGTCAACAACGCCGGGATCGACGTGTCCGACTGGGTGCCCGTCCACGAATGGGACGTCGCGGCCTTCGACGAGATCATCGCGGGTCAACCTGCGCGGCCCCGTTCCTCGTCGCGAAGTACGCCATCCCGCACCTGCTCGCCGCCGGCGGCGGCTCGATCGTCCACATGAGCTCCGTCTGCGCGATCACCGTCTGGGAAGGGGACTGCGGCTACGACGTCTCCAAGGCCGGGCTCAACATGCTCTCCGACCACATCGCGGTCGAGTACGGCAAGCGGGGGATCCGCTCGAACACGCTGATGCCGGGCGTGATCGAGACGGAGCTCCACCGCTCGGTGATGGACGCGCATGGAGGGCGGGGCCGAGCTGGAGGCCGAGCTGCTCGTGAAGCACCCGATCGGCCGGTTCGGCGCGGTCGAGGAGGTCGCCGACGCCTGCGTCCTCCTCTGTGCGCGACGAGGCAGGGCTTCATGACGGGCGCGAACATCTCCATCGACGGCGCCTACAGCAGGGTCTGAGATGAAGGTCACCGACGTCCTGACGCACGTCCTCGCTCGATCCGGGCCTCGACGAGGAGGCCACGAGCTCCGCCCAGGACACGATCGTCGTCGAGGTCCTCACCGACGAGGGCATCATCGGGGATCGGCGAGACCGACCTCAACGCCTGGATCGCGCGGGCCTGCATCGAGGCGCCCGGGACACACACGATGGATCGTGGCCTCAAGCAGATGCTGATCGGACGCGATCCGCTCGACCCCGAGGCGTCTGGCAGGACCTCTACGTCGGCACGGCCATGTCCGGGCGGCGGGGCGCGGTCGTGCATGCGCTCGGAGCGCTCGACATCGCGCTCTGGGACATCTGCGGCAAGGCGCGAGGCGTTCCCTGCTGGCAGCTCTGGGGCGAGAGCGAGCGCACGGAGCTCGACGCCGTACGCGTCGCTGCAGCCCGAGGTGGAGACCTTCGAGGCCTACGTCGAGTCGATGGTCGGCTGGGCGACGCGCGCGCAGGGACATGGGCTTTCGCGCGTGCAAGCTCGAGGCGACGTTCTCGGGCCCGTACGTCCACAAGGGCCTCGTCGGGCCGGACGAGCGGATCACCGAGGTCGTGCAGGGCTGTCCGCGAGCGCCGTCGGCCCGGAGATGACGATCATGGTCGACGTCCAGTACGCGTTCGACTCCGTCGAGCGCGCGCTGCGGGTGGCCGAGACGTGGGCCGACCTCGACGTGTTCTTCCTCGAGACGCCGCTCTGGACGGACGACGTCGCCGGGTACGCGGAGCTGTCGGCGCGCTCGCCGGTGCGGATCGCGGCGGGCGAGTGGCTCTCGACCCGCCACGACTTCGAGGTGCTGATCGACGTCGGCGGCGTGCAGGTCGCGCAGCCCGACATCGGCCGGGTCGGGGGGTTCACCGAGGCTCGCCGCGTCTGCGACCTCGCCGCCGAGCGCAGGTCGGCTCATCGTGCCCCACGCGTGGAAGACGGGCATCTCGGTCGCCGCCGCGGCCCAGCTCGCGATGGTCACGCCGCACATGCCGTTCTTCGAGTTCCTCCCGGCCGAGCTGTGCGAGTCGGCGCTCCGCAAGGAGCTGACCCACGACGAGCTCGTCTTCGCCGACGGCACGCTGCTGCCGCCCGAGCGGCCCGGCCTCGGGATCGAGCTCGATCGAGACGCCCTCGAGCATTTCGCCGAAGCGCGGCGCGGCGCGGTGGCTCTGACGGGCGGCCGACGCTCAGGGATATCGGTCGCGGGCCGCCAGCGCGAAGCGTTCGAGCGCGTCGCGGTTCAGCTCGACGCCCGAGCCCCGGCTTTCGCGGCAGGGCGAGCCTGCCGTCCACCAGCTCGAGCTCGTCGTCGACGAGCTCGCGCCGGAGTGCGCGACTCCGCCACCTCCTGCGGCACGAACTCGAAGAACGGCATGTGCGGCGTGACGGCGGCCAGGTGGGCGGTGGCGGCGATCGTGATCCCGGTCTTCCACCCGTGCGGCACGATCCGCCTGCCGCGCTCGGCGGCGAGCTCGCAGACGCGCCGCGCCTCGGTGAGGCCGCCGACGCGGCCGACGTCGGGCTGGGCGATGTGGACGCCGCCGCGATCCATCAGGTCGAGGAACTCGAATCGCGTCGCCAGCCACTCGCCTGCCGCGATCGGGATCGGTGAGCGCGCCGCCAGCTCGGCGTAGCCTTCGAGATCGTCGGCCCAGAGCGGCGTCTCGACGAAGAACACGTCGTACTCGGCCCACGTCTCGACGATGGACAGCGCGTGCCTGGCCGACTCCCAGGCGTACGCGACGTCCACCATGATCGCGAAGTCGTCGCCGACCTGCCTGCGGACCTCCGCGGATGATCTCGACGATGCGCGTATCCGGCTCGTCCAGGCCTTCGTGCGCGTAGGGACCGGTGATCAGCGTCTCGAGCTTCGCGGCCCGGAAGCCCAGCTTGCGTGCCCAGACCGCCTGGTCGACGAGTGCCTGGCTGAAGGCGTCCCATGAAGCGCCGTGGTTGGGGAGAAGCGATGCGTACGGCGTGAACGACTCGTGGGCGGCCTCGCCGAGCAAGTGTCCAGGTCGGCACGCCGGCGGCCTTGCCGCAGATGTCCCAGAGCGCCATGTCGAGCGCCCCGAGCGCGTGCACGACGGCGCCGCGGCGACCTGTCATGGCCGTTCCGACGTAGAGCGCGTCCCAGACGGCAACCGGATCGAGGGGATCCATTCCCGACGAGCGTCTGACCGAGCCCGAGATCCATCGTGTGCGTCCCGGGCGCCTCGATGCACGCGCGGGCGACCCAGGCGTTGAGATCCGTCTCGCCGATCCCCGTGATGCCCTCGTCGGTGTGGACCTCGACGACGATGTCGTCCTGGTTCGAGCTCGTGGCGCCCCGGTCGAAGCCGGGATCCAGGAGCACGTGGCACGAGACGCCGGTGATCCTCACGCTGTCCTCCCTCGGCAGTCGTGGAAGAGCGCCTCGAGCTCGGCGAGCGTCGCCGCTGCGGGTGCTCGACGCGCGAGCGCCGCCGTCAGGGCTCGCCCGGCCTCGAGCTGGAACGACGGCCACCAGGCGTCGCGCGGCCGAACCCAGGCCCTCGTGATCGTGGCGAGGGTGCCGCTGTAGAAGCCGCCGGCCGCGGCGTCGAGCGCCGGATCCAGCCACGCCGAGCGGCTCCCCGGCTGCCCTCCCGAGGGTGCGACGAGGCGTCGCTGCGTGCTCGCGCTGCTCGCCCAGGCCGCGAAGGCGGCGGCCGCTTCCTGATCCTTCGAGGCCGACGAGACGGCAAGCCCGGCGCCGCCGAGCACGGAGCCGATCGGGCCATGGCCCGCGGAGGGCATGTCGACGAACCGGCAGGGCATCTCGACCTCGCTCTCCCGTGAGTAGGTCACGTACCCGTAGGTCAGCGCGAGGCAGTCGAGCTCGTCGCCGGACGTGAGGTGGTCGAGCGCTGCCGGCGGCTCCCACTGGATCATCTCCGGCGGCCCGGCTTCGTAGAGCGCAGCGAGCAACGCGAGCGCCGCGGTTCCCGTCTCCTCGTCGACGAGTGAGGCGCCCTCGGCGAGTGCCGCCCCGCGGTTCGCGCAGAGGCTCAGGAAGCTCGAGATCGAATGTGCGGGCGCGAGCGGGAGGGCCACGCGTCCGGCGCGAGACCTGCTCAACTCGACAACGCCGTCCCAGGTGTCGGGCACCTTGCCGGGAAGCAAGTCCTCGCGCACCGCCATCACCTGGCACGCGGCGTCGGTCGCGAGACCCCACTGGCGACCGGCGAAGGAGTACGAAACGTGGCTCGGCCCGATCGCGTCGGCTGCGAGCGCCGTCAGCGTCGCGGCAGGCAGCAGGTCGTCGAGCGGCACGAGGGCTTCGGTCGCCGCGGCAGTCCCGCAGAACGGATGGTCGATCACGAGGAGGTCGTAGTCGGCGGCGAGGTCCTCGAGCGGCTGGTCGCCGAAAGCCTCGAGGCTCCGCCAGACCCAGGCGACCTCGACGCCTCGGTCGCGCTGCCATTCGTCCGCACATGCCTGCATCGGCCCGATGCAACGCGGGTGATCCCAGCCGATGCCGCGGAGCTTCGTCGCCATCGCAGGGCGATCGAGCTCGTCTACCCGGCCGGGAGGGTCTCGACGACGTACAGGTTCGCCGTGGTACCGCCGTCGACGATGAGCTCGCTGCCGGTGATCGCGGCCGCATCGTCGGAGGCGAGGAAGAGGATCGCGGCCGCCACCTCCTCGGGCGTCGCCATGCGCCGCTGGGGGATGCGGTCGAAGTCCTTCGTCATGTACCGGTACATCTCCTCGCCGACGTACTTCCGGGTGAGCGGCGTGGCGGTGTACCCGGGGCTGACGACGTTCGAGCGGATTCCATGGCGCGCGAGCTCCATGGCCATCGTGCGGCTGAGCCCGAGGAGGCCCGCCTTCGATGCGTTGTACGCGACCTGATTCCCGTCGGCGCCGTGCGCGTCGATCGACGAGATGTGCACGATCGCGCCGCCGCCGCTCGCCGCCATCACGCGGGCGACCTGCTGGCCCATCAGGAACGCGCCGGTGAGGTTGACGCCGATCACGCGGTGCCACTCGTCGGCCGGAAAATCCAGGAACGGGCTGTCGTGATCGATGCCCGCGCAGTTGACGAGCACGTCGATACGACCCCAGCGGGCGAGGGCCGCCTCGGCTGCCGCGATGACGGAGTCGGGGTCCGAGACGTCCGCGGCATGCGACCAGGCGCGTCCTCCGTGCGGCGACGATCGACTCGGCGACGGCGTCGATCTCCGCCGCCGTCCGCGCGATCAGCTGCACGTCGGCGCCTTCGGCGGCGAAGCGGCGCGCCGCAGCCTCCCCGATGCCGCGGCCTCCGCCCGACAGGACGACGGTGCGCCCCGCGAAACGGTTGCTCGGAGTGACGGATGAAGCCGGTCTAGCCATTAGGAAAACGTTTGTACGCGCAGGCTATCGCTCTCCCGCAGACCGAGTCAAACCTCGCCGCCCGAGCCGTCCCGACCTCGTCGCAAGGCCCGGCGTGCGAGGTGACTCCGTCACCTTCCGGGAGATGTGCATCATGCGTCGACCGCGACCACGAAGGGGGATCCATCCAGATCACGTCCGAGATCGAGATCGCACGGCCGGCCGCCGAGGTGTGGAAGGTGATCGCCGATCCGACCACCCACACGTCCTGGCGGCCGACGGTCGTCGAGTTCACACAGCTCTCGGAAGGGCCCCTTACGGTCGGCACCCGGATCCGCGAGGTGCTCCAGTGGCGCGGTCGAAGGATCGAGATCGAGGACCGCGTAACGGCCTTCGAGCCGTCGCGGCGCCTCGGCATTCACGGCGGCTGGAAGGCGGCGGCGTTCGATTTCGACCTCGTTCTGAGGCCGCAGCGCACGGCGACACAGGTCACCTTCGACTGGGTGCTGTACCCGAAGTCGCTCGTGATGCACGCGGCCGCACCGTTCCTCGGCTCTGCGATGCGGAAAGCGACCGACGAGGAGGCAGAGGGGTTGAAGAGGTACGTCGAGACCGGCGCCGCGGCCACTCCGGGTACCTAGACGCGTCAGTCGGCCCGCCGGGTCACCTCACTCGGATCCCGCTCGTCTGCAGGAGTAGGCTGGCCTCGGCGGTGCCAGCCGCCGAGGCCGACCGATGACCTACGTCCCTGCCCCCGACCGCTACGACCGGATGCGCTACAACCGGTGCGGTCGGAGCGGCCTCGACCTGCCTGCCGTGTCCCTGGGGCTCTGGAACAACTTCGGCCACGACTTCCCCCTCGACGCGAGCCGCGCGATCGTGCGCAGGGCGGTCGATCTCGGCATCACCCACTTCGATCTGGCGAACAACTACGGGCCGCCCTACGGGGCGGCGGAGGAGAACTTCGGCCGGCTCCTGCGCGAAGACCTCGCTCCGTACCGCGACGAGCTCGTCATCTCGACGAAGGCCGGCTACGACATGTGGCCCGGCCCCTACGGCCAGTGGGGGTCGCGCAAGTACCTCCTCGCGAGCCTCGACCAGAGCCTCGGGCGGATGGGCCTGGACTACGTCGACATCTTCTACTCGCACCGCTTCGACCCGGAGACGCCGCTCGAGGAGACGATGGGCGCGCTCGACAGCGCCGTGCGGCAGGGGAAGGCCCTGTACATCGGGATCTCGTCCTACTCGGCCGAGAAGACGCGCGAGGCAGCGGGGATCCTGCGCGCGCTCGGGACGCCGCTCCTCATCCACCAGCCGTCGTACTCGATGCTGAACCGCTGGGTCGAAGGCGACGTTCTCGACACGCTCGGCGAGCTGGGCGTCGGCTGCATCGGCTTCTCGCCGCTGGCCCAGGGCGTCCTGACCGACCGGTATCTCGACGGGATCCCGGCGGGGTCGCGAGCCAGCCGACCGGCCTCGCTCTCGCCCGACCTGCTCACCGAGCAGACGCTCGCCAAGGTACGGGGGCTGAACGAGATCGCGGTGAGAAGAGGACAGCCCCTGGCCCAGATGGCCCTCGCCTGGGTTCTCCGCGACCCGAGGATGACCTCGGCTCTCGTCGGAGCGAGCAGCGTCGCCCAGCTCGAGGCGAACGTCGCTTCGCTCGACAACCTCGAGTTCACCTCCGACGACCTCGCCGAGATCGACCGCTACGCGACGGAGAGCGACATCAACCTCTGGTCCGAGTCCAGCGCGACGTGAGCGCGGGCGGCACGCCGGTTGCGTGCCGCCCCGTTCCGGGAGGTCAGGCCGTTGCCTTGGCGCTCTCGTTGCTCACCCGCGTCGCGATCTTCTCGACGAGGCGGAGCGCTTCCTTCTCCTCCTTCAGGTTTGCGTCCAGCAGCTCGACCGCGTCGTCCTCGCCCATGGCCTTCGCCATGCGACGGAGCACTTCGTACGCGGCGATCTCGTAGTTCTCCGTGCGCGCTGCCGCCCCCAGGTCGACGGAGTCGATCAGGTGGGACGCTGCCTCCTCGACCATCTTGGCGTGCTCGTCGCGCAGCCCCTCGAACCCGAGGCACTTCTCGGACGATGCCTCCTCGTCGAGCAGCTCGAAGACTCGCTCGACGTTCTTGACGTGCCCACGGGTCTGCTCGAGATGGTCCTCGAGCGCGGTGCGGAACTCCTCGTCTCGGACCTCCGAGATGAGCTTGGGAAGCGCGTCGTCGGTGAGCTGCCGCTCCACGTAGAGGATGTCGCCGAGCTCGTGGAGGAAGAGCTCTCGCGGTGAGGTGATCTGGGACATTCGTGCTCCTTTTCGGTAGTCGTTGGTGAGGTGTCAGCCGGTGCGCCGCTGGCCGGTGACGGGGTTGGTCTTGGGCTCGTAGTCGGCGGCCTCCGGGGGATCGAGGACCTCTTCGACCTTGTCCTTGACCTTGTCGGTCAGGGACCGATCGTCGTCCTCTTTCGCCTCGGGCTCGCGAGCGAGGTCCTCGTCTCGCCTGGTCATGTCGATCCTTTCGGTCGGGCTGCGTCGGCGTGACGCCCATGCCGCAGTTCCCCCTCGCGCGATGCGGCAAACTCGGCCGGGGTGCTCGGCGCGATGAGCTCCCACCGTGCCGCCGGTCGATGCGGGTGATATCCGTACCCCGCACCCGACCAAGGAGCCTTCGCCGTGGCAAAGCTCGTGTACTCGACGCTCGCGTCGCTCGACGGCTACATCGAGGACGACACAGGCGCGTTCGGCTGGGCCGAGCCGGACGAGTACGTGCACCGCTTCGTCAACGACATCGAGCGGCCGCTCGGCACGTATCTCTACGGACGGCGCATGTACGAGGTGATGGTCGCCTGGGAGACGCTCGGCGGCGCCGACCAGCCGCCGTTCCTGCGCGACTACGCCCAGCTCTGGAGGGCGGCCGAGAAGGTCGTCTACTCGAAGACACTGCGGACCGTGTCGAGCGCTCGGACCCGGATCGAGCCGGACTTCGACCCGGAGGCGATCAGGCAGCTGAAAGCCGCGGCGGCACGAGACCTCGGGATCGGTGGACCCGAGCTCGCTGCGCAGGCGTTCGCGGCCGGTCTCGTGGACGACGTCCACCTCTTCGTCGCGCCCATCGTCGTCGGAGGGGGAAAGCGATCTCTCCCCGATGGCGTCCGCGTGGAGCTCGAGCTCCTGGACGAGCGCCGTTTCGGCAACGGCATGGTCCACCTCCACTACCGCGCGAGGACGTGACCGTGCCGACCGCCCCGGACGGCAGGCCGATGATCCACCCGACCACCCGGAGCGAGTGGAGAGCCTGGCTCGAGGCGAACCACGCTCTGTCGCCGGGCGTCTGGCTCGTCAGCTATCGCCCGCAGACGGGGCGACCGCAGGTCGGCTACGAGGAGGCGGTCGAGGAAGCGCTGTGCTTCGGCTGGATCGACTCGAAGTCGAAGACGCTCGACGACACGCGCTCGCTGCAGTGGATGTGCCCGCGCAAGGCGGGAAGCGGCTGGTCGAAGTCGAACAAGGAGCGGATCGAGCGGCTCGAGCCGGCCGGCCTGCTGACGGAGGCGGGGCGCGCCGTCGTCGAGGAGGCGAAGCAGAGCGGTGCCTGGAGCTCGCTCGACGCGGTCGAGGCGCTCGAGATCCCCGACGATCTCGCCGCCGCGCTGGCGGGCAGCGCCGCCGCGGAAGTGAACTACGACGCCTTCCCGCCGTCGTCGAAGAAGCTCATCCTCACCTGGATCGCGACGGCGAAGCGGCCGGACACGCGGGCCAGACGCATCGAGGAGACCGTCCGCCTCGCCGGGCAGAACATCCGCGCGAACCACTAGGCATGCTGTGGAGGGGGCCGGTCAGCTCCGAAGGGAGGCCCGCGTGAACGACGACCACCTCGATCCGAGATTCACCCGCGTCACTGCGCTGCGGCTCGCCGCGGGCGGAGCGGCGGGGCTGGCGCTCGCGGCGCGCCCCGCACGTGCCGCCACGTCCGATGCAGCGTCCGTCGAGGCCGCCGCACGCGGCTTCCTCGCCTCGCTGTCGGCGGCGGAGCGCGAGCGTGCGTCCTTCCCCTTCGCGAGCGCCGAGCGTACGCGCTGGCACTGGACCGTCCCGTCGTCGGTGCCGCGGAACGGCTTGCCGCTCGGGGAGATGTCCGCGGAGCAGCGCCGGCTCGCGCTCTCATTGCTGCGCACGAGCAGCTCGTCGTCGGGCTATCGGAAGGCGGTCGACATCATGGCGCTGCAGGGAGTCCTGCAGCGGATGAGCCCCGGCGCCGGCGACACGTTCGACGCCGATCGCTACTACGTCTCGGTGTTCGGCGCTCCCGGCGCCGCGCCCTGGGGCTGGCGGTTCGAGGGGCACCATCTCTCCCGGAACTTCACCCTCGTGCGGGGCGCCGTCGCCGCGGAGCCCTTCTTCCTCGGCGCCTGGCCGACCAGGGCGGGGTCCGCCTACCGCTCCGTGGCGAAGGGCGAGCGGGCGATGCCGCGCGAGGAGGACGCCGCGAGGGAGATCGTGCTGTCTCTCGACGGGCGGATGCGGAGGCGGGTCGTGTTCTCGCCCGAGTCGCTGACCGACCACGTCACCCAGAACGCCGTCCGGGTCAGGCCGATCGAAGGAGTCGGCGTGCGCACCGCCGACCTCCCGTCGTCCGGGCAGAAGCGTGTGCTCGAGATCCTCCGGACGTACCTCGCGAACCACCCACCGGAGCTGGCGCGAAGCGCCTTCGCTCGACTCGAGCGGGCCGGGGTCGCACGGACGACGTTCGGCTGGGCAGGGAGCACCCGCCCCGGCGTGCCCCACTACTACCGGCTGCAGGGGCCGACCTTCCTGCTCGAGTTCGACAACTCCAGGGACAGCGGGACGCACATCCACAGCGTCTGGCGCGACTTCGACCGCGACTTCGGGCGCCACCTGCTGTAGATGGTCTCCCGCGGCCGTCGCGCCCGCTTGCGCGCGGCTCGGCGATGTGCGATACCCGCTGCGGGTGGCCGTCTTCTGCCTCATCCACGGGCAATGGCACGACGGCTCCTGCTGGGACGAGCTGGCGGTCTCCCTCGCGGGTCGCGGGCACGACGTCCTGGCGCCGGACCTCCCCTTCGACGACCCCCGGGCCGACTACGAAGCTCGGGTGCTTCCCGTGCTCGAGGCGCTCGACGGCGTCGGCGACCCCGTCGTCGTCGGTCACTCGATCGCCTCGGCCGAGGCCGCGCTCGTCGCATCCAAGCGGCCGCCGGCGCTCCTTGTCCACCTGTGCCCGCGGTTCGGCACCTTCCCCGTGCCGTCCGACGCTCCCGATGTCTTCCGGAAGGACTTTCCGTTCCCGCCGAGAGATGCCGACGGGAGGTCGGTCTGGGAAATCGAGGCTGCGATCGACGCGATGTACCCGAGGCTTCCGGCCGAGACCGGGCGCCGTCTTGCAGAACGTCTGCGACCGGGGGCGGCGGCGGCCGGCGAGTACCCGCTCGAGCGGCATCCCGACGTCCCGACGGCGCTCCTCTACGCGACCGACGACGAGTTCTTCACCGTGGAGTGGGAGCGGTTCGTCGCGAGTGAGCTGCTCGGTGTCGAGCCGATCGAGATCCCCGGAGGCCACTTCCCGATGGTCGAGGACCCGGAGGCCTTGGCGGAGGTGCTCGACCGCCTGGCCGCCGATGCGGAGCGAACGTCGATCTAGACTCCCACATGCTCGACCGGCTGGACCAGGTCCAGCGACGACTTCCCGGGCCGAAGCCTTCAGCGCCGTCGAAGCACCTGCCCCGTGCGGGCTCCGGTGAGCTCGCCGTCGCGGAGCGCGACGGTGCCGTTCACGATCACCGTCTCCATCCCGCTCGCGAGCCGGCTCGGGTCGAAGGTCGTCCCCTCCTCCCGAAACGCGAGCGGGTCGAACACGGCGAGATCGGCGTGCGCGCCGACCGTTAGCGTCCCGCGGCCGGCGAGGTCGAGGCGCGCGGCCGGCGCGCCGGTGAGGCGGTGGACAGCCTCGCCGAGGCTCAGCACCTTCTGGTCCCGAACGCAGAAGCGGAAGTACCACGCCGCCCACGTGTACGCGCCGTGGAAGACCTCGCCGGCGAGCGGGCCGTCCGGTGCCATCGTCGTCGCATCGGAGCCCGGGACGCAGAGCGGGTGGCCGAAGGCCTCGCGCTGCTGTTCCTCGGTGTAGGCGTGGATGATCACCATCAGCCTCCCGGGTGCGTCGACCGCGCCGAGCAGCAGGTCGTAGACGGCGTCGAGAGGATCCTGGCCGCGCTCGGCCGCGATCGACGCGACGTCCCGCCTGGCATATCCCGGCCAGACGTCGTTGTCGAGCAGGACAATGCGGCTCCAGTCGCCGCCCGCGCTGAGGATGCTCTCGTAGCTCTTCAAGGCCTCCCGCTGCATCTTGCTGCTCAGGATCTCCTCGAGGCGTGCCGGGTCCTCGAGCGCCCGGGGAGGCAACGCGGTGAGCAGAAACGTCGTCCCGTAGAGGCGCGTGTGCATGTCGAACGCCACGTCCAGCCCGGCCCCGGCCGAGTCCTCGACGAGCTCGATGCACCGGCGCGACGAGTCGATCCCGTTCCGTGGGACGAGGTGGGAGACCTGCAACCGCACGCCCGCGCGATCTGCGGTTCGCAGCGCCTCGGCAACCGCGTCGTCGGCTCCCTCGTCTCGGCGTCGCGTGTGTGTCGCGTAGAGGCCGTGGCGGCTGCCGCAGACCTGGCACATCGACACGAGCTCGTCCTCGTCGGCTCCGCGCTCGGCCGCATACTCGAGACCGGTCGAGTAGCCGAAGGCGCCTTGCTCGAGCGCCTCGTCGAGCAGGTATCTCATCCGGGCGAGCTCCTCGCGGCGGGCGGGGCGGTCGGCCAGCCCGACGACCGACAGTCTGAGCTGGCCGTTCGGAGCGAGGCTCGCCACGTTGATCGCCGGCCTCTCCTCCTCGAGCCGTTCGAAGTACTCGGCCGCGGACGTCCACGACAGCGGGACGTCGGTCGAGTGCCCGTAGATCGCCTTCGGGGCGAGCTCCTTGTTCAGCAGCGGGAAGCAGCCGAACCCGCAGTTCCCGACCACCTCCAGGGTGACCCCCTGGTGTATCGCGCTCGAGGCCCGGGGGTCGACGAGGAGCGTGAAGTCCGAGTGGCTGTGGATGTCGATGAAGCCCGGCGCGACGACCTTGCCCGCGGCATCGAGCTCGGACTCCGCCTCGGGCACCTCGCCGACGGCGACCACGCGTCCCTCGTCGACGCCGACGTCGGCCCGCCGCTCGTCGGCGCCGGTGCCGTCGACGACGATGCCGTTCCGGACCGCGAGGTCGATCACGCTGCCCTCCCTGCTGCCCGGAGCTCGGTGGTCGCCGCCTCGTCGACCTTGCCCTCTGTGACGACCACCCCGTAGCGCTCGCGCGCAGCGCCGACCGAGACCTTGCCGTCGAGGACGTCATCGAGCACGGCGGCGGGGTCCCGCTCGATCGCGTCGCCGAAGCCACCGCCGCCGGCCGAGACGTGCGTGAAGCTGTCCCCTCGCCGGAGGATGCTGGCCTCCATCGGCATCGTCGGCAGCTCGCGGGCCTCGCCGCCGGTGACGACGACGTTCGTCGACGGGGCGCCCGGCTCGCCGCCGTCGAGCCCGTAGGGAGGATGGTCGCGGCGATCCGTGCGGATCGTCAGCGTCGCCCGTTCTGCGAGCACGGTGTACTCCCGGACGTACGCCAGCCCGCCGCGACGGCGTCCCGCGCCACCCGAGTCCGGCACGAGCCCGTAGCGCTCGACGCGGAGCGGCTGATCCGCCTCGACCAGCTCGACCGGCTGGTTGCCGAGGTTCGCGAGCGGGTTCGAGACGCCCTCGAGCCCGTCCCGCTCCGCCCTCGCGCCCCAGGTGCCGACGAGCACCTCCGTCGTGCCGAAGGGCCGCCGCTCGGCGTCGTAGCCGCCCAGGGCCACGAGCGTCGGCCCGCCTTCGCCCGCCGCGATGACCCGGTCCGGCACGAGTGCGGCCAGAGCGCCCATGACGGCGTCGTAGACGCGGTAGCCGATCACCCCACGGGCTCCGCAGGCGGCGGGGAGGACCGGGTTGACGACGGTGCCGGCCGGCGCGTGGACGTGGATCGGCGCCATGTACCCCTCGCAGTTCGCGATCTCGGCCCGCGCGATGCCCCGGAAGGCGCAGTAACAGGCGGCGTAGACCATTCCGACCGGGCAGTTGACGCTCGCCTCGACCTGGGGCGAGGTTCCCTCGAAGTCCACGAAAACCTCGTCGCCCGCGATCTCGACGCGAACCGTGATCGGGATCGGGACGGGATGGTCGCCGACGCCGTCGATGAAGTCCGTGAACGTGCACACGCCGTCCGGGAGCCCGGCGAGCTCCGCCCGCATCGTCCGCTCGGCCGTGCGCTGCAGCTCGTCCATATAGAGATGTGCGTCCGTGCCGTACCGCTCGAGCAGCGCCGTCAGGCCGCGCTCCCCGACCCGGCATGCCGCGAGCTGGGCCCGGAGGTCGCCGAGGACGTGGACGGGCTGGCGGGTATTCGCCTCGAGCAGCCGCAGCAGCGTCGTGTCCTCGACGCCGGCGTCGACGAGCTTCGAGAGCGGGATCCGCAGCCCTTCCTGGTAGATCTCGGTCGCGTGGACCGCGATGCTGCCGGGTGCGATCCCGCCCACGTCGGAGTGGTGCGCCATCGTCGCCGCATAGCCCTCGAGCTCGTCGCCGACGAAGACGGGCTTGATGAGATAGATGTCGGGCAGATGCTGGCCCCCGCACCCGTACGGGTCGTTGGCGATGTAGACGTCGCCCGGGCGGGCGGCCGGGCCGAGCTCCTCGAGGACGTACCGCATCACGGTGGGGAAGGTCCCGAGCTGCACGGCGAGCGTCAGGCCCTGCGCGACGATCCGGCCGTCGCGATCACACAGGGCGGTCGAGTAGTCCAGCGTGTCGCGCACGACGGGCGAGTACGCGCTGCGCATGATCACGAGCGCCATCTCGTCCGCGGTCGAGGCCAGCGCGTTCTTCACCACCTCGAGCGTGATCGGGTCGACGTCAGGCATCGGTCTCGATCTGGATCGAGCCGTGGTCGTCGAGACGCGCGACGCACCCGGGCGGGACGACGCAGGTCGAGTCCGGCTCGTCGACGAGCAAGGGGCCCTCGCGGCCCGCGCCGAGGAGCGCGGCGCGGCTGTACACGGGCGTCTCGACGAGCCCCGGTCCGGGGCCGAAGTAGGCGAGCCTCGTGCCCTCCGCTGCGGGCAGGCTGCGAATCGCCGCGAGCGGGTCGTAGCGTCGCTGGGCCGTCCGCTCGAGGCGGGCGAGCGCCCGGATCGAGACGACGTCGACCGGGTCGTCCGCGGAGCCGTGGCCGTACGTCCGGACGTGCTCGGCCGCGAAGTCAGCCGCAAGCCTCGCGACGTCGATCCGGCCCGGAGGCACCGCCACCGGAAGCTCGTACGCCTGCCCGGCGAAGCGGACGTCCGCGTACCTGGTCATCGTCACGGCCGAGGCGCCGTCACCGTCGAGGCGCGCTGTCGCCTCCCTCTCGAGCTCCTCGAACGTGGTCTCCAGACGCTCAGGCGTGATGGCGTCTCCCCGGAGCATCAGCGTTCGCACGGCCTCGTGCTCGGTATCGGAGAAGAGGAGCCCCAGGGCGCTGAACACGCCGGGGGCGGGAGGGACGAGGACTCGACGGATCCCCAGCGCACGGGCAACCTCGACCGCGGTGAGCGGTCCGTTGCCGCCGAACGCACACAGGGTGAAGTCGCGCGGGTCACGGCCGCGGTACGTCGTCACCGCCTTCACCGCACGCGTCATCGTCGCGACGGCCAGCAGCAGGATGCCGTGCGCCGCCTCTTCGACGGACCGGCCGAGCGGCGTCGCTACGACCCGGTCGATCGCGGTCCGCGCTCGGTCCGGATCGAGCGTGATCGCGCCGTCGCCGAGCCGCGTTGCACCGAGGTACCCGAGCACGAGCAGTGCGTCGGTGAGCGTCGGCTCGTCTCCCCCGAGCCCGTAGCACGCCGGGCCCGGCGCCGACCCGGCGCTCTGCGGGCCGACCCTGACGGAGCCGAAGGGGTCGATCGACACGATGCTCCCCCCGCCCGCCCCGATCTCGGAGACGTCGATGAACGGAAGCTTGATCGGGTGGCCGCCACCCTTGACGAGCTTGCTCGAGAGATTGATCCCGGCGCCGACCTCGTACTCACTCGTCCGCACGGGCAGCCCGTCCTCGACGATCGCCGCCTTTGCGGTCGTGCCGCCCATGTCGAGGGAGATGAGCCGGCCGTGGCCGGTGAGCCGGCCGAGGTAGCTGCACGCCATCACGCCGGCGGCCGGCCCGGACTCGATCAGGTGTGCAGGGACGCGCTCGGCGGTCTCGGGCGAGAGGGTGCCGCCGCCCGACTGCATCACGTCGAGCCGTGCGTCGATGCCGGCCTCCCGTAACCGCTCGACGAGAGAGCCCAGATAGCGCGTGATCGCCGGACCGACGTACGCGTTGACCACGGTCGTCGAGGTCCGCTCGTACTCGCGGATCTCGGGCAGGATCTCCGAGCTCCGCGTCACATAGACGTCGTCGCCGACGACCTCGCGGACGATCTCCTCGACGCGACGCTCGTGGGCGTCGTCGGCGTACGCGTGGAGAAGCGCGATCGCGACGGCCTCGACCGCTTCGCCGCGGATCCGACGCGCCGCGTCCCGCACGGACTGCTCGTCGAGCGCGGCCCACGTCTCTCCCCGCGGGCCGAGCCGCTCGCGCACCTCGTAGCGGAGCCGGCGGGGAACCAGCGGCGGCGGGACGTCGTACTGGATGTCGTAGAGCACCGGGATCCGGAGCCGGCGCATCTCCAGCACGTCACGGAAGCCCTCCGTCGTGACGAGCGCCGTCCTGGCGCCGTGCCCCTCGAGGATCGTGTTCGAGGCGATGGTCGAGGCATGCACGACGTCCGCGATCTCGGCTGCCGCAACGCCGTGCTCGGCCAGCAGGGCCTCCGCGCCGGCGACGACCGCGCGGGCGTAGTCGTCCGGCGTCGACAGCACTTTCGCGCTGCGCACAGAGCCGTCGTCGCCGAGCAGGACGACGTCGGTGAAGGTGCCGCCGATGTCGACACCGAGCCGGAACGGTCGTGACCGCGGGTCCGTCGCACGGCCGTCGACGGGAGCGGCGGCGGTCGCTCGCCGGGATTCAGGCTCGTGTCGGGATCGAAGCTCGTCCGCCGTCACGCACCGTCCGTCTCCGAGGGGACGCTGTCCGCCGCCCGTTCGAACGCCCAGCGGATGCTCTCCTGCACGACCTCCTCCGCACGCTCGCCGTCGCGCGCCTCGCAGGCGGCAAGAAACCCCTGATAGCGGCCGACCGACTCGCGGAAGCGCGCTGCGGTGGAGAGAACGAGCCGGTTGTAGCGATCGGCGCGCCAGAAGAGCCGCTCGACCTCGTCGACGAGACGCTGTCGGCCGCTCGCCCGGTAGCACGTCGCGTGGAACTCCCAGCGCTGCCGCAGGTATCCCTGAACGTCCTGCTCGGAAGCGAGCCGTCGCAGGTCGCGGAGCGTCTCCTTCATGTGCCTGATCTCCCCGCGTCCGGCTGCGCGGGCGCCGAGCCGGGCCGCCAGGCCCTCGAGACCGAGGCGTGCAGCGTAGATCTCCTCGAAGTCCTCCCTCGTCAACCGGCGCACGACCGCCCGGCCGGTGGGCGTGACGGCGACGAAGCCCTCGCGCTCGAGCTGGCTCAGCCCGGCGCGGACGGGTGTCGGCGAGACGCCGAGCTGCTGCGCGAGGTCGCGCTGGACGAGCGGCGTTCCCTCCGCGAGCTGTCCGCCGACGATCAGCTCGCGGAGCGTGCGCGCCACCTGCTGCTCGATCGACTCGCGTTCCTCGAGCGGGGAGATCCGCATCGACGTGCCTTTCATGCGCGAACAGTTTGCTCTATGCTCGGCCGCAATGCAATTTGCTATCGCAAATCGCAAATGAGCGTCGCGCGGGTTGGGGTCGACGTGGGTGGCACGTTCACCGATGTGGTGCTCCACGAGGCGGACGGGCGTGTACGCGTCAACAAGCTGCTCTCGACGCCGCCGACCTACGACCAGGCCGTTCTCGCGGCGGTCTCCGGACTGACCGCGAGCGTGCAGAACGGCGGCATCGAGGAGATCGTTCACGGCACGACCGTGGCCACCAACGCCGTCCTGCAGCGGCTCGGTGCCGAGACGGCGCTCCTCACGACGCGGCACTTCCGGGACGTGCTCGAGCTGAGGCGGCTCCGGATCCCGCACATGTACGACCTCTTCTGGCGCAAGCCGCCGCCTCTCGTGGAGCGCCGCCTCCGCTTCGAGGTGTCGGAGCGGATGGCCGCAGACGGGACGGTCGTGGAGCCGCTCGACGAAGCGGGCGTGCGCGCGGTCGCGGCGCGACTGCGCGAGCTCGACGTCGACTCGGTCGCCGTGTGCTTCCTCCACTCCTACCTCTACCCCGAGCACGAGCAGACGGCGGGCGCGATCCTGAGCGAGGAGCTGCCCGGGGCGACGATCTCCCTCTCGTGCGAGATCCTCCGCGAGCAGCGCGAGTACGAGCGAACGGCGACGACGGTCGTCAACGCCTACGTGCGGCCCCTGATGTCGTCGTACCTCGACCGGATTCGCACGGGCCTCGACGCCCTCGGGCTGAGCGGGGCGCCTCTCTCGATCATGCAGTCGTCCGGAGGGGTGATGGCGTCGGACGACGCGAAGCTGCGCCCGGTGTTCGCGCTCGAGTCGGGGCCTGCCGCGGGCGTCGTCGCTGCGCTCGGGATGGCCCAGCGGCTCGGGATCGAGAACGCGATCGCGTTCGACATGGGCGGCACGACCGCCAAGGCGTCGCTGATCGAGCACGGGGCGATCTCTCGCGGGCGGGAGTACGAGGTCGGCGGCTCCATCTCCGCGGGGAGCAGGCTGATCCGCGGCGCCGGGGAGCTCCTCCGGATCCCGACGATCGACATCGCGGAGGTCGGCGCGGGCGGAGGCAGCATCGCTTGGCTCGATCCGGCCGGCGGCCTGCAGGTCGGGCCGCGGAGCGCGGGCGCCGACCCCGGGCCGGCGTGCTACGGGCGGGGCGGGCGGGAGCCGACGGTGACCGATGCGAACGTCGTGCTCGGCCTCATCCCCGTCGGCGGCGTCGCCGACGGCGAGATCACGATCCGCCGCGAGCTAGCGGAAGCGGCCGTGGAGCGCGTCGCGATGCCGCTCGGGCTGACGGTGCTCGAGGCCGCCGACGGGATCCACCGGATCGCGAACGCCCGCATGACGCGCGCGCTGCGGTCGGTCTCTTCGGAGAAAGGGCGCGATCCGCGTGACTTCGCGCTCATCGCCTACGGCGGCTCGGGCCCGGTTCACGCAGGCGGCCTCGCCGGCGAGCTCGGCGCCACGACGATCCTCGTGCCTGCGGTCGCCGGCCTCTTCAGCGCGGTCGGACTGCTGTTCGCGCGGCCGGAGTTCCACGAGGTTCGCTCGTGTCATCTCGACATCGACGCCGTCGCGCCGGAGGCGATCGTCGCGCTCTACGACGAGCTGGAGGGGGTGCTGGAGCGGACATTCGCGGGCCGTGCCGAGGCCGAGTGGGCGCGCACGGCCGATCTCCGGTACGCGGGACAGAGCTGGGAGGTCGAGATCGAGCTGCCCGACGGGCCGGTCGACGCGCAGCTGCTCGCGGCGCTGCGGGCGCGCTTCGAGGACGAGCACGAGCTGCTGTACGGCGTCCGCGGCCGTCCGGGCTCGCCCGTGGTCGTGCGTGCGGTACGGCTCGCGGCGCTCGGCCCTTCCGCCGTGCCTCCGTCGTTCGACGTCGCCGACCCGCTCGTCGGCGAGCGCCAGGGGACGCGGCGGGTTTGGCTCGACGGCGTCGCCGAGGAGGCGCCTGTGCGGTCGAGGGCGTCCGTCGGCGCCGCGCCGGAGCCGGGGCCGTTGCTCGTCGACGAGTACGACACGACGGTCGTCGTGCCCGACGGCTGGAGCGTGCGACGGCATCTCGACACGGGGACGCTCGTGCTCGAGCAGGATGCGGCCGGTGCCTGAGCTCCGCGGAACGGCCGTCTCGTCGGACGCGGTGACCCTCCAGGTCGTCGCGAGCGCGCTCCAGTCGATCGCGGACGAGATGGCGACGACGATCATCCGTACGGCGCACTCGACCGTGGTCCGCGACGGGATGGACTTCTCGTCGGCGCTCTGCGACGCCCGGGGCGAGACCGTCGCGCAGGCGGTCAGCGTCCCGTTTCACCTGGGGTCGATCCCCACCGCGATGGCGTCGCTCATCGGCCGCTACGGAGCCTCGGTCCGTCCCGGCGACGTCTTCATCATGAACGACCCCTTCGACGGGGGGATGCACCTGCAGGACATCTTCGTCGTCAAGCCCGTCCACCACGGCGACGGGCTGATCGGCTGGGCCGTGACGACGGCGCATCACGGCGACGTCGGCGGCCGCCTTCCGGGGTCGAGCGCGTGCGACAACACCGAGATCTTCCAGGAGGGGCTGCGGATGCCCTGGGTTCGCTTCTACGCCGCCGGCGAGCCGGTCGACGAGGTGCACACCCTGATCGACGCGAACGTGCGCATCCCGCGGATGACGTTCGGCGACCTCGGCGCCCAGGTCGCCGCGTGCTCGGTGGCCGAACGGGAGCTCGTGGCGCTGGCGACCCGGTACGGCCCGGAGGAGCTGGCTCATCACGAGGTCGACCTGATCGACTACACCGAGCGCCTCGTCCGCCAGGAGATCCTCACCTGGCCCGACGGGACGGCGACGTTCACGGACTATCTCGGGTCGGACGGGATCGAAGCCTGCGACGTCCCGATCAGGGCGACGGTCACGATCGAGGGCGACGAGGTGACCGCCGACCTGTCGGAGTCGGCGCCGATGGTGCGGGGGTCGCTCAACAGCACGCGCTCCTTCGTGATGGCGTGCGTCTACCACGTCGTCCGCTGCGCGCTGTCGGTCGAGGTGCCGAACACGGCGGGCGCGTTCAGGCCGGTGCGCGTCCTGACGAAGCCGGGGACCGTGACCGAGGTCGTGATGCCGGGCGCTTCGTCGATGCGCGGCGTCACCGGCTTCCGCGTCGTCGACGCCCTCAACGGCGCGCTGGCGCAGCTGCTCCCGGACCGGGTGCCGGCGGCGGGCGAGGGCGGCAACACCCTCGCCATCTTCGGAGCCGACCGGCCCGACGGCGGCGAGCGGTACGTCTTCTACGAGCTGATCGTCGGGACGTGGGGCGGCACGCCTGCCTGGGACGGAAACGACGGCCTCACCAACCCTGCCAGCCTGGCCGCCAACATCCCCGTCGAGGTGGCCGAGTCGGAGTTCCCGATCGTCGTCGAGCGGTACGGGCTGGTGCCCGACAGCGGCGGCGCCGGAGAGCACCGCGGCGGGCTTGCGATCGAGCGCGTCTGGCGCTGCCAGACCCCGGGTACCACGCTGATCGTTCGCTCCGACCGTGCCGATCGACCCCCGTACGGCCTCGCGGGCGGCGGTGCGGGCGCCCCCTCGAGCAACGTCCTGCGCCGGCCGGACGGGTCGGAAGAGACACTGCCGCCGATGTTCTCGACGACCATCGGGGCCGGCGACGTCTACGTCCACCGCACCGCCGGCGGCGGCGGCTGGGGCAACCCGCGAGCACGTGATCCCGAGGCGGTCGCGGCAGACGTCGCGAACGAGAAGGTGAGCATCGACGCCGCGCGCGAGCGCTACGGCGTCGTGATCCAGCCCGACGGGACGCTGGACGCGGCAGCGACTGCGGCTCTACGGGACGAGAGGAGACCTGCGTGATCGAGAAGGCCGATGCCGTCGTGATCGGGGCGGGCATCATGGGCGCGAGCACCGCCCACTTCCTCGCGAAGCTCGGCTACGGACAGGTCGTCCTGGTCGACAAGCGGAAGCTCTGCGGCGGGTCGACGCAGTACTCGGCCGCGCACGTGCGGCAGCACTACTCGAACGAGGTCGGGATCCGGCTCGCCGTGCGCGGCGCCGCGATGTTCGCGAACGCGGAGGAGGAGCTCGGCGGTCCCGCGGGCTTCGAGCAGATCGGCTACCTGCTTTTCGCTCCGCCGGAGGGCGAGCAGGCGCTGCGCGAGATCGTTCCCGTCCAGCAGAGCTTCGGCGTCGAGACGACGCTGCTCGAGCCGGCCGACGTCGAGCGGCGCTGGCCAGAGCTCCGGCTCGAGGGGGTCGCGCTCGCCTGCCACGAGCCCACGTCGGGCTTCGCGAACCCCGTCCTCACCGTCGAGTCGCTCGTGCGCTCGGCCGAGCGCGACGGGCTGGCCGTCCTACGAGGGCTGCGAGGTGCTCGGGCTCACGAACGGCGAACGGGCGCGTCACGGGCGTCGTCACCGGTGACGGCGAGATCGCCACCGGCGTCGTCGTGAACGCGTGCGGCCCGTGGGGCGACCGCATCGGCCGCATGGCCGGCGTGGACTACCCGATCACGTTCAGCCGGGAGCACGAGGCGGTGTTCGACGCGCCCGACGGGCTTCCGCGAGTTCCCGGTCGTCTCCGACGTCCCGCAGCGGCTCTACTGCCGCCCGTACCCAGGCGGCAAGGTGCTCGTCGGCCAGGGCTGGCCGAAGGAGAAGGAGCCGGCCGACCCGGAGACCTACGACGACGGCACCGACGACGCGCACCTCGAGTGGATGGTGCCGCGGCTCCTCAACCGGCTCCCCGCGCTCGCTCCCTCGCTCTCACAGGCGGGGTACGGCGGGGCGTACGTGACGGGCTACTCCGGTGTCTACGACATCACGGAGGACTGGTACCCGATCGTCGGCGAGGAGGAGCTCGGCGGGTACTACTCCTGCTTCGGCGGCAGCGGCCACGGGTTCAAGATCGGCCCCGCGATCGGCGAGTCCCTCGCCGCGGTGATCGCCGGAGCCGAGGCGCCGGTCGACATCTCGAGCCTCTCCGGCGCGCGCTTCTCCGAGGGCCGCACGTTCAGCTCCGTCTGGGGGGCCGGGAACCGCGCATGAACGCTGAGCCGCCGCTCGATCCGATCACGTTCGAGGTGATCCGGAACGCCCTCGTGGCCGCCACGGACGAGATGGTGCTGACGCTCCGCCGGAGCGCCTACTCGACGAACATCAAGACGCGCGCCGATTTCTCGTGCGCGTTCTTCGACGCCGACCTGCGGGCGGTCGCCCAGGGCTTCACGCAGCCGGTCCATCTCGGCTCGATGGTCGAGCAGGTCCCCCACGCGGTGCGCAGCTACGGCCCCTCCAACCTCGGCCCCGGCGACGTGATCATCACGAACGAGCCGTTCCCGAGCGGCGTGCACCTGAACGACGTCAGCCTCGATCTCGCCCGTCTTCGCGGACGGGACGCTGCTCGGCTACGTCGCCAACCTCGCGCACCACGTCGACGTGGGAGGCGGGGCGCCCGCCTCGATCGGCGCCTTTCGGGAGGTGTTCCAGGAGGGCGTGATCATCCCGCCGGTCAAGGTGGTCGAGGCGGGCAGGATCGTCGACGACGTCTTCGACCTGATCCTGGCGCAGATCCGCTCGAAGCACGAGACGGCCGGAGACTTCCGCGCCCAGATCGCCGCGAACGCGACGGGCGCCCGCAGGCTGGCGGCGCTCGTCTCGCGCCGCGGGCACGCGACGATCGTCGCCGCGATGGAGGAGCTGCTCGACTACACGGAGCGGCGCACCCGCGCCGAGCTCGAGGCGCTGCCGCACGGGGTCTACGAGGCGGAGGGCTCGGTCGACACGGACGGCTACAGCGACGAGCCGGTTCGGCTCCGGGCGCGTGTCGAGATCACGGCGGACGGCGTCTCGTTCGACCTTGCGGGGAGCGACCCGCAGCGCCGGGCTCCCGTCAACTCGACCTACGCGCAGACGTTCTCGGCCTGCGCGTACGCGCTCAAATGCCTCATCGACCCGGATCTCCCGGTCAACGACGGCTTCTATCGGCTCGTCACGCTCGACGCCCCGCCGGGCACGGTGACGAACTGCACGTGGCCCTCGCCCGTCGTCGGCGGCTGGGAGACGCAGACCCGCCTCGTCGACGTGATCTTCCGCGCCCTCCTGCCCGCGCTGCCCTCGGCGCTCCCGGCGGGGACGAAGGCGATGATGTGCCATGCCGGCTTCGGGGGCGTCGACCCCGTCACGAACGAGTACGTCTGCTTCCTCGAGACCTTCGGCGGCGGCTACGGCGGCCGCCACGCGAGCGATGGCCCGGACGCCGTGCAGGCGCACGGTCAGAACACCGAGAACGCGCCCGTCGAGGAGACCGAGCTGAACTACCCGGTCCGCGTCGTACGGCTGTCGCTCGTCGACGACTCGGACGGCGCGGGGCGCTTCCGCGGCGGGCTCGGCCTGCGGAAGGACTTCCTCTTCGACCGGCCGACGACGTTCACCGTCCTCTCGGACCGGACGGCAGCAGGGCCCGGCGGCGCGTTCGGCGGTCACGACGGGCGGGTCGCCGAGTACGTGCTGATCCGCGGCGGAGAGGAGACCCGGCTGTCCGCCAAGGCGACGGTGTCGCTCGAGGCCGGCGACATCGTCAGCTACCGCACGTGCGGCGGGGGCGGCTACGGCCCGCCGGAGGAGCGCGATCCGGAGCGGGTCGTGCGCGACGTGCTGGAGGACAAGGTGAGCGTCGCGCGGGCGCGCGACGTGTACCGCGTCGCGCTGGCGGGGCGCGGGCTGGACGAGGCGGCGACCGCGGAGCTGCGCGCGTGAGCACGGCCGTCGACCCCATCTCCTTCGAGGTGATCCGGAACGCGCTCGTCGCAGCCACCGACGAGATGGTGCTCGCGCTGAAGCGGAGCGCGTACTCGACGAACATCAAGACCCGCTCGGACTTCTCGTGCGCGTTCTTCGACGCCGAGCTGCGCTCGATCGCCCAGGGCTTTGCGCAGCCGGTGCACCTCGGCTCGATGGTCGAGCAGGTGCCGCGGGCCGTACAGCGCTACGGCACGGAAAGGCTCCGCCCCGGCGACGTCATCGTCACGAACGACCCGCACCCGAGCGGCGTGCACCTGAACGACGTCAGCCTGATCTCCCCCGTCTTCGTCGAGGACGAGCTGCTCGGGTACGTCGCGAACCTCGCGCACCACGTCGACGTGGGCGGCGGGGCGCCCGCCTCGATCGGCGCCTTCCAGGAGGTGTTCCAGGAGGGCGTCATCATCCCGCCCGTCCGGCTCGTTGCCGGGGGCGCGATCGTCGACGACGTCTTCCGGCTCATCCTGGCGCAGATCCGCTCGAAGCACGAGACGGGCGGGGACTTCCGCGCGCAGATCGCCGCGAACGCGACGGGCGTGCGGCGTGTGCAGGCGCTCGTCGCGCGGCACGGGCTGGAGACGATTCGGGACATGATGGGCGAGCTGCTCGAGTACACCGAGCGGCGTACCCGGGCCGAGCTCGAGGCGCTGCCGCACGGGGTCTACGAGGCGGAGGGCTTCGTCGACAACGACGGCTACACGGACGAGCCGGTGCGCCTCCGGGCGCGGATCGAGCTCGGCCCCGACGGCGCTCGCTTCGACACGAGCGGCTCGGACGTGCAGCGGCGCGCGCCGGTCAACTCGACGTACGCGATGACGTTCTCGGCGTGCGCGTACGCGCTGAAGTGCCTCGTCGACCCGGATCTCCCGGTCAACGACGGCTTCTACCGGCTCGTCCGGCTCGACGCGCCCGAGGGGACGGTCACCAACTGCACGTGGCCCGCGCGCGGTGGTCGGCGGCTGGGAGACGCAGACGCGCCTCGTGGAGGTCATGTTCCGCGCGCTCCTGCCCGCCTTCCCGGAGCGGCTCCCGGCGGGCACCAAGGGGATGATGTGCCAGGCCGGCTTCGGCTCGCTCGACGTCGCCGCGGGGACCTACACCTGCTTCTACGACACCTTCGCCGGTGGCTACGGCGGGCGCCACGCGAGCGACGGCCCGGACGCCGTGCAGGCGCACGGCCAGAACACGGAGAACGCGCCGGTCGAGGAGACCGAGCTCAACTACCCCGTCAGCATCGACCGGCTGGCGCTCGTCGAGGACTCCGAGGGGCCCGGTCGCTTCCGCGGGGGCCTCGGGCTGCGAAAGGACTATCGGTTCGATCTGGAGACGACGTTCACCGTCCTCGCCGACCGAGACCGGTTCGGGCCCTGGGGCGCGACGGGCGGGCGCAGCGGGCGCGTGGCGGAGTACGTCCACGTCCGCGACGGCGTCGAGACCAGGATCGGCTCGAAGAGCACGATCGACCTCGTCCCCGGCGACGTGATCAGCGTCCGCAGCTGCGGCGGCGGCGGGTACGGCCCACCCGAGGAACGTGACCCGGCGCGGGTCCTCCGGGACGTGCTCGAGGGCAAGGTGAGCGTCGAGCGGGCGCGGGACGAGTACCTCGTCGTGATCGAGGGCCGCAGCGTCGACGAGGCCGCCACCTCCGAGCTGAGGCACGTCGCATGAGTGTGCGCCTCGCGATCGACATCGGAGGGACGTTCACCGACGCGACCCTGATCGACGAGGAGACCGGAGCGGTGTCGATCGCCAAGGTGCTGACGACCCCGGCCGATCCCTCCGTGGGGTTCATGCAGGCCGCCGAGCGGGCGCTCGCGGAGGGCGGTGTCGAGGCGGGTGAGGTCACGTTCGTCGTCCACGCCACCACCGTCGCGACGAACGCGATCATCGAGCGGAAGATCGCCCGCAGCGGCTTCGTCACGACCGACGGGTTCCGCGACCTGCTCGAGATCGCCCGGCAGGTGCGGCCGACGCTCTACGACACGCAGTTCGAGAAGCCGGAGCCGCTCGTGCCCCGCGACCGCGCGGTGGTCGTGGCGGAGCGGCTCGGGCCGAGGGGCGAGATCCTGCGGCCGCTCGAGGACGCGTCCGTTCGGGACGCGGCGGCGATCCTGAAGCGCGAGGCGGTCGAGTCGGTCGCGGTGTGCCTGCTGCACGCCTACGTGAATCCGGAGCACGAGCGGCGGGTGGGCGAGATCCTCGCTGAGGAGCTGCCCGGGATCCCGATCTCGCTCTCGTCCGAGGTGGCGCCCGAGTTCCGCGAGTACCTGCGCGCGTCGACGACGGTGATCAACGCGGTCATCCGCCCGGTCGTCGAGCGCTACCTGCAGCGGATCGAGAGCAGGCTCGAGGAAGCGGGCGTTCAGGCGAAGCTGCTGGTGATGCAGTCGAGCGGCGGCATCTTCGGCTCGGACGCGGCCGCCGTCCGGCCGGTGTTCATGGTCGAGTCCGGCCCCGCGGCCGGCGTGATCGCCTCGGCGCATCTCGGCGAGACGCTCGGCCTGCCCGACATCCTCTCGTTCGACATGGGCGGCACGACGGCGAAGGTCGGCCTGATCCAGGACGGCCGGCCGTCGGTCACGAAGGACTACACCGTCGGGGGCCACGCCGGCGCCGGGATCGGTGGAATGTCGCTCTCCGGCTACCCGGTCCGGACGCCGGTCGTCGATCTCGTCGAGATCGGCGCAGGCGGCGGCTCGATCGCCTGGGTCGACTCCGGTGGGCTCCTCCGTGTCGGCCCGCAGAGCGCCGGTGCCGACCCGGGGCCCGTCTGCTACCGGCGCGGCGGCGTCGAGCCGACCGTCACGGACGCGAACGTCGTGCTCGGGCGCCTCAACCCGGCGTTCTTCCTCGGGGGCGAGATCGGGCTGGACGTCGACGGTGCCGCGCGCGCGATCGACGAGCGGTGTGCGAAGCCGCTCGGGCTCTCGGTCGTCGAGGCGGCGAACGGGATCGTCGAGATCGCGAACGCGGCGATGGTCAACGCGCTCAACCTCATCTCTGTCCAGCGCGGCTACGACCCGCGCGACTTCGTCCTCGTCGGCTTCGGCGGCGCCGGGCCGGTTCACGCAAACGCGCTCGTGCGCGACGCGGAGATGCCGACGCTGCTGATCCCACGCAGCCCCGGGATCTTCTCCGCCACCGGCCTGCTCACCACCGACCTCAAGCGCGACACCGCGACGACGATCATGGTGCGGCTCGAAGACCTCGACCTGGACGAGATGGATGCGACGTTCGCACGGCTCGAGGAGGCAGGCCGCGCCGAGCTCGAGCAAGAGGGGCTCGGCGACGAGGCGATCGAGTTCCTGCGGCAGGTCGACCTGCGGTACGTGGGCCAGAGCTTCGAGCTGACGGTGCCTGCAGGTGACGGCCTGCTCGAGCGCTTCCACGCCGAGCACGACCGCACCTACGGGTTCAGCGCGCCCGGCGAGCCGGTCGAGGCCGTCAGCCTTCGCCTGGCGAGCATCGGCAGGATTGCGAAGCCGCCCACGCGGCGACTCGCGGTCGGGGGCAAGCCGGAGCCGAAGGCGCACCGCCCCGTCTACTTCGCGGAAGCAGGGGACTACGTCGAGTGCCCGATCTTCGACCGCTATGCGCTCGGTGCCGGTGCGACATTCGCAGGGCCGGCCGTCGTGGAGGAGCTCGACTCGACCACCGTCGTCCATCCCGGGTTCGCCCTCCGCGTCGACGACGTCGGCAACCTGGTCATCGAGAGGGGAGCAGCGTGAGCCTGGAGCACGGGATCGTCGTGTCGAAGAACGTGATGGTGCCGATGCGGGACGACGTGCGGCTCGCGTTCGACATCTACCGGCCGGCGCGCGAAGGGGGCTTCGTCGACGGCCGCTTCCCGACGATCATGCTCCACACGCCGTACGACAAGACCGACAAGCGCTACACCGAGATCGCCGACTTCTTCGTCCCGAAGGGCTACAACGTCGTCCTCGTCGACCTGCGCGACCGGTACCGCTCCGAGGCGTCCGGCGTCTACTACCACGCGGCCACCCCGCACACCGGGCGCGACGGCCACGACATCTGCGAGTGGATCGCGGCCCAGCCGTGGTCGAACGGCCGGATCGGGACGGTCGGCAGCTCCTACGGCGCGATCACACAGGTCCGGACGGCGCTCGAGCGGCCGCCGCACCTGACGGCGATCTGGCCGGACGTCGTGCCGACATCGAGCTTCCAGAACCAGTGCCGCGAGGGCGGGGCGATGCAGGGCCACATGTTCTGGGCGCTCTTCATCCACGCCCAGGACGCACAGGACATCGCCGACGACCCGGACAAGCAGGAGGACGTCTGGAACGACCTCCGCGACCTCCGCGAGCTCTTCCGCGCGACGCCGTGGCAGCGGGGCCAGACGGCGCTGCGCCACGTACCGCCCCTCGAGGAGACGCTGATCGACTACTACACGCGCGGCGCGTACGACGACTACTGGAGCCGGATCGAGCACGACTACACGCGCTACTGGGATCAGCACGCGGACGTCCCGGGCACCTTCTCGACGGGCTGGTACGACCCGTTCCCCGCCGCCGACTCCGAGTACTTCGCGTCGATGGCGGCGAAGCAGAGCGCGCCCCAGCGGCTCGTGATCGGGCCCTGGAGCCACGTGGGGATGCGCGGCGACGCGAGCTTCTGCCACGACGTCGACTTCGGGCCGGCGAGCGTGTGGGGCGTCCGGCGGTACTTCGAGGAGCAGCTCGAGTTCTTCGGCCGGTGGCTCCCCGACGACGCGCCGGGGCAGCCGGACGGCGAGGCGCCGGTGCGGATCTTCGTGATGGGCGGCGGCAGCGGCCGCAGGACGCCCGAAGGCAAGCTCGACCACGGCGGTGCCTGGCGCGCCGAGTCGGAATGGCCGCTCGCGCGGCGCGTCGAGACGTCGTACTACCTGCACGCCGACGGCTCGCTCTCGACCGAGGCGCCCGCGGCCGGCGCGGAGCCGCGGCGCTTCACCTTCGACCCGGCGCATCCCGTCCCGACGATCGGCGGCCTCTACTGCGCCGTCGGCGAGCTCCCCTCGGGCGGCGCCGGGATGGAGCAGGCGTGGTCGCGCTTCCTCAGCCCCGTCCTGCGGCTTCGCGACGTGCTCACGCCCGGTCCTGCCGACCAGCAGGAGGCGCCTGCCTTCTTCGGCTCACAGGAGCCGTACCCGCGTCTCTCCGAGCGGCCCGACGTGCTCGTCTTCCAGACCGATCCGCTCGCGGCGGCCGTCGAGGTGACGGGGCCGATGACCGTGCGCCTCTGGGTTTCCTCGAGCGCGCTCGACACCGACTTCACGGCGAAGCTCGTGGACGTACACCCCGCGAACGAGGACTATCCCGACGGCTACGACATGCTGCTCAACGACTCCATCATCCGTTGCCGCTACCGCGAGGGATTCGACCGGGAGGTGCTGCTCGAGCCCGGCGTGCCGGTGCCCGTCACCATCACGCTCCCACCCACGAGCAACCTGTTCGACGTCGGCCACCGGATCCGCGTCGACATCTCATCGTCGAACTGGCCACGGCTCGACGTCAACCCGAACACCGGAGAGCCGATGGGACGGCACACCCATCAGGTCGTCGCGGAGCAGACCGTCCACCTCGACGCCGAGCGGCCGTCGCACATCGTCCTGCCGGTGATCCCGCGACCGATGTGATCCTCATCGAGTGGCGCGACGTGCCGGCCGGCCCGTTCGCCATGGGCAGCGATCCAGCGAACGAGCACGCGCCCGACCCGGACGAGGCGCCGGCTCACCGGGTCGCCTGTCCGCGCTTCCGCATCGGGCGCACGGCGGTGACGAACGAGGAGTATCGGCTCTTCGTCGAAGCGACCTCCCGACCCGCGCCGTCGCACTGGCCGGATGGGGCGATTCCCGAGGGGCGCGAGCTCCACCCGGTCACCTACGTCTCCTGGCCCGACGCCGTCGCGTTCTGCCGCTGGGCGGGCGGGTTCCTGCCGAGCGAGGCTCACTGGGAACGGGCGGCGCGGGGCGACGACGCCCGCGTCTGGCCCTGGGGCGACGAGCCGCCGACGCCGGCGCACGCGGTCTTCGCCTCCGTGGACACGGCCCCGGTGGGGCGTGCGCCGTACGACGCGAGCCCGTTCGGCGCGCTCGACCTCGCAGGCAACGTCTGGGAGTGGACGGCGAGCGCGCTCCGCCCGTACCCCTACGCGGCGGGCGACGGGAGGGACGATTCGACCTCGCCTGAGCCGCGCGTCGTCCGCGGCGGCTCCTTCATCCACGGCCCGGGTGAGATTCGATGCTCCTACCGGCACGGTCTGCTGCCCGGGGCCGTCGACCACTACGTGGGCTTTCGGCTCGCCGCGGCGCCGGGAGCCCGGCTCGTCGTCGACGTCGACCTGGTCGACGTGCCCGCGGGCGAGGTGCAGCTCGGGAACGACCCGCGCCGGCCGGGCGGGCCGGCACCGTCCGACGAGGCGCCGCGCCACGACGTCCTCGTCCGCGCGGTGTCGCTCTCCGCGACGGTTGTCACGAACGGGCAGTACGAGGCCTTCGTTCGCGCCACGGGGCATCCGGCCCCGCCCCACTGGCCGGGCGGCGAGCTGCCCGAGGCGCTCGAGCGGCATCCCGTCACGTATGTCGACTGGCTCGACGCGACCGCCTTCTGCGGCTGGGCCGGGGCCCGCCTGCCGACCGAGGCCGAGTGGGAGAAGGCGGCGCGCGGCACCGACGGCCGCCGCTTCCCCTGGGGCGACGGCGAGCCCGCGGCGACGGGGTCGGAGACAACTGGCGACGGCGCGGTGCTCGTGAACTTCGGCGGCGGGGCGAAGCACGGGCGCACAGGCGCGGTCGGTGCGTACCCGGACGCCGCGAGCCCCTACGGGCTCGACGACATGGCCGGGAACGTGTGGGAGTGGGTCAGCAGCGCCTACGCGCCGTATCCGTACGACGCCCGGGACGGCCGGGAGGATCCGCGCTCGGGGCTGCCGCGCGTCCTCCGCGGCGGCTCGTATGCAAGCGCCTCGTCGCGGAACCTCCGCTGTGCGGCTCGCAGCAGGAGTGCTCCCGGCCGCCGTGCCCCGCACCTCGGCTTTCGCATCGCGCGCGACGGATCGGCGTGAGCGCGCCCAGGCCCACCTACGACGAGCTCCGGTCGTCGCACCGATGGTCACTGCCGGCCCGTCTCAACCTCGGTGTCGAGGTCGCCGACCGGCAGCCGCGGAAGACACCGGCGATCCTCGTCACGGACGGTCGCGCGATCACGAGGACGATGAGCTTCGGCGAGCTGAGCGAGAGCTCGGCCAGGCTCGCGAACGCCCTCTCGGCGGCAGGCGTCGGTCCCGGCGACCGGGTCGCGATCATGCTCTCCCAGCGCCCCGAGACGGCGCTCGCGCACGTCGCGACCTACAAGCTCGGCGCGATCGCGGTGCCGCTCTCGACTGCATTCGGACCCGACGCTCTGGACGTGCGACTTCGCGACGCCGGGCCACGAGTCGTCCTTGCCGAGGAGGAGTCCCTCGAGCGCGTGAGGCATCTCGGCTTCGACGGCGCTCTCGTCGACGTCGACGATCTCGAGGGCTTGCTCGCCGCCGCGTCGCCCGTGTTCGAGGCTGCGCCGACGACGCCCGACACGCCCGCGCTGCTCGTCTACACGTCGGGGACCACCGGGCCGCCCAAGGGCGCGCTCCACGGTCACCGGGTCCTTGCCGGCCACCTGCCCGGGTTCGAGCTCTCGCACGACTTCTACCCGCAGCCGGGTGACCGGATCTGGACCCCCGCCGACTGGGCGTGGATCGGCGGCCTCTACGACGTCGTCATGCCCGGCCTCGCGCACGGGACGCCGGTGGTCGCCTTCCGGGCGCCGCGGTTCGATCCCGAGCAGGCGTTCGACGTGATCTCTCGGATGGCGATCCGCAACGTGTTCATGCCCGCCACGGCGCTGCGGATGATGAGGCGAGCCGAGGGGCCGCCGGTCTCGCTCCGCACGATCGCGAGCGGCGGCGAGACGGTGGGGGAGGAGACGGCGGCGTGGTGCCGCGAGCGCTTCGGAGTGCGGCTGAACGAGTTCTACGGCCAGACGGAGGCGAACCTGCTGATCGGGAACTGCGCGGCCTGGCCCGAGCGACCGGGCTGGATGGGCCGCGCATATCCCGGGCACGACCTTCGCCTCGTCGACGGCGAGATCGTCGTGCGCGTCGAGGGCGATCCGGTGGTCTTCCTCGGCTACTGGCGCAACGAGCAGGCGACGGCTGCGAAGGTGCGTGACGGGTGGCTGTACACCGGCGACCTCGCCGAGGTGGACGAGGAGGGCACCTACCGCAGCGTCGGGCGGGCCGACGACCTCATCTCGAGCGGCGGCTACCGGATCGGGCCCGGCGAGATCGAGGAGTGCCTGATCCGCCATCCGGCCGTCGCGATCGCGGCCGCGATCGGGACGCCCGACGAGGTTCGTGGCGAGGTCGTGAAGGCGTTCGTGGTGACCGTCCCGGGAACGCCCGACTCGCCGGAGCTCGCGAACGATCTCCGCACGCTCGTCCGCACACGACTTGCGCCCTACGAGGTGCCGCGGGAGATCGAGTTCGTTCCCGAGCTGCCGCTCACCGTGACGGGCAAGATCCGCCGCGGCGAGCTCCGGCGTCTCGACGCGGAGCGCCGCAGCGCCGGCTGAGCTCAGGGCCGAAAGCGCGCCCAGTCGAGCTCGAAGCCGAGCCCGGGTGCGTCCGGCGCGACCGCCGTCCCGTCGCGGAAGACCGGGCCGCCGCGGCAGAGGGTGTGCGCCGGGTCGAGCGGATTGCCGCCCGGGGCCTCGCGGTCGAACGTCTCGACGATCGAGCCGGGCTGCAGCGGCGCGACGTGGGCGCTCACCTCCGGATAGACGTGGAAGGAGACGGGCACGCCCCGTTCAGCAGCGAGCGCCAGCACGCGGAGCGACGGCGTGATGCCGCCCAACGCGGGGACGTCGAGCCGGAGCACGTCGAGCGCCTGCGCGTCCAGCAGTGCGCGAAACGTCGCGATGTGCGTCACCTCGTCTCCGATCCCGACCGGGTGCCCGCCCTCGCGCCGGATGGCCGCGCAGCCCTCGGCATCCTCGGGGGCTAGCGGGTCCTCGAGCCAGGCGAGCGGTGTCTCACCCCACCCGGGGAGCTCGGCGAGCGCCTCGGCGCTCGAGCGCCAGCCGTACCCCGCGTCCACGACCAGCCGGGCGGCGGACGGGAGCCCCGAGGCAGCGGTCTCGAGGAGCCGGCGCATACGGCCCGGATCGGGGTCTCGGGCGACCTTGAGCAGGGTGTACCCGGCCGACCCGTGGCGGATCACGTCCTCGGCGAGGGACTCGGGGCTGCGGTCGGCCAGCGGATACGCGGCGACCAGCAAGAGCGGCGAGGCCGGGGCGGCGCCGCCGAGATGGCGCCAGAGCGGCACGCCGGCCGCTTGCGCAGCCACGTCCCACAGTGCGATGTCGACCAGGCCGATCGCGCGCACGACGAGGCCGGTGCGCCCGATCGCGACCGTCGCGCGCGAGCAGTCCTCCCACCGCCGTTCCGGATCCGCCTCGCGGCCGGTGACCACGGGTGCGACGAGGCGTTCCACGCAGGCGGCGACCGGCGCGTTGCGCGTCAGGCAGTACGCCTTCCCGACGAGCCCGTCCTCGGTCTCCACCTCCACCGCTGCGTACTCCCGCGCCGTGACCTCCATCGGCCCGAGCCGAAGCGGTGCGGGCAGCGGAAGGGTCGCGGTCCCGACCCGGATCGCGCTCACGCGCGAGGTCATCGCCTCACGCGCACGCCGTAGTCGGCGAGGAACCCGCCGTCGACGTAGAACACCTGTCCGTTGACGTAGGCCGCTCCCGGCGAGGCCAGGAAGCTGACCATGGCACCGATCTCGTCCGGGTCGGCGAGCCGCCCGGCGGGGATCCGCTCCAGCACGTCGGCCGGGTCGAGGGTCCTCGAGGCGAACGCGGCGCTCAGGACCCCGGTATCGACGTACCCGGGGCCGACCGCGTTGACGCGGACTCCGTGCTGCGCCCACTCGACGGCCGCCGAGCGCGTCAGCCCCACGATGGCCGCCTTGGTCGTCGCGTACGGGGCCCTTCCGGCCGCGCCGCGCTCGGCGGCGACCGACGCGACGTTCACGATGACGCCGCCGCCTCGGTCGATCATGATCGCGCCCGCGGCCTGGAGGCAGTTGAAGGCGCCGTGGAGGTTCACGTCCACGACGGCCGACCAGTCCTCCCAGGTGAGGTCGACGAGCGGGCGGTGGCGAGTGATGCCGGCGTTGTTGACGAGCAGGTCGAGGCTCCCTTGCTCGTCGACCACTGCGGCGAGCGTCGAGCTCACCTGGTCGCGGTCGCAGACGTCCATCTGCCGGTAGTGGATGCCCGTGCCGCCGGCCTCCGTCTCGCCGGGCACGAGGTCGGCCGCCACGACCCGCCAGCCCTCGTCGCGCAGGTGCGTGCCGATGGCCCAGCCGAGCCCCCGGGAGCCTCCCGTGACGACGGCGATCCCGCTCATGCCATGTTCACGCCGCCGTCGACGTTGTACGCCTGCCCGGTGATCATGCGTGCGTCGTCGCTCGCGAGGTAGGTGATCATCGGCGCGATGTCCTCGGGCTCGAGGCGGCCGCCGATCGGCGTGAGGCCTCGCTCGTACTCCTCGATGTCGCGTCCGAATCGCTTCGCGTCGTACGCGATGCGCGCGTCGTTCACCCGCGTGCGGACCGGGCCGGGGCAGACGCAGTTGACCGTGATCCCCTCGGTCGCGACCTCGAGGGCGAGCGTGCGCATGAGCCCGATCACGCCGTGCTTGCTCGCGACGTACGCCCCCGAGTGGGGTGTCGGGATGCGGCCGTTGATGGACGCGACGGTGACGATCCGCCCCCACCGCTGACCCCGCATGTGCGGGAGCGCTGCCTTCGAGAGCAGGTACGGCGCGGTCAGGTTCAGCTCGAGAGTCTGGTCCCAGAACGGGTCCCTGAACTCGGCCAGCGGCCGCGGATCGGCGCTGCTGCCGATGCCCGCGTTGTTGACGAGGATGTCGATCGGCCCGAACGCGGCGCCGGCCCGCTCGACGAGGGTGGTCGACTGGGTCCGATCGGTCAGGTCGCAGGCGAGGGCGGTCGCCTCGCCTCCGGCGGCCCCGATCTCCGAGACGACGGCGCCCAGCTCGTCGCTCGAGCGCGCCGCAACGACGACGGTCGTGCCCGCCGCAGCCAGGGCGAGCGCCGTCGCACGACCGATCCCCCGCCCTGCCCCCGTCACGAGGGCAACTCGCTGCTTCGCCTCCGTCACGGCTGCGACGGCGTGTAGCGCGCCTCGGGAAGCCGGACGACCGTCGTCGTGTAGCCGTCTTCTCCCAGCTCGATGAGGCGGCAGCCGGGTGGCGCGGCGACGAACTCCGCGACATCGCTCACGGGGCTGAACTGGAGGCCCGTCGACGGGACGGTCACGACTTCGGCCGTGCCGATGCGGTGGGACGACTCGTGATGGACGTGGCCGCAGCACACGAGGCGGATCCGCGCATCCTCGGCGAGCAGCTCGCGGAGCAGGTGCGCGTCCTCGAGTCCGATGCGATCGAGCCACGCCAATCCGAGCTGCACCGGCGGATGGTGCATGAAGAGCACGGCGGCGCGGGGCTGATGCTCCTCGAGCTGCCCGCGAGCCCACTCGAGCTGATCGGCTCCGAGCCGCCCGCTCGTGGCGCCCGGGAGGTGCGTGTCGAGGCCGAGGCAGAGCCAGTCTCCCGTGCTGAAGGCGAAGGTGATCCTGTCGCCGTCGTCGCCCGGGATCCGATCGGCGAACGTGGAACGGAGCGCCCTACGGTCGTCGTGGTTTCCGGGGACCTGCCAGAGGCTGTCGACGTACGGGTGGAGCAGCTCGCGCACGGCGGCGTACGTCGCAGGCAGCTCGTCGTGCGTGTGGTCGCCGGTGACGACGACGTGATCGGGGCGCAGGCCCGACTCCTCCACGTGTGCGAGCACGTCCCCCAGAAGCTCTCGGGTCGGGATGTCGAACAGGCGCCCGTGGGGGTCGGCGAAGGTGTGCAGGTCGCTGAGCTGCAGGATCTGCGTCGTCAATCGCTCGCTCCGTTCACCCCGGTCGGAATCGGTTGCAGCCTACAGCCGCTGCGACCGCTCGGCGCTTGACACGTCAGGGGCCGGATCCTAGGCTGTCGCGGATCTCGCAAACGATTCCAGAAACGGGAGACGGCCCCATGAGCACCTCCGTGCCACTCGAGGTCGCGCCCTCTGCGTTCTCGGGCCTGATCGGCCTCGCGCGGCGCGACACGACCCCGCCCGAGGGGATCTACGCTCGCATGTGGGGAGCCGCGACCCACGACTTCGCCGACGGCGTCCACCGGCCGCTCACGGCGACGGCGCTCGCGCTTCGCGCCGAGGGCGACGGCCGACCGAGGGTGCTCGTCGCGCTGGACATCGCGCTGCTCGGGGATCTCGGCGGTGCATCGGACTCGGAACGGGTGCTCGCGCCCGTCTACGAGGCGCTCGGGCTCGACCCCGGCACCCTGCTCGTCAACTGCTCCCACACCCACTCGGCGCCCTGGGCGGCGATGAGCCGGAGCCACAACCCGGGCGGCGAGCTGATCGGGCCGTACCTCGACCAGCTGAGCAGTGCGATCCTGGAGGCGGCCCGCGAGGCGATCGACGGGCTCACGCCCGCGACGCTGACGTGGGCCACGGGCCGCTGCGATCTCGCGCGCAATCGCGACCTGCCCGACCCCGCGAGCGAGGAGGGCCGCATCGTCTGCGGCTTCAACCCGGCGGCGCAGGCGGACGACACGCTTGTCGTCGGCCGGATCACGGCAGACGGGGACGGGCGCGTGCTCGGCACGATCGTGAACTACGCGTGCCACCCGACGACGCTCGCGTGGGAGAACACGCTGATCTCGCCGGACTACATCGGAGCGATGCGGGAAGTCGTCGAGTCGCACACGAGCGGCGCGCCGTGCGTCTTCCTCCAGGGGGCCTCGGGCGAGCTGGGTCCCGCCCACCAGTACGTGGGCGATCCGGCGATCGCGGACCAGCACGGCCGCCGCCTGGGCTTCAGCGCCCTCGCCGCGCTCGAGGGGATGCTCCCCGCGCGGCACGCCCTCCGGTACGACGGCCTCGTCGAGTCGGGCGCGCCTCTCGCCGTCTGGCGGCCGGGGCCGTTCGAGCCGTCGCCCGCGCTCGACGGCGGCCTCGTCGACGTGCCGCTTCCCGTCAAGCCGATGCCGTCGGTCGAGGAGCTCGAGGAGCAGCGCGCCGGGACGGAGGACAGGGCGATCGCCGAGCGGCTGTTTCGGAAGATCCAGATCGTGCGCAACCTCACCGGCGGCGACCGGCAGGTCGTCCCTGCCTGGGTCTGGCGCGTCGGCGACAGCCTGCTCGTCGCGCACCCCAACGAGGCGTACTCGTGCTTCCAGGAGGATCTGCGCGCAGCGTTCCCCGACGCAACGGTCGTCGTGATGAACACGAGCGGCGCCGAGATGGGCTACCTGTACCCCCCCGAGCTCGACGGCCTCGACCTGTACCAGGTCTGGCAGACGCCGTTCTCCCGAGACGCGCTGCCGACGCTGACCGAGTCCTGCATCGGCGAGGGACGGCGGCTCTTCGCCTCGGCCTGAGCGCGGGGCTCAGCGCACGACGCCGCCGGGGCGGGCGCCGGTCGGGGCGCCGTCCTTCCAGGCCCGGACACCGTTGACCCAGACGCCGGCCACGCCGTCGGGCGATCGCAGCGGCTCCGCCTACGTGGCCGTGTCGACGCAGGTCGCCGGGTCGAGGAGCACGAGGTCGGCCCGCTTGCCGGGCTCGATCCGGCCCCGGTCGCCGGACACCGACGTCTCCGCGGAACGCGGGCTCGTCCCCGGGGTAGACGGTGGCACCGCGGATCAGGAGGTCGAGCACGGGCTACGCGGCGGCGAGCGAGCGGCGGAACCCGAGTGCCGTTGCCGTCATCCCCACCCCGATCGACGCGAGAATGGCGGCGAAGCCGAGCGGGCCGAGCAGCCCGGCGACGATAAGCACTCCGATCAGGAACCCCGCCAGCCCGAGCGTCCCGACCACGAGGTTGAGCATCCCCTGGTGGTCATGGGCGACCTCGGCCGCTCGGGCCCCGCCGAGCGATGCCGCGGCCGCGCTGTTGGCGAGCAGGAAGAGGCAGTAGAGAAGCGGGGCGACGAGGGCCGCGCTCACGCCGGCGAAGAGGATCACCGTCGCCCCCTGGACGGCGCTCGCGAGCACGAACGTCGAGATCGCGCCGATGCGCCGCTGCAGGGCGCGCACGATCGGAAGCGTCAAGACGACAATCGCGACAGTGCCCGCGACGAAGGTCGCGCTCGCCTGGAGCTCGTCCATTCCAATGTGCTCGCGCAGTACGGCAGGCATGACCCCGACCGCGGCCCCGACGAAGATGCTCCACAGCAGCGTCGCCCAGCCGATCCGGCGTAGGAGCCGGTTCCTCCACAGCGAGGTCATCCCCTCCGCCACGAGCTGGCGCACGAGGGTGTCCGGATCCGGCGCGCGGCCGAGGTGCGGCACGACCGCCAGGATCGCGAGCGCTGCCGCGAGGAGCGCGCAGGTGCCGATCAGCACTGCCTCGGCATCGCCGATCCGGTAGAGGAGGAGCCCGATGAAGCCGGTCCCGAAGAGCGCCGCCTGGTTCACCGTCGTGCGGATCGCGTGCGCGCGGAGAAGCCCCTCGTCCCGGGTCGTGTCGGCGAGGCTTCGGAACACCGCGCCTTCGGAGAGGTTACGCGTCGCACCCACGACGACCGCGGCCGCCAGCACGAGCCAGAACCAGTCGCGCCCGGCGAGCGTCGCGAGTGGGTAGAGCGCACAGGCGGCGAGCGCGACGGCCGTCACCGACCGCATCAGCCGCAGCGGATCGGCGTTGTCCGACTTCGCCCCGAACGGGATGGCGGTGACGAGCATGGGGACGTAGACGAACGCCGTCGACAGCGCCGCCGCCTGTGCGGAGCTGCCGCGCGCGAGGAGCATCCACGGCAGCACGAACATGAACTGCCCCTGCACGGCGGCCGAGAGGCTGTTCGCGCTGATCATCGCCAGCGTTCGTCTCGGCGTGCGGCGCCTCCTCGGTACCCGCTCGCTCACCGGTCGGCCGCGGCAGCCCAGCGGCCGAGCGCCGCGCCGAGCGCCTCCCCGGCCCGTGCGGCGCCGGCGAACGGCAGCCTCGCGTAGCCCGGGGCCTGGAAGTGGACGCCGTCGACGACGGGGAGGCCCGCCTCGGCAAGGCCGCCGGCGACGGGATCGCCCGAGTCGCCGTGGACGAAGAGGAACGGCGCCGCAGCGGGAACGGCCGTAGAGAGCCCCGGTGTCGCGCCGACGGCGGCGAGGGCGACGGCGCGGTCGGCGGCGAGGCCGGCGCGCACGGCGTCCAGCCAGTCCCGCGGGCCTTCGAGCACCGCGAGCGCCGCCACCTGCGCGGCGAGGTTGACCCGGAGGCAGTCCCATTCGAGCGTCCGCGCGCACGCGGCGATGCGTGTCGGCGGTCCGGAAACGATTCCGAGACGGAGCTGCGGCATCGACAGGCTCTTGCCGAGGCTGCGGACGACGACGACCTCCTCACCGAGGCCGAGCGCCGACGTCAGCACTGCATCGTCGAAGAGCGCGGCCTCGTAGGCCTCGTCGGTGACGACGAGCAGGCCGTGCCTCGCCGCGACCGCGACGGCGTCGGCGACCTCCCGCGGTGAGGGCACGTGACCGGTGGGATTGCCCGGGTTGCAGAGGAGCAGCGCGCTCGTTCGCGGCCCGATCGCGCCCTCGAGCGCTTCCGGATCCCAGCCCCATCCCTCCGAGGCGCTGCAGTGGACGTAGACCGGAGCCGCGCCGGCGGCGCGGATCGGCTCCTCGAAGAAGAAGCACGGAGCCGGGACGACCACCTCGTCGCCGGGCCCGACGAGGGAGCGAAAGCAGATCCCGAGGGCATGCATTGCCCCGTTCGTGACGACGATCTCCGCCCCCGGGTCGACGGTGCGCGCCGTCGAGCGCTCGAGCCAGGCGGCGAGCGCCTCGAGCAGCGTCGGAAGGCCGTGAGACGGCGGCGCGGCCATCGGGCGCCGCAGCACGCCTGCGACGGCCTCGACGACGTGCTCCGGGAGCGGAGGCGACGGCGTGCCGGAGAGCGGGACGGGCTCGATGCCCGCGGCGCGGGCCTGCGCGAGGGCTCGCTCGGCCTCGTAGGTCGGGAAGCCGCCTCCGGTCACGAGGCCGTGACGGGCAGCAGGACGTGGGACGGATAGCGCGCGGTGTGGAGGAGCGTCTGCCGGGCGACCTCCATCCGCGTGCCGGTGCCGATGTCGTCGCCCGTGTTGAGGTTGCGAGAGAAGCGCGGGAAGCTCGAGCTCGTCACGTCGAGCCGGATCCGGTGGCTTCGCCCGAACACGTTCGCCACGGGGTAGCAGCGGAAGCGGTACTCCGCGACCTCGCCCGGCTCGAGCAGCTCGACGGACTCGCCCTCGACGCTTCCCCGGTACCGCGCCCTGATGACGCCTTCGGTGAGGAGGATCGAGCGGCCGTCCGGGTACACGTCGCAGAGGCGGACCATGAAGTCGGTGTCGCGCGCCGACGAGGCTGCATAGAGCACCATCTCGACAGGGCCGATCACCTCGAGGTCGCGGTCGAGCGGCTCGCTCGTGTAGACGACCACGTCGTCACGCCCTTCGAGCACGCGCTGGTCGAGCGGCCCGGGGACGACCCTGGTCTGCGCGCCCTGCGTCATCGTCAGCACCGAGTTGACGCCCCCGATCGTGGGGACGGGGTCCGCCGGGTCGTAGTCGTAGCGGTCGCCCGGCTCGTCGGCGCCCGGCTCCGAGCGCGACAGCCCGCCTCCCTGCCGTAGGTGGAACGGCGTCCACTCGGTGCGCTCGAGCGGCCACTCGCTCTCGCTGCGCCACTCGTCCGCGCCGAGGACGTAGAGCTCGGCGGGCGGCCGTTCGTCCCAGCCGTTGTCGAGCTCCTTCAAATAGCGGTCGTAGAAGACGAGCTCGTGGTCCTGGACGACGGTCAGCGCCGGCGAGAGGTCGATGTCGCCGGTGAAGGTCTCCACCTCGGCCTCGTGCGACCACGGCCCGACGAGGACCCGGTTCGGCGACCCGGTCGCCGATCGCGGCGAAGCTGCGCAGATGCGAGCCCGAGTAGGGATCGAACCACCCCGCCTGCTGGAAGATCGGCACCTCGACCTTCTCCGGGCGATGACGGAACTGCTGCCAGTACTCGTCGTTCACCTGGTGCTCCCACCACAGGCGCCAGTAGTCGACCTTGCGCCCGATCGTGACCTCGTCGAGCTCGATCAGCGGCAGGTGCCCGAAGATGCGGTCGTTGAGGACGACGTCCCGGGCGGAGGGGCCGGTGATCAGCGCCATGGCGCTCGTCCAGAGCGCAGCGGCGCCGAGCGTGAGCGCGAGCTGGAAGGCGCCGCCGGTCCAGTACCCGTCCCAGAAGTAGTCGTCGTGGATCACCTGCGGTGCGATGCAGCGGACGTTCGGGTGGCCGAGGTGCGCCAGCTGCCACTGGACGAGGGCACCGTAGCTCCGGCCCCACGTCCCGACGCGGCCGTTCGACCACTGCTGGTCGGCGGCCCACGTGACGGTGTCGTACGCGTCCCGGCCGTCGTGCGCCCACGCCGTGAAGACGCCCTCGGACTCGTAGCGTCCACGCACGTCGACGACCACGGCGGCATAGCCGCGGCTCGAAAACCACGCTCCCCCAGGAGATGAAGCGCTCGCGCGTCGACTCGTACGGCGTCCACTGGACGATCGTCGGTAGGCCCTGCCCGCCGAGCGGGAGGTAGACGTCCGCCGAGAGGGAGATGCCGTCGCGCATCGGCACGCGGCAGTCGTGGAGCAGGCGGACGTCGTAGGTCGGCGCTGACGGGCTCGAGCTCATGCAGGCTGCGAGCCTGCGGCGGAGAGCGTGCCGGGAAAGTGGCACGCTGCCCGGTGGTCGGCGCCGTGATACTCGAGCGCCGGGTCGACCTCGGCGCAGATCTCCCGGGCGATCGGGCAGCGCGTGCGGAAGCGGCAGCCGGACGGCGGATCGATCGGGCTCGGCACGTCGCCCGTGAGCACGATGCGGTTGCTCTTGCGGCCGGGCACGGGCTCCGGGTTCGCCGAGAGGAGCGCGACCGTGTACGGGTGGAGCGGCCGCGCGAAGAGCTCGTCGGACGGCGCGATCTCGACGATGCGCCCGAGGTACATCACGGCGACACGGTCGGAGATGTAGCCGACGACTGCGAGATCGTGGGCCACGAAGACGTAGGTGAGGTCGAACTCCGACTTCAGCTCGACCAGCAGGTTGAGGACCTGCGACTGGATCGAGACGTCCAGCGCGGAGACTGGCTCGTCGGCCACGACGAGCTTCGGCTGCAGCACGAGCGCCCGTGCCAGCCCGATGCGCTGCCGCTGTCCGCCGCTGAACTGATGCGGGTAGCGGTCGGCAGCCTCCGGTGCCATGCCGACGCGCTGGAGCATCTCCTGAACGATCCCCTTGCGGTCCTTCCTCGCGGAGACGCCGTGGATCGCGAGGCCCTCCGCGATCAGGTCGCCGACCTTCATGCGGGGATCGAGCGAGCCCACCGAGTCCTGGAAGACGATCTGCATGTGCCGGCGCATCTCCTTCATCGCACGCGGCCCGAGCCCGACGAGGTTCACTCCCTCGAAGCTGATCTCGCCTTCCGTCGGCTCGAGCAGGCGCAGCAGCGTCCGCCCGAGCGTCGACTTACCGCACCCCGACTCGCCGACGAGGCCGACCGTCTCACCGCGACGGATGTCGAGGTCGACGCCGTCGACCGCCTGGAGGTAGCCCGAGGTACGGCGGAGGAAGCCCTGCTTGACGGGGAAGTACTTCTTCAGCCCGCGGGTGCTGAGAAGGACGTCGTCGCCGGCCGGCTGCGGCGACAGCGCGTCGACACCGGCGTTGCCCGTGCTCAGGTCGGCACCACCTGGCGAACGGCACGCGGGCCGCTCTCGCACAGCCAGCACGCCGACTCCTGCGTGCCCACGTCGAAGAGGGGCGGCAGCTCCCGGATACAGCGGTCGAATGCGTAGTCGCACCGCGGTGCGAAGCGGCAGCCCTGCGGCCAGTCGAGCGGGCTCGGGACCATGCCGCGAATCGCCTTGAGCCGGGTCGTGTACCGCATCCCGAGGAGCGGGATCGAGCTCAGCAGCGCCTCGGTATACGGATGCTGCGGGTTGGCGAAGATGTCCTTCACCGGCCCGCGCTCCACGATCTTGCCGCCGTACATCACCGCGACCTGGTCGACCATCTCCGCGACGACGCCGAGGTCGTGCGTGATCAGGAGGATCGCCATGCCGAGCCTGTCACGGAGCTCCTTCATGAGCTCGAGGATCTGCGCCTGCACGGTCACGTCGAGGGCGGTCGTCGGCTCGTCCGCGATCAGGAGCTTCGGGTTGCAGGAGAGCGCCATTCCGATCATGACGCGCTGCCGCATGCCGCCTGACATCTGGTGCGGGTAGTCGCGCATCCGCTTCTCGGCGGACGGGATCCCGACGAGGCGCATCATCTCGAGCGCCCGCTCCTCCGCCTCCTTCTTGCCGACGCCCTGATGGAGCAGCACGGACTCCGCGATCTGGTCGCCCACCGTGAACACCGGGTTGAGCGACGTCATCGGCTCCTGGAAGATCATCGAGATCTCGTTGCCCCGGATCTTCGCCATCTCGTCCTCGGGGAGCTTCGCGAGGTCGCGGCCCTGGAACCTGATCGACGAGGCCGGCTCGACCCGGCCCGGCAGGTCGATCAGCCGCATGATCGAGAGCGCGGTCACCGACTTGCCGCTGCCGGACTCGCCGACGACGCCGAGCGCGCCTCCCGTCTCGATGGAGAAGTCGACGCCGTCGACGGCGCGGATCACGCCGCCGTGGGTGTGAAAGGCCGTGCGGAGGTTCTCGACCGCCAGGAGCTCGCTCATGCGCTGCCCTTCTCGGCGGCCGCCTCCCGTCCCTTGCGCGGCGCGCGCTTGCGGCCTTTCGCAGCGGTGGGGGCGGGGGGCGGGCTCGGCACCGCGATGTGCTGCTCGAGCACGGCCCGCATCCGCTCGGGGTCGCGCGACTGGAGGGCCTCCAGCAGGTCACGATGCTCCTGCACCATTCGCCCGAGGTCCTGCCCGCGCCCGTAGCGGTAGAAGTACGCCCGGATCCGGGGCCAGATCGTCCGCCAGATCTGCACCGTGTGGGTCTGGCCCGAGGCGCCGATGACGATCTCGTGGAAGCGGAGGTCGGCCTCGACGATCCGCGGCAGGTCGTCCGCGTGGGCCGCCTGCTCCATGAGCCAGACCTGCTTGCCGAGCTCGGCGAAGTCCTCGTCGGTCATCGTCTCGAGCGCACGCAGGAAGCTGTACCGCTCGAGGGTCAGGCGGATCGGGATGAGCACTTCCTGCACCTCGTCGTCCGAGACGCCGAGGACGACCGCGCCCCGGTAGGGGAACGACATCACGAGGCCCTCGTTCTCGAGCTGCCGGAGCGCCTCCCGGACGGGGCCGCGGCTCGTCCCGAGCTCCGTCGAGAGGGTCGCCTCGATCAGGCGCTCGCCGGGCTCGTAGCTGCCCGTGATGATCGCGCTGCGCAGGATCTCGACGACCTGCTGCCCTCGCGGGCGTCCCTTGCCTGCCCCACCTTCGAGGACGACTGCCGGTGTGCGCTCGCCGCTATCGGGCATGGACGCGACCCATCATAGAGGATTGTCGACAATCACCGAATGGTTGACAATCCCGGACGTCGCGCCTAGTCTTGCCATCCTCCGTTGAGGATCACGAGCGTCCATACGGTTGCGGTGCGTACCCCGATGCGCGAGCCTCTCGTCTGGCCGGGCGGGACGCGGCTGTCCGCCTCGGGGCTGCTCGTGGAGATCCACACCGACGAGGGTATCGTCGGAATCGGCGAAGCCCCTGGGCCGACCCTTCCGACCATCAGGACGGTGATCGAGGCCGAGCTGACGCAGTTCCTCGTCGGGCAGGACCCGTTGCGCACCGAGTGGCTGGTGCACCGCATGGAGGAGTTCACGCGCAACTGGAGCCGGATGGGCGCCTACGCGATCGCCGGCCTCGAGATCGCGCTGCTCGACCTCAAGGGCAAGGCGTTCGGCGTGCCGGTGGCCGAGCTCCTCGGAGGCTTCTGCCGCCGACAGGTGCCGGTCGTCGGCTACCTCTTCATCGACGAGCCGGAGGTGAACGCCCGCAAGGCTGCAGCGTTCGCGCAGGCGGGCACGACGGAGCTCAAGCTCAAGGTGGGACGGGACTTCGCGCAGGACCACGACACCATCGCAGCGATCCGCGACGTCGTCGGCACGGGCGTGAAGATCCGGATCGACGCGAACATGATGTGGAGCGTCCCCGCGGCGATCAAGTGGATCCGCGGGCTCGAGCAGTTCGACCTCCAGTACGTCGAGCAGCCGGTGCCGGACTTCGACGTGCAGGGGCTCGCGCAGGTACGCCGCTCGGTTGGCGTGCCCGTCGCGGCCGACGAGGCATGCACCGACCTGCGCTCCGCACTCGAGCTGATCAAGGCCGACGCGTGCGACGTCCTTGTCGTCTATCCCTCCGAGGCCGGTGGCCTGACGCGGGCGCGCCAGATCGCCTCGGTCGCGGATGCCGCCGGCAAGTGGTGCGCGATCGGCAGCTGGGCCGAGCTGGGCGTCGCGACGACGGCCAACGCCCACCTCGTCGCGTCGTCGACGAGCTTCCCGTTCGCGAGCGACACCCACTACCCCCTGCAGGAGAGCGACGTGCTGACGCAGCCCGTCGAGATGGGCAACGGCTTCATCGAGGTCACGGGCGCGCCCGGCCTCGGAGTCGAGATCGACCGCGAGGCCGCGAACCGGCTCGCCAACATTCAGGTGCGCGAATCCGTCTTCTACGACGACATCGCAGGTGAGGCACCTCGGGTCGGGCAGATCCTTTGACCTGCCCCCACCAAAGGAGGGACGAGGCTGTGGCAGACAAGGAAACCACGGAGAATTCGGTTGACGGAGGGCTGACCCGTCGCGACGCGCTCGTCAAGGCAGGGGTCGTCGCCGCGGGCGCGGTGGCCGCCGGCTCGGTCGCCGGCGCTGCGACGGGAGCCCCGAAGCGATCCGTCGCACAGGCCCCGCGCCGCGGCGGGCGCATGACCTTCGCGCTGGAGCAGGATCCGGTGCACGTCGCCCCGTACGGCGCCATCCTGACCGCCAACCACTGGGGCAAGCAGGCCGCGTACGACTCCCTCGTCGAGTGGGACCGGAACCTGAACCTCAAGCCGGCCCTCGCCGAGTCCTGGCGGGTCGTCAACTCGAGGACGATCGTCTTCAACCTGCGCAAGGGCGTCAGGTTCCACAACGGCAAGGAGCTCGACGCGGGCGACGTCAAGTACTCGGTCGAGCAGATGCTCAACCCACCGCTCCCCGGCAGCATCGCGACCGTCGGGCAGATACCGGCGTTCGAGGGCGTGGACGTCGTGTCGAAGTACGTCGCGCGAATTCGGCTCAAGGCGCCGGACGCGCGCGTGTTCGGCGTCCTCGCCTGGGGCCGGTACACGCCGATCGTGCCCGCCGGGCTCTACGACCAGGTCAACGTCAGCCGCCAGGCGATCGGCACCGGCCCGTACCGGATGCTCGGCTACGACCCCAACGACAAGGTCGAGTACGTGCGCAACCAGCGCTTCTGGAAGCAGGGGCTGCCGTACATGGACGCGATGACGCTGAAGGTGCTTCCCGACGAGCAGGCGCGGATCGCGGCGCTGCGGGCGGGAGCGATCGACGGCGCGACGCTCACGGCAGACGGCGCCAATGCGTTCCGGAACAACAGCGGCTTCACGGTTCTCAGGGGCGGTACCGCCGCCTTCCGCGAGCTGCAGTTCACGATCAAGGGCGATCCGAAGCCCTGGCACGACATCCGCGTCCGCCAGGCCGTCAACCTCGCAATCAACCGGCAGGCGATCATCAACACCGTCTACAACGGCAACGGCAACTACTCCGGCATCGTCCCGCCCGGGTACGGTCCATGGCCGCTCACGCAGGCGGAGCTGAAGACGAAGTACCAGAAGTTCGACCTCGTCAAGGCCAAGGCGCTGATGGCTGCGGCCGGGCAGTCGAGGGGCTTCTCCGTGAAGCTCTCCACGTTCTCGACGCCGCTCGAGTTCCAGCAGATCGCCGCGGTGATCAAGTCGCAGTTGAAGGCGATCAACATCGAGGTCGAGATCGTCGCCCAGGAGCCCGGCACGTTCGGCGCGAACAACGGCATCGGCAACTTCGAGTGGGACCTCACCGCCCGCGGCATGCGCGGCGACGTCGACGGCTACCTGAACGAGTACAACCCGATCATCCCGAGCTACAGGGCCTGGTACCCGCTCTGGAAGAACGTCAAGATCTGGCGTCTCGTCGGCAACGGCAAGATCACCCTCGATCAGGCCAAGCGTCTCCCGATCTACAAGCAGGCTCAGATCCTGCTCCAGAGCGAGCTGCCGCAGATCGGGCTCATCCAGGTGAACAAGTTCCAGGTCGTGCGCAGGCGCGTCCAGGGCATGTACGTCTCCTTCGACGACTTCAACACGGGGCTTCGCAGCACGGTGTGGCTCAACGGGTGACCGACGCAGCAGCACCTCGGCCGGGACGGGTGGCGGCGTGGACGCCCGTCCCGGCCGCGTCTCTATGCGACCATCCGGTAGGCCGTGACGGGGTACGTCCTCAGGCGCGTTCTCGCCACGATCCCGATCCTGATCGGGATCTCGATCGTGATCTTCTTCATGGTCCGGCTCCTGCCGGGCGACATCGTCGACGTCCTCCTCGGCGGCGACAATACGGCGACCGAGGAGCAGAAGCAGCAGACACGCGAGCAGCTCGGCCTCACGGGCTCGTACGCGGAGCAGTACTGGCGCTGGGCCAGCGACTTCCTGCAGGGCGACTTCGGGTTCTCGTACCGCAACACGCAGCCGGTGTCCGAGATCCTGACGAATGCTCTGCCGATCACCCTCGAGCTCGTCATCCTCGGGCTCCTCATCGCCACCGTCATCGGCATCCCGCTCGGCGTCCTCTCGGCCGTCAAGCGGGACAGCACGCACGACTACCTCGCGCGCGTCGGGGGCCTGATCGGCGTCTCGATCCCGAACTTCTGGCTCGCGACGCTCCTGCTCCTCTTCACCTCTCGCGTGTTCGGCTGGGTCCCGCCCCTGACCTACACGCCGATCTACGAGGACCCGATCGAGAACCTGAGCCAGTTCATCCTCCCGGCGATCTCGATCTCCGTGTTCACGCTGGCGATCGTGATGCGGATGGTGCGCGCCACGATGCTCGAGGTCCTCGGGCAGGACTACGTCCGCACGGCCCGGGCGAAGGGTGTGAAGCGAAAGGTCGTGATCTCACGGCACGCGCTCAGGAACGCGCTCATCCCCGTCGTCACGATCGTCGGGTTCGAGGTGGGCATCCTGATGGGCGGCTCCGCCATCGTCGAGATCATCTTCGGGCTGCCGGGCATCGGCAACACGCTGATCAACGCGATCTTCAACCGCGACTACCCGGTCGTCCAGGCGGCGACGGTGCTGCTGGCCGTCGTGTTCATCTACGCGAACCTGATCGTCGATCTCCTCTACGGCGTCCTCGACCCGAGGATCTCGCAGGAATGAGCAGGCGGGAATACGAGCCGCCGGTGCTCGCTCCCGAGGGCCCGAGCGACGTCGGCACCGGTCAGTGGGTCTACGTCCCGGTCCGTCGCGCGGGCCGCTTCGCGAAGTGGAAGAACCCGATCGGGATCGCCGGCGCGATCATCGTCGGGCTCAACGTCTTCATCGCGCTCTTCGGCCCCTACATCTGGACGGTCGACCCCGACGAGCTCGTCGCGACGCGGCTGCAGGACCCGAGCTGGGCGCACCCGCTGGGTACCGACGAGCTCGGACGCGACACGCTCGCACGCATCATCCACGGCGCCCAGGTCTCGCTCCAGGTCGGGATCATCTCGGTCAGCATCGCGCTCGTCCTCGGGCTCTCGCTCGGGCTGCTCGCCGGCTCCTACGGCGGCAAGATCGACAGCCTGCTGATGCGGGTCGTCGACCTCATGTTCGCCCTGCCGGGCCTCGTGCTCGCGATCGTGATCGCCGGCCTGCTCGGCCCGAACCGCCGGAACGCGATGATCGCGATCGGGATCGTGATCACGCCGGCGTTCGCGCGGGTCGTACGCGGCGGCGTGCTCGAGGTGATGGGCTTCCCCTTCGTCGAGTCCGCGCGCGCGCTCGGCTCGTCGCACCGTCGGATCGTGGGCCGCCACGTGCTGCCGAACATCGCTGCGCCCGTGATCGTGCTCGTGTCCGTGTACCTCTCGACGGCGATCCTCAGCGAAGCCGCCCTCAGCTTCCTCGGGCTCGGCACGCAGCCGCCGGAGGCCTCGTGGGGAGGGATGCTCTCGAGTGCCCGCTCGTACCTCGAGGTCCAGCCGTGGCTGTCGATCTTTCCCGGCCTCGCGATCATGATCGTCGTCCTCGGCTTCAACTTCCTCGGGGACGGGCTGCGCGACATCCTCGACCCGCGTCTCGGGCCGCACGTCGGCGGAGTCTCCAAGGACAAGTGACACGGGCGTGCTGGACGTCCTGATCCGGGGCGGCTGGATCGCCGACGGCACCGGGAGCCCGCCCTTCCTCGGTGACGTCGCCGTCGAGGACGGCCGGATCGCCGAGGTCGGCAGGCTCGACGGCGCCGCCACCGCGGCGCGGGTCGTCGACGCGTCGGGGAAGCTCGTGTGCCCCGGCTTCGTCGACCCTCACAGCCACAGCGACTTCTCCCTGCTCGCAAACCCGACTGCGGAGAGCACGATCCGGCAGGGCGTCACCACCGAGGTCGTCGGGAACTGCGGGTGGAGCTACGCCCCGGTGACCGACCACTCGCGGGAGTACATGAGTGGCAGGCTCCACACCTTCGGCTACGACGGCCCCGTGATCCCGTGGACGACCTTCGGCCAGCACCTCGACTTCCTCTCGGACGTCGGTCACACGCCCAACCTCGCCTGGTTCGTCGGCCACAACGCGATCCGGCTCGCCGCGGGCGTCTCGGGCTCCCATCCCTCCGAGACCGAGCTCGTGGCGATGGAGGAGTTCCTTCGCGAGGCGATGAATGCGGGCGCGCTCGGCATGTCGACGGGGCTCGAGTTCAACCCGGGCCGCGAGGCGACGACCTCCGAGCTGGCCCGTCTGAACGCGGTCGCCGGCGAGTACGACGGGATCTACACGAGCCATGTCCGGAACCGCGACGCGGACATCCTCGCCGCGATCGGCGAGTTCCTCGACGTGGCGCGCGCCGGTGGAGCGCGGGCCGAGATCTCGCATCTCAACGTGCGACACAACACCGGGGCCCCCGATCGCGGCTGGGAGCGGGCAGTCGAGATGATGGCCGACGCCCGCGAGTCGGGCCTGGACGTGCTCGCCGACACGACGCCGTTCCGCGAGGGCCTCGGCCAGCTCTCCGGGATCCTGCCGCCCTGGGTCGCCGCCGACGGGCCCGAAGCGGCGCTCGCGCGACTCCGGGACCCCGAGACCCGAAGGCGGCTGCGCACCGACTGCGATCGCTACTGGCGGTTCGTCCACAAGGGCGAGTGGGACCGCGTGCGGCTGCAGGCGAGCGAGCAGCACCCCGACTGGGACGGTCTCTCGTTCGCCCAGATCGCCGAGCTGCGGAAGGCCGATCCGTGGGACTGCTTCTTCGACGTCCTCGCCGACGCGGGCACCGCCTACGAGAGCGTGCTCGTCGTCGGGACGCTCTTCACCGACGACCACCTCGCCGAGATGATCTCGCACCCGCTCTTCTGCCTCGGTGTCGACACCTTCACGATCACGCGCGAGGGGCCGCTCGCCGACCTGCTCCGGCACCCACTCGGGTACTCCGGCCACGTCCACTACCTCACCCATCACGTGCGGGAGGCCGGCACGCTGCGCCTCGAGGAGGCGATCCGCAAGATGACGAGCATGCCCGCCGCCCATTTCGGTCTCTGGGACCGGGGCCTTCTACGCGGCGGGTACGCGGCGGACGTCGTCGTCCTCGACTGGGACACGCTCGACGACGTGTCGACGACCGACGATCCGCACCACTACGCGCGCGGGGTCGACTTCGTGCTCGTCAACGGCACCGTCGTCGTCGACGGCGGCGAGCACACCGGCGCCCGGCCCGGTCGCCATCTGTTGAGGGCTTGACGCCCTCGCGTTCGTGATCGACCTGCGCTCGGATCTCTGCTCGACGCCGACGAGCGAGATGTGGGAGGCGATGAGGAAGGCCGAGCTCGGCTGGGCGACGGTCGGAGAGGACGCGTCCGTCAACGAGCTCTGCGAGCGCGTCGCGGAGCTCCTCGGCAAGCCCGCAGCCGTGTGGGTGCCCACGTGCGGGATGGCGAACCTCGTGGCGCTGCTGACGTTCTGCGAGCCGGGCGACCGCGTCGTGCTGGAGGCGGCGTCCCATGTCCTCACCTCGGAGGCGATGGGCATCGTCGAGATCGCACGTCTCGAGCCGTCCCCGCTCTGGGCCGCGGACGGCCGGATGGACCCGGTCGCCGTCGAGGACCTCGTGTCCGAGCGCCGCGCCGCGTTGCTCGTCCTCGAGAACACCCATACGCGAGCGGGTGGCACGACGCTGTCACCCGGGCTCACCGAGGAGCTCGCGACCGCGGCGAAGCGGCACGACTGCCGCGTCCACATCGACGGAGCCCGGCTGGTGAACGCAGCCGCCGCGCTCGGAGCTCCGCTCGCCGACCTCGCCGCGCCCGCGAACTCCGTCGCGCTGTCCCTGAACAAGAGCCTCTCGGCGCCGTTCGGAGCGGTGCTCGCCGGCAGCGAGGCGGTGGTCGGCCGGGCCCGAGCGATGCTGCACCGCCTCGGCGGCTCGAGCGTCCATCGCGCGGGGATCGCCGCGGCGGCGGGGCTCGTCGCCGTCGACACGATGCTCGACCGCGTCGCCGACGATCACAGCCGGGCCCGGGCGCTCGCCGCCGGGCTCGCCGCGATTCCCGGCGTGACGCCGAGACCGGAGGTGGTCGAGACGAACATCGTCCTCGCCGACGTCGGCGGGACGGGCATCTCGCCGCCCGCCCTCGTGTCGCTGCTCGCGGATGCCGGCCTGCGCGTGCTCGAGCGCGACGCGAGCCGGATCCGTCTCGTCACCCACCGGTTGATCGGCGACGAGGAGGTCGAGCGCGCCGTCGCGATCATGGCCGAGACGGTCGCACGGCACGCCGTGCCGCCGCTCGAGCTACCGGCGATCGACGACTCCTGGGAGTCCGAGCTGGACGACCTCGACGACGACTAGCGACGCAGCGGCTCGAGCGCCCCGGCCGCGGCTTCGATCGCCTGCTCGAGGCACCCTGGTGCGTACGGCGACTGCTGCTCCTGGTACCGGCCGGAGCCGTACGTCTCGCGCGGAGGCAGGTAGCCGACGCCGCCGTTCGTCGTCATGAGGACGAGCAGCGGTGTGCCGGCGAAGCGCCGCCGCAGCTCCACCTGGAACACTGAGTAAGGCTCGTTCGGGACTGCGACGAGGAGAGCCTCGCCGAGGCGCCACGCCCAGATCGGCATGCGGTGCACGGGCCCGTCGCCCAGAGCGAGGCGCAGGAGCTCCGCGTCGCATCGCCTTCTCGCGCTCCTGCGGCGAGTCGGGCGTCGAGCTCGAGAGGCTCTCGACGACCCCGATCTCCTCCTTGCGCGCGAGGTCGACGCCGGTGACCACCGCCTTGAGGCGACCCGCCTCGGCGAGTTGCTCCGCGTCACACGGCCGATACTCCCACGTGCCGAGGTTCGCGCCGGACGCGACGATCCCCGTGTACGCGAAGCGCGTGCCGGGGGGCGGGAGCGCCTCGATCGCCGCCGCGGCGGAATGGCCGAGCTGGCGGCCGTTCCGGTCGGCGACCGCCGGGTCGCCGACGTAGTCGTCGCGCGGTGCGAGCTCGCCGGAGGCGCCCTGGAGGAAGAGCGCCGGCGCGTCGAACGCCGCTTCCAGCACCTCGCGGGCCGCGCCGACGTAGTCGGGTGACAGGAGCCGGTTCTCCCACGCCAGCGTGGTCGGATGGCAGGCGTAGTTGAACAGCGTCGCGAGCGTTCTGCCACCGCCGTCGGTGACACGGGCGACCACGAGCGTGTCGTCCGCTGCGCCGTCCGGGTTGTAGCCGCAGGCGTAGCGGTCGGCCTCCGCGTCCCAGAGGTCCCGGTTCGCCGCGAGGCCGCAGCGTCCCTGGCCGTACGTCACCAGAGCGTCGGTCGCCGTGGAGCGCGCTTCGAGCACGGCGTCGCAGACCTGCGCCGTGAGGTGGTCGAGGTACGGGGGAATGAGCTCCGTCCCCGGCCTCCCCTCCAGCCGGGAGTTGGTGTTCGCCCCGGCGTGCGTGTGCGATAGCTGGACGAGCAGCTCGGCCTCGCCGACCCCGGTGCGCTCCATGACGGCCGAGCGGAGGGCGAGCTCGTCCGGGCCGTACGGGAACCAGCCGATGTCGAGCGCGACCAGCACCAGCGTCGGGCCGTCACCCGCGAGCGGAGCGAGCACCGCGGCGGTGGCGGTGAGCGGGCGGTGGACGCCGTCCGCGACGTCGTGCGTGGCCGCTCCCCACGAACGGCTGTAGATCCCGACCGGCGGCGTCACGTTGCGCCGCGCGACGCCGAACCTGCAGTGAGTGGTGCTGAACGTCTGCTCGACGGCGGTCATGCCTCCACCTCCCGGGTCGACTGTGGAACTGCTGCGCGCCGGCGGCCCATGAGCAGGACGGCCACGGCGCTCGCGACGACGAGCAGGGCCATCGTCCCCGCGAACGCGAACGCCAGGCGTGTCCCGCCGTGCGCCGTCAGTGAGCCGGCGACGAGCCCGCCGAGCGGCGCGCCTCCCACGAACGCAAAGAAGTACAGGCTCGTCGCGCGCCCGCGCAGGTGCTCGGGCGCCGCCAGCTGGAGCGTTGCGAGGGCGCTCGATCCCCAGAGGACGTAGCAGACGCCCGTCCCGAAGAGAAGCGCGCAGACAGGCGGAAGCGTGTCCTGCGGAGCGAGGAGGAGCTGGAGCCCGCCGAGGCCGAGGGCGCCGCCGAGGACGAGCAGCATCCGCGCCTTCCCCACGGCAGCGAGGATCAGCGCCCCGCAGAGAGCGCCGCATCCGAAGACCGAGGCGATCAGCCCGAAGGTCGTCGCGCCCTCGTCGAGCGTGAGCCTGGCGACGAGCGGCAGGAGCACGTCGAAGTTGAACGAGAACGTGCTGACGAGGAGCACGGTGAAGAACGTGACCGCGACCCTCCGTGAGCCGACGGCGAACCGGAGGGCGTCCCCGACTCCGACCAGCACCCCGCGCGACACCTCCACGCGCGGCGGCCGCGGCCCGAGCCTCATCGCCAGGAGCGCGCAGATCGCGATCGCGTAGCTCACGGCGTTCAGCCCGAAGGCGACGCCCGGACCGGCGCTTGCGACGACCAGCCCGCCGAGCGCGGGGCCGATGATGCGCGCCGTCGTCCCGAGGCTCGAGCTGAGCGCGACCGCATTCGTGAGGTCGTCGCGCCCGACGATCTGGAAGACGAGCGTGTGACGCGCGGGCGCGTCGAGGGCGAGCGCGACTCCCTGGACGAAGCCGAGGACGTACAGCTGCCACACCGTGACGACGCCCGACAGCGCCAGAACGCAGAGCACGGCCGCCTGCAGCGCGAGCACCGCCTCCACGGCGACGAGCAGCCTCCGGAGGTCGACCCGGTCCGCGAGGGAGCCTCCGACCAGCGCCAGGGCCGTGACGGGCAGCGTCTGCACGAGCGCAAGCGCGCCGACGGCCACCGCCGAGCCGGTCAGGTCGAGCACGAGCCAGTAGGCGGCGATCTGCTGCATCCACGTCCCGATGAACGAGATGCCGTTGCCTGCGTAGTAGAGCCGGTAGTTCCGGTGCAGCCGAAGACTGCGGAACGTGCGGTCGCCGAGCGCCGCGAGCGGAACGGCCGGCCGCAAGGCCTACAGGAGCTCGGAGCGGTCGATCGGGACGCCGAGCACGAACACGCAGTCGCCCTGCTCGGTGACGGGGATCGCCTTCGTGACCGCCACGACGCCGTCGAGCGGCGCGCGAAGCAGCTCCGGTGCCCGGTCGGGCCGGTCGACGAACCACAGCCGCCCGACGGTGTCGCCTTCGGAGACCGGCTCGCCGGGCTCGAGCAGCGCCTCGAACAGCCCGTCCTCCGGCGAGAGGACGATCGTGTCCGGGTTACGGCCGTCGAGGATGACCGCGGGCGGGAGCCCGAGCGAGGCACGGGTCTGCACCTCGCCCTCGAGGACGCCGAGGTGGCGCAGCACGTTCGAGAGGCCGCTCCACGCGAGTCGGTGGACGGGAGCCGGGACGCGGCCCCCGCCGCCCAGCTCGGTCGTGATCACGATCTTGCCCTGGTTCTCGGCCTCGACCGGGAGCAGCCCGGTGCCGTTGACGTCGATGTAGAGGAAGTGCCAGTCGGAGAGCCACGCCTCCATGCCCTCGAGCATTGCCCGGCGCTGCGCCGCGTCGTCGACGACGTGCATGTGCGAGCACGGGATGAACCAGGCGCTCCGCCCGCCCGAGTGCATGTCGATCACGACGTCGGCGAGTGGGAAGAGGACGCGCGTGAGGAAGTCGGCGAGCTGCTCGTTCGGCGGGCCGTCGGGGCGCCCGGGGAACGAGCGGTTGAAGTTCGCTCCGGAGGGCCAGTTGCGCGTGTTCGCCCTTGACGCGGCAGGAGAGAGGACCGGGACGACGATCACGCGACCGTGCACCGTCTCCGGCTGCAGCTCCTGGAGCAGCCGCAGCGCCGCCACCTGGCCCTCGTACTCGTCACCGTGGTTGCCGGCGAGGACGAGCACCGTCGGCCCCTCGCCTCGCGCGATCGAGGCGATGTGAACGAACGTGCTCGCCCACCCGGCGGTGTTCGTGATCTTCGGGAGCGCCAGGCGCCCGATCTGCTTGCCCGGTGCCGTCAGGTCGATGCTGCAGGAGACCGCGGGATCGGTCACCCGCGCGACTCCAGATGGCGTCCGACGGCGCCCTCCGTCGCCTCGAGGAGCCGGTCGACGTCGTCGTCGGTGTGCGCGTAGGAGAAGTGGCTGCGCTTCAGGTTGAGCGGCAGCTCGAAGATCCCGTCCTGCATCAGCTCCCGGCGGTAGCCGACGAAGAGGTCGACGTCGTTCGCGAGGAGGTCGTCGTAGGAGACCGGCGCGCCGTCGAGGAAGTACGTCACGAAGACGGAGCCGAAGCCGGAGACGACGGCGGGGACGCCGAGCCTGTCATAGAGCGCCTGGAGGCCGGTGCGCGCCCGCTCACCGAGCCGGAAGACGTGCTCGTGGACGGGCTCGCGCTCCAGCTTCTCGATCGTCGCGAGAGCGGCGGCGCTCGTCGCGGGATGGCCGTTGAACGTTCCGGCGAAGAACGCCGGACGTCCCGGCGTGGTCGAGAACAAATCCATCAGCTCGGCCTTGCCGCCGAGCGCCGAGACGGGCCAGCCGTTCGCCATCGCCTTGCCGAGCGTCGTCAGGTCGGGCGTCACCCCCGCGATGGCCTGGTAGCCGCCGAGGCCGTGCCGAAAGCCCGTGATCACCTCGTCGAAGACGAGCACCGTCCCGTGCGTCGTGGCGAGCTCGCGAAGCCGCTCCAGGAAGCCCGGCTGCGGCAGTACCGCACCGATGTTGTGGGGAATCGGCTCGAGGATGATCGCGGCCACGTCGTGCTCGTCGAGCGCGCGCTCCACCGCTGCCGCGTCGTTGAACGGGCAGACGATGGTCGCGTCGAGGACCTCGGGGAGGATCCCCTCCGAGAGCGGATCCTTCGTCCCCACGCGCTCGGCCGGTGAGATGACGTTCATCGCCACCGCGTCGTGCCAGCCGTGGTAGCAGCCCTGGAACTTGAGCACGTGGCGCCGGCCGGTCGCGGTGCGGGCGAGCCGTAGGGCGTGGAAGGTCGCTTCGCTCCCGGTCGCCGTCAGGAGGACCTTCTCCAGCGACGGCACGTTCGCGACGAGCCGTTCCGCGAGCTCGACCTCGACCTGCGTGACGCCGACGCCCATGAGATCGACGGTGCGCCCGGCCGTCGCGACGGCCGCGTCGACGTCGGGGTCGTTGTGACCGAGCAGGGGCGGCCCGAAGGCAGCGTGGTAGTCCGTGAAGGTGCGTCCGTTCCCGTCCGTGAACGTCGAGCCGCTCGTGGAGGCGATCACGAGGTCCTCGAGGCCCGGTACCTGTCGCTGGCCGCTGTTGACGCCGCCGGGGATGACGGTCGCCGCCCTCGCCGCGAGGTTGGCCTGGGTCTCCGCTGCAGTCGAGCTCATCGTTCGCTCCTCCGTCTCGTCGCTCGCCGGTCGGGTGTCAGCCGTCCATTCTGAGGCTTGCGAGCACGTCCTCGTCGAGATCGACGCCGAGGCCCGGCGCGGTCGGCACCGCGACGCAGCCGTCCGGCTCGATCGGCAGCCGCTGGACGGTCAGGCTCGTGTTGATCGGGGTGTCGGCGACGCAGTACTCCTGCCAGATCCCGTCGGGCAGCACGGCGTTGCAGTGGAGTGAGGCAGCCTTGATGATTCCGCTCTTCCACGCGTGCGGGACCGTGGCGGCGCCGCGCTCACGCGCCAGCTCCGCGATCCGGAGCGTCTCCGTGATGCCGCCGCAGCGCGTCACGTCCGGCTGGACGACGTCCACGTGCGCGCGGTCGAGCAGCTCGCGGAACCCCCACCGAGTGGCGTCCTGCTCGCCGGCCGTGATGCGGATGTCGACCGTGTCGGCGAGCTCGGCGTAGGCCTCGTACTCGTCCGGCTCGAACGGCTCCTCCAGCCAGTAGATCCCGAGCTGCTCGTAGTCACGCGCCACCCCGATCGCCGTCTTCGCGTCGGCCACGTAGCCGAGGCCGGCGTCGATCATGATCTCCACCCCGTCCCCGCCGGCCTCCTTCGCGGCGGCGGCGAGCTCGACGTCGTGCCGCGGGTCCTTGCCGAGCGGGCCCCAGCCGAGCTTGACCGCCGTGAAGCCCTGCTCCACGAGCGCCGTGACGGCCTCGGTCACCTCTTCCGTCGTGTCGGGCATCAACCGCGAGGCGTAGGCGCGCACCCGGTCGCGGTGCGGCGTCCCGAGCAGCTCGTGCACCGGCTTGCCGAGCGCCTTGCCCTTGATGTCCCAGAGGGCGATGTCGAGACCGCTGATCGCGTGGACCGCGATGCCGCGGCGGCCGAAGTAGATGAGGCCGCGATACATCTTCTGCCAGAGCCGCTCGACGTCGAGCGGGTCCTCGCCGATCAGCGCGTCGCGCAGGCTCGTCGCGACCGCGTGCGAGCTCGGCGCCTGGACGAGCTCCCGCACGAGCTCGGGCGACGAGTCGACCTCGCCGATACCCGTGATCCCTTCGTCCGTGTGGATGCGGACGACCAGGTCGTCCTGGCTCCCGTCGGCGATTCCACCGTCCACGACGGCCTGTCGCAGGACGATGGCCTCGACGTCGGTGATCTTCACGCGCTCTCCAGGGCTGACGGGACGGGGCGGCCGGCGCTGCCGGATTGTCGACTATAGCGAAATTGTCAACAATCCCCTAGGATGGCCGAGCCGGTCATGACCGACTCTCCGATCCTCTGCACGGTCGATCTCGACGCGCCCGGGAAGCAGGTCGGGAGGCTGCAGGTGCCGCGGTCGTCGAACGAGAGCGGCTGGTCGAGCCAGTACGTCCCGATCGTCACCGTGGCCAGGGGCGATGGGCCGACGGCACTCGTGCTCGGCGGCGTTCACGGGGACGAGCCGGAGGGACAGGTGGCCGCGCTCAACCTCGCGCGGGACCTCCTGCCGGAGCAGGTGAACGGCCGCGTGACCGTGATCCCGTGCGTCTCGATCGACGCGTCGCGCGCGTACACGCGGCTGTGGCCGTCGGGCGCCAACATGAATCGCTCGTTCCCGGGCTCGCCGACGGGTCGGGCCGACGAGCAGCTGGCTCACTTCCTCTCGTCCGTTCTCTTCCCGCGGTCGGACCTCGTCGTCGACATGCACAGCGGCGGCCGGACGGGGCTCTGCCTGCCGTGGGCCGAGATGCACTGGGTCGACGACGCGGCGCAGCGAGCGCTCATGGTCGACGGGATGCTCCACTGGAACAGCGACTGGTGCTGCGTCTACATCGACATCGCCGGCACCGGCCTGCTCGTCGGCGAGGCCGAGCGGCAGGGGAAGATCGTGGTCAGCACCGAGCTCGGCGGCGGCGGGCACGTCACGGCCGCGATCCACCGTCTGGCCGCGAGTGGCCTGCGGAACGTCCTCCGCCACTTCGGCGCGATCGACGGGAAAGCGGTGACACGCGCGGAGCTGGGTCTCTCCGCGCCTGTCCTGCTGATGGCGACGGAGCTCGACAACTACGTGCTCGCACCGGAGTCCGGGCTCTTCGAGACGCTCGTCGATCTGGGTCAGCGTGTCTCGGTCGACGAGCCGGTCGGCCGAATCCACTTTCTCGAGCGCCCGGACCGCGAGCCCGAGGAGATCCTGAGCAGGACCGAGGGGACCGTGTGCGTCGTGCGCGCGATCGCGACGACGGAGCAGGGCGACAACGTCGTCGTCGTGGCCCGTGAGGCCGACCGCTCGGAGCTCGACTGACATGAGGAGGAGTGAACACCGGTGACCGAGCTCAGGGCCGGCGTCGCGCGCGCCGACATCACGCCTCCGTGCGGCCTGCCCCATGGCTGCTGGGCCCTGCGCACGGGCCTGGCGGAAGGCATCCACGACCCTCTGATCGCGCAGGCGCTCGTGGTGGACGACGGAGCCACCACGCTCGCGATCGTCGCCACCGACCTCGTCTTTGCCGGGGCCGACCTCACCGCTGCGGTGCGCGACCGGGTCGAGGCGCTGACCGGGATCCCGCCACGGGCCGTGCTCGTCAACGCAGCGCACAACCACAGCGCACCCAGCCTCTCCCGTGGCAGCAGCGTCGTGGGGCTCCGAGACGCTCCGGCCTTCGCACGATACGCCGACGCCCTTCCCGAGAAGATCGCAGGCGTCGTCTACGCCGCCTGGCGCTCGCTGACCCCGGCGCGGGTCGGCTTCGGCGCGGGCAGGGCACCGGGCGTCACCGTCAACCGCGTCGTCCCGGAGCGGCCGGTCGACGACTCGGTCGGCGTGATCGCGGTCGACCGTGCCGACGGGAGCCCGCTCGCCGTCGTCGTCAGCTTCGCCTGTCACCCGACGCTGATGGGCGGCCACACCCTGCTGTGGAACGCCGACTTCCCCGGCCCGCTCCGCGCGGCGGTCGGCCGGGCGCGACCGGGCGCGGAGTGCCTCTTCCTCTCCGGCTGTGGAGGGGACGTCGCGGGGTGGGACTACTGGTTCGGCAACTGGGAGGCATCGCGTCACTCGTACGCGAGGCGGGACGAGCTGGGCGAGGCGATCGGCTCGTCGGTCGCAGACGTGCTCCGAAGGATCGAGGTGGACAGCGAGGTCACGCTCGCGGCGGCGTCGAGGCGGATCGAGCTGCCGCGTCGGCGCCACGCGTACCAGCTGGAGGAGGTCGAGGCGCACATCGCAGAGCTGGAGGCCCTGCCCGGGGCCGAGTTCCCGGAAGCCTGGGACGACTCGATCCATACGGCGACCTCGGCGCAGCAGTTCCCGCCCATGTACCAGCGTACGGCGCTCGAGTTCTACGCAGACATGATCCGCCGCGCAAACGTCCCCGTCGAGGCGGAGCTCCAGGCGCTCGCGATCGGCGATGCTGCGATCGTGGCGAATCCGTTCGAGCTCTTCAACGCGCCGGGTGCGCAGATCCGCGCGCGCAGCCCGTTCGCGGAGACGCTCGTCCTCGGCTACACGAACGACTACGCCGGCTACTTCGCGCCCGACGCCGACCTCGAGCTGGTCGACGATGTCACGCTCGACGACATCCTCGACCAGGACCGCTATCGCTGGGCCTACGGGATCACGAACACGAACGTCGCCCAGGGCGGGATGGCGAAGCTCGTCGACGAGAGCGTCGCGCTGCTCGAGAGCCTCAGGGGTGCGACGTGAAGATCACGGCGGTCGAGGCCCACGTCTGCAACGCGCGGATGCGCAACTGGGTGTTCGTCCGGGTCCTGACGGACGACCCCGGGCTCCACGGCTGGGGCGAGGCGACCCTCGAATGGCACACACGCGCGATCGTGGGCGCCGTCGAGGACCTTGCCGAGTTGATCGTCGGCGAGGACCCGACACGGATCGAGCACCTGTGGCAGATGATGTTCCGCCAGCATTTCTGGCACGGCAACGACATCGTCCGGGGCACGGCGATGAGCGGGATCGACATCGCGCTCTGGGACATCCTCGGCAAGGTGCACGGGGTTCCCTGCCACAAGCTGTGGGGCGGTCCCGTGCGAGACCACGTCCGGCTGTACGGGCACCTCGGGGGCGGCAAGATGGAGGACTTCTACGAGAGCGACGAGCCGCAGCGCTTCGGCGAGCTCGCGGCGGCCATGGTCGAGCAGGGCTTCACGGCGTTCAAGTCGATGGCGGTGCCTCCGACCATGCCGCTCGAGGGGCTCGCCCCGATCCGGCACGCCGAGGCATGCGTCGGGGCGATGCGCGACGCCGCCGGTGAGGGGATCGACATCATGGTCGACTGTCACGCCCGCCCGAGCCCTCGCATGGGCCACCTCTTCGCGGCGGCGCTCGAGCCGCTGGGCCTCTACTGGCTCGAGGAGCCGTGCTGGCCCGAGCGCGTGGCCGACATCGCGGCGATCCAGCGCTCGGTGACGACGCCGATCGCGACGGGGGAGCGGCTCGTGGGGATCCAGGCATTCGCGGACCTGCTCTCGAACGGTGCGTGCAGCGTCATCCAGCCGGACATCACGCATTGCGGCGGTCTCACCGAGGCTCGTCGGATCGCGGCGCTCGCCGAGGTCCACCGGGTGGCGCTCGCTCCGCACAACCCGCAGGGGCCGGTCTCGACAGCCGCCTCGATCGAGCTCGGCCTCGCGACGCCTTCCTACGTGATCTGCGAGGCCGTGACGTCCGACGTCCCGTGGCGGGCGGAGGTCGCATCGGAGTCGCACCCGGTCGACCGGAAGGGGATGCTGGCCCGGCCGAGTGGTCGCCCGGGGCTCGGGATCGAGATCGATCTCGACGTCGTCGCGCAGCACCCCTTCGAGCCGGAGCTGCCGCAGCGCGTCTTCTACGCCGACGGCAGCGTCGGGGACTGGTAGTCCGGAGGCGGCCGTCGCCCGCCGCGCCGAGCTGGCCGGGCAGGCAAGCTGTGATGCCGGTCACACTGCCACCGGCTCGAGCACCGAGCGGTCGGGCGTGACGCCCAGGCCGGGCGCGCCGGACAGCGTCACCCTGCCGTTCTCCGCGCGCGGTTCGTCGGGGAACGCGACCCAGAAGATCTGATCCTCGTCCGCGGCGTCCGGGCTCGCGGGCGGCGGCAGGTACTCGAGGAGGGGAGTCGAGAGGCTCGCGATCGCGAGGTGGGCGTTGTGGGCGAACCCGAGGTGCGGAACGACGTCGAGGCCGAACGTCTCGCCGAGCGCCCAGACGCGCCGGGCCTCCGTGATCCCGCCCAGCCGGTTCACGTCGGGCTGGAGAACGTCGACCGCACCTGCCTCGACCAGGTGGCGGAAGCCGTAGCGCGTCGCCTCGTGCTCGCCGGCGGCGATCGGCGTCGCAACGGAGGCGCGCACGCGCGCGAGGCCGGGGATGTCGTCGGGGACGAGCGGCTCCTCGACCCACCGGAGGCGTAGGCCCGCGTCCTCGACCGCCCGGATACAGCGGATCGCATACCCCACGTCCCAGCTCATGTACGCATCGGCCATCACGTCCACGTCCGGTCCGACGGCCTCGACCACCGTGCGGATCAGCTCGACGTTCCCGCGGATCCCCCGCCTCCCCTCGAGCGGGCCGTGCGGAAGGCGCTGCTTGACGGCCGCGAATCCCTGCGCCGCCCAGCCTGCCGCCTCCGCCGCGAGGACGTCGAGATCCTCCGTCGCGTAGAGCCAGCTCGCGTACGCCGGCAGGGTGGGGCGGAGCTTGCCGCCGAGCAGCTCGTAGACGGGGACGCCCAGCTGCTTGCCGAGCAGGTCCCAGAGCGCGATGTCGATGGCGCTGATCGCGTGCAGGACGATGCCGCGGCGACCGATGTTGATCGTTGCGCGGTACATCGACTCCCACACGCGCCCGACCTCGGTCGGGGCGAAGCCGGTGACGAGCGGCTCGAGCTGGTGGAGGAGCTCGACGGTGGCCGGATTGCCGAATCCCGCCGTGCCGATGCCCGTGAGGCCGTTCCCGTCCTCGAGCTCGACGACGACAAGCCAGGTGCGGCCGGGTGCGAGCCCCGCGGTGGTCGTGCCGCGTGGGTCGACGAACCCCTCGAGCACGGTGAGCGGAGTGCCGACCGGGCGACCGCGGCCCTTCGGCGCCGGCTGCGGCCTGGGCGCGACCGTGGAGACCTGCAGGCGCACGACCGGCGCCGTCACGGGGCAGCGACCTCCGGCCCGCGCGCTCGTGGGAGATCGCGGGCCGGCATCCGAATTCGATCGTACGGCTCCTTGGTCAGACAAGTCAAGACACGGCTATCGAGAGGTGCTGGACAAGGTCGCATCCCTTGACGTACTGGTCTGACAAAGAGAGACTGTGGCCCATGCCAGAGGCAACGGAGACCCACGCCCAGCCCGTCGACCTTCGCGCGGCGGTCCACCACGTGATGGTCGATTTCAACCAGATGCAGACCTTCACGGCGAACCCGCTGATCATGGTCGAGGGCGACGGCATCACGCTCACGGACGACGGCGGCCGGCGGTACATCGACGGCCTCTCGGGCGTGTTCGCAGTCAGTCTCGGCCACGGCAACGACGAGATCATCGACGCGATCGTCGCCCAGCACCGGCGGCTGTCGTTCTCCTCGCCCATCATGACGACGACGGATCGCGCGCTGGAGCTCGCCGCCGCGCTCATCCGGATCACGGGCGGCCGCTACGACGTCGTCAAGCAGCTCTCCAGCGGATCGGAGGCGACGGAGGCGGCGATCAAGATGGCGCGCCAGTACCACCGTCAGAGCGGCAGCCCCGAGCGGTACAAGACGATCTCGTTCTACCGCTCCTACCACGGCGCCACGATGGGAGCGCTCACCTCGACGGGTTGGCCGCAGCTCCGCGTGCCGTACGAGCCGCTGCTCACCGGCGGGCTTCATGCTCACGCACCGATCCCCGGCTCGTGCCGGGCCTGCACCGGCTCCTGCACCCTCGGCTGCCTTGCGCAACTGCGGGACGTGATCGAGCACGAAGGCCCGGCGACCGTCTCCGCGATCATCGTCGAGCCGGTGATGCTGACGGCGGGCGTCCACGCGCTCTCCGACGACTACCTGCGGGGGCTGCGTGAGCTCTGCGACGAGACCGGCGTGCTCCTGATCTTCGACGAGATCGTGACCGGGTTCGGGCGGCTCGGCGCGTGGTTCGCGGCCGAGCAGGCGGACGTGTGGCCGGACATCCTCTGCGTCGGGAAGGGGCTCACGAGCGGCTACGCGCCACTCTCCGCCGTCCTGCTCACCGAGCGGGTGGCGAGCGCTTTCTGGGGCAGCGCCGCCGACGTCCTGCAGTACCAGGCCGGGCACACGTTCGCGGCCAACCCCGTCTCCGCCGCGTGCGGTCTCGCCGTCATCCGCTACTTCGAGCGGCACCGGGTGCTCGACAACGTCCACGAGCGAGGGGCCGAGCTCGCCGAGCGCCTCCGCGCCGTCGGGCAGCGGTACCCGATCGCGGGGGAGCTTCGCGGCCGGGGGCTCCTCTACTGCCTCGACTTCGTCGATCCGGCGACGGGAGGGCCGCTCTCGCCGCTCACAGCCGGTCGGCACCGCGGTTCAGCAGGCGGCGAGACGGCGCGGCCTTCTCGTCCGCGCGTCGCCGCACAACGCCACGCTCGCCCCGCCGCTCGTTCTCACGGCGGCCCAGGTGACCGAGATCGCCGACGTCTTCGAGGAGAGCGTGGCCGAGGTCAGCGAGCAGGTCGTCTCCGGCGCCGGCGTCGGGGTCGACGTCGCGTTCGGACTGTGAGCTCCGACACCCGCGCGGCCTCCGAGGGCTCGGTTCCCGGTCTCAGGCGACGCGATGCCGCTCCCGAGCTGACCGGGCTCGTCGGCCGGGGCGAGGGTCGAGCGCCGAGCCGGCGCCGGCGCGCAGGGACGGCTCCCTCGTCGAGGCGGCCACGGAGGAGATCAGCTCGTGGATCCTGCACGGCCAGCTCGCCGTCGGCGACAAGCTCCCGACCGAGCGGGAGCTGGTGGAGCGGCTCGGCGTGTCCCGCACCGTCCTTCGCGAGGCGCTCTCGAGCCTCGAGGCACTCGGGCTGCTCGAGACCCGCGGCACCCGGGGCCGCTGGGTGGCAGCGGGAGGCTCGTCCGAGCGCAGCCGCACGCTCGTCGGCGCCTGGTTGCACCAGCACGCGCGGGAGATCCTCGAGGTCGACGAGATCCGTTCCGTGCTCGAGGCGCACGCGATCCGCTCGATGTCGAGGTGGGACGCGATCGACGCCGCCGGAGAAGCCGCGCTCTCATTGCGCGCGCAGACCGAGGCGCTCGAGCAGGCCGACGCGGTCTCGGCGGCGGAAGGTGATGCGGCCTTTCACCGCACCCTCGGCTCCTACACGCAGAACGGCGGCGCTGCGCAGCCTCCTGCAAGGGCTCATCGACGCGAGCCGCAAGGGCGCTTATGCGGTCTACTCGCTGCCGGAGACTGCCGCGTCCTCCATCGACCAGCATCGCGTGATCGTGGAGGCGCTGGCGGCCTCGGACGTCGAGGGCGCGGCGCGGCTCGCCCAGGACCACATGCTCGACGTCGCGCGCCGCTACTCGACGGCCTCGCAGGGCTCCGAGGACGCGGCGTGATCACGGGGGCTCCGTGACCGACCTCCCCCGGCCGAAGGTGGGTGTCGTCTCGTGCTACTTCCCGCTCTTCGAGAAGCAGATGCCCGCCGGGTTCCGGCAGGACCGCGAAGCGACCGCACGCGGCTACGCCGAGCTCCTGGCCAGCGACTTCGACGTCGTCGACGCGGGGATGCTGGCGTCCGACGCCGACGGCGAGCGCGCGAACGCGCTCCTCCGCGAGGCGCGCCCGGACGTCGTCGTGTTCGCGCCGTCGATGGCCGCGCCGCCGAGCTACGCGGCGCAGGCGCTCGCCGCCCTCGAGGTGCCGCTCGTCATCTGGAACGGCCCGACGATCGACCGGCTCCCCGACGGGCTCACGCAGGCGCAGGCCACGGTCAACTCGTCGCAGGTCGCTGCGGTAATGCTCGCGAATCCGCTCGTCCGCGAGTCGAAGCCCTTTGCGACGGTCACGGCGTCCCCGTCAGACGCGGCGGGCGTCGCCCACCTCGTGCGCACCGTACGAGCGGCCGCCGCCGCGTCGGTGCTGCGCGGCGCGTCGGTACTACGGGTCGGCGGCTGGGTGCCCGGCTACCTGGACGTGGAGTCGACCACGGCCGAGCTCGCACAGCTCGGCGTGACGGAGCACGCCGTCGGCGCCGACGAGCTCGGCGAGGCCTTCGCGGCGGTCGCCGGAGAGAGGGTCGACGACGGTCTCGGCGACCTCGAGACCCGCGGGTGGGACCGGCGAGAGGGGCCGGCCGATCGGCGCAGCATGCAGCTGGCGCTGGCGCTCCACGATCTCGCCGGCTCGGTGAACGCCGTCGCCGCGACCGTCAACTGCCACTCGGACGTCCTGCGCTGGAACCCCGCGATCGGGATCACCGCGTGCCTCGGCGCGTCGCTCCTCACCGCGGAGGGCATCCCCGTCTCGTGCACAGGTGACCTGCCGGCGGCGCTCGCGCTCGTGCTCGCCCGTTCCCTCTCCGGGCGGGCGCTCTACTGCGAGTTCTACACACCGGAACGCGAGACGGGCCTGATGCTGCTCGCAGCCGGCGGCGAGGGCGACCCTGCCTGGGCGGACCCCGGCCAGCCCGTCGTCGTCGAGCCGAACGACCACTACCCCGGCGACCACGGCGCCGGCACCTCGATCTCGTTTCGTCTCGAGCAGGGGCCCGCGACGGCGCTCTCGCTCTCGCCGGCGGGCTCCGCGTGGCGCCTCGCGTGGGCAACCGGTGAGATCGTCGAGGCGCGCTACGACACGATGGGCGGCCCGAACGGGATGTTCCGCTTCGACTCCGGGTCGGCCTTCGACGCGGGCGCGCGCTGGATCGCATCCGGCGCCACCCACCACAACGCGCTCGCGCGCGGCCGGCTCGACGTCGAGATCCCCGTGCTCGCCCGAGCGCTCGGGATCGAGGAGGTGCGCGTGTGACGGTGGTCCGAGCCGTGACGCCGATCTCGGTCCGGTACCCGGAGCCGAACGACAGCGGTGCGATCCGGCACCTGACCCTCTGCCGCATCGAGGCGGACGACGGGACGGTCGGCTGGGGGGAAGCCGTCACGTCGTGGCCCGACGCGTGCCGGGCGACCGAGGCGATGATCGAGGGCATTGCCGGGGAGCTGGTCGTCGGGCGCGACCCGCTCGACAACGTCGAGATCTGGCGGAGCTGCCGGCGGCGGGCCTGGTGGTACGGCAACCGCGGCGGCATCTCGTCGTTCGCGCTCTCGGCGATCGACATCGCGTTGTGGGACCTCAAGGGAAAGCTCCTCGGCGTGCCGGTCGTCCAGCTCCTCGGCGGGGCGCACCACGAGCGCCTGCCCGCCATCGCGAGCACGCATCCGTCGGCCGCGAGCCTCGAGCAGGAGGCCGACCGGCACGCGCGCTACGTCTCCGAGCTCGGCTATCAGGGATGCAAGCTCGGCCTGGGGAAGCGCGGCGACGCACGGCTGGGATCCGACATCGAGCGTGATGTCGAGCTGATCCGCCTCCTGCGCGAGCGGGTGGGGCCCGGCCCGATGCTCATGTGGGACCGCGGGGTGAGCACCCTGACGTGGGACGTCTCCTTCGCGATCCGTCTCACGACGGCGCTCGAGGAGCACGGGTTGACGTGGATCGAGGAGCCGTTCGAGCCCGACGACCTCGACTCGTTCCGCAGGCTCAGGTCACGCTGCTCGACCCTGGTCGCGTCCGGGGAGCGGGAGTGGAACGTCGAGGGGTACCGGAGCTTCATCGCGACCGGCGTCGCCGACGTGATCGGCTTCGATCCGGGACGCGCGGAAGGGATCACGGGTGGGCGCCGCGTGATCGAGCTCGTCGAGGAAGCGGGCGCGTGGTTCAACGCGCACGCCTGGTCGAGCGCAATCGTCTCGGCCGCGAGCCTGGCGCTCTCGCTGACGACCCCGCGGGTGCTCGTCTTCGAGCTGAAGGCGGAGGAGAGCCCCATGCAGCACGAGCTCGTCGAGAGCCCGATCGGGCCGCGCGGCGGCTACGTCGAGGCGCTCGACGGACCGGGCCTCGGCATCGAGGTGCTCGAGAGCGTCGTCGAGGCATACCGGTTCTAGAGGGGCCGGCGGAAGGAGGACGCTCACCCCGGAAGCCGCGGCCGGAGCGTCTGCTTCCACGCCCGCCGTCGTTGACACTCCCGGCGACGCTCCCCTAGAGTGCGGCCTGGAACCGTTACCAACAACTGTCTGGTGGAACCGTGGCGGAGCTCGAGGTCGACATGCACGTCCGTGCGAACGGCCCGGCCACCAGCCTGACGATCGCCGAGATCGAGACGATCGCGATCCGCGTCCCGCTCGCGCAGACCTACCACGGCAGCGCGTACAAGATGACCCATCGCTCGACGATCGTGACCCGCATCCGCACCGAGGAGGGCATCGTCGGCGAGGCGTACTGCGGTGACGAGGATGCCGGCCTCCACGAGATCGACGCGATCCTGAGGACCGAGATCGCGCCGCGTCTGATCGGTGAGGATGCCTTCCGGGTCGAGCGCTGCTGGGAGCTCGCCCGGCCGGCCACGTTCGACATCCTCCGCGACCGCAGGCTCGGCCTCGTCGCAACCGCGTGCGTGGACGCTGCCATCTGGGACGCGATCGGCAAGGCGCTCGGCCAGCCGCTCCACCGCCTCTGGGGCGGGTACCGCGACAGCCTGCCGGTGATCACGATCGGTGGCTACTACGGAAGGCAGGACATCGCGACGGAGGTCTCGGAGCTTCGCGAGCAGGGGCTCGCCGGCATGAAGTTCAAGGTCGGCGGGCTCAGTCCCGACGAGGACGCGGCACGGTTCCGGACCGCTCGCGCGGCGGCAGGGCCCGACTTCGTCCTCTGTGCCGACGCCAACCAGGGCTGGACTCCCGCCGAGGCGATCCGCTTCGCCCGCCTCGTCGAGGACCTCGACCTGCACTGGTTCGAGGAGCCCTGCGTCTGGTCGAACGACCGGCGCGCGATGCGGGACGTGCGCTACGCGGGTGGCGTCGCCGTCTGCGCGGGGCAGAGTGAGTTCTCGGCCGGCGGCTGCCGCGACCTCATGGTCGAAGGCGCCATCGACTTCTGCAACTTCGACTCGTCGTGGTCCGGCGGGGCGACCGAGTGGCGCCGCGTGGCGGCGGCCGCAATCTCGTTCGACGTCGCGATGGCGCATCACGAGGAGCCCCAGATCGCCAGTCATCTGCTCGCGTCCATCCCGCACGGCACGTTCGTCGAGGTGTTCAGCGCGGAGCGCGACCCGATCTGGTGGAACCTCGTCGCGAACCGCCCGCCGATCGTGGACGGGAGCATGACGCTCCCGAGCGCGCCCGGTCTCGGCTGGGAGCTCGACGCCGACTACATCGAGGCGTACCGGGTCACAGAGCGCTCGTGAGCGCGCCCCACGCGGCACCTCCACTCGGCGCGGGCCTCGCGCGGACGGGAGCGCTCGTCACCGGCGCGGTGGGCGGGATCGGCTCGGCGGTGGCGAACGCGTTCGCCGTCTCGGGGGCTCGGGTCGCCGTGCTCGACCTCGACGAGGACGCGGCGCGCGCGCTCGCGGCGTCGCTGCCCGGCGACGGCCACGTCGGAATCGGCGCGAACGTCGCCGACGTGGGACGGCTCGAAGAGGTCGTCGCGAGGGCCGAGGAGGCGGTCGGCCCGCTTGCGGCGCTCGCCCATCTCGCCGCGGTCCTGCACCGCCGGCACGACATCCGCGAGATCGACGAGCCGGACTGGGACGCGCAGGCGGACGTCAACCTCAAGGCGACCTTCTTCCTCAACCGCGCCTTCGCCGAACGGCTCCGCGACGACGGCCGTCGAGGAGCGATCGTCAACTTCAGCTCACAGGGGTGGTGGACCGGAGGCTTCGGCGGCTCGATCGTCTACAACGCGACGAAGGGCGGGATCGTCACGATGACACGCGGTCTCGCGCGCACGTACGCCCCCGCGGGGATCCGGGTCAACGCCGTCGCCCCGGGCCTCGTCGACACCGCGATGCTGCGCGACGACCTTGCCGCCCCCGTGCTCCAGGAGCTCGTCGACCAGGTTCCGCTCGCACGGCTCGCGAGCCCGGAGGAGATCGCCCCGTCGGTCGTGTTCCTCGCATCCGATCACGCCGCCTACATCACGGGCGTGACACTGAACATCAGCGGTGGCTGGCTCATGTACTAGTCGCGTCAGCGGGTCATCGGGAGCAATGTCCGATCGACCCTGGACGAGGAACTGGCAATCAACGTGAACGACTCCCAGAAGCGTTCGGCGACATCGGTGAGCTCCCGCGAGCCCGCGCTCGTGCCCCGTAACCGGCTCAGCGAGCTGTCACGGAGCGAGGCGGCCGAGCGCGGCAGGGGCGGCGCCCTCTGCCTGCTGCCCGTGGGCTCGCTCGAGCAGCACGGGGAGCACCTGCCCGTCGGGACCGACTCCCTGCTGGTCGAGACGGTGTCCCTGCGCGCGGCCGACCTCGCGCGCACCGACGCGATCGTCGCGCCCACGGTATGGACCGGGCTCAGCCCGCATCACGTACGGCTCGGCGTCACCGTCACGCTCGAGCCGGAGCTCCTGCTCGAGCTGACGCGGCAGATCGTCCGCTGCCTGCGCCCGTGGTTCCGGGAGGTTGTGATCGTCAACGGCCATGGTGGCAACCGCGGATGGCTCGGAGCGCTCGCGCTCGCCGAGGAATGCCCGTTCGTGAACTACTGGGAGCTCGTCGAGCCGTCGCTCCTGAGCGAGCTCTTCCCCGTCGACCTCGGCTCGATCGGCCACGCCGGTCAGGTCGAGACCTCGGCGATGCTGGCGGTCGCGCCGGAGCTCGTCGGCGCGACCGCGGCTGCGTTCGAGCCGATCACCCGCGCCAACGACCCGTTCCTGAGGCCCGACATGGGTGCGAGCGGCGTGCTCGGCGATCCTGCCGCCGCGTCTCCCGACGCCGGCGAGCAGTTCGTCGGCACCGCCTGTCGGGCCCTCGCCGAGCTGCTCGACGCCCTCGTACGCCCCGACGCCGAGGAGAGCCGACCATGACCGAGTTGCGCGCCGGAGCCGTATCCCTTCGACTCGAGCCGCCGCTCGGGCTGCCGATGGTCGGGTTCATCCGCCAGCCCTGGAATGCGCGTGGCTACGGCCTGCCGCTCGAGGTCGGGGCCATCGTCCTCGAGCGGGGCGACACGCGCGTCGTCCTGTGCGGTGTCGACGTCGTCGGGATCATCCACCCGCAGATCGAGCCGCTGATCGATCGGATCGCCGCAGCGACGGGCGCCGACCCTGCCGGCATCCTCCTGAACCTGAGCCACACGCACCTCGCTCCCCCCGGCGGTGTCGCGAACGGTGCGGTCTACGGCGACGTCGATGACGAGGTTGCAATGTCCATCGAGGCGTTCTCCCGCGTGCTCCGCGACAAGATCGTCTCCGCCTGCGGTCTCGCAGCCGGGAAGCTCGAGCCTGCCGGAGTCGTGTGGGGGCAGGCAGATGTCGACCTGGCGGTGAATCGACGGGAGCGAACGACGGACGGGTCCAACGGCGGCTCGATCCTCGGCTGGAACCCCGATGAGCTGGTCGACAACCAGGTGACGGTGCTCCAGGTGAGGCGCCCGGACGAGTCCGCGCTCGCGACGCTCGTCGGGTTCGGATGCCATCCCGTCACCACGGGCTACGACATGGACGTCTACTCGGCCGACTTTCCAGGACCGATGCGCGACGTCGTGCGCGTCGTCTCGGGCGGCGAATGTGTCTTCTTCCAGGGCGCCGGAGGGAACGTGCTGCCGAAGTTCGCCTTCACGGACACCGAGGACGAGGCGCGCCGGATGGGCACGCGGCTCGGCCTCGCCGCGCTAGAGGCGGTCGCCGACCGGTTCAGCCGGGACCTGGCTGTCGTCCCCGAGGAAGAGGGCTCCGTGACGCCGATCACCCGCTACCGCCGCCGCTTCGTGGAGGCCGCCGACGCGCCGGCGCTCGCCGCCGCGAGTGAGATCGTGTCGATCCCGTTGATGCCGCATCCGCCCCTCGAGGAGATCGAGCGGCAACGCCGTGAGTACGACGACGCGCTCGAGGAGGCGCGTGCCTCCGGCGACCGTGGTCGTGTCAAGGTCGCGTACTACCAGGCGTCCTGGTCGCGCAGGATCGAGGCGCAGCTCCGCGACGGCACCGCCCCGACGGAGGTGCGCGGGCCGGTGCATGCGGTTCGCATCGGCGACGGCGTCATCGTGACCGGCCCCGGCGAGACGTTCACCGAGTACGGCATCGCCGTGAAGGAACGCTCGCCCGGCGCACCCACGCTCTACGCCGGATACACGAACGAGATCCTCGGGTACCTGCCGACGGCGAACGAGTACCGGTACGGCGGCTACGAGGCCGGCTACGGCTACAAGAGCGTCGGCCTGCCGTCGCTCTTCGACCCGAGCGTCGAGAGGATCCTCGTCGAGACCGGCGTCAGGCTCGCCGAGCGCCTGTTCCCCGAGGCGGAGCCCTGGGACGCGGCCCAGGGCTGGCTCGCACGCGGCGAGGTGCCGAAGCTGCCAGCTCCGCGGCTCGAGCATCCGTCGCGGGTCACGACCGAAGCGGAGAGGTGAGCGGCGAGCTCCTGGCCGGCGCGGCCCGACTCTCGCTCGAGCCGCCGCTCGGTCTTCCGCTCGTGGGGTTCGTGCGGCAGACCCACGACGCGACGGGGTACGGGAGGCACGGCCTGGAGACGTCGGCCATCGCGCTCGAGAAGGGCGACCTGCGGGTCGTGCTGTGCGGCGTCGACATCGTCGGCATCGGCGAGCCGGAGATCTCCGTCCTGCTCGACCGGATTGCCGAGGCCACGGGTGCCGATCCTGCCGGCATCCTGGTCAACTGGAACCACACGCATCTATCCGTCGTCGGGGGTGCGTGGGGCGGGGAGTGCGCAGGGCCTCCCGAGCCCGAGCGCGACGCGCGGATCAGGCGGTTCGCCGACGTCGTGCAGGACAAGATCGTGTCGGTCTGCAGGCTCGCGTTCGAGCGGCTCGAGCCGGCTCGGCCGGTGTGGGGCGTGGGGCACGCGGAGCTCGCCGTCAACCGTCGCGAGCGCGCCGCCGACGGGACGACGATCCTCGGCTGGAACCCGGACGAGCTCGTCGACAACCAGGTCACCTCGCTGCAGCTCCGCCGGCCCGACGAGAGCGTCATCGCGACCGCGGTGAGCTACGGCTGCCACCCCGTCACGACCGGCTACGACATGTACGTCTACTCGGCCGACTTCCCGGGACCGCTGCGCGACGTCGTGCGCCGTGTCACGGGCGGAGAGGCGGTCTTCCTGCAGGGTGCGGGCGGCAACGTCCTGCCGAAGGTCGCCTTCACGGACGACGAGAGCGAGGCAGAGCTGATGGGCAGCCGGATCGGGATCGAGGCGCTCCACTCGCTCGCTGGTCGTTTCGCGAGCCCTCGTCGGATGGTCTACCGGCCCGAGCGCTCGATCATGCAGATCTCGTCCTACCGGCGGACGGCCGCCGAGACCGGTCCCGTCGAGCTCGGCGCGACGATGCGGCAGGTGCGCTTCCCGCTCCGGCCGCTCCCGAGCCTCGAGGAGGTCCGTGCGGTCTCGACCGAGTGGGAGGCGAAGCTCGCCGACGCCCTCGACGCCGGCAGCGGCAACGGGGGCGCCGCCCGGATCGCGTTCTGGCACGCCGGCTGGGCCCGAAAGACGGAACGTTCGCTGCTCGACGGGACGGCTCCGACCTCCCGTGCCGGGCGCATCCACGCGATTCGCGTCGGAGACGGCGTGATCGTGTCCGGGCCCGGCGAGGTGTTCAGCGAGATCGGGATGGCCGTGAAGGAGCGCAGCCCCGGCACGCCGACGATGTACGCGGGCTTCACGAACGGGTTGATCGCGTACTTCGCGACGGAAGCCGAGTATGCGCACGGCGGCTACGAGGCCGACTACAGCTGCCGGGGCCACGGGAACCCGTCACACGTGGCGCCGGAGTGCGAGCGGATCCTCGTCGAGACGGGAGTGCGGGCGGCCGAAAGCCTCTTCCCGGAGGCCCGCCCGTGGGACGTCGAGCGCGGCTGGACGGCGACCGGCGAGCTCCCCGGCCCGCTGCCCCCGGATCCTCTCCTCCATCCCGACCGCGCGTAGCTACAGCCCGCCGATCAGCTCGAGGCTCGCCTCGACCGCGCGCTGCGCCGAGTCCGGATGCAGGATGACCGGCATCGCCCAGGCCTGCGGGATCAGGTCGGGCACTGCATAGCTCACGTCGATCTCCCAGCCCCCTTCGGGGTAGTCCTCGCCGCGGGGCAGGTACCCGAAGCAGCCGTTCGTGTAGCCGAGCACGAAGGTGTCCGGCAGGGGCGAACGGGCGCGGATCTCCAGGCCCGTCTCGAAGAAGACCTCCATGTTCATCGCGGTGATCAGGATGTCGTTCACGCGGATCGCCTGGAGCTGGAGGCCGTGCGTCGGATGCCCGTCCTCCACTGCGGCAACGAGCTTCGTCGCCCAGTGCTCGTACTTCTGCGCGGCGCGGATCTCCCAGTCGAGCGCATCGCCTTGCAGCCGCTCTTCTCGGACCCGCTGCCAGGAGGCGAGGATCTCGCGAGCCTTCTCGAGGGAAGGCAGCGCGTCGTACTCGAGCGCGACGGTCGCCTCCGCCGCCGCGAGATGGGTGCACGTGTCGCCCTCGACGGGCTCCCACGGGGTGAAGAGGATGTTCGGGACGTTGCCGAGCGGCCGGCGCTCGCCCGCGCGGGTGTTGGTGCGGATGCCGGCGGCGATCGTGAGTGCTTCGCCGCCGAGCTCGAGGCCGACGCGGTCCTTGGTGTCGCGGCAGTCCACCTCGTAGCCGATCCCCACCCGAGGGTTGACGTTGCCACCGCAGCCCTGCAGGAAGAGCGCGAGCCCGCCGAGGTTGCGCTCGAGGACCTCCCGTGCGGGGCCGGGGTAGTCCGACGAGGCGACCTGCGAGCGGCTTCCCATGGTCACGGGATGAGCCGAGTAGCGGAAGGCGATGGCAATCGGGCTGCCCTCGAGATCGTCCACGCGGATGACACCGACGGACGGATCGATGGGGTGGTCCGGCACTTCGCCGAGCACGTCGCGCCCGTCGCGGGTCTCGCGCCGATAGACGCCGACCCTGCTCTCGCCCCAGCCGCAGCCGAGCCGGGCCGGCTCCAGGCGAGCGTCGGCCTCGACGGCGGCCTCGACGAGCCGGTGCCGCAGGGCGTCCTCGTACCTCGTCCGGAACGGGACGTCCTCCTCCGAGTCCGTCATCGCCATGAACTCGGGCAGCGCAGGCGAGCTGTGGACATGGCTCAGGTTCAGGAGGACGTGGGAGACGGGGGTTCCGAGCGCCTCGGCCACCGCCGCCCGCAGGCGTCCGGCCTCGGCCATGCTCGTGATGCAGAGGTCGACGCCGATCAGCGCGACCCTGGTGTCGCCGTTGCCGAGCACGAGCACGGTCGCGGTGAGGTCGCTCTCGATCGCCTGGATCGGCGAGCCGAAGAGCCGCAGGCCCGCCATCCCGGTCCCGAGCTGCGGGTTGATCGCCCGGCGGGCGGCTCCGGCGAAGAGCGTCGTTCCCATGCGCGTCCTCCTACGGGATCAGGTGGCGAACCGAGCCGAGGGTGCCGTCGAGACGAGGTCGTCCACCAGGGAAGACGGAGGGGCGCCGACGCGCGACGCCCCTCCCGGTCGAAGCCGACTTCAGGCTACGACGCCAGCCACGCCTCTCGGAGGCCGGTGTTGAAGTCGCTGAAGGCGACGTACATGTTGCGCACGCGCCGGTTGAACACCTGGTACTTCCGGATCGCCACGAGCGGCATCTGGATCGGATCGTCCCAGAGCGCCTGCTGCGCGGTGGCGTACATCGGCCGCCGCTTCGCATCCGCGAGCTGGATGCGGCCGTTGCCGATCGCCCTCCAGGCCTTCAGGTTCCGGTAGGCGGGCGTCTGGATGCGGAACGTCGCCGAGGCAGGGTGGAACTCCTGCACGTACCCGTCGACGTCGCCGCGCATGCCGCGCCCGTTGAGGAACCAGTCGTAGGTCCCCGCGCTGTAGATCGACGCGAAGGTGCCGATCTCGGTGCCCTTGACGTTGACGTCGATGTTGATCTGCTTCATCTGCTGGACGAGCAGGGCCGCCACCGACGGGTAGTCCTGGAGGTTGACGATGGTCATGTCGACGGAGAAGCCTCTCGACGCTCCCGCGTCGGCCATCAGCTTCTTCGCCATCGGCAGGTCGTACTTGGCGTACTTCGTCTTCAGGTCCGCTTCCTTGATCGGCCACGGCCCGTACCCGGGCGGCACGTACGACGTGTAGGCCGCTTCCCCGCTGTAGACGTTCTGGATGATCTGTTGGCGGTTGATCGCGAAGTTGACCGCCTGCCGCACGCGCTTGTCCGCCCAGGGCTCGTTCCTGCCCGGCTTGAGCGTCATCTGCAGCTCGCGGAACGCCGCATTCAGGCCGCTCAGCACCTGGAGGTTTCCGGCACCCCGGAGCGAGCGCGCGACGTCGACCGACAGCGTCGCCCCGTCGATCGCGCCGGCACGCAGAGCCGCGACGCGGGCCTGCTCGTCGGTCATCACCTTCATGGTGATGCCGTTCATGTACGGCTGACCGCGCTTCCAGAAGCGGTCGTTGCGCACCAGCTCGACCCGGTCGAGCGGGGTGAAGTTCGTGAGCCGGTACGGCCCCGTGCCGATCGCCTGGCGGCTCACGTTGATCTGGTCGTAGAGCCCCTCCGGGACGATCGGGCCGTAGCGCTGCCAGGCGAAGAACCCGACCACCCGCGCGTCGGGCGCGCTCAGCGTCAGCCGCACGACGTACTTCGAGACGGCTCGCGCATCCGTGATCGTCGCCGGGACGTTCGCGGCGACCGCCGCACTCCCGGGCGGCGGGGGGTTCTTCATCGTCTTGACGGAGTACACGACGTCGGCAGCCGTGAGCTCCTTGCCGTTGTGGAACCTGACGCCCTTGCGGAGGTTGAAGGTGATCGCGTTCTTCTCGACCTTCCAGGACTCCGCGAGCGCGGGCTTGATGTTCAGTCCCCGGTCGAACTCCGCCAGCGAGTCGTAGGTGTGCTCCTTGCCCCAGTGAGCGGCGCCGGGCGCCATGCCGTAGGGCGCCATGGCCACCGGATCGGACTCGAGCCCGAGGGTGAACGTTCCGCCCCGGCGGGGCGTCGGCGTCGCGAACGACGCCTTGGAGGCAGCTGCGGCTCCACCCGCGAGCGACCCCGCAGCGATTGCGCCGGCACCAACCGCGCCCGCCTGGGCGAGCAGGTCGCGACGGCTGAGCCCGTTCCCCGTCTGGGTATCGGGCGATTCCTCTGCCATGTGGTGCCCCTCCTTCTCCATTTCGGATCGACCCTCCGCAGGGCGCCGCCCTGCCTCTACTCCACTACGACGTATCTCCGGCCGCCAAGTCTGCGGTCGTCCCGCAGTCGATCGAGATCGACCCCCGACTCGATCAGGAAACGTTTCAGGAATCGATTGTAGGATCGACCATCCCCAGGGCGATGTCAAGGAACGCCTGCCCGTTTTGTCTCACCGAGAAGAGCCCGGGGCTCGCTGTCTCGCCCGAGCGGACGGCGGGCCGGGTGAGCCTTCCGGCCTCAGTAGGCCGTGGCCGTCAGGTCGAGCATGGTCCCCGTGACGAGCCCACCGGCGCCGCTTGCCGCAAGGAGCGTGAAGCGCGCGACCTCCTCGGGTGACGCCGAGCGGCCGAGGACGTTCATCGAGCGGACGCGCTCCCGGTACTCGGCCGGCAGGGACCGTTGCATCTCCGAGTCGAGCGACGGAGGCGAGAGCGCAAAGACGCGGATCCCGTGCGGCCCGTACTCGCGCGCGACCGCCTTCGTGAGGACGATCAGGCCTGCCTTGCTCATCCCGTAGGCGCTCACTGCGGCGATCCCGCCGTTCACCCCGGCGGTCGAGACGACGTTGACGATCGCAGGCGTCTCGCCGCCGCGGAGATACTGGAAGCTCTCCTGCATGATGAGGGCCGGGGCCCGCAGGTTCACCTCCCAGGCCGCATCGAGGTCGTCGAGCTCGAGCTCCCGAAAGGTGCGGCGGACGAGCGTGGCGGCGTTGTTGACGACGATGTCGAGTCCGCCGAGGTGGCCTGCCGCCTCGTGTACGAGCCGACGGCAATCGTCGGCCGCGCGGAGGTCGGCGGCCACCCTGATCGCCTTGTCGGGCAGCGCCACGTTGTCGATGCTCGGTCGGCGCCCCGTCGCGACGACAGCCGCGCCGCGGAGGTCCGCCTCGGTCACGAGCGCGCGCCCGAGGACACCCGCGGCGCCCGTGACGAGGACGCGGAGCCCGGACAGCCACCGGTCGCCTGCGCCGCTAGCGGCCACGCCGACCCCCGTCGACCGACCGCACGAGGCCGGCATCGGTCGTCGCCCCTCGAAGGGCTGAATCCGGCCGGCCCGAATGGCCCCGAAGGCTCAGCATCGACGCGATGGTGACGATCTTCCCCGCGCGGCGCGGCAGACGCGGCCGTTGTGGCACATCGACCCAGCCCTGCGCAATCGCTGTGGTAGGTTCGCTGGAATCGATACTGGAAGAAGATTGGCAACGGCCGCCGAACCGATCGCGACGACCAGGACGATGAGCGAGGCGATCAACCTCGCCCTCCGCGAGGCGCTCGATCGGCCCGAGCCGATGATGCTGATCGGCCAGGACATCGGGCCCTACGGTGGCACGTTCGGCGTCACGCGCGGCCTTCACGACGAGTACGGCGAGGAGCGGATCCGCGACGCGCCGCTCTGCGAGTCGGGCACGGTCGGCTTCGCGATCGGCCTCGCCGTCACGGGCGTCCGTGCCGTCTGCGAGATCGAGTTCTTCGACTTCGTCGGTGTCGCGATGGACCAGATCTTCAACCAGGCCGCGAAGCTCCACTACTTCACCGGCGGCAAGCTGACCGTGCCGCTCGTGATCCGGACGCCGATCGTCGCGCGGATGGGCATGGGCCCGCAGCACTCGCAGAGCCTGGAGTCGTGGTTCATGCACATCCCCGGGATCAAGATCGCCGTGCCGTCCAACGCCGCCGACGCCTACGGCCTGATGCGGAGCGCGCTTCTCGACCGGAACCCCGTCCTCTTTGTCGAGAACGTCCGGCTGTACGGACGGCGGGCCGAGGTCGCACCCGGCGAGGCGATCCCGTTCGGCCACGCGCGCATCGCGCGCGAGGGAACCGATGCCACCGTCGTCGCACTGTCCGGGATGGTCGACGAGGCACTCGCAGCCGCCGACCGGCTCGCCGAGCGCGGGATCTCGGTCGAGGTGATCGACCCCCGGACGCTCGCACCGCTCGACATGGACACGATCCTCCGCTCGCTCCGCAAGACGATGCGGCTGGCGGTCGCCCACGACGCCCACCGGACGCTCGGCTTCGGCGCAGAGATCGCGGCCCGCTGCATGGAGGAGGCCTTCGACTACCTCGATGCTCCGGTCGAGCGCGTCGCGTGCAGCGATGTCCCGATCCCGTGCACGCCGAGCGGCATCGAAGCGGTCTACCCCGATGCCGACGACGTCGTTGCCGCCGTCGAGCGCCTCGTTGCATGACCGCGGTGCTCGTGCCGCAGCTCTCCCTGTCGATGGAGGAGGCAAAGGTGAGCCGCTGGCTCGTGGAGGACGGCGACGCGGTTGCGGCGGGACAGCTCGTCGTCGAGGTGGAGACCGACAAGGCGACGGTGGAGGTCGAGGCGCCGGCGGCCGGGCTCGTTCGGATCGTCGCTCGCGAGGGCGCGGTCGTGCCCGTCGACGGCGTGCTCGCGGAGCTCGAGCCGTCCGCGCCCGAGGTCACAGCGGTGGCCTCGACGGACGACGACTGGGCGGTGCGCCGCGCCGGGATCCGTCGACCGCCCGGCTCCTTTCCCGTCGGCGGTTGCGCTCACGGCCCGGCCGTCGCGTCCGGGCCCGATCGCGTCTCCCGCAGCGCGTCGCCTGGCACGCGAGGCAGGAGTCGAGCTCGTGTCGCTCCACGGCTCGGGCCCCGGGGGGCGCATCGTCGCGCGTGACGTCGCCTCGCTGCCGCCCCGGGCCGTTCCCCGCGTGTCACCCGGCATGGACGACCGCCTTCGCATGGCGGTCGCGGGGAACATCACCGCGAGCTGGCAGCAGATCCCCCACGTCCACATCGGCGGCGAGCTGGCGGCGGAGGGCCTGGCGCGCGCGCGGGCCGCGGCCCCCGACGAGGCGGGTGTCACCGTCACGGACCTCCTCGTCATCGCCCTCGCCCGTGCGCTCGCCGAGGTGCCCGACCTGAATGCGCTCCGTCGCGCCGACGGCTCGGTGGAGCGCAGTGACGCCGTGCACCTTTCGATCGCGATCGCGACGACGTCCGGTGTCGTCGCCCCGGTCCTGCGGGACGCAGGGTCGCGGTCCCTCGGCGAGGTAACGCTGGAGCGCCGCCGCCTCGTCGAGGCGGCCCGAAACGGCGACCTCGACGGCCGCGACCTCGCAGGCGGCACCTGCACCCTCTCGAACCTCGGCGCCCATCCTGTCGACTTCTTCGCACCGGTCGTATCGGGACCGCAGGTCGCGATGGTCGCCACCGGCCGGGTCGCGGACCGGCCCGTCGCAGTCGACGGGCTGCTCGGCATTCGGCCGACGCTGTGGGTGAACGTCGCCATCGACCACCGCGCCGCGGACGGTGAGGCGGGCGGTCGCCTGCTCGCGGCGCTGGAACGTCAGATCGCACTGCTCCCGGAAGGCGCCGCATGACCATTGCCCCTGTCCCCGTCGCCGAGGCCGTCCCCGGCGCTCGCCCGGCGGACGTCGACGACGACGGCCTCCTCGCTCTCTACCGGGAGATGGTGCGCGTGCGGGCGTTCGAGGAGGAGGTGATCGACGCGTTCGGAAAGGGCCTGATCCCCGGCTCGACGCACCCGTGCATCGGCGCGGAGGGCATCAAGTCCGGGGCGCTGTCGACGCTCCGCCCCGACGACCTCGTGTTCGCCACCTACCGCGGCCACGGCGAGGCGCTGATCAAGGGTGTCGAGCCCGTCGCCATGATGGCCGAGCTGATGGGCCGGGCAACCGGTGTCTGCAAGGGGAAGGGTGGCTCGATGCACCTCTCCGAGCCGTCGGTCGGCCTGGTCTCGACCAATGCGATCGTCGCGGGACACATCCCGATGGCGGGCGGTGCCGCACTGTCCTGTCGGTTCCGGCAGACGGGGCAGGTCGTGCTCTGCTTCTTCGGCGACGGGGCCTCGTGCGAAGGCGAGTTCTTCGAGGCGATGAACATGGCGATGCTCTGGAAGGTTCCCCTCGTCTTCGTCTGCGAGAACAACGGGATCGCGATCTCCGTCCCGACGTCGAAGAGCCAGGCGACGCCGGACATCGCCGACCGTGCGCGCGGCTTCGGGATGCCTGCCTCGATCGTCGACGGCAACGACGTGCTCGCGGTGCGGGCGGCCGTCGCCGAGGGTGTTGCACGGGCTCGGGCGGGAGACGGCCCCACCTTCGTGGAGTGCAAGACCGTGCGCTGGGAGCGGCACTCCGCGTTCTCGGCCGGAGGGAGCGATCTCGCCGAGCAGCGGCGCGCGTGGCAGCGGGTCGACCCGATCCCTCGCTTCCGGAAAGCCGTCGTCGCCTGGGGCCTTGCCACCGAGGCCGCACTCGACGATCTCGACGCGGGAATCCGCACGTCGACACGCGCAGTCCGTGAGGAGGCGGAGCGCGCTCCGTTTCCCACTCCCGAGTCGGTCTACGAGGACATCTTTGCGCCGTAGACGCCTCCGGTGCGCTCGTCGCGCGGCGGTGCGGGCGTGAGCGAGGACCGCTCCCGCGCGCGTGGGCGGACGAACATGCGCGACGTCGCCGAGCGCGCCGGGGTCGCGATGTCGTCGGTCTCGCGGGTGCTCGCCGGCCATCCGGACGTGAGCCCTGCGATGACCGAGAAGGTCATGCGGGCGGTCGAGGAGCTCGACTACCAGCCGGACATGCTGGCGCAGAGCCTGCGCCGCCGCGAGACGCTCAGCGTGGGGCTCGTGGTCGGGGACATCTCCAACCCGCTCTTCGCGGAGATCGTGACCGGCGTCGAGTCGACGTTGCACACGAACGGCTACTCGATGCTGCTGACGAGCTCGCTCGGCGACCTGGCGCTCGAAACGGCGCACATCGCGCTCTTGTCGCATCGCCGCGTCGACGGCCTCGTGATCTCGATGCTCGACGAGACCCACCCGGAAGTGCTCGACAAGCTGCGCGAGCTCGACATCCCCGTCGTCGTGCTCGACCGCAGCCTGCCGCCGGATGTCCCGGTCAGCGCGGTGCTGTCCGATCACCGCAGCGGGATGAAGGCGGCGGGGCTCCATCTGCTCGATCTCGGCCACCGTCGGATCGGGCTGATTGCAGGTACCGCCGTACGCCCGGCACTCGAGCGGCGGGCCGGTCTCGAGGAGGCCTTCGCCGAGCGGGGACTCCCTGCGACGTATACGGCCGATGAGGGTCTGTTCTCGGTCGAGCACGGGACGGCCGCGATGCGCCGGCTGCTCGATCTGCCGGAGCCGCCGACCGCTGTCATCGCAGGCGGGAACCAGCTGATGCTCGGAGCGCTTCGCGTCGTCTCCGAGCGTGGGGTCGCGCTCGGCAAGGACCTGTCGTTCGTCGGCTGCGACGACGTGGCGATCACCGACCTCTACCAGCCGCCGGTCGCCGTCGTCCGGAGAGACAACCACGCGATGGGCCGGACGGCGGCAGAGCTCCTCCTCGCGCGGTTGCGGGCCGGTGCGCCCCCTTCCGACGTCGTCCTTCCCACCGAGTTCGTCGCCAGGCCGAGCTGCGGCCCACCACCGCGTTGAGCAGCATGCGCGCCGGCGTCGGGCGTGTCGAGATCACGCCTCCCGTGGGGATCCCGGCGGGTGGTTGGGGCAACCAGCTCCACGAGATCTCGGAGGGGAACGACCTCGAGCTCTGGGCGACCGTGCTCGTGGCCGAAGGCGTCGGTGCGGGCGATTGCCGCGCGGCGATCGTCGACCTCGACCTCTGCATCCTCGATGACGCACAGGCGGCGCGGGCGCGGTCGATCGTTGCCCAGGCTGCCGGCCTTCCGCTGGAGAACGTCGCCGTCGGCACGACGCACAACCACTCCGTTCCCGTCACGCTCGAGCTGGGCGGTGCCTGGATCCGGCGGAACCGCGACCTCGTCGCTCCCTATGTCGAGTCGGTCTTCGAGGCGATCGGGCTCGCGGCCGCCGAGGCGGCCTCGTCGCTGCGCCCGGTTCGCGTCGGGACGGCGACGGGGCACTCGCCGCTCGCGGTCAACCGGCGAATGACGATGCCGGACGGCCGTGCTGCCGTCGGGCTCGATCCAGACGGCGTCTCGGACACGACGCTCACGGTCGTCCGCCTCGACGGCGCCGACGACCGGCCGGTCGCAACGATCGTCCACTACGCCTGCCATCCGATCATCCTCGGCCCGGACAACACGTTCGTCACCCCCGAGTACCCCGGCATCGTGAAGCGCGTCGTCGAGGCCGCCGTCGGCGGGCACTGCCTGTTCGTCCAGGGGGCGTGCGGCGACATCGGGCCGAGCGAGCTCTTTGTGGCCGAGCTGCCGGCCTACCGCAGGCTCGGCGCCATGATCGGCCACGAGGCCGCCGGCACCGCGTTTCGCGCCGGTTGGCGCGCACACCGCCAACGGGTGCGGGAGGGGGAAGCGTCGGCCTGGATCGCCTCGTTCGAGTACGCGCCGGACGCGGAGCCCGACGGCGCGGTCCGCGTGGCCCACGAGACGGTGCCGCTGCCGCTGCGCGACGATCTCGGCGACCCGAAGGCCTGGCGCGCCGACGCGGAGCGATGCGAGGACGAGGCGTACGCGGCACGGGAGGCGGGCGCGCCGGACGAGGAGGTGCGAGAGCTCACGGTGAGGACGAAGTTCGCCCGGATGCGGGCCGAGCGCGGCGACGCGCTCCAGGGCCTCGACTCGTACGGGGCCCTCGTGCACGGGGTGCGGCTCGGCGCGGTCGCCCTCGTCGGCACCCCGGTCGAGCTCTTCTGCGAGATCGGCATGGCGATCCGTGATTCCTCGCCCTTCGCGACGACGCTCGTGTCCGGATACTGGAACGGCTACCGCAACTACCTGCCGACGGACGCCGAGCGGGCGCGCGGCGGCTACGAGATCGACATCTCGCCGTTCGGACCCGGAGCAGAGGCGCTCGTGGCGGCGGCCGCGGGCCGGGTGCTGGAGGCGCTGTGAGGCCCGGCGGGGCGACGAGCAAGGCGGTCGGAGCTCGACGGGGAGTCGGGAGGCCGGAGGAGAGGACGGCCTCCGAGCGAACGACGTCTTTCATGGGCTGGCGAGTGGACGAGGTCTGGCTCGACGCGGACGTGCTCTGGTTCCGCGAGCAGCCACGGGGGCCGACAGCGGGGCTCGCGCTGACCGTGCCGGCCTTTGCCCCGGGCGGGCTGGAGTCGGGTCTCCCGCGGTTCGGGACGGGCCTCGAGGCCTCCCGGGAGCGGCGACTCGCGAAGCACGCGGCGCGGCGGCGGCGGCTCGCCACGCGCACCGTGCCTGCCGTCGCGCTCGTCCTCGGGTCGGCCACGATGCTCTCCGTCGCGGCGGTCCGGGAGGACGCCGGGCAGGAGGCAGGCCCGCTGGAGGAGGACCCCCCGAGCCTGACGTTCAGGCGCGGTGCCCCCCCGTTCGCCCCCGGGACGTGGTTCACGGGACGCCCCGCGTCTCGGAAGCCCGAGGCGCAGGCCCGTCGGGCGGAGGTCGAGTTCGCGAAGGTGGAGTGGCGCCGGGCCGCGTCGCTCGGTCTCCAGTACGCCGGCAGCCTCGTGGACGGAACGCAGCTGCCCGTCGAGGGGGTCGACTGGGTCACGTGGAACCCGGCTACCGACAGCGTCCCGAACCTGCCGCACCGCCTCTACGGCAACGAGCGCACGATCCGGACGATCCTCTCCGTGCTCTCCGAGTACCGTGCCGCGCATCCGGGCGTCCAGCGCGCCGTCGTGGGCGACATCAGCTTCCGCGACGGCGGCAGGATGGACGAGCACGTCTCGCATCAGAACGGGCTCGACGTCGACGTCTACTACCCGCGGCGCGACCGGCGGCTGAGCGCCCCCGTCACTACGAGCCAGGTCGACCGCGACCTCGCGCAGGACCTGCTCGACCGGTTCGTGGCCGCCGGGGCGAAGATCGTCTTCGTCGGCTACTCGACCGGCCTGCGAGGGCAGAGCGGCGTCGTCGTCCCGTACCCGAACCACGAGAACCACATGCACGTGCGGTTCCGGGGAAGCTGACCGCGTCGGCTACGCCCAGGGAAGGCGGTCCCAGTACGCGGGCCGCCGACGCTCGGGACGCTCGAACGGCGCGTACGCCTGCTTCGGGTCACGCGTGTCCTCCGACGCTCCCGCGCCGTGGGCCGTGGCGAGCTCCGACGCGGGGTAGTGCAGCTGCTCGTCCTCCGACCGCGCGCCGGCCATCAGGATCACGCAGGGCTCGCTCCCGGCACCCACGAAGACGTGCTCGGTCCCGGCCGGGCAGTGGAAGAAGTCCCACGCGCGAAGCGACCGCTCCTCACCGTCGACGAGCAGCGTGCACTCGCCGGCGAGCACGAGGAACGCCTCCTGCTGCGACTCGGAGTGGTACAGGCAGTTCGGCTCGTCCGGCGCGAGGACGCTGAGGTTGAAGCCGAACTTCGGAAAGAAGAACTCCCGGCTCTCGAACACGCACGCAGCGCCGAACGTTGCGGACGTCCACCACTCGGCGTCGCCCACGTTGAGGACGAACCAGCCGTCGCTCGTCGGGACGCGGCCTCCGCCGGTGTCGTCGAGCCTCGCCTCGGGCACGGCGCGAGTCTAGTCAGTCGACCGCCGCTCTCGGCGCGGCGCCGGTCGAGCGCAACGGCGCCAGGAAGACCACGGTCAGCCCGACGAGCAGGGCAGCAGCGATCGCGATCGTCCAGCCGTCGTCGAGGGTCGGTTCACCACCATCGCGAACACGATCGCGTACATGAAGACGAGATCGATCCGCAGGACGGTGAAGAGGCGCTGGATCAGAGATTGCCCTGCCGGCGTGGTGGGGCCTACGGCGGGAATCCGTTTCGCCATCGGCCCGATGACCAGGAGGCCCGTTGCGAACGACGCCGCGAAGGCGACAAGGGCAAAGACCACCCAGGCTGCCGTGACATGGACGACAGCAGGAACTCGTACCAGCTCACTTCGACCCCCCCTCGGTAGATGCATCCGGACGGGCGATCTTCTCCACATCGCTGGAGACGATGCAAGCCTGCTCTCCGCCGGCGTGCGTAGGCCCGCCCGCGGCCCGACTAGCATCTGCTGTCATGCACCGGCCCGTGCTGTTCGCCTGCGACGGGGACGCAGCGGGCCTGCGCGAGGTCGAGCGCGAGCTGGTCGAGCGCTACGCGCGCGACTACGACGTCGTGTGCCTGGCCTCCGCGTCGCAGGCACGCACCCGGCTCGAGGCCCTCGCGCACGACGGCGCGCCGGTTGCGCTCGTGCTCGCGGCGGCAGTCCTGGCCGGGGGGACGGGCACGGCACTCCTCGCCGATGCGCGGAACGTACATCCGCACGCAAAGCGGGCGCTCCTGGTCGGCTGGGGGGAATGGGGCGAGTCGGCTACCGGCGATGCGATCTCCGAGGCGATCGTCCACGGTCACATCGATCACTACGTCGTCCGCCCGCTCGCTCCACCGGACGAGGCCTTCCACCAGGCGATCTCGACCTTCCTGCTCGAGTGGGCGGAGGGCCAGCGCGTCGCGCCGCACGCCGTCCGGGTCGTCGGCGACTCGTGGTCGGGCAGGGCGTACGAGCTCCGCTCGGTGCTCGAGCGCTGCGCGTTTCCCCACCGCTTCTCGCTCGCCGACTCGCCCGAGGGAGCCGCAGTCCTCGCGGACGTGACGCCGAACCGGCCCCTGCCGGTGGTCGTCATGCCCGACGGCACGGCGCTCACCGATCCCTCCGATCTCGAGCTGGCCCGGGCCAGCGGGTCACCCCCCGCCGGTGACGAGGAGCGGTTCGACGTGCTGATCGTCGGCGCAGGGCCCGCCGGGCTCTCGGCCGCCGTCTACGCCGCCTCCGAGGGCCTCCGGACGATGGTGGTCGACAAGGGCGGGATCGGCGGCCAGGCGAGCTCGAGCGCCCTGATCCGCAACTTCCTCGGCTTCCCGCGCGGCATCAGCGGCAGCCGGCTCGCGCAGCAGGCGCACGAGCAGGCGTGGATCCTGGGCGCGCGCTTCGCGTTCATGCAGGCCGTCACGGAGCTCGGTGCGGACGGCGACGGGCTCGTCGTCCGTCTCTCGGAAGGTGGTCAGGTGAGGGCGCGCGTGGTGATCCTCGCAACCGGCGCGAGCTATCGCCGCCTCGATGTCCCCTCGCTCGAGGACCTCAACGGGGCAGGCGTCTTCTACGGCGGCACGTCGACCGAGGCGCCCGCGATGGCAGGTCGCGACGTCTATGTTCTCGGCGGCTCGAACTCCGCCGGGCAGGCGGCGCTCCATCTCGCGCACTCCGCGCGCCGCGTCACGCTCGTCGTCCGGGCGCCGTCGCTCGCGGCACGCATGTCCCACTACCTCGTCCGCCAGATCGGCGTGACGCCGAACCTCGAGGTTCGGCTCGAGACCGAGATCGTCGGCGGCGGAGGCGACCGCGGCTGGCTCGATCACCTCGTGCTCCGCAGCCGTGCGACGCAGGAAGAGGAGACAGTCCCCGCCGACGGGCTCTTTCTCATGATCGGCGCAGACCCGCTGACGGGCTGGCTCCCGGGGCAGATCAGCCGCGACGAGCGCGGGTTCCTCCTGACCGGCGCCGACCTCCCGGGTGACGTCCGGCGGCTGGCGCGCCCCCCGTTCCGTCTCGAGACGAGCATGCCGAAGGTTCTCGCGGTCGGGGACGTCCGGCACGGCTCGGTGAAGCGCGTCGGCGCCGCGGTCGGCGAAGGCTCGATCGCAATCCAGCTCGTCCACCGCGTACTCGCGCTCGACGGCCTCGAGCCGTGGAACACCGAGTCCGAGGCCGGCGGCGACCCGGTGGCCGTCTAGGCGAGGCCCGCACCGGTCGCCCCGCGGTCAGATCTGGGGATACAGGAGCGGCCGGCCGGCCTCGGGAAGCTCGATCGCCCTGATCGACCATCCTGCGAGGCCGGCGATCGCCAACGATCTGCGATCTTCTCCGAAGAACACGACGTTCGTCGGCGTCAACAGCTCTGTTCCCCTCCAGTCGTCGAGCACGGTCTCCGCTGTTGCCGAGCCTGGTGCGACGCGCAGGATCGCGTTCGGCTGGTAGCAGCTGATGTACAGCGCGCCCGACTCCGCGACGACGACGCCGTCCGGGACCATCCCGGGGAGCTCGAGGAGGCGTTCGAGGGATCCGTCGCGAAAAGCGACGATCCCAGGCTGGTGGAACGTCTCGACGATGAGAAGCGCGCCGTCCGCTGCGAGAGCGAGCCCGTTCGGGAAGTTCAGCGGCGGTAGATCGACCACTTCCGCGTCGCCGCCTCCCGCGGGGATGCGCAGGAGACGGCCGTCGCTCGGCGCGGGGTACTCGGAGCCGGAGTCCGACACCCACATCGTGCCGTCCGCCTCGAAGAGGTTGAAGTTCGGGCACACGAGCGGTGCGCCGTCCGCCGAGTCGCAGTAGGTCGACACCCCGCCGCGCGTGTCGATGCGAACGATCGTCGCCGTGCCGCAGTCGCAGGCGTAGAGCGTCCCCTCGGCATCGCAGCAGAGGCCGAGCACGAAGCCGCCCGTCCGGGCGATCTCCTCGGCGTCGCCCCCATTCGCGGGAAGCCGGTAGATCTGCCCTGCCTCGCCCCCGGCGAAAAGGGTGCCGTCGGGCCCGACCGTGACCGATTCCGGATGGTCGAGCCCGGTTGCGATCGTTCTCAACTCGGACAGGTCTCGCACTGTGGCGCCCCACCTTTCGTCCGGCGTGACCGGACGACTATTCAGAGTCATGGCTGTCTTGTGTCAAGAAGGTGTATCTGAATCAGACAGCCGTGCTGCTACCGCGCGATCCCGTCCCCGTGGACGAGCGACCGCACTGCAGTGACCACGTCGTCGACGCCGGGGATCACGGCGGCCTCGAGCACCGGCGCGGACGGCTTGGGCACATCGAGCGCGGCGACCCTGACCACCGGGGCGTCGAGCAGCCAGAACCACTCGCCGGCTGCACGGGCGGCGATCTCGGCGCCGAACCCGGAGGTTCGAACGGCCTCGTGGACGATCACGAGTCGGCCCGTCCGTTCGAGCGAGCGCATGACCGTATCGCCGTCGAAGGGCGCAATCCAGCGCGGGTCGATCACCTCGCAGCTGATGCCTTCTGCGTCGAGGAGATCGGCCGCTTCGAGGCTCGTTCCGACCATGCGCGAGAGAGCGACGATCGTCACGTCCGTCCCGGTGCGGCACACCATGGCCGTTCCGACCGGCTCGACGGCCTGATCGAGCTCGACGGCTCCTGTGGTCGTGTACAGGCCACGGTGCTCGATCACCACGACAGGATCGTCGTCGGCCACCGCAGACCGGAGAACGGCGTACGCGTCGGCGGGGGATGACGGGAGTGCGACCTTCAGACCGGGGATGTGAGCGAGGATGGCCTCGATACAGCGCGAGTGCTGGATGCTCGACGAGGCGACTGCCCCCTGCTGGGTGCGGACGGTCAACGGTGCTGTTGCCTCACCCCGGGAGAGGTACCGGACATGGGCCGCGTGGTTGATCAGCTGGTCGATGCCGACGAAGAGGAAGTCGGCCCACATGATCTCGACGATGGGTCGGCGTCCGACCATCGCAGCGCCGACTGCCGCCCCGAGGATGGCCGACTCCGAGATGGGGGTGTCGAAGACACGCTCGCCGAACTCGTCCCGCAAGCCACGTGTGACGCCGAATACCCCTCCCGGGATCGCCACGTCTTCGCCGAAGAGGATCGCCTCCGGGAAATCGTGGAGGGAACGGCGCAGCGCCTCGTTGGCCGCCCTCCAGTAGGGCAGCTCAGCCATGGAGGTGTTGGGTGACCGAGCGAGGGTCGGGCAACGGCGATGCGCGCGCGCTCTCGAGCGCGCGCTCGTTCGCACGATCTACTTCGCGCTCGACGGCGTCGACGGCATCGGCGCTGTGGCCGTCCTCGACGAGTCGGGATCGAAGCCTGGCCAGCGGATCGGTCTCATGCCACCTCGCCTTCTCGCCCCTCGGGCGATAGTGCTCGGGGTCGTGCGTGTGGTGTCCCTCCAGGCGTAGGACGCGCGCGTCGATGAGCGTCGGGCCGTTGCCGCGCCGCGCGCGGTCCGCGGCAGCGGAGACGACGTCGTGGAGGGCATGGACGTCGGATCCGTCGACGGTTTCGCCGCTGAAGCCGTACGCGCGGGCGCGGTCCGCGAGGGCGTCGATCCGGAACATGGCCTCGGTCGGTGTGTACTCGGCGTAGCCGTTGTTCTCGCAGAGGAAGATGACGCCGAGGTCGAGCACGGAGGCGAGGTTCATCGCTTCGTGCACCGCGCCCTGGTTCATTGCGCCGTCCCCGAAGGCAACGAGGGCGAGCTCGTTCCGACCCGTCGTAGCGCGCCGCGAGCGCCGCGCCGACCGCGATCGGAGGACCGGCGCCGACGATGCCTGTCTCGCCGAGGAAGCCGTGCCGCGGTGACATGAACAATCCCGCACCGGCACGACCGCCGTTGATGCCGTCCGCGCGGCCCAGGAACTCCGCGAACAACGCGTCGATGGGGACGCCCCACGCGATCGCCCAGTGGTGCCCGCGGTACGTGGCGACGACGACGTCTGTGCGTCTGAGTGCGGCTCGCGCTGCAACCGCGACCTGCTCCTGGCCGATGCACAGGTGGACGGAGCAGGTGATCTCGCCGCTGTGACGGAGCTCGCCGGCGCGCTCCTCGAAACGCCGGATCGCGTAGGTCGACCGGTAGACGTCGAGCAGTTCCAGTGTGGCGCTCATGTCCCGCGACGACTCAGCGCGCACGCGTCGACGAGCTCCGCGGCGCTAGAGCTCCGCACGAACTATTTCCGCTCCCTCCGCCAGCGCAACGAGCTTGGCGAAGGCCACGTCCCGGGGCAGGTACTTCATCCCGCAGTCCGGCGCAACGGACAGGCGCTCGGGGGGGAAGTGCTCGAGCGCGGCCCGGATTCGATCGGCAACCTCCGCCGCGGTCTCGACCGCAGGGTTTGCGAGGTCGATCACGCCGAGCACGACCTCGTGGCGCAGCCCGGCGAGGTGCGCGGGATCCAGCCCCGGCTGCGCCGCCTCGAGGACCACCTGATCGACCTCGACGTCGTTCAGTTGCGCGAGGAACGGATACCCATCCGCCGCGGCAGGCTTCTCGGCGGCGAACTGCGCGTATCCGAAGCAGCTGTGGAGGGCTGTCTTGCCCGTTGCGTAGGAGAGTGCGCGGTTGATCGCGTCGACGGCATATTCGCGGGCGTTCTCGGGCCTCGCCTGCAGATACGGCTCGTCGACCTGGACGATGTCGACGCCGTTGGCGAACAGATCGGCGATCTCCTCGCCGGCGGCGACCGCGAACGCCAGCGCGAGCTCTCGATCATCGTCGTAGTACTCGTTCTGGCACTGCTGCGTCATGGTGAACGGCCCCGGGATGGTCATCCTGATCGGCCGATCGGTGTTGGCGCGCAGGAAGATCGCGTCCTCGACCTCAGCCGGACGTGAGCGCCGTATCGGGCCGACGATCCTCGGTGCCACGTTCGGGAGACCCGTCCGCTCGATCATCGTGCCGGGCCGATCGATGTCGATCCCTTCGAGGGAAGTGGCGAAGTGATTCGAGTAGCTCTCGCGCCGGATCTCACCGTCCGTGATGACGTCGATGCCCGCCCGTTCCATCTCCTGAATTGCGATGCGGGTTGCATCGTCTTGCGCCTCACGCAGGAACGCCCGGTCGATCCGCCACAGCTCCTGGGCGCGCACTCGAGGCGGGAGACGGTCTCGTAGTCGATCGCGGTCGATGAGCCACTCGGGCTGCGGATAGCTCCCGACCACCGTCGTGGTGATCACCTCGCCCATGCGCGATCAGGCCACCGCGTAGTGCTCGAGCGCGGCTTCGTCGATCTCCACCCCGAGGCCCGGGCCTGTCGGCAGCTCGAAGACACCGTCGATCATGCGCGGCTCGGGCCCGAAGAGGTTTCGTCGGAGCTCCTGATGCGGATAGATCTCGGGGTGGCAGTACTCGGTCCACGGGCAGTTGTGGAGCGTGGCGGCCAGATGGATGTCGGCAACGAGCGCCAGCGTCGTGGCGACCCAGCCGTACGGCACCACCTCGCGGCCGCGGCTCGAGGCGTCCTCGGCCACTCGTCGCGCTTCCGTGAACCCGACGCGGGCGACGCACGGCTGCACGATGTCGACGCCGCCGAGATCCATCATCTCGACGAACTCGTTCCTCGTCACGAACAGCTCTCCGACGGCTGTCCGGATCGGAGACCGCTCGGACACCACGCGATATCCCGCTACATCGTCGAGCCAGAGCGGCGTTTCGATGAAGCCGGGATCGAACTGCTCGAGCTCCCGCAACCACCTGAGTGCTTCCTTCGCGCTTTTCCAGCGGTGTCCGACGTCGACGAGCACCGTCCCGTTTGGGCCGATCGCGTCACGACCGGTGCGAACGACCTCCACGATGTCGCTGTTGGTGGGCGTGCAGTCGTCGAGTGGCTCCATCTTCACGGCCGTGAAGCCCAGCTCGCGCGATTTCGTCACCGCCTCCTCGTTCCAGGCGAGAGTTCCGGCGAGATCGAGCGGGCCGGAGTAGAGGCTGCTGTACGGAACGACGGGCGCGCCGCTCGCTCCGCCGAGCAGCTCGTAGACGGGCTTGCTCTCCGCCTTACCTTTGATGTCCCAGAGGGCAACATCGATCGCGGCGAGGACCGCGACCATCATTCCGCGGCGGCCCGACATCGCCGTCCCGCGGTAGTAGGCGGTCCCACATGCGCTCCGGATGCAATGCATCCTGGCCGACGAGGAGGTCCTCGATCCCTCGGCTCCAGCTGTGCGATCCCTGCGAGTCGATGATCGCCTTCATCGCGCGTGGGGTGTGGTTTCCCTCGCCGTAGCCCACGATGCCCTCGTCCGTCTCGATGCGGACGATGAGGGCGTCCTGCATCGCATCCGCCGCGTCCAACTGCATGGAAGGGCGCTGCACCACGATGGCCTCGATGTCTCGAACCTTCATGTAAAGCCCCCGACCTCCTCGATGATCGTTGTGGCCGGACGATGCTAGTCGACCGCTCACGCCGGCTCGTCGCCAACGCGAACGTCCGGGGGTGGCGGACGAACGGCGTCGGCACGTCGATGCTCTCCTTCGAAGATCGGATCGCGGACACCCGCAAGAAGGTCGGTGATCGACCACCGGTCAGGTACAACCCGCTGCGTGGCGCCGCGGTTGGTCCGCCTCCAGAGCCCGGAGCGCGTCCTGTTCCCCGACGAGGGGATCACGAAGCAGGACCTGTTCGATCTACCGCGCCGTCGCGCCCGTGCTCGTCCCGCACCTTCGCAATCGGCCGTTCACGATGAAGCGCTCGCCGTACGGAGTTGGCGGTAGAAGTGTACTTCCAGAAGCAGGCGCCGAAGGGGATGCCTTCCTGGATCCGACGCGCACCTTCCGCACCCAACCGCGCGAGGGCGGGGCGCGGCTCGTCGACTTTCCGCTCGTCAACTCGTCGGAGGCGCTGCTCGGGATGGTGCAGATGAACTGCATCGACATGAACGCGTGGTACTCGCGCGTCGACAAGCCTGTACCGCCCGGACTTCGGCGTCTTTCACCTCGACCCGCCCGACGACGGCTTCGGGCTCGCGATCCGCGTTGCTGACCTGATCCGCGAAGAGCTCGAGCGGCTCGAACTCGAGTCTGACGTCAAGACGAGCGGCGCCGACGGGATCCACGTCCTCGTCCCGATCGCCCGCCGAGCGACCTT
>CAVTFU010000002.1:0-64283 GCA_963734045.1 uncultured Actinomycetes bacterium | reverse complement strand
CCCGGAATCGGGGCCCTCGGCGCGAGCCGGTCACGTGCGACATCACCGCGTGCCCGAGCTTCTCGAGCGGGATGAGCTGCTCGCCTGGCTCCCCAAGGGGTCGCCGGAGCGGGCGGCTGCCGCAGCCGTCGAGCGCGAGCTTCTCGACGACCGTTCGCCCTGAAGCGTCGCGGGCGGCCCGACGCCGCCTGCGACGCTCTCCTCACCCCCGAGCGGCACAGCATCGAGCGGGCGCGCGCATGAGCGGGTTCGGGCCTGCGAAGACCCCGTCCGGGTTCGGGTACCACGCCCAGAGGTGCAACGTGACGAGGTCGCATGCCACACCGTCCTCACGCGGCGTCGGGCTAGGCCGCCACGTAGCGGATCCAGCTGACCTCGTCCGGCATCCGCTCACCCCTCGGCCGTCGAGCGCGCTGCGCCGTCGCGAAAGGTCGTCCGCGGTCTCCCGGCCGCCACAGGATCACGTACGTCTCCATCCCGGCTCCTCTCGTCGGTTGACGTGATCGACGTAGGCGGAGGCGCTGCGCCCGAAATCGGCGGAACTGCCCAGATTGCGCCCTCGCCTTACCGGTCTTGCAGAAGCTGCGGCCATCCGGCGGCGGCAACTGCGTCCCCTCCCTTCGACGGCTCGGCGGCGGGCTACGATCGTGACAGCGAGCGAAGCGAAGGAGCGTGGAGATGGCCATCGTCGAGGCGAACCCGAACCTCGGTGCCCAGATCGTCGCCGACGCGAAGGAGCACGTTCTCTACTCCTGGTCGGTGCAGAGCCAGATCGACCCGATCGCCGTCGCGGGGGCGGAGGGGCGGCACTTCTGGGACTACGACGGCAAGCGCTACCTCGACTTCGCCTCGCAGCTCGTCAACGTCTCGATCGGCCATCAGCACCCGAGGATCATCCAGGCGATCAAGGACCAGGCCGATCAGCTCTGCACGATCGGCCCGCCGATGGCGAGCGAGTCGCGCTCGCGGCTCGGGCGCCTCCTGGCGGAGATCACGCCGGGCGATCTCTCCGTCTCCTTCTTCACGAACGGCGGCGCCGAGGCCAACGAGAACGCGATCAAGCTCGCGCGCCTCGTCACGGGACGCACCAAGATCGTCGCCCGCTACCGCTCCTACCACGGTGCGACGAACGGCGCGGTGACCCTGACCGGCGACCCGCGCCGCTGGGCGGTCGAGCCCGGGATGCCGGGCGTGGTGCGCCTGCTCGATCCGTATACCTATCGCTGTCCCGCCGGTCATCCCGACCCGTGTCCCGTCTGCACGGGCGCGCCGCACTTCGAGGAGATCCTTGCCTACGAAGGCCCGCACACGGTGGCGGCGGTGATCCTCGAGACGGTCGTGGGGACGAACGGCGTGATCCCGCCGCCGGACGGATACCTGCGATCGATCCGCGACGTCTGCGACCGGCACGGGATCCTGCTGATCCTCGACGAGGTGATGGCGGGGTTCGGCCGCACCGGCCGGTGGTTCGCCTGCGAGCACTGGGACGTCGTGCCCGACATCCTCACGGTCGCCAAGGGCATCAACTCGGGGTACGTCCCGCTCGGCGCGATGATCGCGCGCGGCGAGCTCGTCGACAGGATCCGCGACCGCTTCTTCCCGGGCGGGCTGACCTACGCCGGTCACCCGCTCGCGTGCGCATCCGCGGTCGCCTCGATCGAGGCCTTCCAGGACGAGGGCATCGTCGAGAACGCGGCCGAGATGGGCGAGTGGTTCGGCGAGGCGCTCGGAGGGCTCGCGGCGCGGCATCCGTCGATCGGCGACGTCCGCGGGCTCGGGTGCTTCTGGGGCCTCGAGCTCGTGAAGAACCGCGACACGAAGGAGATGCTCGTCCCGTTCAACGCCTCGGGCGAGGCTGCCGCGCCCGTCGCGCGGCTCGCGAAGGCGGCGCTCGAGCGCGGCCTCTACCTCATGACGCACTGGAACGTCGTCATGGTGGTCCCCCCGCTGACGATCACCCGCGAGGAGGCCGAGGAAGGCGTCGCGATCCTCGACGAGGTGCTCTCGCTCGCAGACGAGCACGCCGACGTCTGAGCCGGCGGGTGCCGCCCGCCCGCCGGCCCGGTGCGTCGCGCTGGCTCAGGCGAGGAACGGCGAGACGGCCTTCGTCGCCTGCGCTGCGGTCAGCGCCTTCGGGAAGGCCGGGATGACCGGCTTGTCCGAGGCGATGTCGCTGAAGACGCTCAGGTGTGACGCCTCGCTCGCGCCGATCGCGGCGGCGACGCCCTTGAGGTCGTTCGACTTCAGCGCCGTGACCGCGCCGAGGTAGGCACCGACGAACGCGGTCTCGAGCGCGACGCCCGTCTTCGCGATGTTGAGCCGCGAGCCGAACGTCCCGCTCGGGAACTTGAACTTCAGGCCCTTCGGGGCGGCGCTCTTGAGGACTCCGGCGAGCGCGTCGTAGTGCGCCCGCTCGGACGCGCGGGCCTCGACGAGGTACCTGAGCTCCTCGCCCTGCATGCGCTTGCTCGCGATCGCGCGCGAGTAGAAGTCGATCGCGAGCAGCTCGGCGGTCGCCGCGAGCTTCGCGATGTCGGCGTCGGCGGACGACTGGCCGAGCGCCGGCCCGGTCGTCAGTGCGAGCAGCGACCCGCCGGCGACGAGCGCCAGCCCGCCCCGCGCGCCGTTTCCGAGAAACCCTGCACGAGTGGACTCCATCGATCCGACCTCCTGGCTCGAGTTCGTGGCCCGCGTCCGCGGGGCGTCACGAGTTCGCACCAAGTGGTGCTTCGGTTCGGTCCTTCGCGAGGAACGACGCCACCGCGCCGGCGGTCTCGTCCAGCGCGTCCCACAGAACCGTGTGGCCACCGGGCACCGTGACGACCTCGAGAAGGTCTCCGAGCGCCTCCCGATGTGGCTCGAGCAGCGTGTCGTAGGGGAGGTACGAGTCGGCGCCGAGGACGAGCAGTGTCGGGACCCGCACGGCGGCGAAGGGCGGCGGAGCCGTCGCGAGCTCGGAGTAGGCGACCACGACCGCCGCCTGGGCGTACCGGTAGCGCCAGCCGTCGGCGCTCTCGACGAGGTGCTCACGGAGCTCGTCCTCGACCAGGCCGCGGGGCGCCGACCGCAGCTGGCTCTCCTCGTAGCGCCGGTCGATCGCCTCCTCGAAGCTCTCGTAGCGACGCTCCGCGCGGGCGTTCTCCGCGGCCCACAGGGCAACGTGGGACGGCAGCACGATCGCGGGGTCGAGCAGCACGAGCCGAGCCCCGTCCACGGGCTCTCGCGCGAGCCGCTCGAACGCGAGACGCCCGCCGAACGAATGCCCGAGCCAGAGCCGCGCGGTGGCGGGAACCGACGCGGCGAGGTACTCGAGATGGTCGTCGAGGCGCCAGGGCGGCTCTCGCGGCGACGCGCCGTGACCGAGCAGGTCGGGGGCGAGGACGCGGAACGCGGTCCCGAGGCGTCGTGCGAGCTCGGCGAAGTGGCCGCCCCAGGCGGTCACCCCGTGGAGGCAGACGAGCTCGGCGGCGCCCGGCTCGCCCCACGCGTGGACGTGGAGCTGCCTCACGCCGATCTGCGCCCCGGGGGCCGCCCGCTCCGTCGGGCCGGTCCGCGCCCCCCCAAGGGGGAGCGAGCCCCCCTGGAGTCACGGTAACCGGCGAGTCGTGCCTGGACCGTGCCGCGTTCGTGCCAGGTGTGTGACGGCGGTCGAGCGGCGGCCGTCACCCGGAGAGCCCTGCTCACGCCTCGTCGTGAAGCGTCTCGAGCGAGTCGGGCACCATCTCCGTGCGTCGCGTGTCGGCATCCTTGACGAGTGACCAGATCACCGTCCCGTCGAGCCCGATGAGGAACGTCCCGCGGACTGGCGCCCCGGTCTCGGGGTTGAACACCCCGTAGCGCTTCGCGGTCTCGCCGTGCGACCAGAAGTCCGACGCGAACGTGTACTCCGCGCCGAGCTCACGCTTCCAGGCCTGTCGCGCCGCAGAGGCGTCGCACGAGACGAAGACGATCTCGGTGTTCGCGTTCCGGAAGGACTCGAGGTTCTCCTGCAGGTCGAGAGCCTCCTCGGCGCAGACAGCCGTGAACGCGAATGGATGGAAGACGAGCAGGACATTCGAGCGCCCGAGGTAGTCCGCAAGCGTGACCCGCGGCCGGTCGTAGGCCTCCTCCAGGTCGAACTCCGGCGCTCTGTCACCCGTCGTGATCGCCACGTGCCGCCTCCTCGCCGTTTCCGGACGGTCGATAGTACGTCCTCCCGCGCACGCTTTCCGGAAGGTGATCGGCCCGCGGCGCACCCGGGTCGTCGTGGGGCGAGACGTAGCCCTCGCCGTGCCCGCGGGCGTCCGCGCCGCGGTACCCGGTGCTCCGCAGCATTGCCGGCGGAGCCCCGATGCCCTCGCGCCGCACGTCTGCGCGGGCGTCCCAGATCGCTCGCGCAGACGCGTTCGACTTCGGCGCCCGGGCGACGTACAGGGCGGCCTGGCTGAGATTGAGCTGTGCCTCGGGGAGCCCTACGTGCTCGACCGCCTGTGCGGCCGCGACGGCGACGAGCAGGGCTCTCGGATCTGCGTTGCCGACGTCCTCGCTCGCGGCGATGACGATCCGGCGCGCGAGGAAGCGGGGATCCTCGCCGCCCTCGAGCATCGCCGCGAGGTAGTAGACGGCCGCGTCCGGGTCGCCTCCTCGCATCGACTTGATGAACGCCGAGGCGAGGTCGTAGTGGCGATCGCCGGCCCTGTCGTAGCGGAGGGGCCGCTTGCGCGCTGCGTCCCTGACGTGCTCGACGTCGAGGGGCGCCCCTGCGGCCGCAGCGGTGTCCCAGGCGAGCTCGAGCGTCTGCAGCGCCGTGCGCGCGTCACCGCCGGCGGATCCCGCGATCTCGGCGGCCACCTCAAGGGAGGGCTCGATGCCGAGCTCGCGGGCGCCGCGCGCGATCACCTGCCGGAGCTCGGCATCCGTGAGCGGCTCGAGCTCGATGACCGTGCATCGCGAGAGAAGCGCCTGGTTGACCTCGAAGTAGGGGTTCTCCGTCGTCGCGCCGATCAGCGTCACGAGACCGTCCTCCACGGCGTGGAGCACCGAGTCCTGCTGGCGCTTGTCGAACCGGTGGATCTCGTCGATGAAGAGGAGCGTCCGGACGCCGTTGCCACCGAGCCGGTCACGTGCCCGCGCGATCACGCTGCGGACGTCGTCCACCCGCGCGGAAACGGCTGAGAGCTCCTCGAAGGCGGCGTCGCCCGCCTCGGCGACGATCCGCGCGATCGTCGTCTTGCCGACGCCCGGCGGCCCGTGGAGGATCATGGACGGCGCGCGGCCCTCCTCGATCGCCGCCCGGAGGGCGGTGCCCGGCCCGAGGACGTGCTCCTGCCCGACGAGCTCGCCGAGCGTGCGAGGGCGCACGCGCTGCGGAAGGGGGGCCGCAGCCGCCGCCCGATCGGCCGCGGCGTCGCTGAAGAGATCGCCCATGCGCGCCAGTATGCTCAGCCCGATGTCCCAGGCGGACGAGGACTTCGACGCGCCGATCCTCCCCGGCGCCGCGCCGAGCGACTACGAGCGGTACCTCAATACCGAGGAGCTGCTCGCGCTCCAGAAGGGGCCCGACGAGTGGGTCCATCGCGACGAGCTGCTCTTCCAGGTCGTGCACCAGTCCTCGGAGCTCTGGCTGAAGCTCGCGTCGAGCGACGTCAACGAGGCGACCCGGCAGGTCGAGGCGGGAGAGATCGAGGAGGCCGCGCGGTTGCTGCGTCGTCCCTTGCGCAGCCTGCGCTACGCGACGGACCAGCTCGACATGCTCGAAGAGCTCTCGCCGTGGGAGTACCAGGAGATCCGCAAGGTGCTCGGCCACGGCAGCGGCTTCGACTCTCCCGGCTGGCGCTCGCTGCGGGTCGGGCTGCCCCGACTCGGCCAGGCGTTCCACGCCCGCCGGCGCGAGGCGGGACTCTCGCTCGTCGAGCTGTACGTCGACCGTCGTGACCACGACGGCCTCTACCGTCTCGCCGAGTCGCTCGTCGAGCTGGACGAGTGGTGCCAGCAGTGGCGCGTCCGCCACTACCGGGTCGTCGCGCGCGTGATCGGCGACTCAGTGGTCGGGACGCAGGGAACCCCGGTGGAGGTGCTCGGCAGGCTCGTCCAGACCGTCGTCTTTCCCGAGCTCTGGGAGGTCCGGAACGAGCTGACGGCGCGATCGCAGGCCGAATCGGTGTGACCCTCCGTGAGGAGGTGACGGAGCTCCTCCAGGCGCTCCTGCGGCTCGACACCGTCAATCCGCCCGGAAACGAGACACGGGCGGCGACGCTTCTCGAGCAGTACCTCGCCCGGAACGGCGTCCACGGCGAGCTCGTCGCTCGCAGCCCCGACCGGGCGAACCTCGTCGCCCGGCTCGAAGGCGGCGACGGGCCATCGCTCCTGCTCATGGCCCACACCGACACCGTGCTCGCCGATCCCGGCGAGTGGAGCCGGGATCCGTGGTCCGGCGACCTCGTCGAGGGCGAGCTCTGGGGCCGCGGCGCGCTCGACATGAAGGGCCACGTCGCCGCGGCGGCCGTCGCGTTCGCATCGCTCGCGAGGGACGACGTCACGCTCCCCGGCGACGTCCTGCTCGCGCTCACCGCGGACGAGGAGGTCGGGCTGGACTTCGGCATGTCCTGGCTCGCGGAGCACCACCCCGAGGCGGTCCGGGCCGACTTCGCGCTCAACGAGGGCGGCGGCGAGCGCTGCGAGCTCGGCGGCGAGGTCTTCTACCTGTGCTCGGTCGGCGAGAAGGCGACCGCGCCGTTCCGTCTCAGGCTCCGCGGCCGCAGCGGCCATGCCTCCGACCCGTGGAGCGCCGACAACGCGCTCCTGAAGGCAGGTCCTCTGCTCGAGGCCCTCGCACGGCTCGAGCCGCCGCGGTCGCTCCTTCCGCAGGTGGAGGCGTTCCTCGCCACGGTGCTCGGCGAGGTGCCGCCCCTCGGGGTGGCGCTCGAGCGCGCGCGGGCACTCCACCCGCTCGCCGGCGAGCTCGTGGCGCCGCTCCTCTCGGCGACCCTCTCCCCGACGATGATCGAGGCGTCGCGCAAGCGGAACGTCGTCCCCGGCACCTGTGTCGTCGAGGTCGACTGCCGGCTGCTCCCGGGGCAGACGCCGCAGGACGTCGAGTCCCTCCTGCGGGCCGGGGTGCCCGGCGACTGGGAGATCGAGTGGATCGTCGCCGAGCATGTCGGCGGGACGAGCTCACCGCTCGACACGCCGCTCTGGCGCGCGCTCGAGCGCTGGGTCGCAGAGAACGATCCCGGCGCACGGCTCGCACCACTCCTCCTGGCCGGCTTCACGGACAGCCACTACGTGCGGCGCGCCTTCGACACCACGGCCTACGGGTTCTTCCCGTTGAGAGCGATGGAGCCGCAGGTCGCCGCGCGGCTCGTCCACTCGGCCGACGAGCGGATTGCGGTCGACGACCTCGTCGCGGGAGTCGACCTGTTCCGGCACGTCGCGACGACGCTCGAGTGATCGATCGGGGCCTGCGGGCGCGAGCAGCCCTGGGCAGCCTCGCCTTCCTCGTCGTGGCGCCGGGCCTCGTCGCCGGCTTCGTCCCGTGGCTCCTCACGGGGTGGGAGGTGGGCGACCCTCCGTCTGCCTGGGCGACCGGCGCCGGCACGCTCCTCCTCGCCGCCGGCGTCGCGGTCATCCTCGAGGCGTTCGGGCGCTTCGTGGTCGAGGGGCTCGGGACGCCTGCGCCGGTCGCCCCGACGGAGCGCCTCGTCGTGGGCGGCCTCTACCGGTACGTCCGCAATCCGATGTACCTCGCGGTGGCTGCGACGATCGTGGGGCAGGCGGTCCTGCTCTGGCGGCCGGTGCTGATCGCGTACGCCGCCGTCTTCGGACTCGTGGTCTGGGCGTTCGTCCACTGGTACGAGGAGCCGACGCTCGCGCAGCGCTTCGGCGAGCGCTACGACGGGTACCGGGCCGCCGTGCCCGGCTGGTGGCCGCGCCGCACGCCGTGGCGGCCGGACGGCCCCTGAGCCGGTCTGAGACACTCCCGCCACCAGCGTGAGGGAGGCGTCGTGAGCGGCTTCGCCGGTTACCAGAGCGAGATCTACATGGCGGGGCTCGGCGACGAGGTGCCCGAGCTGCCCACCGACCTCACGCGGCTCGAGGCGCTCGCCGAGGAGCGAATGCCCGCGCCGGCGTTCGGGTACGTCGCCGGCGCGGCCGGGTCCGAGGCGACGGCCCGCGCGAATCGCGAGGCGTTCGAGTCGTGGCGGCTCGTCCCGCGGATGCTCCGGGACGTCTCGGAGCTCGATCTCTCGACGACCGTGCTGGGGGCGACGCTTCCCGCTCCAGTAGCGCTCGCCCCGGTCGGGGTGCTCTCCGTCGTGCACCCCGAGGGGGAGTCCGCCGTCGCCCGGGCCGCCGCCGGCATCGGGCTGCCCATGGTCGTCAGCACCGCAGCGTCGACGACCCTGGAGGACGTGGCGGCCGCGAGCGGGACCGGCCCGCGCTGGTACCAGCTCTACTGGCCGAAGGATCGCGAGCTCGCCGCGAGCTTCCTCTCCCGCGCCGCGGCGGCCGGGTACGGCGCGCTCGTCGTCACGCTCGACACCTTCAAGATGGGGTGGCGGCCGCGCGACCTCGACCGTGCGTACCTCCCGTTCCTCCGTGCCGTCGGCAACCAGAACTACCTCGCCGACGACGTGTTCCGCCGCGCGCTGGACGCGCCACCCGAGGGCGACGGTCTTGCCGCTGCGATCGCGCACTGGGCGATGACGTTCGGCAACCCGGCGCTGACCTGGGACGACCTCGGCTTCCTGCGCGAGCACTGGAGCGGGCCGATCGCGCTCAAGGGAATCCAGCACCCCGACGACGCCCGGCGTGCGGTGGACGCCGGGATGGACGGGATCGTGGTGTCGAACCACGGGGGCCGGCAGGTCGACGGCGGGGTCGCCTCGCTCGACGCGCTCCCGGCCGTCGTCGCGGCGGTCGGCGACGAGTTCGACGTGCTGTTCGACAGCGGTGTGCGAACGGGCGCAGACGTCGTCAAGCCGCTCGCCCTCGGAGCGAGGGCGGTGCTGCTCGGTAGGCCGTACGTCTACGGCCTCGGCCTGGGCGGTGAGGCCGGCGTCCGGCACGTGCTTCGCTGCGTCCTCGCGGAGCTCGAGCTGACCCTCGCGCTGTGCGGTGCCAGCCGACCGTCGGAGCTGACCCCGGAGCTCCTCGTCCCGGCCTGAGCGCGCCTACCGGGCCTTTTCGGCGTGCCCGCCGAACTGCTGGCGCATCGCCGACAGCACCCGATTCCCGAAGTCCGCCTCGCCCCGGGAGGAGAAGCGGCCGAAGAGGGCGGCCGTGAGGACGGGCGCGGGCGTGCCGCTCTCGATCGCGGCGATCGACGTCCAGCGCCCCTCGCCGGAGTCGGAGACGCGGCCCTCGAACTCCTCGAGGCCCGGGGAGGCGTGGAGCGCCGCGGCCGTCAGGTCGAGCAGCCACGACGAGACGACGCTGCCCCGGCGCCAGAGCTCGGCGACCGCCCCGACGTCGAGCTCGTAGCGAAAGTGCTCGGGCTGGCCGAGTGGCGCGGTCTCCGCGTCATGGGTGCCGGCCGCCGAGCCGGCGTTCGCGTGATGGAGGATGTCGAGCCCTTCGGCGTACGCCGCCATGAGGCCGTACTCGATCCCGTTGTGCACCATCTTCACGAAGTGCCCCGCGCCCGCCGGGCCGCAATGGAGCCAGCCGAGCTCGGCGGGTGCCGGGGCGCCGGCACGCCCCGGCGTGCGCGCTGCCGCGTCGACGCCGGGCGCGAGCGAGGTGAGGAGCGGCGCGAGCCGCGCGACGGCCTCCGGCTCGCCGCCGACCATCAGGCAGAAGCCGCGCTCGAGGCCGAAGACGCCGCCGCTCGTGCCCACGTCGACGTAGTGGATGCGGCGCTCGCCGAGCGACGCGGCCCGGCGGATGTCGTCGTGGTAGTGCGTGTTCCCTCCGTCGACGATCGTGTCGCCGGGCTCGAGCAGCACCGCGAGCTCCGACACGGCCGCCTCCGTGATCGGGCCGGCGGGCACCATCACCCAGACGGCGCGAGGCGGCTCGAGCGCGGCGAGGAGCTCCGTCGTCGAGGCGGCGCCGACCATGCCCTCGCCCGACAGACGCTCCACGGCGGCCGGATCGACGTCGGTTCCCGCGCACCGATGGCCGTCGGCGAGCAGGCGGCGAACGAGGTTCGACCCCATGCGGCCGAGCCCGACCATCCCGAGCTGCATCGGCGTGTCCGTCGCCATCGCTCCTCCCACGTCCGACGTCTACAGTCAGCCGAGTCTACGAGAGCGACCCGCGGCGATCGCTCACCGCTCCTCCCTTGACCGAGACGCTCAGCGACACCCAGGCGTGGCAGGCGCTCCGCGCACACCACGCCGCCGTTCGCGAGCTGCAGCTGCGGACGCTCCTGACCGAGGATCCCGACCGCGCAGAGCGCTTCTCCTTCGAGGCGGCGGGGATCCACGCCGACCTCTCGAAGCATCGGGTGACCGACGAGACCGTGACGCTCCTGCTGGCACTCGCCGCCGACCGCCGGGTCGCCGAGCGGCGGGACGCGATGTTCCGCGGCGAGCACGTCAACCCCACGGAGGATCGCCCCGCGCTCCATGTCGCACTGCGGATGCCACGGGACCGGTCGCTGCTCGTCGACGGGCGCGACGTCGTCCGCGGCGTCCACGAGGTGCTGGACGCGATGGCCGCCTTCGCCGAGCAGGTGCGTGGCGGTTCCTGGCGTGGGCACACCGGCCGCCGGATCCGGTCCGTCGTCAACATCGGCATCGGCGGCTCCGACCTCGGCCCCGCGATGGCGTATCGCGCGCTCAGGTCGTTCAGCGACCGCGAGCTCGCGTTCCGTTTCGTCTCCAACGTCGACGGCAGCGACCTCCTCGAGTCGTTGTGGGGGCTTCGCGCCGAGGAGACCCTCGTGATCGTCTCCTCGAAGTCGTTCACGACGACCGAGACCATGACGAACGCCCGCAGCGCCCGGCAGTGGCTGCTCGACGGTCTCGGCGGGGACGAGCGGGCGATCGCGAAGCACGTCGTCGCCGTCTCGACGAACCTGGAGGCGGTCGCGGACTTCGGCATCGATCCGGATCACGCGTTCGGCTTCTGGGACTGGGTCGGAGGCCGCTACTCCCTCGCCTCGGCGATCGGGCTCTCGACCATGATCGCGATCGGCCCCTCGGGCTTCGCCGAGCTGCTCGCGGGGCTCCACGCAGTCGACCGACACTTCGTCGAGACGCCCCCCGAGCGGAACCTGCCGCTCGTCATGGGCCTGCTCGGCGTGTGGTACCGCAACCTCTTCGGTGCAGAGACGCACGCAGTCCTCCCATACGACGCGTACCTCGACCGCTTCCCCGCCTACCTCCAGCAGCTCGTCATGGAGTCGAACGGCAAGTCGGTGACGCTCGCCGGTGAGCCGGTCGACGTCGACACCGCTCCGGTCGTGTGGGGCGAGCCCGGGACGAACGGCCAGCACAGCTTCCATCAGCTGCTCCACCAGGGGACGGCGCTCGTGCCGTGCGATCTCATCGCCTTCGCCGCGCCCGTCGAGCGCCTCCGCGACCACCACGACCTCCTCCTCGCAAATGCCCTCGCGCAGGCCCGTGCGCTCGCCTTCGGGCGCACGGCGGAGGAGCTCCGTGTCGCCGGCGTCCCCGAGCCTCTCGTCCCCCACAAGGTGATGCCGGGGAACCGGCCGAGCACCTTCCTGCTCCTCGAGCGGCTGACGCCGCTCGCGCTCGGCTCCCTGATCGCGCTCTACGAGCATGTCGTCTTCACCCAGGGAGCCGTGTGGGGCGTCGACTCGTTCGACCAGTGGGGCGTCGAGCTCGGCAAGGAGCTCGCGATGCAGCTGGCTCCCGTGCTCGGGGGAGCCGATCTGCCCGCCGACCTGGACGCGTCGACGGCCGCCCTCGTGGAGCGCATTCGGCGCCTGCGTCCCGGAGCCTGAGCGGATGCTCGTGCTCGACGCGGCGGAGGGCGCCTTCGAGCGCATCGAAGTCTGGCTCCGCGGCCAGGGATTCTTCGCCCCCGGCGGCGAGAAGCTCGTCGCCGACCTCTTCCTCGGCTATGCGCTCTCGGCGAGGCTCCGGAGGACACGCACGGCGAGCCCCCCGAGCCCTGCGCTCTCCCCGTCGCTGCCTGCGCCGTCCGCCCAGACGATCATGATGTCTGGTATGACAACGAGGGCTCGTGCGAGATCGGCGCCTGGAGCAGGACCTGGGACGAGGCGGGGCATCGCCGCGCGGTGCGGGACGTGCAGGCCGCGATCGGTCGCGGCGACGTGTACCAGGTCAACCTCGTCCAGCACCTCGCCGCGCCGTTCACGGGCTCGCCGGGCGCGCTCGCCGCCCGCCTCGGCCCCCTGAATCGATCGAGCGACCTCCCGTTCGCCGATGCGGGCTGGCGGCTCCTCGAGGCCGACGGCTGGGCGATCGCGTGCGCCTCGCCCGAGCTCTTCCTCGCGCGCCGCGGCAGCCGCGTGTGGACACGCCCGATCAAGGGCACGCGCCCGCTCGGGCGGCGCGCGGAGCTGCTCGCCTCGGCCAAGGACGCCGCCGAGCACGTGATGATCGTCGACCTCGAGCGGAACGATCTCTCGCGGGTCTCTGAGCCTGGCAGCGTGCACTGGCCGGAGCTCATGGTCGCGGAGCCGCTCGCGGGCGTCGAGCACCTCGTCTCGACGGTCGTCGGCGAGCTGCGACCCGAGGTCGGGCTTGCGGAGCTGCTCGAGGCGACGTTTCCGGGAGGCTCGGTGACGGGCGCGCCGAAGATCGCGGCCGTGGATCTGATCGCCGGCCTCGAGCCCGTGGGGCGGGGCGCGTCGATGGGCGCCCTCGGCCGGGTCCACGGGAACGGCGACCTCGAGCTCGCGCTGACGATCCGGACGTTCGCGATCGCCGACGGTCTCGTGCACCTCTGGGTCGGCGGCGGGATCGTCTGGGACTCCGATCCCGCGGACGAGGTCTCGGAGTCGCTCGCGAAGGCCGCGCCCTTGCTCGAGGCGCTCGGCGCCCCGCTCGACGGCCGCCGTCCCTCGCGGGCGACGGCGGGAGAGCGGCGGTGAGCCTGCGCCCGCTCGCGGCGGCGCTCTCCGGGCACGGCGTCGTCGATCCCGCCGCGGCGGTCGTCGCCTGCGACGACGAGGGCTTCGCCCGCGGCCGGGCGGCCTTCGAGACGCTTCGGGTCTACGGCGGGCGGCCGTTCCGGCTCCATCAGCACGTCGACCGTCTCCGCGGGTCCGCCGAGCGGCTCGGGCTTCCCGCTCCCGACCACGACGACGTGAGCGCGGTCGCCGCGCAGGCGGTCGCGGCAGCCCGGTCGCCGGACGCCGTCCTGCGCCTCTACTGGACCCCGGGCGCACCCGGTGAGGGCCCCCGCGCGATCGCGATCGTCTCCGCCGTACCCGAGTGGATCGAACCGGCGCGCGCGCGTGGTCAGCGGCTCGTCTCGCTCGCCTATCCGCGCCGCGCGGCGCCGTGGCTCCTCCCCGGCACGAAGTCCGTCAGCTACGCGACCCACATCGCGGCCGAGGCGGAGGCGAAGCGCCGGGGGGGCGACGACGCCGTGCTGGTCGACCTCGACGGGACGGTGCTCGAGGGCCCGGTCACGAACGTCTGGTGGCGGGAGGGGCGCACACTCGTCACGCCGTCGCTGGAGCTCGGGATCCTCGCCGGCGAGACGCGAGCGGCGCTGCTCGAGCTCGCCGAGGGCCTCGGATACGCCGTCGAGACCGGTGTCCACCCGCTCGAGAGCCTCCTCGCGGCAGACGAGGCGTTCACGTCGTCCTCGGTGCGAGAGGTGATGCCGGTCGTCGCAGTCGACGACAGGTCGTTCGGCAGCCGCGAGGCCGCCGAGGCGCTGCAAAAGGCGCTGCGGCGCGTCGCCGGGGCCTGAGCGCGAGCTACCCTCAGCGCGATGGAGAAGAAGCTCCGCCTCGGCGGCATGGCGCTCCAGAACGGCGTCCTCGTCCACGGCCCGACGTCGTGGGGCGCCGCCGTGCGGCTCGCCGACGGCACGGTGAAGGCGGCCTCGGGCGTGAAGCCGCGTGTCGGGAGTCGCGTCTCGCTCCCGTTCGTCAGGGGCCCACTGCGGCTCGCGGAGGCATTTGCCGTCCTTCCCGTCGTGAAGCGCTCGCTCCCGGAGGCGCGGATGCCGTTCGAGCGTCCCGCGGTCGCCGTGGCGCTGGTGGTCGGGACGACCAGCGCGACCCTTGCCCGCCGCTCGTCGCTCCACGTCGTCCCCCGCGAGGCGACCGTGCTGCTCGCCTCGCTCGTGCCCGCCCTCGTCGCGCTCCGTGGGCAGGAGCTGACGTCGTACCACGGCGCCGAGCACGTCTCGATCGGCACCTACGAGAAGGGCGAGCGGGCGCCGAAGGAGCACGAGCGCTGCGGCTCGCATCTCATCGGGCCGCTCACGATCGCGACGGTCGCCGCGGGGGCGGCGACGGAGCTCCTGCCGGCCCGCCATCGCAACGCGGCGCGGCTCGTCGGCATGGTCGGGGCGCTCGGCGCGGCGGTCGAGGTCTTCGGGTGGATGAGCCGCAATCCGGACCGGCACCTTGCCCGGGCACTGGCCCGCCCCGGCACGGAGCTCCAGCGGCGCCTCTCGACGAGCGAGCCGTCGGCGGCGCAGCTCGAGGTCGCGGAGGCGGCGCTCCAGGCGTGCCTTGCAGCCGAGGCCGCCGGCTCGTGAGCGTCGTCACCGGCGAGCCACGCCAGCGTCTTTCGCCGGACATCTTCGACCTCCCGGTCGAGAAGATGCGCGACGGCTACTACAGCGACGCCTACTTCAACCACACGCGCGCCGCGCTGCTCCACGACGAGCGGCATCCGCGCGTGGTCATGCAGCTCTTCCAGCGGAAGCACGCGATGGTCGGCGGGATGGACGAGTCGATCGCGATCCTCAAGCTCTGCTCCGACGACTGGGACGGGCTCGTCGTCCACGCGCTGCACGACGGCGACCGTATCGAGCCGTGGGAGACCGTCATGACGATCGAGGGCGACTACACGGCGTTCGCGCACCTCGAGACGGTGATGCTCGGCACGCTCGCCCGCCGCACGCTCATCGCGACGAACACCGCGCGCGTGATGGAGGCCGCGAACGGGAAACCGATCATCTTCATGCCCGCCCGGCACGATCATCACCGGGTCCAGACGGGCGACGGCTATGCGGCATTCGTGGCCGGGGCCGTGCTCGGTGCGGAGATCGGCGTGACCTCGGACGCGCAGGCATCGTGGTGGGGCGGGCGCGGCCTCGGCACGGTTCCTCACGCGCTCATCGCGGCGTACGGAGGCAACACTGTCCTCGCGGCGATGAAGTTCGCCGAGTGGGCACCCGACGACTTCCGGATCACCGTGCTCGTCGACTTCGAGAACGACTCGGTTCGGACCGCGCTCGAGGTTGCCCGGGCGCTCGGGCCACGGCTCTGGGGGGTCCGCCTGGACACGTCGAGCCAGCTGGTCGACCGGACGCTCTGGGGGGAGATGGGCGACTTCGACCCTCGCGGCGTCAACGAGCGGCTCGTCCGCAAGGTCCGGGCGGCGCTCGACGAGGACGGGTTCGAACGCGTGCGGATCGTCGCGTCCGGCGGGTTCACGGTCGAGAAGATCGAGCGGTTCGAGCGCCTCGGAGTGCCCGTGGACGCCTACGGCGTCGGCTCGTCGCTCATCCGCGGCGAGAACGACTTCACCGCCGACATCGTGATGACCGACGGCCGCCCCTCGGGGAAGGTGGGCCGGCGGTACCAGGCGAACGCCCGCCTCGAGCTCGTGCGATGACCCTCGACCTCGTGTTCGAGACGCACTCCCTGACGACCGACAACGAGCGCGGGATCGCAACGGGCTGGAACGGCGGCTTGCTCTCGGGCCGCGGCCGGGCGCTCGCGGCCGAGCTCGGCGCGCGCCGGCGAGGGAATGGCATCGAGCTCGTCGTCGCCTCCGACTTGCCGCGAGCGGTCGAGACCGCTCGGATCGCCTTTGGCGCTGCCGGGTTCCCCTTGCGGCTCGACTGGCGCCTCCGTGAGGTCGACTACGGCGCGCTCACCGGCTCGCGCGCGTCGATGCTCGAACGCGTGCGCCATGTCGACGTCCCGTTCCCGGACGGGGAGAGCTTCCGCGACGTCACTGTGCGCGTCGCGAATGTCCTCGATGAGCTCGCGCGCGAGTACCCGGGGCGGCGCGTCCTGCTGATCGGGCACACGGCGACCCGCTGGGCGCTCGACCACCTGCTCGGCGCGCAGCCGCTCGAGCAGCTCGTGGCGGCACCCTTCGACTGGCGCGAGGGCTGGGAGTATCGCGTCCGTCGACCCCGTACCGCCGCCGCGGCGGCATGAGCGGGCCGCTCTTGTGGGACGTCGACACCCAGGTCGATTTCGTCCACGCCGACGGCAAGCTGCCGGTGCCCGACGCCGAGAGCGCCGTACCCGCGATGGAACAGCTCGTCCGCTGGGCGGAGGCGAGCGCCGTCACCCACCTCGCGACGGCCGACGACCACGAGCTGACCGACCCGGAGCTCGCGGACGAGGCGGACTTCGCGACGACCTTCCCCCCGCACTGCCTCCGGGGCACGGCGGGCGCGGCGAAGATCCCCGAGACCTTGCAGCGCGACCCGCTGCCGCTCTCCCTCACGCCCTACCCGCCCGGGCTCGTGCCTGACCTCGTGCGCGGGCGGCGCGAGCTCATCGTGCTGAAGAAGACCTACAACGCGTTCTCGAACCCGAACCTCGAGCCGCTGCTGGCCGCGCTCGCCCCCGACGAGGTGATCCTGTTCGGTGTCGCGACCGACGTGTGCAACCACGCCGCCGTGACGGGCCTGCTGGCCCGCGGGCACCGCGTCGCGTTCGTCGAGGACGCCTCCCGTGGGCTCGACGAGAGGCGCGTCGCCTCCTGCCTCGCCGAATGGCGCGCCGGCGGCGTGCGCTTCACGACGAGCGCCGAGGTCGTCGGCTCGAGGGCGTGACCGTTCCGCCGCCGCCGGGCTCTTCGCCCACGACGCGGACGTCCACGTGCTCGAAGGCGACTGGCGCTCGGTTCTCCCGTCTCATGCGCCGTTCGATCTCGTCTTCGTCGACGGCGGCGGCGCGAAGGACGACCCCGACGCCGTGCTCGGCATCGCGGCTCCTGGCGCGAGCGCTGGCTCGGGCATCCGCGCCTGGCGGCGGTCGTGCTCGGGACCGGTAGCGGCGCGCTCGCGATCGTGGCCCTCGTGCGGCGCTGAGCGACGACGAGCCGCGCCTCAGCGGGAGTCACGCGGCACGACATGGCGTGCGAGCGCCGCGAGCCGCTCGTCCCAGTCCGCGCCGACGCGCTCGAGCCACGCGGCCGCGTCGCCGAGGGCGGCCGCCTCGAGCTCGTAGCGGGTCTCGCGACCGCGCCGCTCGGTGCGGACGAGCCCCGCGTCGCGGAGCGTCGCGAGATGCTTCGCGACGGCCTGCCGGGTCACCGGCAGCTCGCCGGCGAGCTCGGTCTGGCTCGCGCTGCCGTGCGATGCGAGCCGCTCGAGCACGAAGCGCCGGCTCGGGTCGGCCAGGGCGGCGAAGACGCGGTCTACGCGAGCGTCCACGACGCGAGCGCCGTGATCTCCAGAGCCGTGGCCCACTCGGGCGCGGTCTCGCGGACGTGGATGCTCGTCCCGCCGACGGCGTCGGTCAGCCGCAGCTCGACCACTCCCTCGTCCTCCCAGCGGAGGACGAGCAGCTCCTCGTCGCGGACCATCTCGACGGCCGCGCGGCGGACGTCCCCGTCTCCCCACCTGAACTCGGCCGCGCCTCCCTCACGCAGGTCGAGCGACACCTCGTTGGCAAACCACTCCTCGAGGCGCTCCGGATCCGTCAGGGCCTGCCAGGCGTCCTCTCGGGTCGTCGGCAGGACGATCTCCCGTGTGACCTCCATGCGCAACCTCCAAGTTGCGTATAGTTTAGTGCAACCGATGGGTTGCACGATACAGCGAAGGAGGCCGCGGTGCCGTTGATCCCGACCGTCGTCGAAGCGGACGGACGCGCCGAGCGCGCCTTCGACATCTACTCGCGGCTGCTGCGGGACCGGATCGTCTTCCTGGGGCGCCCCGTCGACGAGGAGATCGCCAACCTCGTCGTTGCCCAGCTTCTCTTCCTGGCCGCCGAGGACCCGGACACCGACGTCAACCTCTACGTCAACTCGCCGGGAGGAGACGCGTACGCGGGGATGGCGATCTACGACGCGATGCAGCACGTCCGGCCGGACGTGAAGACCATCTGCTACGGGATCGGCATGTCCGCAGCGGCGATGATCGTGGCAGGAGGGGCCCCGGGAAAGCGCCTCGCGCTGCCGCACGCGAAGCTGATGATCCACCAGGGCTCCGCCGGCTTCCGTGGCGCGCCGTCCGACGTCGCGATCGCCGCGCGCGAGATCGAGTCGACGACACGCCAGATGGCCGAGATCCTCTCCCGGCACTCGGGTCGGCCCGTCGAGCAGGTCCTCGACGACATCGACCGCGACCGCTTCATGACCCCGGACGAGGCGGTCGCCTACGGGCTCATCGACGACGTGCTCGAGCCGCGGCCGGATGGCGCGGGAGTACCATCGCCCGCGTGAGGGCTCTCGGGATCCATCACGTCGCCGTCGCGGTCGAGGAGCTCGATCGAGCCCTCGACACGTACGTCGCCGTCCTGGGCGCGAGGCTCGAGCATCGCGCAGCGCTCGCGGATCAAGGCGTCGAGGCCGCCGCGGTGCTCCTCGGGCGCGATCGTGTCGAGCTGCTTGCGCCGACCGGCAACGACACGCCCGTCGGAAAGTTCCTCGCCAAGCGCGGCCCCGGGATGCACCACGTGGCGTACGTCGTCTCCGACGTGGCGTCCGCGCTCCGCGAGCTGGCGGCGGACGGGGTCGAGCTGATCGACGAGACTCCTCGCCACGGGCTCTTCGGGCTCGAGGTCGCATTCGTCCATCCCGACGCCGTGCACGGCGTCCTGACCGAGGTGGTGTCCCCTGCCTGACGATTCGATCCGCATCGAGCTCGCCTTCGAGGGCGGGCAGATCATCGCCTCGATCGTGACGGCGGCAGCCGCCGACGCGCTCGAGCGCGCGGTGAGCTCCGGCGACGCCGGCACCGTCGAGCTCGAGACCGTCGACGGGCGGATGACCGTTGTCGTCCCGCGCGTCGTCTACCTGAAGCGCTTCACGAAGGGCGCCCAGCCGGGCTTCGCCGCGTCCTGAGGCCCGAGCGGCGGGCCGCCCTAGACTGCCCCGATGGCACTGGAGGTGGGAATCGTCGGCCTGCCGAACAGCGGCAAGACGACGCTCTTCAACGCCCTCACGCGCGCGGGCGCGGAGATCACCGCCTACGCCTCCGTGACGGACAAGCCGAACGTCGGGATGGCGACGATCGCCGACGAGCGGCTCGCCCCGCTCGCGGCGCTCGTGGAGGCGAAGAAGGTGACGCCGGCCGCGGTCCGCGTCGTCGACGTCCCCGGCACCGGCCCGCAGCTTCTCGGGAACCTTCGGCAGGTCGACGCGATCCTCGCCGTCCTCGACGGGTTCTCGTCCGACGCGACGCCGGCGGACGACCTCGAGACGCTCCAGCTGGAGCTGCTCGTGGCCGACCGCGACCATGTCCAGCGCCGCCTCGAGCGCGTCGCGAAGGAGGCGAAGTCGGGCGAGGCGGCCAAACGCGCCGAGCACGAGACGCTCACCGGTCTCCTCGATCACCTCGACGAGGGCCGCGCCCTCGCCGACTGGCAGGGCGAGCTCCCCGCTGAGCTCGATCCGTTGACGACGAAGCCGCTGCTTGCCGTCGAGAACGGCCCCGGAGGAATCGACTGCAAGCTGGAGGCGGAGCTCGCCGAGCTGTCCGACGAGGAGGCCGCCGAGTTCCGCGACGGCCCGTCGGCCCTCGACGAGGTGGTGCGTCGGCTCTCGGAAGCCCTCGGCCTGATCACCTTCTTCACCGCCGGCGACAAGGAAACGCGGGCATGGACGCTGCGCGACGGCCAGACGGCGCTCGACGCGGCAGGGACCATCCACACGGACATCGCCCGCGGCTTCATTCGCTGCGAGGTGATCTCGGCCGACGACTTGCTCGAGGCGGGCTCGCACGCCGAGGCGGCCCGGCGCGGGACACAGCGGCTCGAGAGCAAGACGTACGTGGTCCGGGACGGCGACGTCCTGAACGTCCGCTTCAACGTCTGAGCCGGTGCCGAGACAACGCACCGCGGCGATGAGTTCCGGGCTTCGCACCCGTCTTCTCGACGAAGAGTTCCACCGACGAAGAGGAGCAATCGATGCCCAGGATCATCCCGAACCTCTGGTTCGACACCGAGGCCGAGGAGGCCGCGGCCTTCTACACCTCGGTGTTCGCCGACTCACGGATCGTCGCGGTCTCTCACTACACGGAGGCCGGCCCCCGCGAGACCGGCCTCGTCATGACGGTCGAGCTCGTGCTCGACGGCCAGCGGCTCGTCGCGATCAACGGCGGCCCTGAGTTCCGGTTCAACGAGGCGATCTCGCTCGAGATCAGGTGCGAGTCGCAGGACGAGATCGACCGCTACTGGAGCAGCCTCACCGCCGACGGTGGCGAGGAGGGGCCGTGTGGATGGCTGAAGGACCGCTACGGCGTGTCGTGGCAGGTCACGCACGTGGGCATCGAGGATCTGATCGTCGACCCCGACCGCGCGAAGGCGGATCGCGTGATGAAGGCGCTTCTCCAGATGGGCAAGATCGACGTCGCCGAGCTGGAGCGCGCCGCCGCGGGTTGAGCCGGCGACGGCCGGGCGCGGACCTCTCGGTTCAGCCGGTGGCGACGACCGCGGCGCCGCCGAGCGCGAGCGCGCCGCCGACCCGGCGAGCGCGGTCGAGCCGTTCGCCGAGCAGGGCACGCGCGAGCACGATCGTCGTGACCGGGTACATGGCGCTGAGGACCGCGACGACCCCGGCAGGCCCGCGCGTCGTCGCGAGGGCGACGAAGACGTTTGCCAGGGTGTCGAAGGCGCCGATCGCGACGATCGACGGAACGAGCGTGGCGGGAGGCCGAAGCGAGACCGAGAGGCAGAGCGCGGCGGTGAGCGCGAGCCCCGTCGAGGTCGTCCGAACGACCAGGATCGTCCAGGCGACGCCGCCGTCGGACGAAGCGTCGAGGCCGACGACGAAGAGGCCGAACCCGAGGGCGGCGACGAGTGCGAGCGCGACGCCCGCGGCGACGCCGGTTGCCGTCGCACCCCGCGGCTCGCGCGCGAGGAGCACGATTCCGCCGAGGACCACCGCGATGCCGCACCACTGCAGCGCGGTCGGGACGACCCCCGACGTCATGTCCACTGCGAGGGGGACGATCGGGCTCGCGGCCGAGATCGGCGCCACGATGCCCATCGCGCCCACGGCCATGCCGCGGTAGAGCGCGGCCAGGCCAAGCGCTCCCGCAGCGCCGGCTCCCATCGCGGGCAGCACGTCCTCGATCGCCGGCGCATCCCCGCCGCTCGCGAGGATCCAGGTCGCGGCGCCCATGAGACCGACCGCCTGCGACGCGACGAGCACGGTCAGGACGTGGGCCTTCCGTGAGGTCAGGCCCCCGAGGAAGTCGCCGACGCCCCAGAACGCCGCGCCCAGGAGCGCCAGGACCGCGAAGCCCAACGAGGCTCAGTCGCCGACCGGCCGGGTCGCCGCCTGGGCGTCGAGCTGGTTCGCGTGGTAGAGGACGGCCGCCTCCGCGGTCCGCGCCGCGCTCCGGTCGTGATGGGCGGCGACGGCGTGGAGGAGCTCTGCCCGTACCGTCGAGTCGAGTGCCGCGGCGTGCTCGTCGACGAGCCGGACGCCGAGCTGGACGTGCCCGAGCAGCGCCCCCTCGCGCGTCGGGCGGAACGCCGGGCCGCGCTCGAGCTCCCGGACGCGCCCGACGTCGTGGAGGAGCGCCGCGGCGAGAAGAAGGTCGGCGCGGAGACGCTGGTGGAGCTGCGCTGTCTCTCGGCCGAGGGTCGCGACGCCGACAGTGTGCTCGAGCAGGCCGCCGGCGTACCCGTGATGACCGTCGGCGCCCGCGGCCGGGAGCAGGCGCATGCCGTCACGGACCTCGGAGGTGCCGAGAACGGCCGTGACGAGCGTGGCCAGACCGGGGTGGGAGACCTCCGCCGCGAGGAACTCGAGGAACCCCTCGAGCTCGTCGGCATCGCGTCGCAGTGCCGGTGCCAGCCCGGACGGATCTGCGTCCGAGGGCTCCACCGCCCGTACCTGGAGCTGGAGGCGTCCGTCGAACCGTTCGACGCGCGCGAGCACCCGCACGGCGTCGCCTTCCTCGAACCGCCTGTCCAGCAGCTCGACGTCGTCCCAGATCCGCCCCTCGATCCGGCCGCTCGGATCGACGAGCTCGAGCAGGAGGTAGGGCTTTCCCTTGCGCGTTGTGAGGCGCCGCTTGCGCGCGACCGCATAGACGGCGTCGACGGTTCGGTCCTCGACGAGGTCGGCGATCGTCGCCACGGGCTGAGTCTAGGGGTCCTGTAGGCTCGCCTCGTGGCCGATGTCCGCCCGTTCCGTGCCGTCCGGTACGCCCGGGCGACGGCGGAGGTGACGGCGCCGCCCTACGACGTGATCGACGACGGCGCCCGGGAGGAGCTCCGCGCCCGCGATCCCCGCAACGTCGTCCGGCTCACGCTCGAGCCCGATGCGGACGTCGCGGGCAGGCTCTTCTCGAGCTGGCTCGACGACGGCGTGCTCGTCCGGGACGAGGCCCCGGCGGTCTGGTTCCTCGAGCAGGACTACGTCGGCCCGGACGGGGTCGCTCGCCGCCGCGACGGAGTCGTGGCCTCCCTTCGCGCAGAGCCCTATTCGACCGGCGCGGTCCTTCCCCACGAGCGGACGCACGCCGCGGCGATCGAGGGTCGACTGCGTCTCCTGCGAGCGACCCGGGCCCAGCTCGAGCCGATCTTCCTCCTCTACGAAGGCGAGCCCCCACTGGCCCGGCCCGCCGGCGACCCCGACCTGGACGTCGAAGGGACGCGGCTCTGGCGACGCGAGGGCGACGGCGGGCTGACCGGCTACTTCGCCGACCGCCAGCTCCTCGTCGCCGACGGGCACCACCGCTACGAGACCGCCGTCGCGTTCGCGGCGGAGGACGGTGCCGACCGCCTCCTCGCGGTGCTCGTCTCGACCGCCGATCCGGGCCTCGAGGTCTTCCCGACGCACCGGGTCTTCGCCGACAGAGCGGACATCGACCCGCCCGGCGAGGCCTTTCCGGCTATCGGCGAGGCTCTCGAAGCGCTCGCTCGTAGCCCCGGCGACCCGCTCGCGGTGCTCGTCTCGCGGGATGCCGTGCGGCTCGTCCGCGGCGATGCGGGGGAGCTCGACGTCGACCTCGTCGACCGCTTTGGCCACGACGGGATCTCGTACACCCCGGACCGCGACGAGGCGCTGCGCCGCGTTTCGAGCGGAGAGGCGGACTGCGCCTTCCTGCTCCGGCCCCCACGCTATCGCAGACGTCTTCGAGCGGGCCCGGCGTGGGCGGCCGTTGCCTCCGAAGACGACGTACTTCTACCCCAAGCTCCTCTCGGGGCTCCTCTTCCACCCCGTCGACCCGTGAGCGCCCGCGGGTACGACTGGCTCGAGTTCTCGCGCGCCTGCGTCCGCGATCTGGAGGCCGTCCTCGGGGAGCTGCCCACCAGAGTCGAGCGCGAGCCGGTGCTGCGAGCCGGCGAGGGCGGCGACGACACCACCGCGATCGATGCTGCGGCGGAGGCAGCGATCGTCTCGCGGCTGGAGACGCTCGGTCTCGACCTCACGCTCGTCTCGGAGGAGCTCGGGATCCGCACCTTCGGCGCCGGTGGCGCGTTGCGCGTGATCGTCGACCCGATCGACGGTTCCGTGAACGCCAAGCGCGGGATCCCCTTCTTCTCGCTCTCGCTCGCGGTCGCCGACGGCGAGTCGATGGATGACGTCGAGTTCGGCTTCGTCTACGACTTCGGCGCGCGAGAGGAATGGATGGCCAAGCGGGGCGAAGGGGCATTCCTCGGTGGAGTGCCGCTGGACGCGCCCGGGCCGAAAGAGACGATCGAGATCCTCTCACTCGAAGGAACCACGACCGATGCGATCGCCAGGGCGATGCCGGGGCTCGATTCGATTGCACATCGAGTTCGCGTGATGGGCTCGCTCGCCCTCTCTCTGTGCCATCTCGCCGCCGGCCGCGTCGACGCCGTCTGCTGCCTCAAGCCCGCCCGGTCGATCGACATCGCGGCCGCGCAGCTGCTCGTCCGCGAGCGGGGGCTGGCGATCGAGCTCTTCGAGGACCCGCCCTTCGGCCGGGCGCCGCTCGATCTCGGGCAGCGCTCCCGCGTTGTCGCCGCGCGCGGCGAGGCCGAATGCGCCGCGCTCGCAGCCGCGCTCACTCGCGCTCCGTGACGCTCCGGTCCGGCTGACGGACGTTCTATGCTCGCTCGATGCCGGTGAACCGGAGGCTCTTCGAGACGGCGATCACCGTCAGGACGCTGCTGATCGGCGTGCTGCTCGTCTTCCTCGCGGCGGCGATCGTGTCGATCGTCGATGCGCTCGTCCTCGTCTTCATCGGCATCTTCCTCGCCCTCGTCTTCGAGATTCCGGTGCGCGCCTTCATGCGCTGGACGAAGCGAGGTCGCGGCCTCTCCGCGACGATCGTCGTCCTCGGCTCGGCCGTCGGCGTCGCCGTGCTGGCGCTCATCCTCCTCGTGCCGCTCGTCGGCTCCATTCGCGACTTCCTGCACGACCTGCCCGACCTCGTCGCCCAGCTTCGTGAATCGGACGAGCTGTCCTCGATCGGCGACTCCGGCGCAGCCGAGAACGTCCAGCAGGGAGCGAACGACCTCTCGGCGACGATTCCCGGACGCGATCAGTGCCATTCTCGGGTTCGCCGGGGAGGCGTTCTCGGTCGGCCTCGCGTTGTTCACCATGCTCTTCCTCGCGCTCTTCCTGCTCGTGGACATGCCGCGGCTGAGGGAGACCGTGCGCCAGATGCTCATGCCCGACGACGCCGAGCGATGGCTCGACGTGTGGGAGCGCGTTACACAGACCATCTCGCGCTGGGCGATCGGGGCGATCACGATCGCGGCGATCGCCGGTACGACGCAGGGCCTCACTGCCGCGCTCCTGGGATCGAGCTACGCCCTGGCGCTCGGGCTGATCGCCGGCTTCCTCGACCTGATTCCGAACATCGGCGCGACGATCGCCGGGTTCATCCTCGTGCCGACGATCTGGGCCGAGGAAGGCATCACCGACGCCCTGATCATGCTCGCCGTCGTCCTCCTCTACCAGCAGGTCGAGAACAACCTGCTCGGGCCGACGATCTACGGCAAGGCAGTGAACATCTCGCCCTTCTTCGTGATCCTCGGAGTCACGGTGTTCGGGGCGCTGCTCGGCGTGCTGGGCGCGCTCGTCGCCGTGCCCATCACCGCTTCCCTCCAGATCGTGCTGCAGGAGGTCACGAAGGCTCGTCGCGTGCGAATCGCCGAGGCCCGCGCGACGGCCGAGCGCCGCGCCGCGGAGGTCGGAGCGCCCGAGACAGCCGCGTAGCGTGGTCGAAGCGCTCTGGTGGGGGGCGTTCGCGAGCTCGTCGCTCGTGATCGGTGGAGCGATCGCGCTCCGGGTCAGCGTCGATCGACTCGTCCTCGGGCTCGTGATGGGGTTCGGCGCCGGGGTGCTGATCAGCGCGGTCGCCTTCGAGCTCGTCCAGGAGGCCTTCGAGACGTCCGGACTGCTCTCCGACGTCACGATCGGCCTCTTCGCCGGGTGCGCCGCATTCTCGCTCGGCGACGCGCTCATCGACAGGCTGGGCGGCGCTGACCGAAAGCGCATGGAGGGCGTCCAGGGGGGCGGCTCGGCCCTCGCGCTCGTGCTGGGGATCGTCCTCGACGGGATTCCCGAGTCGGTCGTCCTCGGCCTCACGCTGCTCGAGGGAAGCGGGGTCAGCGTCGCGATGCTCGCGGCCGTGTTCCTCTCGAACCTCCCGGAGGCGGTCGCGGCGACCTCCGGCCTCTCGGCGTCCGGCTGGCGCGCCTCCCGCGTCCTCGCCCTCTGGGGCGTCGTCGTGGCGGTGTCCGGCCTCGCGGCCGTCGCGGGCTACGGCCTGTTCGACGGCGCCTCGCCGTCGGTCGTCGCGTTCGTGCTCGCGTTCGCCGGCGGGGCGATCCTCACGATGCTCGCCGACACGATGATGCCGGAGGCCTTCGCGAAGGGCGGCAAGTGGGTCGGGGTCGTGACGACGCTCGGGTTCGCAACGGCCTTCGCGATCAGCGCCTTCGAGTGACCCGCGGGCGGCGGGTCGCGGGTGCGACCTCGCCGCCCGCCGGTGAAGCTACGAGGCGAGCGCCTTTCGCTTGAGCTCGTCGAACTCGGCCTGCGTGATCGCGCCGGAGCTGAGCAGCGCGTTGGCCTTCTCGATCTCGCCGGCCGCGCCGCCGCTGCTCGCGACGGTCTTGACGTAGTCGTCGAACTGCGTCTGGGCGGCCTGCGCCTGCTTCATGTCCCGCTCGGCCATGTGGTGGCTCTGCGTGATGATGTAGACGAACACGCCCAGGAACGGCACGAGGATCACTAGGACGATCCAGAGGACCTTGCTCGCACCGCCGATGTCGTGCCGGCGGAAGATGTCGATCAGGACCCGGAACAGGATCATGAACCAGGCGATCCAGAGGAAGAAGATGAGCATCGTCCAGAGGACGTCGAGGAACGGGTAATCCGCTGCTACGGGCAAGGGCGACCTACCTCTCCGAGTGGGTGTCGTCGACGCCTGGCCCGCTGCGACGGCTCAGCGAGTCAGGCCGCGACATCCTAGTACGGCCTTCCGTTCGACGTCATGTCAACGACCGCGCTCATCGGCGGTCAGCTCGTCGATGGCGGCCTGCACGGTCGGGAAGCTCCGAAGCCTCGCCTCGCCTTCGCGAAGGTGGACGAGATCGCGGACCGCGGCGATGTCGCGGGCGAGGACGAGCTCGATGCCCTCTCGCCGGAGATCGTCCGCGAGCTCGACGAGCATCGTCACCGCGGTGACGTCGATCGCCGGCACGCTCGCGGCGTCGAGGACGATCGCCCGTGCGCCCTGGGCCGCATGGTTGCGGATCTCGTGCCGGATCACATCGGCATTTGCGAAGAAGAGGGCGCTCTCCACCCGGAGCACCGCGACCCCGGGCGCGGTCTCGTTCTCGGGATGGCGCCCGACGTCGCCCCACTGATCGCTCGAGCCGGGGACCTTTCCGAGCACGGCCACGTGCGGTCGCGACGATCGGTAGACGAGCAGGAGGATCGAGACGACGACTCCGATGAAGAGGCCGGGCAGCGTGTCGAACACGAGCACGCCGATCAGGGTCGCGATCGCGGCGACGAAGTCGGGGCGCGCCGCGAGTGCCAGCACGCTCCCCTCGCCCCGGGTGTGGAAGCGGTACAGGCTCACGAGCGCCCGGACGTCGACGAGCTCGACGAGAGCCGCGATCACGACAGCGGCGAGCGTCGCCTCCGGGAGCTCCTCGAAGAGCCCGGTCAGGAAGAGCAGCGTGACCACCGTCAGCACTGCGACGATCAGCCCCGAGAGCTGCGTCCTCGCGCCCGCCCCGCCGTTGACCGCCGTCTTCGAGAGGCTGCCGTTGACGACCATGCCGCTCGAGAGCCCCGCGCCGAGGTTCGCGGCACCGAGGCCGATGAGCTCCCGGTTCGGGTCGATCTCGTAGTGATTCCTCGTCGCGTACGTCTTGGCGGCTCCGAGGCCCTCGGCGAAGCCGATCAGCATCACGCCCACGGCGGCGGGCGCGATCTGGAGGTAGTCCGAGACGCCGACGTCGGGGAGCCCGAGGTCCGGGAGCCCGCTCTCGATGTCACCGACGATCGCGACGCCGTGCGCGTCGAGGTCGAAGAGCTGGACGACCATGATCCCGAGCAGGACGACCGCAAGTGACCCGGGGACGACCGGAGCGACCTCCTTCAGGCCGATCACGAGGGCGAGCGAGACGGCGCCGACGAGGAGGGTGAGGCCGCTCGTCGAGCCGAGCTCCCCGAGCAGGTGCCAGAGCTGCTCGAAGAAGTCGCCGTCCTCTTTCTCGACGCCGAGAAGCTTCGGGACCTGACCGACGATGATCGTGAGCGCGAGCCCGATGATGAACCCCTTGAGGACCGGCTCGGAGATGAAGCTCGCGAGGAAGCCGAGCCGCGCCAGGCCGGCGACGAGGGCCAGGACGCCGACCGTCAGCGCGAGCGTGACGGTCAGCGCGGCGAACTCGTTTGCTCCGGCCGGTGACAGGTCGGCCACCGCGGCCGCGGACAGCGCAGCGGTCGCCGCCATCGGCCCCGTGACCAGGTGGCGCGAGCTGCCGAACGCCGCGTAGAGGACGAGCGCCGCCGGCGCGGCGTAGAGCCCGACGACCGGCGAGACGCCTGCGATCGAGGCGTACGCGAGCGCCTCGGGCACGAGCACGGCCCAGACGGTCACCCCGGCGACGACGTCGCCGCGGAGCCACGGGCGCTCGTAGGGGACGAGCGAGGAGAAGACCGGCAGCCTCATCGAGGCGTCAGCTCAGAGCGGCGATGCCGTCCCCGACGAGCTTCGCCCCGATCACGAGCATCATCGCGGTCATGATCGCGGCGTTGTGGTGGGCCATCCAGCTCTTGAGGTCGTCGAGGATCGGCCCCGCGCGGTCGCCCAGCGCGAAGTAGATGACGACGGGCGCCGCCACCCCGATCGTCGCGATGACGGCGAAGACGGCGTAGGAGAGCGCCTGCTCGCTGCCCGGGATGCCTGTCGTCGCGATGGCGGCGGCGCCGCCGACTGCCAGGAGCAGGTTCTTCGGATTCAGGCCCGACAGCAGCGCACCCATCCCGAGCGCTTTCGGCGCCGTGAAGCCGTCGATCGCAGACATCCACTTGGGCGTCTCCTCCGGCTCGCCCGGCCTCGGACGACCTCGCCACTGCTTCAGCCCGATCAGGATCGCCCCGATCCCGAGCACCAGCTTCAGGATCCCGACCCACGTCGCCGGCTCGCCGTCGTCGCTCGCGCCGGCCGGATCGGCGATCAGCAGCACGATCGCACCGACGATCGCGAGCCCGAGCAGCCAGCCGAGCACGAGGCGGGCCCGTTCGCCCGGGCGCGCGGGGTGACGAGCATGAGGATCACCGCGATGATCGGGACCGGGCTGAGCGCGACGCCCACGGCGAACGGCAGAGCCTGGCCGATCGCCTCACCCATGGGTCGCGCGCTCCTTTCGGCCGACGGCGGGGTCGTGGGAGACGCTCCGCGCGCATCGGGTCATCGATTCGACGGCCCGGCGAGTATTTTCCTTTCGTGTCCGCGACGTCAAGCGGTCCCGACGAGCCGCACGGCGTGGGGCCGCTGGCCGGGCACCGCGTACTCGAGCTCGGCGGGATCGGCCCGGGGCCGTTCTGCGGGATGATCCTGGGGGATCTCGGCGCGGAGGTGATCCGCGTCGATCGCCCCTCGGAAGCCGGCGCCGCGAGCTCCCAGCCGGTGCTGCATCGCGGCCGTCGCTCGGTGACGATCGACCTCAAGAGCGCAGCCGGGGTCGACCTCGCGCTGCGACTCGTCGACACCTCGGATGCGCTGATCGAGGGGTTTCGACCCGGTGTGACGGAGCGCCTCGGCCTCGGCCCCGAGCTCTGTTTGGCGCGCAACCCGCGACTCGTCTACGGCCGGGTGACCGGGTGGGGGCAGGACGGCCCTCTCGCGCAGGAGCCCGGCCACGACCTCAACTACATCGGCATCGCGGGGGCCCTGGGAGCGATCGGCCCGGCCGACGGCGACCCGATTGTGCCGTTGAACCTGATCGGCGACATGGGCGGCGGCGGGATGCTCCTCGCGCTCGGGGTCGCGGCGGCGCTCGTCCACGTCGGGAAGACCGGAGAGGGCCAGGTCGTCGACGCCGCGATGACGGACGGCACGGCGATCATGCTCGGCGTCGTGCACGGCCTCCACGCGCAGGGGCTCTGGAGCGACCGCCGCGGGTCGAACCTGCTCGACGGCGCCGCCCCCTTCTACCGCACGTATCGCTGCGCGGACGGCGGGCACGTCGCAGTCGGGTCGCTCGAGCCCCAGTTCTACGCGGCGCTGCTGCGCGTCCTCGACCTGAGCGATGACCCCGGCTTCGCCGACCAGTTCGACGCAGCCGCGTGGCCGACGATGGCCGAACGGCTCGGCGAGATCTTCGCGACGCGACCGCGCGACGGCTGGGCGGATGTCTTCGCGGGCCAGGCCGCGTGCGTGACCGCGGTTCTTGGGCTCGGCGAGGCTGCGGCTCATCCGCACAACGCCACACGCGGCACGTACAGCGTCGCCCCCGACGGCGCCATCCAACCGGGAGTTGCGCCGAGGTTCCTCGGCACGCCGCCGACGACACCCACGCCCGCTCCGGAGGTCGGTGCCCACACCGACGAGGTCCTCGCCGAGATCGGGCTCGATGCGGCCGCCATCGACGATCTGCGACGAGCCGGGGTCGTCGGCTGAGCACACGCTGAGGGCGCCCGCTCCGGGCCACTGCCGTTGTGGTTACGTCACGGCGTGCGCAGGTCGAGCGAAGGCTTGGTGCTGTGAGGATCGCCGGCCGGCTGCGCGGCTACGACCGCGCCTGGCTTTCCCACGACCTCGTTGCGGGCCTGATCGTCTGGGGCGTCGTCACGCCGCAGGCGGTCGCGTATGCGCAGATCGCAGGGTTGCCGCCGTCGGCCGGGCTCGCGGCCGCCCCCGGCGCGCTCATCGCCTACGCGCTCCTCGGCACGTCGCGCACACTCGTCGTCAGCGCCACGACCGCGACCTCGGCCCTCTCCGCTGCCGCGGTCGCCCCGCTCGCCGACGGCAGCGTCGCGCGCTTCGCCGCGCTTTCCGCGGGCCTCGCTGTCGTCGTGGCCGTCGTCCTCGTCGTCGCAGGGTTGCTTCGTCTCGGTGGCGTCATGGATCTCGTCTCGAAGCCGGTGATGACCGGCTTTTCTCTTCGGGCTCGGGCTCACGGTTGCGCTGGGACAGCTGTCGAAGCTGTTCGGTGTCGAGGGGACGAGCGGGAAGTTCTTCGAGCAGCTCTGGGGCCTGCTCGGCGACCTCGGGGACACCCACGGCTGGACTTTCGCCGTCGGGGCAGCGAGCGTCGCCGCGCTCGTCGCGTTCCGGCGCTTCGCCCCGACGCTTCCCGGGATGCTGATCGTCCTCGCGCTCGCGATCGTGGTCTCGAAGCTCCTCGACCTCTCCGCCCGCGGCGTCGACGTGGTCGGTGAGCTTCCGTCGGCCTTCCCCGACCCTGCCGTCCCGGACATCTCGTGGGGCGACGTGGTCGATCTCCTGCCCGCGGCGCTCGGGATGCTGATCGTGAGCGCCGAGGCGGCGAGTGTCTCGCGGGGGATTGCGCGGGCACAGGGCTACGACGTCGACCCGAACAGAGACCTGGTCGCGCTCGGCGCCTCGAACGGCCTGGCGGGGCTCTCGAGCGGGTTCGTCCAGTCCGGCGGCGCGAGCCAGACGCTCGCGGCGGAGCAGGCCGGGGGCAAGACACAGGTGACCTCGATCGTCGCTGCCGGGCTGATCCTCCTCACGGGGGCGTTCCTGACCGGCCTGTTCGAGGACCTCCCCCAGGCGACGCTCGGCGCCATCGTGATCGTCGCGATCTCGGGCTTCTGGCGGGTCGACGAGCTCGGCGGTTCGCACGCCTCCGGACGAGCGCGATCGTCTTCGCGCTCGTCGCGCTCGTGGGCGTGCTCGTGCTCGGGATCCTGCCCGGCCTCGTCGTCGCCGCCCTCCTGTCGCTCGTCTCGCTGATCCAGCTCCTGAGCCGGCCGTCCACGGGCGCCCTCGCGCGCGACCCGGCCACGGGGGCGTGGGGTCGCGTCGACCGTCATACGGACTGGCAGGCGCCGTCGGGCGTCGTGGCCGCGCGAGTCGACGGGCCGCTCTTCTACGGGAACACGTCCGTCGTCGAGACCAGCCTGCTGGCACTCGTCGAGAGCGCCGATCCGAAGCCGGAGGCGCTCGTCCTGGACCTCGCCGCGAGCACCGACCTCGACGTCCAGGCCCTCGACATGCTCGCGGAGCTCGCCGACCGGCTCGAGGCGCAGGGCGTCGAGCTCCGGCTCGGAGGCGTGCACGCGCCTGCCCTCGAGTTGCTGCGTCGGCGGGGCCTCGTTCCGCGCCTCCGTGTCGAGCCGACGGTCGATGCCCTGTTGGCGACGAAACGTCCGAATCACTAGATTCGGAAGTCCCCGCTTCGCCGTCAGGAGGTTTCGATGCCCCGCGAGTTCAAGGGCAAGATCGAGCTCGACATCCGCGACTCCACACCGGACTGGGACGCGTTCCTCCCGGACAAGGCGCCGGAGGGCGCGCCGAACGTCCTCGTCGTCCTCTACGACGACACCGGCCTCGCCGCCTGGTCGCCCTACGGCGGCCGGATCGAGATGCCGACGCTCGACCGCCTCGCCGGGACCCACATCGTGGGCGTCGAGTTCGCGAAGGAGCGCCTGGGGGATCACCACGAGCCGTATGGGACGGTGAAGTCCACGTCGACGGCGACGTCGTCGGCGAGGCGGAGATCCGCACGATCGCCTCGCGCTACAGCCTCTGCGGAGAGGGCTTCTGTATCGGGTACGACGGCGGAGACGCGGTCAGCTCGAGTACAAGCCGAAGTTCGAGTTCACGGGAGGGAAGATCGTGAAGGTCGTCTTCGACGTCGCCGACGACGCGTACGTCGAGGTCGAACGGGAGCTCGCCGCCGCGCTGGCGCGCGATTGAGCCACCCCGTCGTCACCGACCCCGGCCCGGGCATGGCGGAAGCCGCACCCGGGCCGGCTCCCGCGCCCGGCATGCACTGGATCCCCGGCGGCACGTTCGCGATGGGCTCCGAGGACTTCTATCCCGGAGGAGCGGCCCGTCCATCAGGTCTCCGTGGACGGCTTCTGGATGGACGAGCATCCGGTCACCGCCGCCGAGTTCCGGCGCTTCGTGCGCGAGACGAAGTACGTGACGGTGGCGGAGCGGCCGCTCGACCCGGAGACCTACCCGGACGCCGATCCCGACCTGCTCGTCCCGGGCTCGCTCGTCTTCCGGGGCACCGCCGGCCCGGTGAACCTCGACGACTACCGGAACTGGTGGGAGTACCTCCCCGGCGCGTACTGGAAGCGCCCAGGCGGGAAAGGCACGACGATCAACGGGCGCGACAACCATCCGGTCACGCACGTCGCGTACGAGGACGCCGAGGCGTACGCGGCGTGGGCCCAGAAAGAGCTGCCGACCGAGGCCGAGTGGGAGCTCGCCGCGCGCGGCGGCCTCGAGAGCGCGGTCTTCGCGTGGGGCGACGAGCACTTCCCCGACGGCAAGGCGATGGCCAACAGCTGGCAAGGCGAGTTCCCCTGGCAGAACCTGAAGCTGGACGGCTACGAGCGCACGTCGCCCGTCGGAAGCTTCCCGCCGAACGGCTACGGGCTCTACGACGTCACCGGGAACGTGTGGGAGTGGACGTCGGACTGGTACGTCCCGCGCCACCCGGACGAGGTCGCGAGCCCGTGCTGCGTCCCGGCCAATCCGCGCGTCACCTCACCCGACGAGAGCTACAACCCCGGTCAGCCCGGCGAGAGCATCCCGCGCCGCGTGATCAAGGGCGGCTCGCATCTCTGCGCACCGAACTACTGTCTTCGCTACCGGCCCGCGGCACGCCAGCCGCAGATGATCGACACGTCGATGTCGCACCTCGGCTTCCGCTGCATCGTCCGTGGGCCCGCCCCCGCCTCGGAAGGAGCGACCGCCTGATGCCCGACAAGCCGAACATCCTCGTCATCTGGGGGGACGACATCGGGATCACGAACCTCAGCTGCTACAGCGACGGGCTGATGGGCTACCGCACGCCGAACATCGACCGGATCGCGAACGAGGGGATGCGCTTCACGGACTCCTACGGCGAGCAGAGCTGCACGGCGGGCCGCTCGGCGTTCATCACGGGGCAGAGCGTCTTCCGCACCGGGCTGAGCAAGGTGGGTCTTCCCGGCGCGCCGGTCGGGTTGCAGGCCGAGGACCCGACGATCGCCGAGCTCCTGAAGAACCACGGCTACGCGACGGCCCAGTTCGGCAAGAACCACCTCGGTGACAAGAACGAGTTCCTGCCGACCGTGCACGGCTTCGACGAGTTCTACGGGAACCTCTACCACCTGAACGCGGAGGAGGACCCGGAGGACCCGGACTATCCGTCGAAGCACGGGTTCGAGGGGTTCCACGACCGCTTCGGCCCCCGCGGCGTGCTCCGCTGCAGGGCGACGGGCAAGGACGACCCCAAGGAGCACCCGCGCTGGGGTCGCGTCGGGAAGCAGCGGATCGAGGACACGGGACCGCTGACCCGCAAGCGGATGGAGACCTGCGACGACGAGTTCGCCGACGCCGCCTGCGACTACATCCAGCGCCAGCACAACCGGAGGAAGCCGTTCTTCTGCTGGGTGAACTTCACCCACATGCACCTCCGCACGCACACGAAGCGGAGGAGCCTCGGCCAGGCCGGGCGGTGGCAGTCGCCCTACCACGACACGATGATCGACCACGACAGGAACGTCGGTCAGCTGCTCGACCTGCTCGACAAGCTCGGGATCGCCGAGGACACGATCGTCCTGTACGGCACCGACAACGGGCCGCACATGAACTCGTGGCCGGACGGCGCCATGACCCCGTTCCGCAGCGAGAAGAACACGAACTGGGAAGGCGCCTTTCGCGTGCCGCAGCTCGTGCGCTGGCCGGGCAAGATCCCGGCGGGCGCCGTCTCGAACGAGATCGTGCAGCTCCACGACTGGCTGCCGACGTTCCTTGCGGCCGCGGGCGACCCGGACGTCGTGGAGAAGCTGAAGCAGGGCCACGAGGCGGCCGGCAAGACGTTCAAGGTGCACATCGACGGCTACAACCTGCTGCCGTACCTCACGGGTGAGGAGAGCGAGAGCCCGCGTAAGGGGTTCATCTACTTCTCGGACGACGGCGACCTCGTCGCCCTGCGCTTCGACAACTGGAAGCTCGTCTTCATGGAGCAGCGGACGCGCGGCACGCTCGAGGTGTGGGCGGAGCCGTTCGTCCCGCTCCGCATCCCGAAGCTCTTCAACCTGCGCACAGACCCGTTCGAGCGCGCCGACGCGACCTCGAACACCTACTGGGACTGGTACATGTCCAAGGCCTACCTGATCATGGCTGCGCAGGCGCTCGTCGCCGACTTCCTCGCGACGTTCGGGGCGTTCCCGCCGCGGCAGAAGGCGGCGAGCTTCACGATCGACCAGGCGCTCGAGCGGATGGAGGCTGCCGCGAGCGGCGCGCACGACTGATGGCGGGCCTCGCATCCTGGAACGACACGGCAACGCGCGAGGCGATCGTCGCGTTCGCGGAGGGCGCCGCGCAGTCGGTTCCGCCGGAGGAGCGCGTCGCCGTGTTCGACAACGACGGCACCCTCTGGTGCGAGAAGCCGATGCCGATCGAGCTCGGCTTCATCCTCGAGCGGTGGGCGGAGATGGCGGCGGCAAATGTCTCGCTCCGGGAGAAGCAGCCGTGGAAGGCGGCGCACGAGAAGGACTACGCCTTCCTGGCCGGCGCGATCGACAAGCACTACGCCGGCGACGACGGCGACGTCAAGGTGCTTCTCGGCGGTGTCCTGCAGGCGTTCGCCGGCCAGACGGTCGACGAGTACACATCGGCCGCCGAGGCGTTCCTCGCGGAGGCACCGCACCCCACGCTCGGGCGGCTCCTTCGCGAGTGCGCCTATGTGCCGATGATCGAATTGCTGCGTTTTCTCGAGGGACACGGCTTCACGTGCTTCATCGCCTCCGGCGGGAGCCGTGACTTCATGCGTGCGATCACCGAGGAGCTCTACCGTGTCCCGCCACAGCGCGTGGTCGGTAGCTCCAACGGCCTGGAATACACCGATGACGAGCACGGCGGCGCGCTCGCCTACCTCGCCAAGCCCGATGTCTTCGACGACGGCCCGGTGAAGCCGGTGCGCATCTGGAGCCGGATCGGCCGCCGGCCGATCCTCGCCGCGGGAAACTCGAACGGCGACGTCCAGATGCTGCGCTGGACGGGCGGCAAGGACCGCCCGGCGCTTCGCCTCCTCGTCCTCCACGACGATCCCGAGCGGGAGTTCGACTACGTCAAGGGCGCGGAGAAGGCACTGGAGCAGGCGAGGACGGACGACTGGACGGTCGTCAGCGTGAGGAACGACTGGTCGACCGTGTTCGCCGGGGTGTAGCCGGGGTCACGTCGAGCTCACCGACGAGGCGCTTCGGCGCGACGATGCGATAGCTCTCCTCGACCCAGTCGCGGAGCGTCGCGATCGGGAGGCCGGTGACCGGCACCGTGACCCACCCGGCCTTCCCGAGGCCGTAGCCCGTTGGCTCCGCGCCGTCGACGGACAGCGCGTGCGCACGTGACTCGACGAGCTTGACGGTGATCGCGGGCGAGGTGCCGCCGAGGAACACGAAGATTTTGCCGCGGACCTTGGCGACGCGGTGGCCCCAGGGAAAGTCCTCCTCGGCGCCGGGCAGACCGAGCGCGAACTCGGCGAGCTTCGTCCGCGGGTCGCGCACCCTCGAGAGGCTACGCTGGACTTCGATGGTCACCGGACCGCGACTCGATCCTGAAGGCGCTCGAGCACGTGATCGATCCCGAGCTCAAGCGTCCCGTCACAGAGCTCGAGATGGTGCGCGACGTCGTCGTGTCGGCCGACGGGGCCGTCGACGTCACGATCGCCCTCACGGTCGCCGGCTGCCCGCTCCGCTCCAGCTTCGAGGAGCAGGTGGCGACGCACGTCGGGGCCGTGCCGCACGTGGCGCGCGTCGCACTCCACTTCGACGTCATGAGCCCCGAGGAGAAGGCGGCACTCGCGACCCGGCTGCGGGGCGGGCGCCCGGAGCGCGAGGTCAGGCTCGACCCGTCGACGCGCGTCGTCGCGGTGGCCTCCGGCAAGGGCGGGGTCGGCAAGTCGACCCTCACGGCGAACCTCGCGGTCGCGCTCGCAGAGCGCGGCGAGCGCGTCGGAGTGCTCGACGCGGACGTCTACGGCTACTCGATCCCGCACGTGCTCGGTGTCACCCAGCGCCCGATCGTCGTCGACTCGATGATCGTCCCACCCGTCCGCGGCGAGCTGAAGATCATGTCGATCGGCCTCTTCGCCGAGGACAACGGGCCGATCATGTGGCGCGGGCCGATGCTGCACAAGGCGCTCGAGCAGTTCCTCTCCGACGTCCACTGGGGCGAGCTCGACACGCTCCTCGTCGACATGCCGCCCGGCACCGGCGACGTCGCGATCTCGATCGGGCAGCTCCTGCCGCGTGCGGAGGCGGTCATCGTGACGACACCGCAGCCCGCCGCCCAGCTGGTCGCCGTGCGCGCGGCGGTGATGGCACAGAAGCTCGGCATGCGGGTCACGGGGGTCGTCGAGAACATGTCGTGGCTCGTCGGGTCGGGCCAGGAGCTCTACGGCGCGGGCGGCGGCGACGCCCTCGCGGAGGAGATCGACGCCCCGGTGCTCGCGAGGATCCCCTTCGACCCGGCCCTCCGCGAGGCCTCCGACGCAGGGATGCCGGTCCTCGAGGCCGCCCCGGATTCCGAAGCGGCGGCCGCGATCCGCGCCCTCGCCGAATCGGTCCAGTCGCGCCGCCAGGGCCAGATCCGCAAGGCCCTGACACTCCTCTAGCGACGAGGAGAGGGTCGACGGAGCCGTGGGTTCCCCCATCTACCGGAAGGGAGCCCGAAGGCTCCCTTCCGTTCGACGGCGGCCCTGCGGCGGTGGGCCTCTGCCGTCGCTGCACGCCCGCGCCGGGGGGAGGCGCGGCCATCCAGTTGCATCCCCACAGGATTCCTGTGAGGACACTGCTTTAACTACCACACCTCTCTAGGGTTCGAAACTATGAACCGGCAGGACGCGACCGCCCGTTTGCGTGCTTCGGGCCTCTCCGCCGAGGATGCGGAGGCGGTCGTCGAGCACCTCGCCGGGGCCGACTCGGCCGGGAAGCACGGTCATGGCCTGGCCCGGATCGCCTGGCTCGAGGAGCTTCTGGACAGCCGTCTCGACCCGCGAGCGCGGCCGGAGCGCGTCGAGCGAACGGAGGCCTACGAGCGCTGGCACGGTCGCGGGGCGCTCGGGTACCTCACCCTCCGCGCCGTCTGCGACGGGCTGCTCGCCGATCCTCCCGCGCGGGCCCGTCTCGTGGTGTGCGAGGCGTGCTTTCCGACGGGGGTCCTGGGCGCCTGGGCTCGTCGCCTCGCCGACGGGGGTCTCGTCGCCGTGGTCACGGCGACCTCGCCGCGGCGACTCCCGCACCCCTCAGGCTCAGAGCCGCTCACCGGGACGAACCCGATTGCGATCGCCGTGCCCTCGTCGGACGGGCGCCCGTTCGTCGCGGACGTCTCGATGGGCGCCGTGACGCACGGCGACGTTCTCGCCGGGGCGGCCCGCCCGGAGGAGCTCGTCCCGTTCGGCGGCGCGCAGGCGCACAAGGCGTTCGCGCTCGCCGCGGGCGTGGAGCTCCTCGTCGGCGCCCTCGCCGGGCCGGAGCACGGGGCGGTCGTCGTCGCGGCGAAACCGGACCACGATCCGGTGCCGGCGTTCCGCCAGCTCGCCGCGCGGTCTCAGGCTGCCGGGCGACGGCTGAAAGCGCGTCCCGCCGAGCTCAGACGGCGACCGCAGGCAGCCCCGCGAGCGCCATCGCGAGCTCACCCTCGTCGTACTCGCGATCCTCGAGCTTGCCGGCGAAGTAGTCGATGTACGCCTGCATGTCGAAGTGGCCGTGCCCGCAGAGGTTGAAGAGGATCGTCTCCGAGCGCCCTTCCTCCTTGCAGCGCTGCGCCTCGTCGAGCACCGCCTTCACCGCGTGATTCGCCTCCGGCGCGGGGAGGATCCCCTCCGCCCGGGCGAAGCGAACACCCGCGTCGAAGACTGCGGTCTGGTGGTACGCCCGGGCCTCGATGAGGCCGAGGTCGTGGAGGTGGCTCACGAGCGGTGCCATGCCGTGATAGCGCAGCCCGCCGGCGTGGAAGCCCGGCGGCACGAACGTCGACCCGAGCGTGTGCATCTTCACGAGCGGGGTCAGATGGCCGGTGTCCCCGAAGTCGTAGGCGAACTCGCCGCGCGTGAGGGTCGGGCAGGCGGCGGGCTCGACGGCGATCACGCGGACGTCGCGACCCCCGCGGAGCTTCTGGCCGACGAACGGGAAGACGAGCCCGGAGAAGTTCGAGCCGCCGCCGGTGCAGCCGATCAGCACGTCCGGGTACGCCTCCGCCAGATCCATCTGGGCGATCGCCTCCTCGCCGATCACCGTCTGGTGGAGGAGCACGTGGTTCAGCACGGATCCGAGCGCGTACTTCGTGTCCTCGCGCTGCGCCGCCTGCTCGACCGCCTCGGAGATCGCCATGCCGAGGCTCCCCGTCGAGTCGGGCCGGTCGGCGAGAATCGCGCGCCCCGACGCGGTCTCGTCCGAAGGGCTCGGCACGCAGCGGGCGCCAAAGGCCTCCATGAGCGCACGGCGGTACGGCTTCTGGTCGTACGAGACGCGGACCATGTAGACGTCGACCTCGAGCCCGAAGAGTGCGCCCGCAAAGGCGAGCGAGGATCCCCACTGGCCGGCGCCGGTCTCGGTCGCGATCCGCTTGACGCCCTCCTGCGCGTTGTAGAACGCCTGCGCGACCGCCGTGTTCGGCTTGTGGCTCCCCGTGGGGGAGACGCCCTCGTACTTGTAGAAGATGCGCGCCGGCGTCTCGAGGTCACGCTCGAGCCTCCGGGCCCGGTAGAGCGGTGTCGGACGCCACTGGCGGTAGACCTCGCGCACCTCTTCGGGAATCGCGATCCGCTCCTCGGTCGAGACCTCCTGGAGGATGACCTCCATCGGGAAGAGCGGCGCGAGGTCGTCCGGCCCGACGGGCTGGCCCGTACCCGGGTGGAGCACCGGCGCGGGCGGCTCCGGCAGATCGGCGGCGATGTTGTACCAGGCCTCCGGCAGCCTGCTCTCGTCGAGCGTGTACTTGACGGTCTCGCCCATGGCGGGCCTCCTCAGGTCACGATTTCGGTGCGGGGCTCGGGAAGGCGGGGTCGTCGCGGATCGACGCGAGGTCGTCGTCCGCCTGCGCGTACTCGCCGAAGCTGTCCTGGAGCTCGATCGCGCGCTGGATATAGCCGAGCGCCTCTTTCGAGCGGCCCGCCCGGGCGTGGGCACACGCCAGGTTGTAGTGCGTCCCGGCATGGTCGGGCGTCTCGGCGAGATGGCCCTCGAGCACCTCGATCGCGCTGTCCCAGTCCTCCGTCGGCCAGAAGCGGAGAGCCTGGGCAGAGCGCTCCCACGACGAGGGGGAGAAGGCCTCGCCCGGCTTTGCGCCGACCACGAGCACGGTCGTGCCGCTCTCCCCGACGGCTCCGCGCTTGACGGCGGGGTCGGCTACGTGGACGACGGTGCCGGCGGGCGCTTCGAGCGTCTCGCCGTCGAGCGTGAACGTCGCGTGGCCCGCGAGCACGACGTAGAGCTCCTCGTGCGCCTCGCCGGACGCCTCGTCGTGCTCGCCGATGATGCTCTGACCGTCCTCTCGAGCGGTCCAGGCGTTGATCCCGAACGCCTGGATCCCGAGCGTCGAGCGGATCGTGTGCCAGCGCGACTGGCCGGGGATCTCGTAGGCGACGAGGTCGTCCAGCGGGACGACGCTGTAGCGGTCGCTCATGCCGTCTCTCGCAGCCGCGCGAGGACGACCGGGTCGACCTGCTCCTCGCCGTCGACGCGCTCCTCGAGGTTCTCGACACCCGCCCAGTCGGCGAGGGTCGAATGCCCCGTCCGCCCGAGCAGCTCGTCGAGCTCCGCCCGCAGAGCAGCGTCGACGGTGACCCATTCCTCTCGCGGCGTCTTCCCGAAGAGGTCGTCGTGAAGCCGGTAGATGCGCCTCAGCTCGCCGAGCGGGTCGGCATGGTCGTCGACCCGCAGGTCGACCAGGACGTCCGAGAGACCCGCGTAGCCGCCGTCCCGCTCGACCACGAGCAGCGCAGCCGACTGGCGGCCGCGGCTGTCCCCGCCTGCCGCCTCGGCGGCGTCGAGGCAGTCGAGAAGCCGTTCCGCGAGCGCGGCGCCGACGGTTCCCTCGTAGGTGGTCGCGAGCGCGTCGACCGTCTCACCCGAGACGAGGATGTTCCCCTGTGCGGCGTAGCCGTCGCCGGTGCGGCCGCCTGCCCACGCATGGCAGCCGTCGCCGGTGAACGTGGCGGCCCGGCCCTCGCCGTCGACGACGCCGAGCTGTCGCAGCTCTCGGTCGTCGTCGGCCGCCGTGAGCCGCTCGACGACCTCCGGCGCCGTCAGCCCGTCGCGGAGCGCCGTGAGGCCGTCCGGCCCGTAGCGCGGGTTCGCGTACGACTGCGTCGCGATCGCACCGATATGCGGCTCCGCCCAGGGCACCACCGAGCCGACCGCGAGGAACTTCGACTGCGTCGCCACCCCCCATTGCCCTGCCTGGAGGTCGCACGCGCAGATCGAGTAGGTCGCGACCGCGCTAGCCATAGGTCAGGTCCGGGAGATCGAGCTCGAGGAGCGAGGAGTCCGAGACCAGCACGGACGAGACCTCCGGGCGGGCCAGTGCCGCCTTGACGGCATCGGCGTCGGCGGCGCGGACGACGATCGGCGTTCCTTTCGCGTGCGCCGCCTCGAGCGCCGCGACGTTGGAGACGTCGTCCAGCACCAATGCCCCCTCCGTGTCGAGCGTCCCCTCGAGGGCGACCGGGGGAACCCGCCGTCCCGTCGCACCGAACCAGCGTTCGCGCATCACCGGTCGACGACGAGCCGCGCAGCGATACCTCCGGCTCCCGACGCCCAGCAGGCGTTCTTCGCGCAATCGACCGCATCGAAGCTGCGCGTGTCGAACCGCGTCCAGCTGCGGCCGCCGTCGGTCGTCGCATCGCTCCCTGTCGGCCCCACGGCGACCGCCGTCTTTGCCAGGCGCGGCACCCAGGCGGAGCCCGAGCGATACTCGCCGGGGCCGTCGGCGGGCAGCCAGGTCGCGCCGCCGTCCGTCGTGTACGCGGCGCCGTCCGGCGCGTTCGTCGGATCGAGGAAGTCGCCTCCGACGGCAATCCCGTGCCTGGGATTCGCGAATGCGAGGGAGAAGATCCCGCCCGCGGGGGCGCTCGCGACCGGGGTCTCGACGACCTCCCACGTGCGGCCACGGTCGTCCGAGTGGAAGACGCGCGAGACCGCGTCGCCGCCGGTCGCGAACCAGGCGTCGCGCCCACCGGCCGTCTCGATGCAGGTGCCGCTCGCGGCGAACCCGAACTCGCCCGGCAGCGCATCGGGCATGCCGCCGGAGGGGACGAGCTCCCACGTGCGCCCGCCGTCGTCCGTCGACAGGATCTGGAACTTCCCGCCGACCGGGTCGCCCATCACGAGGCCGCGATGGCGGTCCCAGAAGGACATGCAGTCGTAGAACGCGGCCGGGTCGGTGTTCTGGAACGTCTTCGTCCACGTCTCGCCGCCGTCCCTGGTCACGTAGATGCGCGACGCATCTCCGGGGCCGATCGCGAGCAGCACGACCTGGTCGGCGCCGAACGCCTCGATGTCGCGGAATGCCTGGCCGGCGGCGTCGGGCGGCGCGACGTTCTGCCAGGAGGCGCCTCCGTCGAGCGTGCGGAGCACGGTTCCGCCGCTGCCGCTGACCCAGGCGACCGACTCGCTCACAGCGGCCAGCCCGCGGAGACCGGAGGTCGTGCCGGTCGGCCGGAGCTCCCACGAGAACGTGGGGCTGGGACGGGCTGCGGCGCCGGGAGCTGCGAGCGTGCCGATGAGTACCGCGCCGAGCACGAGGGCAGCGACGGCGGCGAGCAGGACGGTGCGATGTGTCTGCGGCGTAGAAGTCATGCCCGGGAACCTAACGCGTCACGCGCCGGCGCAAACGCGCGCGCTACAAGGTCAGCGTCTCGCCCGCCGCCGCCACGAGCAGGTCCATGCCGGCCGGGAGGAGCGGCCGCAACGCGTCGGGCGTCCCGGTGAGGAGCGGAAACGTGCCGTAGTGCGAAGGCACGACGCGAGGGGCGCCGATGAGCTCGGCGGCCACGGCGGCCTCGTCCGGGCCCATCGTGTAGTGGTCGCCGATCGGCACGACGGCGACGTCGGGCGCATACAGGCGCTTGACGAGCGCCATGTCGCCGAACACGTTCGTGTCGCCGGCGAAGTACAGGGTCGGCCCGTCGTCGAGGCGAAGCACGACGCCGCACGACTCGCCGAGGTACACGCGCACGCCGTCGGCCTCGGTGCTCGACGAGTGGTTCGCGTCCGTCAGGGTCACCCGGACGTCGCCGAACCGCCCGGTGCCGCCCTTGTTCAGCACCTGGCCCGCGTCCTCGGGCAGGCCCTGGCCGGCCAGCCAGCCGCGGAGCTCCACCTGCGCGACGACCGGGCACGAGAACCGCGTCCCGATCGCGACGGCGTCGCCGACGTGGTCGTCGTGCCCGTGGCTGACGACGACGAGGTCGCATCGCTCCGGCTCGCGCTCGGCGGCCGGGCACGAGGGGTTGCCGGTCAGGAACGGGTCGACGTAAACGCGCGTCCCCGCCTCGGTCTCGAGACGGAACGCCGCGTGACCGAGCCACGTGAGCGTCGTCGCCACGGCGAGATCCTAGGCGAACGGGCCGACCTCTCGGCGAGACGTCCCGTTCCGGCCTGACGTATCGTCAGCGCCCGATCTGTCCGATCGCGATCCCCGATGACGGAGCTCTACGCGCCGGAAGCCTTCGAACCGCTCACGGAGACGCCGTGGCGCGAAGGGCACGTGGTCGACGCGATCCAGGCGATCGCGCGCTCCGCGGAGAACGCCTTCGATGAGACCGCGCTCTGGCCGTCAGGCGAGTGGGAGAGCTGGCACACGCCGCTGCCGCTCAAGAGCCTCTACGTCGGCGCCGCGGGTGTTGTCTGCGCGCTCCACGCACTGCGCGGCCGCGGCCGTCGCCGAAGGCAGCCTGGATCTCGCGAACGCGATCGCGCGCACCCACGAGGCCTGGAGTCGACGGCACGACCTGATGCTCGACATCGAGCTTCCCTCGACCGCCGAGGCGGGTCTGCTGACCGGCGAGAGCGGGATCCTCGTGACGGCCTGGCTCGTCGAGCCGACCGCCGACCGAGCCGCCCGCCTCCACGACCGGATCCGGCAGAACGCGGCGAACGAGGCGGTCGAGATCATGTGGGGCGCGCCCGGGACGATGCTCGCCGCGGCAGAGCTGCATCGTCGGACGGGCGAGGAGCGGTGGGCCGACGCCTGGCGCGAGAGCGCCGACGGCCTCCTCCGGAGCAGAGGTGAGGACGGCCTCTGGCGGAGCCAGCTCTACGGCGAGCTCCGGCGGAGCCTCACGCCGCCGCACGGCGTCGTGGGGAACGTTCACGCGCTGCTCGACGGCGGCGACCTGCTCGCCGCGGAGGACGGAGAGGCGCTCCGGGAAGAGACGAGCGCGCTATTGCGCCGCCAGGCCGTCGTCGCCAACGCCCTGGCCAACTGGCCGACCGGTGCGGACAGCAGCCTCGCGGAGCCGGACGGCGAGATTCGCCTCCAGTGGTGCGGAGGCGCCCCCGGCATCGTGATCGCCGCCGCTTCCTACCTCGACGAGGACCTGCTGCTTGCCGGTGCCGAGCTCGTCTGGCAGGCCGGCGCGCACGGTGAGGAGAAAGGCCCGTCGATCTGCCACGGCACGGCCGGGAACGGCTACGCGCTTCTCCGCACGTTCGAGCGCACCGGTGACGAGCGCTGGCTCGAGCGCGCGCGCAGGTTCGCGACGCACGCCCTCGAGCAGGTCGAGCGGCGCGAGAGCCGCTATGCGCTCTTCACCGGAGACGTCGGGGTCGCGCTCTTCGCCTCCGACTGTCTCGACGCCCGCGCTCGGTACCCGATCCTCGAGACCTGGGAGTGACGACTTCCTAGGCGCGAGCCAGGTCGCGTCCTACAGGGGCAGCGAAGCGGCCGCGTCTCGCGCGAGGTCGACGAGCGGCTGCACGACGAAGAACGAGCCGATCGTGACGACGAGCGCCGCGCCGACCGCCGCGTCGAGCGGCAGGTCACGCCGCGTGGCGCCGCCGGCGACGGCGACCCCCTCCGGCAGCGTGTCCTCGCGCATGTAGAGCGCCCGCACGATCGCGAGGTAGTAGACGAGGCTCAGCGCCGTCGCGAGTACGCCGAGCACGACGAGCCACCACCAGCCCGACTCGTAGATCGCGGAGAAGACGAAGAGCTTGCCGAAGAAGCCGCCGGTCAGCGGAAACCCCGCCATGCTCAGCACGAAGGCCCACATCGCGACGCCGAGGTACGGCCGCTCCCAGCCGAGGCCGCCGAGCGAGGTCAGCGTGACCGGACGGCCCTGCTCGCGCTCGCGGGCGGCGACGACGGCGAACGCCCCGACCGTGGCGGCCGCATACGGGACGAGGTAGTAGAGGAGCGCCGTCGCCCCGTCGTCGCTGTTCGCCGCGACCGCGATCAGCAGGAAGCCCGCGTGCGAGACCGACGAGTACGCGAGCATCCGCTTCACGTCGCTCTGGGCGATGGCCGCAAGGTTGCCGATCGCGAGCGAGGCGACGGCGAGCACGGCGACGGCGATCGTCCACAGCTCCGCCTGCTCGGGGAACGCCGTCACCAGGAGGCGGAGCATCAGGACGAGGCCCGCGATCTTCGTCGCCGCGCCCATGAACGCGGTCACCGAGGTGGGCGCGCCCTGGTAGACGTCGGGCGTCCACATGTGGAACGGCGCCGCGGACACCTTGAAACCCAGTCCCGCGAGGATCATCGCCATCCCCGTCACGAAGAGCGGGTCGTCCGCTCCTGTGGCCTCGGCGATCGCCGAGAAGCCGAGCTCGCCGGTCGCGCCGTAGACGAGCGCGCAGCCGAAGAGGAGGATCCCCGAGCCGAAGCTCCCGACGATGAGGTACTTGAGCCCCGCCTCGAGCGACGCGCGCCGGTGCGTGTCGAGCGCGCAGAGGACGTAGAGCGCGATCGAGAACCACTCGAGCGCGAGGAACATCGTCATCAGGTTCTCGGCCGAGACGAAGAAGACCATCCCGGCCGCCGACGCGGCGAGGAGCGCGTAGTACTCGCCGACGTGGTCGCGGCGCCCGTCGCCGGCGGAGAGGAGGACGACGCCGACCCCGGCGATCGCGATGACCAGCCCTGCAAAGGCGCCCAGCCGATCCCGCGTCATCGACTCGGCGATCAGCGAGGTCGCCTCCGCCGAGCGGTCGAAGACGACGGCGGAGAGCAGCGCCGACGTGACGAACCCGGCGACGGAGACCACCACCGAGAAGGTGCGGACCGCATGGCGCGGCACGATCACCGCACCGAGCAGCGTGACGGCCGCGACGCCGAGGAGCGCGAGCGTCGGGGAGAGGGCAAGCCAGTCGACCTTCGGCGTGTCGATCATCCCGCTCCGAACCCGCCTTCGCCCTGCGTCGAGATGAACGCGGCCGGCTCGTCGGCGGGGAAAGACCGCTCGCTGATCGCGGCCGGCCAGGCCGAGAGCACGGCGAGGATCGCGAGGAGCGGCACGACGAGCGCCAGCTCACCGCTGACGAGGTCGCCTGCGTCCTCCCGGACGGCGCTACCGCGGCGCTCGTGGAGGATCGCGGAGATCAGCCGCAGCGCGTACAGCGCCGCGAGCACGATCGCGGCGGCGCCGACCGCCGCGTAGCCCCAGCCGCGGCCGTAGACGCCGGCGAGGATCGCGAACTCGCCGGCGAAGTTCGCGGAGCCGGGCACGGCGAGCGCGAACATCCCGAGCGCCATAACGAGCGTCGCGAGGACCGGCCGGCCCTTCGCCATCCCGCCGAGTGCCGCGAACGCCCCGGTGCCCGTACGCGTCTCGACCATCCCCGCGAGCAGGAAGAGCCCGGCGGACACGAGCCCGTGGTTGACCGAGTGCAGGACGGCGCCGTCGAGGCCGAGGTCGTTGACCGCGAAGATCCCGAGCACGATGAGCCCCATCTGGCCCATCGAGGAGTAGGCGATCACGCCGCGGATGTCCGGCTGCCGGAAGGCGAGCACGGATCCGTAGACGAGCGTCGCGGCCGCGAGCACGAGGACGAGCTCGCGGAAGTCGTCCACCGGCTCCGGGAAGTGCGGGAGAACGATCCAGACGAGCCCGAAGACGGCCGCCTTCGAGACGACGCCGGAGAGGATCGCCGCGACCTCCGGCGGTGCCTCGGTGTACGCGGCGCGGAGCCAGCCGTGGAACGGCAGGAGCGGGGCCTTCACCGCGAAGGCGACGAGGAAGCCGAGGAAGATCCACTCGTTCGAGCTCGTCCCGATCTCCGAGAGGAGGAACGTGCCCTGCGAGATCCCGAACGCGATGATCGACGCGAGCATCAGGAGCGAGCCGGCCATCGTGTAGATGACGAAGGTCACCGTCGCCTTCACGCGCGCCGGCCCGCCCCAGACGCCGACGAGGATGTAGAGCGGGATCAGCATCGCCTCGAAGAAGACGTAGAAGAGGATCAGGTCCTGCGCGGCATAGACGCCGACGAGCGAGCCGACGAGGAAGAGCATCAGGCCGAAGTACGCGCGTGACCGCTGGCGCCCCGCCCAGATCCCGTAGCCGATCGCCGCGGCGCCGACGACGACCGTGAGCCCGACCAGCCAGTACTGGAAGCCGTAGAGCCCGACCGCGTAGGAGATGCCGAGCTCGGAGAACCACTCGCGGCTCGTCGAGAACTGCTGCGCGTCGCTTCCGAAGTCGAAGTTCCGTGCCCCGCCGATCCAGAGCCCGACCTCCGCGAGCGCGGCCATGAGTGCCAGGCCGCCGGTCGACTCCCGCGAGAGCGGAAGCAGCCAGACGAGGAGCGCTGCGGCGAGAGGGACGACGATGAGGAGCGTCGTGAGCATCGGCGCCTAGCGCACCACGAGGAAGACGAGGGCGAGGACCGAGACGGTGATGGTGATCGCGAGCGCGTACGTGCGCAGGAGGCCGCTCTGCGCGGCGGACGTGACCGTCGCGCCACGCAACGTGCCTTCGGCGATCTCGTCGAGCCCTCCCTGGACGACGGGCGCCTCCACCCGGTCGCGAATGAGCGTCGAGACGGCCTGCATCGGACGTGCGAAGACGGCGTCGTAGAGCTCGTCGAACCAGAGCTTGTGCTCGAGCGTCCGCCGGACGCCGCCGTCCGGCACGAGCTCGCGCCCGGCCCGGAACGCGCGCCAGGCGAGGAAGGAGCCGAGGAGCCCGAGCGCGACCGCGACCACGCTCGACAGCCACTCCTGCGCCGTCGTCGGGTGGACGAGCGGCTCGACCGTCGACTCGAGCCAGTCCTCGAACGGCTGCCACACGCCGGGGATCGCGAGCAGCCCGACGCTGGCCGACCCGATCGCGAGGACCACGACGGGAAGGGTCATCCAGCGCGGCCCCTCGCCCTCGTGCGCGTGCCCGGCCTCGGCGTGCGTCGCCTCGGCTGACTCGCCGTGGAAGACGATGAAGTAGAGCCGGAGCGCGTAGAGGCCGGTCAGCAGGGCGCCGACGAGGCCGCCCACGTAGAGGGTCCACCCGAGGGCCCCGCCCTCGGCGAGCGCCGAGGCGAGGATCGCGTCCTTCGACCAGAACCCGGCGAAGGGCGGGATGCCGACGAGCGCGAGCGTCCCGATGAGGAACGTCCAGTGCGTGAGCGGCATCGAGCGACGGAGCCCGCCCATCTTGCGGATGTCCTGCTCGCCGGAGAGGTGGTGGATCACGAGCCCGGCGGCGAGGAAGAGCAGCGCCTTGAAGAAGGCGTGGGTGACGAGGTGGAACATCGCGAACCCGTACGCCCCGATGCCCGCGCCGACGAACATGTAGCCGATCTGGCTCATGGTCGAGTACGCGATGACACGCTTGATGTCCCACTGCACGAGCGCGACGACCCCGGCGACGAGCAGCGTCACGAGACCGAGGATCGCCGCGAGATGCTGTACCTCGGGAGCGGCCTCGAAGACGGGATGCGTGCGGCAGATCAGGTAGACGCCCGCCGTCACCATGGTCGCCGCGTGGATCAGGGCCGAGACCGGCGTCGGTCCCTCCATCGCGTCCGGGAGCCACGTGTGGAGCGGGATCTGCGCGGACTTCGCCACCGCGCCGCCGAGGAGGCCGAGCGCGACGAGCGTTGCGACGGTGTCCGAGAGCTCGCCCGACTCGGCTGCGTCGAACACGACGTCGTAGTCGAGGCTGCCGACGGTGAAGATCAGAAGGAAGAAGCCGAGCGCCATCACAGCGTCGCCGACCGCGTTCATCACGAAGGCCTTCTTGGCGGCTGCGACCGCCGAGGGACGCTCGTGGTGGAAGCCGATCAGGAGGTAGGAGGCGAGGCCGACGAGGCCCCAGCCGACGAGCAGCATCAGCAGGTTGCCGCCCTGGACGAGCAGCAGCATCGAGAAGACGAAGAACGCCATGTAGGCGAAGTAGCGGCGCTCCTCGTCGTCCCCGGCCATGTAGCCGTTCGAGTAGGCGACGATCAGCCCGCCGACGCCCGTGACGACGAGCATCATCACGAGCGAGAGCGGGTCGATCAGCAGCTCGAGCCCGACCTCGAACTCGCCTGCTTTCAACCAGGTCCAGGCCGTCGTGAGCTCGACGCGCTCGTCGGCTTCACGGCCCCACGCGTCGACGAGCGCGACGAGCGCGCCGGCGAAGCCGACGAACACCGAGAGCGTCGAGAGCGAGCCCCGCCTGACGGCGCGTGATCCGCGTGCCCGCGAGCAGGACGACGAGGAACCCGGCGAGCGGGGCGAGGAGACAGACCCAGCCGCCGACGATCATGGGCGGGCGACCGTCATCAGCCGCGGAGCTCCGTGAGCCGGTCGACGTCGAGCGCGAGGTTCCGTCGCGCCATCGCGACGATCAGCCCGAGCCCGACGCATACCTCCGACGCCGCGACCGCCATCACCGCGAGCGCGAAGATCTGTCCGTCGAGCTCACCGAAGAGGCGCGAGAAGCCGACGAACGCGAGGTTCGCGGCGTTCAGCATGATCTCGAGCGAGAGCAGCACGATGAGCGGGCTGCGGCGCAGGAGCACGCCTGCGACCCCGGTCGCAAACAGGATCCCGGAGATCGCGAGGTACCACGGGACGTCCGGGCCGAGCATCAGGCAGCGCTCTCTTCCGCGTCGGCCCGGGCCTCCGCTTCCGACCGCATCCCGAGCACGACGCCGCCGACGGCGGCGACGAGGAGCACGATCGAGGTGATCTCGAACGCGAGCAGGTGATCGGTCAGGAAGAGCCGGCCGATCTCGGCCGGCGAGCCGAACGCGCGCGCGATCTCCGCCTCGTCCGAGAGCCGGTCGCCGGCGCCGAGCATGATCGCGACGAGGGTGACGGCGAGCAACGACGCCGCGGCGACGACCGACGCGGTCTGGATGAGTCGTGTCCCGCCCGCCCACGGCGCGTCGGCGCGCCCGCCCAGGTAGGCGATCACGAAGAGGAACATCACCATCACCGCACCCGCGTACACGAGCACCTGCGCGACGGCGACGAACTCGCCCGAGGCGAGCAGGTAGAGCACCGCGAGGGAGGCGAGGTTCCCGATCAGCGAGAGCGCCGAGGAGAACGGGTTGGCGGCCGTCACGACCCGAAGGCCGGTGCCGACGCACGCCGCCGCAGCGAGCAGCCAGATCACCCAGACGAGGAGGTTCTCCATGCGTCAGGACTCGCGCTTGTAGGCCGGGATCGGGGTGTCGAAGAGCTCCGGGTCCTGGACGGGAACCTGCTTGATGGGCTCGGCGAGGAGCATGTCCTTCGTGTAGATCAGGTCGTCGCGCGAGTACTCGGAGATCTCGAACTCGTTGCCGAGCGTGATCGCGTCGAAGGGGCAGGCGAGCTCGCAGTACCCGCAGAAGATGCAGCGCGAGAGGTTGATCTCGTAGATCCGCGCGTAGCGCTCGCCTGCCGAGACGCGGTTCGAGGCGGTGTTCTCGTCGGCGACGACGCGGATGCAGTCCGACGGGCACGCCGCGGCGCAGAGCGAGCACCCGACGCACTTCTCGAGCCCGTTCGCGTGCCGGTGGAGCCGGTGGCGGCCGCGGAAGCGCGGGTAGACCGGCCGCTTGAACTCCGGGTACTGCTGCGTGATCGGCTGCTTGAAGATGTGCTTGAAGGTGACGCCGAAGCCCTTGAGTGTCCCGAACGGCTGCATCGGCGCGGAAGCCTAGACCCACACCACGAGGAGGGCGGTGATCACCGCGTTGACGGTGGCGACCGGGAGGAGGACCTTCCATCCGAAGCGCATCAGCTGGTCGTAGCGGAGCCGTGGAAGCGTCGTCCGCATCCAGATGAACAGGAAGATGAGCAGGGCGAGCTTCAGCAGGAACCAGATGGGGCCGGGGAGCCAGGGGCCGTGCCAGCCCCCGAGGAAGAGCGTCACGGCGAGGGCGGAGAGCGTGATCAGATTGATGTACTCGGACATCGAGTAGAGCCCGAAGCGCATCCCGCCGTACTCGGTGTGGTAGCCGGCGACGAGCTCCTGCTCGGCCTCCGGCAGGTCGAACGGCGCCCTCGCGGTCTCGGCGGTGCCGGCGAGGATGAAGATGACGAACCCGACGATCTGCGGGATGACGTACCAGAGCTCCGCCTCCTGTGCCGCGACGATGTCGACGAGCGAGAGCGAGCCGGCCATGAGGATCACGCCGAGCACCGAGAGGGCGAGCGACACCTCGTAGGAGACGAGCTGCGCGCACGTGCGCATCGAGCCGAGCAGCGAGAACTTCGAGTCGGAGGCCCAGCCGCCGACGATGAAGCCGTAGATCCCGATCGAGCCGACCGCGAAGATCAGGAGCAGCGCGATCGGAAGGTCGGCCACGTAGCCGTTCACCTGGTACCCGGCGATCTCCCACCCGGGCCCCCACGGGATGACCGAGAACGTCGTCAGCGCCGTGAACGCCGCGAGGAACGGCGCCGCGATGTACAGGCTGTCGATCGCCGCGGCCGGGAAGAAGCTCTCCTTGCGGATCAGCTTGACGAGGTCGGCGATGGGCTGGAGCAGGCCGTACGGGCCGGCGCGGTTGGGGCCGTAGCGCAGCTGCATGCGGCCCATCACCTTCCGCTCGATCAGCGTGAGGTACGCGAAGCCGAAGAGCACGAGGTTGATGACGATCACGGCCTTGATCACCGCGATCCACCAGGGCTCGCCGGCGTCGCCGGCCGCGACGAGCCACGTCACGTCCGCACGACCTCGACGTCGAGATGGAGGCCGTCCGCATGCTCCTCCGCGATCCGGGCGACGCCCTCGACGAGCCGGCGGTCGAGGCGCGCGCGGAGCTCGACGGAGGTGCCGTTGGAGCGCACCGAGACGAGGTCGCCGCTCGCGATCCCGCGTCGCTCGCAGTCGCCTGCGGAGAGGGCCACCTCCCGCTCGGGGCGCTGGAACTGGAGCTCGGGAACCCGCTCGACCTGGCAGCCGGAGAAGAGCGGCCGGTAGCGCAGGAGCCGCAGCGTGCCGACGAAGTGATCCGGGGCCTGTCCCCGCAGGGGACTGTCTCCCACCGCGGGGCCGGCTGCCGGCTCCGGCGCGACGAACGGCGCGCGCTCGGCAAGCGGTGCCCGCTCGCCGAGCGCCGCCAGCTCGAGCCCGCCGTAGATCTTCGCCGCGAGCTCCTCGAAGACGAGTGAGGCGTACGGCGAGAGGTCGACGTCGAACCGCGCCGCGAGCTTCGCGAGCCAGGCCAGCTCGTCGGGCACGGGGGCGATGACCGCCCGACGGAGCCGCTGCACGCGACCCTCGACGTTCATCGCGGTTCCCTCCCGCTCCAGCGACGCGGTCGCCGGCAGCACGAGGTCCGCCCAGCCGGTCGCGAGCGAGTGGAACATCGTGATCGCGAGCACGCGGTCGGCCTTCTCGGCCAGCGCGCGCACCCCGGGATCCGAGGCGGCGTCGTCGCCCGAGACGATGAGCAGGCCGATGCCCTCGCGCTCGACCTCGTCCGCGTCGTCCGCGGCCGCCCAGGCCTCCGCGACGCCCCGCGCGTTCGGCGTGGCCGCGAGGTGGTACGCGGCGCAGCCGGGCTTCGCGTCGAACCCGAGTGCATGGGCGGCCTCCGCCAGTCGCGCGCCGCCCCCGCCTCCCGGGCCCGACCACACGAGCACCGCACGCTCGGAGGCGCGCAACCGCTTGCCGAGCGCGCTTCGCGAGGAGACGAGCTCCTGCAGCGCCTCGGCGGCGGCGCCGGGGCCCGCAGGCAGCGTGCCGGCGGTGCCGATCGTGACGATCTCGGCCCCCTTGCGCCGGGCCTGCTTGAGCCAGAGGTCGACCGCCGGGGCGCGATCGACGACCGCGTCGTCACCGACGACGACGACGAGGTCGGCGTCACCGATCGTGGCGAGCGGGGCCCGGAACGCATCGAGCGCCGCCGAGGTCGATTCGGGCAGGACCGCCAAATGGGCGTCGAGGCCTCGCCGGAGGAGCGCGCCGAGGCCGTAGGCGATCTCTGTCGTCTCGGAGCCGGAGAGCGCGGTGACGATCGAGCCGCCTGCGGAGCGGAGCAGCTCCTCGGCCCGGTCGAGCGCCGCGTCCCAGCCGAGTGGCTCGAGCCCGAGCTCGCCGCGAGCGTGCGGCTCGACGATCCGGTCGGCAGCGTGGACGTGCGGGAACGTGAAGCGGCCCTTGTCGCAGATCCAGCCGCCGTCGAGCTCGGGGTGGTTCCGCGACTGGACCCGCTTCACCCGTCCCTCGCGCGTCGTCGCGCGGATGTTGCAGCCCGCCGGGCAGAGCCCGCAGACCGTCGGCACGTCCTGGATCTCCCACGGCCGCGCCTGGAAGCGGTACTGCGTCGACGTCAGCGCGCCGACCGGGCACAGCTCGACGACGTTGCCCGAGAACGGCGCGCGATACGGGTCCTCACCGAAGGTGGCGATCTCGGTGTGCGCGCCGCGGTTCCGGGAGATGAGCTGCCCGTCCTCGGCGACATCGCTCGAGAAGCGCGTGCAGCGGTAGCAGAGGATGCACCGCTCGCGGTCGAGCGCGATCAGCGGCGAGACCGGGATCGGCTTGTCGAAGGTCAGCTTCGGGAACTGCATCCGGGTCGAGCCCGGCCCGTAGCGGAAGGTGAGGTCCTGCAGCGGGCACTCGCCGCCCTTGTCGCAGACCGGGCAGTCGAGGGGGTGGTTGACGAGGATGAACTCGAGCGTTCCCTGCTGGCCCGCCGCCGCACGCTGCGACGTCGCCGCGGTCCGCACGATCATCCCCTCCTGGGCGGCGAGCGTGCACCCCGCCTGGAGCTTCGGCAGCCCCTCGACCTCGACGAGGCACATGCGGCACGCGCCGACCGGCGGCCCGAGCCGCGGCTCGTAGCAGAAGACCGGGATCTCGATCCCGGCCGCAGCGGCCGTCTCGACGAGCCCCGTGCCCTTCTCGACCTCGACCGGCCGGTCGTCGATCGTGACGGTGATCAGTTCGCTCACGCGACCACCTCGAGCGGCCGTGGGATCTCGGCGGGCCCGACGTGCTCGGCGTGGACGTCCGTGGGCGCGACGATCCCGTCGAGGGACGAGGTGCCGTGGAAGGGGCAGGCGCCCTCCTCGACATGGGCGAGGAACTCCTCGCGGAACTTCGCGACGTAGCTCGCGACCGCGATCGCGTCCGAGTCGCCCAGGGGGCAGAGGCAGGTCCCGTTGATCCGCTCGCCGACGTCGAGGAGCAGGTCGAGATCGGTGTGCGTGCCGCGACCCGACTCGATCTTCTTGAGGATCTGCGTCAGCCAGCGCGTGCCCACGCGGCACGGGGTGCACTTGCCGCAGGACTCGTGCTCGTAGAACTGCGAGACCCGGATCCCGAGCTGCACCATGCAGGCGCGGTCGTCGATCGCGATCACGGCCGCCGAGCCGATCATCGTCCCGGCCTGCGAGAGCGACTCGAAGTCGAGCGTCACCCTCTCGGCCTCGGCGGCAGTGAGGATCGGAGTCGACGAGCCGCCCGGGATGACCGCCTTGAGCGTTCGCCCCTCGGGGATGCCGCCGCCGACCTCGTAGATGAGGTCCTTCAGCGGATAGCCGTGCGGCAGCTCGTAGTTGCCGGGGTTGGCGACGTTGCCGGAGAGCGAGAAGACGCGCGTCCCGGTCGACGCCTCCGGGCCGACCTTTGCGTACTCCGAGCCGCCCATCTCCAGGATCGGAGGGACCGTGGCGATCGACTCGACGTTGTTCACCGCGGTCGGGGAGGCGTAGAGGCCGGCGATCGCGGGGAACGGCGGCTTCGTGCGCGGCTGCCCGCGCTCGCCCTCGAGCGACTCGAGGAGCGCCGTCTCCTCGCCGCAGATGTACGCGCCCGCACCCCGGTGGAGGACGATCGTCACGTCGCCCAGGTGCTTTCCCTTGCGGAGCTGCTGGAGGGCGGCGACGAGCACCTCGTACTCGCGTTCGTACTCGCCCCGGATGTAGACGAAGACGTGCTGTGACTGGATCGCGCGCGCCGCGATGAGGCAGCCCTCGAGGAACCGGAACGGGACGCGGAGCATGATCTCGCGGTCCTTGAACGTCCCGGGCTCGGACTCGTCGGCGTTGACGACGAGGTAGTGCGGCCGCGGGTTCTGCTCCGGCTTCGGGACGAAGCTCCACTTGCGGCCCGTCGGGAAGAAGGCGCCGCCACGCCCGCGGAGGTTCGAGGCATTCAGCTCGGCGATGATCTCGTCCGGCGTCATCGCCCGGGCACGGCGCAGCGCCGCCAGCCCGCCCGCCGCCTCGTAGTCGGCGAGCTCGGTGACCGCGCCGCCGTTCGTCCCGGCGAAGACGATCTCGCGCTGCGGGTCACTCATCGCCGAGCTCCCGGACGATCGCGGGCACGTCGCCCGACCGGACGTGGAGGCGGTGGCGATTGTCGATCGCGACGACCGTGGCCCATCCGCAGCCGCCCAGGCACTCGACGGCACGAAGCGTGACCCCGCCGTCCTCGGTCGTCTCGCCGACGTGAACCCCCAGCCCGCGCTCGAACGCCTCGACGACGCCCTGCGCCCCCGAGAGCGCGCACGACACGTTCGTGCACACCTCGACGAGGCACCGCCCGACGGGCTCGGTGTGGAACATGTCGTAGAACGACGCGATCGAGAGGCAGTACGCCGGCGTCACGTCGAGCGCGTCGGCGACCTCGCGGAACGCCGCCTCGGGCAGCCAGCCGCCGTAGCGCTCCTGCGCGAGCCGCAGCGCCGGGATGATCGCCGAGCGCGGCTGCGGGTACGCCTTCCTGACCTGCTGGATCTCGTCGTGGAGCGTCGAGCTCACCGGTCGACGTCCCCCATCACCGGGTCGAGCGAGGCGGCGACGGCGACGAGATCGGCGATCGCGGCGTCGCGCACGCACGTCGCCGTCGCCTGCAACGCGGCGAAGCTCGGCGCCCGGAACTTGACGCGCCACGGCTTCGGCCCGCCGTCGGAGACGAGGTAGCAGCCGCACTCGCCGCGCGCCGACTCGATCGCGACGTAGACCTCGCCCTCCGGGACGAGGTAGCCCTCGGTGACGATCTTGAAGTGGTGGATGAGGGACTCCATCGAGGTGTGAAGCTCTTCCCGAGGCGGGAGGACGACCTTGCGGTCGTCCGCGATCCAGGGCTCGCCCCGCATCTCCTCGAGCCGCGTCACGCACTGGGCGACGATGCGCGCCGAGGTGCGCATCTCGTCCATGTGCACCTTGTAACGGTCGTAGACGTCGCCGTTCGAATAGACGGGGACGTCGAAGTCGACCTCGTCGTAGGCGAGGTACGGCATTGCCTTCCGCAGGTCCCAGTCGACGCCGGACGCGCGCAGCATCGGCCCGGACTGGCCGAGCGCGAGCGCGTCCTCGGCCGAGAGGAGCCCGATGCCCTTCGTCCGCTCGAGCCAGATCTTGTTGCGGTCGAGGAGGCCCTCGTAGTCGTCGACCGCCTTCGGCATGCGGCGCGCGAACGTGCGCGCCTCGGCATAGAACCCCTCCGGGATGTCCTCGGCGAGCCCACCGACCTGGAAGTAGCGGGTGTGCATCCGGACGCCGGTGACCATCTCGAAGAGGTCGAGCACCATGTCCCGCTCGCGGAACGCGTACCAGAACATCGAGATCGCCCCGATCTCGAGCGCCGAGGTGCCGAGCCAGACGAGGTGCGAGTGGATCCGGTTCAGCTCGGCGAGGCACATGCGCGTCCAGGTGGCCTTCTCGGGCGTCTCGAGCGCGAGGAGCTTCTCGATCGCGAGCACGAAGACGAGCTCGTTCGCCTGGAAGGAGAGGTAGTCGATCCGCGCGGGGTAGGTGATCCCCTTCCAGTAGGTCTTCGCCTCCATCGTCTTCTCGAAGCCCGTGTGGAGGTAGCCGATCACCGCCTTGATCCCGGCGACGCGCTCTCCGTCGAGGTCGACGATGAGCCGGAGCACGCCGTGTGTCGAGGGGTGGTTCGGCCCGAAGTTGATCGTGAGGATGTCCCCGAGGTCGTGCTTGGCGGGATCGATCTCGAGGATCGTCGGGCAGGGGGCGGGGATCCGGGTGCCCTCGTAGATCCGGGTGGCGGGCATTACCGCCACCTTTATGCCTCCCCCGAGAAGCGGACCGGCTCGCCGCCGAGCGGGTAGTCCTTGCGGAGCGGGAAGCCCTCCCAGTCGTCGGGCATGAGGATCCGGACGAGGTTCGGATGGCCGCGGAAGGTGATCCCGAAGAGGTCGAACGCCTCGCGCTCGAACCAGTCCGCGGTCGGCCAGACGCCGACGACGGAGTCGATCTCCTCGCCCTCGTCGAGCCATGCCGTGACGCGCAGCCGCGCGGGCTCGTCCGCGACGCGCAGCAGGTGGTAGACGACGGCGAAGCGCTTCGGCTTCGGCGCGGGGGTGCGCCAGACGCCCTGCGATCCCTCGGCGTTCAGGTCCCTTCCCGCCGGGGTCCCGATGTACCCGGCGACGTCCGTCGAGGCCCAGCCGAGGTAGTCGACGCCGGAGACGTCGACGAGCACGTTGAACCCCACTGCGTCGCGCAGGTGCGTGCACGCCTCGACGACCCGAGCCGGATCGACGACGAGCGTGGTCTCGCCGTGCGCCTCGACCGTCTCTACGACGCCGGGCACGGCGGCCGTCACTCGGCGACCCCACGGATGTCGTAGGCCGGGGGCACGCCGGCGCGGATCTTCTCGTGGAGTCGGACGATGCCCTCCATGAGCGCCTCCGGCCGCGGCGGGCAGCCCGGCACGTGGATGTCCACCGGGACGATCTTGTCGACGCCCTGCAGCACCGTGTAGTTGTTGAACATCCCGCCCGAGCTCGCGCACGCACCCATCGCGATCACCCACTTCGGCTCGAGCATCTGGTCGTAGACCTGGCGCAGGGGCGCCGCCATCTTGTGCGTCACGCGTCCGGAGACGATCAGGAGATCGGCCTGGCGGGGAGAGGAGCTGAAGCGCTCCATCCCGAAGCGCGCGATGTCGTACCGCGACGAGACGATCGACATCATCTCGATCGCGCAGCAGGCGAGGCCGAAGGTATCGGGCCACACCGAGTTCGACTGCGCCCAGGCGACGGCCTTCTGCACGGTCGTGATGAGGAGCGCGTCCTCGATCGAGTCGAGCTCCTGCTCGAAGGTGCCGGGCCCCCTCTCCGGCCAGAGGGTGCGCTCGGTGCGCAGCCCGGCCTTCGCGGCCGGGCGGTCCGAGACGAGCGGGAGCCTCCTCGCTAGTGCCACTCGAGCGCTCCCTTCCGCCAGACGTAGACGTAGGCGACCGCGAGGATCGCGACGAAGACGAGCAGCTCCACGAACCCGAACCACCCGAGCAGCTCGAGCTGCACGGCGAGCGGGTACAGGAAGACGATCTCGATGTCGAAGAGGATGAAGAGCATCGCCGTGAGGTAGAAGCTCACGGTGAACCGGCGCTGCTGCCCCGGCGCGGCCTCCGAGACCCCCGACTCGAAGGGCAGCATCCGCTGCTTCGTGCGTGTCCGGGGCCGTGTCGCGAAGACGAACGAGAACAGGATCATCGACGCCGGGATGGCCGCCGCCATGATCGCGTAGATGAGAAACGGGAGCCAATCGGAGAGCACGGTGTCCTCGTTCCCTGCACCGGGGGGCCAGTCGCCGCGAAACCTACCACTCCCGTCCTCGCGCACGAGCTCGCACCAGAACCCTCTCGGGAAGCGCGATTTCGGTGTCACAAAGTCCGATGCTCGGCGACGTACGGCCGCTCGGGTACGATCAGGTGGATGGAGATCGCCGAGCGCCCCACCGACGTCCTGCTCGACCTCACGCCGCTCGCCGCGGAGAAGGTCAGGGAGCTGATGGCCGAGGAGCCCGACGCGGGCTCGCTCGTCCTGCGCGTCGCGATCCAGGGTGGCGGCTGCTCGGGCTTCCAGTACGGGCTCGGCTTCGACTCCGCCCCCGCCGACGGCGACCACGAGCTCGTGCTCGAGGGCGTCCGTGTGGTGGTCGACCCCTACAGCGCGCCGTACCTCCAGGGTGCGACGATCGACTATCTGACCGGCCTCCAGGAGTCCGGGTTCAAGATCGAGAACCCGAACGCGGTCTCCTCCTGCGGCTGCGGCCACTCGTTCCAGGTCGAGGAGGGCGAAGAGCTTCTCCGACGAGGTGCCGTACGACGACACGCTCTCGCTGCCACAGGCGCTCGCGCGCGACGCGATGCTCGCGCTCGAGATGGACGGGACGCCGCTCTCGGCACCGCACGGCTTCCCCGCCCGGGTCGTGATGCCCCGTATGTACGGCTACAAGAGCGTCAAGTGGGTCACGCGCATCGAGGTGCACACCCATCTCGACCACGTGGGGTACTGGGAGCAGCGCGGCTACGACGAGGATGCGTGGGTCGGTGGCTCCAACGGCCTCTGAGCCGCGGCCCGCGCGGGACGATCCGCCGCTTCGGCCGGACCGAGCGGACGCTGCACTGGGTGCACGCGACCGGGTTCCTCGCGATGCTCGCGACCGGGCTGTCCTCTACCTTCCGGCGCTGCCGAGGCGGTCGCGCGACGGAACCTCGTCAAGAACCTCCATCTCTCCGCCGCGGTCGCGTGGGCGCTCGCGATCGTGCTCGTCGTCGTCGCGGGCGACCGGCGGCGCCTCGCCGACGACTGGCGCGAGATCGAGGCGATCGACGCCGGCGACCGCCGCTGGCTCCGCGGCCGCAGAGCGCCGCAGGGCAGTTCAACGCCGGCCAGAAGGTGAACGCGCTGCTCACCGCCGCTTTTGCGCTGCTCTTCGCCGTCTCGGGGTTCTTCCTCTGGCTCGGCGAGCGCGACCACCGCTTCCTCTTCGACGGCACCGGCATCGTGCACGAGACGCTGACGCTCGCCTCGGTAGGGCTCCTCGTCGGTCATCTCTACCTCGCCGTCATCCACCCCTCCACGCGACACGCGCTGCGCGGGATCACGACCGGCGACGTCCGCGAGGACTGGGCGCGGGAGCACCACGCAGAAATGGGTCGAGTCGGAGCGCGGGCTATAACCCGCAGGTGCCCGTACCGCTACGTCCTCGCCGACGTCTTCACCGACACGCCGCTGACCGGCAACCAGCTCGCGGTCTTCACCGACGCGCGCGGGATCGACGCGCGACGATGCAGGCGCTCGCGCCGAGATCGGGTTCTCGGAGACCGTCTTCGTCCTCCCGGCCGAGGAGGGAGGGACGGCGCGCATCCGGATCTTCAACCCGGTCGCCGAGATGCCGTTCGCCGGGCATCCGACGCTCGGGGCAGCCTTCGTGCTCGCGCGCGCCGCTCCAGCTCGGGGTGATCGAGCTCGAGACCGGCGTCGGGATCGTCCCTGTCGTCCTCGAGCGCGACGAGTCCGGCAGCATCGTGTTCGGGCGGATGACGCAGCCGGTGCCGCGGTCGAGCCGGTCGGCTCGCCGGAGCGGTCCTGGCTGCGCTCGGGGTGGACCGCTCGACGCTCCCGATCGAGCTCTACGACAACGGCGCCCGGCACATCCTCGTCGCTGCTCGCGGACGAGGACGCGTCTCCGCGCTCCGCCCGACGGGGCCGCGATCGTCGAGCTCGGCGTCACGGGGGTCAACTGCGTTCGCAGGCGAGGGGGGCCGGTGGCGCAGCCGGATGTTCTGGGCGAGCGGCGAGGACCCTGCGACGGGCTCCGCCGCCGGGCCGATCGCGTGCCATCTCGCCCGCCACGGGCTCATTGCCTGGGGCGAGGAGATCGTGATCCGGCAGGGCCTGGAGATGGGCCGGCCCTCGACCCTCTACGCCCGAGCGGACGGCGGGGCGGCCTGATCGACGCCGTCGAGGTGGGCGGCGCCGCCGTGATCGTCGCACGGGGCGAGTTCCGGCTCTAGGAGGGCTTGGCCGGCTGACCTGCTCGAGGAGCCTTCCGAGCTCGTCGTCGCTCGGTACCGCGCCGTTCGGGGTGAGCCCGTTGACGACCTCGGGGACGACGGCGGCGAGCACGTCCGCCGCCTCGTCGTCGGAGATGCCGGCCTCCTTCGCGACCTGGCGCACCTCCTCGTCGCCGAGCGCGACGCGCATCTCACCGCCGGTTACGGGCTTGTTCGTGTCGGTCGAGACCCAGGAGGCCGCCTGGTCCCCCATGCCCTTCTGCTGGAACCCGGAGAGGACCTCTGGAGGCCGCCGCTCTTCAGCATCCCGATGACGACGGGTGCGAGCCCGGCGATGAGCGCGCCGGTGTTGACGCCCGACCCGAACCGGCCTGACCGCTGCCGCCGCCGAGGAGGCCGCCGAGCACGTCGCCGAGGCCCCCGCCTCCACCGCTCGAGCCGGCGCTTCGCCCACCGCCGAGCAGGCCGCCGAGCAGGTCCTCGACGCCACCGCCGCTGCCACCTCCGGCGGCGCCGCTCTGCTTCGTGAGACTGCCGATCAGGTCGTCGAGCCCGCTCATGGCGTCCTCCAGCTGGTTGAAGAGGCCATGGATGCTTCCAGAATGCGGCGTCAGACGTCGAATGCGACGGCGGTGATGCCGGGAAGCTCGACCGCCAGCGCCTGCCAGAACCGTCCGCCGTCGCGCGACACGTGCAGGCGCTCCTCGGTCGCGTAGAGAACGACGTCCGGGTGGTCGGGCGAGACGGCGACGGCGACGCCGGGCCGGAGCCCGGCTCCCGCCTCGCGCCACGTCGCACCACCGTCGTGGGAGACCATGTGAGGAGGCCGGCGGTCGACGACCGCGACGACGGTTGAGCCGTGGGCTGCCGCCGCGACCACCAGGGGCAGGTCCACGGGCGGACGCGACGCGGCGGTCACGGGCTCGTCGACGATCGCGACGACCTCGTCCTCGTCCAGGTCGACCCCGACGGTTCCCAGCTCGCACGCGACGAGGGCTCGGATCAGGCGCTCCCTATGAGCTCGGCGACCACGCCGGACGCTCGCTCGGCGGCGGCGGCCGGGTCGAGGCCGCGGGCGCGCCCGTCGAGGTAGACGACCGAGAACGAGTCGCCTGCCCCGGTCGGGTCGACGGCACCGCGAGCCGGATGCGCCGGGACCTCGGTGACGTCGTCCCCGGCGATCACGAGGGCGCCCTTGAGCCGAGCGTGAGCAGCATCTCCTCCACGCCGAGGGCGCGGAGCTCATCCGGCTCGAGCCCACCGGCCAGCACGCGGCCCTCGTCCTCGTTGAGCTTCAGCACGGCGAGGTGCTCAAAGACCCCGCGATCGACGTCGTCGTCGCGCTCGAGTGGGCCGGGCCGGGCGCGACGAAGGATTCCCTGTGCATCGAGCAGGAGCCGCTTGCCGCTCGCTGCGAGCGAGGCGACGACATCCGTCGGGAAGTGGGAGCGCAGCAGGCCGGCGATCTGCACCCACTCGGCGTTCGCCAGCATCGGCGCCGCCTGCAGGTTCTCGCTGCTCCAGTCGTCTCCGACGGCGTCGACGCGCATCACACGGTGCTCGCCGTCGTAGTGGAAGCTGAAGGCGGTCGTCTCCGAGGCGTCGAGGCAGACGACTGGGAGCCCGAACGCTTCGAGCGGGACGAGCGCCACCTCGCGGTCGACGGGCGCGCACCGCGTCACGATCGCGGCGTCCGCACCGATGTGAGCCGCGGCCCGCGCTGCGTAGTAGGCGCCGCCTCCGACGCGTGGCGGGGAGCCGCCGACGCGATCGACGGCGAGGTTCCCGATCACGGCGATCCTGCTGATGCGCGTGCCGGGCGGGGTTGGACGCGTCGGCTCGCGAGCGCCGCGAGCAGGCCCAGCGCGAACGAGACCGCGAAGCTCGGCAGCGTTCCCCGATCCCCCACGCGGGCGGATCGAGCCGCTCGACCTGGGTGACCCACCACTCGGGGCCAGTTGGCGAGAGCCACTCGTACGAGACGAACCCGGCGAGCCACGCGAGGATCGCGCCCGCGTGGACGGGTGCCGCTGCGAAGACGTCGTGCGGCTCGTACCGGCGGCCCGCGGCCAGCCAGTCGGCGAGCAGGACGGCGAAGAGCGGCACGAAGCACGACCCGAGGAGGAGCAGGAACGAGCCGAAGCTCGCGAGCTCGAGCAGGAGCGCGCCGAGCGTCCCGACCGCCGTGGTGAGCACGATCAGCGCGGCCTGCGGAGCACGGGGCAGCAGGTTCTGCAGGGACACCGCGCCCGAGTAGGCGTTCGCGAAGGCCTCGTCCGTCTCGGCGACCGTGAGCGCCAGCAGGGCGAGGAGCGCCACGAGCCCACCGGCGGCGACGGCGGCCGGAAGCGCCGAGGCGTCGGCGATGTCGCGGGTGAGGAGCACGACGGCCCCGAGCGAGAGGAGCAGCACGTCCGGCACGAGGTACCCGATGCCCGTTCCGAGGAAGGCGGCGCGGGGCGTTCGCGCGAAGCGCGTGTAGTCGGCTGCGAGCGGGATCCACGAGACCGTCACGCCGACGACGATGTCGATCCCCTGCCACGTCGAGAGACCGCCCTCGCCGGGACGGTTCCACGCATCCGCGAAACCTCCGCCCGTCAGCGCCCACCAGACGAGGTAGGCGACGGCGAGCGGCACGACCCACACGGCGACCCGCCGGATCACGGTGCGGACGACGCCGATCGGGCCGAGCAGGCCGAGCCCGAGCGCGGCGGTGCCGAAGAGGAGCGTCCAGGCCCAGCGCGCCTCGAAGCCGAAGACCTCCTCGGAGAGGGCGGCTGCGGCGGTGGCAATCACGAGTAGCTCGAAGATCGTCCAGCCGAGGCACTGGATGACGTTGACGACGGTCGGGAGGTACGAGCCGCGCTCGCCGAGTGGCGCCGCATGAGTACCATGGCAGGGACACGGGCCTGGGCTCCGATCGCGCCGGCTACGCCCAGCATCAGGTTGCCGACGATGCAGCCGACGAGGATCGCGGCGAGCGCCGCCGGCAGCGAGAGCGCGGGCACGAGGATCGCCCCCGCGACGACGACGAGCAGCGAGACCCCGAGGTTGCCCCAGAGGAGCCCGAGGTCGAGGCCGCCGAGCACCCGCAGCCGCTCGGGGACGGGGTCGATTCCCCACGCGCCTTCGCGACCGCCGGCGCTCACGCGCCGAGCGGGGGCGCGACCGGCGAGGTAGCCGGCGACGGCGTGGC
>CAVTFU010000001.1:0-86181 GCA_963734045.1 uncultured Actinomycetes bacterium | reverse complement strand
TCAGGCCGGCGATCCCGGTGTGCGTAACGATGCCGCCGACGGTGGCGAGCCCGAAGTGCTGCGTCTCGCGATCGAGCTCGCCCCACAGCACGCCCGCCTCGGCGCGCGCCGTCCTCGCTGCCGGGTCGACTCGGATGCCCCTCATCGGCGAAAGGTCGATCACGAGCCCGCCATCGCAGAGCGCATGTCCGCCGACTCCGTGGCCACCGGAGCGCACCGCGACGACCAGATCGCGCTCGCGCGCGTAGCGAACGGCCGCGAGCACATCTGCGACGCCGGCGCAGCGCGCGATGCCGGCCGGCCGGCGGTCGATCGCGCCGTTCCAGATCATGCGGCCGGCGTCATAGCCGACGCTCGCCGGCACGAGCAGCTCGCCGCGAAGCATGTCCCCACTCGTCGAGCCCCTCGGTCTCGCGCGGCGATGTCCGGATAGCACTCATGGTCGCCCTCCTCTGGTTGCCCGGTCGGGAGTTGCCGTCGCGGTGGTCACGTCGCCACGGTAGGCCCACGTGTCCCGATGCGGCTAGACCGGGATTCGAACCAAACGGTTCGAGTTTCGAACCAACCGGCTCGGATTTCGAACCTGCCGCGCACTGCTGTCTAGCATGGAGGCGCGATGCGAAGCTACGCGCAGTACTGCCCGATCGCCAAGGCAAGCGAGATCCTCGGCGACCGCTGGACGCTCCTGATCGTGCGCGAGATGCTGGGGGCGCCAAGGGCTTCAACGAGCTACAGCGCGGCCTACCAGGGATCTCGCGGTCGGTCCTCACTGACCGCCTACGCTCGCTGGAAAGGGCCGAGATCATTGCGCGGCGAACCGGCCCCAAGGGCAGGACGCTCGCGTACCAGCTGACGCCCGCCGGCCGTGACCTAGAGCCAGTCGTCCAGGCGATGGGGGAGTGGGGCGTGACCTGGTCGTTCACCGATCCTCGCCCCGAGGAGCTCGACCCTGACCTCTTGATCGTCTGGATGGCCCGCCATGTGCATCGCGAGCAGCTTCCCCCCGGCCGAACCGTGCTCAAGTTCGACTTTCGCAATCCGGCCAAACGCTACTGGATGGTGCTCGAGCCCTCTGAGGTCTCAGTGTGCCTGCAGCATCCCGGGTTCGACATCGACCTCGAGGTCACGGTCGAGACCGCCACCCTCTACCGCGTCTACCTGGGACGGGCGGAGCTCAGCGGCGCGATGCGGACGCGAAAGCTGACGATGAGCGGCCCGCGAACGCTCCAGCGCGGCTTTGGTCGCTGGTTCGCCTGGAGCGCGTTCGCGCCCGCCAGCCGCTTGGCCGAGCAGCGCCGCACGGCGGCGTCGCGGCTAGGGACGCTTCACAGCGTGCGGATCGCGGACTGACAGGTCGAGCGAAGCGCGCCGCGCTCGAATTCGAATCTCGCCGGTCGTCGGTGCTGTCGATGGCCGGGAGCTTTCTAGACTGGGCGAACGTCCAGCGAACTCGATGAGCGATTCGGCCGGCGCGGGCTCCTCGAGAGGGCGGGGCGGGTCGCCGTCGCCGCCGGCGCGCTTCCCGTCGCCTTCCGTCGAAGCGAAGCTCTGGATCTCGCGGCGCTCCAGAGGCGCATCGCGGGCACCGTCGTGGCACGCGGAGCCGCGGGCTATGACGCCGCGAGGCTCCTCTACAGCCCACGCTTCGACGGCACGCTTCCGCTGGCCGTCGTCTACTGCCAGAGCGCGACGGACGTTTCGCGCACGATTCTCTGGGCGCGACAGAACAAGGTGCGGATCGCGGCCCGCAGCGGCGGTCACAGCTACGCGGGGTACTCGACGACGCCAGGAGTCGTGATCGATGTGTCGAGGCTTGCCTCGGTCACCCTCAACGCGGCGGCAGGGACGGCAGGGATCGGCGCCGGGGCGCGGCTAATGGACGTTTACCGCGAGCTCGCGGCTCGGGGCCTGACGATCCCAGCAGGATCGTGCCCTTCAGTCGGCCTTGCGGGTCTCGTCCTGGGCGGCGGAGTCGGGTTCGCCGGCCGCAAGCTCGGCCTCACCTGCGACAACCTCCGGAGCTTCACGATGGTGACCGCGGACGGAGTCGTCCGGGCGTGCAACCCGCAGCGGAACCCGAACCTGTTCTGGGCCTGCCGCGGCGGGGGCGGCGGCAATTTCGGGATCGCCACACGGTTTACGTTCACGACCCATCCCGTCAGCACGGTGACGACCTTCCGGGCCGGTTGGTCCTGGACGGATGCCGCGCGGGTCGTCGATGCCTGGCAGCGCTGGGCGCCGACCGCACCGGACGAGCTCTTCTCGCTGCTCTCCGTCGAGGCGACGGACTCCGGGGCGACGCACATCGGCTCGAGCGGCCAGTTCTTCGGGACCTCCTCCCAGCTGCAGGCGCTCCTCGCGCCGTTCTTCGCGGCCGGGGCGACACCGGTAAGCCTCGAGGTTCGCACGCTGCCCTACCTCGACGCGATGCTCCTCTGGGCGGGCTGCTCGGATGCCCTGCACTGCCGGCTCGGAGACGGTGTGGGCCGCTCGACCTTCGCGGCGAAGTCGGACTACGTCACCACCCCGCTTTCGAGCGCCGGCATCGTCACGCTCCTACGCGCGATCGAAGCTCGGGCAGCGGCGCCGGCCCGCGCGTCGGTCCTGCTCGATGCGTACGGCGGCGCGATCAACCGCATCCCGAAGGCGGCGACGGCGTTCGTTCACCGCGACGCGTTGTTCTCGTTCCAGTACATCGCGGGCTGGGACCCGGCCGGGGGCGACCCGCCGGCATCCGCAGCCAGCTCCTGGCTCCGGAACACGCACCTGGCGATGCGTCCGCATGTGTCCGGACTGGCGTACCAGAACTACATCGACGCCGAGCTCCCGCGCTGGGGGCTCGCCTACTACGGGTCGAACTACGCGCGGCTACGTCGCGTGAAGCGCCACTACGACCCAAAGAACGTCTTCCGCTTTGCGCAGAGCATCGTCCCCGCTCCGGGCTGATCGGTGCGAGCGCTGAACGGGCCTCCGCTGGAGCCGTCCCATTTCCGACGCAATGCCCGATGTCGGGCATCCTCCCATTGACGCACCCGCGTCATTCGACGCGAGCGTCTAGACGGGCGGGGCGAGCTCCCAGGTGTCACCCAGGCGTGCGCCGACGATTCCGCCCACCGGGAACCCGCCGAACAGCACTCCGCGATTACGGACGGGATCCCACGCTGTCGCGGCGTCTTCTCGCGGGCTCGGGCCCATGTCCTGGATGGTGCTCCAGAACTGCCCGCTCCACAGCCAGGCCTTGCGACTCTCGGTATGGAACGCGACAAGTCCCTGCGCTGTCGAAAAGAGGACCGATCCGGCATCGGCCCCGAAGTCCTGCACTTCGGTCCAGTCGCCGTCACTCCAGACCCAGGTGCGGTTGGCGCCGGCCGCGGAGCCGAAGAGGGTAAGGCGATCGGTCAGGGGATCCCAGGCAAGCTGAGGGTTCGTGACCAAAGGCCCCGTGCCCTCGTCTCCGACCTGCGTCCAGACACCTTTATGAAAACGCCACGTATCACTGCCCCAGACCGCTCCTGTCAAGCGCCCGCCGAACAAGTACACGTCCTCGGTGCCGGGCTCCAACGCCATCGCTGCCGAGTAACGCCCGGACGGGCCAACGTCTGCAACCTGGCTCCATCGAGCTCCATCCCACTGCCACGTGTCTCCAAGGTTGACGGCTATCGCTCCCCCGAAGAGGATCGCCGTTCCAGCTTCGTACGCACAGGCAGACGCGAACCAGCGAGCAGGCGGCCCCTCGTCCTCGGCGTTTGTCCAGTCGCCACCGTCCCATTCCCAGGTGGACCCGAGGTTGGAACCCCCCGCAAGGTTGCCACCGAAGAGCGTCACGCGACTTCGTTGGCCACACCAGAAGAGGCAGCCGCCCAGGCTCGCCGGCGGGCCTGAGTTCTCGATCTGCGACCAGAGCCATTCGGCCACGGTCAGACCATAAGCGAGAGAGGAAGTTCAGGCCATGAAGCCACTCGACCCGGCCATCGGTGATGCGGCCGAGGGGGTCGCGGGCCCACATGGCTCACGTCATGGCAACGGTCACGGTGGAGGCCGTCGCGAATTCATGTCGGGTCGGACCGGGCCACACGGATAAGCGCTGGCTCACTTTGTGCCTGTGGCCGGCGTGTTCTCTGGCCTACCAGCCTGGCCACCGCAAAGCGCGATTCGGAAGACCCGTCTCGATGACTTTCTACCCCTCGATCGGCAAGACCGTCAGTGGCTCGAAGACCCCGTCTCGAACGGTGAGCCGGGTGCCGCGCCTCAGGTCGATGTCTCCGTTCGCGTCGAAGCTCCAGCGGCCAAGGACGCCATCGAAGTCCCGCGTCGCGAACGCGGCCTCCGTGATCGCCGCGCGGTCGGCACGGCCGACATGCTCGATCGCCTGGAGGATCGCCCCGGTCGCGTCATAGGCGGAGGCTGCGTAGCACTCGGGCTCGTGTCCGAAGCGCTCGACGTAGCGTTCGTAGAACGCACGACCTCGCCCTTCGAGCAGCGCCGGCGGAACGCCTCCGAACGTGATCAGGGTGCCGTCGGCAAACGGGCCAGCGTCGCGGATGAAGGCGTGCTCGAACAGCGTGTCAGGCCCCATCATCCTGACTCCTGGCGCTGCGGTGCGGATGTCGCGCCAAAGTGGCCCCGCCCCGTTCTGGATAATGCCGCCGTAGAAGACGAGATCGGCGCGACTGTCTGCGATCGTTCGAGCCAAAGCCTCGTACTCCGATAGCTTCGGCACGATCCCAACGGGTGCCGCGACGAGCTCGACGCCCAGTTGCTCGCAAGCGTCGGCAAACGGTAAGGCCACGCCGCGACCGCAAGGCTCGGCGTCGTGAAGGACGAAGGCAGTTTGCGCACCGAGCTCGGCCGCCCACTGTGCAGCGAACACTCCCTGGAGATCGTCGCTCAGAGCGGTGCGTAGGTAGTTGCGGCGGCCCGTCGGATAGTGCTTGTCAGGTTCTCCCGGTCCGAATGGCTTCGTAAGGCCGGGATACGTGTTGCAGGGCGAGATCATCAGCAGATCAGCCGCACTGGTGATCGGGATCGAGTAGGGCGCGGCATCCGTGTCTAGCGTGCCGATGTAGGCGAGCACGTCGGTTCGACCCGCTGCGTAGTGCGCGTTCGCCTGCTCGCGCCCGGCGTCCCAGGAGCCTCGTTCACGACTGCCTCCGTCCAGGTCCTCGTAGACGATCGGCACGCCGCTCACGCGCTGCCGAGCGTCCTCGAGTCGCATCCTGATCGCGTTCACGATCGAGTCGCTCTGACCGATCGACGACCCACTGCGCGTGAGGCTCGACACGATCCTCACCTGCTCACCCAAGCCGTTCATTTCGCCTGTTTGCCAGCGGTTCGGATCACTAGGCGATCGCTTCTGGCTTCCCAACGCCAGCCGCCGATCGAGCCTCGCGTCGCGGACGGTCGATGAGAAGGGCGCCCTCGGCGAGGCAGTCCAGGGCAGCCGGTGCGACTAGGGGCGGGTGGACGGCGAACAGCGCTTCAGCCCCGATCAGTGCGGTCGCGGGCCACCCCGCTCCCGGCGCGCCGGAGGGCTGCGGCGGCGATCATCGCCACGACCCACCTAGACACACGCCCGGCGACCGGTTCAACCGTTCCGGACAGGGCGGTGACCAGGTTTGTCGCCGCCGGCGAGATCGTCGTCTCCTGCGAAGTCGAAACAGCCTCTTGCCGTTTCGGCTCGCATCGACGAGCGACACGGGGCGCTTGGAGAAAATCGCTGGCTGTCAAAACGCCACCGGCGCTCCGCCCACACCCACAGCGAATGAGCTCACGTCAGCCTTGTCCCGGCTTGCTTGGCCTCGTTCGGTCGATCACGTACGGGTAGCTCTGTAAGGGCGCGACTGCTGATTTCCCCGCAGCGATTCGAAGCAGTGCCCCGACGTTGCGACGGGTGAGCGTGACCGCTCCTCCTGCCGGAGAGACGCCGCGTGCGTGGCGTGGCACGCGGACGCGCAGCGCTCCGGGCAAGGAGACGAAGACGAGCGGTGGCGAGAGGACGAGCGCCTCGCCGTCGAGCCCGACCGCGACCGGTCCGTCGGCCCGGACTTCGAACTTCGTGGACGACCACTCGAGCACGCCGCCGAGTCGCCGGTGCTGGCCGATCGTGCCGAGGGTCACCAGCTTCGCGACGGCGGCGGCGCCTTGGATCCGCGTCGCGAAGATGCCGAGGTGTCCGCTGTCGAGACGCGGGCGAGTGCCCGCCCCTCGGAGCCGCCGGAGCTGGTACGGGTTGTTCGAGACGATCACGAGCGATGCGTTCGCCCAGTCCTTGGCGTTCGGCGCGTCGAACCGAAGGTCGATCTCGGTGGCCTCCGGCCCCAGCATCTCGGGGAGCATCCGCTTCCAGGTGCCGAGCTTCGCGTCGCGGTATGCGTCCGACTGGACGACGCGTGCGTACACGCCGAGCGAGGCGTTGTTCACGAAGATGCGCTCGTTCAACGACGCAAGGTCGATACGGCGCTCGATACCTTCGGTGAACGCATCGAGCGCTCCCAGGACGTCGTTGCGGTCGAGGCCCAGGTCGAGCGCGAAGTGGTTGCGAGTTCCGGCAGGCACGCAGACGTGGGCGACATCGTGCTCCATCGCGACGGACGCGACCAGCGCCTGCGAGCCATCCCCTCCGGCCATCCCGATGACGTCGGCGCCCCGGTCGACCGCCTGCTTGGCAAGCTCGCAGAGGTCGTCCCCCGGCGAGAGCAGTACCGGCTCGATGCGACGGTTCCTTGCTTCCTGCGGAAGGTTGAAGAGCTCCGCCTTGCCTCCGCCGGAACGTGGATTGATGATCAGCACGCCTCGGCGAGCCGGCTTCACGTGGTGGGCGTGCCTGTGGGGTGTGCGGACGGTGGCGCGGTGGTTGCGCACGGAATATCGCGCCGCGACGCCGAAGAGCGCGAGCAAGCCGGCCAAGACGACCAGCATGTACTTCTGGTCGTAGGCGTACGTCGACAGCTGGACGACCGCCCAGAGGCCGAGAGGGAGAGCGAGCAGTCGGACGAGGCCACGTCTCGTCAGGACGAGCCACGCGGAGAAGGCGATGAGAAAGACGGCGACAAGGGAGATCACGGGGCCGGCAGGGTTGTTCGCCACCATCGAGAGCGTGAGCCAGATCAGCAGGACGGCTGCGAGCAGCGCGCCGACCGCGGCCAGTTGCGCACGGCGATGTGGACCGACGCCTGGCTCGTTCACCGTTCCACCACGGCGACGTCGGTCGCGTGCTGAATGCACGGCCGCCCGGCCTGGCCATTGGCGCGTTGCACCGACCGGCGCCACCCCTTGAGCAGGTTATGAACGGGCACCGCTCCGATCAGTGGCTCGTCGGGAAGCGGTAGGTGGACGGGCGAGAGGACGAACGGGCGGGTTTGTGAGCCACCCAGTCCGCCGTGGAAGGAGATCAGCTCTTCGAAGGCGCAGCCTTCTTCGATCTGGGGGTCGTAGAAGCTGTTCGCGTAGAGGTCCGGCGCGTGGCGGAAGCCGTCGGCCCGCAGGAGGTGGCGGGCCGCGTTGCGGGAGAACGGGCGGAGAGGGTCGTCGCCTTCGACGCGCTCGTCTCGCAGATAGCGCGCCCCGCGAGCCCCCAGCGCGACCGGCCCGTCCGTCGAGGAGTGAGCCAGCACGAAGCCCACGTGCGGATGAGCGCGCAGCGCGGGCACGAGTCGAGGGTGGCGGGCCTCGATTTCCTCGAGCGTGAGGCGGCGCTGCTCTTCCATCAGGTAGATGAGCGCGAGGTTGCCGGAGCCGAGCACGACGACGGCGCCGTCGTCGACGCGCTTCCGGGGACTCTTGTTGCTCCTGGTACCTCGGTCGCGCGCTTCCTCGAGAGCGAGCCCGACGGTCGTGTCGTTCTCGTCGCCCCCCAATATGGTCTGCACGGGCCGGGACTCGACCGAGCGGCGGACGAGGTCGTCGAACCCGTACCCATTGCGCTGCTTGAACGTCGCTCCCTGTGTCTGCCCGTGGTCCGAGAGGACGACGATCTCGTACGGGCGCGGCGCATGAAGTGCTGCACGTGCGATGCGTCCGAGCAGCTTGTCGACCTTGCGGAGGGCCTCGAGCGTGTCCTGGCGCTCGAGGCCCGAGTGGTGCGCGACCTCGTCGTAGCTCGAGAACGTCGCGTAGACGGCCGGGCGCCCGCGGAGCATGTCCGAGATCACCGAGAACGCGATGAGGTCGCGAACGATCACGCACATCCCGGCGCGCAGGACGGGATAGAGCCCCCCTCGGTGTCCGCGGGGCTGGACGTCGCGCCGTCGCTGGCGGGCTGCGGCCCACAGTTCGAGCACGATCTCTCCGAGGAACAGCACCACTGCTCGCGTGACGTTGTGCGCGTTCGCGAAGAACGCGCGATAGCCGGGATTCGCGCGTCGCTCGGCGTCGATCCGGCTGACGGTGAGAATCGTCTCCGTCGCGCCCCCGGAGAGCAGGTTGCCGCGGCTCGTCCCGCCGTCGACGAGCAGACCCGACCCGTTCGCATGACGGCGCTCGATCTCCTCGCAGTCACCGGGCGCGGAGCAGGTCATCATCCTGCCGGTCTCCTTCTCGACCCAGCGGAACGCGGGGATGTCGTGGTTCGAGCCGAGCAGGATCCCCGCCTGGCTCGCGCCGGTCTGGGACGAGAGATCGGTCTCCCATTCGACGAGCCTGTGCGTGCCGGCCGCAAGCCAGCGCGCCATCTCGGGCGTGTGCCCGTCGCGGATTGCCCGCTGGAGCACGGGGAAGGCGAGGCCGTCGATCTCGACGAAGACGATGCCGGCCTGGTCGGTGTGAACCTGCTCGCCCGAGCGGCGGGCCATCCGCTCGATCACACGCAAGGAATACGCGTCGTCGTTGTTGACGCCGAGGGCGATCTGGAACACGAGCGTCGCGGCGGCGGCGGCGAGAGCGCCCGCGAAGGCCCACCCGAACGAGTCGATCGTGATCGAGTCGGCCACCGCGTCGGCGGCGAGCCAGAGGAGAGTGGCATCCAGCGCCAGCACCAGCAGGAAGCCGCTGACGACCGTGAACGGCAGCCGGATCCGAGCGAGCGCGGGAACGGCCAGCGCGTTCAGGACGGCGACGGCGGCCACGACGGCGAACGCTCCAAGGACACCGTCGACATGGAGTCCGGGCAGCACGACCGTCGCTGTGAGGAGCCCGGCAACGGCGAGCAGCCAGCCGACGAGCACGGTTTGAAGCCGGAGGCGAGGGCGGCGAACGACCCATGCAGGCGGCTCCTCGACGGGGGCGCGAGGATGATCCGCGGTGGGGGACTGCGGCTCGCTCACTGTGACGCGGTCACCCTGTGCTTTTCGCGCCGCTCGGCCTCGGCCTTCAGGTGATGGAGCCCACCACGGAGCGAGCTGTCGAGCGTGGCCTGCAGACGGCGCTTGAACACGCGCGCCACCAGTCCCTCGTAGGACTCCCTGGTCGAGACCACGGTCGCTCCGCCGCGCGACTCGAAAGTGTGCACGTGCGTCGCTCTGAGCCCGAGCGACCTGCCCGTCCATGCCATCCGCCGAGGTCGCTCTAGGTCCTCGATCGTGGACGTGATCGTGCCTGGCCCGGCCTTCCAACGGAACGTCGATCCTTCTTCGATCGCACCGTCGACGGCCACGGACTTGACCGCCGGATTCCAGCTCGGCCACCGATCTATCGCCGCCAGCACGTCCCACGCTGCTTCGGGAGCGACCGCGATCTCGATCTCGCACTCGCCGACGACCGGGGCCTGCATGTCGATCTCGGCGACCGACCTCGTCATCTCACCCATTGCGTGCCGCTCCTTGTCGATCGGTCGGGCGCCAGATGGAGAAAGCTCGCGAATGGCTTGTCGGCAAGCGCGGCGCCCGGTCGGCGGCGCAGCGAATGGCCGCCGAGGCTCCACAGGGTGAGGATGATGGCGCTACCCGTAGCACCCATCGTGTCCCAGATCAGGTCGGTCGCGGTGTCCGTCGCGCTGCCGACGAGGTTGGCTCCCGCCCATTCGTCGAGGGACCATTCGATGATCTCCCAGCCTGCGCCGATCGCCATCCCGAGCGCGACCGCGGTGAGGAAGAAGCCGAACTTCTGGTGCACCTGCTTGAGATCGCTCAGCTCCGGGAGGACGCCGAGACGGACGAGGAGGAGGTAGATCATCCCGGTGACGAGCAGCGGCACGGTGAAATGCACGACGTTGTCGTACGACCTCCACGAGTCGTACACGCCCAGCACCTCGCCCCAGGCGATCAGCACCATTACGACGAGCAGGCTCAGGTCGTAGAAACGAGGAAGGCTGGCGATGCGGGCGACGACGAGCACGAGCGACGCCGCGACGAGGACGGTGACCGGCTGTCCCGCGAGCCCCCAGGCGATCGTGCCGGCGATGAAGACGATGCGGGCAACGTCGAGCGGGTCACGAACGAGACGCGACCAGTCGCCCAGGATCACCTTCTGCCACGTCAGCCCTCCCCTTCGCTCCGGGGATGCCGGAGGAGCGCTCGCTCCAGACATGTCGCCCTCCTGTCCTTGGTCTGTGTGGTGGATCTCAGCGAGTCTGCGCCGCCGCCGAGCCGGCGACATCGGTCGACACCCTGATTCGCACCCTGATTTCTCGGCCACCGGTGCGGGTGCGCGACGTCGTGGGCGGATCAGGTGCTTCAGGGACGTGCGTCGCGCACGTCTCGCGGCCTGCACGTCTCACGCACCCGGGTCACCTCTGTGACGGCAAGTGGACCGGCCGTCCTGCCGCGATCCGAAAAAGCGCCTCGAGGTTGCGCCGGGTGAGCGGGACCGCTGCCGCGGCTGGTGAGACACCACGGGCGTGGCGCGGCAGTCGGACGCGCAGGGCGCCCGGCAACGAGACGAAGCGCAGCGGTGGCGCCAGCACGAGCGCCTCTCCGTCGAGACCGACCGCGACGGGCGCCTCGGCGCGGATCTCGAACGCGAGACACGACCAGTGGAGCACGCCACTCAGACGACGGTGCTGGCTCCCGGAACCGAGAGAACGGCCGATGGTCGCGAAGGTCACGAGCCTGGCGACCCCGCCCGGCCCGCGGAGTCGCGTCGCGAAGACGCCCAGTTGGCCGGTGTCGAGTCGAGGCCGCGTCCCGGTTCCCCGAAGCCGCCGCACCTGATACGGGTTGTTCGACACGATGACGAGTGCAGCGTCGGACCAGTCCTTCGGGTGGGGCGCGTCGAAGCGAAGCTCGCAGGTGACCGGGCCGGGCCCGAGCACCTCGGGGAGCCTTCGGCTCCAGGTTCTCAGCTTGGCATCCCGATAGGCGTCCGACTGCACGACCTGCGCATAGACGCCGAGTGACGCGTTGTTGACAAAGACCCGGTCGTTCAGAGACGCGAGGTCGACGCGTCGCTCCACCCCGTCGGTGAAAGCGTCGAGCGCGCCGACGACGTCATTTCGGTCGAGCCCGAGGTCGGCGGCGAAGTGGTTACGCGTCCCGGCCGGAACGCAGACGTGGGCGACGTCGTGCTTCATGGCGACCGACGCGACCAGCGCTTGCGACCCGTCGCCGCCAGCCATCCCGATCACATCGGCACCGCGCGTGGCGGCGCGCCGGGCCAGCTCGCAGAGGTCATCATCGGGTCCGAGCAGCAGAGTCTCGATGTTGCGTCGTCTTGCCTCCTCGGGCAGGTTGAAGCGTGCGGCCTTCCCACCGCCGGAGTTGGGATTGATGATCAGCACGCCCCTTTGCGCTGGCTCTGCGGGTCGCGCATGCAGGCGCGCTATGTGCAGCGGCGCGCGGGCGTGGCGCACGGCATATCGGGCCACAAGACCGAACAGCGCAAGCACCCCGATCAACACGGGCAGCGCCACCTTGTGGTCGTACGCCCACATGAAGAGGACGATGAGCGCGAGGAGGACGGCGGGCACGCCGAGTAAACGTCGATAGCCGCGCCTCGCCACGAACAACCAGCCGCAGAACGCGATGGTGAAGACCGATGCGAACGCCAAGGGAAACCCGATGGGATCGTCGGCGATCAGAGAGAGAAGGCCCACGAGGAACACCGCCGCGAGAACCAGCGCGCCGACCGCCGCCAACCGCCCCCGAACCAGGGCACGACCCGCACTCGGGGAACCGCCCGGACGGTCGGGCCGCGGCGAATGCTCGGGCGAGGACGGGCGCGGCTCAACTTGCAGCCAGCCTTTCAACCGAGAGCTCAGCGGACTGCCACCTTGAGCACGATCATCAGCAGGCCGACACAGGCGTTCACGCTCGCGGTTCCCACGACGCCCGCGAGGCCGTAGCCCTCGCGGCGGGCAAAGAGGACGCCCCAGCCGACCAGGGCCGCGACGCCGACCAGCCAGGCGAGGTTCAACGCCTGTCCGTCACTCAGCACGCCCAGGGCGCCGAGGACGAGGGGAACCGCGAGAGGGAACGTCGCCTGGAAGAGAGGCCACTCGCGGGAGACGACGCGAACGATGTCCTCGCGTTTCATGCGGTAGTGGCCCTGGATGCGGCCGGCGAGCAGGTCCGCGTACGCATGGGCGAGCCAGAAGAAGGCCCCGGTCGCCAGGAGAAGCCAGAGCGCGCGGCCGGGCGAGACAGTGTCGGCCTCGTCCAGGCCGGCTATGAGGGCGGTCGCCACGATCGCGCCCTCGATCGTGCCGACGAGGTTGGGCGCCCGTCGACCCGCCAGCCGGCTCGGCAGGCGCCGATCGGCCATCCGGCCCACCACGGACCTGGGAGTGGTCGTCTCGGCGGCGGCCACGACGTCAGTCCGCGCTCGGGCCCGGTTGCGCCGCCGCGTTCCATGCCGAGTTGAGCCCGCTCTGCATGTAGCCGACCAGGGCAGGAGAGAACACCAGCACGAGCACGAACCCGAGCCACCCATTGATCGGCGCCTGTCCGGTCAGACGCTGAGCGGCCTGGATCCGCTTGAAGGTCGTGACCGTCGTCCAGATTGCCGGGACGACGATCAGCGCTCCCGGGAAGAGAGCCAACGTCGACTTCCCCGGGTTGTCGCCCAGGTCACCGACGCCGCGCGCGCGGCCGTAGTCCGCCAGTTCGCGGTTGGCGTAGTACCACCAGAAGATCTGGTAGATCCCCAGCGTGATGATCGTGAAGATCGCGACCAGGATTGGATTGCGAAGCTTCGCGAACGAGCCGGGCCCGATCTGCACCCGGTTGTCCACGGGCGCGGAGCCGGCGGCGATCGTGGAGTGGCTGGACGGGGACGTGGACATGCTGCCTCCTAGCTTTCGGGGTGGGTTCCAGATGCCGTTCCCTGCGACCTCGTCTCGCCGACGGTGACTACGAGCGAGCGACCGGTCATGGGATCGTGATCTCGCTGACCCGCGTCGCGACGGTGCGTTCCGCCACGTAGAACGGGAGGAACGCGAGTGCCCCGTGCTCGGATGCCGCCTCGACCGTCCACCAGATCGCGTGCCCCCCGGACAGGCAGGAAGCCAATGTCTCGCGGTGGCGGAGTGGGCTTTCATGACCCTTGAACGCGGCGAACACGACACCGCATTCGTCCGGCTCGTGGCGATGCTGGAGCAGGTAGCGGGACACGGAACGAGTCTGCTCCGCCGACGAACCGGCGACATCGGGCGACACCCTGATCCGCACCCTGAAGTCCGGGACCAGCCGGTGCGTATCCTCGTCGCGACGGGAGGTTGTGATGATGCAGGTGGCAGGGCTCGTCGGGCGACAGGCCGAGCTTCAGGTTCTCGACCAGGCGTGCCTGGGCCTGGAGCACGGCCGACCTGCTGCGCTCGAGGTCGTGGGCGAGCCCGGGATCGGGAAGACCCGGATCCTCGGCGAGCTCGAGCGGCGCGCCGAGTCACGTGGACAGCTTGTTCTGTCCGGCTCCGCCTCGGAGCTCGAGCGGGACCTGCCGCTCGGCGTGTTCGTCGACGCTCTGGACGACTACGTCCACAGCCTCGACGAGCGTCGGCTCGTCTCGCTGCCCGAGGACGTCCGGACGGAGCTCGCGGCGATCTTCCCGTCTCTCTCCGGACTCGTCCCCGACGGGAAGCCGGGACCCCAGGACGAGCGCTACCGGAGTTACCGAGCGGTGCGCGAGCTGCTGGAGCTGCTGGCGGCGAGCAAGCCGCTCGTGCTCCTGCTCGACGACCTCCACTGGGCCGATCCGGCCTCGGTCGAGCTGGTCGGCGCGCTCCTGCGAAGGCCCCCAGCGGCGCCGGTGCTCATGGCGCTGGCATTTCGTCCCCGCCAGGTGTCGGAGCGCCTCTTCTCTGCGCTCGCGCGGGCCCAACGTGGGGGCACGCTCGCCCGCGCCGAGCTGACGCCGCTGACCCTCGCCGAAACCCGCGAGCTGCTCGGTGACGGGAGGGCCGGGATGGCCGACCGGCTCTACGCGGAAAGCGGAGGTAACCCGTTCTATCTCGAGCAGCTCGCGCGATCCATCCAGCGCGTGCCGACTCTCGCAGGAGAGGTTGCCGAGGTCTCCCTCCTCGGCGTCGACGTCCCGCCACTCGTCGTCGCAGCGCTGAGCGAAGAGCTGGCACTGCTCTCGGGGACGGCGCGCGTCGTGCTCGAAGGTGCAGCAGTGACGGGCGATCCCTTCGAGCCCGAGCTTGCGGCGGCTGCGGCCGCGACCTCCGAGGAGACGGCGATCGAGTCTCTCGACGTGCTCCTCGGTCTCGACCTCATCCGCACGACCGACGTCCCGCGCCGCTACCGCTTTCGCCATCCGCTCCTCCGACGAGCGGTGTACGACTCCGCGCCCAGCGGCTGGCGGCTCGGAGCCCATGAGCGCAGCGCCCGGGCGCTCGCCGCCCGGGGTGCGTCTGCATTGTCTCGTGCCCATCATGTCGAGCGCTCGGCCCGCCAGGGCGACTCGGCGGCGGTCGCCATTCTCCGGGAAGCCGGCGAGGCGGCAGCGCACCTCGCGCCGGGGAGCGCCGCCCGGTGGTTCAGGGCAGCCCTCCGCCTCGTCTCGGACGACGCACCGGCCGACGAGCGCGTCGAGCTCCTGCTGGCGCTGGCCCGTGCGCTTGCGGCATCCGGCTCGTTCGCCGAGAGCCGCTCGGCGCTGCTCACCAGCGTCGAGCTGGTTCCCGAGGAGTCCACCGCCCTGCGCCTGCAGCTGATGACGGCCTGTGCCGGAGTCGAGCACCTGCTCGGCCACCACGAGCAGGCCCATCGTCGCCTCGTGAGCGCCCTCGACGCCCTCGACGACCCGGACTCCGCCGATGCGGTCGCACTGATGCTGGAGCTCGTCGTCGACGGCTACTACCGGATGGAGTACGAGCAGATGCGTCACTGGGCCGAGCGAGCAACGATCGCCGCCAGGCCGCTGGGCGACCCGCTGCTCGTCGCAACCGCGCTGGCCACGCTTGCATATTCCTGCGTCCTCACCCGCACCAGCAGCGAGGCCGACGAGCATCGCGCCGAAGCGGCGGCGCTCATCGACGCCCTGCCCGACCACGAGCTCGGGCTCCGGCTCGTCGCAGCCGTCAACCTCGCCGCCGCCGAGCTCAACCTCGGCCGCCTCACGGATGCCATCGCCCACGCCGAGCGAGCGCTGGCGATAGGACGGGCGACCGGACAGAGCGAGATCCTGCCCACGCTCGTCTATTGCCTCGGCTGGGCCAAGAGACTGCACGGCCGACTCGTCGAGGGGGCAGAGTTCCTCGACATCGCGATCGAAAGCGCGCGGGTTTCCGGGAACACGCAGAGTCTCGCAGGAACCCTCCTCAACCGCTCTCTCGTCGCGCTCGCGGCCGGTGATGTCGAGTTGGCCCTCAGCACCGCAGAGGAGGGCGTCACTCTCGCCGGCCACCTGGATCGCAGCCTTGTCTCTGCCGCCGCCGGGATGGCGCTCGCCGCGGTGCTCGTCGAGACCGGCGATCCACGGCGCGCGGTGGACGTCCTCGTAGGACCGAGCGGCGGCGACGAGCTGCCGTTCGTCCCGGCCGGATGGAGAGCCAGCTGGCTCGAACTGCTGACTCGGTGCTGGCTGGCGCTCGGCCGCAGGGACGAAGCGGAGCGATCGGCCCGGCTCGCCGGAGCGGCCGCAGCCGCCTGTGAGCTTCGGCTGTCCCTGGCGTCGGCGAGTCGCGCAGCGGCAGCCGTCGCGCTCGACTCCGACCCGACCCGCGCGGCCGACCTGGCGCTGGCGTCGGCAGCGGCCGCGGACAGTGTCGGCGCACGAATCGAGGCGGCCCTCTCCCGCACGCTCGCAGGCCGCGCGCTCGCGCAGGCCGGCCGCCAGCCAGAGGCGATCGCAGAGCTGCTTCGAGCGACGACCGAGCTCGACGACTGCGGTGCGCTCGGGCATCGCGCGGCGGCGGAACGAGAGCTGCGGAGCCTCGGGCATCGCGTGCATCGTCGGTCGCGGCCCGGCAGGAGCGACGTCACGAACGTCGACTCGCTCACCGGGCGCGAGCTCGAGATCGCACACCTCATCGCCGAACTGAAGACCAACCCCGAGATCGCCTCCGCGCTCTTCCTCAGCCCGAAGACGGTCGAGTCCCACATACGCAACATTTTCCGCAAGCTGGGCGTCACCTCCCGTGTCCAGGTGGCACGGGCCGTGGAGCGCGCGGACGCCGAGCGCGCGGCTGCCCCCACGCCCGAGACTCGCGTATCCCGCTAGCGCGGCTCCGTCGGAGTGGCACGTGCGAGATGGTGCGCCCCGGCCGTGATTTGTAAGACTCGGGATTCGCCATGCCCTCGAACCCGCGCACGGCACCGAGCCTGCTGACGGTGGGAGCGATTCTGCTCCTCTCCTTGGCGTTGGTCGGGGATGGCTCGGGCGCCGGGACCTCGAGGGCGGAAACGACGTCCGTTCGCGTCGCATTCTTCGCTTCGAGCCTCGCCAACACGTACGTCCCTGCGCAGGTTCAGGGCGCCAAGGCCTCTGCTCGACGCAGGGGTGCGTCGACGACCGTCTTCGATGCCGTCTACGACGCGTCGAAGCAGTTGACGCAGATCCAGGACGCGATCACGTCGAGGAAGTTCGACGCGTTCGTCATCAGTGCGATCGACGGAAACGCTCTCGTCCCGCAGATCAAGAACGCGATCGCTGCCGGGATCAAGGTCGCGTGCATCTCCGCTCCGTGTGGCCCGGATCTGACCTCCATCAGGCCGCAAGTTCCCAACCTGACCGTCCACGTCGGTCACTCGTTCCCGGCGAGCGGCCGTCTCATGGGCCGGCAGGTCGTGGCCGCCTGCGGCAAACGAGATCCCTGCAAGGTGGTCTACGTGCCCGGGCTCTACTCCTACCCGGCGGACAAGATCAGAAGGGACGCGTTCCACGCGACGCTCAAGCCTCATCGGACGATCGAGATCGTCTCGGAGCAGGAGGGCAAGTACTCCGCCGAGGCAGCCCGGGTCGCGATGCAGAACATCCTGCAGGCGCACAGGGACGTGAACGTGGTCGCGACGACGGGCGACCAGATGGCCTTCGGTATCGAGCAGGCGATCAAGGCAGGCAGTGTCCAGGGGAAGGTCAAGATCATCGGCAACGGAGCGAGTGCCGTCGGGGTAACGGCCGTCAGGCAGGGACGGTGGTACGCGACGCTCGTCCTGCTCCCGTACACCGAGGGACGCGTCGCTACCGATCACGTCGTGCGGGCCGCTCGCGGTGTGGCCGGCCTGGCGACATCCGTCGACGTCGAGCGGCTCTCACCGATCGGTCCCGTCGTCACGAAAGCCACCGTCGGCCGGTTCAAGGCGGAGTGGAGGGGCTAGACGCGCAGCCGCGCCGCCCGGTGGTGGCGGCATAGAGTCTGCTGCAGGTGAGCTCGCAGCCCCATGTCGAGCTGCGAGCGGTCGGAAAGCGCTTCGGCCGCGTCGAGGCACTGACCCGGGTCTCGCTGGCGATCCGACGCGGCGCGGTCCACGCGCTCGTGGGCGAGAACGGGGCGGGCAAGTCGACCCTCGGCAAGGTGATCGCCGGGGTACTTCGGCCGGATACGGGCACCCTCGTCGTCGGCGGAAGCGCCGTGTCGTACCGATCCCCCCGGCAGGCGCTCGAGGACGGCATCACCCTGCTCGCCCAGGAGCGGCTGCTCGTGCAGACGCGCTCCGTGATGGAGAACGTCTTCCTCGGCGTTGAGCCCGGCTGGGGGAGCATCGTCAGTCGACGTCGCCTCCACGCGCGCTATGCCGAGCTGAGCGAGCGCACGGGCTTCGACCTCCCACCGCGGAGTGTCGTTCAGGACCTCGGTGTGGCCGATCAGCAGAAGGTCGAGGTGATGCGCGCGCTCGCGCGGCGCGCGGATCTGATCGTGATGGACGAGCCGACGGCCGGGCTGACGCGAGACGAGGCGACCAGGATGCTCGACATCGTCCGCGGCCTGCAACGCCGGGGCGCGACCGTGGTGCTCATCTCGCACGCGCTCGAGGACGTCGTCACGGTTGCCGACACCGTCAGCGTCCTGAGGGACGGCGAGCTCGTCCGGACCGCCGCGGCGGCCGACGAGAGCATCGAATCGCTCGTGACGGCGATGCTGGGGCGCCCGCTCGAGCTCACCTTCCCCGAGAAGGTGTTTCCCGCGGCCGATGCTCCCGTCGTGTTCTCGGTACGCGGCCTCGCAGGCGCCGGACTCGTGGAGGACGTATCGCTCGACGTGCGGGCCGGCGAAATAGTGGGCCTGACCGGCCCACTCGGCAGCGGACGAACGCAGGTCCCGAGGCTCATCTGCGGCGCCGAACGCACCGAGGCGGGGGCACTCTCGCTCGATGGAAAGCCCGTCTCCGTGCGCTCACCACGCGGAGCGATACGGCGGGGAATCGTCTTCCTGCCCGGCTCGCGCGAGGCGGAGGGGCTCATGATGCGCCGCTCCGTGCTCGAGAACGTCGCGCTGCCACACCTCGCCTCGGTCAGCCGCGGCGGAGTGATCCGGCGGACGCGCGAGGCGACGCGGGTCGACGAGCTGACGGAGCGTCTCGACGTCCGTGCTCCCGCCAGGTCGTCGCGCCTGGCGGAACTCTCCGGCGGGAACCAGCAGAAGGTGCTCTTCGCGAAATGGCTCTTCCGTCTGCCGCGCGTCCTGCTGGCCGACGAGCCTACACGCGGCGTCGACGTCGGCGCCAAGCGCTTTCTCTACGAACTCATTCAGGCGTCCGCCGGGGCAGGACTGTCCGTCCTCCTCGTCTCGGCCGACGTGCGGGAGGTGCTCGGGGTCGCGCACCGCGTCCTCGTGATGCGCAATGGCCGCGTCGTGGAGGAGTTCGACACCCGCCTGGCCAGGGAAGACGAGGTCATGCACGCGGCGTTCGGGGGGGATCGCGAGAAGGAAGGTCGAGCTGGAACCTCGTGACGGGGCCGTGCGGGGGGTGCGTGAGGCCCGGGCGGGGCTCCGCCTCGGCCGGCTGCGCGAGTACGGCATCGTCGTCAGCTTCGTCGCCCTCTTCGCGACGCTGTCGATGGCGTCCGATGTCTTCCTGACGTGGGCGAACCTGACCAACGTCCTGGATCAATGGGCACCCGTCGGGATCATGGCCTGCGCTGCGACGCTGGTCATCATCGCGGGCGGCTTCGACCTGTCCGTCGGCGCGATCTTCGCCGTCGCCGGAATCACCGCCGCCAAGCTTGCGAATACGACCTCGCCCGGAGTCGCGTTCCTCGCCGCCCTGGGCGTCGGCCTGGCACTCGGCGTCGGGAACGGCCTGCTGACGACGGTCGGCCGCATCAACTCGTTCGTCGGCACGCTCGCATCGGGCTTCATGATCCGCGGCTTCGCCCTCGTCCTCTCCGGCGGATTCCTGATCACCGTCGACGATCCGGGCTTTCAGAGGCTCGGGTCGGGTGAGCTCCTCGGCGTCACGTATCCGGTCTACATCTTCCTCGCGTTCGCCCTTCTGAGCGCGTTCCTGCTCTCGTCCACGACCTTCGGGCGCTACGTCTACGCGGCGGGCGCCAATCCGGCAGCTGCTCGGCTCTCCGGTGTCCGCGTCCATGGCGTCCGGGTGGCGACCTTCGCCCTCTCCGGCCTTTCCGCAGCACTGGCCGGCGCCATCGTCTCGAGTCGCATCTCGACCGGACAGGCCGATGCGGGGATCGGGATCGAGTTCTCGGTGATCGCCGCGGTCGTGATCGGCGGTACGAGCATCTACGGAGGAGAGGGGGCGATCTGGCGGACGATCCTCGGCGTTCTCTTCCTGGCGATGATCGGGAACGGCTTCAACCTGCTCGATATCGATCCCACGTATCAACAGATCATCCAGGGCGCGATCATCCTTGCCGCGGTCGCCGTGGATGCCTGGTCGCGCCGCAGCTAACCGATTTCAGGGTGCGGATCAGGGTGTCGCCCGATGTCGTGCACCTCACGACGCGCCACGCTGGCACATGTCCCGTGCACCCAGCGAGCGGAGGAAACACGATGGCTACGGCAACCGAACCGGCGCGACGGCAACCAGACGGGCAGAGGACGGCCGGCCGTTTCGGATTCGTCATGTGCTGCTTGCTGACGGCAGCGTTGGTCGGCGCGGCTTCCGCGGTGGCTGCGCTCCGGAGCGATACCGTCACGGCTGCGTCGGCGCTCCAAGCCGAGGTCGACGCGATCGTCGCGGCGGGCACCCCAGGAGCAATCCTCCTCGTTCGCAACGGGAGCCAGGCAACCCGCCTCACGGGCGGAGTCGCCGAGATCGCCACCAAGAGGGCGATGGGCGCGGGGGATCGCTACCGCATCGCCAGCCTCACGAAGACCTACGTGGCGACCGTCGTCCTCCAGCTCGTCGGAGAGGGCAAGCTCCGGTTGACGGACACCGTCGAGCGCTGGCTGCCCGGCCTCGTTCCGAAGGGCAACAAGATGACCGTGCACCAGCTGCTCAACCACACGACCGGCCTCTACGACCACGAGCGGGATCCCCAGGTGCTCGAGCCGTACCTGAGCGGGAAGCTCGGGTACTACTGGTCGCCGCTGAGGCTCGTCAAGCTGGCCGTCACACGCAAGGCGCGATTCGCGCCGGGGGCGAGCAAGACCTCGTCCTACTCGAGCACGAACTATCTCGTTCTCGGCCTCATCGTGGAGCGCGTGACCGGCAACCCGATCGGCGCCGAACTCAAGCGGAGGCTTTTCCAGCCACTTCGCCTCACGCGAACGACGTATCCGACCAGAGAGACGCAGCTGCCGAGCCCCTACGCGCACGGGTACTTCCTGATCGGTGGGCAGCCGCCGTTGGTCGATCTCTCGGCCTTCAGCCCGTCGCTCTCCGGCGCCGCCGGGGCGATCGTCTCGAACGTCGATGACGTTGCCGGCTTCTATCGCGCTCTCTTTTCGGGTCGCCTGCTCAAGCCGGCGCTGCTCAAGGCGATGATGACGACGATTCCCGGTGGCCCGGACAGCGACCTGAAACAGCGCGAGGGGTACGGACTCGAACGATTCCCGACGTCGTGCGGCGCTGCCTGGGGCCACAGCGGCAGCTTCCCCGGCTACAAGAACTACGCGCTCTCGAGCGCGGATGGGAAGCGGCAGGTCGTCCTCATGGTGAACATCGACCCGACCGCCGAGCCCGAGCCCGCGCGCGCGCTCTTCTACGCGCTGCTGGACAAGGCCTACTGCACCGCGTCGTAGGTGCGGTCGTCCCGGAACGCGATGACCGCACCCGTCCCCGAGCCGCTTTTCCGAGAGAGGAGAGTGTCGTGACTGATGTGTCTCCCCCCGTCAAGGTGTCAGGTGTACCACTCGATTCGCGCGCCTCGCGACGGATCAGGCCCGGTGAGGGCGGTCTGGCCGAGCGCCTGGGAAATCGGATGCACCGGCTCCACCCGCTGGCCGTCTCGTGGATCGTCGCGAACGTCGGAGCCGTCCTTCTTGCAACCGTCATGGTCGCACTCGGCTTCTTCGTCACGGAAGTGCTGCTTTCGAGCCAAACCATCGCGGATGCAGACGCGTGGCTGCCGCGCTGGATGGAAGATCAGCGGACCCCGTTTCTGAACGATGCGTCGTTCGTCACGTCGCACATCGCGGACCGCTGGGTTCTGATCCCGCTCGTAGGGATCGTCGTACTCTCGCTCGCCTTGCGGAAGCGCTGGAGGCTAGGCAGCTTCTACCTGCAGGCGATCCTCGCCGAGGTGCTCACCTACGGGCTGGTGACCAGGTTCATCGAGCGTCCTCGTCCCGAGCCGGTCGAGCAACTCGACACGTTCAACCTGCTTCACAGCTACCCATCGGGGCACGTTGCGGCGTCCGTCGCGATCTACGGTTCGCTGGGGCTGCTACTCGCTGCGCACTTCAAGGACATTCGGGCGCGAGTCGCGATCTGGACGGTCGCGGCGGGATTCCCGCTCGTCGTCGCCGCCTCGCGGATCTACCGCGGCGAGCACCATCCCATCGACACGATCGCCGGGGCGCTGATGGGCGCCGGGGCAATATGTGTAGCGCTCTTCGCCGCGCGCACGGCGCGCAGGGTCGCAGAGCTGCGGACCGTTCGGCACGCCGAGCGGCGCGCGACCGAGGTGCCGGCATGAGCACCGTCGCGGTCATCGCCCACTCGGGCAAGAGCCTCGACGGCGGTCTTCCGGCGCTTCGCAAGGCCCTCGAGAAGAGCGGTGTCAGCGACCCGCTCTGGCACGAGGTTGCGAAGAGCCGCGAAGCTCCCAAGCAGGTCAAGAGTGCACTGAAGCAAGGCGCGGATCTGATCTTCGTCTGGGGCGGCGATGGGATGGTGCAGCGGTGCGTCGACGTGGTTGCCGGTACAGGCGCAACAATGGCCATCCTGCCCGCAGGCACCGCAAACCTGTTCGCCTCCAACCTCGGCATTCCGAAGCACATCGATGCGGCGGTCGACGTGGGGCTCAACGGCGCGCGTCGCAAGCTGGACGTGGGGCGTTTGAACGGCGAGATGTTCGCCGTCATGGCGGGCGTCGGCTTCGACGCGCGCGTTATCCGCGACGCCACTCCCGGGATGAAGCGCGCGCTTGGACGCTCCGCCTATGTCTGGGCGGGTGCAAAGAACCTCCGCACCAAGCCCTTCGAAGCGAAGGTTGTCGTCGACGGAAACGAGTGGTACGAGGGCCTGGCGAGCCTGGTTCTCTTCGGCAACGTCGGCAATGCGTTCGCCGGCATCAAAGCGTTCGAGGATGCTCAGCCGGACGACGGACTGCTCGAGATTGGCGTGGGCAGCGCGGACGGCATCTTCCAGTGGGGCCGGACTCTCGCCCGTAGTGCCACGGGCGGTGTCGGGAAATCCCGCTTCGTCCACATGACGAAGGGTCGCTCTGCCAAGGTGACGCTGAGCCGCAAGGTTCTCTACGAACTCGACGGCGGCGACAGAGAGAAGAAGAGGACCTTTCGCGTCGACGTCCAGCCGAGTGCCGTGACCGTTTGCGTCCCGATGTCGGAGTCCGCGTAATCCCAGCCCATCCTGGTCCGGGAGGCATCGGTAAGACTGCTGAATCGCGAGCTCCTCTGATTCGAGCCGTACTGCCGAGCACTCGGGCGCGCGCTCCTCACTGACCCGCGCGACCGCCGTGATCGGACGGATGCTCCACATCTCGGATCTTCACCTCGGACACGCGACGGCGCCGGAGCCGCTCGAACGGCTGCGCGACCTGATTCCCGACCTGGATCCGGAGATCCTGGTGGTCACGGGTGACCTCACACATCGCGGTCGCCCGGCGGAACTCGAACATGCGCGCGAGTTGCTCCAGAGCCTCGGTCTTCCGCTGCTAGCAATTCCCGGAAATCACGACATTCCGTACGTCTTCCCGACGCGCTTCACGCGAACTCGCGAGGCGTGGGAACATGTCTTTGGAACGACACAGCCGGTCTACAACTCCGATCGGCTCGCGGTCGTCGGTATGAACTCAGTCCGCCCGTGGCGTCAGCAGGGAGGCGCGCTCGAATCGGCGCAGCTGGACGGCCTCGCGCGGAAGCTCGATGCAGCGGAGGAGGGTGCACTGCGGACGGTGGCGCTCCACCACCACCTCGCCGCACCCCCCTGGCGCGCCGCACACAAACGTCCTGTGCGCAAGCGCGACCTGGTGCTACAGACGTTCGCGTCCGCCGGCGTGGAGCTCGTGCTGAGCGGCCACGTCCATCAGAGCGCCGTTGCCGAGCGTCGAGAGTTCGAGGTCCTCGAGAACGAGCAACGGAAGTCGCTCGTCCTTGCGACTGCAGCAGGTTTCGGGCGGCCTAGACCGGAGCGCCGTGGGGAGGCGCTCGGATTCAACTTCTATGAGTTCGATCAGGAGAACATCTCGGTCGTCACGTGGTCCTGGTCGGGCGGCCAGTTTGCCGAGGTCGGACGGCGGACATTTCAGCGTCGCTAGCGAACGGTGTCTGTCTGCAGGCGAGTCGGTCCCTTCCGCGCTGCTCCTCGTAGCCGGACGAAGGGTCGAATCCGAGTCGACTGGCCCGGGTCAGAGCCAGGTCAGATCTCGCTCGCTGATGGGCCTGCAGCGGGCTGCGTATGCGCGCCGATCCCGGGCACCAATGCGAATCTTCACTCAGCGCAGCGCGGTTCGCCTAGTCGCCCGCTTGCCATGCAGAGGGTCGAGGGTTCGAGTCCCTCACCCGCCTGATTCAGCCCTTCTCGGAGGAGCGGCGATCTCCGGCCCCGCAGGTGCGTGAAACGGTGACGACAAGGACGTCTTGAGATGGAGATGAACGGGACCAGTGACGGTCATGGAGTTGCGGCGATCGCCGCAGGCAGCGGCGGACAGGAATTCCGCGGCCACAGCGCAAACGGAGGGCAGCCGGAGACCTCCGAGTCTGGCTGGCGCGCCGAGCAGCAGCTGAGCAGGCTGCTCACGAAGACGCAGCAGCGGCGCGAGAGGCTCGCTCAGATTCGCGGCCGCCTGGCAGCGGCAAAGAGCGACGATGAGTCGGCGTGGGCGGCGCTCGATCAGGAACGGGTGCTGAGCGACGCCGAGGACAGGCGCTTTGGGTCGCTTCTGGGGGCGTTCGCGATTGCGATCGTTGTCAGCATCGTCGATCTGCTGCCTGCGTACTGGGCTGCGCAGGCTCTCGGCCACGGCGTCGTTGACACGTGGCTCGTCACGGGCATTCTTGTCGCCGGCCTGACCGGGTTCGCTTGGATGATGAGCCATTACCGGAACAAAGGAAGCCGCCGGCCGTTCCTCGCCGCGCTTTTCTTCACCGTCGCCTTGATCCTGGTCGAGGCGTTCCTCCGGGTGCGCTACCTGCTCGTCGTCAACGATGCGACCGTGTTCGACGCGTCGCTGCAGGGTGTCGTGATGGCGGGCGTCAGCGGCGTGCTTGTCTGGGTCGGCTACTTGAAGCTTGTCGACGCGGAGCCGTACGCGACGTGGAAGCGCCGGCGCGCCGCCCAGCGGGCGAGCGCGGATCTGAAGAAGCTTCAGATCGAGTATGAGCGCGCCGACACCAACTATCGGCAGGCCCTGCAGGCGTTGCGACTGGCACGGTTCGAGCGCGAAAGCCGCAACCCGAGGCTCGTAGCGGCTATCGAGGACGAGCTCGCGATGACTCCCCCGCCCGAACCGACGCATCACCAGTCGGGAATGGACAGGTTCCTCGCTGCTACCCGGCTGCCGCTCTCGGCTGTTCCTGCGGACACGGGAGGGCCGTCCCAGTGAGGGCGGTCTTGCTGATGGTGACGGTCGTCCGTGGCGGCGGCTGCGGTCTCGGTGCAGCAGGCGCGACAGGCGCGACGGGGACGCAATCCTCGGGTACCAACGTGCTCGTGGTGATGAACCCGAGCAAGCGCGCCATCAAGACCGAGGTGCGGCACGTGAAGGAGATCTTCGGCCAGGTCTCGACCCTCCCGGGGCTGCGGTTCTTCGGCATCTACGAGCAGCGCTCGAGCGATGACGGACCTCCGTTCGACCGGCCGTTCGTGATCACGCAGACGCCAGGGGCGGCAAAGCTCGAGCCGCTCGACCCGTGCAGCGAGACGGAAGGCACGGCCTTTCAGCGCAGTGCGTGCAAGAAGAAGCACGAGAAGACGCGCGCCGAGAACGCCAAACAGAACCGCAGCCTCTTCGCTGGGTGGCGGACGCAAGTAACGAGCCAGATCGACAAGGCCGGGCGCACGACGGAAGAGTCGAAGCGCTGGGACCTGCCCGGCGCGCTTTCCCGTGCCGGCGCCAATCTCAGTGCCATGTCCGGGCAGGACTGTCTCGTGCTGCTCGGCGGACTCGCCGTACAACCCCCGCCGACCCGTGTGGACCTCTCATCGCTCAAGGGAGTGCGGCTACTCGTCACCGGCTGGCGGTCGACCGGGCAGGTTCAGACCCTGTGGACGAAGCGGATGCGGGACGTCGGCGCAACGATCGACTTCCTGCCGGTGGACGTCACCGACTTCATGCTCAAGGACGCTGTGACACGCTGCACAACGCTGACAGCGTGACGCCGTCGATTTAGGGCTCTCATGACCCGATGGCTCGTTGTCGTTTCCGCGCTCGCGGTTGCTCTCGTCTTCGTGCTCGTCGGAGCGGAGCGATCGCGGGCGACGGTCGACGTTCAAACAGGAGTCGTTGCCTCCGTCTATGACGGCGACACGCTCTCGCTCACCGACGGGCGACGGGTGCGACTCCTCCAGATCGACACGCCCGAGCTCGGCTCGGGTGAGTGTTATTCACGGGCGGCTCGGAATGCGCTGTTGAACCTCGTACCGGTCGGGAGTCGGGTGCGGCTCGAAGCGGACGCTCGACTCGACAACGTCGACCGGTACGGGAGGCTATTGCGCTATGTCCATCGCGGGCCACTGAACGCGAACACAACGCTCGTGCGCGGGGGAGCCGCCGCCCCGTACTTCTACAGGCGCGACCTCGGCAAATACGCCACTCGCCTGCTCGCCGACGCCCAGAAGGCGAAGCCCGCCAAGCGGGGTCTGTGGGGCGCATGCCCCGGCACCGTTCTCGATCCGTTCCACGCGGTTGACACCGGCATCAGCGGGTCGCCCACGAAGAACCCGCCACCCAACGGCAAATGCGACCCGAACTACGAGGGCGGGTGCGTTCCGCCCGCTCCACCCGACCTCGACTGCGCAGACATACGGGCGAAAGGGCTCGCGCCGATCAGGAGCATCGGCAGCGACCCGCACCGCCTCGACGGCAACAGCGACGGAATCGGGTGCGAATGAGGTCTGGGCGATGAACCGCTCATGGGCGCCTAGTCTCGCTCCCCACGACTCGACAGAGAGGAAAACCCTGAATGGCGAACAGCACCCTGATCAAGGCCGTTGTCAAGGCCATCGAGAAAGTCGCGACGAAGAGCGACCTCGACGCTGACACGAAGAAGCTCGTCGACGACGTGGTGGCCAAAGCCAGGTAGCTCACCCGCCAGTCCCGGAGTGGAGCGCCGATCTCCGCCCCGGAGGTGCACGAATCGCTGGCGCTCTGGCGCGCTTCGGCCGGCCGGCGATATAGCCTCGAAGCCATGCGGGGCTCCGTGTCGGCACGCCTGCTGAGGACCGTCGCCGGATCGCTGATGACCGTGGTGGTTTCCTTCGGCGCCACCGGCTGCGACGGCGGCAGCAACGAAGCCGCAACCGGCACGCAGTCGGCTCCCGACACCATCGGGGGCGGTGTCGACAACGAGGCTACGGACACAGCGCCGGCGGTCACTGATGGTGTCCAGACCAGGCTCCGCTCGGTGTGCCGAGGCCCGGAGACGCGACTCAGGGCGCTGGCGGAACAGGCGAGCGTGTTCGAGGAGGTCCATTCGGTGACCGAGACGCCGGCGAAGATACTCGACGTCGTTGCGACGCGGGCGGCCGCGACGAAGGTCCATCCGGACGACTGTCTGGGACTGATCAAGGCGCACGCTCTCCGTCGTTCCGGTTGTCATCCGGGCGTTCGGACGTATCCGTGGATGGGCTGCGACTTCTACGAGGAACGGCCCCCGGCGGGCCGCTCCTGAGCCCTCGGCGAGCCTGCGGAAAGCCGCCTCGGTAACCATGCGAGCTGTGGCTGCGCTGTACAGCCGGCGCGCGTAGGGCTCCGCGCCGGGTGGAAGCCTCCTCGCTACCGCCGAGCCCGCCGGAGACGCCGGAGCAACACGGCCGCTCGCTGCGGACGGCCGCCACGCTCACGGCGGGCGTCGGCGGCGCCCACGCGCTTCTCTTCGTCGCGTCATGGCTGCTGCTCGCGGACCTTCCAGGTCCCGACGCGACGAACCAGGAGCTGGTCGACTACTACGACGACTCGACCTCTCGGCGGGTGCTCCTCGTGGCCCTCTACGTGATGCCGTTCGCGGGCATCGCGTTCATCTGGTTCATCGTCGCAGCGTCCTGCAGTCGAACCTTCAGCTCATCTCCGGAATCCTCTACGTCACGCTCTTCTTCGTCGCAGGCGCTGCGAGCTCCGTGCTCGCAGCCAGCGTCGAGTTCGCCGACGGCGACATCGACCCGAGTGCGGCGCGGCAGTTTCCCGTCTTCGGGAGCACCGTGCTCTTCGTCTTCGCGTTCCGGATGGCGGCGATGTTCGTGTTCACGACATCCGCGATCCTCCTCCGGGCCGGGATTCTCCCGCGCTGGTTCGCCTGGGGTGGATACGGCGTCGCCGTCTTCCTCCTGCTGAGCGCCTCGTTCGAGCCGTTGTCATGGTTTTCCCCGCCTGGCTCTTCGTGTTGAGCGCCCTGCTTCTGCGCACCGCCAGACGGATCGGTCCCGAATTGCGCCTCCCGCACGACCGGCGCTCGCACCTCCTTGTCCCGCAGGCGCGGATCCGCGACTTGCCGGAGCGACGCCTCTCAGTCGCGGGCGTGCCCGACGGTGCCGTTCAGCGTCAGCCCGCCGTCGACGAGGAGCTCGTGCCCCGTCACGTACCGCGCCGCGTCCGAGGCGAGGAACACCGCGGCGTCGGCGATCTCCCCGGCCGCGGCGATCCGCCCGACCGGGATGCGCTCCTCGTACCGCGCCCGCACGGCGGGCGTGTAGGCGGACGCGTTGAGCGGGGTGTCGGTCGCACCGGGGGCGAGCGCGTTCACCGTGATGTCGTCCCTGGCTAGCTCGACGGCGAGCGCCTTCGTGAGGCCGACGACGCCGCCCTTCGCCGTGATGTACGCCGAGAGGTCGGCGAGCGGCTGCACGTCGGCCGCGGAGGTCACGTTGACGATCCGGCCGCCCCTGCCGTCCATCGCCCGTACGGCGGTCCGGCACCCCCAGACGTAGCCGAGCAGGTTCGAGTCGAGCAGCGACCGCCAGTCGTCCTCGTTCGTCTCGGAGAACGGCTGGACGAGCAGCCGGGCTGCGTTGTTGAACCAGACGTCGAGCTTCCCGAACGCCTCGAGCGTCGCGGTCCCCAGCTCGTCGACCTGCTCACGCGAGGCGACGTCCCCAACGAGCTGGAGGGAACGCCGGCCCTCTGCGGCGACCGCCTCGGTGGTCGCACCGGCGTCGTCGAGCGACATGCCCGCGACGTCGGCTCCCGCGCGGGCGAGGGCGATCGCGATCGCCTGCCCGATCCCGCTCGACGCACCGGTGACGACCGCGACGCGGCCCGTGAGGTCGAAGGGGGTGGAGGGCCTCGCGTCCATGGCTCGTGGGCTGACCGGCTGCGACGCTAGCACCCTGGACGCGGGCGGCGTTCGGGCAGACTTGCTCCATGGCGACCTGGCTCGTGACCGGAGCGAACCGAGGGATCGGGCTCGAGCTCGTCCGTCAGCTGCACGAGCGAGGCGACACGGTGATCGCGACCTGCCGCTCACGGTCGGGCGAGCTCGACGCGATCGGCTGTCGGGTCGTCGACGGCATCGACGTCAGCCGGGCCGACGTCGGCGAGACGCTGGTCGCCGCGCTCGGGCCCGACGAGAAGCTCGACGTCGTCGTTGCGAACGCAGGCGTCGGCGGGTGGGACAGCCTGGACCGCCTCGACCTCGAGCAGGCGCAGCGGCAGTTCGACGTCAACACGCTCGGCCCGCTGCGGATCGCAGCCGCGCTCCTCCCCCGGCTCGAGCGTGGTGCGAAGCTGGGCTTCGTCTCGAGCAAGGCGGGCTCGATCGGCGACCGGCCCTCCGGCGGCAACTACGGGTACCGCGTCTCGAAGGCGGCGCTCAACATGGCGGCGGCGAACCTTGCGAGCGACCTCGGCTCGCGGGGGATCCACGTCGCGGTATTGCACCCCGGGTTCGTCCGCACCGACATGACCGGCGGCGGCGGCAACGTCGATCCACCCGAGGCGGCCGCCGGCCTCATCGAACGCCTCGACGAGCTGGACGCCTCTCGCAGTGGGCGCTTCTTCCACGCGAACGGCGACGAGCTCCCCTGGTAACGCCGGCCTAGGAAGAAGCGGCGCTGCCCGTCGGCTCGCCCTCGCGCGCCTCCGCGACGGCCTGCTCGCCTGCCTTCTCGGCGGCCGCGCCGAAGCGGAGCACGCGGCCTCCGAACGCCATGCTGCAAACCGCGAACCACGCCCAGCCGAGCGCGACGCCCGCGATCACGTCCGAGAGCCAGTGGACGTCGAGGAGCACGCGGCTTCCCGCGACCGCGACGGCGATCGCCACCGCGCCGCCCGCGAGCAGCGCCCGCGTCCGCTGGGGGCGACCGCGCCCGAGAACGAGCGCCGCCGCGGCCCAGAAGGCTGCCGCCGTCGCGGAATGGCCGCTCGGGAACGAGGGCCCGAGCGTCTCCGCGATCGGGTTGAGGTCCGGCCGGATGCGATCGGCGAGCCCCTTGATCGTGTGGGTGAGGACGTTCTGCCCGAGGATCACGAGCGCGAGGTAGGCCGCGACCCACCTGGTAGGCGCCCGGTAGCGGTCCGCGATCGCCAGGACGATCGCGGCGACGATCACGAACCAGGTCTCGCCGAGGGTGGTGATCGCCTTCAGGCCCGCGTCCGAGAAGTCGCTCGCGTGGTCGAAGCCCCACTCTGCGACGCTCTCGTCGAGCTCCACGAGCCTGTCGCTCGAGCGAACGAGGTAGGCAAGAAGGGCGAGGGCGAGCCCACCGAGCACGATTGCGCCGAGCGCGAGGGTGAGCGCGAGGCCTGTCGCCACCCCTGGGTCGAGTCGCTCGACGACGAGCCGCCGAAGGCGCGAGTGATGGGCGAGCGTGTGGCCGAGCGTCCCCGTCGCGGACCTGATCGGCGCGGTCGGCACGAAGCGCGCGGAGGGATAGCGCCAGACGGCGAGCGTCACGATCGCACCGAAGCTCAACGCGACGACGAGCAGCAGCAGGACTGGCAAGACGACGTTCCTCCGCGCCGGAAATGGGTACAAGTGGTGAGGATTCTGTACCGAATCTCGCCACCGCAAACGGCGGCGACGTCGTCGAGGGGGAAGGAGTGCGTGTGGCTACCAGCGTGGACGCAGGTCGTCCGGAAGCGGTGAAGGGCGAGGCGGACGCCCACGACGACGTGCGGGACCTCCCGCTCTTCCAGCCGCGGCCCGGAGGCCCGGCGGAGCGGTTCAACGGGTTCATCGGCGACCGCCATCCAGTCGTGGCGTTTCTCGTGGCGCTCGTTTCGGGGTACCTCCTGCTCGCGATCGCCTCGATCGCGCTCGGCTTCCTCGTCACGGACGTCCTGCTCGCCAACGACGACGTCGAGCGCTTCGACGAGCGCTTCCCGAGCTGGCTCGCCGGCGAGCGCACCGACACGTGGACCGACGTCTCGTGGGTCGGCTCGGAGATCGCGGGCGGCTATGTGATCCCGGCGGTGATCGCTCTCGTCGCGGTCGTGATGGCCGTCAAGCGGCGCTGGCGGATCGCCGCGTACGTGCTCTTCGCCGTGGCCGTCGAGTCCGCCACGTATCGCGCGACGACGCTCTTCGTCGAGCGGACGCGCCCCGACGTGGAGCGCCTGGAGTCTCTTCCCGGTCGAGGCGAGCTATCCGTCGGGCCACACGGCGGCGTCGATCGCGCTCTACTCCGGGCCTTGCGCTGCTCGTCACCTCGCGGTTCGCGCGCGGCGATTGGCGGATCGCTGATCTGGGTCGTCGCGCTCGCGATCCCGCCGTTCGTCGCCCTCTCCCGCATCTACCGCGGGATGCATCACCCGATCGACGCGCTCGCAGGCGTCCCGATCGGGATCGCGGCGCTCGTCGTCGTCGTCTTCGCGTGCCGGGTCGCCGGGCGCGGCGGTTGCCCGCCGCGAGGCCGAGGGAGGTCGCGTCGTGAAAAAGGTCGCAGTCGTCGCGCACGCCGGGAAATCGATCGGGGGCGGGCTTCTCGAGCTCCGGCGCGTCCTCGAGGCCGCGGGACATACGGATCCGCTCTGGTACGAGGTGCCGAAGAGCCGCAAGGCGCCCAAGCAGGTGGAGCGCGCGCTCGACGAGGGGGCCGAGCTCGTCTTCGCGTGGGGCGGAGACGGCACGGTGCAGCGCTGCCTCGACGTCATGGCCGGGTCGCGGGACACCGCTCGCGATCGTGCCGGCGGGGACCGCCAACCTCCTCGCCACGAACCTCGGGATCCCCTCCGACATAGAGGAGGCCGTCCGCATCGGCCTCGGCGGGACGCGGCGCACGATCGACGTCGGGCGGCTGAACGGCGAGCGATTCGGTGTGATGGCCGGCGCGGGTTTCGACGCGGCGATGATCCAGGACGCCGATGCGGGGCTGAAGGACCGCATCGGCCGCATCGCCTACGTGTGGACGGGCGCGCGCAACGTCAAGGCGAAGCCCTTCGGCGCGAAGATCCGGGTCGACGGCACGGGCTGGTTCGACGACACCGCGAGCTGCATCCTCGTCGGCAACGTCGGCAACCTCTTCGGCGGGATCGAGGTCTTCGACGACGCGCGGCCCGACGACGGGATGCTCGAGCTCGGAGTCGTAACGGCCGAGGGGTACGTGCAGTGGGCCCGAACGATGGCACGCACGGCGGTGGGCACGAGCGCGAAGTCGCCCTTCGTCCAGGTCACCCGCGCGCGCAGCATCGAGATCAAGCTCGACCGAAAGGTGCTCTACGAGATGGACGGCGGCGATCGCGAGGAGGTCAAGAAGCTCGAGATCGAGGTCGAGCCGGGCGCGATCGAGGTCTGCGTACCGGCTGAGGCGTGAGTACCGCTACCCGCGTCCCGGAGACGTGGGAGCTGACGGGCGACCACGCGCGCGAGACGCTGCTCGAGACGGGTCGAGTGCGACTCGTCGTCGACGCCTTCTCGCGGCTCCGGTATGCGGACGGGTTCAGTCACTCCCGCTCGCTCGCGTTCGCGATGGCGCTCGTCCTCGTCCAGGGGCTGATCGCGCTCGTCGGCTTCGCGTCCGCGTTCGGGAACCTCGAGCTGAGTCGCGTGATCGTCGACACGATCCAGAACGCGATGCCGGGACTCGCCGGTGAGCTCTTGACCGACGCGGTCGAGCAGGCGAGAGACGTGGGGTCGAAGGGCCGCTACCTGCCGCTCGTCCTCGGGCTCGTCGGCACCGCGATCACCGCAACGACGGCGCTCGGGCAGGTCGAGCGCGGCGTGAACCGGATCTACGGCATCGAGCGGGACCGTCCCGCGCTCGAGAAGTACGGCAGGGCGTTTCTCCTCGCCCTGAGCGTCGGCTTCCTCTTCGCGGTCGCGTTCGTGCTCCTCGCCTTCGGGCGGGACATCGGGGACGAAAAGGGCACGGTGCACACGCTGTGGGTCGTCGTGCGCTGGCCCCTCGGCCTGGCCGTTGCGACCCTCGCACTGAGCGGGCTGCTCCGGTACGCCCCGCGACGCCGGCAGCCCAATCTCTCGTGGCTCGCCTTCGGGGCCGCGATCGGGGTGGTGTCCTGGACCGCGGTGACGCTCGTCTTCGGCGTGCTCTTCAATGCGAGCTCCTCCTTCGGAGAGACGTACGGACCGCTCGCCGGCATCGTCGCGCTGCAGCTCTGGTCGTTCTTCTCGGCGGTCTCGATCTTCTTCGGTACCGCCGTCGCGGCTCAGCTCGAAGCGGTCCGAGCCGGCCGCTCGGAGCCGGTGGAGCCCGATCCGGAGGAACACCCGGCGAACCCGGTGCCGGAGCCCGTGGCCGCTCAGCCGTCGTAGACGCGAGCCTGGACGACGCCGGAGATCCGGCGGGCACGTCGCGAGACGCCGGGCAGCGCGACGAGCCGGTGCTCGAGCGGCCTCCCGGCCTGCAGGTTCTCGAGCTGCGCGCCTGCGATCGGCCGCCAGAGCTCGTCGATGACGCGCGTCGGGTCGCCGTCCACCTCGGAGGTCTCCAGGTGCTCCTCCCAGAGCCGTAGGCGCGTGGCGCGGGCGAGATCCGAGTCGAGCGTCACGACGTTCACCTCGGAGTCGTTGAACATCGACCGCTCGTTGAGGTTCGCTGAGCCCAGCGTGAGCCAGCGGTCGTCGACGATGCCGATCTTGGCGTGAACGTAGACGAGGTCGCGCAGCGGCCCCGTCCGGGCGTACAGCGTGCAGGCGAGGAATCGCGCGTTCCCGTCGTCGGCGTGGATCAGCGCCGACACCGCGCCGCGGGACACGTCCGCGCCGTCGTTCGGGCGAGCGGGGAGGACCGCGACGACCCGGAAGTCGTCCGACGGCGGGTCCTGCAGCTTGTCGACGAGGATCGTGACGATCTCCGGCGACCAGAGGAACTGGTTCTCGAGGTACACGAACCGCTGGGCCGAACGGAGAGCGCGGGCGTAGGACTCGAAGACGCTGAAATCGCCCTGCGGTAGGGCCTGAAACACTCCTTCGGGGATCGTCCGGACGACCTGGAGCTCGACCTCGCCTTTCGGCTCCTGGGGGACGGGCTCGGGGAGGCGCTCCTCGCCGGGCCCGCGCCAGCGAAGCCGGAAGTGGTTCGCGACGTCGGCGACCGCGGGGCCCTCGATCCGGACGGCGGCGTCGTGCCAGCCGAGGTGCCCGTGGGAGGGATGCTTCGGGCTGTCGAAGGGGTCGCCTCCGTCGAGGGTCAGGTCGATCCCGCCCACGAAGGCGACGCGGTCGTCGATGACGACGGTCTTCTCGTGGTGCGAGTACTTGAGCCGGACGCAGGAGTCCGTCTCGGCCTGGATCCCCGTGCCGCGCGTGAAGATGCCGAGGTACGACTGCACATCCCGCTTCGTCGGCCGGAAGACGCGGAACGGCGCGCCCTCCCACACGAGCAGGCGGACGTCGACCCGTCGCGCGACGTCCGAGAGCAGGTTCCGCAGGACGACGGGCTCCTCCTCGCGGGTGAGGTGGAGCTCCGGCGAGAAGCACCACCCGAGGAGATGGACGTGCGACTCGGCCGCGGCGATCTCGTCGGCGAGAGTCGGCAGGTAGGCAGAGCCGTCGATGAGCACATCGAGCTTGTTTCCCGCGCGGGGGTCGAAGGTCGCGCCGCTCGAGAACCCGAGCTCGGTGTGGTCGAAGGCGTGCTCCCACCCGACCTTCCGGAGACGACGGTGATGGTGAGTCGAGACGACCCGCTCGATGCCGGAGCCGACCGCATGCGCGGCTGCCCGAGACGCCACCTTGGCTTGCCGGCCCAAGGTGAGGCTCCGGTCGTTTCCCCTCCCCTCGGCCATGCCCCGACCCTACTTCAGCAGGAGCTTCGCGAGGCGTCGATCGGTGAGGACGAGGAAGATGCCCGTCATCGCGACGAGATAGGCGATGTTGACGAGGATGCCCCAGCCCACGTCGCCGAGCGTGAGCGAGCGAAGTAGCTCGACGCCGTGGTAGAGCGGCGTCAGCGGCAGGATCCAGGTGAGGACACTCGGATACTCGTCGGCCGGCACGAAGGTCGCCGAGAAGAGGAACATCGGCAGGGTCGCGACCTCGATGAACGCGAAGTCGGCCCAGGTGCGCATCAGCGTCACCGCGAAGACACCGGCCGCGGCGAACGCGGCCGAGACGAGCAGAGCGGCCGGCAGCGCGAAGACCGCCCACGGCGAGTCGAGGGCGCCCAGCACGAGCATCACCGAAACGAAGCCGACGGCGTAGACCGTGCCGCGCAGGAGCGTGTAGACGAGCTCCCCGAGCACGATGTCGCGAACGGTGAGCGGCGTGGCGAGGACGCCCTCGTACGTCTTGGCGTACTTCAGCTTGTAGAAGATGTTGCCGGACTCGTACAGAGGCCCGTTCATCGCCGACGCGGCGAGCAGCGCCGGCGCGACGAAGTCGCGGTACGAGACGGTCTCGCCTCCCAGGTCGATGTCGCCGACGAGCGCCCCGACGCCGACCCCGAGCGCGAGGAGATAGAAGAGCGGCTCGAAGAACCCGGAGACGAAGACGAGCCACGAGCCGCGCGAGCTCGCGATGTTGCGTTCGACGAGCCGCCAGGACCGGCCGGTCCGCGGTGCCAGGCGGGGAAGGACGCGAAACGTCTGCTCGAGCGTGCTCACAGCGCGAGCCGCTTCGCACAGGCGCGGACGGCGATCACCGCGCCGACGAGGGTGAGGGTGACGAGGTACACGACATGGATCGTGGTCGGCAGCGCCGAGACCTCGCCCGACGCGAGGTCGCGGCAGAGCTCCACGCCGTGCCAGAGCGGCGTCACCCATGCGACCGGCTGAAGCCACCCAGGCAGCTGCGAGATCGGGAAGAACGTCCCCGAGAAGAGGAAGAGCGGCACGAGCACGAAGCGGTAGAGGGCGGCGAGGTACTGGTCGCTTTCCATCGAGGCCGAGAGCGCGGCGATCAGGGCTGCGAACGCGAGGCCGCAGAGCAGCGCGGCGAGCGGTGCGAGCGCCGCCAGCGGCGAGACGAAGGCCCCGGCGATCGCGGCGACCAGGGCGAAGGCCGCGACGGAGAAAGCGACGCGGACGCCCGCCCACGCGACCACGCCGGAGACGAGCTCGGCCACGCGGACCGGCGTGGCGACGACGGCGTGATAGGTGCGCCACCACTTGAGCCCGGCGCGAACGGGGAACGTCGTCACGCTCGCCGCCGTCTGCATCGCGGTCGCCGCCAGCAGCCCGGGCGCGACGAACTCGAGGTAGGTGAGACCTCCGAGATCGGGGTTCGAACGGTCGACGAGGGTGCCGAGCAGCACACCCATCGCGAGGAGGAAGAAGATCGGGTTGAGGAACGAGACGGTCATCGTCCCGAACCACATCCGGCGGTAGCCCTGGGCGTGCCAGCCGACGACCGCAGCCACCCTGCGCGCGCCCGCCATCAGTCGACGAGCGTGCGGCCCGTGAGGCGGAGGAAGACGTCCTCGAGCGTGCTCCGGCGGACGAGCACCGTGTCGGGATGGACGCCGCGGGCGTGCACCTGCTCGACGACCGCATCACCGTTCTCGGCGCCGATCACGATCCGGTCCTGGAGCTCCTCGACGTGATCGCCGAGATCGTCGAGCACCGGCCTGCCGTTCGTAGCGTCGAACCGCAGCTCGACCATCTCGCGCTCGACGTGCCGCTCGATGAGCTCGCGCGGCGAGCCCGCCGCCACGATCTTCGCCTGGTCCATGATCACGAGACGGTCGCAGAGCTGCTCGGCCTCGTCCATGTAGTGAGTCGTCAGCACCAGCGTCACCCCCTGCCGCTTGAGGCGGTAGAGGCGATCCCAGAGTGCGTGGCGCGCCTGCGGGTCGAGACCCGTCGTCGGCTCGTCGAGGAGCAGCAGCTCCGGGCTCGCGACGAGCGCCCGCGCGATGGTCAGACGTCGCTTCATCCCTCCCGACAGGCTGTCGACCTTCGCGTCGCGCCGGTCCGCGAGCTGGACGAAGTCGAGCAGCTCGTCCGCCCGGCGGGCGATCACGTCGCGGGGCAGGCCGAAGAACCGGCCGTAGACCTGGAGGTTCTGTCCGACGTCGAGCTCGAGGTCGAGGTTGTCGTCCTGGGGAACGACCCCCAGGCGGGCACGGATCGCGGGGCCGTCTCGTTGCGGATCGCAGCCCAGCACGCGGAGCGTCCCGCCGCTCACGGGCGAGACGGTGCCGATCATGCGCATCGTGGAGCTCTTGCCAGCGCCGTTCGGGCCGAGGAAGCCGAAGGTCTCGCCGCGCTCGACCGTGAAGTCGATCGCGTCGACCGCGGTGAAGTCGCCGTAGCGCTTCGTGAGGCCACGCGCCTCGATCATGGCCTCGACAGGCACGGAACGACGCTAGCGGAGGCCGCGAGGCACGCGGGTACGGAAACCCTCGGGGTCGAAGCGCCTCACAGCCCGAGGGCGAGAGGCAGCGCCGCGCGAACACGCGTGCCGGTGCCGCGAGGGCTCTCCACCTCGAGGGTCCCGTCGAGCGCCTCCACCCGATCCTTCAGTCCGCTGAGCCCCGAGCCGTCCGCCGGGCGTGCGCCGCCACGGCCGTCGTCGTGCACCTCGACCGTCAGGCTCTCCTCGCGCGCAAGCACGCGGATCGTCGCGCTCGTCGCGCCCGCATACTTGAGGACGTTCGTGAGGGCCTCGGCGACGACGTAGTAGGCGGCGCTCTCGACGAGCGGCGGCCAGCGCTGCGTGTCGTCGACCGTGATCACGGTCACGGGGATCGGCGCGCGTCGTGCGAGCGAGCGCACTGCGACGGCGAGCCCCTGCACCGTCAGGATCTGCGGGTGGAGCCCACGGGCGAGCTTGCGGAGCTCCTCGTGGGCGGCGTTGAGCTCCACCAGCGCCCGCTGGAAGTGCTCCTCGGCCCGCGACCGGTCCTCGGAGAGCATGCGCAGACCGAGGTGGACGGCGTGGGAGACGCTGACGAGGTGTTGCTGCGCACCGTCGTGGAGGTTCCGCTCGAGACGCTTCCGCTCGGCGTCGCTCGCGGAGATGATCCGGGCGCGCGAGCGCCGGATCTCCTCCTCGGCCCGCTTCCTGGCGGTCACGTCGAGGCCGCAGAGCAGGTACCGGAGGCTGTCGTCCGCGTCCCGCACGACCGTCGCCGTCCAGTCCACGACGAGACGCTCTCCGTCGGGCGCGACGTGCTCGTACTCGACGACGCCCGGCGGATCGCCCGTCCGCATCCGTTCGAAGTCCTCCTGAGCGCGAGGGACGTCCTCGCTCGCGATGAAGAGCTCCCAGAACGGGCGGCCGACCCAGGCGGCCTCGGGGATGCCGGCGGCCCGCGCGAGGGCGCGGTTGACGCCGAGCAGGACGCCGTCGCCGTCCACGAGCGCGAGGAAGCTCGGCGTGGAACGGAGCACCGCGTAGCTGAAGTCGCGCTCTTGCTCGAGCTCGCGCGCCTGGCGGCGCTGCTCGGTGAAGTCGCGGACGATGAAGACGAACTCGTCCGTGCCGCAGGCCACGAGGCGCCCTTCGTAGTCCCTGGTCTCGCCCTGGACTTCCAGCGTGTACTCGATGTTCTGGAGGACGCCCTGCTCGACCGCTCTGCGACCTGCCGCCAGCACGGCGTCGGCGACGTCGCCCGGCAGCCGCTCGTGGATGCTGCGCCCGATCACCTCGTCCGGCGATGTCAGCAGGTGCTCGGCGGAGTCGACCTTGAAGCCGCGGTAGAGGCCGTCGGTCCCGATCCGGAAGATCGGGTCGGGGATCGCGGCGACGAGCGCGCGGGCCGTCGAGTCGCTCGTCGCTGGGCGGTCGAGGCCCTCGTCCGTGGGCGCGTTCACTCGTTTCTTGTAGCACGGCCGCGCCGCGGATCGGAGACGGGGATATCGCGACCGGAAGCGGCGATCGAGCGGCGGGAATCCGCGAGAGCGGATTCCCGCTCGCGCACAGATCAGTCGAGGACGAAGCTGACGCGCATCGTGACCCTGAACTCGGTCACCTGGTCGTTCTCGACGACGACGCTCTGCTCGGAGACCCAGGCGCCCTTGATGCCGTGCACGGTCTCTGCCGCTTTCGCGACTCCCACCTTCGTCGCTTCCGCGAAGCTCGTGGGTGAGGACGCGGTGATCTCGATGACCTTGGCGACGCTCATGCGCTTCTCCTTCCGTCGATGCCCAGGCGATAGGCCTACCCCGGACATGCCGCGGCGCAACGCCCGGCGGTACCTGGCTCAGTGCAGGTAGGGCCGCAGTGCGTCACGCGCGATGAGGAATCCGCGCTCGACGAGGTCCTGGGTGCGCTCGAAGGCGCGATCCTCGTGCTCGACCGAGACGACGCCGTCGTAGCCGACCCGGTAGAGCTGCGAGAGGAACCGGTCCCAGCGCACCTCCCCGAGGCCCGGCAGCCTCGGGATCTGCCACCCGATGCCCTGGGCGGCGCTGCCGTGCCGGTACAGGCCTTCCCGGTCGATCTCCATGTCCTTCGCGTGGACGTGGAGGATCCTGGAGGCGTAGTCGCGGACGACCCGCTCGTAGTCGATCTGGAGCCAGACGAGGTGGGAGGGGTCGAGGTTGAGCCCGAAGCGCTCGGAGGGGACGAGCGAGAACATCTCGTCCCAGGCGGCGGGCGTCGAGGCGAGGTTCGTCCCGCCGGGCCACTCGTCCCAGCTGAAGATCATCGGGCAGTTCTCGATCGCGATCGACACGCCCCTGCGCTCGGCATGCGCGACGAGGCGCGGCCACACCTTGCGAAACTCACGGAAGTTGTCGGGGACGTTCTTCGTCTTGTCCCTCCCGACGAACGTGCCCACCGTTGGGACCCCGAGCTTCGCCGCGGCGTCGACCACCTTGCGGAGGTGCGTGTTCGCGGCGCGCCGCTCGGCCGCATCGGGATGAAGGTTGTTCGGGTAGTAGGCGAGCGAGGAGATCTCGAGCCCGTGCCGGTCGAGCACGGCCTGGACCTTGCCGGGGTCGAGCCGCTCGACGTCGATGTGGGAGACGCCGGCGTAGCGCCGCCGCTCGCCGCCCGAGGCGGGCCAGCAGGCGACCTCGAGCATCTCGAAGCCGTTCTCGGACGCCCACCGGGCGACCCGCTCGAGCGAGAGCCGTGGGAACGCGGCAGTGAGGAGCCCGAGCTTCAGCCGGGCACCTCGACCCAGCGTCGTTCGGTGTTCGAGAGCGCGATCGCGTCGCCGAGGACATTGGCGCGGTGCCCGTCCGCGAAGGTCGGATAGTCGGGCTCCTTCGACGGTCCGCCGGCCGCCACCGCTGCGTACACGCTCCGATAGAGCTCGCGGAAGGTCTCGACCCAGCCCTCCGCGTGACCGGCCGGGAGGAACGTGTGCGCGGCGGCGGAGGGGTGCATCAGCGCCGCGTTGCGCTGCAGCACCGCGCTCGGCTCGTCGCGGCGCCCCAGCCACAGCTCCTCGTGCCGTTCGGCGTTCCAGGCAAGTGCCGACTCCGATCCGTCCACCTCGACGTGGAGATAGTTCTTGCGCCCGGCCGCGCCCTGCGAGACCTTGAACGCGCCTCGCGCGCCGCCGTCGAACCGGACGAGCACGTGCCCCAGGTCTTCCGTCGACATCGGAGCGTCCTCGCGCTCGACGTCGGCCGCGCTCGAGAAGGTCTCCACCTCGCCGAGGGGGCGTCGACGGACGGGGATCGTCGTGTGGAGATCGGCGCAGAGCTCGACGATGCGTTGCCCGGAGACGAACTGCGCCAGGTCCATCCAGTGTGAGCCGATGTCCCCGATCGCACGGAGCTCGCCGCCCTTGTCCGGCTCGAGCCGCCAGTTCCAGTCGGTGGGGAAGAGGAGCCAGTCCTGCAGGTAGCCGCCGTGCACGTTCCACACCTCGCCGACCTCGCCTGCCAGGACGCGGGCTCGCGACTCGTGCACGAGCGGGAAGAACCGCAGGTTGAAGTTCGTGCAGTGCACGAGGCCGCTCGACTCGGCGAGCGCGAGCAGCTCGGCCGACTGCTCCGACGTCATCGCCAGCGGCTTCTCGCACACGACGTGCTTGCCGGCGGCGAGCACCTGCCTGGACTGCGGATGGTGGAGGTGATTCGGGGTCGTCAGGTGCACGACGTCGACGGAGTCGTCGGCGAGCAGGGCTTCCAGAGAGTCGTACACGGGCGCGATCGCCTTCGCGGCGGCGCGCTCTGGCGACGAGCCCACGACACCGGCGACCTCGACGCCCAACAAGCGGAGGGCGTGGACGTGGACGACGCCGACGAACCCCGTGCCGACGACGCCTGCGCGAAGCGACGAGAGTGGAGGCGCGTCGGAGCCGGATGCCACGGGTGCCTACGCTACTGCGGCGGCCGCTCGCGGGGCGCAGTGAGCAGCTCGGCGACGGGGGCCGCGAACACGAGCTTGAACCCGGGCCGCCCGACCGCGACGGGAACCCGGTCACCCGTGGCGCGGAAGCCCGCTCGCGCGTACAGCGCTCGCCCGGGCGCGTTGAGCTCCTGCACGAAGAGGACGATTCGCTCCGCGCCTTCGTCCCGTGCCCACGCTGCGATCGACCGGATCAACGCCCTGGCGACGCCTTGCCCGCGGGCGCCTGGGTCGACCCACAGCGAGACGAGCTGCACCTCCCGCGGATCGAGGCGCCGGAACCCACCGACGACGCCGACCCACGTGTCGCCGGACTCGGCGACGAAGAAGACCTTCTCGTCGCCGTCGGCCGCTTCGGACGCCCGCGCCTGCCACGCGGCCTCGGGCTCGAGGACGGCGTCCTCGTACCGCGTCGAGAAGTAGGCCGCCTCTTCTCGGAGCATGCGTAGCCGGACGTGACGCCACTGGCGCCACTCGTCGGCCCGTATCCGGCGCGTCTCGATCGGGCGAGGCTAACGACCGACGAGGAGAGGGGGCGGGCTCACGATCGCCCACCCCTCTCGAGTACCCGAATCGTTCGCCCGGGTCAGCGGTTCAGATCGACCGGGAACGACACGAGCCGCCTGGTCGAGATGCCGCCCGAGCACGTTCTGGCCCTGCTTCCGGGCGCGGACGAACATGACGAGCAGCTGCTGCTTCGACGACGCGGGGTACCCGCGCAGCCGGTTCATCCGGAGCTCGGCGTAGCCGTCGGCGCCCGTCGTGGCCTCGGGCGGCACCGAGAACTGGTTGTACGGCACGGCCGTCACGTACACGAGCGCCCCCTGGACGGTCTTGCCGTTGCACGCCGAGACGCGGAACCGCGCGACCACGGTGTCCGTGGCCCGTCCGACGACTGCAGGCGAGACCTCCTGGCGGTCGATGTTCAGCCGCTCCGGCACGTCGAGCTCGGCGATCGGGATCGGCCCGGTCGGCCGGTTGCAGCCCGTCGTCGAGGGCGGCGGAGGCGGCGTCGCGGCCTCGCGGATCACGGCGGTCGGGACGGAGGTCGAGCCGGTCCGGCCGTCGGCGTTCTGCGCCGTGACGGTGACGCGAACCGTGTTGCCCAGGTCGACGTTCTTCAGGAGATACGTCTTCTCGTTCGAGCCGCTGATCAGCGCACAGCTGCCGCCGTCGGCGTCACAGCGACGCCAGGCGTAGTCGTAGTCGGTGGGGCTGCCCGTCCACGTGCCCTCGCGGGCCGTGAGCGTCTGCCCGACCTCGGGCTTGCCCGAGATGGTCGGCGGCTGCTGGTTCGTCGGCCTCGCGGTCGACGCCGCTTCGCCCGTGCCGGTGCCGCCGAGCACCACCCCGACGAGCCCGGAGGCGATTGCGAGCGCGACGAGAGGCGCCACTCTTCGTGCTGTTCGATTCACGGTGAGCTCCCTTCGGTGCTTCCGAAGTTGACTCCCGGGGTTACCCCTGCCGCACGGCCGGCACGCGGAAGCTCACCGATCCCTTACGAGTCCCGATCCGGAGCGCGCCGTCGTCGCAGCGCGCTCCGGCTGACGACGACGAGCTCCCGCGTGTCGACGAATCGGATGCGCGAAGGGCGATCGTGAAGGCCTGCTCTTCACGCGAAGCGTTAGGTGTCCTGACTCCAGACGACCTCGTAGGTGTCCACGGAGGTGCGTCGACCGCGGATGTCCTCGGGGATCCCGTCACCCATCGCCTCGAACCGCTGCTCGGCCGCGTCGATCGCCTCCCGGCTGTCGAAGAACGTGACGAAGAGCCGACGACCGCTCGAAGCGTCCTGGAGCACCATGGCGCTTTTCAGGCCCTCCGGCAGCTCCATCGTCCCCGCGCTCATCCGCTCCTCGTTCAGCTGGCGGAGCCGCTCGACATCGCCACCCTCGAACGAAGCCACGCGTGCGAACATGCTTCCCTCCTCCTGGTCGGATGCAACGGGAGGATTGGCGACAGAACTCATTCAGTCAAGTCGCCGCGACTCGCGACGTCCTTGTGGCAGAGTGGCCTCGAAGTCGGAAAGGCGTCCAGGAGACCGTGGAGATGACATGAAGCAGAGCACCTCGAAAGGCGCGTCTCCCTCCGAGCTGATCGACGCGAGGATCCGGGAGCTGGACGACTGGCGGGGCGAGACGCTCGCCCGGCTCCGCGCCCTGATCAAGCTGGCAGACCCCGAGGTGGTCGAGGAGTGGAAGTGGAGGGGCGTCCCCGTGTGGTCTCACGACGGGATGATCTGCACCGGCGAGACGTACAAGAGCATCGTGAAGATGACCTTCGCCAAGGGCGCCTCGCTCGAGGACCCCGCGGGCCTCTTCAACTCCAGCCTCGAGGGCAACGTCAGGCGCGCGATCGACATCCACGAGGGCGAGAAGATCGACGAGAAGGCGCTGAAAGCGCTCGTCCGCGCCGCCGTTGCCCTGAACGAGTCCTCAGCCCGCCGCTAGTTCGGGAGCCTCGGGCACGCGGCTCCCCACGGGGCCCGCAAGCGCCGACGCAAGGCGCCGTAGGAGCGCCGCTCGCGGCGTCACTTCCACGTGATTCGCCAAAGTCCGGGCGACGCGTCTCCAGGCGAGTCTGGCGGCAGCGCGAAGGCTCGCCTGACGGCTTGAAGTCCAACACGCCGCCTCGTAGGGTGCGAAGCGAATGGTTCGGCTCACTGCGGCGGTACTGGCCGGCCTCGCGGTGCTCCTTGGGAGCGGCACCGCCGCACATGCGCTGCCGCTGGCCGCGCACCCCTGTCGACTCATTTCTGATCGAGAGGTGACGCGGGCTCTCCCCGGTGCTCATCTCGAAGTCGGCGGCTCGACGTGCCGCATCCATCGCGGAGCGAAGATGGTCGGCGTGATCACGGTCAACCCGGACACCCGAGCGCGATTTGCCGCGCATCGGCGGAAAATCACCGCGTATCGCCGTGTCATTCCTCTCCGCGGACTGGGTGAGGACGCCTTCCTCGACGTCTTTCCCAAGGACACGTTCCGCCCATACACGGTGTACGTATTCCAGCACGGCCACCGCCTCCTCGTTACCTCGTTCTCCACGAGTTTCGCCTCGGCGCAGGGGAGACGCGTGGCAGCGATCGTGGCGCCACGAATCTAAGCTCGAACGAGGCACTCGGCGCCTCGACGCTCTTCACCAGCGTCACGGAGACCTAACTGCACTCCTCTCGGACGCACACGCAGGCCGCCGTAGCGGGCCTCACCAACGACCGCCGAGAAGCCTTCCGCGAAACCATCATTTCGATGGCTGAACAAGACCCCTGCAACTCGCAAAGGCGACGAGCGGATTCGAACCGCTGTACGAGGCTTTGCAGGCCTCTGCCTAACCACTCGGCCACGTCGCCCGGAGGAGGCATGGTAGCCCCGCCCGGGGCGCGCTACGGAAGCGGGACGCGCGGGAGGGACACGACCCCGAGGCGCTCGAGGATCGCATCGGAGGAGGCGCGGTGCTCGCCGTCGGGGTCGGCACCGACGTCGGCGAGTGCGCGCAATGTCAGCGCCTCCTCGTAGGTCGCGCCGAGCTCGCGGGCGATCCGGAGGCTCTCGAGGAGCCGCTCGCGTCCCTCGTCGGGGCGACGGGCCTGGTGCAGGGCGTAGCCGTGCTGGCGCTCGATCAGCGCCTCGAGGCCGGCGTAGGTGAAGGACGCCGCTGCCGCGGCAAGCCCTTCGAGCAACTCGAGCGCACGGGCGTCGGCGCCCGCGAGGACGCGGCACTCGACCACCCGGGCCCGGGTCTCGATCTCGAAGCGCTCCGAGCCAAGCTCCCGGAAGCCGGCGAGCGTCTCCTCGTAGAGCGCCTCGGCCTCGTCGAAGCGACCCGAGCGCGCGGCGACCCGGGCGAGGTTGCCCAGCCCGACGAGCGCGCCGAAGGTGTAGCCCGCTGCGCGGCAGATCCGCACCATGTCCCGGAAGAGCGGCTCTGCCTGCTCGAGGTGCCCCTGGTCGGACAGCACCTCCGCCTCGTTGTTCATCGGGATCGCCGCGCCGACGACGTCCCCGCCTCGCTGGCGCGCCTCGCGGCTCGAGCGGTACGCCTCGCTCGACTCGTCCCACCGCCCCTCCGCGTAGCGCTGTACGCCGATGTTGTTCAGCGAGCGCGCGGCGCCGATGAAGTCGCCCAGCTCCTCGTAGATCGCGATCGCCTGCTCGAGCTCCGGGATGCCGTCGCGACCCACGTCCGAGAGGGCTCCTCCCAGGAGGTACAGCGCGTGCGCCTGCCGGCTCCGGTCGTCGGCCTGCTCGGCGTGCGCCACGGCGCGCTCGGCCCACTCGACCGCCTCCTCGAAGTGCGCCTGGCGGTAGAGCACGCCCGCGCGACCGAGCTCGAGGCCCGCCCGTGTCGCGACGCTCTCGGGCTCCTCGCCGAGCCCGGCGAGCGCCTCGTCGTAGCGGGCGAGCGCGTCGTCGTAGCGGCCCGCGTGCTCGTCGAGCAGCGCGCGCTTCCCGCCGAGGCGCGCCACGAGCAGCCGATCCTCGCCCGCCGCGACCAGGCCGCGCTCGTACGCGGCGGTGCTGCGGTCGTAGTCGGCAAAGCGCTCGCAGACGTCGCCGAGCGCCTCGGCGACACGGGCGAGGTGGTCCGACGGCACCGAGCCGAGCGCGTCGGCCGACGCCAGCGCTCGCTCGTACAACCCGGCCGCGACGACGTTCGCGTACCCGGCCGCCGACCGGTCGCCCGCCGCCGTCGCGTAGCGCCACGCCTTGTCGTGGACGCCCGCCTCGTGGAAGTGGAGCGAGAGCAGCGCGGCCTCCTCGTCCTCACGGCCGGCGGCGCGGCGCTCGAGCGCGGTCCCGACCGCGGCGTGGATCTCGCGTCGCCGCCGGTAGGAGAGCCCTTCGTAGGCGGTCTTCCGGACGAGGTCGTGGCGGAAGCGGAAGCCGCTCTCTCCCTCCGGGAGCACGAACTGGGTCAGCGCCTCCCAGCGTGTTCCTCCCTCGAGCTCGTCGCCGAGGACCTCCTCGACCACGGACGCGCCGAACGACGGTCCCACCACGGCCGCGTGACGGAGCAGCATGCGGTCGCTCGGAGCGAGCTGGTCGATCAGCACCGTCAGCGTGCTCTCGACCGTCTCCGGCAGCGTGTCCCCCGTCTCGCCGGCGGCCGCCGCCAGCACGAGGGCGCGCACGAACAGCGGGTTCCCTCCCGCCCGGGCGATGACCGCGTGGATGGTCGCCTCGGAGAGCGCGGTGTCGCTCGACTCCAGCGCGAGCTCGGTGGCGGCCGCGGCGTCGAGCGGCTCGAGCTCGATCCTCGTCGCCGGGCTCTCGGCCGCGGCCAGCGAGGACGTCCCGGCGCGGCTCGCGGTGACGACCAGCCACGGCCGTGCCGCGGGACGGACGACGAGGTGTGCGAGAAGCCAGTGCGACGCGTCGTCGACCCAGTGCAGGTCCTCCACGACGAGCAGCGTCGGCATGAGCAGGAGGCCGTCGAGCAAGGTCGCGATCGCGTCGTGGAGGCGCTCCCGGCTGGCGGCCGGGTCGAGCGACCGGGCTTCGGCCGTCGCCTCGACCTCGGCGTCGAACGGCAGCGCAAGGAGGGGGAGCCACGGAACGAGCTCCGGCACGACCGAGCCCACGAACCGGGTCAGCTGCGCGCCCGCCTCGTCGCGCGGTGCATTGGGGGTCACGCCGACGAGCTGACGGAGCAAGACCCGAACGGCGGCGTACGGCTCGTCCTTCGCGTACGGCTCGCCCACCGCTCCCAGCTGCTGGAAGCCGAGCGCTCTTCGGCGAAGCTCGCGCACCAGCCGGGACTTGCCGACACCGGCATCCGCGACCAGCTCCACGAGCTGGAGCTCGCGCATCCGGGCGCGGTCGAGCGCCTCCTGGAGCCTCTCGAGCTCTGCCTCGCGACCGACGATCGCGCTTTCCACCGCCTCGTCGCGCGCCCGCATTCCCGTCGGCTCTCCCAGCGCGTGCGCCATCACGGCGGCTTCCTTGCCCTTCACGAGGAGTCGCTCGACCTCGGTCGCATAGGTCGTACGGGCCCGGTCGAGCACGTCTGCGGTGGCGAGGATGGACCCCGGCCTTGCGCGTCCGGTCAGGCGCGCGGCGAGGTTGACGGCATCGCCCATGACTGCGTACGTACGGCGGCTCTCCGAGCCGATGTCGCCGGTGAACACGCGTCCGCGGTTGACCCCTGCGCGCAGGGACAGGCCGACGTCGGTCGCGACGATCTCGCGGAGCGCGCGCACCATCGCCTCCTCGTCCATGCCGGTCGTGGCCGGCGCGCCTCCCGTCAGGTAGAGCTTGACCGCGTCGGCGTCGATGTCCGACTCGAGCCACGTGAGCCCGAAGCGCTCACACGCCTCGGCGGTGACGCCGGCCAGGGCATCGATGCGCGCCGCCGTGGCGTCGAGATCGTCGTCGGCGAGGTCCGTCCCGACGGCCTTGACGAACGCGACGGTCACCTGCCGGTGCTCGGCGTCGCCGCTCGCGACCGCGAGGTGGTCGCGCAGCGAGCTCGGGACGTAGCGCGCGAGCTCGCGCCCGCCGACTGCCTCGGGGGGCGGCACGGGGCTCGAGCCCGGCTCGAGCGCCCGGAGGAGATGCGCGCCGTCTCTCGATCCCTCGAGCCAGGAAGCGTCGACCAACGCCGCCGTGTCGGCGCTCAACGCGACCTCGCCGGCCTCCGCGAGGTCCTCGAGCTCGAAGACGCGCGTCGCCGCACGGCCGGCGACGAGCAGCTCGCGATGCGGGACCTCGGTGAGGAACGCCTGCAGCGCACCGGTGTGGACCCCGCACGCCATCCGCAGCTCGACCGGGCCGACGGACGTCTCGCGGCCGGCGCTCGACTCGATGGCGCGCTGCATGTCGGCGGCGGCGCCGCACGCCCGCTCGGCATGGCGGTCGCCCATGAAGAGAAGGAGGAGCGCATCGCCGCGGAACTTGAGGACGTCGCCGCCGTGGCTCTCTGCGACCTGGATGAGGTCGTCGAAGACCCCGGAGATCGTCCGGACGAGCTCCTCCGCGCCGTCCCGGCCACGGACCGCGAGGCGCTCGGAGAGGGCGGTGTAACCGGAGACGTCGGTCGAGACGAGCGACCCCTCGATCCGGCGGGCGCGTCCCTGCGCCTCGTCCTCGCTCCACGCGCGAACGAGCCGGGGAACGTAGGGGGCGAGCTCGCTGTCGTGGGCAACGCGTGGCATGAAAACGAGAATCGATTGTGACGGTTGCACATGGTCGCGTTGCGGCGTGTATGTTCCTGCCTGATGGCGAGGCCTGGGGGGCGGCTCGGACGGGGTGCCGCACTCGCTCTACTGGCGAGTTGCGCCTGCGTGCTCACGGCCGGGATCGCCCTCGGCATGTCGAGCTCCGTCGACACCGCCGATCCGCACTCCGGCGGGGCCACTCGCGGCCCTGTTCCCGCGAGCGTCTCCCGTGCCGCGGAGGACCTCACGCCGGACGTGGTGATCTCGCCTTCCACCGTCCCCGTTGGCGGGCTCGCGACGGTGACCGTGACGTTCGACAGCACCTCGGCCACGGACGCGATTGTCAACTCGGTCACGGCGACGATCCCGGACGGGTTCGCGTTCGTCCGCAACTCGACGAGGGTCAACGGGACGTACATCGACGACGGCGGGGACAACGAGCCGGCCGGCTACATCGGATCGCTCGTGTGGCCGCACCACCCGGGGCAGCTCGGGTGGCCGATCACGATCCCCGCCGAGGCGTCGATGACCTTTGCCTTCCAGGTCGCCTCCCGGGGGAACCCGGCGGGCGCAGCCGCGCTCACCGTGAGCGCGACCACGAGCTCGGGTCACACGGTTTCCGCCGGCTCGAGCGAGATCACGGCCGTCGCGTCGGTCGCGGGCACGCTCGTGATCCCTGTCGCCGGGGACACGTGGGTCGACCAGAGCAACCCCAACTTGAATCACGGGAGCGACCCGAGCTTCGACGTGCAGGGCGGCGGAGGGAGCGGCGTCCCGAACCAGCGCTGGAAGGGACTGCTGAAGTTCGACCTCGCTGCGATTCCCGACGGCTCGACAGTGACGGGGGCGACGCTCCGGCTCGGGACGACGGAGGGCTTCTCCTGGAACGGAGACATCAACCACTACGCCGTCGTCGTGCCGGACACCTGGACCGACGGGGAGGTCACCTGGGAGACGCGTCCCGCGGACGGCCTCACCGGAACAATCCCCTGCACCTTCACGGGCGCAACGCCGGCTGATCTGTGCGACGCACCAGCCTCGGTCCTGACCGAGGCGAACACCGACTTCCTCGGCGGGGGCGAGGTCTTCTACGGCCTGCCTTCGTACGCGATCGTGCCTCACATCCACACGATCCCGCGCCCGTCGCAGACGGGCGCCCTGACGACGCGACTGGCCCAGCGCGTCCAGGCCGAGAAGGCCGGGGACGACACGCTCTCGATCGAGATCGTCAACCCGTGCTGCGGCCCGAGCTTCACCGGGTACTGGGCGCGCTACGCCACGGAGGAGAGCGGCACGCAGGACCTCCGGCCGTCGCTCGTGCTGACGCTGTCGGGCGGCGGAACCCCCTCGACCGTCGTGACAACGACGGCGGACTCCGGCGCCGGCTCGTTGCGCCAGGCGATCCTCGACGCGAACGCACAGGCGGGGGAGCAGACGATCGCCTTCAACATCTCGGTCCCGGAGGTCGGGACGAAGGTCATCGCCCTCCAGACCGCGCTCCCGGCGATCACGGGCCCTGTCACGATCGACGGCACGACGCAGCCGGGCTACGTCGCGGCACCGAACACGCCTCCGATGGTCGTGCTCGACGGGAGCGATCCGGGCGTCGTCGGGAACGGCTTGACCGTCACGGCGGGCGGCAACGGCACGGTCATCAGGGCGCTGTCGATCACGAACTTCAACCCGGCGCCGGCGGCCGCCATCGACGCCGGAGCGGCGGACGTCGTCGTCGATCGCAGCTATGTCGGCGTGCGCCCGAACGGCACGACGGTGGGAGCGAACGGCGTCGGGATCCTCGTCCGCGGGCCGGACGCGCTGATCGGCGCCACCACCGGGATCGGCCAGGGGAATCTGATCGTCGCCAGCCAGGACGCCGGTGTCGCGCTGGAGAGCAACGGTGCGCAGGTCGTCGGGAACGTCATCTCGGCCGTCACCGGCGTCGCCGGGTCGGGGAACGCCGTCGGGATCTTCAACGACGGGGCGACCGGCTCCGTGATCACGGCGAATGGGATCACGTCGTCGACGAGCGGGGACGGCGTGGTCATCGGCGGCGCCAGCGCGGGGGTCGACATCCTGAACAACGGCATCTCGGCCAACGCCGGCCTCGGGATCGACACGCGGAACGACGGCGTGACAGAGAACGACCCGCCCGGTCCCGTCGACCACGAAAACTTCCCGACGGTCGTCAGCGCGACGCCGAACGGCGCCAACCTCGACGTGGTGGTCCAGTTCCTGGCCCGCGGGCATCTCCCGAACGAGTCCTACCGCCTCGAGCTGTTCCGGAATGCCGCGTGCGACACGAGCGGCAACGGCGAGGGCGAGCAGCGACTCGGCGCGGCGGCGAACGTGACCACGAACGTCGACGGGTTCGCAACGCAGACGTTCGTCGTTCCGGGCACGACGACGGGCGCGCTGACCGCGACCGCGACCCCGCTTGCGGCTGGGAACAATCGCTCGACGTCCGAGTTCTCCGACTGCCTCGTCGTCGGAGGGGGCGGCGGCGCCGGTGGCGTGACGCTCGACGCCGTCCAGGCGAGCGTCCCCTCGACCGGCGTCGTGCCGCTCGCGAGCGTGCCCGGCTCCGCCTTCGTGGCGCGCCCTCCGGGCGCGACGCAGGCGAACCCGATCAAGGAGATCCCGATCAAGGACATCCCGATCAAGGACATCCCGATCAAGGACATCCCCATCAAGGACATCCCGATCACCGACATCGGGTTCGCGAGCGGGGCCGTGCTGCCGCTGCTCCAGGCATTCCCGCTGTCCGAGCTCCCGCTCCTGCGACCGGGCGGGTGGCCCGCCGTCCTCATCGGAACGGCGTTCGCGGCCACGCCCCTCCAGAACGTCTCGCTCGGCGATGCGCTGGCGCTTCCCGCGATCCAGGCGCTCGCCATCGACTTGAGTGACCTCGACCTCTCGCGCAGCCGCCTCGGGTCGCTGCCGGCCGTGGCGGTCGCGCTCGGCAATGTGACGCTCGGGAGCCTGCCCCTGCCGGGCAACGGGAACTGGTGCGCACTCGCCTCCGTGCCAACCTGCAACGGGTCGAGCACGGTCATGTCGATCTCGATCCAGGGCGCGCCGATCACGGACATCCCGATCACCGAGATCCCGATCACGGACATCCCGATCACGGACATCCCGATCAAGGACATCCCGATCACCGACATTCCGATCACGGACATCCCCATCAAGGACATCCCGATCACCGACATCCCGATCACGGACATCCCGATCACCGACATCGCAGGGCTCATCAACTGCGCCGCCCACCCGTGCGTGGGCGCGACGCTCTACGACGCCTTCGTCGGCGACTGGTTCCTGCCGACCGCGACGCTTGGCCAGCTCCTCGCCGCCCTGCCCGAGCCGAACGACGTCACCTTCGCCGACGTCCTGGTGCTGCTCTTCTCCAGCACCGCGGCGCTCGGCTGGGAGGAGATCGACCTCGAGCGCGCCGGGCTCCAGGCGGCCGCCGGCGGCGCGAACGCCGTCGACTGGAACGCCGACGTCCAGCTCACGGGCGCGTCGGTCAACGCGACCGTCACCTTGCCGAAGGGCTTCGTCTACGACTCCGCGACGCCCGCGACCGTGCGGGTGCTCCCCGCCGGGCCGGCGCTGCCGCTGCCGCAGCCCGTGATCGGAACCGCTGCCAACGGCGACGTGACGCTCAGGTGGTCGCTCGTCGGAGCGCTCGGCCAGACCCTCCGGATCTCCTTCCAGACTTTCCCCGCGCTCCGCGTCGGGCCGCAGGCCGGGACGCTCGCGGCAGCGCCGGCGAGCGGCTCGCCGGCGACCTCTGATCCCGCGCCGATCTCGGTCACCGAGACGTTCGAGCCAAACGGGGAGGGCAGCCCCGAGCCGGTCTCGCCCACCTCGCTCTACATCTCCTACGTGACGACGGCCGACGACCTCGACTTCTACTCGCTCCCGGCGCCGCCGATCGGCTCCACGATCCGCGTCTACCTGAGCCACCTGCCGGCCGATTACGACCTCGCGATGTACGCGCCCGCCGACGCGCAGGTACGGCCCGAGGTGGCCGGCACCGAGCCGCTGGACTCGCCTCCGCTCGGCGACGAGGGCGTGCCGGTTGCGACCGAGCGCGCCGCACTGTCTCCCGAGACGCTCGACGACCTGCGCCTCGATCCCGGCAAGCCGCTCGTCGGCGTCTCCGCAAACCGCGCGAGAGAGGACGAGTCGGTCGTCGCGATCTCGGGCGGCGGCTCGGGGAACTACCTCATCCAGGTAACGCCCTACAACGGCGCCACGAGCGCGGAGCCGTACATGCTCCGGGTCGAGGTCGAGGCGTCCCGCGTGCCGCTCACCTCGGCAGCGCTGCCCGGGTCACCCGGGACGGCCGGCACCGTCCAGGCGCTGCCCGCGGGCACGAACACGCTCTTCCTCTGGAACCGGAGCCAACTCGAGCGCCTCTACGGGGCCGCGGCGGGCACGAGCGTGCTCGCGGGGATGCAGGCGACCCAGACCGAGCTCACCTCGCTCGGCTTCCCGAGCGCGATCGTCGGAGTCGATGCGAACGCGGGCGTGAGCGGTGCGATGGCGACCTGGAGCGCGGATCCGGGGAGCCCGGCGAAGGCGAACGCCGTCGTGCGGGCGATCAACGCTGTCGTGGACGGTCTCCGGGGGCAGCCGAACGGTGGCGGGATCCGCTACCTCGTCCTCGTCGGCGGCGACCGCGTCATTCCGTTCGCGCGGCTCGAGGACTACACGACCATCGCGAACGAGGCGGGCTATGCCCAGTCGCTCGGTACCGGCAACGAGCTGACGGCGGCGCTCGGAGCCGGCACCATGCTGAGCGACGACGCATACGCCGACACGAGTCCGGTGCAGTACCTCAACCGGCAGCTCTTCGTGCCGAACCTCGCCGTCGGGCGTCTCGTCGAGACGCCCGGCCAGATCGTCGCCGCGCTGGCGCGCTACCGCGACTTCGACGGACGGCTCGATCCGACGACCGGCCGGGTGGCCGGTTACGACTTCCTCCGAGACGGCGCGGAGCAGGTGCGCCAGGAGCTGGACGCGCGGGCCGGGGTCAACAGCCCGGCCGAGCCGACGCTGATCGGCGACGCCTGGACGAGGCAGAACCTGATCGACGCGCTGCTGCCCGCGACACCTCCCGGACTGGCCTCGCTCAACGGCCACGCTGACCACTTCCGGCTCATGCCGCCGTCGCCGGCCAACGCCACGACGAGGCCGCAGCCGTTCACGACCACCGATCTGACGGCGACGGCCGCCGCGACCCTGCCGAATCGGCTCGTCTTCAGCATGGGCTGCCACGCCGGCCTCAGCGTCGCCGACGCGATCGTCGGCCAGCAGGCGCTCGACTGGCCGCAGGCGTACTCGGCGGAGGGGGCGACGTATCTCGGGAACACGACGTTCGGGTACGGCGACTCGCTCGTCGTCGCGTACTCGGAGGAGCTCAACCGCGTCCTCGCCGAGCAGGTCAGAGCAGGCGGTCCGATCGGCGACGCTCTGCGGCTTGCGAAGCAGGCGTACTTCTCCATGCGCGGCGTCTTTGGCGTCTACGACGAGAAGGCGATGGCGGCGTTCACGCTCTACGGCCTCCCGATGTGGTCGATCGGGGCCGTTCCGCAGGCCCAGTCGACCGAGGCGGAGGGTGGCGTCCAACCGCTCGAGCGGTCGGCGTCCGCGGCGCCGCTCGCGATTCCCACGACGACGACGGGCACCGATCCCGTGACCGGCCTCGCGGTCGAGGCGTTCGACGCGACGCCGGCCTTCACGTCCGTCCCCGCAGGCGCCAACGGCTCGTTCCTCCGCGGCGACTCGGGCGTCCAGGTCAGCCACCTGCGCCCGATCCAGCCGAAGCTGGTCGTCGAGCTGACCGGCACGCAGGGGCACGGTGCGCTCGTCACGGGCCTGACGTCCAGCGACGCGAACGGCGTCGACCCGGTCTACTCACGGCCGATCGTCGACCAGGCGGGCGACGAGCCGGAGCTCGCTTTCAACGACGTCGCCTACCCGTCGAAGCTCCTTACCGTACGCAGCTTCCTGGTGGCGGCGGGCGAGCGCCAGCGCCTGGTGGTCGGCACGGGGCAGTTCTTCGGCAACCCGGCGGTGGACGACACCGGCACGGGCACGCAGCGCCGGTACACGCGGATCGCGGGGCACGTCTATCGCTCGACGAGCACCGACCGCCTCGCCCCGACCTTCACGAAGATCGACGCCTTCCTCGTCAACGGCAACGCGGCGTTCTCGGTCGAGGCCGCCGGTGGCGACGTGAGACGCGTCCTCGTCGGATACCGCTCCGGCACCGCAAGCGTGTGGCAGTTCGTCGACCTCGCGCAGGGAGCGGGGGGACTCTGGAGCGGCGGCGGGCCGGTCGCCGGCACGCAGTTCGAGTACTTCGTCCAGGCTGTCGACGAGGCGGGCAACGTCGGCGTCAGCACCAACAAGGGCTTCTACTACGACGGCGCGGCGCTGCCGCCCGATCCGACGCCCTCGGGCCCGCTCGAGCTCGAGCCGCCCGCGCCGAGCGGCGAGCAGGGCTGGTACACGGGCAGCGTCGTCGTCTCGGTCAACGGCCCCGAGGACGTGCCTGTGCAGGTCTCCGTCGACGGTGGCCCGTTCGTCGCACCCGGTCAGGACGGGTCGGTCACGGTGACCGGCGACGGCGTCCACCTCTTGCGGGCGCGCGCGGCGACCGGTGCGACCGACAGCATCGTCGTCCCGATCGACACGACCGCGCCGGACGTGGTCTTCGCCACTCCTGCGGCGGGGGCCTCGTACGAGCCCGGCTCGACCCAGCGCGCCGCCTACGAGTGTGTCGACCCGGGCTCCGGCGCGACGGTCTGCAACGGGACGGTCGCCGTCGGGACGCCGATCTCGACGACGCCGCCCGGCCAGAAGACCTTCAGCGTCCAGGTGCGCGACCGGGCCGGCAACACGGCGACGCGCACGGTCACCTACACCATCGCGTACCGCAAGATCCTCTTCACGAGCCAGCGAACCGGCGCGGGCGACATCTACGCCGTCGGCCGCGACGGCTCGGGCCTCACCCGGTTGACCACGCACGCGGCTCCCGACACCGAGCCCGCCTGGTCGCCCGACGGCACGAAGATCGCGTTCGCCTCGAGGCGCGACGGGCTCGACCTCGACGTCTACGTGATGAACGCGGACGGCTCGAACGTCGTTCGCCTGACGAACGCGAAGGGCGACGACAACGCGCCCGCGTGGTCGCCCGACGGGACGCGCATCGTGTTCCAGTCGATCCGCGACAAGAACGGCGAGCTCTACGTGATGAACGCGAACGGCACGAACCAGCTGCGCCTGACGAACCACACGCAGCTCGACACGAATCCCACCTGGTCGCCGGACGGGGCGAAGATCGCCTGGACGCGTGGCACGGCCGCCGCTACCGAGATCTACTCCATGAACGTCAACGGGACGGGCATCGTGCGGCTCACGACCGACGGGCGGGACCCGAACTGGGGCACGAACGGGAAGATCGTCTTCACGAGGAGCCTCGTCGGAGCATTCGTCTGGGAGGTCTTCACGATGAACGCCGCGAACGGGAGCGGCGTCACGCGCCTCACGAGCGTCGCCGGGCCGGACTACGACCCGGCCTGGTCGCGCGACGCCCAGCAGATCGTGTTCGCGAGCGGGCGGGACGGCGGCACCAACCTCGAGCTCTACGTCATGGATCCGAGCGGCGCCAACCAGCAGCGGGTCACCACGCACGCCGCGATCGACCGCACGCCCGACTGGTAATCCTCCGGGCGTGGTCTCCGACCCCGCCGCGCACCTCGCTCACGTCGCAGACCTCGAACGGCGCGACGCCGCCGTCGCCGACGAGCTCGACGGCATCCGCGAGATCGCCGGGCGGGCGAGCGCCGTCCGGGCGCGCGGCGACGTCGTCAGGAACGCCCTCCAGCGGATCCCGCGCGAGCTGGAGGAGCTGATCCCGCGGCTCGCGGACGCGGAGAGCGAAGTGACGCGCGCGCGCGGTGAGGTCGAGAGCGCCGAGGAGCAGCTCGCGTCGCTCGAGGGAAGTCGGCGCCGCCGTGAGGACGACATCGAGCGCGCGCATCGAGAGCTGGGCACTGCCCGCCAGGAGCTCGCCGACGCCGGGCACCGGCTCGACCGGCTCGTGTCCGTGGAGACGGCGCTCCTCGGCGAGGAGGCGGCGCTGCGCGAGGAGGCGATGGAGGTCGTGCGGGTGGCCCGCGGCGTGGCGGGAGACCTCCAGCGAATCGACCGCGTCACCGAGAGCGCGCGGGCCGATCCCGGTGAGACGCTCGAGTCGCTCGAGGAGTGGGGCGCCCGGGCCCGGTCGGCACTCTTCGTCGTTCACGGCACTCTCGAGACGGAACGCGAGCGGATCGTTCTCGAGGCGAACGTGCTCGCCGAGGCGGTGCTCGGCGAGAGCCTCGGCGTCATGAGTGTCAGCGCCGTTCGTCGGCAGATCGAGGAGCGCCTGCGGAGCTAGGGGAAGCGCGGGTCGCCGGGGCTCCGGTCGAGCGTCCCGCCGTCCCGGCAGCTCGTCGGCAGCGCATACGCCGCGCGGATGGCTCCCCGCTCGGCGAGCCTGACCTCGAGCTCGTCACGCAGCAGCGCCCGCGCCCGCTCCTCATCCACACCGAGGCGGACGGCGAGCGGGACAGCGGCCTGCAGCGCAAGGCACTCCGTGACGCCCTCGCGCCGTTCGCCTCGCAGGTGGATCGCCTCGTGGGCGAGGACGACGAGCGCCTCCCCGGTGCCCTCACGCAGGTCACCCGCGACGGCGAGGTCGCGTAGGTCGCGGCACACCGCCGGCGCGAGGTAGGCGATCCCGGCGCGGGGAAAGGCGATCCCCAGCGTGTCGCTGCCCGCTCCCGTGAAGGCGTACTCCTCGTCGCAGCGAAGCGTCACGGGCCGACCCGCCACGATCGCCGCCTCGGACTCGAGCCCCGAGACGACGCGGCCGCGCTCGTCGGCCGGGAGGGACTGCCAGGTAGCCGCCCGGTCGGCACGTGCGGCAACCACGAACAGGGCCGCCACTGCGACGAGACCGGCGAGCCACACGGCCGTGCGGCCGCGTCGCGCCGGCGGGCGCTGCGGCGGCGGGACGTAGCGGAACCCGTCGTCGTCCTCGACGAGCTCGCCGAAGCCGAGATCGGCGTCCTCCTGCCCCGGTGGGATCTTGCGGCGGGAAGGCCGGAGCGGCTCGCGCCGTCCGCGCAGGACGAACTCGAGCTCGGCCGTGAGCAGCACGACGAACGGGAGCCAGAAGGGCACCCACGCGCGCAGGGCCTCGACGAAGAGCCAGACGACGACGAACCCCAGAGCGGCCACGCGCAGCGCGACCTGAGCGGTGCTCCGTTCGATCACGCGGGCGGCCCCATCGACACAGTTGTATTGGGCGGCGACCCGGCTCGCGGGGCGAGTAGAGTCGCCCGGTGCCGGCGACGCTGATGGACGGGAAGGGCCTCGCGGAGCGAATCCGCACCGACGTCGCTCGCGAGATCGCGGAGCTGGGGCACGTCGGGCTGGCTACGGTGCTCGTCGGGGACGATCCGGCGTCGCACGTCTACATCGCCGGCAAGCACCGGGCCGCCACCGAGGCGGGTATCGAGGCGCGGGACATCCGTCTTCCGGCGGACACGTCCGAGGCCGATGTGCTGGCGGTCGTCGCCGAGCTCAACGCCGACGACGCGGTCGACGGCATCCTCGTGCAGCTCCCGTTGCCCGGCCATATCGACGAGACACGCGTCACGTACGCCGTCGCGCCGCACAAGGACGTCGACGGCTTCCATCCCGTCAATGCCGGACACCTCTACCTCGGCACACCGCTCCACGTCCCCGCCACGCCGCTGGGCTGCATGGCGCTGCTCGACGCGTACGGGATCGACCCGTCCGGCGCCGAGGCGGTCGTGATCGGCCGCAGCGAGATCGTGGGGCGACCCGCGGCGATGCTGCTCCTCCAGGCCCACGCCACCGTCACGGTCTGCCACTCGCGGACCCGCGACCTCGGCGCCGAGACCCGCCGGGCGGACATCGTCGTCGCAGCCGTCGGCAACCCCGGGATCGTCACCCGCGAGATGGTGAAGCCCGGCGCCACCGTGCTCGACGTCGGGCTGACGCGTACGGACGAGGGGATCAAGGGGGACGTCGACCCGGCAGTGGCAGAGGTCGCCGGGTACCTCACGCCGATGCCCGGAGGCACGGGGCCGATGACGATCGCGCTCCTGCTGCGGAGCGCCCTGAAGGCCGCCCGGTACCGTCGCGGGCTCCTTGCGTATCCGACCCTCTGAGCGATAGCGTTCCGCCGTTCGTGCATCTCGCGTCGGCCTGGGCCGGCGCTTTCGCTAGGAGGACGTTCGTTGTCAGTAGAGACGGGCACCGTGAAGTGGTTCTCGAACGAGAAGGGCTTCGGGTTCATCGCGCGCGAGAGCGGCGAAGACGTCTTCGTCCACTTCTCGGCCATCACGATGGATGGCTACAAGTCCCTCACCGAGGGGCAGAAGGTCGAGTTCGAGGTCGTCGACGGGCCGAAGGGAGCCCAGGCCGCGAACGTCACCGCCGCGGCGTAGCGCAGGCGTATCGGTCTCGGAGCGGGCCTCTCGGCGCCCGGCCCGCTCGGCGTTCTGGAAAGATGATTGGGAGATGGCGATCACACGTGACGAAGTCCTTCGCGTCGCGCGTCTCGCGCGACTCGAGCTGCGTGACGAGGAGGTCGAGCAGTTGACGGGCGAGCTCGGCGCGATCCTCGACGCAGTCTCGAAGGTCGCCGAGCTCGACCTCGCCGACGTTCCGCCGACCTCACACCCGCTCGACCTCGTCAACGCCTGGGCCGAGGACGAGCCCCATGCCTCGCTGGCGCTGGAGGACGTGTTCGCGAACGCGCCTGCCCGGGAGGGCGACCTGTTCCCCGTCCCCCCGACCACGTGACCGCACTGCTGGACACCCTCCGCCTCACCGCCGAGGAGGCGATCGGGCTCGTCGAGCGTCGTGAGCTCTCGCCCGCCGAGCTCCACGGTGCGTACCGCCAGGCGATCGACGAGCGCGACGGCGACCTCCACGCCTTCCTGCGCATGAGCGACGACGCGGACGGCACGAGCATCCCGATCGCGCTCAAGGACGTGATCTCGACCGAAGGGGTCGAGACGACGGCCGGGTCCCGCATCCTCGAGGGCTACGTCCCCGTCTTCGACGCGACGGTCGCCGCGCGCTGCAAGGCCGCGGGCCTGACGCTCCTCGGCAAGACGAACACCGACGAGTTCGCGATGGGCTCTTCGACCGAGAACTCGGCCTTCGGGCCCTCGCGAAACCCGTGGGATCCCTCGCGCGTCCCGGGAGGCTCGGGAGGCGGGACCGCCGCGGCCGTCTCGGCCGGCCTCGCACCGTGGGGGCTCGGGTCGGACACGGGCGGCTCGATCAAGCAGCCGTCGGCGCTCTGCGGGAACGTGGGGCTCCGGCCGACGTACGGGACGGTCTCGCGGTACGGCGTCGTCGCGTTCGCGTCGAGCCTCGACCAGGTCGGCCCCGTCGCGAAAACCGTGCGCGACGTCGCGTTGCTGTACCGGGTCATCGCGGGCCGCGACCCTGCCGACTCGACGACGGTCGAGCTGCCCGAGCCGGTCGAGCTGCCCGAGGCGGACCGGCTCGACGGCATTCGGATCGGCGTGCCACGCCAGGCCGTCGCGCTCGAGGAGATCGAGCCGGGCGTTCGCGCGGCCTTCGAGGCCTCGCTCGCGCTCGCCGAGGAGCTCGGCGCCGAGGTCGGCGAGTGCGAGCTGCCCCTCTCGTTCGAGTACGGGATGCCGTGCTACTACCTCGTCGCGCCGGCCGAGGCCTCGTCGAACCTCGCCCGCTACGACGGCGTGCGGTACGGGCTGCGCCGGGTCGGCGAGACCTACCGGGAGATGGTCGACCGGACGCGTGACGCGGGCTTCGGCGCCGAGCCGAAGCGCCGCATCATGCTCGGCGCGTACGCGTTGTCGGCCGGCTACTACGACGCGTACTACGGACAGGCCCAGAAGGTGCGAACGCTTCTCGTCCGCGAGCACAGGGAGGCATTCGAGCGGTTCGACGTCGTCGCAACGCCGACGTCTCCCACCGTCGCCTTCCCGCTCGGCGAGAAGGCTGCGGACCCGCTGGCGATGTACGCCTGCGACCTGCTGACGATCCCGTCCTGCCTCGCCGGGCTCCCCGGCCTCAACGTGCCGTGCGGCCTCTCGGACGGTCTCCCTGTCGGGCTGCAGCTGATCGGCCCGCAGTTCGCCGAGAACACGCTGTTCCGCGCCGGTCACGCGCTCGAGCAGGCGCTCGGCCTCGACCTCGTCCCGGAGCGACTGCGATGAGCCAGACCGCCTGGGAGCCGGTCATCGGGCTGGAGATCCACGTCCAGCTGAAGACGCGGACGAAGATGTTCTGCCGCTGCCCCGTCGGGTTCGGGGCGCCGGAGAACATGCAGACGTGCCCCGTCTGCCTCGGCTTTCCGGGGGCGCTACCCGTCCCGAACCGGATCGCGATCGAGTGGGTGATGAAGCTCGGGCTCGCGCTCGGCTGCGAGATCGCGCCGCGGGCCGTCTTCGCCCGGAAGAACTACTTCTATCCCGATCTCCCAAAGGGCTATCAGATTTCTCAATACGATCTACCTTCTTGCACAAATGGGAAAGTGATACTCCCACTGCACGATCGTGATCACGAGGTAGGAATCGTCCGGGCCCATCTGGAGGAGGACGCGGCGAAGAACGTGCACGTCGGGGGCCGGACCGGGCGCATCGGAGGCGCCTCGACGACGCTCGTCGACTACAACCGCGGCGGCACACCGCTCGTCGAGATCGTCACGGCGCCCGACATCCACTCGTCCGAGGAGGCGCGTCGCTTTCTCCAGCTCCTGCGCCAGACGATCGTCGAGCTCGGCATCTCGGACGCCGAGATGGAGAAGGGCACGCTGCGCGTCGATGCCAACGTCTCGGTCCGGCCCGCAGGCTCGACCGAGCTCCGCACCCGGTGCGAGATCAAGAACATGAACTCGTTCTCGCACATCGCCAGGGGGATCGACGCGGAGATCGAGCGCCAGGTCTCCGTCTGGGAGTCGGGCGCGACCGTCGAGCAGCACACCTACGACTTCGACGTCGCAACCGGCACGCTGACGCCGCGTCGTGCCAAGGAGGAGGCGGACGACTACCGCTACTTCCCCGAGCCCGACCTCGCGCCGGTGGAGCCCACGACCGAGATCGTCGAGCGGCTCCGCTCCGAGCTGCCGGAGCTGCCTGCCGTGCGCATCAGACGGATCGGGGACGTGCTCGACCACGAGCGCGCGCTCGTGCTCGTCACCGGCGGCCTGGAGCGCCTCTGGGAGGGCACGGTCGCGGCGGGTGCAGACGAGGTTGCGGCGAGCAACGTGATTGCGAACCAGCTCGTCGGCGCGGGCGTCGACCCGGCGGACGTCGACCCCACGCAGCTCGCGCGGCTCGTCGAGGCCCGGGGCCGGATTCCCCGGCCGGCGTTCGCGGAGGCGCTCGGGAAGCTCGGCGAGCCCGGCTTCTCGGCCGATACGTACCTCGCCCTGGAAGCGCTCTCCGACAGCGCCTCGCTCGAGCCCGTCGTCGACGCGGTCCTTGCCGCCCATCCCGCGCAGGTCGAGCAGTTCCGCAGCGGGAAGGACGGGCTGCTCGGCTTCTTCGTCGGACAGGTGATGAAGGAGACGAAAGGGCAGGCCGACGCCCGGGCGGTCAACGAGCTCGTTCGTGCCAAGCTGGCGTCCTGATGCCTCTCGCCTCCGACCCCGGGATCACCCTCGACGAGCTTCGGCTCGCCGCCCGGAACCACGCGATGCCGCTCGAGGCGCTGCGCTGGCCGATCACGCCCGTAGGGCTCCACTACCTCCTCGTCCACTACGACGTGCCGCTCGTCGACCCCGGGACCTGGCGGCTCGAGATCGGCGGCGCCGTCGGGACCCCCAGGACGCTCAGCCTCGACGAGCTCCGCGCCCGCCCTATCGTCGAGGTGATCGCGACGATGGAGTGCGCCGGGAACGGGCGCGCCCTGCTCGAGCCGCGCCCGCTGAGCCAGCCGTGGCTGACCGAGGCGATCGGCACCGCCCGGTGGACGGGGGTCGCCCTCGACGCGCTGCTCGAGGACGCAGCCCCGGCCGAGACCGCGGTCGAGGTCGTCTTCGGCGGTCTCGACCGCGGAGTCGAGGGGGGTATGGAGCAGCGCTACGAGCGGAGCCTCGCGCTCGACGAGGCACTCGCCGCGGGGGCGGTGCTCGCGTTCGAGATGAACGGCGCGCCGCTGCCACCGCAACACGGCTTCCCGCTGCGACTCGTGGTGCCGGGGTGGTACGGGATGACCAACGTGAAATGGCTGTCGTCGATCCAGGTCGTCGAAGAGCCGTTCGACGGCTACCAGGTCGCGAACTCCTATCGGGTAAGGCAGACGGAGGACGAGGACGGGCGGCCCGTCACGAGGATGCGGCCGCGCTCGCTGATGGCGCCCCCCGGCGTGCCTGACTTCTACACGCGGGCGCGGCACCTGGGCGTCGGGCCGGTCGTGCTCGAGGGTCGCGCCTGGTCGGGGCGGGCACCCATCGCGCGCGTCGAGGTGAGCAGCGACGCGGGCGCGACGTGGAACGAGGCACGCGTCGAGCGCGACCTCGCGGGTCCCTGGGCTTGGTGTCGATGGTCGGTCACCTGGGACGCACCTCGCGGCGACCACGTCCTCTGCTGCCGTGCGACGGACGAGCTGGGGGAGAGCCAGCCGCTCGAGCCCGAGTGGAACCTCGGCGGCTACGAGAACAACGCCGTGCACCGGATCCCGGTCACCGTGCGCTGACGGCCGGGCGTCGGCATCATCCCGGTGATGGGACGCCGCCTGCTCGCCTGGGTCCTCGTCACACCGGTCGCGACAGCCGGACTGTTGCTCTCCCACGCAGTTGCCTACCGGGTGACGGGCACTCCGTCGGGGCAGGTGCACGACTACCTCGCGCACGCGCCGCAGGTGCTCGGCGTGCTCGCGACCCTCGGCCTCGTCGGGCTGGCTCTCCAGGAGCGAAGCGCGGGGCTCCCGTCCGCGGGCCTCGTCGCGCTGCTCGCACCCTTCGGCTTCGCGTGCCAGGAGCACCTCGAGCGGCTCACCCACACGGGGGAGCTGCCGTGGCTCGTCACCACCCCGGCGTTCCTCCTCGGCCTCGTGCTGCAGATCCCAGTGGCGCTCGCCTGCGTCCTGATCGCGCGCCGGGTGAGGGGGACCCTCGCCGGGCTGCGCCGTCGGGGCGTGGGGCTGCCGGGAGGCGCCTGGCTTCCCATGACCTCGAGGCCCGTCGAGCTTCCGGGTGTCGTGCGACTCGCGCGCCCGACCGGGCGGGCTCCTCCCCGGCCGCTCTCGTCCTGAGCCCCGCCGGCGGGCGTTCGCCCACGGCCCACGAGGAGAGAGAGAATCATGAAGACGATCCTGCTCATCGCCGTCGCCGCGAGCGTGCTCGCGGCCGCCGGCTGCGGTGGTGACGAGACCACCGCAGCCGAGACGACGGCGCCCGCGACAACGGTCGAGACCGTGCCCGCCGAGACGGAGACGGCCGCGACGCCGCCCCCGCCCGCGACCCCGAAGCCGTCCGCGCCGAAGATCACGACCGTCGCGATTCGCGTCGTCGGCGGCGTCCCGCGGGGCGGAATCGCCCGTCCGAAGGTGAAGAAGGGGACGCGCGTGGTCGTCGTCGTCCGCGCCGACGCGGGGGAGGCGGTGCACATCCACGGCTACGACCTCGAGAAGCCGGTCACACCGGGCACGCCCGTGCGGCTGCCCTTCAGGGCGACCATCCCCGGGCGGTTCGAGATCGAGCTCCACCATCCCGATGCGCTTCTCGGTGTGCTGACGGTCACGCCGTGAACCTCCTCGGCCACGGGATCGGCTCCGTCCAGGACCTGCCGGTCCCGACCTGGCTCTTCTACTGGGGTGCGGGGGTGGTGCTCGTCGTCTCGTTCGTCCTGCTCGGCGCGCTCTGGAAGCGCCCCGTGCTCGAGGCGCACGAGCGTGGCCGGCCGCTCTCCAGGACGACGAGCCGGGTCGTGCTCGGCCCGGTGCGGATCGCGGCGCAGGTCGTCTCGGTCGCGCTCTTCGGGCTCGTCTGGGCGGCCGCGCTCGTCGGTGACACCGACCCGTTCCGGAACCTCGCGCCGACCTGGGTCTACGTCGTCTTCTGGCTCGGCCTCCCGGCGCTCTCCGTCCTCTTCGGGAACGTCTGGCGCGGGCTTTCGCCGTGGCGGGCGCTCGCCGACGCGTTCGTGTGGGTGCGCGAGCGAGGCGGAGCCGAGGCACAGCCGCTCGCCGACTATCCGGAGCGGCTCGGGCGCTGGCCCGGTGCGGTTGTGATCTTCGCGTTCGTCACCCTCGAGCTCGCGTACGCCGACCCGGCGAGCCCTCGCTCGCTCGCATTCGCGATCGCGCTCTACACCTACGTCGCGCTCTTCGGGATGGCCGCCTTCGGCCGCGACACGTGGGAGCGGACCGGCGAGGGATTCGCCGTGCTGTTCGGGCTGCTCGCCCGCCTGGCGCCCCTCCACGTCGTCGACGGCGGGATCCGGCTCCGGTGGCCGCTCACCGGGCTCGCCGGTGCCGACGGCGTCCCGGGGACGGTCGCGTTCGTCGCGGTGATGCTCGGCTCGGTGCTCTTCGACGGCTACAGCCGAACGACCACCTGGCAGAACCTGATGGCGGACCTCGAGGCGCCGTACCTGGTCGACCAGCCGGGCCTCGGCGAGCTGCTCGTGACGCTCGCGAGCGTCGGTGGCCTGCTCGTAGCCGTGCTGCTCGTCGCGCTCGCGTACCTCGGGGCCTGCGCGCTCGCGCGAGCGACCGTCGACGCGCCGCGCTCGCTCGTACCCGACTTCCTCCGCTCGCTCCTCCCGATCGCGTTCGTCTACCTCGTCGCCCACTACGTGACGCTCTTTCTCGTGCAGGGGCAGTTCGCGATCCCGTTGCTCTCCGACCCGCTCGGGCGCGGCTGGAACCTGTTCGGGACCGCCGGCGTCGTGCCGGATCTGACCGTCCTCTCGCCGAACACGACCTGGTACGTCCAGGTCGGCGCGCTCGTCGCGGGACACGTCGCGGGGCTCGCCGTCGCGCACGACCGATCGGTGGCGATCTTCGCCGACCGCCGCGACGCGCTCCGCTCCCAGTACGCGATGCTCGCGCTGATGGTGCTCTACACGGTCGGCGGCCTGTGGGTGCTCTCGCGCGGGTGATCGCCCATCACCCGGACGGTGTGACGCTCCTCGTCGAGGGCGCGATCGCCGTGCTCCTCGTCCTCGTCCTCGGCGGGATCTGGCTCCGGGAGCGGCGCCGTCGGCGTGGCCGGCCGGGGCCGGGCGCGGAGATGCGCGAGTGACGGTCAGCGCCGGCTGACGAACCCGCCGTAGAGAAGCACCGCAGCTGCGAGCGCGAACACCGCGCCGCCGCCCTCGCCGAGCCCCGCGACGGCGCTGCCCGCGGCGGCGACGACGATGCCGGCCACGATGAGCCCGTTGCCGAGCGGCCGCCTGCGGAGGCCCGCCAGGGCGATGCCCAGCGCGGCCACCGTCCCGGTGACGTTTCCGACGATCGCGAGCGCCCGCGCCGGGAAGAACGCGAGGTACTCCGATGCGTCAGGGATCTCGTCGCCCGTGATCGGCGGGTCGATCGGCACGGCGATCGCGACGCCGATCGCGAGGCCCGTGTAGACGAGCACCGCGGGCGCCGCGAGGCGAGACGCCAGCCCGCAGCAGGGAGCCGGCACCGAGGAGCGCCGCCGTGAGCAGCCCACCGAAGAGGTAGAAGGCCCGGAAGGCCCGATCGTCCCAGCCCGCGGCCGCGCCCCAGGCGAGCGCGCCGGAGGCCGCGGCGAAGGCGCCGAGCGACGCGGCCCAGGCCAGCAGCTCGGGCGCTCGCCGGCTGCGCCAGCGCCGGACGAGCTCGGCGGCGAGGCGCAGCGTGAGGAGGGCGGCGCCGAAGGCGAGGAGCACGTCCATGAGGCGGCAAATCTACGTCTCATCCGTACAGTTCCTCGCTCCCACCCGCTGACGAACGGAGGCTCGCCCTGCTACGCGTGCTCGTCGCACTCGGTATCGCGGTCGCGACCGCCACCGTGACCGCGGCCTCGCTCGCCGCGGAGCCACGGGACCATGCGGCGCAGGCGTGGAACGTCCTGCCGCCCGGGCAGGCCGGGGGCGTCGCGTTCACCCGGAACTCGACCGACCAGATCGCGCTCTACGAGGGCCTCACGCGGCTCGGCGCCCGGGTCACGTGACGCCGATCTGCGGCGGTTCTTCAAGCGCGCGACGCTCGGCCTCGGCGCCGAGCGAGCCGTGCGAACGGAGCGGCCCCGCGCGGGGGTGACGATCACGCGGGACAGGTGGGGCGTGCCGCACGTCCGGGGGCGGACCGCCGCGGACGTCGCCTTCGGCGCAGGCTGGGCGACCGCCGCCGACCGGCAGCTGATCATGGAGCTGCTCCGCGGCCCCGGTCGCATCGCGGCGCTCGACGCGCCCGGCGTCGACGCGTTCGGGCTCGCGCTCTCGGGTCGGACCTTCCGCCCCAGCGCGCAGACCGAGGCGTTCCTTGCCCGCCAGTACGGCCTCCTCCGCGCCCAGGGGGAGCGAGGGCGCGAGGCCATCCGGATCATCGACGCCTACGTCGCCGGGATCAACGCGCAGTACCGCAAGGCCGGCCTGCCGCTCCGGCGTTGGACACGCAACGACGTCGTTGCGGTCGGCGGGCTGATCGGGGCGATCTTCGGCGCGGGCGGCGGTGAGGAGGTGCGGCGCTCGCAGTTCCTGTCGCTCCTGCAGAGGAAGCTCGGGGCCGAGCACGGTCGGCGGGTCTGGGAGGACCTCCGTCAGCGCGACGACCCCGAGGCACGCGTCGCCGTCCCGGGGCGGTTCCACGGCGGCGTTCGCGCGGACGAGCGAGTCGGGGAACGTCGTCGTCGACGCGACGAGCTCGACGACGCGCGCCGCGACGGCGGCGACGACCCGCCTGCCGATGTCGAACGCGCTCCTCGTCGGCGCCAAGCGCTCGACGACCGGCAAGCCGCTCTTCGTCGCGGGCCCGCAGGTCGGTCACTACTACCCGGGGATCCTGCTCGAGCTCGACCTCGAGGGCGGTGGCTTCCGGGCACGCGGCGCGGCCTTCCCCGGGATCTCGTTCGGCGTGCTCCTCGGGCGCGGCATCGACTACGCATGGAGCGCGACGTCCGCGGGAGCGGACGTCGTCGACCAGTACGTCGAGACGCTCTGCGCGGGGGACACGTCGTACCTGTACCGCGGCGAGTGCCGCACGATGACGACGTTCGACGCGGGCACGATCGTCGGTCGGCCTGGCGAGCCCGATCGTCCCCTCGTCTTCCGGGAGACGGTGCACGGGCCCGTGACCGGCTACGCAACGGTCGGCGGGAGGCGGGTCGCGATCTCCACGAAGCGGTCGACCCGGGGCCGGGAGCTGCTCTCGCTGGGGTTCTTCCTCGACATGTCGACGAACCGCGTGCGCTCCGCCGGGGACTTCCTCCGCTCCGCCGCGCGGATGGAGCTGACCTTCAACTGGGTCTATGCCGACCACCGCGACATCGCGCAGTTCACGAGCGGGCGTCTTCCGATTCGCCCGGCCACGGTCGATCCGGGCCTGCCGACCAAGGGCACCGGCGAGCACGAGTGGCAGGGCTTCCTTCCCGCGACCGGCCATGCCCAGGTCGTGAACCCGCCGAGCGGCGTGATCCTCAACTGGAACAACAAGCCTGCCCGCGAGTACGCCGCGGCCGACGGCGAGTGGACGTGGGGGCCGGTGCAGCGCGTCGATCTCCTCTGGGCAGGCATCGAGCGACGCCGCAAGCACACGCTCGCGAGCGTGGTGGGCGTGATGAACGGGGCCGCGACGCAGGACCTTCGCCTCGTACGGCTGTGGCCGGTCGTCGAGAGCGTGCTCGCGCGGGGTGCCGGCACGGCGCGCGCCTCGGCCGCTGTCCAGCGGGTCGCCGCCTGGTACGCGGCGGGCGGCAGCCGCCTCGACGCCGACCTCGACGGCAAGGTCGACTCGCCCGGCGCTGCGATCATGGACGCGCTCTGGCCGCGGCTTGCAAAGGCGGTTCTCGCACCGGTCCTCGACCCGGAGCTCCTGGCGTCACTCGAGCGGCTCGTCCCCAACGATCCTGCCCTCGAGCCGAACGGGTCGAGCGCGTACAGCGGCTGGTGGTCCTACGTGCACAAGGATCTCCGCTCGGTGCTGGGGCGGACGGTGGCGGGGCCGTACGGCGCGCGGTACTGCGGTCGGGGGGACGTGGAGGAGTGCGCGGCGTCGCTCTGGGCGGCCCTCGACGAGACCGCCGCCGAGCTCGAGGCAGCGCAGGGGCCCGACCCGTCGGCGTGGCGCGCGGACGCGACGAAGGAGCGGATCGGCTTCGCGCCCGGAATCCTTCCCCGCACGATGCGGGGGTCGAACAAGCCGACCTTCCAGCAGGCGATCAGCTTCGCGACGCACCGCTGACCGCGGCGGGGGTGCGGCTGTACGCTCAGAGCGTGGCGCGTCCGCAGCAGCTTCTGACTCCCGGCCCGACCGCGGTCCCGCCGGAGGTGCTCGCGGCGCTCGCGCGTCCGGTGCTTCATCACCGCTCGCCCGATTTCGCAGAGGTCTTCGCGCTGGCACAGGAGCGCCTGCGCGCCGTCTTCCGCACCGAGAGCGACGTCCTCGTCTTCACCGCGTCGGGGACGGGCGCCTTCGAGTCGGCCATCGTGAACCTCCTCTCGCCCGGCGAGAGGGTGCTCGCCGTATCGCAGGGCGAGTTCGGCGAGCGCTGGCAGGCGCTCGCGTCGGCCTTCGGCTGTGACGTCGTGCCACTCGCCTATCCGTGGGGCGAGGCTCCGCGGCCGGACGATCTGCGGTCGGCACTCGCGGAGAGCGGTGCCCGGACGGTCTTCCTCGTCCATTCGGAGACGTCGACTGGAGTCGTCTGCGACCTCGAGCCGCTCCTCGCCGTGTGCGCGGAGGCGGAGGCGCTGTCGGTCGTCGACGCCGTGTCGAGCCTCGGCGCCGTCCCGCTCGAGACGGACGGGTGGGGTGCCGACGTCGTGGTCACCGGCTCGCAGAAGGCGCTCATGACGCCGCCCGGCCTCGCCTTCGCCGCGGTCTCCGACCACGGCTGGGAACGGGCCGTCAGCGCGACTCTGCCGCGGTTCTACTGGGACTGGCAGCGCCAGCGGCGCGTGCAGGCGCAGGGCTCGACGCCGTTCACGCCCGCCACGTCGATCGTGGTCGCGCTCGTCGAGGCGCTCGGTCTCGTGCTCGCCGATGGGCTCGAAGCGGCGTTCGCGCGTCACCGGGCGCTCGGGCGCGCGTGCCGCGCAGGCGTCAAGGCGATGGGGCTCGAGCTGTACTCGCCCGACGACGACAGCGCCGCCGTGCTCACCGGGGCGCTGACACCCGAGGGGATCGATGCCGTCGCGTTGCGCCTCGCGCTTCGCGACCGCCACGGGATCACGATCGCCGGTGGTCACGGGGACCTCGTGCCGCGGCTCTTCCGGATCGGCCACATCGGGCACGTGACGCTCGAGCAGATCGCGGGCGCGCTCGCCGCGATCGAGGACGAGCTCGCCGCGCTCGGGGCCGACCTGGAGCCCGGGAACGCCGCGCCGGCGGCGCTCGAGGCGTTCGGAACGGCTGCCCCCGCCTGAGGCGATGAGCTCCACACGCGTCCTCGTTCGCGAGCCGATCGCCGAGGCCGGCCTCGAGCTCCTCCGGAGCCGGTTCGACGTGGACGTCGACCCGGATACGCCGCTCGAGGAGATCATCGACCGCTACGACGGGATCGTGATCCGGTCCGCGACCCGGCTGAACCAGGGCCTCATCGAGCGCGCAGTCCGGTTGAAGGTGATCGGGCGTGCCGGCGTCGGGATCGACAACGTCGACGTCGGGGCGGCAACCCGGCAGGGCATCGTCGTCGCGAACGCGCCGGAGTCGACGATCGTCTCGGCGGCCGAGCAGACGATCGGCCTGATCCTGGCGCTCGCCCGCAACATCCCGCAGGCCCACGCGGCGCTCAAGGACGGCCGGTGGGAGCGCGCGCGCTGGGGCGGGGTCGAGGTCGCCGGCAAGACGCTCGGGGTGATCGGTTTCGGCCGGATCGGACAGCAGGTCGCGCGCCGCGCCATCGCTCTCGGGATGGCCGTGACGGCCTATGACCCGTTCGTCGGGGTCGACCGCTTTCGCGAGCTCGGCGTCGAGCAGGCCGACTCGATCGAGGAGCTCCTCGGCGCGAGCGACATCGTGACGCTTCACTCGCCGCTCACGGACGAGACGCGCTGCCTCATCGACCGTGAGGCGATCGCGCACATGCGGGACGGCGCGCGGCTGGTGAACGCCGCGCGCGGCGCGCTGGTCGACGAGGAGGCGCTTGCCGAGGCGCTTCGGTCCGGCAAGCTCGCGGGGGCGGCGCTCGACGTCTTCTCGAGCGAGCCGTACCAGGGCCCGTTGCTCGAGCTCGACCAGGTCGTGGTGACGCCCCACCTCGCGGCGTCGACCGACGAGGCCCAGGACCGCGCCGGTGTGATCGTCGCCGAGCAGGTCGTCGCCGCGCTCGACGGCGGCATCGTGACGAACGCGGTCAACATCCCCGTCGTCGACCAGGCCGACCTCGAGGTGCTGGGCCCGTTCATCCCGCTCGCCTCGCAGCTCGGCCGGATCGCAGCGAAGCTCGCGGCCGACCGCCCGCGCCGGATCGTCGTCGCCGCACACGGCCCTCTCTCGGAGTTCGACACGCGCCTGCTCACGGCGGCGGCGCTCAACGGCGCCTTCCAGGAGCGCGTCGACCAGGTCGTGAACGTCGTGAACGCCCCCTTGCTCGCCGCCGAGCGGGGCATCGAGGTGGTCGAGGAGCGAAATCGCGCCTCGCGGGACTACACGAACACGATCGAGGTGCGGATCGTCTCCGACGGGGAGGTGGCGACCGTCTCCGGGACGACGATCGGGCCCGAGCCGCGGCTCTTCCTCGGCGGCGCGCTCGGCTTCGGGATCGACATCGAGATCGCGCCGCACATGGTGTTCATCCGCTACGACGACCGCCCGGGCGTCATCGGCCGGGTCGGATCGATGTTCGGGGACGCCGGGGTCAACATCGCGAACATGGCCGTGTCGAGGACGAAGGAGGGCGGGCAGGCGCTGATGGTCTTCTCCATCGACACGCCGGCGACGGAGGAGCTCGTCACCGCCCTGCACGCGGTCGGGTTCTCCGACGTCCGCTTCGTCGAGCTCGGATGAGCTCCCGCGGGACAGGGTGGGTGGTGGCGCAGTTCGCGCTGATCGGCCTCTGCTTCCTCGCCGTGCTCGTCCCGCCCGAGTGGCCGGACTCCGCGCGGCCGGCGCTGACAGCCGTCGGCGCGGTCGTCGCACTCGGAGGCGCCGCCTTCGCGACGTGGGCGGGCCGCGCGCTCGGGCCGGGGCTGACGCCGTTCCCGCAACCTCCTGCCGGCGCGCCGCTCGTGGACGCGGGGCCGTACGGGATCGTGCGACACCCCTTCTATACCGGCGCCCTCGTCTTCTTCGTCGGGTGGTCGCTCTTCGCGGGCCCCGTCGCCCTCGCGGTCACGGTGCTCCTGGCAGCCCTGTGGGCCGGCAAGGCCGCGGTCGAGGAGCGCCACCTCCGGCAGGCCCACTCCGGCTACGCCTCGTACGCTGCACGTGTTCGTTGGCGCCTTCTTCCGGCGGTGTACTGATGGCCTGGCCCGATCCGGTCGAGCGCGTGGCGTCGTTCCTCCGAGACGTCGGCGCCGAGGCTCGGCTGGAGGAGCTTCCGGAGGGGACACCGACCGCCGAGGCGGCCGCGGACGCGATCGGGTGCACGCTCGCCCAGGTCGTGAAGTCGCTCGTTCTGATGGGCGACGACCAGCCGGTCGTCGCGCTCGTCCCCGGCGACCGGAAGGCGGACACCGGGAAGATCGCGCGCGTGCTCGGCGTGCGTCGCGCCTCGGTCGCGAGCGCCGCCCAGGTCGTGGACGCAACGGGGTTCCAGCCGGGAGGAGTGGCGCCCTTCCCGCTCGAGCGCGTGTCCGCCGTGCTCGTCGAGCGCACGCTGCTCCGGCACCGGCTCCTCTGGGCCGGGGCGGGGTCGGACCGCCACATGGTCGCGATCTCACCGCCCGAGCTCGTTCGCCTCACGCGCGGCCGGGTCGAGGACCTCGTGCTCGAATCACCATAATCCCCGGCACAGCCCGGCGAACGAAGGAGACCCGATGCAGGAGACCGCGAAGATCTGGATGAACGGCGAGCTCGTCGACTGGGCGGACGCGACCGTTCACGTCGGCGTCCACGGGCTCCACTACGGCACCGGTGCCTTCGAAGGCATTCGCGCGTACGAGACGACCCGTGGCCCCGCGGTCTTCAGGCTCGCCGAGCATCTCCAGCGTCTCCACGACAGCGCTCGCCTCCTGTACATGGACGTCCCGTACACGGTCGAGGAGCTCCGCACCGCGACGCACGACCTCGTTCGCGCGAACGGGCTGCCGGCCTGCTACCTCCGCCCGATCGTCTTCTTCGGCTACGGCTCGCTCGGCGTCCACACGCGCGGCAACCCGGTCGAGTCGGTGATCATGAGCTGGCCGTGGGGCGCGTACCTCGGCGAGGACTCGCTCGCGAAGGGCATCACCGCGAAGATCTCCTCCTGGACGCGAGTCGGGCCGAACGTCATCCCGCACGTCGCGAAGGCGACCGGGATCTACCTCAACTCGATGCTCGCGACGACCGAGGCGCAGCGCGCGGGGTACGACGAGGGCATCCTGCTGACCGACGGCGGGTTCGTCGCCGACGGCCCCGGCGAGAACATCTTCGTCGTCCGGAACGGCCGGATCACGACCCCGCCGCTCTCGACCTCGATCCTGCCCGGGATCACGCGCGACTCCGTGATCCAGATCGCCCAGGACTCGGGGTACGTCGTCGAGGAGGCCGATCTGATCCGTACCGACCTGTACCTGGCCGACGAGGTGTTCATGACGGGGACGGCGGCCGAGGTGACCCCCGTTCGGGCGGTCGACGACGTCGAGGTCGGGGTCGGCCCGGTGACGCTCGAGCTCCAGGCCGCCTACCTCGACGCGGTCAACGGCCGCTCCGAGCAGTGGAGCCACTGGCTCGACGTCGTGGAGGTTCGGGACGAGGTGTCGAAGGCCGCCACGGTGTAGCGGCGAGACAGATCTCGCTCCTTACGACCCCGCGGACCGGGCAGCCAGCACCCCTGTGACGACGCGATCCTGATCCGCCTCGTCCAGCGCGGAGCCGCTCGGGAGGCACAGCCCGCGCTCGAAGAGCCGCGCCGACACGTCCCCGCCGAAGCTCGCCTGGGACGCGTAGAGCGGCTGCAGGTGCATCGGCTTCCAGAGCGGCCGCGCCTCGATGTCCTCGGCCTCCAGCGTGAGCCGGATCGCCTCGCGGTCGGCGCCGAAGGCGCCGGGGTCGACGACGATGCAGGTGAGCCAGGCGTTCCCCTCGCCGTAGCGCGCCTCCGGCATGAACGAGAGGCCGGGCACGTCGCCGAGGAGCTCGCGATAGCGGTCCCGCAGCCGACGCCGGGCTGCGACACGCGCGGAGAGCGACTCGAGCTGGGCGCGCCCGAGCGCCGCGAGGACGTTGCTCATCCGGTAGTTGAATCCCAACTCGAGGTGCTCGTAGTGGGCGACCGGCTCTCGCGCCTGGGTCGACAGCTTCCGCGCGTGCTCCACGAGCCTCTCGTCCGGTGACACGAGCATCCCGCCGCCGCTCGTCGTGATCACCTTGTTGCCGTTGAACGAGAACGCCGCGACGGCTCCCTGCCCTCCTGCGGGAGCGCCGCGATAGGTCGCGCCAAGCGATTCGGCGGCGTCCTGGACGAGGACGACGTCGTGTGCCCGGCAGACCTCGGCGAGTGCGTCGTAGTCACAGCACTGGCCGTAGAGATCGACCGCGAGCACGGCGCGCACGCGCGCTCCGGCGGCACGGCGGTCGTGGAGCGCCCGGTCGAGGAGCCCGGGGTCCATCGTCCAGGTCGCCTCGTCGGCGTCGACGAAGAACGGCGTCGCGCCCGTGTAGACGATGGCGTTCGCGCTCGCCGCGAACGTGAATGTCGAGCACGCGACCTCGTCGCCCGGGCCGGCGCCGAGGACGACGAGGGCGAGGTGGAGCGCAGCGGTCCCACTCGAGAGGGCGACCGCATGCTCGACGCCGACGACCTCGAGCAGCTCCCGCTCGAAGGCGTCGACGTGTGGCCCGAGCGGGGCGATCCAGTTCGATTCGATCGCCTCGGCGACGAGCTCGGCCTCGCGTCCGCCGAGGTGGGGAGGGGAGAGGTAGATCCGGGGCACCGGCCGCCGAGCCTACCCGGGCGGCCGCCCGCCGGCGGCCGTCATGAGGGCGTGGCGAGCCGCGATACTACGGTCGATGGCGGGCCACGGCATGGTGTTCCTCGGCTTCGGGAAGTACGTCCGGGCCGACAGGATCTACGCCCTCGAGCCGATCACCGGCCAGGAGCGGGGAAGCGGGAGCCGGACACTCGTCTGGGTCGAGGGGATCCCGGAGCCGGTCGTCGCCTCCCGGACGCAGGAGACGATCCTCGCCGAGATCGAGGCGAGCACGGAGGCGGGGCCGGGCCGGCGGACGCGGTCGCGAAGCGGCGGGCTGCGAGTGCATCCGCAGCTCTTCCAGGAGGAGTGAGCTTCGAGGCGCTTGTCGCCGGCAGCGTCCACGACGCCGCCCCGGCCCTGATCGGCTGGACGCTGCTCGTCGACGGCGTCGGCGGGAGGATCGTCGAGGTCGAGGCGTACGCCGCCGACGACCCCGCAAGTCATTCCTTTCGCGGCCCGACACCGCGGGCGGAGGTCATGTTCGGGCCGCCCGGCCGGCTCTACGTCTACCGCTCCTACGGGCTCCACTGGTGCGCGAATATCGTCTGCGAGGAGCCGGGACGAGGCGCCGCCGTGCTCCTCCGTGCCCTCCAGCCGACACACGGGCTCGAAGTGATGCACGCCCGGCGGGCGGTCGACGACCCGCGGCTGCTCTGCGCCGGGCCCGGTCGGCTCACCCAGGCGCTCGGGTTGACCGGCGCCCACAACCGCGCGAGCCTCGGCGAGCCTCCGTTCGCGCTCGTGCCTCCCGTCGAGTGGCCCGACGTCGAGCGAACGCCGCGGATCGGGATCTCGGTGGCGAACGAGAAGCTCTGGCGCTACGTCGAGCGCGGCTCTAGCTGGTCGAGTCGCGCCCGACGAGCAGCGTGAGCGGAAGCCCCGGCCTCGCGGCGATGCCGGGCTCCATGCTCTGTTGGAGCACCGTTCCCGACGGGCCGTCGCCGTAGCGGACGCGCACGGCGAGCTTCAGCTTCCGCGTCCGCTCCCGTGCGGCGGGAAGGCTCGAGCCCACGAGGTTCGGGACGAGACCGTTCTGCGCGGAGGAGACCCAGATCCGCACGCTGCCGTTCGCGGAGAGAAAGCCCCCGCGCGGCTTTTGCTTGACGACCTGACCCGGCCGGGTTCGCGGCTTCGCTGGGACGTAGATCACGTCCGGTGTCAGCGGCACCGACTCGAGCGCGACGCGCGCGGACTCGAGCGAGCGTCCGACGATCAGCGGCACGGTCACCTCGTTCGCGTAGCACGTCGCCGTCGTCTGAGGAACGCGATCGGCGAAGTAGGAGATGACGCGCGTGCTCGGGCAGTAGCCGTTGTCGAGGCGCCAGGCCCCGTCCCGGAACACGACGCGAAGGTCGTACGAGGACCGGTACGGCGGCGACGCGAACGACTTGGGCTGCTCCTTGCCGAGCGCCTGCGTCATGAATGCCTTCCAGATGAGCGCCGGCAGGGTGCCGCCCGCGACCGGCTCGCCGTTGAACTCGGTCTCCATCGGCTTGAGCTCGTTCGGGTAGCCGACCCAGACGGCGACGGCGAGCTCCGGGGTGTAGCCCACGAACCAGGCGTCCGCGTAGTTGTCGTTGGTCCCGGTCTTGCCCGCCGCGGAGCGATCCGGCAGCTGCGCCCGGCGACCCGTGCCCTGCTCGACCACCTTCGTGAGGATCGATGTCAGCCGCCTCGCGTCCTGGGTCTCCAGCACGGCCTTCGGAATCGGCTCGTTCGCGCGGGCCTTCCCCGTCCGCCGGAACCGCACCTCCTGCACGACCCGCGGCACGTTGCCCATGATCGACCCGTCGACGCGCTTGCCGCCGTTGGCGATGGTCGCGTAGGCCCGCGTCATGTCGAGCGGGTTCACGGCGACGAAGCCGAGCCCGATCGAGAAGTACGCGGGGAGCTTGGAGCGAATGCCCAGCAGCTGCGCGGTCTCGACGATCGCCTTCGGGCCGACGATGTTCGTCAGCTGCGCGTACACCGCGTTGTCGGAGTGCACCATCGCGGTGGAGAGGTCGACCTGGCCGAGGTAGCTCCCCTCGTAGTTCGAGACCTTCCACAGGCGGTCGCCGGCGTCGATGCTGATCGGCTTGGACGTGAGCCGCGTCGTCGGGGAGATGCCCTTCCGGAACGCGCTGGCGAGCACGATCGGCTTGAACGACGAGCCGGGCTGCCGTTCCGCCTGCGTCGCGAGGTTGAACTGGCTGCGGCGGAAGTTCGTGCCGCCGAACATCGCCTTGACCGCTCCGGTGCGTGGGTCGATGGCGACGAGCGCAGCGGCGGGCCCGGCCGGATCGCGCAGCACCTTCTGGATCGCCTCGCGCGCCTTGTCCTGGAGCTCGAGGTCGACCGTCGTCGTCACCTCGAGCCCGCCGCCGAACGTCCGCTCGGCGCCGTAGCGCGCGACGAGCTGGTCGGTGACATAGTTGACGAAGTACGGCGCAGGGCCGCGTGTCCCCGGCAGCCGGACATCCTCGGGGCGTGGGAGCGGGGCGGCATCGGCCTCGAGCAGCTCGGCCGTCGAGATGCGGCCCTGGTCGTGGAGCTGCTGCAGCGCGTACGCGCGCCTCTGGCGCGCCGCGGCAGGATGCTGAACGGGGTCGAACGACGTCGGGTTCGCAGGGATGCCGGCGAGGAGCGCCGCCTCCGGGAGGGTCAGCTCGGCGGCGCTCTTGCCGCCGAAGTACGTCCGCGCAGCCTGGAGGATGCCGTACGCGCCGTTGCCGAAGTAGATCGTGTTCAGGTACGCGGTCAGGATCCGATCCTTCGACCACTTCTGCGTCAGCTGCCACGCGAGCGCGGCCTCGCGGACCTTGCGCGCGATCGTCTGCTCGTTGCGGCTGTATGCGTTCTTGACGTACTGCTGGGTGATCGTCGAGCCGCCCTCGACGACCTTCTGGCTCCGGATGTCCTGCCACAGCGCCCGTGCGATTCCGCGCACGTCGACGCCGTTGTGCTCGTAGAAGCGCTGGTCCTCGACCGCCACGATCGCCTGCTTCATGATCGGCGCGATCGCCTCGGACGAGACGAGCACGCGGCTCTCGTCGCCGCGGAGGATCGCGAGCACGCGCCGCTGGCCCGAGCCGTTCGGCGCCGCGTAGATCACGGTGTCGACGTCGCCGCGGGGGTTCGCCGGGTCGAGCGCCGCGAGCTCGCTGCGAATCGCCGTCACGAGACCGAAGCTGAAAGCGGCAGACGCCAGCGCGAAGAGGACGAGCAGGATGGCCGCGAACCGCCGCTTGCGGATCCGCCCGCGGCGCTGCGCCGCGTCCTGACGTCCTCGAAGCCGCAAAGCGCGGTCAATTGTAGCCCTGGGCAGCTCCTTCAGCCCGTCGCGAGCAGCGCGAGCAGCTCGGAGCCGTAGCGCTCGAGCTTCGTCGGCCCGAGGCCCCGGACGGCCGCGAGCTCCCCCGTCGAGCGCGGGCGGAGGACGGCGAGCTCGTCGAGGGTCCGGTCGTGCAGGACGACGTAGGCAGGCACGCCGTCCTGGCGAGCCCTCTCCGTCCGCCAGGAGCGGAGCTCGGCCACGAGGGCCTGGTCGGCAGGAGCAGCGGCAGGCGGGGTGAGCGCCGGCAGCGACGTCGTGCGACGTGCCTCGAGGACCCGGAACCCCTCGCGCTCGACCTCGACGAGCGCGCCGGCCGCCTCGAGCGCACGCACCCACCGGGTCACCTGGGCGTCCGGCGCGGCCGCGAGCGACCCGAACGCGCGCGAGCGGCGCGCCGACGGCGGCGCCTTGACCGAGCCACGAAGAAGCGCGACCAGGCTGCGCCGGCCGAGTGGCCAGGTGAGCTCCTCGACCGTGCCCATGATCGCCCGCGCGGGATCGTCCGGGAGCGGTACGGCCGGAGACGCCGTCCGCGCCACGGCCGTCGGCGCGCAGACGTCACACGCGCCGCACGGCGTCTCGAGCGTCTCCCCGAAGTGCTCCGCGACCTGGAGGTGGCGGCAGCGCGCCGTGTCCGCGAACGAGATGATCCGCTCGACTCTGGCAGCGGCGCCTCGCTCGAGCTGGTCGAGCAGGGTGTCGACGACCGCCCCCGCGCCGCTCTCGACGGGCAGCAGCTCGATCCGCATCGCGCGGCCGGCGTCGTAGCCGCGACGGAGGATGCCCGCCTGCTCGAGCATCCCGACAAGGACGCGCGGATCGTGGTCACCCTCGATCGCGTCGGCGAGCGCCTCCGGATGCACCGGTCCGTCGGCCGCGCGCACGACCCGGTACACGCGGCGCAGCACCTGCGCGGTCGGCACGTCGCCGAGCGCGAAGCGGCGAAGCGCTGCCGCGTCGGCGTCGCCCGCGAGGAGCACGGTGTCGCTCGGCGCGCCGTCGCGGCCGGCGCGACCGACCATCTGGACGTAGCTCTCGAGCGAGTCGGGGAAGTTGACGAGCGCCACGAGCCGCACGTCGGGCTTGTCGATGCCCATGCCGAACGCGGTCGTGGCGACGACAACCGGAGTGCGTCCGGAGACGAACGCCTCCTGGACGCGCGTGCGCTCCTCGGCCTCCAGGCCCGCGTGGTAATGGGCGGCGCGAACCCCGTGGCCGACCAGCGTGCGGGCGATCTCCTCGCACGAGCGCCGCGAGCGGGCGTAGACGATCGCGGCCGCGCCGTCGATGACGCGGAGCCGCCGCAGCAGCGCGCGAAGCCGCTCCTCCCCGTTCTCCGCTCGCTCGACGTCGTAGCGGAGGTTGGGGCGGTGCACGCTCGTGCGGACGACCTCCAGCGGCCGGCCGAGCGCCACAGAGATCGCTTCCGCGTCGGCCGGCGTCGCCGTGGCGGTCATCCCGAGGATCGCCGGCTCGCCGAACGCCTCGAGCGCGCGCCGGATGAAGAGGTAGTCCGGCCGGAAGTCGTGGCCCCACATGCTGACGCAGTGCACCTCGTCGATCACGACGAGCCCGACGCCGATCCTCTGGAGCGTGCGGACGAAGCTCTCCTGCCGCAGCCGCTCGGGCGCGGCGTAGAGCAGCCGGGTCGCACCGGTCGAGACCGACGCGAGGCGCGCGGAGGCCTCCTCGGCGCTCAACGACGAGTTGACGAACGTCGCCGTCGCGGCGAGCTGCGGCGGGAGCTTGTCGACCTGGTCCTTCATGAGCGCGATGAGCGGCGAGAGCACGAGCGTGGGCGAAGGGCGGAGCAGCGCCGCGAGCTGGTAGGTGAGCGACTTCCCCGCCCCGGTCGGCATGACTGCGAGCGTGTCCTTCCCGTCGACGGCGGCCTGGACGACGGCTTCCTGGCCGGGACGGAAGTCGTCGAAGCCGAAGACGTCATGCAGCGCAGGCCGAAGGTCGGTCACCGGCACCCGAACGAGTGTACGGGCGCGACCGGCGGGTGTTCGTGCCTACTTCGTGCTGATTTCCCGGCCGAGGATCTCTTCCATGAAGGCCACCGCTCGGGGATAGGCGTCGAGGCGGTTCGCGAGCTTCTGCAGGCCGTGCCCCTCGTCCTCGTACACGAGGAGCTCGGAGCGGATGCCACGCTCGACGAGCGCCCGGTGGATCTGCTCGGCCTCCCCGAGCGGCACGCGCGGATCGTTGGCGCCGTGGATCAGGAGGAGCGGCGCCTGGATGCGATCCACGTGCGTGATGGGAGATGCCTCCGTGAGGAAGTCGAGATCGTGCTCGAGCGACCCGTACTCGCGCTCGCGGAACGCACGCCGGTACTCCGACGTCGAGCGGAGGAAGGTCACGAGGCTCGAGATCGGCACGACGGCGACTCCGCCCGCCCATCGGTCGGGCTCGAAGGCGAGGCACGCGAGCACCATGTAGCCCCCGTACGAGCCGCCGTAGAGCACTGTCTGGTCGGCGGCGAAGCGCGCGTCGGAGCCCAACCGCTCGTGCAGCGCAGCGACGTCCCGCACCGTGTCGAGCCGCCGGCCGCCGTCGTCGAGGTGCTCGTACCTCTTTCCGTAGCCGGTCGAGCCGCGCACGTTCGGCTGCACGACGGCGAACCCGTGCGCGACGAGGTACTGCACGAGCGGGATCCACATCGGGCGCCGTTGCGCCTCGGGGCCGCCGTGGATCTCGATCAGCACGGGCGCAGGCTCCCCGGACGCCGGCTGATGAACGAGGTACGGGATCGATTCGCCGTCGAACGACGCGAAGCGGTGCAGGGTCGGAGCCGTGAGCTCGTCCGCGGCGACCGCCGTGGGGCTTCGCGTCAGCCGGGCCCGCTCGGCTGACGCCGTGTCGAAGGCCCACGCGTCCCAGGTCGTCCGCGGCGACGAGAACCCGAAGCAGAGCCGACTCCCGTCGGGCGAAAGGACGAGGCCCTGGATCATCCCGCGATCCGGCAGCTCGACGCGGTGACGGAGCGACATCGTCTCGGCGTCGTAGAGCGCGAGGCGCGAGTAGCCCTCCTCGTTCGCATGGACGGCGAGCATCCGTCCGCTCCGGTCGCCCACGCACTCGAGGTCCCACTCGTTCTCGAGCACGTAGCGCCACGTGCCGCTCGCGAGCTCGTACCGACCGATGCCTGCCGTGTCGCGTCCGCTCGAGGTCGCGAACAGGAACGACGTCGAGCCCTTGCTCCAGGCCGGCGGCCCGAAGAGCGCGTCGTGCTCATCCGGGGCGACGAGGACGTCGCCGCCGCCGACGAGGTCGACGAGGCGGAGGTCGTTGTCACCGGTACGTCCGGTCAGCTGGATGACAGCGAGCCACCGGCCGTCGGGAGAGAAGCCGGCCACCTCGCAGTACCCGCCGGCGGCCAGCACGCACTGCTCGTCCCCCGTCTCGAGCGAGCGGACAAAGACGTCGAGATCGCGCCCGTTGCGCCGGTTGCATGCGTACGCGAGTCGTTCTCCACGGGCGTCGAAGGACGGCGTCACGTGCAGGAACTCCGGTTCGACGACGAGCGGCTCGGGCGTCGCGTCCGGCGTCGGATCGAGGAGATAGAGCTGCTCTCGCTCGTTGCCGCCCTCGTCGACCGAGAGGAGAATGCGGTCGCTTCCCGGGACGAAGCTGCCGTTCACCGGCTCGCCGAGGTCGGTCAGCTGGACGAGCTCCTGGCCGGGACGGGCGAGGTAGAGCTGGAAGCTGCCCGGCACGTTCCACCGCATCAGCACGGTGCCGTCGTCCGCGACGTCGGCGGGAAGGGCCCAGGCGACCTCGAGCAGCTCCTGGAGCGACGGCACGACGCTCGAACGCTACTTCACTGCCGGAGCAGGTCCGCGACGCGCTCCGCCACGGCGACGGTGCTCAGGTTCGTGTTGGCGCGAGGGATCGTGGGCATGATCGAGGCGTCCGCGACGACGAGCCCGGTGACTCCGAGCACGTCGCCTCCGGCATCCACAACCTGCCCGATCGCGCATGTTCCGGTCGGGTGGAAGATTCCGCGAACCTCTCGTCTCACATAGTTCGCAACCGGCTCTCCGCCTCCCGGTCGCACCTCGACGCCCGCCCCCGCTTCCTCCGCGAGCGAGCGCATGAGCGTGAGCCCGCTGACGAGCCGACCGAGGTCGCGCTCGTCAGTGAGGAAGCCGTGGTCGATGACGGGCGGCGTGCGCGGATCGGGTGAGCGGAGCGTCAGCGAGCCGCGCGAGTCCGGTTTGAGCACGTAGACGACGGCGGTCGTGGTCCAGCCGTCACTCGTCTGCTCGAGCCAGGGCAGGAAGTGCAGGTCCCACGTCCCGTCCGGGCAGTCGTCGCTTCTCGCGCGCACGAGCAGCGACGTCGCGAACGCCGGTCCACCGTCCGGGACGTGCTCTGGCGCAGGAGCCCACTCGAGCCCGACACCGGGGTGATCGGCGAGCCCGAGACCGACGGGGAGGCTCTCGACCACGCCGATACCGTGCCGTTCGAGGTCGGCGGCGGGCCCGATGCCGCTCCGGAGCAGCACGGCCGGCGAGCCGTAGGCGCCCGCGGCCAGGATCACAGTCGGGGCGGCGATTCGTCCGCGGCTCGACACGATCCCCACGGCTCGACGGTCGGTGAGCTCGACCTGGTCGACGAGCGTCTCGGCAGCGACCGTCAGGTTCGGGCGGGATCGGGCAGCGTCCAGGTAGGCGAACGCCGTGTTCCAGCGAACTGCTTCCCGTGCGTTCACGGGGGCGGGGGCGGCGCCTGCGGTGGCGTCGAGATCGTTGAGGTGCCCGAGCCGCGGGATGCCGACGCGAGGGGCTGCCTCGAGCAAGGCCCGGTGGAAGGGCGACAGGTCGTCGTCGCGATCGTCGCGGGTCGAGAGCGCGGCCTCCGCCCGGCGCAGATACGGCTCGAGCTCGCCGAACGACCATCCCTCGCCCCACTCGTCGTAGTCCGCTCGGGATCCCCAGACGACGAGGCACGCGTTGTGCGCCGAGCAGCCACCGATGATCCTGGCACGGGAGGCGGACCGGTCGTCAGGCTCCGTCTCCCAGAGGTGGGTCATCGGCAGCGTGTGTGCGTCGAGCATCTCCGCCGGCCAGCCGCCGTCGCCGTAGGGCCCGTAGTCCGGGCCTGCCTCGACGAGGCACACGCCTCGGTCGGGGTCCTCGCTGAGCCGGGCGGCGAGCACACAGCCTGCCGTCCCGCCCCCGACGATCACGACGTCGAAGCGCTCGGGCACCCGCTCACTCTACGCCGCGTCGTTGCCGCGTACGGCCTGCCGGCGGGCTTACGCCTTCCGTGAGGCGACGATGGGATCGGTCGTCGGGGCATCGACGCCGCCGGCGTCCTCGACCGTGACGAGCACCGTGGACCCGGCCTCGACGGGCACCGCGACGGGAACGACGTCGCGCTCGGGGGCTCCGTCGAAAAGACCGGCTCGCACCGGAGCACCGCCGTCCGAGACCCATACTTCGTAGGTCTTGCCCTCCGGCGCCGCTCCGAGCCCATCGAGGACGAGCACCGCCGCCCCCTCGTCATCGACGACGAGCCTCCCCTCACCCGACTCGAGGTCGACGGTGCGGGCGCCCGGGTCCGAGAGCACCGCGCTCGCAGCTCGGCTGCGGTCGAGCGCGGCACGCGCGTCGTCGCGGTCGCGTGTGGCGGAGGCACCCCAGAGCCCCAGAGCGAGCGCCGCGCACGCGGCGAGCGCCGCGGCGGCTCCGAGGACCGGGACGAGGCGCGAGCGGCGGCGCTCGTCCAGCGACACGACGTTCTGCGGCTCGGCGCGCGCGGCGTCGAGGATCTGTCCGCGGAGCTCGCCTCGGGGCATCGGCCCGGAGGTCGCGACGGCCATCGCGGCCGCGACCTCGGAGAACGCACGGAGCTCTTCCCGCGCCTCCTCGGAGGTCGCGAGCAGCTCCTTCGCCCGGGCCTGGTCGCCCGGGTCGAGCGCGTCGAGCGCGTAGCCCGCGATCAGCTCGTGAGTCTCGGCGTCCACGATCCCTCGGATTCGGTGTCGTCCAGGAGCTCCCGCAGGCGCGCGAGCCCGGCGAACATCCTGCTCTTGATCGTACCGAGCGGCACGCCCAGCCTCTCGGCGAGCTCGGCCTGCGAGTAGCCGCCGTAGTAGGCGAGCTCGAGCGCCTCGCGCTGCGCGTCGGGAAGGGCGCGAAGCAGACGCTGCACCCGGTCGCGCTCGAAGCCGAGCCACGCCTCGTCCTCGGCCGAGCCGGCCGGGTCCGGAGCGTCGCGCTGCTCGAGGTCGAGCGGCTCCGCGCGCCGGCGCTCCTCCCGCCGGACGAGGTCGACCGCGCGGCGGTGGACGAGCGTGACGATCCACGTGCTCGCCTTCGCGCGCTCTGCGCGGAAGGTGGCCGCCGAGCGCCAGACGGCGAGGAAGCCCTCCTGGACAGCGTCCTCGGCGAGCCGATCGTCGCGAAGGATCCGAAAGGCGATCCCGTAGGCGATCTTGCCGACGCGGTCGTAGAGCTCTCCGAGGGCGGGCTCGTCGCCGCGCGCGACGAGCGCCACGAGGGCCTCGTCGGAGAGGTGTGCGAGGTGCTTCCTCATCGACCAGACGACCGGCGCCGCCGGCGCGACGGACCGTACCACGGGTTGTGCCCCCTCACTCATCCGTCTTGTTCGCCGAAATCAGCCGGAACGGTTCGATCGAACCGCGGCGCCGACCCGCGCGAACAATCGCCGTTGATCGATCCCGACCGAAGGAGTACGACGATGCGAAAGGGCATCGCGATCGCGGCGCTCGGCGCCACGATCGCCACGGCCGCCGTCGGCGCGGCCATCACGCTCGGTCCCGGTGACGGGACCGCGTCGAGCCACCGGGAGGCACCGCTCATCGCGGACGACCCCTCGGCCGACATCACGGACGTCTACGCGTTCCGCAGCCCGGACAAGCCGAACACGGTGACGATCCTCGCGAACGTCATCCCCGCCGAGGATCCGGCCGCGGGGCCCAACTGGTACACGTTCTCGCCCAGCGCCCGCTACAACCTGAAGATCGACACCTCGGGCGACGTGCAGCCCGACGTCATCTACCGGTTCCAGTTCGGGCGCAAGACCGGCCAGTTCTTCCTCGGCGACACCGCTCAGCCGTACACGGTGACGCGCGTCGCGAAGGGGAAGACGACGGTCGTCGCCCGGGGCACGACGCCGCCGAACAACATCGGCAAGCGCTCGACGCCCGACTACCGGAACCTCACCACGAAGTCGATCCTCTCGTTCGACGGCGGCGCCTCGAAGGCGTTCGCCGGTCAGCGCGACGACCCCTTCTTCGGCGACATCGGCGCGATCTTCGATCTCGTCGCGATCCGCAAGGGCACGGGCAACATGGGCGGCGGCAAGGACTTCTTCGCCGGCTACGGCGTCCACACGTTCGCCGTACAGGTCCCGATCGCGGGCCTCGACGCGAAGAACTCGACGATCGGCGTGTGGGGCTCCGTCGACCGCCGAAAGGTGACGACCCGCGGCGCCACGACCCGCGACCGCGGCGCGTGGGTCCAGGTCAACCGCCTCGGCAACCCGCTCGTCAACGAGGTGATCATCCCGACGGGCCTCAAGGACCGCTGGAACGCCCTCCAGCCGTGGAACGAGTCGGAGTTCCGCAAGTACTACACCGACCCGATCCTGGCTGCGGTGATCAACAAGCTGTACAAGCTCGGAGCGCCCGAGACGGGCC